>NZ_AFNK01000035.1 GCF_000238795.1 Haemophilus sputorum CCUG 13788 | reverse complement strand
TGTTGTTAAAGACGGTGCAACTGGTGCGAAAGGTGACACTGGTGCAGCTGGTGCGAAAGGTGATACTGGTGCAACAGGCGCTACTGGTGCAACTGGTCCTAAAGGTGATACTGGTGCAACAGGCGCAGGTGCTACAGGTGCTACTGGTGCAACAGGTGCTACTGGCGCAACAGGTGCTACAGGCGCAACAGGCGCTACTGGTGCAACAGGCGCTACTGGTGCAACTGGTCCTAAAGGTGATACTGGTGCAACAGGTGCTACAGGTCCAGAAAAACATGTTGATGTGATTTCTGGTAACGTGAATACAACTAAAGTTGAAGTGAAAGCTAACGCAAGTAAAGATGGTCGTGATCGTTTCGTTGTGTCAGCTAATACAACTGGTATTACAACTACAGTGAACAATAATGGTACTGTAAGTGTTGATCCTAACGGTAATGGTGATAGCTTAGTGAACGCAACCACTGTTGTGAATGCGATTAACAATGCTTCATTTAACATTACTACTGGCAACCATGTTGACAAAGTTGTAACAGATACAGCTGCGGGTAGCGTACAATCACAAGTGAAACCGGGTTCAACTGTAACGATTACTTCAGGTAAAAATGTAGCAGTTAACCAAACTGTTGATACAGCTGGTAACCCAACTTTCATTATTTCAACAACTGCGGATGTAACTCACAACAATGTGACAGCAAATAATATTGTTGCAACAAATGTGACTGCGGGTGACGTAACAGCTGAAAATGTAACAGCAAATAACGTGACTACGAAGAACATCACTGTTGAAAATGGTGGTAACATCGATATGGGCGGTAACCAAGTTCATAACGTAGCGAACGGTACAAAACCAACTGATGCAGTGAATATTAGCCAATTAAAAGCTAACACTACTAAAGTGATTTCTGGTCACCAAAGCAATGTAACCTTAGTATCAGATAATGCAGATGGTAAAGTTTACAAAGTAGATGTAAACACTACTGAGTTATCTAATGTAACTACGAATGGTGATATTACTGTTCCAGCTGGAAACGGTTTAGTTACAGCGAAAGATGTAGCTAATGCAATCAACTCAGCTTACTGGAAAGTTGCAGATAACGATGGCAATGTTCAACACAATGTAACAGCAAGTAACACCGTACAATTCGTAAATGGTAAGGGTACAAGCTCTAATGTAACTAAAGCAGAAAATGGTAAAAATTCTGTAAGTTACAATGTGAACGTTGGTGACGGTTTATATATCGATAGCAATAATAAAGTAGCTGCAAATGTTACAGATGTTAAAGCTGGTGATAATGTTACTGTTAATAAAGATGCTAAAGGCGTTTACACTGTAAGTGCAAATAATACACAAGCAAGTGTAACGACTGAGCCAAATAAAGGTATTACAGTAACTCCAACTACTAACGCAAATGGTACAACCAACTATAAAGTAACTGTTGATATCGATAACGATACAATTACCGTGAACAACCAAGGTAAATTAGTATCTAACGGTGCAACTAACTTTAACGTATCAACTGTGGATAAAGGTAACCAAGTTGCAAATAAAGGCGGTAATTCAACTGCTCGCGTAACAAGTGGTAAATCAGTCACTTATGCGGCAGGTAAAAACATCGCAATTGAGCAAAATGGCACTGAAATCCTTGTATCTACAACTGAGGATGTGAACCACAACAGCGTAACCACTAATAACTTAACAGTTAACGAAGGTGGTAACTTAAAAGTTGGTCCAAACTCAACAGTTGATATGGGCGGTAACCAAATTCACAACGTGAAAGCGGGTGAGAAAGATACCGATGCAGTGAATGTGTCACAATTACGTAACAACATCACTAACGTGAACAATCGTATCAACAAGGTACAAAAAGAAGCACGTGGCGGTATCGCAGGTGCTAACGCAGCAGCAGGCTTACCACAGGTTTACATCCCAGGTAAATCAATGGTTGCAGCTTCTGCAGGTACCTTCAAAGGTGAAAGCGCACTTGCGGTGGGTTACTCACGTTCAAGCGATAACGGTAAAGTTATCCTTAAACTACAAGGTAACGCGAACACCCAAGGTGACGTCGGTGGCTCTGTAGGCGTAGGTTACCAATGGTAATTTAGCGTCTTGCTAAACTAGAATGAAAAACCCAGCTTCGGCTGGGTTTTTTTTATTGTGATTTTTAATAGAAAGGAATTTTTAATGTTTAAATACTGAAATTTTTAATGTTTTTATACAATTATGCTTTTTTGTTATAAAAAAAGTGTGCTGCTTAATTGACATAGCATTCTAGACGTCTAAAATACAGAAAATTCAATTAAAAGATGGGCAGATTTATGATTCAGCTGAAAAACATCAGCAAACAGTTCGAGGTAAAAGGGAAAATTATTACCGCCTTGGATAATGTTAACTTAGAAGTGCCTAAGGGTACGATTTATGGCGTAATTGGTGCCAGTGGTGCAGGAAAAAGTACGCTGATTCGTTGCGTGAACTTATTAGAACGTCCAACTATTGGTGAAGTCATTGTTGATGGTAAAGATTTAACCAAACTTTCAGAAAGTGAGTTAATTCAAGCTCGCCGTAATATTGCGATGGTTTTCCAACATTTTAATCTACTGGCTTCTAAAACCGTATTTGAAAATGTTGCGTTGCCATTACATTTAAATCATACGCCTAAAGCGCAAATTGAGAAAAAGGTTAATGCGTTGCTTGAGCTAGTGGGGTTAACTGAACGTAAAGATGTTTATCCAAGTAACCTTTCAGGTGGTCAAAAACAGCGTGTGGCAATTGCCCGTGCGCTAGCAAGTGATCCGCAAGTGTTATTGTGCGATGAAGCTACAAGTGCATTAGATCCTGCAACAACGCAATCTATTTTACAATTATTAAAAGACATCAATAAACGGTTAGGTCTCACTATTTTACTGATTACGCATGAAATGGAAGTGGTAAAACGCATTTGTGATCGTGTGGCGGTGATCGATAAAGGTCAGTTGATTGAAACAGGTTCTGTGAGTGAAATTTTTTCTAACCCTAAAACAGAGTTGGCACAAAAATTTATTCAATCGACTTTCCATTTTGAGCTACCAGCAGAATATACTGCGCAGCTTTCAGCGCAATCAACTGCTAATAGTAAGCCAATTATTAAATTTGAATTTACTGGCCGCTCAGTTGATGCACCGTTACTTTCTATGGCATCGAAAGAGTTCGGCATTGATTTTAGTATTTTAATGTCTCAAATTGACTATGCTGGTGGCGTGAAATTTGGTTTTGTAATTGCTGAAGTGAGTGGCAATCATGATGATATTGCACAAGCAAAATTCTATTTAATTGATAATAAAGTAAAAGTTGAGGTGTTAGGCTATGTGGGATAATTTTATGCAAGAAGTCACACCTCAAATGTGGCAGATGATTGGCTCTTCAACGCTTGAAACGGTTTATATGGGCTTTTTTGCAACCTTAATGGCAGTTGTTGTAGGTTTGCCTATCGGGTTTTTAGCATTTTTAACTGGAAAAGGTGAGATCTTAGAAAACCCGCGTTTGCATCAGGTTTTAGATGTCATCATCAATATTGGTCGTTCAGTACCATTTATTATTCTCTTGATTGTGTTGTTACCATTTACGCGTTTGCTCGTTGGCACAACGTTAGGTACAACCGCGGCAATCGTGCCGTTAAGTGTTTCGGCTATTCCATTTTTTGCGCGTTTAACCGCTAACGCACTATTAGAGGTGCCAACTGGTTTAACAGAAGCAGCAAAATCAATGGGGGCAACAAATTGGCAAGTGGTTACGAAATTCTACTTACCAGAATCTTTACCTATTTTAATTAACGGTGTGACGTTAACTTTAGTTTCACTAATCGGCTATTCTGCTATGGCTGGCGCGGTTGGTGGTGGTGGTTTGGGTAACTTAGCTATTAGCTATGGTGAACACCGTAATATGGTTTATGTGAAATGGATTGCAACCATTATTATTGTAGCGATTGTGATGATTTCACAAAAAGTCGGCGATGAATTAGCCAAAAAATATGATCACCGTTAAAACGGGGGTCACTCAATTTTCTATTAAGAGGTATTTTTATTATGAGTTTCAAAAAAGTATTAAGCATTGCCGTACTTTCTGCATTAGCATTAAGTGGTTGTAATGAAGAGAAAAAAGCGGATGCAGCACCAGCTACTGCAGCAAATAAAATTAAAGTGGGCGTAATGTCAGGCCCTGAACATACTGTTGCAGAAAAAGCAGCAAGCATTGCCAAAGAAAAATATGGCTTAGATGTGGAGTTTGTTTTATTCAATGACTACGCATTACCAAACACGGCTGTGAGCAAAGGTGATTTAGATGCGAATGCAATGCAGCACAAACCTTATTTAGATAAAGATAGCTCATCTAAAGGGTTAGACAACTTAGTGATTGTTGGTAATACCTTTGTTTATCCGTTAGCGGGTTATTCGAAAAAAATTAAATCAGTGAATGAGTTAGCAGATGGTGCAGTCGTGGCAGTACCAAATGATCCATCTAACCTTGCTCGTGCGTTGATTTTATTAGAAAAACAAGGCTTAATTAAATTAAAAGATAACACCAACTTATTCTCAACAACGATGGATATTATTGAGAATCCAAAACATCTAAAAGTACAAGAAGTGGATACTTCTGTGGCGGCAAAAGCATTAGATGATGTGGATTTAGCGGTAGTAAATAACACTTACGCGGGTCAAGTTGGATTAAGTTCAAACGATGGTATTTTTGTTGAAGATAAAGATTCTCCATATGTGAATATTATTGTGGCGCGTAAAGACAATAAAGACACCAAAGCGGTTCAAGACTTTGTAAAAGCTTACCAAACGGAAGAAGTGTATCAAGAAGCACAAAAACACTTTAAAGATGGTGTAGTAAAAGGTTGGTAATTTACTTGATGTAAATTCACTTTCTGCAAGCGGTGGAATTTTAAGAGAGATTTGCAAATATTTCTAAAAATATCACCGCTTATTTTTTTCCTCAAATTTAAGGATTTAACATGAAATTAACAAAATTATTAGGCGTTGCGCTAGTATCTGCATTAGCATTAACCGGTTGTAAAGAAGAGAAAGCAGCTGAAGTACAGAAACCATTAAAAGTGGGCGTGATGACAGGGCCTGAGGCGCAAATGACTGAAGTAGCAGTGAAAATTGCAAAAGAAAAATATGGCCTAGATGTGGAATTAGTACAATTTACGGAATACACGCAACCAAATGCAGCGTTACACGCAAAAGATTTAGATGCTAATGCATTCCAAACTGTGCCTTATTTAGAGCAAGAAAGTAAAGATCGTGGTTATAAAATGGCGGTAATTGGTAACACATTATTATGGCCAATTGCGGCATACTCTAAAAAGGTAAAAACGTTAGCTGAGTTAAAAGACGGTGCGATTGTTGCTATTCCAAACAACCCAAGTAATACTGGCCGTGCGTTATTGTTACTTGAAGCGAATGGTTTAATTAAATTAAAAGATTCGAAAAACTTGTTCTCAACAGAAAACGATATTATTGAGAATCCAAAACATATTCAGATCAAACAAGTTGATACGGTGTTATTAACTCGTTCATTAGATGATGTGGATTTAGCTGTTATCAATAACACTTACGCAGGCCAAGCAGGATTAAGCCCAGAGAAAGATGGTGTGATTGTAGAATCAAAAGATTCGCCATATGTGAACTTAGTCGTTAGCCGTGAAGATAATAAAAACGACCCTCGTTTACAAACCTTTGTGAAAGCTTTCCAAACAGAAGAAGTTTTTCAAGAAGCGTTAAAATTATTTAACGGTGGGGTAGTGAAGGGTTGGTAATCTTTCAATAAAGAAAAAAACCTGTGTGGAATCGATTCTACACAGGTTTTTTTATTAGGATTCAGTTGCTGGGAACATTAATGGGTTTAAACCGCTACGGAATAAGCCTTTTTCTTCTAGTTCCATATCTAGGAAGAGTGAGGCAAGATCGTCAGCGACAGGTTCCACATATGGGTCTTTTTCTTGGAACATAATTTTTAGATAGCTTTCACATTCATGACAGCTTTCAGCACGCACAACGGCAAGTTTTTCATCTAAAGACCACATTTCTATATTTTTCTGATTATTGCAGTTGGTACATTGTGCTCGCACAAGGTTCCATTCACTCTCACATAACGAACAATGGACATAGCGAAGCCCTTGTGAGGTACCAATTTGCACGATACTTGCCACAGGTGCACTACCACAAACAGGGCAATGGTGAAGGTTGTCATAATCCTCTACACGGCTGTTGTGCGGAATTTGTTGAGTTAATTGTACCCAGTAAAGTGAGAGTGCCGCCCAAATGAACACAGCTTTATCAGCACTCACTAAGTTGAATTCTTCGCTTAATAGGGCAGTTGCCATCGCTTCTAATTCACTTTTTGCTGATTTTTCTAGTAATTCAATAGTAGCTAAAATCTGGTCGTTAGCTTTAGGCTTAATTTCTGCCAAAATTGCAGTTAAATAAGTAAGCCAAATATCATCTCGTTTAAAAGTTTTCGCATCAAGCGGTTGGATTTCTGCTAAGTTTTGCAAGTTTCCTTGTGGGGCTAATGGCTGGTTTTCTAATACAGCTAATTGGCTTTCCACTAAGTCTGCAGCAAATAAAAGATAGTTTGCTAGCGGATGATTTTCTGCTAAAGATCTTAATCTTTTAGCACGGCGTTGATAGAGATTTTTCGGGTTGGCAAATAAAATCGGGGGAACATCATAGCTGTTCGTTTTTTGTTTGATTTCATCTACCGAAAGAATTTTGATACTCATAATGTGCTCTGTAATATTGGAGCAGATAAGGCTGCTCTAAAAGGGCTGATAAAAAAGTGCGGTTATTGTAACCGCACTTTCTTGCTTTAGCCATTTATCCCTTTAAATAAAGCTTTGGCTTTTACTTTTTTACCTTTAGCTTCATTTTCTAGGTCTTCTTCTAATTCCGGCAAAACTTCTTCACGATACCATCTAGGGTGGTGTTTTTTCGCCCAGCGAACGGTTACCCAACCTTCTACGATGCCACGAATTGAGCCTTTAACCCAGAATGCCATATACATATGTACCAAGATACCGGTAAATAGCATAAATGCACTTGCTGAGTGAAGTAGAATTGCAATTCTCAATACAGGAATTGAGAAGTGGTGCGAGAAATATTGGCGCCACATAATGATACCAGTAATTAATAAGGTCAACATTGCTAGATTTAATGTCCAGAACAACATTTTTTGACCTAAGTTATATTTACCGTTATCAGAAACTGCGTGCTCATTGCCTTTTAGAACTTCAACGACACCTTTTGCCCAGCGAATATCATTTTTCTCAGGAACGTTGTGATCCCAATATAATAACGCAAGGTAAATAAAGGCGATAAACATTAAAATCCCAGTGAAAGGGTGAATCGCACGTGCCAGTTGTGGCGTACCTAAAATTTCTGTTAACCACGCAAAGTCTGGGAAGAAAAATGCAACCCCAGTAAACATGGTTAAAAAGAAGCTGATTACTAAAAACCAGTGGCTCAAGCGAGCAGGCGTTCTGTGACGAACCACGCGAGTATCATTGCTGATCTCAATTTTGTTCTTACTCATGTTTGCCTCCTTCTTGATGAGCATCGGTTTCGTGATGATCTTCAACGTCTTCTTCCGCATTCGGGCCTACTGTTAAGTAGTGTCCGATTTCAGCAAGCGCTAAACCACCCATTGCAACAGCGGCTACTGGTTTCAAGATATCTTTCCACAAGGTGACTGTTGGGTCAATTTGTGGATCTTTTGGTAATCCTGAATAAAGTTCCGGTTTATCTGCATGATGGAGTACATACATAACATGTGTACCACCCACACCTTCTGGGTCATAAAGACCAGCGTTTTCATAGCCACGAGATTTCAAATCAGCCACACGTTTTTCTGCGTAGATTTTCATCTCTTCTTTAGAACCAAAACGGATTGCGCCAGTTGGACAAGTTTTCACACAAGCTGGTTCTTGACCAACAGAAACACGATCCACACAAAGGGTACATTTGTACACGCGATTGTCTTCAGGGTTCATACGTGGAATGTTGAACGGACAACCTGCAATACAGTAACCACAACCGATACACTTGTCTGATTGGAAGTCTACAATACCGTTAGCGTATTGGATAATTGCACCTGGTGCTGGACAAGCTTTTAGACAGCCTGGTTCTGCACAGTGCATACAACCGTCTTTACGGATTAACCATTCTAAACGATCGTTTTCTTCCACTTCATTAAAGCGCATCACTGTCCATGCTTTCGCATTAAGATCAACTGGGTTATCGTAAATCCCGACACATTGTGCGTTGACATCAGAGCGGATGTCATTCCACTCTGAACAGCCAACCTGACAAGCTTTACAGCCGATACAGGTACTCACATCAATGAGTTTGGATACTTCTACTTTATGATCTCTCGCTTGAGGCGGTGATGTTAAGCCCGATGTTGCGGAGACTTTAATAATATCTTGCGTTTGAACGCCTTCGCCATTACCTGCCATATTATGCCTCCGCCTTCTCGATATTTACCAAGAATGTTTTATATTCTGGTGTTTGTGTGACCGATTCACCCCAAGATGGTGTTAAGGTATTAGTAGAGAAACCACGGTTACCTTTACCATTTAAGGCTTTCATATTCCAGTGAATTGGAAGACCCACATGGTGTACAGTGCGTCCGTCGATTTCTAAATCTTTCAGACGTTTTGTTACGACTGCAACGGCTTTAATATAGCCACGGCGAGAAGTAATTTTCACCATATCACCTTTTTGGATACCTTTCTCTGCTGCTAGTTTTTCACCAATTTCCACAAATTGTTGTGGTTGAGCGATGATGTTTAGCGCAGATTGTGCTGTCCAACTGTGGAAGTGTTCAGTCAAACGATAAGTTGTCGCCACATAAGGGAAGTCTTTGTTTGAGCCGATAAACTCACGGTCTTCTTTATAAATACGAATCGTTGGATCAGAAGATACTTTCGGATGTAACGGATTCGCATCAATTGGGCTTTCAATTGGTTCATAATGCTCAGGCATTGGACCACTTGTAATTTTATCTACTGCAAATAAACGACCTACACCTTCAGCAGACATAATAAACGGAGCTGTATCAGAACCTGGCGGTTGTGTACCATAGTCAGCCACATCTAACCAGTTCCAGTTTTTACCGTTCCATTTGATTAATTGACGGTGTTTATCCCAAGGATTACCGTTAATATCAAGAGAAGCACGGCTATAAAGAACACGGCGGTTTGCTGGCCACGCAAAGCCCCAACCTAATGTACAACCTAAGCCTGATGGGTCAGAGTTGTCACGGTTTGCCATTTGGTTACCTTTTTCTGTCCATTGGCCAACATAAATCCAGTTACCTGCTGAGGTAGTACCATCATCACGTAAATGGGCAAAGCCGCTGAGTAATTGGCCTTTTTTATACATTAAGTTGCCATTAGGATCGTAAATGTCCTCAAGCGCATAACCATTTAATTCTTTCGCTAACTCTTCAGAGCTTGGAGAATGTGGTTGTGCATAGTTCCAAGTCATCGCTTCAAAAGATTCTAAACCTTTTGGTTGAATACCTTTTTTCAAGTCTTCTTGATAGAGATGATGCATCTCTTCACGAATCATAGAAAGAATTTCTGCATCTGGTAGTGCTTCACCTGGTTGGTCACAACCTTTCCAGTGCCACTGCGCCCAACGGCCAGAGTTCGCGATAGAACCATCTTCTTCTGCGAAACAGGTTGTTGGTAAACGGAATACTTCTGTTTGAATTTCAGCAGAATTTACATTGTTTGATTCACCAAAGTTTTTCCAAAATTCAGAAGATTCAGTTTGAAGAGGATCCATAATCACTAAGAATTTCAACTTGCTCATACCCGCAACAGTTTTGTTTTTGTTCGGTAATGAGTTTAATACGTTGAAACCTTGTAAAATCCAGCCATTTAATTTGCCATCATTCATTAATTTAACATGAGTGATAGGGTCGTATAAGCGGTCAGATTTTGGTAAGAAGTCAAAGCCCCAACCGTTTTCTTTAGTCGCGTTATTACCATAGAACGTTTTCATCAGACTGACGAAGAATTTCGATGTATTACGATAGTAGTTTACTTGGTTTGGTACGATATCTTTTGGCGTAATCGCATTGATATATTGCTCATAAGAAGTATCTTTATCGTTTGGTAGACGCATATAACCAGGTAAAGATGTCGGCAATAAGCCCATATCTGTAGTACCTTGTACGTTTGAGTGTCCACGCAACGCATTAATACCGCCACCAGGCATACCCATATTACCTAAGAGTAATTGGATCATCGCGATTGAACGAATATTTTGTGTACCGATTGTGTGCTCAGTAAGACCTAACGCATATAAGTGCGTCATGGTTTTATTTGGCGCAGAGGTTTTACCAATTTCTTCACAAATATGTAAGAAGGTTTTTTGTTTTACACCAGTAATACGTTCAACCATTTCAGGCGTATAGCGAGAAACGTGATCTTTTAGAATGTTAATGACACAACGTGGATCTTGTAAGCTCATATCACGTTTAGCAAAACCATTCTCATCAAATTGGTAGTTCCATTTTGATTTATCATAAGAACGTTTTTCTTCATCAAAGCCTACGAATAAACCATCTTCAAATTTGAAGCCTTCATCAATTAAGAATGAAGCATTGGTATAATGTTTAACGTATTCGTGTTGAATTTGATTCGTTTCCAATAAATAACGAATTACACCCAAGAAGAATGCAATGTCAGTACCGGAACGGATTGGCGCATGAAGATCAGCTACAGAAGCTGTACGGTTAAAGCGAGGGTCAACCACGATGATTTTCGCGCCGTTTTTCTTCGCTTCAATTGCCCAACGGAAGCCAACAGGGTGAGCTTCAGCAGGGTTACCGCCTTGAACAAGAATAAGATTGGCGTTTTTGATGTCAACCCAGTTATTTGTCATGGCACCGCGACCAAATGATGGAGCAAGACTTGCTACCGTTGGTCCGTGTCAAGTATTCGCTTGGTTACACATCGGCACTATGCCTAACATTCTCACCCATTTGTGAGTAAGAAGTGCAGCCTCGTTGCTTATAGCTGAGGCAGTCATAATACCTGTGGTTGTCCAACGGTTAACAGTTTTGCCACTTGCATCTTTTTCTACAAAGTTGGCATCACGGTCTGCTTTCATAAGGCGAGCAATGCGTTTAACTGCGTCTTCCCAAGAAATACGTTCCCATTTATCAGAACCTGGTGCACGGTATTCCGGGTATAGTGCACGGCTTTCACTATTGATATAGTCTAATGCACCCGCACCTTTTGGACATAATGCTCCGCGGCTGATTGGATGGTCAGGGTCACCTTCAAGGTGGAATAATTTAGAACGGGTATTTGTACCTGTGTGGCTGCTTAATGCATTGTAAGGTTTGCCTGTGCTATATAGCAACATACCGCAGCTTACAGAACAATATGTACAGGTGTTACGAGATTCAAACGCTCGTAATAATTTGTATTCACGCGGTGCTGCTAAAGCGGTTGCTGGTGCAAAGCCCAACATCGCAGCAGACGTTCCCGCCATACCACCTGCACAGATCTTAAAGAACTTACGTCTAGAGACCTGCATAATCACTCCTTCTCTCATATAAATTTTATAATGAGATGATTTACTGAATAAACTAAGGTCTGAACAATTTGTCCAAACACTTTTATTAAATTACACGGATGTTAATTTAAACGGTATTATTCTAACGATTATTTAACTTATTCGCCATAATCATTCTTTGTTAGCTGATGAAAAATCTTTGCGCTAGATCATAAAAAAATGGAATTTTGTTAAAAATTTGCAAAATTAAATTAAAAAATGACCGCTTGTTGAAAAGATTTTAAGATAAATGGCACGCCCTAAAGGATTCGAACCTTTGACCCACGCCTTAGAAGGGCGTTGCTCTATCCAGCTGAGCTAAGGGCGCAGAGTTAAGAAATATAAAAGAAAGGATTTCTGAAAAATAAAGAGTGGTCGGCGAGATAGGATTTGAACCTACGACCCACTGGTCCCAAACCAGTTGCGCTACCAAGCTGCGCTACTCGCCGATAAGTGAGAGGCATATTATAGGATGAGAGATTTTTCGTCAAATTTTTTTTCTCGGAATTGAGTTAAACGGCGTATATTTAATCGGTTTTAAAATTTGCTTACTAATTTTTCTTTTTTTTGCGACAATAACGCAAACGTTTTCTGATGACGATTCGGAGAGAAAGATGACTGCACAAATTATTTCGGGAACTGCATTAGCAAAAGAGATGAAATCTGCGATTGCTGAGCAAATTACACAACAAGTAGCTAAAGGTGCAAGAGCACCAGGATTAGCGGTAATTTTAGTGGGCTCTGATCCAGCCTCTGAGGTTTATGTATCCAATAAACGTAAAAGTTGTGCAGAAATTGGTATCTATTCTAAATCTTACGATTTACCGGAGCAAACCAGTGAAGCTGAGCTGTTAACGCTCATTGAACAGCTGAATCAAGATGAAAGCATTGATGGTATTTTGGTGCAATTACCATTACCAAAACAAATTGATTCAACCAAGGTGATTGAAGCCATTGTTCCGCATAAGGATGTAGATGGTTTTCATCCTTACAATGTAGGGCGGTTATGTCAACGTATTCCAACACTTCGTTCATGCACACCTTATGGGGTCATGAAGTTATTAGAAACTACGGGCGTAGATTTGTATGGTAAACACGCGGTAGTCGTTGGGGCATCAAATATTGTTGGGCGCCCGATGGCGATGGAGTTGTTGCTTGGTGGTTGCACAGTAACCGTCACACATCGTTTTACTAAAGATTTAGCTAGTCATATACGCCAAGCTGACATTTTAGTTGTGGCGGTAGGTAAACCGAATTTTATTCCTGGAGAATGGATTAAAGAGGGCGCTATTGTGATTGATGTCGGCATCAATCGTAACAGTGAGGGAAAACTAACAGGAGACGTGGCGTATGAAGAAGCCCAGCAACGTGCAAGCTTTATCACCCCAGTTCCTGGTGGGGTAGGTCCAATGACGGTTGCCATGCTGATGCAAAACACTTTACAAGCCTATAAGCAACATTTAGGGCTAGAACGTTAGGTTCAAGTATTGGTAAAATTTTGAAGAAAAATAACCGCTTGTAGGTTGAAATATCGATATAAAAAAAGGGAGCTTTCGCTCCCTTTTGCTGTTTTAGGTTTAGTGGTTTTCAATCACTAATTTTTCATCTTTATAATCCACTACAACTGGGCGATTTGGTAATAATTTACCGCCAAGGATTTGTTGTGCAAGTGGGTTTTCAAGTTCTTGTTGGATAGCACGTTTTAATGGGCGTGCACCAAACAATGGATCGAAACCAGCTTTGCCGATATGGTCGATAGCATTGTCAGTAACAGTAACTTCATAGCCACGTTCTGCCATGCGTTTAATTAAGCGTTCTAATTGAATGAGCGCAATTGCACGAATGTGTTCTTGACCTAATGGGTGGAAGACCACAGTCTCATCAATACGGTTAATAAACTCTGGACGGAAGTGTTGCCCTACCACTGACATCACTAAGGCTTTCATTTCGGCATAACTTGCCTCTGGCGCTTCTTGGATTAAGTGAGAGCCTAGGTTTGAAGTCATAATCACTACAGTATTACGGAAATCAACAGTTCTGCCTTGTCCGTCGGTTAAGCGACCATCATCAAGCACTTGTAATAAAATGTTAAAGACATCAGGATGTGCTTTTTCCACTTCATCAAGTAAAACCACAGAATATGGACGACGACGAACCGCCTCTGTTAAGTAACCACCTTCTTCATAACCAACATAACCTGGAGGTGCACCCACTAAGCGTGAAACGCTATGTTTTTCCATAAACTCTGACATATCAATACGCACCATTGCATCAGGGTCATCAAATAGGAAGCTAGCTAACGTTTTACAAAGCTCAGTTTTACCCACGCCGGTTGGTCCTAAGAATAAGAAGGAACCAATTGGTTTATTTGGATCTGATAAACCAGCACGGCTACGACGAATGGCATTAGCAACCGCTTCAACCGCTTCATTTTGTCCAATTACACGGCTATGTAAAACTTCTTCCATACGCAAGAGTTTTTCTTTCTCACCTTCCATCATTTTTGAAACAGGAATACCTGTTGCTTTAGAAAGCACTTCTGCGATTTCTTCATCAGTGACTTTAGTGCGAAGTAAGTGATTTTCGCTTCCTTCCTCTTCACGTTTTACCGCTTCTTGCAATTGTTTTTCAAGTGCTGGAATTTTTCCATATTGTAACTCTGACATTTTCTCAAAGTTATTTTCACGGCGAGCTTGATCCATTGCAATACGTGCGTTTTCTAACTCAGTTTTAATGTGCTGTGTTCCCAGTAATGCAGATTTTTCCGCTTTCCATACTTCTTCTAATTCAGAGTATTCACGTTCTTTTGCTGCCAATTCTTCATCAAGTTTTGCAAGACGTTGACGGCTTGCTTCATCTTCCTCTTTTTGTAAGGCTTGGCGTTCTAATTTTAATTGAATGATACGGCGCTCTAATTTATCTAATGGCTCAGGTTTGGAATCAATTTCCATACGTAAGCTAGAAGCCGCTTCATCAATCAAGTCAATCGCTTTATCTGGTAATTGACGATCGCTAATATAACGATGAGAAAGTGTAGCAGCTGCGACAATCGCAGGGTCAGTAATTTGAACGTGGTGATGGATCTCATAACGTTCTTTTAAGCCACGCAAAATCGCAATTGTATCTTCAACCGTTGGTTCATCTACTAATACTTTTTGGAAACGACGTTCAAGTGCTGCATCTTTTTCGATATATTGGCGGTATTCATCTAAAGTCGTTGCACCGACGCAGTGTAATTCACCACGTGCAAGGCTTGGTTTTAACAAGTTACCTGCATCCATCGCACCATCAGTTTTACCGGCGCCAACCATGGTATGGATTTCATCAATAAAGAGGATCACTTGTCCTTCTTCTTTAGCAAGTTCGTTTAATACTGCTTTTAAACGTTCTTCAAATTCGCCACGGTATTTTGCCCCAGCAATCAAGGCACCCATATCTAATGAAAGTACACGTTTATTTTTTAAGCCTTCTGGCACTTCACCATTAACAATACGTTGTGCTAGCCCTTCTACAATCGCAGTTTTACCTACACCAGGTTCACCAATTAAAACAGGGTTATTTTTGGTACGGCGTTGTAATACTTGTACAGCACGGCGGATTTCTTCATCACGTCCAATAACCGGATCTAATTTCCCGGCTTTTGCACGCTCGGTTAAATCAATCGTATATTTTTTAAGTGCTTGTCTAGTTTCTTCTGCATTTTGTGTATTCACGTTATCTCCCCCTCTGATTTGACTAATCGCTTGTGCAACTTTCTCTTTGGTTAAGCCAAGTTGTTTGAATAATTTTCCTAAATCACCGTTATCTTCAAGTGCGGCTAACACAAATAATTCTGATGAAATAAAGCTATCATTGAATTGTTGTGAAAGCTTATCAGCTTGGTTTAATAATCGAGCTAGTTGTTGTGATAACTGTGTATTATTGCTACCTTGCACGGTCGGCAAGCGGTTTAAAATGTTCTCTAATTCGCTAATCAGTTTTGTTGGCTGAATGTTTAATGCGGTAAAAAGCGGTGCAATTGAGCTGCCTTCTTGCTTTATTAACGCATAAAGTAAATGGGCTGGCTCAATATAAGGATTGTCTTTGCCTACGGCTAAAGATTGGGCTTCAGCTAAGGCTTCCTGTAATTTAGTGGTAAATTTTTCAAAATTCATATTTATTACCTCGTTAAAATTTTAATAATCGGTATCGAACGGAAGTGCTTACCGTTTCAACGATGCAATAAATGGCGTTTGTCAAGTCTTTTTCAAGAGGGAAAAGAGAAAAAATTGTTCAAAAGGATATTTTTGATGATTTTTTAATCGTTAATAATAATCTTCATTGAGATCATCAAAGGCAGAACTCTCGTTAAATAAGTTTTCAAGAAATGCGACAACTTCATTTTTCCCATTTTTTCCTAAACCAAATACCGAGACATCGCTCATAGATTGAGAAGGGCGAACTCGTACAATAGCATCAGAAAACGCTTTTTCTACTTCGGTTTGTAAAATAGCTAACAGGCGATTAAATTTGTGTTGTTCCATTTTTTGCATATTGGCTAAACGAATATCAATGGTTGCTTGTGTCATATTAAAATTCCTAAAATAACTGAATGGAAAAACAGTATAATTGATAAGGTTGAGCTGTCAATAAAAACAGGGGTTTTATTTTCAGTTTATATGTTTTTGTTGAGCGCGTGTTACTACAAGCGGTCAGAAATCAAAAAAGTTTTACAAAAGAGAAAAAAGGCTTGATTTGCCTTCATTTTTCGTTACATTAAGGTATTGTCTTTATTTACGAGGGTTTATCATGTTATCAAATGATGTTGTGCTTTCGATTATTGTGCTTTTAGTACTCAGTTTGCTGAGGGTTAACGTGGTTATTTCGTTAATTATTGCCGCATTAACTTGCGGTGTGCTTGGGCACTATCAACCTGCCGTTGATCAATCAGCGTTATTGACGCTTTTTAATGCGTTAAAAATTACGATTACAAATTTCTCTGGCGGATTAGGTGGCGGTGCAGAAACAGCGATGAACTACGCAGTGCTTGGTGCGTTTGCGGTGGCGTTATCGAGATCTGGGGTAACCGATTTACTGGCGTTTAAAATTATTCAAAGTTTTGGTAAACGCCCATCTGGTCGTTCAGTCTTTTGGTTCAAATATATTCTTTTATTTGTGTTAGTGGCGTTTTCTATGTCGTCACAAAACTTAATTCCAATCCATATTGCCTTTATTCCAATTGTTGTTCCACCACTGTTAAGTGTCATGAACCAATTAAAAATGGACCGCAGAGCGGTCGCTTGTGCGCTCACTTTTGGTTTAACAGCAACGTATATGATTATTCCTGCAGGCTTTGGTCAGATCTTCTTAGAAAGTGTTTTAGTGAAAAATATCAACCAAGTTGGTGAACAATATGGTGTGGTGGCTACAACAGCTGAAATGACTAAAGCGATGTCTGTGCCAGTATTGGGGATGGTGGCTGGGTTGTTATTTGCGTTTTTTGTTTCTTATCGTAAACCACGCACTTATCTTGAAAATACGCCTGAACCGACATCAGAAGATATTGCTCAACGTGTTGCACGCGTGAAGCCTTATCATATTGGCGTGAGCGTAGCAGCCATTTTAGCGACTTGTAGCGTACAATTAGCCACAAATTCGACTGTAATGGGCGGTTTAGTTGGTTTAGTGATTTTCGCATTAGGTGGCGTATTTAGACTTAAAGAGAGTAATGATATTTTCCAACAAGGCTTACGCTTAATGGCGATGATTGGCTTTGTGATGATTGCAGCTTCTGGTTATGCAAACGTTGTTAATTCAACAGGCGGAGTAATGCAGTTAATTGAAAGCCTAAAAGATGCGATTACATCGAAAGAAATGGCTGCAGCGTTGATGTTAGTTGTTGGCTTGTTAATTACGATGGGTATCGGTTCTTCTTTCTCGACAGTGCCAATTATTACTTCTATTTATGTGCCTCTGTGTGTTTCTTTTGGTTTCTCACCGTTAGCAACGATGTCGATTGTTGGGGTGGCAGCCGCGCTAGGCGATGCGGGTTCTCCAGCATCCGATTCTACGTTAGGGCCAACTTCAGGCTTAAATGCAGACGGTAAACACGATCATATTTGGGATTCTGTTGTGCCAACTTTCTTACACTTTAATATTCCGTTATTAGTGTTTGGTTGGATTGCGGCAATGATTCTCTAATCTTTACACATATGGATAATAGCATAAGGCTATTATCCATTTCTCACTTAAGGAAAAAATGAAATTTATCTCTTTTAATATCAATGGATTACGTGCCAGACCACATCAATTAGAAGCTATTATTGATAAACATCAGCCAGATGTGATTGGTTTACAAGAAATCAAAGTGGCTGATGAAGAGTTTCCACATCATTTAGTTGAAAATTTAGGCTACCATATTTTTCATCATGGACAAAAAGGGCATTATGGTGTAGCGCTGCTTACTAAAAAAGCACCGCTTGCTGTGCGCAGAGGTTTTCCAAATGATGAGCCTGATGCTCAAAAACGTATGATTATGGCTGATATTGAAACTGAATTTGGGGTATTAACCGTATTAAATGGCTATTTCCCACAAGGGGAAAATCGTAGCCATGAAACTAAATTCCCAGCAAAAGCTAAATTTTATGCAGATTTACAACATTATTTGGAAACTGAATTAAAACCAAGTCATCCAATTGTTATTATGGGCGATATGAATATTAGCCCAACCGATTTAGATATTGGCATTGGTGAGCCAAACCGTAAACGTTGGTTGCGCGATGGTAAATGCTCATTTTTACCTGAAGAACGTGAGTGGCTAGCGCGTTTATATGACTATGGTCTGGTTGACACATTTCGCCAAATGAATCCACAGGCTAATGATAAATTTTCATGGTTTGATTATCGCTCAAAAGGTTTTGATGATAACCGTGGATTAAGAATTGACTTGATATTAGCATCAAAATCACTGGCGGAGCGCTGTGTAGAAACGGGGATTGATCTAGAGATTCGTGCAATGGAAAAACCATCAGATCACTCTCCAGTTTGGGCAGTATTTAAATAAACTTTAATTGGTAAAAAAATCATAAAAACTCACCGCTTGTTTCGGTGAGACGTAGTTTGTGAGTTGAATTACAAACGGGCTGATTGTTTTGAGTTTTCTTTTGAAATCTATTACAATCATAACTAATCAAAAACAGTCATTTTCGATGAGGAGATTACAATGGCAGAACGTAAAGTACTAGCGAATGCAATTCGTGTTTTAAGTATGGATGCAGTACAAAAAGCGAACTCAGGTCACCCGGGCGCGCCAATGGGAATGGCAGATATTGCCGAAGTTTTATGGCGTGATTTCTTAAAACATAACCCGACCAATCCTAAATGGGCAGATCGCGACCGCTTTGTTCTGTCTAATGGTCATGGTTCAATGCTAATTTATAGCTTATTACATTTAACCGGCTATGATCTTTCTATTGAAGATTTAAAACAATTCCGCCAATTACACTCAAAAACCCCAGGCCACCCAGAATATGGTTATGCACCAGGTGTTGAAACCACAACAGGTCCATTAGGCCAAGGTATTACCAATGCGGTTGGGATGGCAATTGCTGAGAAAACTTTAGCAGGTCAATTTAACCGTGAGGGTCATGAAATTGTTGACCATTACACCTACGCGTTTTTAGGTGATGGCTGTTTAATGGAAGGTATTTCGCATGAAGCTTGTTCTTTAGCTGGAACTTTAGGCTTAGGCAAACTTATCGCATTCTATGACGATAACAATATCTCTATTGATGGTCATGTTGATGGTTGGTTCTCAGATGATACTGCACAACGCTTCGAAGCTTATGGCTGGCAAGTTATCCGCAATGTTGATGGTCATGATGCGGAACAAATCAAATTTGCTATTGAGAATGCAAAAGCAGAAAAAGATCGTCCAACATTAATTATTTGTAAAACTATTATTGGTTACGGTTCTCCAAATAAATCAGCATCACATGATTGTCATGGTGCGCCATTAGGTAATGAAGAAATTGAATTAACTCGTAAGGCATTAAATTGGACTTATGCACCATTCGAAATCCCTGCAGATGTTTATGCACAATGGGATGCTAAAGCAAAAGGTGCAGAGCAAGAGCGCGCATGGGATGCTAAATTTGCAGCATATGAAGCAGCATACCCTGAATTAGCAGCAGAATTTAAACGTCGTGTAAGCGGTGAATTACCAGCAAATTGGGCACAAGAAAGCCAAGCGTTTGTTGAAAAATTACAAGCAAATCCAGCAGCGATTGCAAGCCGTAAAGCATCACAAAACGCAATTGAAGCTTATGCACACGTATTACCAGAATTACTTGGTGGTTCAGCAGACTTAGCAAGTTCAAACTTAACCTTATGGTCTGGTTCAAAACCAATTCGTGCTGATCATAATGTAGATGGTAACTATATCAACTACGGTGTGCGTGAGTTCGGTATGTCTGCCATTATGAACGGTATTGCATTACATGGCGGCTTTATTCCTTACGGTGCAACCTTCTTAATGTTCTACGAATATGCTCATAATGCAGTACGTATGGCGGCGTTAATGAAACAACGTTCAATCTTTGTTTATACGCACGATTCAATTGGTTTAGGTGAAGATGGCCCAACCCATCAACCGGTAGAACAAACCGCATCATTACGTTATATTCCAAATCTTGAAACATGGCGTCCAGCTGATCAAGTGGAATCTGCAGTAGCGTGGAAAGCAGCTATTGAACGTAAAGAAGGCCCAAGTGCGTTAATCTTTACACGTCAAAATCTGCAACAACAACCACGTAATGCTGCACAACTAGCAGATATTGCTCGTGGAGGTTATATCTTAAAAGATTGCGCGGGTACACCAGATTTAATCTTCATTGCAACAGGCTCTGAAGTTGAGTTAGCGGTTAAAGCAGCTGAAGTGCTTGAAGCTGAAGGTAAAAAAGTCCGTGTAGTTTCAATGCCAAGCACCAATGTGTTTGATAAACAAGATGCAGCATACCGTGAAGCAGTATTACCTAAAGCGGTAACTAAACGTGTGGCGATTGAAGCACAGTTATCTGATTTCTGGTATAAATACGTTGGTTTTGAAGGTAAGATCGTGGGTATGAATAGCTTTGGTGAATCTGCACCTGCGAATGAATTATTCAAACTCTTCGGTTTCACTGTTGAAAACGTAGTGGCTAAAGCAAAAGAAATTTTATAAGTTTCTATAATAAAAGTGAAAAAGCGAGAGTTTTAGGCTCTCGCTTTTTGTTTAATTATTTAACCCGTTATTAACGGGTTTTATTTTCTAATTTGACAGGATATAAAATCATATTGAAAGTAAGTTGCAAAAAATAATTAGTTAGTATGATAGCTAAACTATTTCATCTAATTACGGAAAATTCTATGAAAAAATCCTTTCTTGCGCTTACATTATTTTCACTATCTTCTTTAGTTCATGCACATACTCATACCGAACAAGTCAAAATAGCTTATCAAAAAGCTATGGGATTTGGTAATGCAGTTTATTGCGAAGTTACTCCTCTTGTTGGAAAATCTCCTGATAAAAATGTTTTTTTAATGGAGGAAGATAAAGAAGATGGCATAGTTTCTTATGTTGTTATTTATTATGGCGATTGTGATGGTGGTAGTGGTACCAATTTTGCGAAATTAACACCAGTTTATTTTGGTCCATCAGCTTTAATGAAAAATGGTTACATCTCTATTACTGAACCTAAAGAATATGATTTATTTACTTTAAATTCTGAAATTAACCCACGTTTTATTGAAAAAGTAACCCAAAAAGAAATCGGTATAATTTCAATAGTGAGTAGCGAATACGCTGAAAATGATGGTAATGCAATGCCAAGTAAAAAATTTGAATATGAAGTCAAATTACCTGAAATGAAAATCTTAAAGAAAACCCAAATCAACTAAAAGGAATTAACTATGAAAAAAATTTTCCTCCTCTCTACGTTAGCATTATCAACTTCAGCATTTGCTGAAAGTGACCCTTACCAAGCTTGTTTAGATAAAGCTGGAGCATCAACGGATGGTATTATTGAACTTTGTGCAGAAAAAGCTTCAGATGTTTATAAAAAACAAATTACTAAATCTTATAATGCTATTTATGCAAACTATCAAAAAGCAGATCCTGAAAAAGCGTTAGCTTTTGAAGAAGCTCAAAAAGCGTGGTTAGTCAACCGTAATAAAAACTGCGAAATTAGCGATAATAAGCAGAAGTGTTTAATGGATTTAAATAAAGAGAGAGCAGAATCACTTTCTGCTAAGGCAGCTACATTAAAGCCAGCCGAAGATAATCTAGCCTCTACAAATATTCCCAAAATAAGCACAAAAAAGGACATATTATTTGAGAAAAGTAGAGTAGTTAATTTACTAAATCATTGTGATGAAAAGAAATATGAAAATATTTTTACTATTTCTGTAACTATGGATAGAACTAATATTGATTGGCTTGATAGCATTTTATTCTCATATATCTTAAATGTTGAACCCAAATCTTTACTGACAAGAACTGATGCAGTTAAGGCTTTAGAAAAGAAATTTAAGAATGATTCTTTTGAAGAAGGTTGTACTACACCTGGATCTATTGGTGAAAAAGTTAAGGTTGAGCTAGTTGGTCAATTTTCAAAATTTGTTACGTTTAATTTTCAAAATTGGGACTGGTATCCTGAATATGGAAATGTCTCTGAGGACTATGAATTTGAGGCGACTTTTGATTTAGTGAAAAAGAAAAGAGCAACGTTTATCGATATCTTTCCAAAAGCAAATAAGAAAAAGTTAGAAGTACTTTTCGAGAAAAAAATAGAATCGGAGAATCGAATATATGGTGGGGAGCATTTTTCTATTGAAGATGATCTATATATGTCATTAACTAATACTGGTGTTGGGATTTATTTAGGCAGAAATCAAGGTTCTGTATATTTAGAGCTAGAAGAGGTTAAAGATCTTCTTTTACCAGGTGTAAAACAATACATTAAGTAGTCAGATAATCTATGATATTAAGCGGTAGAATTTGCAAAATAATTTGCAAATTCTACCGCTTGTTGCTATTTAGAAAGCAATTTCCAAAAAGCATTGAGCACAGGTTCTTGTAAGCGTTTATGTTGGACACAAACACCAAGCTCAAACGGTTCAATCGGAACGGGTAAGTGAAAATAAGAGACTTGGCTGTTAGCTGGGCTATGTTGAATAACGACATCAGGTAGTAGGGCAACACCACAACCAAGCGCAACCATTGGGACAATACCTTCATGTCCTGCAACAGTAGCATAAATTTTTGGAGATTTTATTTTCTGGGTTTTAAACCAATGATCAATACGTTTTCGAGCAGGGCCATCTAGTGGCAGAATAAATGGCATTTCTTGCCAGTTAATTGGCTGCTGTTGCAATAATTGCGTTGCGGCACAAGCGATACGTGGCACAATCAGTGAGAGTTTAATTTCATCAATATAGTGAAAATCAATGTTGGTAGGTAGCGATTCAGGTTTGCCTGCGAGCGAAAGATCAGCTTGCATAGATTGTACATTGCTTAATGCTTGCGAGGGATCTCCTGTATTAAGCTTAATTTCTACTTTTGGATGGCGTTGACGAAAGCGCTCTAAAATTGCAGGCAGGTGGCTATAAGTTGCCGTCACCGAGCAAAAAAGCTTGAGTTCGCCCTCTAATTCCGTTTGATTACTTGATAATTGATGCTGAAATTGTTGCCAATGCGCCCAGCTTTGATTGGCAAATTCTAAGAATTTTCTGCCAGCATCGGTTAAATGCACTTGGCGGTTATCTCTGATCAATAGTGGTTGCCCGATTTTTTCTTCAATTTGTTGAATTTGGCGGGTAAGCGTTGAAGCACTCATATAGTTTTTTTCTGCTGTGCGGATAAAACTACGGCTTTGGGCTAAATCAATGAAAAGTTTAAGATGTTGGAATTCCATAATCATTACACATAAAAAAACCGAGCCAAAGCTCGGTTTTCATTAATTCTGAAATTAGCGACGTAAACCTAAACGTGCAATAGTTTCTGAATATTTAGCAAGATCAGTACGTTTTAAGTAGTCTAATAATTTACGACGGCGTGAAACCATACGTAATAAACCACGACGACCGTGGTGATCTTTTTTGTGCTCAGCAAAGTGTGCTTGTAAGTGGTTGATTTGTGCTGTTAATAATGCAATTTGAACTTCTGAAGAACCAGTATCTTTTGCATCACGACCAAATTCAGCAACGATTTTCGCTTTTGCTTCTACGCTTAGAGACATGTTATTTTCCTTTTTGTTAAGGGTTGATAATACATCACTCGCCGATCTCTAACTCAGCGAGGACAGGAAGCCAAAATTTTAAAGATAAAGCGGTTAAATTTCAACTAAAATTTGCATTTTTAATGTGAACTTTTGCTTGGTTGCAAATAAGCTTCTCTATTTGGGTCAACGGTTTTTGATTTACGAATACTCGGTTCAATGGTTGAGCCTTGTACTAAAATCGAGAACATTACTACCGCATAGGTCATCACCAAAATAATATCTTTAACATCAATATCGCCGGCAAAGGCTGTTTTGCTCGGAATAGAAAGCGCCATGGCTAGTGCCAAACCACCTCGTAAGCCACCCCAAGTCATGATTTTTAAGGTGTAAGGGTTGTATGTTCTAAATTGTTGCATCACTTTAAAGGGAATCCATAAACTTAAATAGCGTGCAGCTAAACAAGCTGGAATAGCAGCAATCATTAACACAATGCCGTAAATATTAAAATCTACCAAGAGAAGCGCAAAACCGATAAGGAAGAAGAGTAACGAGTTTAAGAAATGGTCAATCATCTCCCAAAAGTGATCTAAATAACGTTGGCTCTGTTCAGAGAAGCCAGAACGGCGAGTCCAGTTACCAATCATGATACCTGCAACTACCATCGCTAAAGCTCCAGAAACGTGTAAGATATTGCTCGCAAACATGAAGCCAGCCGTTGGAATAGTCAACGTAATAAGAATTTCTAAAGAACCATCATCCGTGCTAGAAATGAGAATATGTGCAATAAAACCTAGCACGAATCCGAATAAAATCCCACCGATAGCTTCATGCAAAAATAAGCTTGAAATGCCAGAAAATGTCGCTTCTTGTCCGCCAAAAGCAACAGCAAAAACCGTCACGAAAATAACCAAACCTACGCCATCATTGAAAAGTGATTCGCCTTCAACTTGCATAGATAATCGTTTTGGGGCGCGTAAGTTTTTGATAATTGCCAATACGGCAATCGGGTCGGTTGGAGAAATTAAGGCACCAAAAACCACACAATAAATAAAATCAATTGGTAAACCAATAAGATTAGCAAAAGCCCAAATAATAATGGCAATAAAGAAGGTTGATGCCAGTGTTGAGAAGAGAGCAAAGGTGGTAATTTCCCATTTTTGATCTTTTAACACTGGTAATTTAACACCTAATGAGCCGGCAAAGAGTAAGAAGCCTAAAATCCCGTTAAGTAGGAAGCTTTTGAAGTCAATTTGCTCCATCACGCTTTTTGCGATTTCATCAATTTTAAACCAACCAAGTGAGCCGAGAATCCAGACTAAAAGTGAGCAAACCATCGCAGCAGCAGTAATGGCAATCGTAGATTGCACTTTGGCGCTGATTTTGCTGGTAATAAAGCCGAGTAAAATCGAGAGAGCGGAAAGAAAACAGAGATAGGCATAAATACCCATGGTAATTCCTCATGATAAAAGGCAGATTAGAGAAGAAATTAAATCAAATTTTGTTAAAAATGAAAAGAAAAAAGCATAACAAGCGGTTGAATTTGAGAGAAATTTTGCAAAAAGCGCATAGGCTTTGTATTAATTTGTCGTTTGAGAATAGGCAACTTTACAGTATAATTCCGCTAATTTTTATATTATTTCCGTGCAAGATAGGATTGATTGAATGATTGAAAGATGGAATGACTGGACGAACCGTCCAGTTTTTAAATTTGTATTTACTTTAGTAATGCTTTCGTTTGTATTAGGCGGGATTGGAACAAACTTGGTTGGCCGCAGTAATTATGCGGTAAAAGTTAATGGTGTTGAAATTTCTCAAGAGCAATTCCAACAAGTGAAAAACCGTCAACAAACGGATTTAGTGAACCGACAAGGCGAAAAAGCATGGGATTTATTAGATAATCCAGAATTTGCAGCGCAATTTAACCAATCTGTCCTTGACGGTTTGATTGATAATGAATTGTTCCGTCAATACGCTAACGAATTAAAATTAGGTGTGGGAGCGGATCAAATCAAGAAAACGATCGTAAGTAATCCTGCGTTCCAACAAGATGGTAAGTTCAATAACGATCTTTATTTAGCAGCATTACGTAATGCACAAGTTACTGCAGATGGTTATGCGGCAATGATTGCTCAAGGGATTTTATTTGATCAAATCCAAGAGGGTGTTTTAGTAAGTCACTTTACTGTGCCTGCACAACAAACTCAAATGGCAAAATGGTTGTTGCAAAAACGTCAAGCGCGCATCGCAACCTTTTCTATTGCAGATGAAGCACAAAAACAGACCGCTTCTGAGCAAGAATTACAAGCCTATTATGATGCACATAAAGCAACTTTAATGAACCCTGAAAAGGTTACCGTAGAATATGTGTTATTAACACCTGAAGCGGTAAAGGATAAAGCGACATTAACAGATGCACAAATTGAAGATGATTATGCGAAAAATCGCGATGCTTTCACAATACGTGGTGAAAGTCGTTTAGCGCATATTCAAGTAGCGGATGAAGCACAAGCAAATGAAATTGCGCAAGCTTTACAAAATGGTGCAGATTTTGCTCAGTTAGCAAAAGAAAAATCGCAAGATCAATTATCAGCAGGGAATGGCGGTGATTTAGGTTGGGCAGCTAAAGGAACTTATCCGGAGGCTTTTGAGTACGCTGCGGATGTATTAACTGTTGGTAAAGTTAGCCCTGTGATTAAAGTGGATGGCAATTATCATTTAATCAAATTATTAGATCGTAAAGCAGAAATCGTATTACCACTTGAGCAAGTTAAAGCACAAATTGTTGCTACACTTCAATCACAATTAAAAGACAGTGCTTATTCTTCAGTCGCAAGCCAAATGGCAAATGATGCGGTAGAAAATAGTGGTTCATTAGAGGTGGTAGCGAAAAATGCAGGTTTAACAGTACAAAAAACCGAAGCATTTAGCCGTGAAAATGTACCTGCTGTATTAGCAAATGATAAAGTGATTAAAGCATTATTTGAAGGCGATTTACGTCAAAGTGGGCAAAACTCTGAGGCCTTTGATGTAAGCCGTGATAACACGCCTGCGACTTTAATTGTCCGTGTAAGTGACTACCAGCCTTCTAGCGTGAAAACGTTTGAGCAAGCAGCTAAAGAGGTGGAAGCAGCGGTTAAACGTCAAAAAGCAGAACATGCTTTATTAGCAAAAGTAGAAAGTGATGTGAAAGCATTAAATGAAGGCCAGTCTGTCAACGTGAATTTTGCGCCAGCAAAAACTTTCGTTTATGCTCAAGCAAAAATTGAAGATGCAGTATTAGCAAACACTTTATTTGCAATGCCAAAACCAGCAGATAAAGCAACTTTTGCGCAATCTCGCAATAAAGAAGGCGATATTACGATTGTGGCATTAGATAGCGTAACTGATGGTACTTTAGCTGAATTCCAACCGTTGATTGCGCAATTCAATCGAGAAGAAGGCTCTGTTTTACGTGATGATTTTATGAAAGATCTGCGTGAACGTGCATCTATTGATATCAGTGAAGAGTTTTTAGAATCTCTTTCTGCGAATACAGCAAATCACTAAGTTTAAGTAATATTAAACACCTAAAACCCTTTGGGCTTTAGGTGTTTTTGTTTATTCGCTTATCTCGTATAATAGCGCAATGTTATAGGAGAGTTGGGCTTAATGAGCAAAAAACGAATAAATCGCAACGTTTTTGATCGCAAATTGGTAAAATTTGTGATGATTTTGACCGCTTGTATATCGGTGATAACGGGCTGCGATAAGCTCAACACTTCTCCTGAAAAAAAACAACAGATAGCAGAAATGCAACAAACGCAAAATAAAGCGCATACTTTAAGGCGGGCGTTTTATGCAGAAAGTTTTGTATTAGATCCACATTGGGTAACGCATAATAGCGAAGGGGCATTAGTGCGCGATCTGTTTGTTGGGTTAACTGCTTTTGATACCAAAGGCAATATCGTACCGGCGGTTGCTCAAAACTGGGTTACAGAAGATAATCGCACTTGGCTGTTTATTTTAGATGAAAAAGCGACTTGGTCGAATGGCGAATCGGTGAGTGCATCTGATTTTGTGTTGAGTTGGCAACGGCTGGCGCAGCAGAAACCGCATTCTCCACTTAGCGCATATTTGATTTTTACGGGAATAAAACAAGCACAAGCGGTTGTTTTAGGTGAGAAACCTGCAAATGCGCTTGGTGTAGAAGCTGTGAATGCGAATACATTAAAAATTGTTTTAGAAAAACCTAATA
This sequence comes from Haemophilus sputorum CCUG 13788, assembly GCF_000238795.1. Lineage (GTDB taxonomy): Bacteria > Pseudomonadota > Gammaproteobacteria > Enterobacterales > Pasteurellaceae > Haemophilus_A > Haemophilus_A sputorum. Next base: position 178,531 of record NZ_AFNK01000035.1, on the reverse strand, counting down.
GTGAATTACCAAAAATGTTAGCACATGTGGCTTTATTACCTACTTATCAAGGTGAAAAGCCAAGTGCTTTGGCACAATTTCCAACGAATGCCAGCTATGTTGTTGATGAGATTCAACCACATAAAATTATTCTGGCCACTCGACAAATTGAAACGCCATTTTCTACGGTAGAATATCGTTTATTAGCGCCTAATCAGCCGTTTGCTAACAATGATTTGGTCGAAAATGTGCCCGCTTCTTCGCTACAGGCAAATGTGGCTTTGCCTCGGCTTTGTACTTATTTCTATGAATTTAATTTTGCGCACCCGCAACTTAGTCGAAAAGAAGTGCGCCAAGCGCTAAAAATGAAGATTCATTCGGCAAGAATCAGCACGCCCTACGGTATTTTTAATGATGCCATTTTGCCCAAACAGATGAATGGCGAGAATGAGCGCCAGTGGCAACCTACTGTATTTGAGCGATTGCTAACACAAGCTGGTGTAAGTGTGGAAAAGCCTTTGAAATTAAGATTAACTTATGATGAACAGGGGCAACATGGTGCGATAGCAAGTAAGATGCTTCGCACGTTAGGTGAGTCGGATTTAGTTTATATTCAGCCACAAGCGGTCAATTTTGAAACCTTATTAGCAAAACATGCAGAGAAAGATTTTGACTTAATTCGTGCAGGTTGGTGCGCGGATTATCCTGATCCAGCTGTTTTTTTGTGGAAATATCATTCTGCGAGTGCAGACAATAAAACCCACTACCGTAATGAAAAGGTCGATAAGGCATTAGAACAATTACAAAATCGAACATTAAGTGAGCCAGCGCGTACTGCCTTAATTCGCCAGATTACGCAATGGTTAGAAGAGGATGTTGTGATTTTACCGATGTTTCAATATCAAACTTGGTTAAAAGTAGAACCCACCCTTTTAGGTATTGAAATGACTAACCCAAGTGAAGTAATTTATAGTAAAGATTTATCCCGTCAACGATTAGAAAACGATAAGGACAGCAATGAACCAACTAACTGAACAACAATTGAGTGACATTCAGTTTCTCTTTAAAAACTTTACCCATCCAACGCTTGAGAAAGATTTGATTAGCATCAATGCTTTCAAAAAAGCAGAATTAGGTATGGGGATTTTACGCTTAGAATTTGTGATGCCATTTGCTTGGAATACTGGCTTTGAAGCGCTTAAACAAGCAACAGAAAGCAAACTGCGTGAAATAACAGGGGCTTCAGAGATTAAATGGATTTTACAATACCAAATTGCAACGTTAAAACGTGCAAATAGCCATCCAGCAGTTAATGGTGTGAAAAACATTATTGCGGTAACTTCTGGTAAAGGTGGCGTAGGTAAATCAACGACTTCTGTGAACTTAGCTTTAGCATTAAAAGCACAGGGCGCGAAGGTAGGGATTTTAGATGCGGATATTTATGGCCCATCTATTCCGCATATGTTAGGTGCAAAAGATCAACGTCCATTCTCACCAGATAACAAACATATCAATCCGATTGAAGTTTTTGGCTTACAATCTAACTCTATTGGCTATTTAATGCCAGAAGATAACGCAACTATTTGGCGTGGTCCAATGGCAAGCAGCGCATTAAGCCAGCTATTAAACGAAACATGGTGGAATGAATTAGATTACTTAGTTATCGATATGCCACCGGGTACAGGTGATATCCAATTAACACTGTCACAACAAATTCCAGTGACTGGCGCAATTGTGGTGACTACCCCGCAAGATATTGCCTTGATCGATGCCATTAAAGGGATCTCAATGTTTAAACAAGTTTCTGTGCCAGTATTAGGTGTGGTGGAAAATATGAGTACTCATATTTGTAGCAATTGTGGCCACCACGAAGATATTTTTGGTACAGGTGGTGCAGAAAAAATCGCAAATAAATATGGCACGCAGGTGTTAGGTAAATTACCATTACACATTCGCTTACGCCAAGATTTAGATGCGGGTACACCAACGGTAGCAGCAGATCCTAACAACGAAATTAGCCAAGCATATTTAGAGTTAGCGGCGAAAGTCGCATCACAACTTTACTGGCAAGGTAGTGTGATTCCTTCAGAAATCATGATTCGTGAAGTGAAATAATTCATAATAAAACAGCCCTGTATTAGATTTATTCATATTGATTATGAAGATTTAAACAGGGCTTTTTTTAGAAAAAGATATTAAAATACGAAAAAAATGCGTAGAATAGAAGGTACGCAAACGTTTACGCGGAATTTATTAGTTTAAGAGGAACCAGCAATGTTTACAGCAAACATGAATATCAAAGATTATGACCCAATTTTATGGCAAGCGATTGTTGATGAAAATCGTCGTCAAGAAGAGCACATTGAACTAATTGCATCTGAAAACTATGCTAGCCCGCGAGTAATGGAAGCGCAAGGTTCTCAATTTACCAATAAATATGCAGAAGGCTATCCTGGTAAACGCTATTATGGCGGTTGTGAATATGCTGACATCGTAGAACAATTAGCTATTGATCGTGCAAAAGAATTATTCGGTGCAGATTATGCAAACGTGCAACCTCATTCAGGTTCTCAAGCCAATGCAGCGGTTTATGGCGCGTTAATCAATGCAGGCGATACTATTTTAGGTATGGATTTAGCTCACGGTGGTCACTTAACACACGGTGCAAAAGTGAGTTTCTCTGGCAAAATTTATAATTCAGTGCTTTATGGTATTACTGCAGATGGTCTTATTGACTATGAAGATGTGCGGAAAAAAGCGCTTGAATGCAAACCTAAAATGATCGTGGCAGGTTTTTCCGCTTATTCTCAAGTCGTTGATTGGAAAAAAATGCGTGAAATTGCAGACGAAGTTGGTGCATATTTATTCGTAGATATGGCACATGTTGCGGGTTTAATTGCAGCAGGTGTATATCCAAATCCATTACCATATGCACACGTAGTAACGACTACAACCCACAAGACATTAGGTGGCCCACGTGGCGGTTTAATTCTTTCTTCTTGTGGTGATGAAGAAATCTATAAAAAATTACAATCTTCTGTATTCCCAGCAAACCAAGGTGGCCCGTTAGTTCATATTATTGCGGCAAAAGCAGTTTGTTTTAAAGAAGCATTAGAGCCTGAATACAAAGTTTACCAACAAAATGTGATTAAGAATGCTAAAGCAATGGTAGAAGTGTTTAAACAACGTGGCTATGATGTTGTTTCAAATGGCACAGAAAACCACTTATTCTTGGTAAGTTTCATTAAACAAGGCTTAACAGGGAAAGCAGCGGATGCCGCATTAGGTAAAGCAAACATCACAGTAAATAAAAATGCGGTACCAAATGACCCACAAAAACCATTTGTGACATCAGGTATCCGTGTTGGTACCCCGTCAATTACACGCCGCGGTTTTAACGAAGCAGACTCAAAAGAGTTAGCTGGCTGGATGTGTGATGTTTTAGATGCATTAGGTAAAGAAAACGAAGAGCAAGTGATTGCAGCGACTAAAGAAAAAGTGTTAGCAATTTGCAAACGCTTACCAGTTTATGCAAAATAATTTGTTTAAGAATAATAAGCGGCAATTTGCCGCTTATTTTTTATTACAAGGGTGTTATGAAAAATATTGTCGTATTGATTTCAGGCGAAGGTTCTAATTTACAGGCGATGATTGATGCATGTGCAAGCGGTCAAATTTCAGGGAAAATTTGCGCAGTAATCAGCAATAACGCAGATGCCTATGGATTAGTACGCGCAAAAAAAGCGGGCATTCCAAGTTTTGTTTTTGAACGTAAAGCTTATGAAACACATCAAGCCATGGATCAGGCTATTGCTTCTCAAATTGAGTCGGTTGGCGCTGATTTAATCGTACTTGCGGGATATATGAATATTTTAACGCCAGCATTTACACAACGTTTTGCAGGGAAAATTCTTAATATTCATCCGTCACTTTTACCAAAGTATTCAGGGTTAGATACTTATCAACGTGCGATGACCGATGATGAGACAGAGCATGGTATGACGATTCATTTTGTTAATGAGATAGTCGATGGTGGCTCGATTATTCTACAAGCAAAAGTCCCGATTTTTCCTGAAGATGAAATTGAGGATGTGATTGCGCGTGTGCAAGAACAAGAACATAGTTATTATCCGTTAGTCATTGCTTGGTTCTGTGCTGATCGCCTAAAAGAGGTGGATGGAAAGGCTTATTTAGATGGTAAACTTCTCCCGCCACAAGGCTATGGCAACGAAGAATAATGTCTACATAAATTACAAAAGAGAAAACCCAATTTAATGTTAAGGAATCGCATGGATTATAAAAATAAAGAATTATGTCGTCTTCGCACAATCAGTTTTTTTCTGACATTACATAAAGATAAATCGCAATGGGAAAGCGCCCTTTATTCGGTGAAACGTGATGTGGATTTGTTATTGCCAGCTGTGCAGAAAGCTGGTTATACCTTGCAATCGATTCGGGTCATTACCAATCCTTTTGGGGAATATTTGGATTTAACCAATTTGCAGACAGCAAAAGCAGATTTGCAGTATTTAACGGAGTTATTGAATAAATTTAATGAAAGTGGAATTCGTATTCGATTTGCAATAGGTACGGCGAGAAATAAAGAGGAAATTGCGTTATTGCCAGAGTTAATCGCAGCTTATGGTGACTTGTGTAATGCTTGTGTCAATGTGCCATTAGATGAAAATGGCGTGTTAGATAATGAACTTATCGAGCAATCTGTTTATGCCGTGCAAAAAATTGCAAACATCATACCACGTGGCGAAGGTAATTTTAACTTTACTGTGAATTTTAACTGCAAGCCATTTATTCCTTATTTCCCCGCCGGTTATCATCTAAGTCATTTGCCAAACAGTTTTGTTATTGGTTTAGAAACACCAGATTTATTAGTCGAAGTATTAAAATCTGTACCAAAGTCTACTCATAATCAATTTTATGCAGATTGCTATCAAGCTATGTCGCAGGCTCTGCAATATCATGTAGATGAAATACTAGATATGTTAAGTGCGGTCAAATTGTCGGGCGAATTTGAATTTGCAGGCATTGATAGTTCAGCGGCGCCATCGAAAAATTGTGCATCCATGACAAAAGTTTATGAATTAATGGGATTGCCATATTTTGGTGCGGCTGGTTCAGTAGAAGTTTCTGCTTTATTGACAAAAGTGTTTAAATCAATCCAACACGTGCCATTGGTTGGGTTTTCTGGATTGATGTTGGCGGTAACAGAAGATTTAGGTTTAGCCGAAGGTACACAAAAACACTATTTTGATATCAGAGCTTTACTGACTTATAGTGCAGTATGTGGTATCGGTTTAGATACAGTCCCAGTGGCGGGAGATGTCAAGGCAGAAAGCATTGCCGCTATTATGCGCGATACAGGAACAATGGCATTTCGCTTAAATAAACCACTAACTGTACGCTTATTCCCAATTCCGAATAAGGTTGCAGGTGAAATATCAGAATTTGAGAGTGATGATTTATGTAACTGCCGCCTTTTACATATTCCGGATTGAACTACAATATCCTTACTTTGTTGTGATGAATGTTATCTCTACGGTCTATAAGAGGAGTATCTTATGAGAAAGTTAATATTGGGTAGTCTTGTCGCTGTATTGCTATCGGGATGTGCAACAGCACATCATCAAACTGAACAGGAAAAAGCGTTGGTGGGTGATTGGATTTGTCATGTTAAACCTGCTGCAAAAGCCCCCTTACCCGTTGAGCATATTGATTATATTACCTATCGCGCGGATCAAACTGTGCTGATGCGTGGTATCTCTCAGATCGATACACAAGAAGGTCGAATGCGTTATTTATTACAGGCAAAGGCCAAATGGCAGGTTAATGATGATAAGTTGGGTTATGATTTTACCGATCGTCTATTTAAAGCCGCCCATTCACCACAAGTCGCAAAAATCATTGAACAATCACCAGAATTAAAAGAATTCGATAAGGAGTTTGTTTCATCTTGTAGTGACTGTGGTAATCATTTGGATATGAAGATTAAAATGAAAGGCCCAACAAGGATGACAAATTTTAATACCTATACAAAAGAGACCGCTCAATGCCGTAAACTGAGCGCTGGTGAGCAAACTAAAGAAACAAAACTGATTGAGAAATTGGTTAAAGAAAAGGGCCCAATCTAGATAAGTAAGCGATTGCCTCTCAAATTGAGGCGGTTGAAGCAGATTTAATCTTGCTTGCAGGGGATATATGAATATTTTAACGCCAGCTGCCAAAGAGAGAGGGATGGAGAGGCTTATTTAGATGGTAAATCTCTTCTGCCAAAAGACTATGGCAACGAAGAATAATGCCCACATAAATTGCAAAAGAGAAAACCCAATTTGGTATGCCAGATTGGGTTTATTTTTTATACATCATAGTTTTAAGTAAAGGATTTGGATATAATCAATTAGTAAGCTTTTAGTTAGAGTGAGCATAAATTATGAGCATCTACCAACTTAAACCTGCCTTTCAAAACCTGTTGCGTCCGTTAGTCAAACGTCTTGAGCAACGCGGTATTACTGCCAATCAGGTAACACTTTTCGCTTGTGGGCTTTCGCTTATTTTAGGCGCAATTCTTACCCTTTTTGCTTCCATTTCTGAGCTTTTTTATCTGTTGCCGATTTGGTTATTTCTGCGCATGGCCTTGAATGCAATGGATGGTATGTTGGCGCGGGAGTTTAATCAAAAATCTGCCTTAGGTGGCTATTTAAATGAGATTACCGATGTGGTTGCCGATGCAGCCCTTTATTTACCCTTTGCCTTTGTATCACCGTTCTCCGCTGAATCGGTGATTGCATTTATTTTCTTGGCGATGATGACGGAATTTTGTGGGGTATTAGGACAAGTGCATGGTAATGGTCGTCGCTATGATGGGCCGCTAGGTAAAAGCGACCGTGCATTTTTAATAGGTGCATTGGGCTTAGCCTATGCTTATTTCAGCGAATTACCAACCTATTTAAGCTGGCTCTTTTGGTTGGCAAATCTGGCTTTAATTTTGACCGCTTACCGCCGTGTGAAACAGGGATTGGATATATCTGAAGAAGGAAAATAATCATGACTGAACAACAAAAATTCTTCAAAACGGCAGATAATACTGAATTATTTTATCGCTATCGCCCTGCCAAAGATGGGCGCAATGATAAGGCGATTGTGCTATTTCATCGTGGGCATGAACATTCAGGAAGAATGATGTTTGTGGCAGACGAGTTAGGTTTTGATGATTTTGCCTATTTCGCATGGGATGCCCGTGGGCACGGTAACAGTCCAGGTGAGCGCGGAGATAGTCCAAGTTTTGGTACTTCGGTTTCTGATATTCAAGCCTTTATGCAACATATTGAACAGGAATATCAAATCCCTCAGGAAAATATTTGTGTGATCGCACAAAGCGTGGGTGCAGTATTGGTGTCCACTTGGTTACATGATTATGCGCCTAAAATCCGTTGTGCTGTGCTGGCCTCCCCAGCATTCAAAGTGAAGCTTTATGTGCCCTTTGCACGTCAAGGGTTGGCATTATGGTCTAAAGTGAAGGGCAATTTCTTTGTAAATAGCTATGTGAAAGCCCATTACCTTACTCACAACAAGGATCATCAAGAGAGTTTTAATCAAGATCCGTTGATTACCCGCGCCATTTCCGCCCGTATTTTATTAGGCTTATATGAGGCCGCCGAACGTATAGTGGCTGATGCTCAAGCGATTACGACGCCAATTCAACTTTTTATTTCTGGTGCCGATTGGGTTGTGCATCACAAGCCACAGCATGATTTTTATAATCACCTCGCAAGTCACATCAAAGAACGCCATGTGATGTCGGGTTTCTATCACGATACTTTAGGCGAACAGAATAATCACCTTGTGTTTGAGCCAATGCGACGTTTTATTCGTGAACGCTTTGAGGCGCCATTACAAACTATCGATTGTACTCAAGCCCATATTGCCGGTCCAAGTCGGGTAGAGGCGGATGAATTAGCCACGCCACTATCGCCTTATTCACCACGTGGATTATTTTGGGCCAGTTATCGCGCATTGATGAAGCTCGGTTCACGTTGGAGTGAGGGATTACGTATTGGTCAAGAAACGGGCTACGATTCCGGTAGTACTTTGGATTATGTTTATCAAAACCAGCCACAAGGCACAAACACCTTTGGGCGGTTGGTCGATAAAAATTACTTAAATGCCATAGGCTGGCGGGGCATTCGTCAACGTAAGGCAAATATCGCCAAGGCAATTAATCTAGCAATGACTAAATTGCGTGAGGTGGGTAAACCAGTTGATGTATTGGATATTGCATCCGGCCACGGGCGTTATGTGTTGGATGCATTAACTGCCGAAAATCATCCGAATTCAGTGCGTTTGCGTGATTACAGCCCAATTAACGTTACTGCAGGACGTAAGTTGATTGTTGAGCGTGGCTTGCAAGAGATCGTCTCCTTTGATGAAGTGAATGCTTTTGATCCTGCTAATTATCAAGCGTTAACCCCTCGTCCTACTTTAGGGATCGTTTCAGGCTTACATGAACTGTTTGCCGATAATGATTTGATTATGCATTCTCTCAATGGTTTCGGGACAGCAATTGAGACAGGTGGCTATCTGATTTATACCGGACAGCCTTGGCATCCACAATTGGAATTGATTGCCCGATGCTTAACCAGTCACAAAGAGGGAAGTCCAAATTGGGTTATGCGCCGTCGTAGCCAGCAAGAAATGGATCAATTGGTAGAAAAAGCCGGTTTTAGAAAAATCCATCAATGGATTGATGAAGATGGCATTTTTACCGTGAGTCTAGCGGTTAAAATTTAATGCTAAATTACAAAACCCGCTTGGGGTATCTGCTTGGTGTCGGTGTATTGTTCTATGTCAGCTACGGTTTGACGAACTATCTCACCGCATTGCGTGAGAACGTACCGGAAATAGTGTTTGCTTGGGAGCAACATATTCAATTTGTAGCATGGACAATTGTCCCTTATTGGTCGCTGAATTTGCTGTACGCCTTGGCTTTTTTTCTGAGCCGAAATCGCACACAACTACGCCATTATGTTGCTCGATTATTACTTGCTCAAGCAATTGCCGTAGCGGGATTTTTGCTTTTCCCGTTACAAATAACGTGGCAGAAACCCGAAACTTCGGGCGTTGCTGGTTTTTTATTTGAGTCGTTAGCGGGTTTTGACCAGCCTTATAATCAGGCTCCCTCCCTACACATTATTCTAACTGTTGTAGTTGGCGCGTTTTATTGGCGCCATTTCCCGAAATGGCGAATACCACTTTGCCTATGGTTTGGGCTAATTGCGCTTTCGATTTTAACCACCTACCAGCATCATTTTTTAGATTTACCTACAGGTGCTGTTGCTGGTTTTGGCGTGTTGTGGTTGCTACCGGAAAACCAACCATCTCCGATTTTTGCAAAATCTTCACAAAATCTGACCGCTTCTCACCATCGATTGATGCGCTTTTATTTATTGGGTGCAATCGCTTGTATTGGGCTCGCTTGCTTAGGCGGTGGATGGCTTTGGTGCTTATGGGCTGCAATAGCGCTTGGCTTGGTTGCAATGGCTTATTGGCGAGGTGTAGCAATTTTTCAAAAACAGTTAAACGGAAAATTGACGGCAGGCAGTATCGCTTTATTTTTGCCTTATCTACTGGGGGCAAGATTAAACATTGTGTATTGGTTGCAAGGCAAGGCAAAAAGTGCGGTCGTCTGTGATGGCGTTTTTGTAGGAAGCATTACCATAAGCCGTCAGTTTGATGCGGTATTGGATTGCTGCGCAGAACTTCCTTGTTGCAAACTACCTTATGTTTATGAACAGGCCTTAATGCTCGATTTGGTGCCGCCAAGTGTCAATGAAATTTGCCAAGCTGCTCGCAAATTAGATCGCTTGCAGGCTGAAAATGCACAAGTGCTGGTGGCTTGCGCATTGGGGTATGGGCGTAGTGTTGCGGTGGTGCTGACATGGCTGCTTGCCACCGGCAGAGTGTCAAATCTAGAACAAGCAATCAATACCGTTAAGCGCGTTCGTCCGAAAATGGCAATTTCTCACACTGTTTGCGAGCGGATTGAGTTAGCAAGTCAGCAATTTCATATAGAGACAAAAAATGGAACTGGAACAAACTACAATTAAAACAACCGCACATTTTTTAGCGACCGCACGTTATATGGCGGTGCTAAATTTAGTTTTGTTGATAGCAAGCCTAATTAAAGAGCATTGTATTTTTTTCAATCTGTTATTAGCGGTAGCTTTGCTTTATTTGCATATTCGTCTTGATTTTGACCAACGTATTTTTGCCAATAGTCAAAATTTCAACGAATTTGATCGTACTTTGGTCACATTGGGCTTGCTCAAACAGACCAAGACCCGTAGTGTCACAGAACGCGCTAAAGGTGCGATTCACTTGTGGTATAGGGCTTTCTTTCCAACCTTAGCTCAGCTGGGATTGTGGCTTATTTAGGAGATCGTCTTGAGGATTACAGAGTTCTACGTTCAGCTTATGAAATGAATAGGTTTTAGTGTTTTAAAAATATCATAAAAAAAGTGCGGTCAAATTTAACGGTATTATGTAGCAGTTGCACAAAGCCCCAAATTTAAACAAAATCGCACAAAAAATTATTATAATCTAAATTTTAGAGATGTGGATATAAACAATATCTTGATAAGATAAATCTCAGTGAGTTTAGACTCTAAATAGTTTTTGTTCATTCTATCAGTATGGAAAGGTGTATTATGAAAATCAAGGTGATTTTATTAGGTGTGATGGGGTTATTGCTATCTAACATTGTGCTAGCTAATCATGAAATTAAATTTGATGATATTTGGAATTTTAAAATTTCCGTTACTGAAATGAAAGGGAATAGAAAAATTCACTTAACTGGTTTATTAGGAAATAGTGCAATGGGAATATCAGATAGCAAAATAACAATTCATGATGATGAATTAAATATTGTTTTGTTTGAGGCATTAGCAAAGGGTAAGTATTCAGGTGATTTGAATAAAGAAATTATCATTGAAAAACCTATTAAGAAAATTACTTTTGGTTCTGATAATAAAGTTATATGGCAAAATTAAGCGGGTTTCTTACTTTTGAATCATTATAAATCAATAATAGTTTCTGAGTTAGACTTGATTTTCGAACTGCTTAAAGTAAAAGTGACTTAACTAAGATAGAGAATATATAATAATGAACGAATTAATTAACATTTACATGAATAATGGATTCAGCTTATTTAAACAGGGAGAAAATACAGTCATCATTCCAATAAAATTATCTATTAGGGTTTTAGCTATTCTTGATGGCTTGAATCTTTTTATTCTAGGTGGTGACATATATCGAAAAGCAGATGATAATTTTGAACATACATACGATAATTGGTATTACGATGGCAATGTTCAAAATGAAAGTGTCATGACTGCTAGAAAATATTTGGATAGTCTAAGAAATCAGGAACTGTACGTATCATTTGTTTTAAAATAAATAAAACTAATAAGATACTAAAAATTTCTTAGTGTAGAACAAACGACCTTTACTTCAAGTGTAGTTTAGACTCGAAGTTTTGAATAGCTTTAATGTTAGATTTAGTGCCACCAAGTGCAAATGAACTTTGCCAAGCAGCCCGTAAATTAGACCGCTTGCAAACAGAAAATAAACAGGTACTCGTAGCTTGTGAATTAGGTTATGGGCGCAGTGCTGCGGTCGTGCTGACATGGTTGTTAGCGACTAATAGAGCAACTAACCTCGAACAAGCGATAAATACAGTCCGAATGGCTCACCCTAAAATGGCTATTTCTCATAGGGGTTTGCGAGCGGATTGAGCTGGCAAGTCAGCAATTTCATCTAGAGACAAAAAATGGAATTTGAACAAACTACAATTAAAACAACGGTATATTTTTTGGCAACCGCACGTTATATGGCACTACTAAATTTAGTTTTGTTGATAGCAAGCCTAATTAAAGAGCATTGTATTGTTTTCAATCTGTTATTAGCGGTAGCTTTGCTTTATTTGCATATTCGTCTTGATTTTGACCAACGTATTTTTGCCAATAGCCAAAATTTCAACGAATTTGATCGTACGTTGGTCATATTGGGCTTGCTAAAACAGACCAAGGCACGTAGTGTCACAGAACGTGCTAAAGGCGCGATTCGCTTGTGGTATAGAGCTTTGTTTGCCACCTTGGCTCAGCTTGGGTTATGGCTTATTTAGGAGGAAGTATGCAATTTTTCTCACGTTTATTCGCACGGCTAATTGATAGCGGATTATGTTTTTTCGTATCTTTCCTCACAGGAATTCGCCCGCAATCAGAAAAACAATTTCCTTTCACCCCTAATAAAAAAGTTTATTACGCCAATCATAGTAGCCATGGAGATTTTATGCTGGTGTGGGTATCCCTTCCGCAAGCATGCCGAATGGTTACTCGCCCAGTGGCTGCACAGGAGTATTGGCAGAAAAATGCTTTACGCCGTTTTATTATTCATCAAGTTTTTAATGGTGTGCTGATTCCTCGCCAGAGTGAACATCCTGAGCAGGCTGTTCAAACGATGAGTGATGCTTTGAAGCAGCATTCGTTAATTCTGTTTCCAGAAGGCACTCGAAATACCGATGAGTCCCAGCAATTGTTACCCTTTAAATCCGGCATTTATCATCTTGCTCAGCAAAATCCAGATGTTGAGTTTGTACCAATTTGGATAGATAACATTAATCGCGTGTTACCTAAAGGTAAGTGGTTGCCGATTCCGTTATTGTGCGACATACATGTTGGCGAATCGTTAAAATTAGCTGAAAATGAAGAGAAGCAGGCATTTCTCGAACGTACGCGTAATGCGTTGTTAGCGTTAGATCCAAATGCTAAAAAGGAGAGTGAAAAATGTTAGCTCAAGCCAATTTTATTTTTGTTGTCGTATTCGGTTTGTTAATTATTGCCAGCGCTATCGGTAAATTACTTACTCGAAAATATGGCGAAGAAAATAGCACGATTACTAACCTAGTCGCGCGCATTAACGCTTGGTGGGTGATGACAGGCGTATTATTTATCGCTTTCCTATTTGGCAGAATTGGCGCGACCATTCTGTTTTTCTTAATTTCTTTTATTGCATTGCGGGAATTTATGACTGTGATTTATCGCAAAAGCTGTGACTATTACAGTATGGTGACTTGCTTTTATCTATTATTGCCGATTCAGTATTATTTCGTGATTGAGCAGTGGTATGGCATGTTCTCTATCTTTATTCCGGTTTATGGCTTTTTGTTGTTGCCGATTGTGGGTAGTTTTAGCGGTAATACAGAACAATTTCTGGCGCGTATGGCTAAAACACAATGGATGGCGATGAGTTGTATTTTCTGTATTTCGCATGTACCAGCACTGTTGTTTCTTAATTTAGAGAATTTCTCCCCTGAAAATAACATTTTATTAGTGATTTTTATGATTGCGACCGTGCAATCTAGCGACGTATTGCAATACATTTGGGGAAAATTAGTCGGTGGACCAAAAATTATGCCAAGGCTTTCTCCTTCTAAAACGATTTCTGGTACAGTTGGAGGCATCCTTTCTGCAACGTTGGTTGCAATGCTCATGGCGCCGATAACCCCATTTACTTATTGGCAAGCTGGATTGATTGGGTTGATCGTCTGTATCATGGGCTTTTTAGGCGGGTTAGTCATGTCTGCTATTAAACGCGATCACGGGGTAAAAGACTGGGGTAAAATGATCAACGGACATGGTGGCATGCTTGACAGAATGGACTCTGTTTGTTTCTCAGCACCAATTTTCTTCCATATCATTCGCTATTTCTGGAATGGATAGATGTGGTTCAAATCATTTTTTTAATCAGGCAAAGAGGGAAATGCGCAAACATTTCCCTCTTTCGTTTAACCGCTGATTATCAGTGCAATGAGTAAAAGTAGATAAGTTAAAAATTCAAACATACCGATTTGTTTTACATTCCAACTTAGGCTTGGCACGATAATACTGCGCCCGAGCGCAAATAAGTAAACCGCAAAAAGTGCGATAAAGCCGATTTCCCAATAAAGGTATGCGAATACTAAATGTAGTGCAATGCTAAGCTCCATATATAGCGGATTTTTCCGTTCTCTTACCATACTTTTAATATAAAAAGTTGTGGCAATAAAAAATAGGCTAGGATGGAGTAGATAGTGAAAATTCAGCGTATCGCTAGCTAAAAAGCCATTTGCAATACCAATAATGCCAAAAGTCAGGATGCCGGCAATATCATTGAGTAAATTTCGTTCATCTCGCTTTTTCGCAAAATAAAATTGAATGAGTCCTAGTGGCAGCATTGGCAGAATAAAATAGAGGAGTCGAGGTTGATAGAAAAGGGCAGGTAATGCACTTATTAGGCTTAACGCAAAATAAATAATTGTCCATTGACGGTTTCTAGCGGTCGGTTTTTTACTAATATTTGCAAAAAAAGGATAAGAGAATAAATAAAGTAAAAACCAAGAAAGACCGAAGGAAAGATGGTAAAAACCAGCCTGGTGATGTTCAGCAAATTGTGCGTATAAAAATGGTAAGAGAGCCATGACCAACGCACCGTGTTGGTTGGAAATAACCGGTTTAGAATACTGCATAATGAGAATGATGATTGATAATATTAGTCGGAATTATGCGTAAAAAAAAGCGGTTTTTCAACCGCTTGTGATAAGTTTTTAAGATTAGAATAATTTGCGAGATGCTTCAAATAGCTCTTCTTTAAATGGACGACGCATATTTTTGATAGCGTCAACGATATCATGGTGAACCAATTTCTCATTTTGGATGCCCACACAACGACCGCCGTAACCTTGTAGTAATAATTCCACCGCATAAACGCCCATGCGAGAAGCTAAAATACGGTCGAAAGCACAAGGTGAACCACCACGTTGGGTGTGACCTAATACGGTTGCACGAGTCTCGTGTCCAAAGCGTTCTTCGATTTCGCGTGCTAATTGGTGCACATCAGTCATCAACTCAGTAATTGCAATGATAGAGTGGCGTTTACCTTTTTTAAAGCCATTATCAATGTTACGCATGAGCGATTCTTTATCTAACCCTTTCTCTGGTACGACAATGTATTCACAACCGCCGGCAAGCGCTGCACTAATAGTTAAATCGCCACAATGACGACCCATGATTTCAACAATAGAAATACGTTGGTGCGAGCTTGATGTATCACGTAAACGGTCGATTGCTTCAAGCGCGGTTTCTAATGCGGTTTGGTAACCGATAGTGTAATCAGTTCCCACAATGTCGTTATCAATCGTGCCTGGTAATCCAATGCAAGGATAACCAAATTCTTCAGTTAATAATTTTGCGCCCATGTAAGAACCATCGCCGCCGATAACTACTAATGCATCAATATTATGTTTTTTTAGTGTTTCTACCGCTTGTTTACGAACTTCGTATTCTCTAAATTGTGGAAAACGTGCTGAACCTAAGAACGTACCGCCGCGGTTGATGGTTTCTGATACTGAGCGACGGTCAAGTGGAATAACATGCCCTTCACATAAACCATAATAGCCGTCTTGTATGCCACAAACTTCTAAACCTTCGTTTAGAGCAGCACGAACAACACCGCGAATAGCAGCGTTCATGCCAGGTGCATCACCGCCGCTAGTAAGTACGGCAATCTTTTTAATTTCTTTAGCCATGGGAATATCCTCAAAATTTAATTTTCAAAATATTAGTAAATTGGTGCAATCAATACCTTGTTCGTATTAGGCATTTTAGCATATTTTCGGCTTTTTTTAACTTAAGACGCTAAAATATCCAAGGCCTGATCTAAGGCATTAAAAAAGGCATTGAGATCAGCTTCATTATTGTAATGTGCCAAAGAAAGTCGTAGCGTGCCACTTTGTTTTAAGTAATGTAGATACGGTTTGGCGCAATGTTCTCCTACACGAATCGCAATCTGCTGTTCAGCGAGAATGGCAGCAATATCTGCATGATGCTGATGTTTAAAAATAAAGCTGATAGTCGGGCTATGTTGTGAGCCAATGATTTGCAAATCAGCATAATTTTTTAACCGCTTGTAAGCTTGCTCAACTAGCATATAAAGCGATTGATTGAGCATTTCAAAATCCCACTCATTGAGCCAAGCAAGTACGGCGCCAAAGCCAATGATTCCAGCAATATTCGGCGTGCCAGCTTCTAATCGATAAGGTAATTCTGCTAAGGTGAGCTGTTCAGTTGAAACAGAGGTCAGCATTTTTCCGCCATAAAAAAGCGGTCGTAATTGATTTAAACTTTGCCATTTGCCTGTAAGCACGCCTACTCCGTTTGGGCCATACATTTTATGTGCCGAGAACGCATAAAAGTCGGCATCTAATCGCTGTGCATCGACTTTTTCCGAACAGACGGCTTGAGCAATATCAAGTAAAATTTTTGCTTTTGAATTAGCGCGAATAATCGGAATAAGCTGTTCAACAGGTTGGCGCACACCAGTAATGTTCGACACTAAATTAAAGGCAACCAATTTGGTTTTCTCAGAAAGGGCTGCTTGCAGTGTGCTTTCATCAATTTGATAGGCGGCATTAAGTGGTAACACAATCAATTTTGCTTGTTTGCGTAAACAAAGTTGCTGCCAAGGAATGAAGTTAGCATGGTGTTCGGCAACAGAAATAATAATTTCATCGCCGGCGTGAATATCCTCTTCTAAGCCTTGGGCGACGAGGTTAATTGCATGCGTGGTGCCACTTGTCCAAACCACTGCCTCACGTTTTTCTACGTTAAAACGTTGTGCGACTAAGTCGCGCGCGCGTTCATATTGTTGGGTTTGAGTATAGTCGTATTGGCTGCGATGTACCGAACCAGCAGATGCATAAAACGCAGCGGTGCTATCAATTAACACTTGTGGTTTTAAGGTTGTCGCGGCTGAGTCTAAATAAGTCCAATGAGCTGATTGACTAAAAAAAGGAAAATGTTGGCGAAATGTTGTGTTCATAATGCCTCTCTATGGGCGTTGCTGTTTGCGATAAAGTCGATTGCAAGGAATACCATCGCGATTGCCATCCATATCTTTTGCATGACAAGCTTGGAAATACCGATTCGCGCTGTCAAAATCACGAAAATCATTACAACTTAATTTAGCTTGGCAGTTGATGGCTTGTGGACGCGTATTGATTGTTGAAAAGCCATTTTCTAAAGTAGGTTGAGCTCTTTGTTGTTTACGCCAATCGCTAGGTGAAATGGGATTTGCATCTTGCCATAAGCCGATTCGATTTTGCCGAGCATTGGCTTCTGCTTGTTCATAAATGGGTAGGCTTTTTGAATAAGCCCAAGCCATTCCTTTTTCAACTAAAATGAGGTTGATATTTTGGTTACTCTCGTAAACTTCCGCTAACAAGCGGTCATATTTATCGTAACCTTTGCTAATGACTTTTACATGCTTTTTAAAGACAAGTTCTGCGAGCGTTTGTTTTGCTCGATTTCCGAAAGCTTGACGAGATTCAGGAGCATCAATATGTAGAAGTCGAACCTTAATAGGTTTCCGTTCAAAAAGGCAAGTGAGGGTATCGCCATCACTAATGCCGACGACTTTACATTCAAAACTTCGACTAGGTGATTGTGCGACACAAAATGCGGAAAAAAATAAACTGAATAATAGAATAAACGTGTGTAATTTTCTCATAATGGTATGCAGAAAAAATGTGGGCAAGCGCGCCCACATTTTAATGGATATTGCCAAATTAGGCGATTTCTCCTTTTTTCAAGCGTTGGAAATAATCGCGGGTTTCACCAATAATCACTTTACGTAATGCCACTAAAGCAATGAGGTTCGGGAATGCCATCAAGCCATTAACAATGTCAGCAATCGCCCAAATGGTTTCAAGTTGTAAAAATGGTGCAAAGGCAATCAGTAAAATAAAGAGCATACGGTAGAATTTAATCCCTTTAGTGCGACCGCCTGTGAGGTAAACTAAGCAACGTTCGCCGTAATAACACCAACCTAAAATGGTAGTAAACGCGAAAAAGACTAAACCAATACTAACAATTGAGCCGCCTAATTGGCTGCCAAGCCCTTGATTAAAGGCAATATTCGTGAGTTCGACACCTTTTGCAGTACCTTGCCATGCACCAGTAATGACAATCACTAAACCGGTTACGCTACATACAATAATGGTGTCTAAGAATGTGCCAGTCATCGAGATTAAGCCTTGGCGTACTGGTTCTTTCGTTTGTGCTGCGGCTGCTGCAATCGGGGCAGAACCTAAACCAGCTTCATTAGAAAAGATACCACGCGCGACCCCAAGTTGAATCGCTTTCATCATGGTAAAACCAAAGGCACCACCTAATGCGGCTTGTGGATCAAATGCAGCTTGTACGATAAGCGAAATCGCACTTGGGATTTTTTCTGCATTGAGCGCAAGAATAGTAATACCAATTACCACATAAGCAACCGCCATAAATGGCACCACAACCATCGCAATTTTAGAAATCCGTTTTACCCCACCTAGAATAATGGCTGCGACAACTAGCGTTAGGACGATAGAAATTAGTGGAATAGGTAAATGAAAGGTCATTGAGATAGATTCGGTAATCCCGTTGACCTGTGGAAAAGTACCGATACCGACTAATGCCACCATCACACCAAAAAAGGCAAACATTTTTGCAAGCCAACGCCATTTTTTACCCATGCCCATTTCAATGTAATACATTGGGCCACCCGCAATATAACCAGCGCGATCTTTGCCACGGTATTTAATGGCGAGTACACCTTCAGCATATTTAGTTGCCATGCCAAATACGGCAATCAGCCACATCCAAAAAAGCGCACCCGGGCCACCTTGATAAATGGCTGTCGCCACCCCAACGATGTTACCTGTGCCAATAGTGGCTGCAAGCGCGGTAGAAAGGGCAGCAAAAGCGGAAATATCGCCACTTTGTCCTTCGCCTTTTTCCGGCTTAAACATATAAATGAAAGCTCTAACAAGCTGAGTGATTTGAATGCCGCGAAGCGCGAAAGTCAAATAAATTCCAACACAGGAAATTAAAATGAGTAATGGTGCGCCCCAAATAAAACTGCTGATGGCGCTAAGCGTATCATGCAATGACATGTAGTAAGTTCCTCGTAATGATGGGTAATCCCTTTTATACAAGGAAAGAAAAGCGACGCAAAGCGGGCGATTTTTGCAAAAAATTTGCAAAATCTTACCGCTTGCAAGTGAATGGTACTTTTCTCCCCTGTCCTTTTGCCTGAGCGTTTCATTCAAAGCTATGAATTTGCGCCTTCGGCGTCCATTTTCGCTCTATATTCTGATTAAAATGAGCGATTGGATCTCTCCAAGGGTTCGTCCAGTAACTGTCCTTACATATTGCTATGCACCTGAAAGATTTTACCTCGTCGGTTAAGCGTTGATTCGCTTATCTCCAGCTACCTTCATCCGAACGTGCTTTTTCAATAAAAAAGCGTTGCTTATTTTAGCAACGCTTTGTTAATCGTCAAGCGGTTAATGCATTTTGTTTTGTATCTCTTCGGTATCACTTAACAAAATGGCATAACGGCGAGTAGTTGGGTTAGATTCCAGCCCCATTTTTAGCGCCATGGTTAGTGGAACGGAAAGCAGCATGCCCACCGTACCTAGTAGCCAGCCCCAGAAGAGTAAAGAGAGGAAGACCACTAAAATTGAAAGCCCAAGTCGTTTACCCATGATTTTAGGCTCAATGATATTCCCGATGAGCACGTTAATAACTACAAGACCAACTAGCACAATAATTCCTTCAGTAAAGCCATTAAGTAGTAAGGCTTGAAGAATAATAGGAATGGCAGCCAAAATAGAACCAATACTTGGAATATAATTTAATAAGAAGCCCAGCACCGCCCACAAGACTGCATATTGCACGCCGACAATAGTGAGCAACAACCAAATACAAATAGCGGTGAGTAAACTCATGGTAGTTTTTACGCCTAAATAACCTATCACGCCGTTAAGTACCTGATCGATATAAAATTTTTCATTTGAAAGATCATCATCCGGACTCATTGCCACGGCAATTTTATATTTTGAATTAGGTGAGTCAATCAGCATAAAAATCACTACCAACAAAATAATAAAAATGTTGGAAAGTGCGCTAGAAAAACCGAGTAATAAGCGGCTAACCCAGTTCATGACATTGCTTGGATCGAAATGTTGGGCAATGTCGTTAGGATGAATATCTAACGGAATGTTAAAGCGTTGTGCCAGTTCTGCTATGCTTTGTAAGCGGGTAAGTAATAACGTTTTATATTGCGGAATAGAGGCGGTAAATTCTGTAATAGCTGCGTTAATCATGCCAGCTAAGAAAAAGAAAATCAGAATAATTAAGCCTAAAAGTAAACTAATTGCCATGCCAAGCGGAATACCACGTTTGGTCATTTGCTTGATAATTGGCGAGCAGATGATCGCAATAAAAAGTGATAATAAAAACGGGATGATAATTTCTCCTGAGAGTTTAATCCCCGCAAGAATGATAATAATAGCGGCAATCGCCACTAAAATGTTTGTGAAAGAAGTTTGCTGTTCCATAACGTTTAGCAAGGTAAAAAGGGAACATCATTATAACAGAGCGTTTTCAACAAGCGGTTAGATTTTAAGAACATTTTGCAAAAAAAAACAGCGCCAGAAGGCGCTGCGATAGAGAGATTATTCGGCTTTTTGTTTGATAGTGGCATACACTACGCCAGTTATTAAAGAGCCAATTGCAATGGCTGCTAAATACATCAGTGGTTGCGAAACAAATGGAATCACAAATAAACCACCGTGTGGTGCTTGTAGTGTAATCCCTAAACTCATCGAAAGTGCACCTGCGGTTGCGCCCCCTAAAATAGAAGAGATAATGACGCGTACTGGATCTGCTGCTACAAACGGTAACGCACCTTCTGAGATAAAGCATAACCCTAACACGAATGAAGCTTTACCCGCATCTTGTTGGTTCGTATTGAATTTTTTGCGTGCAAGTAAAGTGGCAATCGCCATTCCGATTGGTGGCACCATACCTGCGGCCATCACGGCTGCCATTGGCATATATTGTTGAGAAGCAATTAACCCCACACCGAAAGTATAAGCGGCTTTATTAACTGGGCCACCCATATCAGCACACATCATCGTCCCTAAAATGATACCGAGAATGATAGCGTTAGTTTGTCCCATGGTATTTAACCAGTGTACTAACGCATCCATTAACGATTTAACTGGCGGGTTGATGAGGTAAATCATAGCTAAACCGACAATTGCAGAGCCTAATAATGGCAGAATTAAAATCGGTTTAAGCGAAGTTAAGCTCGGCGGAAGTTGGATAATTTGGTTAAGGAATTTCACTGTGTAACCCGCAAGGAAGCCCGCTACAATGCCGCCTAAAATCCCTGCGCCTGCAGTTGTTGCCAGCATACCGCCAATTAAACCAACCGCTAAACCTGGACGGTCTGCAATGGAGAACGCAACATAGCCAGCAAAAACCGCAATCATTAAGTGGAAAGCAGCGCCGCCGCCAATATCCATTAAGGCTTTTGGTAAACCAGCAAAGTCGTCAGTTTTGAAGGCTTCAATACCAAACATAAATGAGATAGCAATTAACAAACCACCTGCCACGACTAATGGCAACATATGCGATACACCCGTCATTAAGTGTTTATACACGCCTTTTTTCTCTTCGGTTTTACTTTCGGCTGCCGCTTGTTGGCTTTCACCTTCGTAGATTTTGGCTTCTTTAAAGGCTTTATCAAACTCTTGTGCGGTTTTTTTCAACGCTAAACCGGTTGAAGTGCGATACATCAATTTGCCTTTAAATTTATCTAATGGCACATCAATATCTGCTGCAACAAAAACTAAATCTGCTGCTGCAACTTCTTCTGGGCTGATTGGGTTACCAGCCCCCACTTGTCCGCGGGTTTCCACTTTTACCGTCCAACCTTGCGCTTTCGCATAGTGTTCAATCGCTTCTGCAGACATAAACGTATGAGCCACACCTGTTGGGCAAGCTGTCACGGCTACAATATTTTTTGTGCCACTTGCAGAAAGCGTATTGTTGTTTGTCGCATTAGCAAAAGTTTGCGGATTTTCGACCGCTTGTTTTAAGGCTTGTTCAGGATTTGCAAAAGCCGTATTGAGATCTAACACCGCGCCTTGTTTGCCTGCAGCTTGGGCTGGAATATGTTCATCAAATAGCACCACGAAATCAGCTTGTTGGTTTTCAACAACCTGATGACCTTGTTGCTTCGCTGCCGCTGATAAGACTTCAGTTGCTAAGAAGCGGCGAGCTTGTCCTAATGATTGAGGGAAAATAAATGAAAGATTCATTCTGTGTTCCTTGCTTTAAAATTTAAATATTTTTTGAAATAACGGTGATTTCAGTTTGCGCAAAAATAGTATCAAGCGCTTTACGATCTGAAATGCCCACATTACTTTGTGAAACGGCAAGCGCCGAGGTTGCGCTGGCAAAGCGTAAGGTTTTCTCTTTATCCCAACCTTGGGCTAAACCATAAATAAGCCCTGCAACCATTGAATCTCCCGCGCCTACTGTGCTGACAACATTTTCACAGCGTGGCGGTTTAGCTTGCAGTACCCCTTCGTGATTTAACCAAAGTGAGCCTTGTTCGCCCATGGAGATAATCACATTTTCAATGCCATGCTGGCGCAGTTGTTCGGCGGCTTCAATAATTTCTTCACGGCTATTGAGTGGACGGTCAGCCCAAACTTCTAATTCACGACGATTGGGTTTCACTAACCACGGATGCGCTTTTAAGCCTTCAGTTAATGCAGCATTAGAGCTATCTAGCACTACTTTTAAACCTTGCTGATGTAAAGATTCTAACCATTGGGCAAATTGTTGTGGGCTAATTCCACGCGGTAGAGAGCCACACACCGCAACTAAATCAAATTGATCTTTCCATGTAGCAGATTGTTCGATGAATTTCTGCCAATCTTGGGCGCTTACTTCAAAACCGAGGAAGTTTAAATCAGTCACATCAGCTTCAGTTTCGGTAATTTTGACGTTAATACGGGTTTTCCCGCCAATGCGATAGAAGTGATCCGTTAATCCATTTTGTGCAAAATTTTGCACGAAATCGCCTTGATTCTCTTCCCCTAAAAAACCCGCAACAGTAGGTGGTGTGCCTAAATCAGCTAATACTTTTGCTACGTTAATCCCTTTTCCAGCAGGATAAAGCCCAAGGGTTTCCACAGTGTTTACTTCGCCAATTTCAATACGTGTTAGTCGACCAACCAAGTCAAAAGCAGGGTTTAGCGTTACGGTTGCAATACGTTGTGTCATACACGACTCCTTATTCACCTAAGCCAGCATTGATTGCTGCACCAATGCCATCAAGTGCCGCTTGAGCATCTTCACCGCTAGCTATAAAACGAAGGGTAGTGCCTTTTGTTGCGCCAAGTGCGACGATTTTCATTAAGCTTTTGGCACTGACAAGCGGTGAGTTTTTATCAAGATTTTGCACTTCGATTTTGGCTTGATATTTTTTCACTTCATTTACTAATACCGCACTTGGGCGAGCGTGTAAACCGTGTTCATTTTTAATCACGAAGCTTGCATCCAGGCTATCGCTATTTGCATTTTGTACGTGATTTTCGACCGCTTGTGGGGCGACAGGTGCTGCAGTTACCGCTGCACCACCTTCAATGCTATCTGGTGTTTCAGGTACATAAGAAACGCTTTCACCTAAACCACTTTCAAAGGCTTTTGCAAGGGCTTCAATTGCCTGTTGAGCGTCTTCGCCTTCAGCAACAAATCGTAAGCGAGCACCTTTTGAGGCCCCTAATGCGACGACTTTCATCGTGCTTTTTGCGTTTGCTGGAGTAGTGCCTCGGTCAAGATTTTCTACGTTGATTTTGGCAGCAAATGGTTTTAATGTTTGAACTAACACTGCACTTGGGCGAGCGTGTAAGCCGTTTTCATTGCGTACAGTAAAGGTGCCAATAACTTCTCCGCTAGCTTGTGCAGGCGTAGCAACTTCAACAGATTGTCCATTAAAAATCGCGATGATTTGTTCAGCATTTGCTTGCGTTAATTGTTGGCGTACTTCTGGTTTTAGCAATAGGGCGATGGTGCTTTCTAAGCTATTATCTACTGCAGCTACGCTAATTAAGGTTTTTCCGTTAGAGGCACGCGCTAGGGCAATACTGTTAGCTAAATTGCCTTTAGCACTATCAATAATGTAGAAGTTTTCTGCTAATGCTAATGGTTCAGCCGCAATGGTGTCGCTGATATAGCTTGAGGCAACATAGCCTTGTTCTTGTAATTTGCCTGCGTTAATCGCAGCAAGGGTGAGTAAGCTGTTTGTTTCTACGTTTAAAGAAAGCGTTTGAGGGGAGAGAGTTGGTAAACTTTTTTTACCGCTTAGAATATCAGCAAAGGTTTGGATATCTTGGGTTTTGGCTAATTCAGCGGCGGCATCTTCGTCGCTTAATACAGTAGTCAGTTGGCGTAGTAAGGTTAAATGTTCATCTGATTTTGCTGCAATGCCGATGACAACATAAGCTGTATTTCCATCACCCCATTGTACCCCTTGCGGGAATTGAATGATTTGCACCCCAGTTTCTTGAACTAAATGACGAGTGTCTAAAGTTCCGTGCGGAATAGCAATACCGTTACCTAAGAAAGTGGAGGTTTGTTGTTCGCGTGCAAACATCCCATCCGCATAGCCTTCAGCAACATGGTTGTTAGCAACCAAACCTGCGGCAACTTGTTTAATCGCCTCTTCTTTATTGGCTGCACTGCCATTTAAACGGATATTTTTTGCCGATAAATTAAGCATTTTAGCTCCTTATTTAAGCGTAGGTTTAAAAATAATCACTACGGGGGATTGTACCTCATTTTAGCTAAACCGTTCTAGCAAAATAAAAAAAGATTCTCCTTATTTACATTAAATGCTTAAAGGAGAATCTTCTTTGTAAAATTTCAGTGAATGGCGTGTTAAATAATTTCGTTTGGGCTGAAAAAATAGGCAATTTCGCGTTTTGCAGAGGCTTCAGAATCAGAACCATGCACGCTATTTTCTCGTCCGCTAATAGCATATAGTGCACGAATAGTTCCCGCTTGGCGTTTTTCAGGATCGGTTGCACCCATCAATTCACGATAATGGCTAATTGCATTTTCCCCTTCAAGTACGACCGCAACAATAGGGGCAGAAATCATAAATTCGATCAGAGGTTCAAAAAATGGTTTTCCTTGGTGTTCAGCATAAAAACCTTCTGCTTGAGCTTGATTCAGTTGCACTTTTTTCAGGGCTTTAATGGTTAAACCGTTCTCTTCCAAATGGCTTAAAATTTTGCCGATTAAGTGACGTTTTGTGGCATCTGGTTTAATTAAACATAGTGTTTGTTGAATCATAAACTTTCCTTTTAAAAAATATGAGATAAAAAACGGCTCATTTTTCGTCATTTGCAAAAATGCCGAAAAAATGAACCGCTTGTTAATTTTACTGAATCGCTGTTTTCGCTTTGGCAGCTTTTTTCACTTTCACAGCTTTATGAGGCAGAATTTCGATCCCCATTGGTGGTTGTTCAAGTGCAATAGCAAGCACTTCATCGATAGTTTCAACCGGATGAATGCTGAGTGCTGCTTTCGCATTGTTTGGGATTTCTTCCAAATCTTTTTCATTTTCTTTTGGAATAATCACAGTCGTAATGCCACCACGGTGCGCGGCTAATAATTTCTCTTTTAGCCCGCCAATTGGTAGGACTTTACCACGTAAGCTAATTTCGCCAGTCATCGCCACTTCTTTACGCACAGGGTTACCTGTTAAGCTAGAAATAAGCGCAGTACACATTGCAATACCCGCACTTGGGCCATCTTTAGGCGTCGCACCGTCGGGTACGTGAACGTGAATATCGCGTTTTTCGTAGAAGTCTTCAGCAATGCCTAGTTTATCTGCTCTTGCACGAACTACGGTCATTGCGGCTTGGATAGACTCTTTCATCACATCGCCTAATGAGCCTGTGTAAGAAAGTTTACCTTTACCTGGTACAGAGGCGGTTTCAATAGTTAATAAATCTCCCCCAACTTCTGTCCAAGCTAAGCCTGTCACTTCACCAACGCGATTTTGGTTGTCCATTTTGCCGTAATCAAAACGTTTTACGCCCAAGTAATCGCCAACGTTGTTTTCGTTAACCGTAATTGATTTTAATGTTTTATCTAACACTAATGCTTTTACCGCTTTACGACAAATTTTGGCAATTTCACGCTCTAAATTACGTACGCCTGCTTCACGCGTGTAATAACGAATAATGCTTAAAATGGCACTATCTTCAATCTTGAGTTCGCCTTTTTTCAAGCCGTTATTTTCTTGCTGTTTTGCAATTAAGTGATCGCGTGCAATATGCATTTTTTCATCTTCGGTATAACCTGAAAGACGAATCACTTCCATACGGTCTAATAATGCTGGTGGAATGTTCATCGAGTTAGACGTTGCCACGAACATTACATTAGATAAATCGTAGTCCACTTCTAAATAGTGATCATTAAAGGCTTTATTTTGCTCTGGGTCTAACACCTCTAATAAAGCAGAAGCAGGGTCGCCACGCATATCTTGTGCCATTTTATCGATTTCATCGAGTAAAAATAGCGGGTTTTTCACGCCAACTTTTGCCATTTTGCTCATTAAAGAACCTGGCATAGAACCGATGTAAGTACGGC
This sequence comes from Haemophilus sputorum CCUG 13788, assembly GCF_000238795.1. Lineage (GTDB taxonomy): Bacteria > Pseudomonadota > Gammaproteobacteria > Enterobacterales > Pasteurellaceae > Haemophilus_A > Haemophilus_A sputorum. The sequence goes on along the minus strand of NZ_AFNK01000035.1, from coordinate 151,943 downwards.
GGTGACCGCGAATTTCAGCTTCATCGCGCACGCCACCCAGTGCCATACGTACATATTTACGGCCGGTTGCATTCGCAATAGATTGTCCTAATGAGGTTTTTCCTACACCCGGTGGGCCAACTAAGCAAAGAATTGGACCTTTTAATTTATTTAAACGACTTTGTACTGCAAGGTATTCTACGATGCGTTCTTTTACACGTTCTAAACCATAGTGATCTTGATCTAACACAGCTTGCGCTTTTGCTAAATCTTTTTTCACTACTGATTTTTTATGCCACGGCATTTGTAAAATCCAGTCGATATAACCACGAATAACTGCCGCCTCTGAAGAGCTTTGAGGCATCGCTTTTAGTTTTTTGAATTCGTTATCTACTTTTTCAAATACTTCTGCTGGCAATCTAGCTTCATCAATTTTTGCTTTAAGTTTATCTAGTTCACTTTGTTCAACATCTTCGCCATTGCCAAGTTCTTTTTGAATCGCTTTAATTTGCTCATTCAAATAGTAGTCGCGCTGATTTTTTTCCATTTGTTGTTTTACGCGATTACGGATACGACTTTCGGTTTCCAATGAATCCATTTCAGTCGCCATGGCGACTAATAGCTGTTCGAAACGTTTACCTAATTCCGTTTCTTCTAAAAGCTGTTGTTTTTTCTTCACCGGTGCAATTAAGTTGGCAGAAATAGTGTCTGCCAAGCGGTCATTTTCGGTAATTTTTTGCAATTTCGGCAAAATTTCCGCTGGGATTTTTTTATTGGATTTAATGTAGCTTTCAAACTCACTTAAGGTGGCTTTTGCTAAAGCTTTGATTTCGTCTTCTTCTAAGTTAATTTCAGTATTAAGTGGTTGAACCTCTGCCCATAAACCATTTTCATCATCGTGACCTTTCACAATTTTGGCGCGAGTTTGACCTTCAACTAACACTTTAACCGTGCCATCTGGTAGGTTGAGCATTTGAATAATGTTAGCCACCACGCCTACAGTATAAATATCATCTGTTGTTGGGTCTTCAGTTTGAGCATCTTGTTGAGATACCAAAAAAAGTTGTTTGTTAGCATCCATCGCTGCGCGAAGAGCTAAAATAGATTTTTCTCGTCCGACAAATAGCGGCATCACCATATAAGGAAATACCACCACATCCCGCAAAGGAAGAAGCGGTAATTCAATTGTTTTTTTCTTTCTTGGTGCCATAAATTTGCTCTCTTATTTCTATATTCCAAAATGATAATTTTCCAATTATGGGGCTTAAAATTGGAAATACAAGGGAAAATTACGATATTTATTTTATTGCAATAAATCCGATTTTTACACTTGACTTTAATAGGGTTTGGTCGCAGAATTTAACAAAATTTTAATCTTCAGGGCAGGGTGAAATTCCCGATCGGCGGTAAAGTCCGCGAGCTAATAAAACGTTAGCAGGAACTGGTGAAATTCCAGTACCGACAGTATAGTCTGGATGGAAGAAGATAAAAGCACCGCGCAAGCGGTGGTTTTCTATGTCTTTTTTGCAAGCCTTGAGATCGTTTGATTTCAAGGCTTTTTATTTAAGCATCTCTTTTTTAGGGCGTGCAATACACGCTCGATCCTGCCTTGAAAATAAAGGGTGTATTTCTTATGCCCAATCAACATATTTCACGTTTAAGAGAATAAGAAAATCTATGACTGACGCTGAATATATGCGACGCGCCATCAGCTTAGCTGAAAAAGGACGTGGCTGGACAAATCCTAATCCATTAGTAGGCTGTGTGATTGTTAAAAATGGCGAGATTGTTGCACAAGGGTATCACGAAAAAATTGGTGGTTGGCACGCAGAGCGTAATGCAATTTTAAACAGCCAAGCTGATTTAACAGATGCAACGGCATATGTGACTCTTGAGCCTTGTTGCCATCACGGGCGCACGCCACCTTGTTCAGATTTGTTGATTGAGCGTGGCATTAAAAAGGTTTTTATTGGTTCTCGAGATCCTAATCCGCTTGTTTCCGGCAAAGGTGCAAAACAGTTACGTGCAGCGGGCGTTGAGGTGATTGAAGATTTTCTTCGAGAAGAGTGTGATCAGCTAAACCCTATTTTCTTTCATTACATTCAAACTAAACGTCCTTATGTTTTGTTGAAATACGCGATGACCGCTGATGGTAAAATTGCCACAAGTACAGGTGAATCAAAATGGATTACTGGTGAATTAGCCAGAGCTAAAGTGCAAGAAACGCGTCATCAATACCGTGCGATCATGGTGGGTGTAGAAACGGTGCTGGCTGATAATCCAATGCTAAATAGCCGCATGCCAAATGCACGTCAGCCTGTGCGAATTGTATGTGATAGTCATTTACGGACACCATTAGATTGCCAGCTAGTACAAACAGCAAAAGATTATCCAACGATTATTGCAACCATTTCAGAGGATTTACAAAAAATTGCAAAATTTGAACCGCTTGGTGTGGAAGTGCTTCTCTGTAAGGCAAAAAACAGGCGGGTAGATTTGTCTGATCTTTTGCAAAAGCTCGGTGAAAAACAAATTGATAGCTTGCTGATAGAAGGCGGTGCTAGCTTGAATTTCAGTGCTTTAGAAAGCGGTGTAGTCAATCGAGTGCATTGCTATATTGCGCCGAAATTAGTGGGCGGAAAAGCGGCAAAAACGCCGATTGGCGGTGAGGGAATCGGTGATTTATCTCAGGCTGTCAAGTTAAAGATGAATTCAATCGAAATGATAGGAGAAGATGTTTTGATTGATTATGAAGTTATTCACCCTCTTTAACAAAAAAGATGGGAGATTTGGCAGAAATGAAAACGAAGCTCATAAGAAAAATAAGCATCGCAATCAAATCTCCCCTAACCCCTCTTTTCTAAAGAGGGGGACTTGATAGGAGAATAAATGATGTTCACAGGCATTATTGAAGAAGTAGGAAAAATTGCCCAAATCAATAAACAGGGCGAATTTGCAGTAGTCACGATTAACGCAAGTAAAGTGCTTGGTGATGTGCATTTAGGCGATAGCATTGCAGTAAATGGCGTTTGTTTAACCGTAACGAGTTTTACGCAAAATCAATTTACGGCTGATGTGATGTCAGAAACGCTTAAGCGAACATCATTGGGCGAATTAAAACCTAATAGCCCAGTAAACCTTGAGCGGGCAATGGCAGCTAATGGACGTTTTGGTGGACATATTGTTTCAGGTCATATTGATGGCACGGGCGAGGTAGTGGAGATTATTCCTGCGCATAATTCCACTTGGTATCGCATTCAAACAAGCCCAAAATTGATGCGTTATATTATTGAAAAAGGCTCAATTACTATTGATGGAATTAGTTTAACGGTGGTGGATACCGATGAAAATTCATTCCGCGTTTCCATTATTCCTCACACGATTGCGCAAACCAATTTAGGCAGTAAAAAAGTCGGCAGTATCGTGAATTTAGAAAATGATATTGTTGGCAAATATATTGAGCAGTTTTTAATGAAGAAAGAGCCAGAGAATCCGCAAAGTAAAATTACAGCAGATTTCCTGAAAAATGCAGGGTTTTAGGAAAATAAAATGCAAGCCTTAATGTTGATTGATGTGCAAAATGCATTTTTAGATTCGAAATGGGGAAAGCGGAATAATCTGAATGCTGAACAAAAAATGCTACGATTGTTGCAACATTTTCGAGCAAAAAGACAAAAGATTATTCATATTCAACACATTTCAGATAATCCAAATTCGCTGTTTTATCAAGGTGAAACCCAAGCCTTTCAAACAGGGTTTGAACCACAAAATGATGAAGTGGTTTTTCAGAAAAAGGTAAATAGTGCCTTTATTGGTACTCATTTGTTGGATTATTTGAAAAGCCAAGGCATTACGGAGCTAGTCGTTGCGGGTTTAACTTTACCGCATTGCGTTTCTACAACGATCCGAATGGCAGCTAATTACGGCTTTTTAGTAAAACTGATTGAAAATGCGACCGCTTCCTTCCCGTTAAAAATGCCTGATGGTGAAGAAATTGATGCCGAGCAAATTCATAAAATCAATATTGCAACGCTAAACGAAGAGTTTGCGGTGATTTTATCCACTGATGAACTGATTGATTGCTTAGAATCACATAATATTTAAAGAAAGAGAGAAAAATTATGTTTCAATTTTCAACTGTAGAAGAAGCCTTGGAAGCAATGGCACAAGGTAAAATTATTTTAGTGACCGATGATGAAGATCGTGAAAATGAAGGCGATTTTATCTGTGCAGCAGAATTTGCGACACCGGAAAATATCAATTTTATGGCAACACACGGAAAAGGTTTGATTTGTACGCCAATTTCGCAAGAAATTGCGGATAAATTAGGGCTTCCGCCAATGGTCGCTAAAAATACGGATAATCATGAAACTGCATTTACGGTTGCCATTGATCATATTAGTACAGGGACAGGAATTTCTGCATTTGAGCGTTCAATTACCGCTTTAAAAATGGTAGAAGATGGCGCTAAACCTTCAGATTTCCGCCGTCCGGGTCATATGTTCCCACTGATCGCCAAAGAAGGTGGTGTGTTAGTGCGTAACGGACATACTGAAGCAACTGTTGATTTGGCGCGTTTGGCAGGGCTAAAACATGCGGGGCTTTGCTGTGAAATTATGGCAGAAGATGGCACCATGATGACTATGCCAGATTTGCAAAAATTTGCGACAGAACACAATATACCGTTTATTACAATTGCGCAGTTACAAGAATATCGCCGTAAATATGATTGTCTTGTAAAGCAAGTTTCAGTCGTGAAAATGCCAACCAAATATGGCGAATTTATGGCGCATAGTTTTGTTGAAGTAATCTCAGGCAAAGAGCATATAGCTTTAGTCAAAGGTGATATTTCAAATGGCGAAAATGTATTAGCGCGTATTCATTCTGAGTGTTTAACGGGTGATGCTTTTGGTTCACAACGTTGTGATTGCGGTCAACAATTTGCTGCAGCGATGGCACAAATTGAACAAGAAGGTAGAGGCGTGTTACTTTACTTACGCCAAGAAGGACGTGGGATTGGGCTCATCAATAAATTACGTGCCTATGAATTGCAAGATAAAGGCATGGATACCGTTGAAGCGAATTTAGCGTTAGGATTTAAAGAAGATGAGCGCGAATATTATATTGGCGCACAAATGTTCCAACAGCTTGGCGTAAATTCAATTCGTTTATTAACGAATAATCCAAGTAAAATTGACGGCTTAAAAGAGCAAGGTTTAAACATTGTTTCAAGAGAGCCAATTATCGTAGAACCAAACAAAAATGACATTGATTACCTGAAAGTAAAACAGGTAAAAATGGGGCATATGTTTAACTTTTAAACAATAGCTTACTTAATTAAAGTGGCAAATAAACAAATTTTATTTCAATAAGGAAACTTTCAAAATGGCAAAAATTACAGGCAATTTAGTGGCAACTGGCTTAAAATTCGGTATCGTAACGGCTCGTTTTAATGATTTTATTAACGATAAGTTATTAAGTGGTGCAGTCGATGCATTAGTGCGTCATGGCGCATCAGAAGATGATATCGATACCGTTTGGGTACCTGGTGCATTTGAAATTCCACTAGTGGCGAAAAAAATGGCAGAAAGTGATAAGTATGATGCAGTGATCTGTTTAGGGACAGTTATTCGTGGTTCAACTACGCACTATGATTATGTTTGTAATGAAGCAGCAAAAGGCATTGGCGCAGTGGCATTACAAACTGGTGTGCCAGTGATGTTTGGTGTGTTAACCACAGAAAGCATTGAACAAGCCATCGAACGTGCTGGTACCAAAGCGGGTAACAAAGGCGCAGAATGTGCATTAGGCGCAGTAGAAATGGTAAATGTGTTAAAAGCACTTTAATTAAGATGAACACAAAAGACAGGCTTGCCTGTCTTTTGTTTTTTTTTGCGCATAAATTTGCAATTTTTTCGAAAAATTTGACCGCTTGTAGTTTGAAGGAAAAGCGCAATCAGTCAGCAGATTCCTTAAAAAAAGAAACCCACGATATGTTTAATATCGTGGGTTTTGTTGTTTGAAAGACCGACGAAAATTTTATTCACATTTCCTTACTATGTAGCAAGATTTTTATTCATTATGCAGATAACTCATTATGCAGATAACCATCCTAGGTTTTTTTAGAACAATCTTAGTCTTAAAAACGGCGCTAGAATACACTAAGGTCCAACCACTTTGGGTCAATTTGTGCAAAGAATAGTGAGTAAAAGTGTAAATGTTTGCGTAAGTTTTATGGTGTATTAGGCGCTTCTGTTAGTAATGTGATCTTTTTTAACAAAGCGAGGACAAATGCGCGTATTTGTAAATGAACAAAATCTTCCCTTTTAAACAAAATTACCAAGAGAAATTTTCTGGCTTTAAGGATAAGGCACGCCATTTAATGGGATTTAGTATATAATAAGCCAATTTTGCAGTAGCAAACAGATTTAATGAAAGGACAGGATAAATGACTCCAGTAATTGCTCTAGTGGGCAGACCTAATGTGGGAAAATCCACATTATTTAACCGTTTAACCCGCACGCGTGATGCATTGGTGGCGGATTTTCCGGGGCTTACCCGAGATCGTAAATACGGACATGCCAATATTGCCGGCTTTGATTTTATTGTGATTGATACTGGCGGTATTGATGGCACAGAAGAAGGTGTAGAAGAAAAAATGGCAGAACAATCGCTATTAGCGATTGAAGAAGCAGATGTGGTACTTTTCTTAGTAGATGCTCGTGCCGGTTTATTGCCAGCAGATATTGGTATTGCGCAATATTTACGTCAACGTGATAAAACGACAGTTGTAGTCGCAAATAAAACTGATGGAATTGATGCGGACTCACACTGTGCGGAGTTTTATCAATTAGGTTTAGGTGAAGTTGAACAAATCGCAGCGGCGCAAGGCCGTGGTGTGACTCAGCTAATTGAGCAAGTGTTAGCGCCATTAGGCGAGAAATTAAATGCCGATCAAGCGGTCGAAAATGAAGAGGATTTTGCAAATGAAGAAGAAAATCCGACCGCTTCTTTAGACGAATGGGATAACGATTTTGACTTCGAAAACGAAGAAGATGCTGCATTATTAGATGAAGCGCTTGCCGAAGAGCAAGAAAGTGTGTTGGATAAAAACATCAAAATTGCCATCGTTGGACGTCCAAATGTAGGTAAATCTACGCTAACTAACCGTATTTTAGGTGAAGAGCGTGTGGTGGTTTATGATATGCCCGGCACCACACGAGATTCGATTTATATTCCAATGGAGCGCGATGGTCAGCAATATACAATTATTGATACCGCTGGCGTGCGTAAAAGAGGGAAAGTAAACTTAGCGGTTGAAAAATTCTCGGTCATTAAAACGCTTCAAGCTATTCAAGATGCGAATGTGGTGTTGTTAACGATTGATGCGCGTGAAGGTATTTCCGATCAAGATTTATCGCTACTTGGCTTTATTTTAAATGCAGGTCGTTCATTAGTGATTGTAGTGAATAAGTGGGATGGACTATCGCAAGATATTAAAGATCAAGTGAAGTCTGAATTAGATCGCCGTTTAGATTTTATTGATTTTGCACGCGTGCATTTTATCTCTGCTTTACATGGTTCTGGTGTAGGGAATTTATTTCAGTCCGTACAAGAAGCTTATGCTTGTGCAACGCAGAAAACTTCAACCTCAATGTTAACGCGTATTTTAAGAATGGCTTCAGATGAGCATCAACCACCATTGGTTAATGGTCGCCGTGTGAAATTAAAATATGCACACCCAGGCGGTTATAATCCACCAATTATTGTGATTCACGGTAATCAGGTAGATAGATTAGCCGACTCTTACAAACGTTATTTATCGAACTATTTCCGTAAGAGTTTGAAAATTATTGGTAGCCCAATTCGCATTCAATTCCAAGAAGGGAATAACCCATTTGCGGGTAAACGTAATAAATTAACACCAAGCCAATTACGTAAGCGTAAACGTTTGATGAAGTTTATTAAGAAATCAAAAAGATAGTGGAAAGATGGGCTGTTAGCCTATCTCATAAATGTATAAAGAGAACATTATGATGATGCAATACTCTCCAAAATTTAATCATGCAAAAGTGTTGGTGTTAGGCGATGTAATGTTAGATCGCTACTGGTTTGGTGGTACAAATCGTATTTCGCCAGAAGCGCCAGTGCCAGTGGTAAAAGTACAAGAAATTGAAGAACGCGCAGGTGGTGCTGCAAACGTGGCAATGAATATTGCTGCGCTTAATGTGCCAGTAGCTTTACATGGGATTATTGGCCAAGATGATGCGGGACGAGCATTGGATACATTGTTAAACAACCATCATATCCAAAACCATTGTGTAGCGGTAAGTACCCATCCAACGATTACCAAATTACGCATTCTATCTCGCCATCAACAGCTTTTGCGTTTGGATTTTGAAGAAGGTTTTCATAATGTTGATAGCACAGATTTACTTGCAAAACTTTCGCAAGAAATTACCGCTTACGGTGCGTTGATTTTGTCAGATTATGGTAAAGGTACATTAGAAAGCGTACAACAAATGATTCAAATTGCACGCCAAGCGAATGTGCCAGTGTTGATCGACCCGAAAGGCACCGATTTTGAACGTTATCGTGGGGCAACACTTTTAACCCCAAATATGTCTGAATTTGAAGCAGTGGTAGGGCATTGCCAAAGTGAAGATGAGATTGTTGAAAAAGGCTTAAAAATGATTGCCGATTTTGACTTGTCGGCTTTATTGGTAACGCGTTCTGAAAAAGGGATGACACTTATTCGTCCAAATCAAACGCCATTTCATCTACCTACACAAGCTAAAGAAGTTTATGATGTGACTGGTGCAGGTGATACAGTAATCAGCGTATTAGCTACAGCAATTGCAGATGGTAGACCTTATGAAGAAGCGTGCTATTTAGCGAATGCCGCTGCAGGCGTGGTGGTAGGTAAATTAGGTACTTCAACAATTACCCCAACCGAGCTAGAAAATGCTATTCATCATCGTGAAGAAACGGGTTTTGGTGTGATGGATGAAACTACGTTAAAAGCGATTATTGTTGAAGCAAAAGCGCGCGGTGAGAAAATTGTCATGACAAATGGCTGCTTTGATATTTTACATCCAGGTCATGTTTCATATCTTGAAAATGCGCGTAAATTAGGTGATCGCTTAATTGTAGCGGTAAATACAGATGAATCCGTTAAACGCTTAAAAGGGGAATCTCGTCCAATTAATGACTTGAATGCACGAATGGCTGTATTAGCAGGGTTAGCTTCTGTCGATTGGGTCGTTCCATTTGCAGAAGATACTCCGCAACGCTTAATTGGCGAAATCTTGCCAGATTTATTGGTAAAAGGTGGTGATTATAAACCGGAAGAGATTGCAGGTAGCGAAGAAGTCTGGGCAAATGGTGGAGAGGTTAAAGTGTTAAACTTTGAAAACGGTTGTTCAACTACCAATGTGATTAAGAAAATTCAATCTTTATAGAAAATTGAACCTTTTATTCTACAATGCTTCTAAACAAGCAAATATTTTAGGTCATTACAAAATACAAAAGGAAACTAGCATGAAATTAACTTCAATCAAATCATTGATGATTGCGATGATTGCGACTTTAGGAACAGTACAATCAGCATCGGCAGAAAGCGTGATGGCGGTTGTAAATGGTAATATGATTATGGAAAGCCAAGTGCTTAAAGCATTAGGTAAGAAAGCCAATACAGAAGAAAACCGTAAAGCTGCATTAGAAACGATCATTGATGATACTCTAGTACAAGAAGCGATTAAAAAATCTGGTGTAAAAGTTGACTGGAAACGAGTTGACCAAGCCGTTGAAGAAGTTGCTGCGCGTAACGGGTTAACTTATGGTCAATTATTAGACGCGTTAGATTATCAACGCATTAGTTTAAGCCAATTCAAAAATCAAATTGCACAGCAAATGATGATGGAAGCGGTACGTCATGATGCGATTGGTCAATCTATTCAAGTTGCGCCTGAACAAGTTCAAGCGCAAGCACGCGATATGCTAGAAAAAGATAAAGCTGCGGGTAAATTGCAAAAAACCACAGATCAAGAGTATCGCATTAGCCATATCTTGATTAAAACAACCCCAATTTTAGATGATGTTCAAGCTAAGGCAAAATTGACTCAATTAGTTGCAGATATCAATGCTGGAAAAATAAGTTTTGAAGATGCGGCGAAAGCAAATTCTGTTGACTATGCTTCAGCGGCAGATGGTGGTGATTTAGGTTTCAACTTCTTAGATATTTATGATCCAAATTTTGCACAAGTTGCTGCAAAAACAAGTAAGTCACAAATCAGTGCACCATTTAAATCACAATTTGGTTGGCACGTATTAAAAGTAACGGATTTGCGTGAAGGTGACCGTACCGAAGATGCTTATGCGCAAAAAGCTTATGAGCAATTAGTAAATCAGCAAGCGCAAGAAGCTTCTAAAGACTGGGTAAAAGCCTTACGTAAAACGGCTGAAATCCAGTATGTTAACGGAAAATAATCATATATTTTGGCACAAATTCGTTTGTGCCTTTTATCATTTTAAATTAAGAAACACATAATGAGCCATTCTAATTCTAAAAAGCATTTAGGTCATACCGCCCGTAAACGTTTTGGGCAAAACTTCTTACATGATATGAACGTGATTCATAACATTGTTTCAGCTATCAACCCACAAAAAGGACAATTTTTATTAGAAATCGGCCCGGGTTTAGGAGCATTAACTGAGCCAGTAGCGGAACTTGTTGATAAACTTACGGTGGTGGAGCTAGACCGAGATTTAGCGGAACGTTTACGTCATCATCCATTTATCAATCAGAAATTAACCATTATTGAGCAAGATGCTTTACGTTTTAATTTCCGTGAGTATTTTGAGAGTTTAAATTTAGCTGAAAATGAAGGTGTGCGCGTATTTGGTAACCTACCTTATAATATTTCAACGCCATTGATGTTTCATCTGTTTAAATTTCACGATTTAATTACCGATATGCACTTTATGTTGCAAAAAGAGGTAGTAAAACGTTTATGCGCAGCGCCGAATAGTAAAGCTTATGGCCGTTTAACTATTATGGCGCAATATTATTGCCAAGTAATGCCAGTTTTAGAGGTTCCACCAACGGCGTTTAAACCTGCTCCGAAAGTAGATTCTGCGGTAGTGAGATTGATGCCTTATAAGGAGTTACCACATCCAGTAAAAGATATTTATTGGTTAAATCGTGTGACCACACAAGCATTTAACCAGCGCCGTAAAACTTTACGCAATGCGCTTTCAACCTTGTTTAGCGCAGAACAGTTAGAGGCGTTAGGTGTGTCATTAATAGCACGCGCAGAAAATCTCAGTATTGCTGATTATGCGCGTTTAGCAAATTGGTTGTGTGATAACCCACCTGAATCGTTAGAGGCACTTGAGCCTATTGATGATTTGCAAGATGCTTAACATTTAGAATAAAAAATCGATCAAGCGGTGAAATTTGTAAACTTTTTTGCAAATTTCACCGCTTTTTTGTAAATCTCATGGATAATCTTCCGTCTAGGAAGGCTAAAAGCTGATTTTCTAGTAGAAATTGAATAAAATAATCTGATTATTATTTTGTTTTTGGAATAGGCTTCAATTATGCGCTGTACTTCTTTTTTTCGTCTTCTTTTAGGGATTATGTTGAGTGGCTTTATGCTTAATGTACAAGCTGAAGATCTCTCTCAAATTCAACAACGGATTAAACAACAGCAATCTAAAATTAACGAAAACCGTCAAAAGCGCAATGTATTGCAATCGACCCTTAAAACCCAAGAAATTGAAATGGGTAAGGTAATCAATAAATTAAAAGATACAGAAACCTCACTGGCAGATATTCGTGCAGCCATTAAGCGTACAGAACAAGAAATTAAACGCCTTGAACAGCAAGAAAAAAAACAAAAAGAGAAATTAAAAGAGCAGCTAGACTCTGCTTATCGTTCTGGTATTCATCCTTCTGTTTTAGAACGATTGATGTCTGAGCCGGCAAAAGATGCGGATCGAATGACTGCCTATTATGAGCATATCAACCAAGTGCGTATTGATGCCATTTATGAACTTCGTCGCACACAAGCAGAATTGAAAGCACGTCGAGATGAGTTACAAGGTCAGCAAAAAGGTCAACAAACTCAGTTAACAGAGCAGAAAAAACAAGAAAAAGATTTAAAGAAAGTACAAAACGAACGTGAGCTTACTTTAAAATCGATTGATAAAGTCCTTGAGCAAGACGAAAACCGTTTGGATAGCTTAAAAGCAAATGCGGAATCTTTAAAACAACAAGTGGCTAATGCAGCAAGAGAATCTGAGCGTCAAGAAAAACAAGATTTAGCAGCACTAGAGGCGAAGAAAAATAAAGAAGAAAACCGTAAAGCGACTGAGCAAGAAAAACAGCAAGTTCGTGCGGGTTCTGGTTTAAAAGGTGGATATAGCATGCCGGTTTCAGGCAAAGTTGTACAATCGTTTGGCAATGGTTGGACAGGTGTGGTGATTTCAGCCAATGCGGGTACGCCTGTAAAAGCGATTGCAAGCGGGCGAGTTATTATGTCTGACTGGTTGCAAGGTTATGGGAATATGGTTGCGATTGACCATGGAAATGGTGATATTTCACTTTATGGTTATAATCAGAATTTAAGCGTGCGTAAAGGCAGCCGTGTTGCTGCAGGCCAAACTATTGCAACGGTAGGCAATTCTGGCGGACAGACCCGTTCAGGGCTTTATTTTGGGATTACCCGCAAAGGCAGTCCAGTTAACCCGATGAAATTGGTGAAATAATGGCGATATTTAAGGCTTACAAGCGGTCGTTTTTCGCGATAGTTTTGCTGATGTTTATTGGCTTTTCTACGGCGAGCTTCGCGCAATCTGTAGGGAAATTGGCGATTGTCATTGACGATATCGGTTATCATCCAAAAGAAGATACCGCAATTTTGGCTTTACCAAAAGCAGTTAGTGTCGCAATTATTCCTAGCGCACCTTACGCACTCTCGCGCGCAAAAGAAGCTCATGGTCAACAGCGTGATATTTTGATTCATTTACCGATGCAGCCGCAAAATCCGAATATTCCAATTGAGGCTGGCGCATTAAAAGTCGGGGCAAGCTATGCAGAAGCAGAGCAATTACTTAAGCAAGCAAGACAACAAGTGCCTTATGCGATTGGATTAAATAATCATATGGGCAGTGGCGCTACGGCAGACTTAGCAACGATGACACGCTTTATGCAAGCATTGAAAGCAGAGCAACTTTTCTTTTTAGATAGCAAAACTGGTAAAAGTGTGGCTTATCAAACCGCACAGAAACAAGGCATTTCAGCGTTAGAACGACACATTTTTTTAGATGATAGTAACGAATTAGCTGACGTTACGCAGCAATTTCAGCGAGCGGTGCAATATGCTCGTCAACATGGTGTAGCCATTATGATTGGGCATCCGCGCAAAAATAGTGTTGCCGTATTGCAAAAAGGCATTGCTGAACTGCCTTCAGATATTCAACTGGTCAGCATAGGGCATCTCTGGCGCCATGAAAAAATTGAACCGGTTAAACCTTTTATTGTCATTTTTGAGGGTGCGCCAGCACCAACCTCGATTGCGCCATTTAATAATGTTACGCCTTTATTACGCGGCATTCCAAAAGAATAATCCTTATAAGGAACAGAACGTGAATATGAAACTTCGTTTTTTAACTCTTTGTTGTTTGATGGCTTGGAATCAACTTAGTTATGCCGAGGAAGCCCCAGTATCTGAAGAGGATTCAGTCGCTTCCGCTGAATTGGAAGAGGAATCTGATGAATCAAGTAAAACGGAAGAGGCGTCTACGTCAGAAACTGAAGAGAGTCAGGAGCAAAATAATCAACAAAGTGATGAAGAGAAAATAGAAGCGCAAGTTGATGTAAGCGTTGAAGGTATTAAGAATAAAGATAAAGCTGCTTGGAATAACGTTAAGGTTTATCTTGGTCAAATTGCGAATGAATATGCTGATGGCTCAGAGCGTCATCAGTATTTGGTGCAAACAGCAGTAGATAAAGGCTTGCGTGCCTTGGGATATTACAATACACAATATCATTTTGAGCTAGTGCCGCGCGCGGGCAAAAAATCATTATTAAAATTGAATGTGATTTTAGATGATGAAAAAGTCAAACTTGATGAAGTAGATATTCAAATTCAAGGTCAAGCTAAAGAAGATTCAGAGTTTGTTAAGCTAGAACAAAATGCACCGAAAAAAGGTGTGGCGTTAAGTCATGAAGCTTATGATAGCTTTAAAAGTAATATAGAAAATCTTGCTTTTAGAAAAGGTTATTTTGATGGCCATTGGATTTACCATCGCCTAGAGGTTTATCCACAAGATCATCAAGCAGACTGGCGCTTAGGCTATGATAGTGGCGATCGTTATCATTATGGAGAAATCCGTTTTACAGATAATCAGATTCGAGACGATTACTTACGTAATATTTTAAAAGTAAAAAGCGGTGATCCATACGATACTAATGATCTTTCTACAATGACTAGCGACTATTCATCAAGTAACTGGTTCTCTTCCGTATTAGTAGAACCGACCATTCATGAAGAAAATAAAACCGTAGATTTAAACGTACTATTTTATCCAAAAAAGAAAAATAGTATGGAAATTGGGTTGGGTTTTGAAACTGATGTTGGCCCTCGTTTACAATTTAACTGGAAAAAGCCATGGATTAACAGCCGTGGGCATAGTTTAGAAAGCAAAACCTATATATCTCAGCCAGAGCAACGTTTTGAGTTAGGTTATAACATTCCATTGCGTTCTGATCCGTTACATTACTACTATCAAATCTCTGGTGGGATTGAGCGCGAAGATGATAACGATACTAAAACAACGGCAGCTAATTTAGGGTTTCAACGTTTTTGGACGCGAGAAACTGGTTGGTCGTTTTCACTAGGTGTGAAAGCTCGTTATGATAGCTTTACGCAAGGTAATGATTCATTTAAAACGTTGCTCATTTATCCGACCGCTTCATTAAATCGTACTCGCAGCGATGGCAACCGTTTCCCATTATGGGGAGATAGCCAAAAACTCACCGTTAACTGGGGAACAAAAGCGTTAGCCTCAGATGTGAATTTTTATAGCTACAAAGCTTCAACGGCATGGGTAAGAACCTATGCTAAAAATCATCGCATTTATTTAAGGGGTGAAGTTGGCTATATTCATTCAAATGATTTCCATCGCATTCCGCCTGCATTACGTTATTTTGCCGGCGGTGATATGAGCGTACGTGGTTTTGGTTATAAAGATATTACGCCGAAAGATCCTAGAAACGGTAAAAAAATTGGTGGTACTCACTTAGCAACCGGAACACTTGAATATCAATACCAAGTGATATCAAATTGGTGGGCTGCAATTTTCTATGATACTGGTTTAGCGGCAAATAATTTTAAACGTTCAAATTTACATTCTGGTGCAGGTGTTGGCGTACGTTGGGCTTCGCCAATTGGGGCAGTAAAATTTGATCTTGCGAGTCCGGTAAAATCACCTAATAACGAATCTGGTTTGAATTTTTATATCGGCTTAGGTTCGGAGCTTTAAGATATGAATCAAGAGAAAGAACAGAATCGTGAAAACGCACCTGCTGTAAGTGAAGAATCGAAAACGGCAGCATCTGGTGTGAAAAAAAGTCGGAAAAAACGTTGGTGCTGCCGTATTGGTGGCGCTTTGTCATTAGTCGTGTTTACCCCTATCGCTTTTCTAATGACAGGCTTTGGTCAGCGTACAGCTATTGAATGGGCTGATAAATCACTTGATGCTTTGAGTATTGGTGCTGTTGAGGGCAGTATTCAATCTGGGCTAACTTTATCTGATGCGCAATATGAAATGGATGGCGTCAATGTAAAATTAGGGCAGGCTAATTTACATATTGATTTTGGTTGCTTATTGTCAGGTAAGGTTTGTTTAGAAACGGTGGCGTTGAAAGATGCGCATGTTACGGTTGATACCACTAAACTTCCACCTGCTCAAGAAGAACCTGATAATAGTGAACCCTTTACTGAATTAAAGCTTCCATTACCGATTGCATTAAACCAGCTCTCGCTTGATAACATTCAAGTTGAGGTTGATGGCATGAATATGCAATTAGGACATTTTCATTCTGGTATTAGTGGCGAAGGCCGTAAACTCAGTTTGCATCCTACCGCCTTAAACGATTTTGTTCTTTCGCTTCCACAAGCAAATGAAATACAAGCGGTTCAAAAAGAAGAAAAAATTGTAAAAGAGGCAGAAAATTCGACCGCTTCTCAAACGAAAACGGATTGGGAAGCGTTAAAAGCGCAGCTCTCTAAACCGTTATTGACGAAAGCTAGTCAAATCCGCCTGCCATTAGATTTTGAAATTCCTCAACTTGAGGTTAACCAAGTTCGTATTGAGCAACAAACAAAAGCGGAAAAAGCAGAATCTCTTTTTGTATTACATAGCTTGAAGTTACAAGCCAGTGCCAACGATCAAAATGTGACTTTACAGCAGCTTAGTGTTGATAGCGATCAGGGAAAAATTGAAGGGCAGGGGAAATTAACATTAGCGGATCAGTATCCACTAGATATGCATCTTCATGCTGATGTCCCAACATTAAAGGCGTTTGGCATTCCTGCGAGCAAAGCTGATTTGGCATTAAGTGGCGCTTTGTTTGATGAAACCAAATTAAACCTCAGTACGCAAGGGGCGGCAGCTTTAACGCTTGATGGCGGTGTGAAGTTAGCTGAACCTCGTACACCATTGCACCTTACTTTAAAAAGTGAAGGCATGCAATATCCGTTCATGCCAGAAAAAGGGCAAGAACCACTTAAGTTACAAAATCTGAATGTATCGCTCTCTGGCGATTTATTGGATTATCAGCTCGCTACAGCGGTAAAAAGTAGTGGGATGAATTTACCTCCAGCTGCTTTGAACTTAAAAGGTAAGGGCACGCTAACGCAATTTAATATTGAAGATTTGAATCTCAATGCGCTAGAAGGGAAAACTCAGCTGACAGGTTTAGTGGATTGGGCTGACGGCGTAAGTTGGCAAAGTAAGCTAAATCTTAACGGTGTAAACAGTAAATCACTAGTGCCTGATTGGGCTGCGGTATTAAATGGTCAGCTAGAATCAAGTGGTTATGCTGGACGAGGTAAAAATGGTGAAGAGTGGCAGGTTGATGTTAAGAAAGTTGATCTGAACGGATTACTGAATCAGCGCCATTTACAGTTAAAGGGGCAGTTAAGCTCGCAAACGAACAACTTGCTTAATGTGCCTGGGTTAGATTTACAGTATGGTGAGAATCATATTGCAATGAGCGGTCACTTAGGAGATAAATCTGACTTTAATGCTCAAATTAAAGCCCCCAATTTACAGGGGTTAGTGCCGAATTTAAAAGCTGAAATGAACGGTAATGTAAAACTTTCAGGCAAAATTGCAGAACCGAATGTAGATTTAGATTTAGTTGCTAAAAATGTAAGTTTTGATGCGATGAAATTGCAGAGTTTAACGGCTAAAGGGCAAGTTAAAACAGAAAAAAACATTCAAGGGGATGTCAATTTAGATCTTCGCCAATTTAGCTATAACGATATCAAATTAGATCAGGCACAACTTGCTGTTAAAGGAAGTGAAGGAAATCATCAGCTAAAACTGACCTCTAAAGGGAATCCTGTTGGGGCGAATTTGCAAATTTCTGGAAAATTTGACCGCTTGCAAGAAACGTGGAGTGGGCAGTTAACTCAGGCACAAATTCAAACAACGGATTATGGTAATTTCCACGCGGATAAACCGGTTGCGATTACGTATCAAAATAAGTTGGTCAGCGCGAATATTTCAGCACATTGCTGGCAACACAATCAGTTAAATCTTTGTTTTCCAACGGCATTTACTGCAGGACAAGAAGGCAAAGTGCCATTTGAACTGCGTCGTTTTGATTTAGCTTTCGTGCAACAATTTTTAGATAAATCGAGTCAGATTACTGGTCTCGTGAATGCTAAAGGTGAAGCCGCATGGTTTAAAAATAAAGCGCCAGTCGTGGATGTCACTTTAAACAGCGAGAGTTTGAAATTTGTTCAGAAAATGGAGGGTGGTAGTGCTTTCCCATTAACGATTTCCCCACTGAAAGCGACAGTGAAATTGGCTGATAACAATCTGAATTTAAAAACAGATCTCAAATTAGAAAATAATGGTCGAATTGCGACTGATCTGGTCATGAAAGATTTAAGCAAAACCCGCGGATTATCGGGAACGGTTAATATTGATCAGATTTCGCTAAAATTGATTAAACCATTACTTACGGGGGGCGAGCGTGTCGATGGGCTTATCAATGCGCGCTTAACTCTAGGCGGGTCGGCTACTGCACCGTTATTACATGGGCGATTAGGTTTAAGTGAGTTACGAGTTAAATCAGCAACGATGCCGTTTGATGTAACAGGCGGAAATGTAGATCTGAATTTCAATGGCACAAGTTCAACGCTGAATGGACGCGTACAAACGACAGAGAGTGAACTCTTTTTAACCGGTAATGCCAACTGGCAAGATCTTTCTGCTTGGCGTACTGAAGTTCATGCTAAGGCAAACCGTTTTAGAGTGAATGTGCCAAATATTGCTAAGGTAGAGTTTTCTCCAGATATTAGTGTGACTGCAACTCCTAAAGAGCTTATTTTAGGTGGCGTCATTGATATTCCTTGGGCAAGAATCGAAGTGGAAGAATTGCCAGAAAGTGCTGTAGGAGTAAGCAGTGATGAAGTGATTATGGATGGCTCGGCAAAAACAAAAGTGCCATTCTCTCAACGTCAGTTACCGGAGCAAACTTCAAGTGGTATGGCAATTAAATCGGATTTAAAAATTAACATCGGAGATGATGTTAGCTTAAATGCTTATGGATTGAAAACCCATCTCAATGGGACAATTGCGGTTCGTCAAGGTAAACAAGGATTAGGCTTATATGGTCAAGTGAATTTATTGAAAGGCCGTTTTGCTTCTTTTGGGCAGGATTTATTGATTCGTAAAGGTGTCATTCAATTTGCAGGCTTACCATCACAGCCAACGTTGAACTTTGAAGCGATTCGTAACCCAGAAGCGATGGAAGATCCAAGTGTAACAGCAGGGGTTAAAGTCACAGGTATTGCAGATAACTTGAATGTAAAAGTGTTCTCTGACCCGCAAACCTCGCAAGATCAGGCGCTTTCGTATTTACTGACAGGTCGCTCATTAGAAAATAGTGGTGAAGCCGGCTCAAGTAACTCAATGGCTGCTGCATTATTGAGCATGAGCCTTTCAAAAAGTGCGAAAACGGTGGGTAAAGTCGGCAGTACTTTCGGCTTAAATGATCTAAGTGTAAGTACGGCAGGGATTGGCGATAATACCAAAGTTGAAGTAAGCGCTAGCTTAACACCGAAATTCCGTGTGAAATATGGCGTGGGTATCTTTGCACCATTGACGGAATTAACATTACGTTATACGCTTACGCCGAAGCTTTATTTACAGTGGGTTTCTAGCGTTAACCAAGCGGTAGATTTAATGTACCGTTTCGAATTTGATTAGTTTTTAGCACAAGTTCTAATGAGCTTGTGCTTTCTATTTTAATAATTATGGAAAAACAACGACAAAAGCAATTACAAAAATGGCTCAAGCTACAAAGCCGTACGATTAAAAAGTTTATTCATCTTAATGTTCTATTTGGCTCGCTTAGCGCCCTGCTAATGATTGGGCAGATGTGGCTTTTAGCGACTATTTTGCAAAAAGTGATGTTAGAAAATATTGCTTCTAACACGTTAATGACAGAGCTAGGTTGCTTGATAGCCTGTTTTGCTGGTCGAGCTTTGCTCATTTGGGCGCGTGAACGAGTCGGTTTTCATGCCGGAAAAACCTTACGGCATGCATTACGTCGCCAGATTATTGAAAAGCTTACTGATATTGGCCCAATTGATATGCGCCAAAAACCGGCAGGAAGTTGGGCGGCACTTATGCTAGAACAGGTGAATAATTTGCATAATTTCTATGCGCGCTATTTGCCTCAGCAGTATCTTTCGTTAGTCGTACCGCTGGTGATTTTAGGCTTTGTTTTTCCGCTGAACTGGGCGGCTGGTTTAATTTTATTTGCTACCTTACCTTTGTTACCGGTGTTTATGGCGTTAGCAGGGATAAAAGCGGTAGAAGCGAATCAACGTAACATCGGTATTCTTTCTAAAATTAGCGGGCAGTTTTTAGATCGCTTAAAAGGGCTAGAGACGATTCGGTTATTTGGTCAGGCCGAACAACAAGTTAAAGAGATTCATGAAAGCACAGAAGCCTTTCGATTAAGTACGATGGATGTGCTAAAAATGGCCTTCCTTTCTTCAGCTGTTTTGGAATTTTTCACCGCTATCTCTATTGCGGCTTCAGCGGTCTATTTCGGTTTTGTCTATTTAGGTGAGCTAGATTTTGGGGATTATGGATTAGGAGTGAGTCTTTTCACGGGCTTTTTCTGTTTAATGTTAGCGCCAGAATTTTATCAACCACTAAGAGAACTTGGCGTTTATTATCACGATAAAGCAGCTGCGATTGGGGCAGCAGATAGTATTGAAGCATTTTTATCAGCCCAATCGCCAATGAACAAGCGGCCAGATTTGCAAAAAGATTTACCAAATCAACCGCTTGAGATTCAAGCTCACGGTTGTGTGGTGCTTTCTCCGCAAGGCAAAACTTTAACGGCACCATTAGATTTTGAGCTGAAAGCAAATCAACATATTGCTTTAGTTGGGCAAAGTGGTGCGGGGAAAAGTTCGTTACTGAATATGCTGTTAGGTTTTTTACCTTATCAGGGATCGGTTAAAGTGAATGGTGTGGAGTTGTGTGAACTAAATTTAGCACAATATCGTATGCGTCTGGCTTGGGTTGGACAGAACCCACAATTGATTCAAGGCACGCTTGAAGAGAATGTGCTACTAGGTAGTCAGAATGTAACTTCTGAACAATTTGAAGACGCGTTGAAACTTTCTAAAGCAGATGAATTCGTTTATCGGTTGGGTTTAGATAACGTAATTCAAGAAGAAAATAGTGGGATTTCTGGCGGGCAGGCTCAGCGAATTGCTATTGCGAGAGCATTATTACGTCAAGCGGATTTATTGTTACTTGATGAACCAACCGCTAGCTTGGATATGCAATCTGAACAGCAGGTTTTAAGCGCACTGGCAAATTTAAGCGAACAGAAAACTACGCTAATGATTACTCACCGCATTGAAGATTTAAAACAATGTGATGAAATTTGGGTCATGAAGAAAGGGCAGATGGTACAAAAAGGCGATTATCAAAGCCTTGAGAATTCAGGTTATTTCGCAGAGTTATTAGCAGAGTAGAAAAAATGGGGCTAACAGATGTTAGCCCCATTTCTTTAGCATTTCTTTAGCGGATAATACCGCGAGTTGAGCGTTTGAAGAAATCCACAAAAGCTTTTGCTGCGGGTTCTTTTTCAGCAATTTGTTCGATTTCTGGTAAGGCTTCTTCAACCGTTTTGTTGCTGCTATATAAAAGCTTATAAACTGCACGGATTGCATGCATTGCTGGTTTATCAAAACCACGGCGTTTTAGCCCTTCAAAGTTAATGCCAAAAGGGCGAGCATGGTTGCCTTGTGCCATCACGTAAGGAGGAACATCTTGGCTAACCATTGAACCACCACCGAGCATCACATGTGCGCCAATAACTGCAAATTGGTGAATAGCTGACATTCCGCCGACAATCACAAAATCATCAAGGGTAACATGGCCTGCAAGTGTTCCGTTATTTGCAATAATACAACGATTACCGATGCTACAGTCGTGAGCAATGTGGCTGTTAATCATAAAGAGGTTATCATCGCCAACACGGGTAATTCCACCACCTTGAACGGTACCACGGTGAATGGTCACGCTTTCACGAATACGGTTACGGTTTCCAATAATTGTTTTAGTGGGCTCACCTTGGTATTTTAAATCTTGGTTGATTTCACCAATGCTTGCGAATTGGAAGATATGGTTATCTTCACCAATTTCAGTAATACCATCGATGACAACGTGGCTATGGATTTTTGTTCTAGCGCCGATCTTGACATCTTTACCAATAACACAAAATGCCCCGATCTCTACTTTCGCGCCGATTTCAGCCCCATCTGCAACCATCGCAGTAGGGTGAATGATGGCAGTTGAATCAATTAAACGCATAATTTCCCCCTTATTGGGTTATTTTCTCGCACACATTAAATCAGCTTCGCAAGCTAATTTGCCATCTACATAAGCTTTACCAGTAAATTTGGTAATGCCTCTTTTTTCTGTTAAAAATTCAACTTCAAGTACAAGTTGATCGCCAGGCACAACAGGGCGTTTAAAACGCGCATTGTCAATCGCAGCGAAGTAGTATAATTCGCCTTCTTTCATTTTTCCGTAGCTAGCAACAGCAAGAATACCGGTTGCTTGTGCCATTGCTTCTAAAATTAACACACCTGGGAAAATTGGTTTTGCAGGGAAGTGACCGGTAAAGCAAGGCTCGTTTACAGTCACATTTTTCACTGCTCTAAGCCATTTGCCTTCTTCATAATCAGTCACGCGATCAACTAATAAAAATGGATAACGATGCGGAAGCATATCCATAATTTCAGTGACTTCAATGATTTTTGGTTGACGGTTTTCTTGTACTTCAATAGTCATGTAGATTTAGACCTCACAATTTGTTTATTCACTTAAACGCTTTTCTAGAGCCTTTAAGCGTTTGTTCATTTCATCAATATTCAAGGTAAGCGCAGCTGTTTTACGCCATTCTTTATTGGTTTGTGCTGGAATACCAGAAGAATAAATTCCTTTTTCGGTAATGGGCTTCATCACCATACACATTCCCGTAATAATGGCACCATCGCAAATTTCCATATGGCCGTTGATAACGCTTGCCCCACCAATTTGACAGAATTTGCCGACTTTAAGGCTACCCGCCATAATTACGCCACCAGCAACAGCGGTGCCATAACCGATATGCACGTTATGAGCAATTTGGCAAAGGTTATCAATAATCACATTATCTTCAATGACAGTAGGATCAAGCGCGCCACGGTCGATACAAGTGCATGCACCAATTTCAACACGGTTGCCAATGATTACCCCACCTGTTTGTGGAATTTTGATCCATTGACCTTTTTCATTGGCATAACCGAAGCCATCGCTGCCGATGACGGCTGAAGATTGAATTAAACAGTCTTCACCTAATTGCACACCATGATAAATCGAAACATTTGCCCATAATTGGGTTCTTGCACCAATACGGCTTCCTTTACCAACAAAGCAGCCAGCACCAATGACAACATCATCTCCTAGCACAACACCGCTTTCAATCACTGCATTCGCACCAACAGAAACATTGTGACCTAATTTTGCATCGCTTGAAATAACTGCAGAAGGGTGGATTTGTGAAGCAGCTTTTGGCGTGCTATCCATATATTGAGCCAGTTTTGCATAAGCCACATAAGGATTATCTACGATAATCAAGTTTTGCTCTGGCGCACAAAATTCAGCATCTGCAGGGCTGACAATAATGGCGCCAGCTTGGCAAGCGGTCAAATTTTCACGATATTTTGCATTAGAAATAAAAGTGATTTGCGAAGACTGCGCTTTGTTTAAAGCTGCAATGCTATCAATAGCCAAATCGGCGTTACCTTTTAAAGTACCGCCGATATGCTCCGCTAATTCAATTAAACGGAATGTTGCCATTATTTTTTCGCTTCTTCTGTCGCTTGAGGTTTTGCTTCTTCAGCTGCTTTTGGCGCTTCTGCAGCAGGTTGTTCTTCAGCTTTAGGCTCAGGCAGTTTAATTTCTGGATGTTTTGCCTTAATAGCATCTAATACTGCTTCAGTGATGTCTTTGCTTTCATCTTCAGCATAAAGTGCAACTTGTGGTTGAAGTACTAGGGTGTAACCTTTCGCTTTTGCTACTTCTTTGATGGTCACATTAATTTCATCAACGGCTTGTTTTTGCGCTTCTTGTGGGTTTAGACCACCTGAGTTTTTATTAGCATCTTCGATTTTCTTTTGGAAAGCTTCAGCTTTTTGTTGGAAAGCTTCTGCTTTTTTCGCAAAAGCAGCTTCACGTTTTTGTAACGCTTCTACTTTATTTTGGAAACCTTTTTGGCTTGCCATAATTTTATCTTGGCGAGCTTGGATTTCTTTTGCACGTAAACGAGGTGCATCTTTTTCTAATTGTGCAACTTGTTTTTTCAATGATGCTTCTAAATTGCCTTGTTCAGCTTTTAATTTTTTCGCATCAGCTTCAATACCTGCGCGTTCTGCGGTTAAAGCTTTGTTTTCTTCCGCTAGTTTTTTATCTTCTTCAGCAAATTGTGTTTCATTGCTTTTCATGAAAGCGTCAAATTTTGCGGCTGCATCTAATAATACAGGGTGGTTTTGTAAAATATAACCAGGATCTGCAAAACCGATAGTGTCTGCTGCTTGTGCGATACCTGCTGTCATAAACGCAGCTGAAAGAGCCGCAACTTTAAATAATTTTTTCATATAATTATCCTCTAAAAAGTAAATAAGGGGCGGTTAAATTGTTTTTGCAAAAATTTTATCAAATTTAACCGCTTGAAAATTAGAATGTACTACCAATGCTAAATTGGAATTGTTCGATTTCATCTCCAGTATATTTTTTAATCGGTTTTGCATAAGAGAATGAAAGTGGACCGATTGGTGACTGCCATTGGAAGCCAATACCTGCAGAAGCACGAACACGTTTGTAATCGCTAAAGTCCGGTAAGTTTGGATATTTAGCGGCTTTCCATTTAGTTGTCCATACGCTAGCTGCATCTACGAATAATGAAGTACGAACATTATGTTGGAATTTCTCACTAATAAATGGCGTTGGTACAATAAGTTCAACACTTGCTAATGCCATTGCATTACCACCAACTACGTCTTCACTGTTTTCGGTAAAGGCACGTGTATTTTGTGAATAATAAATCGCTTTCGGGCCAATTGCGCCATAAGAGAAACCGCGTAATGAGCCAATGCCACCTGCAGAGAAGAGCTGGTAGAATGGTACTTTTTTACCGCCGTAACCGTTAGTATAAGATGCGCCTAATTTGGTTGAGATAACCCATTTATGCTCACGGTTAAGTGGATAGTAATTACGGAAATCTGCATTCACACGATAGTATTTATTATCAGAACCTGGAATAGTAATTTTTCCACCAATACCTGCTGAGGTACCTTGTGTTGGGAAATAACCACGGTTTAAGCTGTTATAGTTCCAACCTAGTGAGAAATCGAAGTCATCTGCTTTAATTTTGCTGTAATAACTGGTGTTTTTATCGTACTTAAAGCCCATTGATTTAACATATTTCTCACGGGTATATTCACGACTTACGTTGTTTAATTTGTCATGTGTGTAACCTAAGCCTAAGTAGTAAGAGTTGTTTTCATCTACTGGGAAGCCAAGCGTACCATTGATACCATAAGTTTTACGTTTATAAGCTGCAGAAGTGCTACTATCTGAGTTATCGTAGTCTTCATAGAAAATGTTTCCACCAAGGCTTACACCATCTTTGGTAAAGTACGGTTCGGTATAACCTAAGTTCACGCTAGTACCGTAGTCGTTACGTGTACCACTTAAACTGATAGTTGAACCTAAGCCTAAGAAGTTGTCTTGTTTAATACCAGCTTGGTAGCTAAAGCCACTTTCTGTACCATAACCTACACCGAAGTTGATAGAACCAGTATTGCGTTCTTTAATTTTATATACAACATCAACTTGGTCATTGGTTTCTGGTACATTCTGCATTTCCATTTCAACGCTATCATAGAAACCAGTACGTTCTAAACGGCTTTTACCAAGTGTTACTGCAGAAGTCGATAACCATGCACCTTCTTGTTGACGCATTTCACGGCGTAAAGTTGAGTCAGCGGTTACATCATTGCCTTCAAAGCGGATTTTACGTACATAAGTACGTTGACCCGCATCAACAACGAAGCTAATTGCGACAGTTTGGTTTTCATCATCAAATTTTGGATGAATATCCACTTTTGCAGCACCAAAACCGTTCTCACCAAGAATGTCTTTAATGCCATCTTGAATTGCAACTAATTCATCACGACGGAATAGATCGCCAGTTTTATAATCTTTTAATAATGCATTGAGTTTGTTATCAAGGTGCGCAGTGTTACCTACAATACGGATATTACTCACTTTGTATTGTGCGCCTTCATGAATTTTATAGGTTAAATCAACCTCTTTTTTATCATCAGAGAATTTAACATCAGTATCCGTTAGAGCAAATTTTGCATAACCGCGGTTAAGATAATAGTTGCGGATAGTTTCTAAATCTTTGTTGTAGGCTTGTTGTTCAAATTTGCTACTTTCAAAAATATTCCACCAAGAAACATCAGGTTGTACTTCAAGTGGTTCTGTTAATTCTTTTGAGCTAAATGCTTGGTTGCCTTCGAAATTAATGTGCTTAACGTAAGCAACATCTCCTTCGTTGAATTTGAATTTAAGATTGATGCCACCGTTTTCTGCTTGGGTGGTTTCAGTATCAATAGTAGCTTGATAACGACCAATAGCGCGGTAGTGATCTAATAATGCTTGTTTAAATTCATTGACTTTCTCAGCATCATAGACTTCGCCTTTCGCGATTAAGTTTGCTTTTAAGTTTTGCTCTAAAGCATCTTTAGGAATGGCACCGTTACCGTCTAAATCAACAGAATTTAAAATAGCACGTTCAGCCACTTTAATGACTAAAGTATTACCTTCACGTGTAGCTTGAACGTTTTGGAAACGATTTAAAGAGAACAATTGACGAATGACGTTCGAAACGTCTGCATCAGTTGCAGTTTGCCCAACTTTTACTGGTAAAGAAGAGATAATCGCCTCACCCGTTGCAGGTTGAACGCCATCAACACGAATATCTTTTACAACAAAAGGCGCAGCAATAGCGACACCGTTAGCAAGTAAAAGTGAAGAAAGTAATAATTTTTTCATTGAAATTATCCTATAAACGATTTGCAAAATTACGCGCGGATTTGACCGCTTGTAACCTAAATTTAAAAGTGGATGACATCATTGATAAACGTAAATGCCATCAAACTTAATACCAAAACCATGCCAATTTGTTGATATGTTAATTGAACACGGCGGGAAAGCGGTTTACCTCTAATTGCTTCGCTGGCTAATAGAACCAATTGACCACCATCTAAAGGTAAGATAGGGAAGAGATTCATAACACCAAGATTGACACTAATGAGTGCCATAAAACCTAAATAATAAATCCAGCCTGACTCAGCGCTCATGCCTGCACCTTTGGCAATTGAAATTGCGCCGCCCATATTTTTTACAGAAATATCGCCTGTGATTAAATTGCCAATAAAACTACAAATAGTCTTACTTAGTGAATAAACTTTCTCAAGGCTTTTGCTAAATGCTTCAAGAATACCATACTTTAATTCTGTACGATACTTGTCTGCAAGCAGTTCGTAGCTTGGGACAATGCCGATTAAGTAGCGTTCACCTTTTTTTTCTGGTTGGATGACAAACGTCATTTTTTCTGTTTCACGTTCAATTTCTAGCTCAACCGGTTCGCCAGTTTGAATTGCTTTAACCAATGTTTGCCACTTAAAAGGCTCTCGATTTATCGCCAAAATGTTATCACCAGCTTTGAGCCCCACTTTTTGGGCAGCAGAATCCGTTTCCACTTTATTAATCACAGGGGTAATTTTGTTACCTTTTGGTCGAATACCAATACTTGTAAGTGGATTCTCTTTGGTATTGTCAATTTGCCAATGAGATAAATCCAATTCGAAATGCTGCAAATTAGCATCATCGATTAAGTGCCCAGCTAGCGAAACTTTTTTGTGTCCAACTTCACTTAAAAGCGCTAAGGTCGCATCGTTCCAATCTCTTACAGGAGAACCAGCAATTTCTGTGATTTCAAGATCTTCCGGTAATTGCGCTGTAGCAGCAATACTGTTTGCAGAGACTTCAGCAATCACGGGTTTTACAGTTGGAAGACCATTTACAAAAATTAACCAATAGGCCATTAAAGCGAATAAAAAATTGGCTAATGGCCCTGCAAAAATAATGAATGCACGTTGAGCAATAGATTTTTGTGCTAAAGATTGATGCACTTGCCCGTTAAATTCCGGTTCATCATTATACATTTGCACATAACCGCCTAGCGGAATAAGTGAAAATGCGAATTCAGTACCTTGTTTATCAGTTTTTTTGTAGAGCACTTTGCCAAAGCCGATGGAAAAGCGAATCACTTTTACACCACAGCGTCGGGCTGCCCAAAAGTGCCCGTATTCATGAACGAATACCAAGACACAAATTAAAATAAAAAATGCAATTATGGATGTCATTGAGCTTAAAGTACAAAGAAGAACATCGTTGCAAAGAATGGAATCGCAGCGGTTAGGCTATCAATTCTATCTAAAATTCCACCATGCCCCGGAATTAAATTACTACTATCTTTAATGCCGGCTTGGCGTTTAAACATACTTTCTGCCAAATCACCTAAAATAGAAATCGCAACAGTTGCTACTGAAACTAAGATAAAGTGAGTTGTATTTAATTCACGCCCAAACACATCAGTAGAGGCAAATTTTAAGAATGCAAAGGCAATAATAGAAGAGGTTAATAATCCGCCTAATGCACCTTCCCATGATTTACCTGGAGACACTTTAGGGGCTAGTTTACGTTTACCAAAAGCACGACCGAAGAAATAAGCACCTGAATCAGCGCCCCAAACTAGCAAGCACACATAAAGCAATAAGTAAGTCCCTTGATATGGTGCTTGGTTGTAATGGTAGAAGCGTAAAGCTAAAAAGCCGATTAAAAATGGTAGTAAAGTGGCTAAGCCAAAAATAAATTTTGCGACGACAGATTTCATCCATAATGAAGCTGATTTTGGATAAGAAACCACTAGAGCTAATGCAAAAATCCACCAAATACAGCCGATAAAGAGAACAGGTGCTGTTCCATCCGTAATAAATTTAGTGGCATTGATGTAATTGGTATTAGCCAAAATTAACAGCAATAAAATTGCCCCTGTTACTAAAGCAATCAACATACGTGAAACGGGGGTTTTAAACCCAACAAATTGAGCCCATTCCCACATACCTAATGATACAACCACTGTAACAATAATGGTTAATGGAAGGGGTGATAATAAGAAAATAGCGGCTAATACAGCAATTACCATAACGATGGCAGAAAGTATGCGTTCTTTTAGCATTTTTTAATATCCTTGTTAAAAATTAGCAGCCACCAAAACGTCGCTCGCGTTGTTGATAAGCAACAATCGCTTCGCTGAAGGTGTTGTCGTTAAAATCTGGCCAAAGCACAGGCGTAAAAAATAGTTCAGCATAAGCAATTTGCCAGAGCAAAAAGTTGCTAATACGTTGTTCACCACTAGTGCGAATTAATAAATCAACTTGCGGTTGGTTACCTGTTACCAACATTAGTTGAAAACGTTCAGGGGTAATCTCATCAGGATTGATTTCGCCCAGTTTCACTTTAATAGCAAGTTGCTGAGCTGCTTGAGTAATATCCCAATAGCTGCCGTAATTAGCCGCAATATTTAATGTTAATCCGGTATTGTTGGCGGTTAAAGTCTCAGCTTCGTTAATACGTTTTTGTAAACTTTCGCTGAACCCTTTTTTATCGCCTAGAATTTTTAATCGAATTTGATTTTTGTGCAGCTTTTTGACTTCGGAATCAAGCATTTTCATAAACAAGCTCATTAGTGCAGAAACCTCTGCAGCTGGTCGACTCCAGTTTTCACTACTGAAAGCGTATAAAGTTAACACTTCAATACCGTGTTTTGCTGCAAAGCTCACGGCTGCACGAACGGCTTTCACGCCGTTTTGATGGCCGAAAACCCGCATTTTTCCTTGTTGTTTTGCCCAACGTCCGTTGCCATCCATAATAATGGCGACGTGTTTAGGCATATTTTGTGGGTCAAAATTCACCGTTTGCTCGCTTTGCTGACTATATCAAAAAATGGCTGTAACTATAACATAGGATAGCTAAAGAAGATAGGGAGGGCGGCAGATTCCTCAGGGTATCTGCCGAATGAAATGGGTTAAGCCTGATCTTTTTGTTGGCGAAGTGTAATAAATTGCGCTAAATCGACCGCTTGTAAGAATGGGTTGATAGTAAGCTCTTTTTCTAACGTAGTGGGTAACGTTGGTTGTTTACGTGATTGGAGAATTTCCGCTCGCTCTTGTGCTTCAAATAATGCACAACTTGGTGGCATAACCTTTTCAGCAAAACGTAAATTGCTGATAGTGTATTCGTGTGCGGGAAAAATTTCGACAAAACTTGGTAGCGCTTTAAAGCGTTGAAGAGTATCAAACTGTGCTTGGTAATCTCCGGTAAAAACGCGTCCGCAACCGCCAGAGAACAGCGCATCCCCACAGAATAAATATTCGTTACCAAATAGATAGCTAATTTGTCCTTCAGTATGACCAGCGCTATCAATAATACGAACATCATAGCCAAATAATGTTAAATGCATTTCAGGTACTAGAATTTCAGTTGCCCAGTTGGCACATTCTTTGGGGCCATAAATAGTTAAATGAGGATAATGAGCTTTGATTTCATCTACGCCACCCACATGATCGCTGTGATGATGGGTCAGTAAACAAGCGGTCAAATTTAGTGAATGTTTTGCAAGGTAATCTAGCACAGGGCGAGCTTCACTAGGATCAACAATAATTGCTTGGTCGTTTTGCTGAATCAGCCAAATATAGTTATCACTGAGCGCTGGAATTGGAGTAATTTGTAACATAAATTTGCCTCGAAATAAGAAAAATCGCTTTATGGCAAGCCATAAAGCGATAGAGATTATTTTAAAAAGAGTGCAGCTGCACCGCGTGTGCCACCACTGTCGCCATGAATAGCTTTTTTAATCACAGGAACTTTAGCACTACGCATTAAATAAGGTGGCAGCGCTTTTGGTAAAGCTTCATAAATATGGTCGAAGTTTGAAAGTCCACCACCGAATACAATCATATCTGGATCTAAGATAGTGATAAGCTGAGCAATAGAAATTGCCATCAGTTCAATGTATTTTTCAACGAATGCGACGACTTTTTCTTCTTTTTGGTGAAAACGCTCAATGATTTCTTTTGCTGAAATAGCTTCGCCAGCTAGATCTCTAAAGAGTAATTCAAAGCCACGCCCTGACATATAGGTATCTAAGCAAGCACGATTACCACAACCACATTCATAAATAGGGGCTTTATCCCAACCTAATAATTTTAGTGCATGGTAGCTTAATTGAGTATGGCCAACTTCTCCAGCCATGCCGATTCGTCCAGAATGAATTTTACCATCAAACACTAAGCCGCCGCCAAAACCAGTCCCAATAATTAACCCTAAAACGGTTGAATATTGTTGGTTATTTTCATCCCAAGCTTCAGAAAGGGCAAAGCAGTTAGCGTCGTTTTCAGCACGAACTTCACGACCTAAACGTTGGCTTAAATCTTTAAGAATAGGCTTACCATCAGCCACGCGAATATTGGTAATTTCGGCAATATCATTTTCACGGTTAACGAAGCCTGGAATACCTAAGCCAACAGAACCTTTTTCTCCGAATTTCTCATCGGCATTACGCACGAGCTTTTCGATAGTAAATAGCCAATCTTCATAATTACTTTGTGGTGTAGGCACTCGTTCGCTATAAAGCTTCTCAAGCTGCTCGTTAAATACGGCTAGCTCAATTTTTGTGCCACCAATGTCAAGTCCGTAATAAATACTCATAATTCGCCTCGTTTTTTAAAAAGTGTGAATTTTTCTGCCAAAGGTACGCCCCATACAAAGAGTACACAATGAAAGCCCCAAGCTAATAAAGTACTAATAAAAAGATCAATTGGGTAGTGCATACCAAATCGTACACGACTAATAAGCATTAGTGCTGACCAAACCACAATGATTCCCTGTGCTAAGCGAGCTGCTGGTGTTTTAATATTTAGTAATAAGCCAACAAAAAGCAACATCCAAGAGACTGAAAAAATAGTGTGGCCAGAAGGGAAAGAATAACCGGTTTCGTTTTCTCGATGATGTACAATCAATGGGAAATCATGAGTTTGTTGTTGATAATATTGAGTCACTAAATTAGCGCGTTCATCTCGAGTTAATTCATAAAATTGTTCAACGCGTTCAGGTGTTCCCATTATGCTGACAACATAAGGTCTTGGTTCAGCAAATGTTGCTTTGGCAATCGTTTTAATGGCTTGCGTGCCAACCATAGAAGCGACACAAACTGAGCCAATTAACAGCCAGCTATAGCGTTTAGCAGAAAGCTTCATTAGCCAAAGCGTAAAAATCACGCAAGTAATTAACGCATAAGGCACAGATCCACTTTCAGTAAGAAAGTACATGAAGGTATCAAACCCTGCAATGAGATGGTTATCATTTTGCCAATGCCAACCACTAAACCAAGTCGCAAGTGGAATACATAACATCAATGCAGTATAAAAAGAGAGTTTGTTAATCATAAGGATGTTAATAAAGTATAAAAAATGGGCGTAGATGCGATGCATTTGCCCATTTTATTGAAAATTAAATTGATTTTGTTGCTTTCGGAAGCGTGATTTTCTTTTCTTCGCTTTGGCGATAAAGGACTAAAATATGGCCGATAGTTTGTACATTGACGGCTTTAGTTTCACGCACAATCGCATCAATAATAAGCTGTTTGGTTTCACGCTCAGCACCGGCAATTTTAACTTTGATTAGTTCATGGTGATCTAAAGCATTTTCAATTTCAGCTAATACGCCTTCAGTTAAACCGTTGCCACCCAGCATGACCACTGGGCTTAAATGATGTGCCAGTCCTTTTAAAAATTGTTTTTGTTTTGTAGTAAGTGTCATTGACATAAAGTTGCCTTTTAAATAAAGAAATTGTCATAGAAAATAGCACAAAGTCGCTATTTTTTAAAGTAGAATAGCAAAAATTCATTAGATGATAGGAAGATAAAATGCCGACATTAAGTGTTGCTATGATTGTGAAAAATGAAGCGCAAGATTTAGCGCAATGTCTTGAAACTGTAAAAGGTTGGGTAGATGAAATTGTAATTTTAGATAGTGGCAGCCAAGATAAAACAGCAGAAATTGCGGCACAATTTGGTGCAAAGTTTTATACCAATACAGATTGGCCTGGTTTTGGTAAACAACGCCAGCTTGCTCAGCAATATGTCACCAGTGATTATGTATTATGGCTAGATGCAGATGAGCGAGTCACGGAGACTTTAAAAGAGAGCATCTTACAAGCGGTCAAAAATAACAAACAAAATGCAGTTTATCGTCTTGCGCGTTTAAGTGAAGTGTTTGGACGGAAAATTTATCACAGTGGTTGGTATCCAGATTATGTTGTGCGTCTTTATCCAACAAATTTAGCTGGTTATGGTGATGAACTAGTGCATGAAAAAGTACATTATCCAAAAGGCACAGAAGTAATTAGCTTAAAAGGCGATTTGTTGCATTTCACTTATAAAAGCATTCATCACTATTTAGTGAAATCAGCGAATTATGCGCAAGCATGGTCAATCCAGCGTGCTAATCAAGGTAAGAAAGCCAGTCTTTTTGATGGCGTAACGCATGCGTTAGGATGTTTTATCAAAATGTATTTCCTTAAAGCAGGCTTTTTAGATGGGAAGCAAGGATTTCTGCTTGCAATCCTTTCCGCGCATTCCACCTTTGTAAAATATGCAGATTTATGGTTGCGTACGAAAAATAAGCGTTAGTCAAAAAGAAAGCCAATCAGGTTAAAAGCTGATTGGCTTTTGTATTATTTATATTCTTGATGATATTTCTTTTTCATCTCATCTAATACTGCAATGGTTTGTTTTGCTTCATCTAGATTGCCTTGTTGAGCTTGAGAATCAGCTTTTTTAACAACATCAATCACTTCTTGAATGCCTGCTTGATAACCTTTTAAGCGGTTAGCATCCTCTTCAGCTGAAAGGCTAATTGGCGTTTTATTTTGCGCTTCTTGGGCTTGAGTGACAAAGATTTCCGCTGCTTGATGAAACGTATCTGGGTTTTCAGCTTGAGTTAATGCGTTGAGTTGTTTTTTCATTTTAAACATTTCAGTCATCACGCCAGTTGCGAAGCTAAATGTGGATGCGCTCATTAACAGCGCAACGAGAAGAGTTTTGAATTTCATCATGTTTCCTATAGTTAAAGAGTGACATAAAATCGCATTTTAACCATCTATTGCTTGATAGAAAAGCCTATTTCTTAGAAAATAGACACTTTTACACTTTCCCACAAGGAAAGTCCTGACTTGTTATCAGAAGAGAACTCAAATGACTTTAAAATACGCAAAACCTGAACTGCTGTCACCGGCAGGAACATTAAAGAATATGCGCTATGCGTTTGCTTATGGAGCAGATGCGGTTTACGCTGGACAACCTCGTTACAGCTTACGTGTGCGTAACAATGAATTTAATCACGCTAACTTAAAAATTGCGATTGATGAAGCACATCAACTCGGTAAAAAATTCTATGTGGTTGTCAACATTGCGCCACATAATTCAAAACTTAAAACCTTTATTAAAGATCTACAAGTTGTTGTGGATATGAAGCCGGATGCCCTAATTATGTCAGATCCGGGTTTGATTATGTTAGTGCGCGAACATTTTCCACAAATGGATATTCACCTTTCTGTGCAGGCGAACGCAGTAAACTGGGCAACGGTAAAATTTTGGAAACAAATGGGGCTAACCCGTGTGATTTTATCGCGCGAGCTGTCATTAGAAGAAATTGAAGAAATTCGCCAACACGTACCAGATATTGAATTAGAAATTTTCGTTCATGGTGCGTTATGCATGGCGTATTCTGGACGTTGTTTACTTTCAGGTTATATCAATAAGCGTGATCCAAACCAAGGCACCTGTACTAATGCGTGCCGTTGGGAATATAAAATGGAAGAAGGCACAACCGATGAAGTCGGCAACATTGTGCCAAAAGAGAGCGTGCAGAAATATGCGCCTGAAATTGAGGTGACGAATGTCGCACCAACCTTAGGTGAAGGTACAACAACAGATAAAGTTTTCCTTTATACCGAACCGAATCGTCCTGATGAGCAAATGACTGCCTTTGAAGATGAGCATGGCACTTATTTCATGAACTCAAAAGACTTGCGCGCGGTGCAACATGTTGAGCGTTTAACTCAAATGGGCGTCCATTCTTTAAAAATTGAAGGGCGTACAAAATCTTTCTACTACTGCGCGCGTACTGCACAGGTTTATCGTAAAGCTATTGATGATGCTGCCGAAGGCAAACCGTTTGATACCTCTTTGCTAGATACCTTAGAATCTTTAGCGCATCGTGGTTATACCGAAGGTTTCTTACGTCGTCATACACATGATGAATATCAAAATTATGAATATGGTTATTCGATTTCAGAGCGTCAGCAATTTGTGGGCGAATTTACGGGTAAACGTAATGCAGAAGGCATGGCGGAAGTGGCAGTAAAAAACAAATTCCTTGTGGGTGATTCAGTTGAGATGATGACGCCAAAAGGCAATGTAGTATTTAAAATTGAACGAATGCTAAACCGTAAAAATGAATCCGTAGAAGCGGGCTTAGGGGATGGGCATTTCGTTTTCTTAGATGTGCCTGCGGATATTGAGTTAGATTTTGCGCTATTGATGCGTAACTTAACTGACACCAATACGCGTAACCCGCATAAGGGCTAGATTTCAACAAGCGGTCGGATTTGTAAAATATTTTGCAAATTCGACCGCTTGCTGATGAACCTTCCAACATCAAGCTATTATCATTTAATCTTTTTAGTTATTTTATCTAACGGAGCTTTGTATGCGACGCTTTTTATTAGGATGTTTTTTAACCTTGTTTTCCTCCACCATTTTTGCCCAGTTGAAAACAGATTTAGCCTTATTAAATTTGAAAGGACCGGTAAAGAAATGGGAAACGAAATCGATCAATCCTAGTAACTCTTCGGTTTTGGAACATAAGATTACTTACTTCAGTTCTCAGGGATTTAAAACGAAAGAAGAAACGCTCGGAAACTTTGCTCTGGTGCAAAACTTTGTGTATGACGAGCAAGGACGTTTAGTCAAATCTTTTTGGAATGGAGAGAGCGATGAGATTGAATATCTTTATCGCACTAATGCAGACGGAACATTAACGGTAACGCAGAAATGGAAAGCTAAAGATATTCCTAATGCGATCATCTCTGAAAATACCTATGATAAAAATGGCTTGTTAATCATTGAAAAAACGGCAGATGAATCTTGTGAAGAAAAGTGTGAGAAGCTTGAAAATGGCATGAATAAATATAGCCATCATTATGATGAACAGGGCAATCTTGTAGAAATTAAAAATGAGATTTTTGATAATGAATCCATCAAATTTACCAATAAATATGTTGATGGCAAATTAGTTGAACAAACCGAAACCAGCTATGGCAGTAAAGAAGTTCGGACTTTTGATGCTAATGGACATCTAATCAAACTTGAAGATTTTCCGCCTCATGGGTTTGGCGATGGTAGTTCGTCTTCTATAAAAGTTTGGAAAAATACCGTAGATAATTACGGTAATGTGCTAAAAATTGAGACGTTTGATGAGAGCAATAACTCTAGCAGCACAATTGTTGAAAATTCATATGAGTATTATTAGTTCAAAATAATCTGATAATGAATTTGGATAAAATTTCAGTATAATTGATCTTATTTTCTTTTATTTCGAGCGGCTTATGCTAAATCAACAACTTTCCCTTGATCGTATTTTATCTGGGCTAATCGCGCTCTTTTTTGTGTTGATCCTTCAAGCAAAATGGAGTTATAGCGCCTTACCCATCCTTTTAGCATTGGTTGGGGTGTATTTTTATGTTAAGCAACCTGCCAAGCGTCCAAACTTTGATCGTATGGATAAATGGTTGATTGGTAGCATCTTATTTTATTTTGCGCTATTTGTGGCTTCATTGTTGATTCATGGCGGTAAAGTGAGAGAGCTAGATTTAGCAAGCCGCACCTTGTTATGTGTACCTATTATTATGTTGTGCTATCAGCGTATATTAGCGCAGAAAGTGATTGTACAAGGTATTGCAATAGGCGGGATTTTTGCTGGAATCATTGCTAGTTGGCAAGTATTTGTACAAGGTATAGAAAGACCATTCCCAGCATTTATGCATATTCAAGCGGGCGATATTGCGATGTCGCTTGCGATTTTTGCTTTTGCCAGTTTATTTTATTTTCTCTCGCAAAAACAGAAAATTGGTATTGTACTTAGCCTTTTAGGTATGCTTGGTGCGTTATTAGCCAGCTTTTTAACTACTGCGCGTGGCGCTTGGATTGGCGCACCTGTGGTTATGCTATTGATATTTTGGTGGAACCGCAAAATGGTTTCTAAATGGATTTCGGTTGCAGTGCTTGCGGTGGTATTAGTTTGTGGTATTGCAGCAAACAATGTTATCCAAAAACGTTATGCTGAAGCAGAACAAGATATTGTCGCATATATTGAACGAAACGATGGCAATACCTCCTTAGGTGCACGTTTTGATATGTGGAAGAGCGCTTGGCTTGGCATTCAAGAAAAACCGATTTTTGGTTGGGGGCTAGAGGGCGTAAAAGAGATGCGCCAGCAGCACTTACAAGAAGGTAGAATTTCTGCCTATGCGGCGCAATTTGCGCATGCTCATAACCAATTTTTACATGATGCCTCAGTACGTGGCTTGTTTGGTTTTAGCGCATTATTACTTGTTTTCTTTGTGCCACTGATTGCGTTTTGGCGTAATTTGAGAACGGCAGCACAAGGTAGTCTGAAACAGCTTTGGAATATTCTAGGAGCGAGTCATATTTTATTAACGATGAGTTATTGTCTCTCACAAGCCTTTTTTATGCATAACTCTGGCACTATGTTCTATTTCACGACATTAGCGCTCTTTTGGGGTTTGCAAAAAAATGCAGAAAATCGACCGCTTGTGGAGCGTTAGTAATGTTACGCTATTGTTATACCTTACTGAGTTATCTTATTCAGCCACTCATTTTATTTTTTATGTGGCGAAAAAGCTGGAAACAACCAGAATATCGGGCGCGTTTAGCTGAGCGTTATGGTTTTTATGGCAATGCAACCTCGCCATCAGCGAAAGGGGTGGTTATTCATGCTGCTTCGGTAGGAGAAGTGATTGCCGCAACCCCTTTAATTAAAGCGATTCAAGCAAAATACCCTCAGTTAGCGGTAACCATTACCACTGTTACGCCAACAGGTTCAGAAAGGGTTAAAGCTGCATTTGGCGATTCTGTTTCGCATTTTTATTTACCTTATGATCTGCCGGGTGCGATAGAGCGTTTTATCACTTTCATCGATCCTAAATTGATGATTGTGATTGAAACAGAATTATGGCCGAATCTGATTCGTCGTTTACATCAGCATCACATTCCATTTGTTTTGGCTAATGCCAGATTGTCTCCTCGCTCAGCCAAACGTTATGGTTGGGTGAAATCGGGTATCCATAATATGCTGCATGAGATCTCATTACTCATGGCACAAGATAGCGTAAGCGCCGATCGTTATTTGGCATTAGGTTTCCCGCCTGAAAAATTGGTAACAACGGGTAATCTGAAATTTGATTTAGAAATCGATGAGGCACTGCGTAAAACAGTGATTGATACAGCGCATGAACTAAACGTGCATTATTGTCCTATTTGGATTGCAGGCAGTACCCATGAAGGTGAGGAAAAAATTATTTTAGAAGCGCATCAAGCGTTGCTAGAAAAACATCCCAATCTTGTTTTGATTTTAGTTCCTCGTCATCCAGAACGATTTGCTGATGTGGAAACGTTAATTCAAAAATCTGGTTTAGCTTATGTGAAACGCACTGAACAAACGCCCCTTTCAGGAAGCACCCAAGTGCTTTTAGGCGATACTATGGGTGAGATGATGTTACTTTATGGGTTATCGAAAGTGGCTTTTGTTGGGGGTAGTTTAGTAAAACATGGTGGGCATAATCCACTTGAACCGATTGCTTTTGAATTGCCTGTTATTTCTGGTGTTTATACTTATAACTTTCCAGAAATTTTTGCCAAACTCGCTGAGGTAAAAGGATTTGTTGAAGTCAACAGCGATACGCAATCGCTCGTACAAGCGGTTGAATTTTTATTAGAAAATCGTGAAGCACGCAAAACGATTGCTACGGCTGGCTTTAGCGTCTTACAAGAAAATCAAGGGGCATTAGAGCGCCATTTAGCTTTGCTTGCGCCTTATTTAGAGAAAAATAATGAAAGAAATTAGTATTTATGCGGGCACATTTGACCCAATTAGTCATGGGCATTTAAATATTATTGAGCGTGCAGCAAGATTGTTTGATCAGGTCATTGTGGCGGTAGCGAAAAATCCGAGCAAGCAGCCGCTGTTTAGTTTAGAAGAACGCGTTTCGCTTGTGGAGCAAAGTTGTGCACATTTAACAAATGTACAAGCGGTCGGATTTAGTGGATTACTTGCAGATTTTGCTAAGCAGCATCAAGCCAGAACCTTGATCCGAGGTATTCGTGGTAGTGATGATGTGGAATATGAAATTCAGCTGGCGCAGCTAAATAATCAATTAGCAGGGGAATTAGAAACAATTTTTTTCCCACCTTCAGTGACTTGGCGCTATCTGTCATCAACGATGATTCGAGAAATTTATAAACATCATGGCGATATTGCCCCTTTTGTGCCAGAGGTGGTGATGCAAGCATTAGTGAATAAGGAAAAGTATGAGTCAAGATAAGCAAAATTTAATCTGGATTGATTTAGAAATGACCGGGCTTGATCCAGAAAAAGAACGTATTATTGAAATTGCGACTATTGTAACGGATAAAGATCTCAATATTTTGGCGGAAGGTCCTGTACTTGCAGTGAAGCAATCGGATGAATTATTAGCCAAAATGAGTGATTGGTGTGTAAAAACGCATACCGAAAATGGCTTAATTGAGCGTGTTAAAGCGAGTAAATTAACCGAACGTGCCGCTGAATTGCAAACGTTAGATTTCCTCAAACGCTGGGTACCTAAAGGGGCTTCTCCTATTTGTGGCAATAGTGTCGCGCAAGATAAACGCTTTTTGTTTAAATATATGCCAGATCTTGCAGACTATTTTTACTATCGCCATTTAGATGTGAGTACATTAAAAGAGTTAGCCAGTCGTTGGAAGCCTGAGATGTTAAAAGGCTTTAAAAAGCAAAATACGCACTTGGCGTTAGATGATATTCGAGAGTCAATTAACGAATTAAAATTTTATCGTGAACATTTTATTCGTTTAGATTAAACCAAATTAAAATATGATGGTCGAAAAGTCGATGCATTGCTCCGTTGTTGTGGCGCATTCGGCTTTACCATCAACAAGAGAGATGTGATGAAAGATTTTCTTTCTTTTTCTTTTCCAGAAGAAGCCCAATTACTTGCCTTTGGCGAGCGTTTAGCTGAAGCTTTTAAAGCCTATTTAGCAGAAGATAGTGCGCATTCATTAGTGGTTTATTTAAACGGTGAATTAGGCGCAGGGAAAACCACACTAACGCGCCGTATTGTGCAAAGCTTTGGTCACCAAGGTAATGTGAAAAGCCCAACTTATACGCTGGTAGAAGAGTATGCGCTCCCACCATATCATTTGTACCATTTTGATTTATATCGCCTAGCTGATCCAGAAGAATTAGAATTTATGGGCATTCGGGATTATTTCCGTGCGCAAACATTATGTTTATTAGAATGGGCAAGTAAAGGCGAGGGTATGATTCCATCGGCTGATTTGATTATTCAAATCGATTATGAAGGTGAAGGACGCCGAATTACACTTAAGCCACAAACTGATGTGATTGCACAAGTGCTTGCAAAATTATCACCAAATTAGACCGCTTGATCGTTAAGTTTTTATTAGGACATAGAATGAATAGTTTTAAAAACCGTTTTTTTATGATGTTATTTACCTGCTTGATTAGCGGGCTAAGTATTGCCAAAACCGTAGTTGCAATTGATGCTGGGCATGGTGGAAAAGACCCGGGCGCAATTGGGAGTATGCTTGGGATTAAAGAAAAAACGGTAACACTTGCCATTGCTAAAGAATTAAAAGCGTTGTTAGATGCTGATCCCAATTTTAAAGCAGTCATGACGCGTAGTGGCGACTATTTTATTCAATTGCCAGAACGAACTGAAATTGCGCGTAAACATAAAGCGAATTATCTAGTTTCTATTCATGCGGACTCATCTCCAACTTCTTCGAGCATGAAAGGTGCTTCAGTTTGGGTATTATCTAATCGTCGTGCGAGCGATGAGATGGGAAAATGGTTGGAAGAGAGTGAAAAACAATCGGAGCTATTAGGTGGCGCAGGCCGAATTTTATCTAACAATAATGAAAAATATTTTAATCAGACCGTCTTAGACCTTCAGTTCTCACACGCTCAACGTTCAGGTTATGAATTAGGTAAAACCGTCCTTTCTCGCTTGTCTCCATTTGTGAGTTTGGCTAAATCTTCTCCGCAGCATGCAAGCTTGAGCGTATTGCGTTCGCCAGATATTACTTCTATTTTGGTGGAAACAGGTTTCTTATCAAATCCTGCGGAAGAACAAAAACTGGCTAGCCCGACTTATCGCAAGATGATTGCAAAATCAATTTATTATGGGTTAGTTGCATATCGTAACCGCCATTTAGGCATTTCGAATCCGAAAGGCGTTAATGTTTTGGATACGGAAAAAGCTGAAAAATCAGAACAAGCGGATAAAAAAGAGCAAGCAAAAGAAAAAGCTAGCGAAAAAGAAACAAGCAAAGATAAGAAAAATAATGAAAAATCTACTCGTGAAAAATCGGCTGATAAAAATAGCAAAGTAGAGGACAAGAATGTCAAAGAAAAAGCCAAAGTAAATAAAGAAGAGAAAAAAGAGGAAAAATCAGGGCGCAAAGAGATTAAAAAATCAACGAATGGTTACCATGTTGTTGCCCAAGATGAAACGCTTTACTCTATTGCTAGAGCTTATAACACGACACCAGAAAAGTTAAGCCAGCTCAATAATATAAAAAATAACCAAATTACCGTAGGCAAAAAACTGAAAGTGAAATAGTCATTTGACAATATTAGCCTAATGCGAAAAATTAGGGTAAAATACGGCAATTTTTTTAATTCGGTATGCTTGCCGATAAGACCTTTAGGAATCAATTATGAGTGAAAAATACACTAACGAAAAATATGTGGTAACTTGGGACATGTTCCATATGCACGCCCGTAAATTAGCGGAGCGTCTTTTACCTGCAACGCAATGGAAAGGTATTATTGCGGTAAGCCGTGGCGGTTTATTTCCTGCAGCTGTTTTAGCGCGTGAATTAAGTTTACGTCACGTAGAAACTGTGTGTGTAGCAAGTTATGATCATGATAACCAAGGTGAATTAAACGTGTTGCACGCAGCCCAAACTGATGGTGAAGGTTTTATCGTAGTCGATGATTTAGTTGATACAGGTAACACTGCGCGTGAAATTCGTAAAATGTATCCAAAAGCTAAATTTGTAACAGTATTTGCAAAACCAGCTGGTGCACCATTAGTGGATGATTACGTTATTGATATTCCGCAAGAAACTTGGATTGAACAGCCGTGGGATTTAGGTATTACCTTCGTTCCACCTCTTGCGAAAAAATAATCAATAAAAAGGTGAGGTACAACTTGTTGCACCTTTGTTTTTAGTTGGCATACTATAAGTAGGTTTATATGCGTTTAGGTAATCTTTATATTCTTTCTGCCCCAAGTGGCGCCGGCAAATCTTCCCTTATTAACGCTTTACTTGCCGATTTGCCTCGTCATGAAGTCCAACTTTCTATTTCTCATACCACTCGCCAACCACGTCCAGCAGAAGAAGATGGAGTACATTATTATTTTACTTGCCATACAGAATTTGAATCGCTTATCGAGAAAGGCCATTTTTTAGAGTGGGCAGAAGTTTTTGGAAATTATTATGGTACATCATTGCCGATGATTGAGCGCTCGCTTGAACAAGGGATTGATGTCTTTTTAGATATTGATTGGCAAGGCGCACGTCAAATTCGAGAAAAAGTGCCGAATGTCAAAACTATTTTTATTTTGCCTCCTTCTCGCGAAGAACTTGAACAACGTCTTATTGGTCGTGGTCAAGATTCTGCTGAAACTATCAGCAAACGTATGGCAGAAGCTGAGTCAGAAATGAGTCATTATGATGAGTTTGATTATGTCATTATCAATGATGACTTCAATCAAGCATTAAGTGAATTAAAAGCCATTTTAACCGCAGAACGTCTTAAATTAGCGCCACAAAAAATTCGTCATCAAGCGTTAATTAACCAATTATTGGCAAAGTAAGCGGTCGTTTTTCTGGCAAGATTTACAAAATTTTTAACAACAGTAGGGATAACATGAAATTATCAAAATTAGCTTTTTCTGTTGTGTTAGGGCTTGCTGTTTCTGCATGTTCTAACCAAATGAGCAAAGATGGTTCGTTAGAAGCTGCTCAACAAGATTATCAAAACTATGAAGAAATTACCAAACAGTTCTCTATCAATGAACAATGGTGGCGTGGTTATAACGACAGCCAATTAAATAGCTTAGTCGATGAAGCCATTGCCAATAACTTGAATTTAGCGAAAAGTGCGATTGCAGTAAATAAAGCGTTATACAATGCGAATTTAGTGGGTGCAAATTTAATTCCAACCTTTAGTGGCTCTGGCTCTGCTTCAGCAGCAAAAGGTGTGGGTAGCAGCTCAAATGAAAGATCGGTTGGCACTTCAACCATTACTAATACAGCCACTTTTAGCTTAAGTTATACTGTTGATTTATGGCGTCGTTTAGCCGATACAGCAAGTGCGGCTGAGTGGGAGCATAAAGCAACGATCGAAGATTTAAAATCGACGCGTTTATCGTTAATTAACTCTGTGGTGGCAACCTACTATCAGATTGCGTACTACAAAGATGCGATTGCAGTGACAGAACGTACGATTAAGAACTACGAAAGCATTGCAAATATCTTAAATAACAAATTAGCCGCAGGTGCAATCGATCCATTAGCTGTAGAACAAGCACAACAAGCAACGCTTAATGCGCGTAATAATGTGATTAGTTTACGTGCAAATTTAAAAGTTGCAGAGCAAACCTTGCGTAACTTATTGAATTTAAAACCAAATCAACCGTTACCAGCAAAATATCCAAGTATTTTAAGTGTGAAATTACAAGGCGTGGATACGAATGTGCCAGTATCGGTGATTGCAAACCGTCCAGATGTGACGGCTGCGCTTCAACGTTTACAAAGTCAATTTAACACGCTAACTGCAACAGAGAAGAGCTGGTTCCCAACATTAACGTTAGGTGCTTCTTTATCAAGTAGTGCTTCAAAAGTGCGTGATGTGGGCGATAATCCAGTCGGCAGTGGTGTTATTTCATTAAGCCTACCATTCTTAGATTGGGCGCGTGTGCAAAATAACATTAAAGTATCAGAGCAAAATTATTTAACAACCCGTGCAAATTACGAGCAAACCGTAACAACGGCGTTAAATGAAATTGATCGTTATTACTACACTTATCAGCAATCACGAAATA
Organism: Haemophilus sputorum CCUG 13788; assembly: GCF_000238795.1. Classification (GTDB taxonomy): domain Bacteria; phylum Pseudomonadota; class Gammaproteobacteria; order Enterobacterales; family Pasteurellaceae; genus Haemophilus_A; species Haemophilus_A sputorum. Next base: position 107,455 of record NZ_AFNK01000035.1, on the reverse strand, counting down.
GCTTAGCGACTTTGCAAAAAGTACATGAGCATAATAAGAAAATTACTCAGTACTATAAAAATCGCTACGATGCGGGTTTATCAGAATTCCGTTTATGGATTGCGGCGATGAATACAGAGTTGAATTCACAACTTTCTATTTTGAACCAAAAATATACCATTTTAACGAACGAGAATTTAGTTTATCAGGCAATGGCTGGCAAATACGCTCGCTAAAGTGAAAAAAAGAAGGTGAAAGCCTTCTTTTTGTTTTTATGATTATTTAGATTTTGCTGCTTGTTCTTGTGCGCGTTGACGGCGAATTTCTTTTGGATCAGCAAGCAATGGGCGATAAATTTCAATACGGTCACCATCATTGACCATATCGGTTAATTTAACCGAACGGCTAAAAATCCCTACCTTATTTTTCCGTAAATCAATCTCAGTATATTTTTCTAACACGCCTGATTGCAAAATCACATTTTGCACAGTAGTTGGTGCGCTAAGTGTGACTTTCTTTAAGAAATAACGATCAGGATAAGCGTAAATCACTTCTACAACACATTTTTCTTCCGACATCTTTTTCCCTCTTTACAAGCGGTCATATTTTACTGAAATTTTACTAATCAACCAACAAGCTATAACGAAACTGTTTTAATTTGAATATAAACAGATTGCCCAATAGTTAATGCCATTTCATCAAACGACCAAAGGCTAATGCTTGCCCAAATTGTTTCTGAACCAATTTTTACGGCGATATCAACGCGATCTTGTTGTTCTTCAATCTCAACAATTTCACCTTTGAGAATATTGCGAATTGAGCTATGTTGCGGTCTTTCTAAGACTATTGAAACATCTTTACTTGCAATAGTCAGGCGAAGTTTTTCCCCGAATTGATAACGTGGTAGTACGGGAATCCAAAGTTGTTGCTGTTCAATCGCTAAGCCTAACATATGATATTCAGGCTGATGTTGGCTAATTGGTAATTCCAATAAGCTCATTTTTTGTGAATCGGGCTGCCAATCGGCAAAAATTGGGCTGTGCCACACATGATTAACAGTGTCAAAAGCAACGATTTTACCTCGTTCAATCAGAATTAGTCTGTCAGCTAAGCGAACGATCTCATCTAGGCTATGGGTAACATAGAGAATGGGGATTGCTACACTTTTGGCTAATGTCGCTAAATAGTCAAGCAACTCTTTTTTACGTGGCAGATCGAGTGCAGAAAGCGGTTCATCCATCAGTAGAATATCGGGCTGACTTAATAGCGCGCGACCAATAGCAACTCGTTGTTTTTCTCCACCGGATAAACTAGCAGGGTAGCGCGCTAATAAAGGTTCAATACCCAGCAACTGGATGATTTGCTTAAAGTGTGCATTATCTGCATGTTTCATCCCGTATTTTAAATTTTTCTTAATGGTGTAATGGGGGAATAATCTTGGCTCTTGAAAAACATAGCCAATCTTACGTTTTTCAGGTGGCAGATTGATATCAGCTTGGCTATCAAATAATACTTTTTCACCAAGTGTAATACGGCCAGAATCAGGATGACTAAGCCCAGCGACTAAATTGATTAAGCTAGATTTTCCTGCACCCGAACGTCCAAAAATTGCAGTCACACCTTGTGCAGGAATTTCAAGATTGGCTTCAAGCGATAATTCGCCTAATTGTTGAATAAGATTAAGCTTGAGCATAGCGTTTTTGTCTCTGAGCAAGCCATTCTGAAGCGAATAAGGCTAATAGGGAAATTCCGATCGCAACCAGACAAAGGCGAGCGGCTGCAAGTTCGCCATTCGGCGTTTCAATAAAGGTAAATAGCGCAGCTGGAATAGTTTGCGTTTGATTCGGAATGTTGGATACAAAGGTAATAGTTGCGCCAAATTCACCTAAAGAACGAGCGAAACCAAGAACCGCACCTGCAATAATGCCAGAAAATGAAAGTGGTAAAGTTAGCGTAAAAAAGACCTTTAATGGGCTGGCGCCAAGCGTTCTTGCCGCTTGTTCTAATTTAATATCTACGGCATCTAATGCTAAACGAATTGAGCGTACCATTAACGGAAACGCCATTACCATTGAGGCTAATACGGCACCTTTCCAAGAAAAGCTAAAAGAGAAATTGAACCACTCCCATAAGAATTGACCAATTACTCCGCGTTTTGCCATTGAAATAAGCAGTAAATAACCAATCACAACAGGCGGAAGAACTAATGGCAAATGGACAATACCATTTAGTAAATTTTTACCCCAGAACTCTTTTCGAGAGAGCAACCAGGCAATAGCAATGGCAAAAGGTAAAGAAAAAATGACCGCTATACTGGCAATTTTCAAGCTCAACCAAATTGCGGCAATTTCTTGTGGACTAAATTCAAACATAAGGTAAAAAGCCCTTGCAAGCTTGCAAGGGCATCTCAATTATGGCAATGGATAGAAACCAGCGGCTTCAAATTTTGCTTTTGCTGCTGGTGTTTTGAGGAAGTCTAAGAATTTTTTCGCTTCAGTTTTATCGCTGACTGTCGCTGCTGGATAAACCACTTCACCATAGCTTTCTTGTGGGAAAGTCGCGATAACTTTGACTTTATCTGCTGAAACTTTCGCATCTGTTGAATAAACAATACCTAATGGCGCTTCACCGCGTTCAACAAAAGAAAGTGCATCACGCACGTTTTTCGCACGCGCTAAGCGAGGTTCAACATCTGCCCAAAGTTTGTAGTGTTCTAATGCTTTTTTCGCATATTTACCTGCTGGAACGTGTTCTGGATCACCAACGGATAAGTAGTTTTCTTTTAAAATCGCTTTAAAATCTACGTTTTCAACTTTGGTGCTATTTAGTGTACTGGAGGCTGGTGCAATGAGAACCAAGTCATTTTTCACTAAATTTGCAACGTTTTTAGTTTTTGCAGGTTGTTTTTCTTTTACATAGTCCATCCATTTTAGGTCAGCAGAAATGAATACGTCTGCTGGCGCATCTTGCTCAATTTGTTTTGCAAGTATAGAAGAAGAAGCAAAAGAGAAGGTTACTTTGTCTTGAGGATTGGCTTTTTCGAAATCTTTATTGATTTCTTGTAAGACATTAGTCATTGAAGCTGCAGCAAAAACAGTAATATCTTCAGCTGCGGCTAAGTTAGCTGAAAAAGCAAAAATACCCGCGAGGGCAACTTTGTGTAATTTTTTCATGTGAGTTCCTTTAGTTTAAAGATGAGAATAATAAGTTAAAGGATGACTAGCTAACATTAGCAAAAGTTATTCTCATCTATCCGTGGCAATGAATGCTAGCTTCGTAATCCCACACCTTTTTCCATGAGCGAAAAGGCAATTGAGTATAACACGACAATAAAAAGAAGTAATACACCAAAAGTGTAAATAACAGGCACATCGCTTACGCCTAAAAAGCCGTAGCGGAAGCCGTTTACCATATACACGATTGGGTTAAACTTAGATACCGTCTGCCAAAATTCAGGTAACAAAGAAATGGAGTAAAACACCCCGCCTAAATAAGTCAGCGGTGTTAAAACGAAGGTTGGGATAATCCCTACATCATCAAAAGTTTTCGCATAAATCGCATTGATAAAGCCCCCTAATGCAAAGGCAATAGTAGTCATCATCAGTGTCAGTAAGATCATCGCCCATGAGTGAATATCAAAGGAAACAAAGCTGAGCGACACGAGCATCACTAAAATGCCAGCTAACCCACCACGCATCATGCTGCCAATAATATAGCCCCAAATAATGTCATGGCTAGAAAGTGGTGAGACAAGCAGTTCTTCATAAGTCCGCGTAAATTTGCTTAAAAAGAAGGAAGACGCGGTGTTGACATAAGAGGCGGTAATGGCTGTCATCATCACTAAACCGGGGGCAATAAACTGCATATAGCTGACGCCATTCATTTCACCAATGCGCCCACCAATCAGTTTCCCGAAAATTAAGAAATAAAGGGTAGTGGTAATAATAGGTGGAACTAAAGTCTGTTTCCAAATGCGAATAACCCGGCGGGATTCCCGGCCGGCAAGTGTTAGAAATCCGGTTAAATTCATACTAATCTGCCATATTTATAAATAGTTCTTCTAAGCGGTTTGCGCGGTTGCGCATGCTTAATACCTCAATGCCTTGCTGGCTAAACTGTTCGAACAGTTTATTTAGCCCTTGTTGGCGTTTTACTTCTACTTCAAGTGTGTTTTCATCAAGCCATCGATGAGCGTACCCATCAATTACAAGCGGTCGATTTTCTACATTTTTTTGCACATCTAACACGAAAAATTCATTTTCTAAAGTCGCTAGCAGCGCCTTCATTGTGGTGTTTTCAATGAGTTGACCATGCTGAATAATACCGATGTGACGACAAAGATTTTCCGCTTCTTCTAAATAATGAGTGGTAAGAATAACGGTGGTGCCTTGTTCGTTGAGTTCACGCAAAAATTGCCACAGCGAACGACGTAGCTCAATATCTACCCCAGCAGTTGGTTCATCTAAAATCAATAATTTCGGCTCGTGCATGAGCGCGCGAGCAATCATTACACGGCGTTTCATCCCACCAGAGAGCTCACGAGTTAGGTGCGTGCGCTTTTCCCAAAGATTTAGTTTTTTGAGCCATATTTCAGCGCGTTTTAAGGCTTCTGATTTATTGATGCCATAAAATCCCGCCTGTTGTACCAAAACATCAATCACGCGTTCAAACTGATTAAAGTTAAACTCTTGCGGTACTAAGCCAATTTGTTGTTTTAGCGCAGCTTTGTCACTGTCTAAATCATAGCCAAAGACCTTTACCTGACCGCTAGTTTTATTGACTAAGGCACTAATAATGCCAATGGTGGTGGATTTTCCTGCGCCGTTATGACCAAGCAAGGCATAGAAATCTCCCTGTTCTACAGTGAGATTGATTCCTTGCACCGCTTTTACGCCGGTAGGATAAGTTTTAACAAGATCGATAATTTCTAGTGCTTTCATAAAAATGCAATCATAAATAATTTGGCAAGATCATAGCGGGCAGAGTAAAGCTGTCAAGTTTTGCCCGTGAGTAAATTTTTCATTTTGCGATGATAAGAAGTTTTAAATAATAAAAAAGTGCGGTAAAAATCTACCTTTTTACCGCACGATTCTGCTATTTAGCCGTTTCTGTTTGGTAGCTGACCTGTTTCAGTTCACATTCAGGCTTTTTATTTACTTGAAGAAGATTTTCCCAATTTTCATGATGAAAAACTGAAACATCGACTTGGTTATTTGAAAAATTCGTCAATTTTAACTGTGAATAAGCATCTACACATTTCGCTAACGAAAGCGTTTTTTGGTTATTGGTTGGTCTGATTTCTCCAACTAGTGTAATGATTTTCCCTTGCAGATCGGTTAGCGCGTGCTGTAAATAAAATGGAAATCCATTGAGGGATAAAATAGCCTGGTCATGACTCGTTGGTGTAAATATCAATCTAGACGTATTAGATACGCTTTGATGTTGTAATTTATTGACTGTATCAACGTATTCTATTTGTCCTTTAGTCGCTTGGATTGGGTTGTTTTCAAGCCATAACATACCCTCAGCAGTTGTACACTCAGTTAATGCAAAATTATGGTAAGCCAGCGTATTATCAGTTGGTTCTAAAAGATGCATAAAATAAGCATTGCTATTTTTACTACACCAGAAAGCACCGAGTTTTGTATTATTATCTGCAAGTTTAGCCCAAACTGCAGAAGGTTCATTTCTAAACGAGAACAGATTCACTTCTCCCCAAAAAAAAGGTTTTTCTTGGCTTACCACTTCCTCTAAATATGGATATTCAGGCGACCAATCCACCTCCGCATTATCATCTAAATGCGTGAAAATGTTTAAGATTGGATGCCCTTTCATTTCACCTACTTTAGTGGTTTGTAATTTCTTAAGCGGATTAGCGGAGTAAGTCAGCGAAGTTTTGATTGTCTCTGGGCAAGATTCAGCAAAATCATGACTAAACTGCTTAATGACATGCAAGGTTGCTTGTTCATTGTGGAGATCGGTTAAAAGCACATCAAATTCGGGGGATTTAATGACACATTGATCAATTTTAGTGTTGTTTAACCCAGTCTGATGTTTTGCTGAACCAATAAGAATCATCGGCTTGCCTTCTTGGTTTAAAATCAACAAGAGATCATCAGCAATCCATTCTTCTCCGATTCTGACGTATCCTTGAGGTCTCGCCGTCCAATAAGGATTCGGTAAGCTATTTAACTCTGCAAGTTTGGTGGTTATTTTATCTTTATAGATTGGAAGCCCCGAATTGTAATAAAGCATAAAATCTTTAAGCTGAATCTGATGCTGATTTAGCATCAAGGAGAATTCTGCTACTTTACATTCAGCAAACTCAAATGCTTCAGCAGGTAGGCCTTTTTCTACATCTTCTTGCACTTTTCTTTTAAAGCCTAGTTCAGGTGTGCATTTTATGCCATGAGGTAATTCTTGCGGTTGAGTTAGGCTTATCACGTTAATCTGATTGTAGTCATATGCTCGGGGCGCTTTTAAAGAAGTCAGCTCAAACTTCCCCCATTTAAAGGTGGGTTGATTGCCATATTCATCTTTTAAGTTATCGGTTTTGACATAAAGCGTATAGTCATATTCCCCAATCTCCGCATTGGATGGAAGATCTGTTAAGACTTCAATTAATTGTTGTTCACGTTGAATTTTCTCTTCCTGTACGATTTTCGCATCTCGATATTCAATCCATTGGCCATATCCCCAAGGAATACTTATAGTTGGAATCATTAAAAGGGCTTTTGCTTTGACTGTTAATGGCTTCTCACTCATTAAGGCAATAACCGCATATAAACCAAAGTAGATAACAAGGTAAAGTACGTAATAGCCTAAAAGCCACCAAGCAAAAAAAGTGATGATATCCCCAGAGAGGTAGGATTTAATCAAAAATGCCACTAAAGCAAGGAATATTCCAACAATAATTTTAATTATCATATTAACTTTTAGGGATTATAGAAATGGTATGCAATGTTCAGATTATGCGGTATAGACGAAAAACACAAGCGGTCGGATTTGCAAAATATTTTGCAAATCCGACCGCTTGCATTAAGGCTTATTCCTCATAAGGAGCGTCAGTCAGTGTTTTTAAGAATGCTTCGAGTGCATCAATTTCGGCATCGGTAAGTGGTTTACCTTTCAGTGCATCATGACTGACCGTTGGTGCATATTCTGCTTCTTCCCATTGTTTGCCGGTTTCTGGGTTGGTGGTTCGCACAGGGTTATTTTTGCTATCTAAAAAGAGAAGCACTGTGCGCAATTCTTTAAACACACCGTTGTGCATATAAGGGGCAGTCACGGCAACATTACGCAGCGTTGGCACTTTGAATTTGCCTTTTTGACGTTCATCGCCTTTCACCATTGGATTATCTAACAAACCATTATCGACCCAATCTTCACTTAACTGATTATGCGCTAATAACGCTTTATTTTTCGGCACACCAAGGTTGAAGTAGCGATAATTAGTGAAAGTTTCTTCTTTATGATCTTTTGCTTGTAATTGGTGGCAACTGCTGCAATTGGTTTTTTCTTGATCGAAAAAGAGTGCTTTGCCTAAGGCTTCTTGTTCAGTTAATTGGTATTCACCCACAAGCGATTTATCGTATTTTGAACTAAATTGCGCAAACAGATCTAAATGCTCAAATTCAGCCAACGCTTTTTCCATCAAAGCATAAACTTGATTTTCATCTTTGAAAACCTCGTTACCAAAATTTTTGGTAATGAATTTTTCATAAGCAGGATTTTCTGTAATGCGTTTTGCCACAGCTGCTTTATCAGGCATTCCCATTTCAACAGGATTTACTGGCGGGCCGCCGGCTTGTTCTGCTAAATCTTTTGCACGACCATCCCAGAATTGCCCACCCACATAGTCTTGCAGTTTTTCATCAAAGTGGAAATCGGGTGAGAATTTCGCGTAAAGTGCAGTTGGAGAGTTGCGGTTGCCGAATTTTGTTGGGTCATCACCTTGTGAAACGACCTTACCAATATTATTATCGCGTAAATCCGCAAAAGCGGCATCTGGCATATGGCAGGTTGCACAGCTTTGCGTTTTGTTAAAAGAGAGCGATTTGTCAAAAAACATCTTTTGACCTAAACCAAGTAAAACAGGGTCGAGTTTTTTCGGTGCTGCGGTTTCTGCTAGGGCTAAAGTAGGTAAAAGTAAAAGAGGGAGTAATCGCTTTTTCATTGTGCCTCCAAAAATAAACTTGGTGTTAATATACTCCAAAATAACACAAAAATGAAAAAGCAACATTTAGCAAAACTGAGGTAGATCAACAAGCGGTCGAATTTGGTTGAGCTTTTGCAAATCGCTTAACAAATTCGACCGCTTGTCTTTGGATAGGTTAGTGGCGGAAATGGCGCATGCCAGTTAATACCATCGCCATGCCATGTTCGTCTGCTGCATCAATAACTTCTTGATCGCGCATTGAACCACCTGGATGGATTACACAGGTAATGCCAACTTTCGCAGCCGCATCAATACCATCACGGAATGGGAAGAAGGCATCAGATGCCATCACACAACCTGCAACTTGCAATCCTTCATCTTCTGCTTTTATGCCAGCAATTTTGGCAGAATATACGCGGCTCATTTGGCCTGCACCGATGCCGATAGTTTGTCCGTTTTTCGCATAAACAATCGCATTTGATTTGACATATTTCGCCACTTTCCAGCAGAAAAGTAAGTCTTCAAGTTCCGCTTGGGTTGGTTGGCGTTTAGAAACCACTTTTAAGTCTTCGATGGAAACAGCACCTTGATCGGCTTCTTGAACTAATAAGCCACCGTTGACACGTTTGTAATCTAAGCGTTTTTGGGCTGCGCTAAATTCACCACAAGCTAGCACGCGGACATTTTTCTTTTTCGCTAGGGCTTCTTGGGCTTCAGTGGAGATACTTGGGGCAATAATCACTTCGACAAATTGGCGTTCAGCAATCGTTTGTGCCGTTTTGCCATCTAATTCACGGTTAAAGGCAATAATGCCACCAAATGCAGAGGTTGGATCGGTTTGATAAGCGCGGTTATAAGCTTCTAAAATATCGCTACCAATTGCCACGCCGCAAGGGTTTGCGTGTTTAACAATCACACAAGCTGGCTGGCTAAATTCTTTCACACACTCAAGTGCTGCATCAGTATCGGCGATGTTATTGTAAGACAGCGCTTTGCCTTGTAATTGTTTGGCAGTAGAAACTGAAGATTCTTTTAGTTCTGGCTCTACATAGAATGCCGCATTTTGATGTGCGTTTTCACCATAGCGCATGGTTTGTTTACGCACGAAATTTAAGTTTAATGTACGAGGGAATTGTCCACAAGGTTGGGTTAAATCTTCCTCTTCAGCGCCTTGATAAGGTGGCACTTTTTGTCCGAAGTAGTTCGCAATCATCGAATCATATTGCGCAGTGTGTTCGAACGCTTTAATGGCGAGATTAAAACGGGTTGCTAAGGTGAGTTCGTTTTGATGTTGATCCATTTCTGCAAGAATGGCAGAAAAATCATGATTATTTACTACAATCGCGACATCTTTATGGTTTTTCGCAGCAGAACGCACCATAGTTGGCCCACCGATATCAATATTTTCTACGGCATCTTCTAATGTGCAATTCGGTTTTGCAACAGTGGCGGCAAAGGGGTAAAGATTAACTACCACCATATCAATGCGTTCAATGCCATGTTGATTCATGATCGCATCATCTGTACCACGACGACCTAAAATGCCGCCATGTACTTTCGGATGAAGTGTTTTTACACGACCATCCATCATTTCCGGAAAGCCCGTGTAATCTGATACTTCAGTAACCGGTAATCCTGCATCAGCTAATAATTTTGCAGTGCCGCCGGTGGAGAGTAATTTTACACCGCGCGCCATGAGCCCTTGGGCAAAATCGACAATACCTGTTTTATCAGATACACTTAATAACGCTTGTTGAATCGCCATTTTTCATTCCTTCAATGAGAGTTAAAGTTAAAATAAAAACCAGCGAAATTATAACGCAAACGTTTGCTTTTTTGTAGTGACTTTGCCAACAAGCGGTGATTTTGCTAAATTTTTTTGCAAATCAGCGAATCCATCACATCTATTTTAGGCAAGGAAGAATAAATGATTTATCACGACACGGCTGCAGCCGTTTTTATTTATCAGAATGAGCAAGGTGAGCAATTAGGTAAGCTTTGTTATCGATACATTAAAGAAAACACGATTGATGCCTTTCATACAAAGGTGAATGAGGCTTATCAAGGGCAAGGAATTGCAGGCGAACTTTATCAGGCGTTAATGGCTTTTGTTGAACAAGAAGGATTACGCGTAAAACCAAGTTGCAACTATATTGAAGTAAAAATGCGACGTTCACATCCACAGTGGATGGCATAAATAAAAATAGGGCAATTAGCCCTATTTTTATGATTATTCATTATAAAGTGCCATATAGAATTGTTGCTCAAAATTGACTAGCGGTGCACGTTTGGTTTTGCTTTCTAGCTCGCCAGTTGAATAACCGTTAATAAATTGCACGAAAGCAATGCGTTGCCCTTTAGCATTTTTCATAAAGCCAGCAAGGTTATATACGCCTTTCAGTGAGCCCGTTTTCGCCATGATATTTTTAGCGAGTGGCTCTGCAGAAATTGAACCTCGTCCTGAAATCGTGCCATCTACACCGGCTATTGGGAAGGTTTCAAACAACTGTAAGCTAGTTTCATTTTGCGCAATATATTCTAACGCTTTAAGCATGGTTTCTGCGCTGACTTGATTATGTCGGGAAAGACCAGAACCATCTGCCATTACACTATTATTAAAATTCACACCTGCTTTAGTTTTCAATAAATTACGCACGACAAAACTGCTTAATTGGAAAGTCGCAGGGCGATTTTGTAGATGATTTGCTACACGTCTAAATAATGCATCAGCAATTTGGTTATCTGATTTTTTCATCATTTTTTTGAGCAAAGTTTGCAGCGGTTCAGAAAGATGCTCTGCTAAAATCGTTCCTTTTTGTTCTCCCAAAGGCGCTTGGATTTTGCCACTAAATTCAATGCCAGCTCGGCGCAGATAAGTCGTAATGAGATTGGCGCCATAATTGGTTGGGTCTTGTACTGAAAAGCTCAACCCAAACGGTTTATTTTGGCGAGCAAGACAACCTTTGATTTGATAGCGGTTGTTATCGTGAACCACAACATCTAGTTGGCAATAAGGCGCATCATTTTTATCTACCACATAAGCGCTGCTAAATACCTGAACAGGATAAGCGCTCGGAACATCCACTTTAGCAAATTCGCCAATCGGCTGGTCAGCATTGAGATTCACATAAAAGCAGTTGTGATCGACATTTATCGCAGCGGGCGGGGCATTAAAACACATGGTTAAATCATTCCAAATCCAGCCGGAAGCTTTGTCATGGCTAGCAAACACGGCGGTATCTAGAATCAAATTGCCTTCAATTTTTCCAATGCCTTGTTTTTTTAATTCGTAAATCAATTGCGAAAGTTGACCGCTTGTCAACTCGGGATCTCCGCTAAATTTAGCAATCAAATCGCCTTTTAAAACGTTATTCTCAATTTTTCCATTTGTCAGTAGCGCCGTTTGAAAGCGAAAATCTTCAGGAAGCGCGAGCTTAGCAGCTAGCGCCGTAAACACTTTTTGCGTGCTGGCTGGTAGCATAAAGAGATCACTTTGATATTGGGTAATAATTTCGTTAGTGTCTAAATTTTTCGCAATAAAGCTAGCAGAAGTGCCTTTAGGTAAGGCTTGGATTAAACTTTCAGGTTGGATTTGTGCGTTTGAAAAAGAAGTAAATAGTGCACTAATGAGTGCCAATGAATAACGGATTTTAGGGAACATAATCAGGGAAGATATTGCTATTTTTAATAAAAAATGAATAATAGCGGTTTCACTTTTATTCGTAAATTATAAATTTGTAAACCGCTCATTTTGTAGGGGTTTTGTCTTAAGAGGATCTAATATGAAACAAATTCCTATGACTGTTCGTGGTGCAGAAAAACTGCGTGAAGAGTTAGAATTTTTAAAAAATGTCAGACGTCCAGAAATTATCAATGCGATTGCTGAAGCGCGCGAGCATGGCGACTTAAAAGAAAATGCTGAATATCATGCTGCGCGTGAGCAACAAGGTTTCTGCGAAGGCCGTATTCAAGAAATTGAAGGAAAATTAGCCAATTCACAAATTATTGATGTGACGAAAATGAACAATACGGGCAAAGTTATCTTTGGTGCAACGGTATTACTCTTGAATGTTGAGTTAGACGAAGAAGTGAGCTACCGCATTGTAGGCGACGACGAAGCAAACATTAAAGAAGGCCTAATTTCCGTGAACTCACCAATTGCACGTGGTTTAGTCGGCAAAGAAGTTGATGATTCGGTTATCATTGAAACCCCAGGCGGCAAGGTTGAATTTGACATCATTGATGTACAATATATTTAATGAAATAACTCCCTTTAGAAAATGGTGCTAAGTCACATTTAGAAAGTGTTACTAGCCAAAAGATAGAGAAAAAGCCATTAAAATGACGAAAATACTGAGGTTTTTCGTTGTTTTAATGGCTTATTTCTATGTTTAAATGGGCTTTAAAGGCGATTTACATTTATAGCTTATCAATCATTAAATGCTAGCCAATTATCTGTTTTATTTTCCTACATATAGTCCAAATTGAGAATTTTCGCAAAATATAAAGAAAAACCGACCGCTTGTATCACCATTATTGGGCTATAGCTTGGCGAATTTGCTCTGCATTTAAATGGCCAGGAACGGTTTTTTTAATGTTTAATGCTTGATCTAAAAATAGGTTAAATGGATAACCAGGCAAATTGGTGCGCTTGATGATTTCGCCTTTTTCATCAAGGAAGACTTTAATATTTTTATAGTCTTCTAAACCTTTATACCATTCAATAAAATCCGCTGTGGCTTTTTCGCCTTTTTGAGTAGGCGAAACAATTGTGATGACTTCAAAATTTCGATCTTTTGCTAGACTTAAATCTTCAATTTCGGCTAATCCTGCCAAACAAGTTGGGCACCAAGAAGCCCACATTTTGATATAAAGTGGTTTGCCTTGATATTGCTCTAATGTAACTGGTTGGTTGTTTAAATCTTTTAAGGAAATGCGTGTTAAGTCCGTTTCAGCAAAGCTATTAAGGCTAAATGCCATCAATATCATTGAGAGAAATTTTTTCATTTTTTGTCCTTTTTCGTTTAGAAATATACGTTAAGTTAAAAGATTATTGATGGATGGTTTTTATTAAATATCCATAACCTGCGTTTTCCATTTCAGCTAGTGGAATAAACTTAATTGAAGCGCTGTTAATGCAATAACGCAGCCCTCCTTTGTCTTTTGGACCATCATCAAAAACGTGTCCTAAATGTGCGTTACCACTGCGGCTAAGTACTTCAGTGCGTTGCATATTAAAGCTGTTATCGGTTTGATAATGCACCACATCTTTGGCAATTGGTTTGGTAAAACTTGGCCAACCACAGCCAGATTCAAACTTATCATTTGAAGAGAATACTGGCTCTCCTGTGGTGATATCGACATAAATACCCGGTTTGAAGTTATCCCAATATTCGTTACTAAATGAACGTTCGGTGTGTTTACGTTGCGTGACAGAATATTGTAATGGTGTGAGCTTAGCTTTTAGCGTTTCATCACTTGGTTTTGGATAATCCTTTTCGTTAATTATCGGTTCATCTGCTTGGTGAATGTCGATGTGGCAATAGCCATTCGGATTTTTCTTCAAATAATCTTGGTGATATTCTTCCGCCATCACATAATTTTTAAGCGGCTGTACTTCAACTTGGATTTTGCTTTTATATTTGCTTTGAAGCTGATTTAAGGCTTGCTCAATCACAGATTTATCTGCAACATCCTGATAATAAATTCCCGTGCGATATTGCCGCCCACGGTCGTTACCTTGTTGGTTAAGGCTGGTTGGATCAATCACTTTAAAATAATATTGCAATAATTTATCGAGTGAAATCTGGTTGGCATCATAGGTTACTTTCACAGTTTCAGCATGATCAGTTTTCCCTACTAGCGGATAACTCGTTTTATCGGTATGACCGTTTGCATAACCTGAAACCGCGTCTTTTACGCCATAAATGCGTTCCATATAGGCTTCTATACCCCAAAAACAGCCACCCGCAAGATAAATTTCATGGATATCTTGCGCTTTATTTGCCATAGTTTGGGTACCCATTGATTGTGGCGCTATGTTGGTTTCAGTCGCCATTACAGACGAATGGGCAAATAGCGCCGAGAGAAGAATAAATAGTGCAGAATGTTTCATACGCTTTCCTTTTATCGTTGAATTAACTAGATATAGCATTAGACGGTGAAGCGTGGTGAATCTGACAACAATTTTGCAAAATTTTTAAAAATTTTGACCGCTTGTTGACAGCTTAGGGAAGGCAACGTCTATTTTTCTTGGTTTTCAAGCTGTTTAAATGTACGCATCATTTGGCTTAATTGATGGCAATTTCGTTGAAATTGACGGCAGTGAGGGCAAATCAGTAAATGCACTCGTAAACCGAGCAGTTCATCTAATGCTAATTCGCGTTCGTGTGCATCAGAAATCAGGCGGGTAGCTTGGCGACAACGCATAATGTCTCCTTAAAGTTTTTGGGATAAACAATGTTGCAATTGCAATCTTGCTCGATAGAGCAGGGTATAAAGATTTGCAGTGCTTAGTTGCGTTTGCTGGCAAATTTCTTCTGAATTAAGCTCAAGAAATTCGCGCATCATAAAAATTTTTGCCTGTTTGGCGGGTAAGCAGTGAAGACAAGTTTCAAAAATTAACCAAAATTCTTTGGTATAAATTTGTGTTTCTCCATCAGGTAGGCGAGTTGGCATATAAGCCGAATTCCAATGATCATGCTCGTCAAAAAACGTATTAGCTGAAGTCTCATCCTCATTCGCTAATTCGCTTTCTAACACCCAGCGCTGCTTTGTTCTTAAATAATCAATAATTTTGTTTTTAAGAATTGCAAACACCCATGTTTTAAATGCAGCTTCATGTTTGAACGAGTCTAAATGGCTAAAAGCACTAAGAAAAGCCTCTTGAACCACATCTTCAGCAAGCTCAGTATTATGGAGTTGTAATTGCGCAAATTTCAGCATTTGATGGCGAATTTGAGTCAGTGCGTGCTCTGAAATTGCAGTGTTCATATTAAGTCCGTTAAATTTTTTAGAAAAATAAGCAAATTTTCTTCTTATTTTATGAAAGAAGCGATTCTTTTTTCTATATTATTACCATTAAATCAGAGTTTGTCCTTAAATATTGAAATGTTTTTACCATTCCAACACTGAAGTGCGGTAAATTTTGGCAAGGTTTGTGAATGTTATCAATTCACTTTTAATGCTATATATTTTTAAACATAATGGGTTTTGCTAGAAATTGATAGTCTGTTAACAGAAAAATCCCTCATTCTGGTTATTTTTCAAAAAATAGTTAAATTTCTATTTATCTTTATATATATTTGTATATAATGAATGCGATTCTAAATAATAAATTGGTGTTATTACAAACACACTATTGGCTAGCGCATTCCCACACTCCTTTTGCGCTAGCCATTTTTTTATATTGCTTTTTATCTCTCACTTTTCTTAGAAATAACGAATATTTTTGATAGAATGCAAAATTATATTTTAACTTATATAGCGATTGTGCTTTATAGCTAAAGGTGAAAAAATGAAATGGGATGTGATTTATAAGTTTTGCTTGCTGTGTATCCTCATTGTAGGATTAGCAGGGATGTTGTTCAGCGGCTTAGGGATTTATTTTCAGTGGCCTATTCAAGGTCTCTTTCAGTGGCATTTAGGTTCTGCCTTCCTCTTGATTTTGGGCGTGGCTTTACACTTTTTCAATCGTAAAAATAAAGCGGTCAAAATTGTGCAACAATTTACAGATTTGATCACACATAACCGCTACCCTACTTATTGCAATTTAGATCGTTTGATCATGACGTTTGAGCATTTTTCAATTCTACAAATTGCGGAGCAACTTCAGCTCAACCCTTCGATTTTATTCACCGAATTAGCTAACGGAAAAATAAACTTCAGCGATGCTAACCGTACTTTGCGAGAAAATTTCCCTCATAATGATGAAAAAATTTTCGCAGCAGTGACTATTGCATTGAAGTTACGTTTCAACCCTAAGCTAAAATAAAAATCGGGCAACTTGTAAAACAGGTTGCCCGTATTGTTTTGATGTAAGAAAATTTTTTCTTATTTTCTGGCTTCAAGATGTTGCTCAATCAGTTGCATAAAAGCTTGTCCAAAACGTTCTAATTTACGTTCACCAACACCGTTAATATCTAACATTTCAGCCCGAGTGGTTGGGGTAAATTGAGCCATTTCTTCTAAGGTTGCATCGTTAAATACCACATAAGGTGGAATATTTTCTTTATCTGCAATTTGTTTACGCAAGAAACGCAGTCTAGCAAATAAATCTTTATCATAGCGAACACTGGCTTGTTTTTGACTAAATGCAGTAGCAGAAAAGGTTAATCGAGGCATTGCCAGTTCTAAAGCCACTTCGCCTCGTAATACAGGGCGGGCTTCTTCCGTTAATTGCAGGGCCGAATGATGCGCAATGTTTTGGCGAACTAGCCCCAAATGAATAAGTTGGCGAATGACGCTAATCCAATATTCACGACTTTGCTCTTTACCAATGCCGTAAACCGATAAGCTGTCATGTTGATGCTGGCGAATTGAAACATTATTCATTCCACGTAGCACTGCAACAACATGATGAATGCCAAAAGTTTGCCCCGTACGATAAATGACGGACATCACTTTTTGCGCATCTAATAAGCCATCGTATTTTTTCGGTGGATCAAGACAAATATCGCAATTTTTGCATGGTGCTTGACGGGATTCACCAAAATAGTTAAGTAGCACTAAGCGACGACACGTTTGTGATTCAGCAAATGCGCCAATAGCTTGTAATTTATGCTGTTTAATATCACGTTGTTCACTTTCTGGCTCTTCAAGTAAAATTTTTTGTAGCCATGCATAATCAGCGGGGTCATAGAACATGACTGCTTCAGAGGGGAGATCATCTCGCCCTGCACGGCCGGTTTCTTGGTAGTAAGATTCAATGCTACGCGGTAAATCAAAGTGAACGACAAAACGCACATTAGATTTGTTAATCCCCATTCCAAAAGCGATGGTCGCTACCACCACTTGTACGTTATCGCGTTGAAAAGCATTTTGTACGGTTTCACGCTGTTGTACGCTCATTCCGGCATGGTATCCCATTACAGAAATATGACGAGCACTTAATTTTTCTGTGATTTCTTCAACTTTTTTCCGACTATTGCAATAAACGATGCCACTTTTACCTTTTTGTGCGTTAATAAATTTTGCCAACTGTTCCATGGGTTTAAATTTTTCTTGCACAGTATAACGAATATTTGGGCGGTCAAAACTGCCTAAATAAGTATGAGGATCGTTAAGGCGAAGATGGTGCAAAATATCCGCACGTGTAGTTGGATCAGCCGTCGCTGTTAGTGCCATCAACGGAATATTTGGGAAAGTTTTGCGTAAATTACCTAATAAAGTATATTCAGGGCGGAAATCATGCCCCCATTGTGAAACACAGTGCGCTTCATCAACAGCAATAAAGCTGACTTTACAATAGGAAACTAAACGAAAAAATCCCTGCGTCATGACCTTTTCTGGAGATAAATAGAGTAGTTTTAGCTGACCAGAAAGAGCCTTTTGTTCAACTGCTTGTTGTTCTTCCTGCGTTTGCGTAGAGTTTAAATAGGCGGCTTCAATGCCATTGGTAAGCAGCTGATCAACTTGGTCTTTCATCAAGGAAATGAGAGGAGAAATGACCAAGGTTATTCCCTCTAGGCATAGGGCAGGGACTTGATAGCAAAGTGATTTTCCTCCACCAGTTGTCATAATGACGAGGCAATCCCGACCAGCAAGAACGGCATCAATGACCTCTTGTTGACCTTGGCGGAATTGCTGATAACCGAATACATTTTGTAGTACGGTTTGTGGCGTGGAGAATGTTTGCATTTAATTAAAATAGGTAGGTTATTCTGTTTGAAATTCAGCTAGTATTGAGCTGATGAGCTTATTAAAACTGTGCTAAATTCTTGCTTATTTCAACGAACTATTAAGAAAAGCTGATATGTGAATAACTAACACAACCGCTTTTCTTAATATTGACTGATTATGAGAATTTAACTTCTTCTCCGTGTCTTGCAAAGGCTTCTTCTAAATGCGTCCATAATGAGCGTCCTTCAGCGGTTTTCCATTCATTATCGATATATTTAAAATGGAAGCCACCGAGTTTGCTGGCTAGCCAAAGTTCTAGCATTGCTTCCTGTTTATTGATGATGATTTGCGAGTGATCATCAAAGGTTAAAGTACATACTGAGCCTTGAATTTCGGTATCTACTGATAATCCTTCATCATCAATTTTTTCTTCAATTTCTTGCCAAGTTTGTTCAACTAATTGATGGAATTGTGCTACGTTCATGTTAGGTTCCTTTATTTAAAATCAGATTTTTTCCCAAATACTTTTTTATACAATTGGCTTAGTGGGCGTTTTATTTCTCTTATTATTTTTGATAATAGGCTGCGTTTTTTGGCTTTAGCTTGTGTGCACCATTGCCCGCCCTCTCTATTCATCATACCTAAAGTATAATTTTGTGGATTGAGTAGGCAGTCCTGAATACAAATAGCGGGTTGCATTTGCCAAACCTGATAATCAGGTTGTGTTAATAGCGTTTTAAATAATAAGTTATCAATTTCAATATCATTAATTGATTTGATATGTTTAACAAGAAAATCAATCCCTTTTTTAGTCACAATATAACCGCTGGTTCCAGGATTTACGGCGGTAAGTTGATAAAATTTTCGCCCTAAATAAGTTTTGCTTGGAAATAGTTTAGTCAGAATAGTTTCAAAGTTTCTCTCAATTTTAACAATATCCACCGTATTATCGACATAATTCAAGTTTAGGAATTGACTTGCATTTTCGCCCAGATGAACATCATCTTCAAAAATACAAATGTAGTTTAAGTTTTGTGATTTTGCTAAGTGGAATAGGGCAATATGACTTAATGCACAAGCAATCTCTCCTCTGGTTAATGGACTTTGTGAAATATCAATGCCTAGCGATTTTGCTGTTTCTTCCATGTTATCTGGTGTAATCGCATCAAAAAACGAAAAAGAAATGCCTTGTTTACCAAATTCTTGTTCGATATGTGCTCTACGTGAATGTGCGTTAGTTAAGCTGATAACATAATTATGTTGAGGAAGCGTCATCTGTTCACCTTTTGCAAAAAATCTAAAAATTCAACCGCTTGTTAGGCAATTTCCGGAAGGTCGGTCATTGCCCAGCGAGGTTTGACGCTCACGCTTAAATCGGTATGCTCCCCATGTTTTAAGCGTAGGAAACCTGTATAGGCAATCATTGCGCCATTGTCAGTACAAAACTGCGGGCGCGGGTAGAAAACTTCCCCTTTGAGATTTTTCATCATTTCGGCTAAATCTGCACGGAGTTGTTTATTTGCACTTACACCACCAGCCATAACTAAACGTTTATAGCCCGTTTGTTGTAAGGCGCGTTTACATTTAATGATAATAGTATCTACCACTGCTTGTTGAAAGGCGTGGGCAATATCACAACGAGTTTGCTCATCAAGGTTGCCTTCGGCATTTAAATTGGCGTTGATAGTATTTGCTGCAAAAGTTTTTAAACCAGAGAAGCTAAAATCAAGCCCTGGTCTGTCAGTCATTGGACGTGGAAATATAAAGCGATTTGGCGTGCCTTGTTCAGCAAGTTTTGAAACTGCAACACCAGCAGGGTAGTCTAATCCCAGAAGCTTTCCTGTTTTATCAAAAGCTTCGCCCGCCGCATCATCAATAGATTCGCCGAGTAATTCATATTGACCAACACCATCTACTTTGACTAATTGAGTATGGCCGCCTGAGATAAGTAATGCCACGAATGGAAATGGCGGTGGATTATCTTCTAACATTGGTGCTAGTAAGTGCCCTTCCATGTGATGAACCCCTAGCGCAGGCACTTGCCAAGCATAGGCAAGCGAACGAGCAATAGTGGCACCAACTAATAACGCGCCAACTAAGCCAGGGCCAGCAGTATAGGCAATGCCATCAATATCTTTGGCAGTTAAGTTAGCCTCTTTTAATGCAGCATCAATTAATGGCAAGGTTTTGCGAATATGGTCGCGAGAGGCAAGTTCTGGTACAACACCACCGTAATCAGCGTGCATCTCTATTTGACTGTAAAGTTGGTTAGCGATTAAGCCTTTTTCTTCATCAAAGATCGCAACACCAGTTTCATCACAAGAGGTTTCAATACCAAGGATTTTCATATTATGACTCATTAAAAAAGCGGAAAGGGGCGAGTATCATCGCCCCTATGCTGGTTAACTTTCACTAGAATTGTGAACTGTATTCAGGTTTTTTCGCACTTGGGAAAGTTTTATCTTTATATGCTTGAATTAACCCTTCGGTTTTTTCTGCTGAATCTGCCATATTCATTTTTTCAAAGGCTTTTTTCATCAGCGGTAATGCTTCTTTCGTTGGTTGACTATCTGGATAGTAGCGCAACATTTCTTCTACGCGGTTTACTACCGCTACAGAAGCATCGCGATCATCATAGAATTTCACGATAAGTAATTCATGTTCTGCGAGACGATCTTTTAAATAAGCCATCCAGTTTTGTGCATCTGGTACATATTTACTGTTCGGGAAACGTTGTACGATAGTTTGGAAGCTACCATAAGCATTACGAACATTTTCTACTGCACGCGCTGCTGAGTTTACACCGAAGAAGTTTTGGATAAAGTTATCGCCTAAACGAGCATTTGAAAGTGCAGCTAAATAAACCACATAATCTAAACTTGGGCTATCCGGATAAGTACGCACGAAACGTTCTGCTGCATCTAAAGCTTTGTAATATTCACCAACTTTATACTGTGCGTAAATTAAGCTTAATTGAGTTTGTTCGCCATATTCTGATTGTTTTGAACCAATTGCTTCTAAGTAGCGAATCGCTGAATTGTAGTCGCCTTCTTCTAAATAAGTTTGCCCTTTGGTGTAAAGGGTTTGAGCAGAAGCTTCTTCTAATTCTTTATTTGCACTGTTAGAACAGCCAACTACAAGAAGTCCTGCTAAAACTAAGCTGGCAAGAGATGTCAATTTACGCATAGTAATTTTACCTATAAAAAAGTGTCTATGATCAAAAGTTAATGTACAATGGTCAAGTTTGACTCATGGCACTTTGCTAAGTTCATACGAATAGCGCTATTTTATAGAAGCTATTCAAATAAGCAACAGACAAATCGGATTTATCAGTAAATGACCCAACAAATGATTTTAACGGCAGAGGTTTCTGCTGATTTATTAGGCGCCCGTTTAGATCAGGCTTTGGCGCAGCTTTTTCCGGATTATTCTCGTTCACGTTTGAAGGTGTGGATTGATGATTCTCGAGTAAAAGTGAATGGAAAAATAGTAAATAAAGCACGTGAGAAAGTTTTCGGTGGCGAGCAAATTGAAGTAAACGCAGAAATTGAAGAAGAGATTCGTTTTGACCCACAAAATATTCCACTAAATATCGTTTATGAGGATGAGGATATTATTGTCATCAATAAACCGAAAAATTTAGTGGTTCACCCGGGCGCGGGCAATCCTGACGGAACAGTGTTAAATGCGCTTTTATATCATTATCCACCGATTGCGGAAGTACCACGCGCAGGAATTGTGCACCGTTTAGATAAAGATACGACTGGATTGATGGTTGTTGCCAAAAACATTCCTGCACAAACACATTTAGTGACCGCATTACAAAAACGCCAAATCACCCGAGAATATGAAGCGGTGGCAAGTGGTATTATGACACAAGGTGGGAAAGTCGATGAGCCGATGGCGCGCCACCCAACCAAAAGAACGGCAATGGCGGTTCATCCAATGGGAAAACCTGCGGTAACGCATTATCGAATCATGGAGCGTTTTCGTAATTACACGCGACTACGTTTGCGTTTAGAAACAGGACGCACGCACCAAATTCGTGTGCATATGGCGCATATTGCTCATCCATTATTAGGTGACCAACTTTATGGTGGACGACCACGCCCACCTAAAGGCGCTAGCGAAGAGCTATTATCGGTATTACGTGGTTTCCAACGTCAAGCGTTACATGCAGCTATGTTAAGATTAGCCCACCCCATTACTGGTGAAATGATGGAATGGCATGCACCGTTACCAGAAGATTTTGTTGAACTGATTCAGGCATTGAAAGCGGATTATGAATTATATAAAGATCAGCTAGATTACTAATCAAAGAAAAATCCCTTGTAAGTAACTTACAAGGGATTTGCATTTTTAGCTTTCTTCATCTTCTTCAAGCCCATAATCTTCATGAGCAAGGACATCACAGCCATATTGTTCTAATTTATTTCTCGTAAAGTTAGAACGTGCGCCTGAGCTAGCGTTATTTAAGCTAATCACACCAATAGTTGCTTTATTGCACTGATGTTTATTTACAAAGACTAAGTTATAACCCGATTCTCGGATATAACCAGTTTTGTTAATTGCAGCATCAAACATTTCTTCACGAACTAAGCGATTAGTATTTTGCATAAAGACGTTCTGACGCCCCGCTCTAACATAAGTTGCTTTCGTATTAGAAAGCATTTGAATTTGCGGTTTATTCATAGAGTATTTAGCCAATTTTACTAAATCCATTGCGCTAGAAATATTCGCGCTCGATAAGCCAGAACTGTCATGAAAACGAGTCGAATTCATGCCTAGCTGCTTCGCTTTTTGGTTCATTTTTTGGATGAACTGTATGCGACTCATCCCAGCAGAACGTGAAAGCGCATGAGCTGCGTAGTTATCAGAATGTACAAGCATGGCTTTTAACAATTCATTACACGAAATAGGGGTGTATTTTGGTAATTTTGTCCCTGTGCCCTTGATGTAATCGAAATCTTCATCAGAAATAGAGGCAGAACAATTCGGATTCTTATTATTTTCTAAAAACACATTAGCCGTCATTAGTTTCGTTACGGATGCAATGGGCTGTACGTTATTTGGCGCACGGCTTTCTAAGATTCGATCGTGAGTAAAGTCATAAACGACATAAGATTGCGCCATGGAAACCGCAGGGAATACTGCCAGCGCACAAAGTAATTTTTTAAACATAATTCTTTTTCGTTGAGCAAAATAAAGGCGCTATTCTAGATCAAAATAGCGTCATATTCCATGCTTAAAAAGGGGATTTACGTTTAGTTTTTTAGCTTTACATTTGCCAATGTTTGGCAACAAACGGCAAAATAGTAGTTAAAGCATCAGAAATTGAGATGAGGGATAAATTCATTTGTTCCGCTTTTGTTTTTGCTAGCGGTGGCATAAATGCCAAATGGCGATCTTCTGCATTAATTGGCCGCCAACGTTGTGGCTGAGCAGAGAGGCGACTTGGATAAAAGCCGATAGTTGGCACATTCAAGGCACCCGCAATATGGAGTGGGCCAGTTGAGCCAGCAATAAAAAGATCTGCACAAGCAATAGCGAGACTAAAGTCTGCCAAACCTTCATTTTTATCATAAATTGCTGCTTTTTGATGAAGTTTAGCTGCCAGTTGTTGCGCGCGTTCACTTTCACCTTTTCCTGCAGTTAATATGACTTCACACGGATATTGCGCACAAATTTTATTGATCAATTCAGCATATTGTTCCAAGGTAAGGCTACTTGCAGAACCACCAGTCGAACTATGCACGAAAAGCCATTTACAAGCGGTTGAAATTTGCAGATTTTTTGCTAATTTGGCTTTTTGAGCTTCAATTTCATCTGCACTAAATTGCAAATAAGGTGGGGTTGGTTCAATGACTTTAATACCTTGCTTAGTCAGAAATGCACGCGCTAAATCTAAATTATATTCGGATTCAGCTTTCGCAGATTGTGAGCGACGCTGAGTTAATCGGTGGTTATATAAAAATTGAAAAATTTTGGTCGCCGGTGCTAAACGGAATTTAATGCCACTTTGCCAAGCTAATTTCGCATTATGCCAGTCAGAGACAAAAGAAATCATCGCATCAAATTTCTCTGCTTTAATGGTATTAAGAAGCTGCTTAAATGCTGCGAAATCTTTTTTATCAGCACAATCTACAATGACATGATCAATAGACGGACAAAGCCTTGCAAGTGGCTCCGTATAGCTCGGTACAAGCGCAGTAATTTCAATATCTGGCAGAGATTGTTTAAGCATCGCAAATGCTGGAAAACACACCATAAAATCGCCGATTTTATCGTTACGGACGACAAGAATTTTTTTCATATTATTCATTTCGTTATCTTTTTCTTCTAGAATTATTTCAACCATTCAACATAAAAGCCGATAAATTCGCGTAAGCTGGAATAACCATCACCAAAAGCGAAAAAATAAGGGCTGCTACTTTCAATTTGTGTGAAACCTGCTTTGCGATAGAGCATTTTAATTCGGGTTTGATGAAAGAATTGTGACACGGAAATAGCCGAATGCCAGCCCTTTGGTTGCATAATGGCTAAGCTGTTTTTTACTGTCAATTCTGTGTCATTGCCATAATTATCCACAATAATTGCTGACTGAGGAATGCCTTGTGAAAGCAAGTATTCCTGCATTTTATCCCCTTCCCAGAAACCTTCTTTGCCAAAACCACCACTGACAATAATTGCGGGCACTCGTTTGGCTTGGTATATAGCAACAGCTTGATCAAGGCGCGCTTGTAAGCGAGTAGAGAGTGTTCCATCTTCATTGACTTTATTGCCAAAAACAATGGCTACATCAGCATTGGTTTGGTGATCAGTTAAACCATCAATGGTAGCGTAAGTGATGTGCGCGCCTAGCCAAATGGCGAAAGCAATGAGTGGATATCTAAATTTATAAAGCAATTTTTTCATAAAGTCGTTTAACAAGCGGTCGAATTTTAAAATGGATTTGCAAATCCAGAATAGCTCAAATTTTAGATGAAATTTCTCTTTTTTTCTAATAGAATAAACCAGTTTTGCCATTCGCAAACGTTTGCGGGTGACTTTTCATTCATCATAAAAAAATATAGGAATTCGTATGTCAGCAACAATTTTAGAATCTCTCCCATTAGGTCAAAAAGTGGGTATCGCATTCTCAGGTGGTTTAGATACTTCAGCAGCATTGCTCTGGATGCGTAAAAAAGGTGCTGTGCCTTATGCTTATACGGCAAATTTAGGTCAGCCAGATGAAGATGATTACAACGCAATTCCGAAAAAGGCGATGGAATATGGTGCAGAAAATGCGCGTTTAATTGACTGTCGCTCACAATTAGCCCATGAAGGGATTGCCGCAATTCAATGTGGCGCATTCCATATTTCAACGGGTGGTATTCCTTATTTCAATACGACGCCATTAGGCCGTGCAGTAACCGGAACCATGTTAGTTGCGGCAATGAAAGAAGATGATGTCAACATTTGGGGTGATGGTTCAACCTTTAAAGGTAATGATATTGAACGTTTCTATCGCTATGGCTTATTAACCAATCCAAAATTAAAAATCTATAAACCTTGGTTAGATAATCAATTTATTGATGAGCTTGGCGGACGTTTTGAAATGTCTCAATTCTTAATCGAAAATGGCTTCGATTATAAAATGTCTGTAGAAAAAGCTTACTCAACGGATTCAAATATGCTTGGCGCAACTCACGAAGCAAAAGATTTAGAAGAATTAAGCACTGGCATGAAAATTGTTAAACCAATTATGGGTGTTGCTTTCTGGGATGAGAAAGTTGAAATTAAATCTGAAACTGTATCGGTTACCTTTGAAGAAGGGGTACCGGTAGCATTAAACGGTAAACGTATTGATGATCCGGTTGAATTGATTCTTGAAGCTAACCGCATTGGTGGTCGCCATGGTTTAGGTATGTCAGACCAAATCGAAAACCGTATTATTGAAGCAAAATCTCGCGGTATTTACGAAGCCCCAGGAATGGCATTATTACACATTGCTTATGAGCGTTTAGTGACGGGTATTCACAACGAAGATACGATTGAACAATATCGTATTAACGGTTTACGTTTAGGTCGTTTGTTATACCAAGGTCGTTGGTTTGATCCGCAAGCGTTAATGTTACGTGAAACCGCACAACGCTGGGTAGCAAAAGCTATTACAGGTACGGTGACACTTGAACTTCGCCGTGGTAACGACTTCACGATTCTTAATACTGAATCACCAAACTTAACTTATGTCGCAGAACGCCTAAGTATGGAAAAAGTGGAAGATGCACCGTTTACCCCAAGTGATCGTATCGGTCAGTTAACTATGCGTAACTTAGATATCGTAGATACACGCAACAAGCTTGCTGTTTATACCGATACAGGTTTACTTTCAGCGAATAACCAAGTTGTGCCGCAATTAGGCAGCAAATAATAAGCTTATGATCGCTTATCGCCCTAAATGAAAATTTAGGGCGATTTTTTATTTTTAGCTTGGCAGATATGATGATTTTATTCAATAATGCTGGTGATATTCTAATTTCACAAGGAGATTTAAATGTTCAAAAAAACATTGTTAGCCTCAACTGCGGCATTGAGTTTAGTCTTAACAGCCTGTAATGATCCAAAAGAGGCCAATAAAGAAAACTTTGGCAAAGCGATTTCAGAATACCTTGATACACAGCCAGCAGTTTGTATTGCTTATCCAAAGTCAAGTTTTAAATTACCAATAGAGTCATCATTAAATAACGAGGAACAAGTCGTTTATCCTATATCTGGCCAATTTAAATCGTTATATGAAGATAGTGTTAAACAAGCAACTTATTTGGCGGAAAAAGGGTTGTTTACGGAGGAAACACAATCAATTAGTGTAAAAGATATATTGGGTGGATCATCTACTGAAAGTGCAAAAGTTTATTCTCCAACAGAGAAATTAAAAAGTTATTTGGTGATAAAAGACAGATTTTGGGGAAATAAACTTTGCACAGGGAAAGTGACTTTAGATCAAGTTGGGATATTCACAGAACCAGCTGAAGCAATGGGAATGAAATTTTCTCGTGTAGATTATACAGTTAAAGTGAGCGATTTAGCAGACTGGGCTGCTGATCCAAAATTTTCTGAGCTATTTAAAGGTCGTAGCGCTAATAAAGTTGAAGGTCAACAAAGAATGGCATTGATTCTAACTAGTGAGGGTTGGAAAAGTGAACATTTGATGAAAGGTAAGCGGTAATATTAAGTAGTCATTTTGCAAATATCTGGCAAAAACAGACCGCTTGTAACATAAAGCCCCGAATGCGGAAGAGCACTTCGGGGCTTTTTCCATTTAGTCGCAAGGTAAGATTTTGATAGCTAAACCACCGGTTGAAGTTTCGCGGTATTTTGCATTCATATCTTTACCCGTTTCATACATGGTTTCAATGACTTTATCTAAAGTCACGCGGGGCTGAGAAGTTAGGCGTAGCGCCATGCGGCTAGCGTTGATTGCTTTGACAGAGGCAATAGCATTACGTTCAATACATGGCACTTGAACTTGACCACCCACAGGATCGCAAGTTAAACCCAGGTTATGTTCCATGGCAATTTCTGCCGCAATACAAACTTGATCTGGTGTGCCTCCCATAATTTCAGTTAAGCCCGCTGCAGCCATAGAACAAGCCACACCCACTTCGCCTTGACAGCCAACTTCAGCGCCAGAAATTGAGGCGTTCATTTTATAAAGCGACCCGATAGCACTGGTTGCGAGAAGGTAGCGTTCAATAGTTTCTGCATTAAGTGGCGCAATAAATTGTTGATAGTAGGCAAGTACTGCTGGCACAATCCCGCATGCGCCATTAGTTGGGGCTGTTACGACTCGTCCCCCAGCGGCATTCTCTTCATTGACTGCGAGAGCAAACATATTTACCCAGTCGATAATTTGCATTGGATCTTGGTTAAATTTACTGGTTGCCTCTAATGTACGACGTAAAGAAGGGGCGCGACGCACGACTTTTAAGTTGCCTGGTAATAAACCTTCTGTATGTAATCCACGTTGAATACAGGCTTCCATCGTTTGCCAAATATGTGCTAAATAAGCTGAAACCTCTTCTTTTGGTCGAAGAGCTATTTCGTTACGCCACATTAAACTTGAGAGGGGCAATCCTTCATTTTGGCAATGTTTTAACAGATCTTCAGCGTGCTTATATGGAAAGGGTACTTGGATGTCAGATTGTGTCGCTTGATTAAAATGTTCATCATCAACGATAAAGCCACCACCAATCGAATAGTAGGTTTTTTCTAGTAATAATTGACCTTCAACAAAAGCACTGATTTTCATTGCATTTTCATGACGAGGTAAAAATTCATAATGAAACGGCATATCTGCATAAAAATCAAAAGCGATAGATTTTGCTTGTTCAGGTTGTGCTTCATTAAGGGTTAATTGGTGATTTTGCTTTAAAGTGTTTATCACTTGGTCGATACGATCAATTTCCACATAATGCGGTAAATAGCCCATTAAGCCCATAATGATAGCCGTATCTGTGTTATGTCCGCGCCCAGTCAGCGAAAGCGAACCGTAAACATCCACCAACAAGCGGTCAGTTTTGGCTAATAATTTGCAAGCGGCAAGTTCATCAATAAACGCTTTTGCGGCTTTCATTGGGCCGACAGTATGGGAACTAGAAGGGCCAATGCCCACTTTAAACATATCAAAAACACTAATCATAGACATCCATTTAAAAGAAAAATGAAGACAAACAAAAAGGGCGGTATTTTACTGCAAATTTCTATTTTATGCAGAAAAATACGTAGGTTTTTATTCTGTGCTAGAGAGATTTTTGCTAAAATCAAGCAAGGAATTTAGGGCAAATTAAGCTCTGTTTAAAAAGGCGTAGCAAATACGCCTTTTCTCTTTATAACCTCATTTAATTAGGAAGATGTTGTGCAATTAACTCCGCCGCCACTTAGCCTTTATATTCATATTCCTTGGTGTGTGCAAAAATGCCCCTATTGCGATTTTAACTCGCACGCGCAAAAAGGCCTGATTCCTGAGGCGGAATATATTCAACATTTGCTTGCAGATTTGTCGCAAGATTTAACCGCTTACCAAGCCGCAATTGGGCATCGAAAAATCCACTCTATTTTTATTGGTGGCGGAACACCTAGCCTTTTTTCGGCAGAAGGCATCGCTTATTTATTAAAAGAAGTGGAAAAACGCATTGCTTTTGAACCGCATATTGAAATCACGCTAGAAGCAAACCCAGGAACGGCAGAAGCAGCGCGTTTTTTAGGATATGCAGAAGGCGGCGTTACCCGTATTTCAATGGGGATTCAAAGCTTTGAACCAGAAAAATTATTGAAGCTAGGGCGTATTCACGATAGCCAAGAAGCAATACAAGCGGTCAAATTTGCGCAAGATTCTGCAAAATCAGGGCTTAAGAGCTTTAATATTGATTTAATGCATGGTTTGCCAAATCAATCGGTGCAACAGGCGTTAGCAGATTTAGAAACAGGCATTGCGTTAAACCCGCCACATCTTTCGTGGTATCAGCTCACCATTGAACCGAATACCATGTTTTATTATCGTAAACCGACTTTGCCGGATGATGATGCATTGTGGGAAATTTTTGAACAAGGACATCAGTTGCTGACTCGCGCAGGCTACGAACAATATGAAACTTCTGCTTATGCGAAAAAAGGTTTTCAATGCCAACATAATTTAAATTATTGGCGTTTTGGCGATTATTTAGCCATTGGTTGTGGAGCACATGGAAAAATTACTTTTCCAACTGGCGAAATTTATCGTTTTAGTAAAACGAAGCATCCTAAAGGTTATATGCGTGGCGAATATCGTTACCACCAAGAACAAATTGAATTTGCAGATCGTCCTTTTGAATTTTTCATGAATCGTTTTCGTTTGTTAGAAGCTGTGCCAAAATCGGAGTTTGAGGCTTATACTGGCTTAAACGAAACAGTTGTTCGCCCTACAATGGATTGGGCATTAACACAGAATTACATCACAGAAAATGCGAGCCATTGGCAAATTACTGAGCATGGTAAGCTCTTTTTAAATGAATTATTAGAGGCCTTTTTGGCGGATTAAGCTAAAATAGTACAAAAAAAAGTGTGGAGAGAAAAATGAATCGATTAACAGTAGGTGCAAAAGCACCAGAATTTAGTTTATTAAATCAAGCAGAACAAAAAGTCAGTCTTGCAGAATTTACAGGTAAAAAAGTCTTGGTTTATTTCTATCCGAAAGCTTTAACGCCGGGATGTACTACACAAGCCTGTGGTTTGCGCGATAGCCAATCTGAATTAAAAGCATTAAATGTAGAAGTTTTAGGTATTAGCCCTGATTTACCGAAAAAATTAGCCCAATTTGCAGAGAAAAAAGCGCTAAATTTCACTTTGCTTTCTGATCCTGATCATCAAGTCGCAGAGGCTTTTGGTGTCTGGGGTGAAAAGAAATTTATGGGAAAAACCTATGATGGTATTCATCGCATCAGTTTTTTAGTTGATGAAAAAGGTGTGATTGAAGCAGTATTTGATAAATTTAAAACTAGCGAGCATCATCAAATTGTGGTGGATTTCTTAAAAGGAAAACAGCATGGCTAACAAGGCAATTTTTTTAGATCGAGATGGCACAATTAATGTCGATCACGGCTATGTACATAAAATTGATGACTTTCAATTTATTGAAGGCGTAGGTAAAGCATTAAAACAGCTACAAGATAAAGGTTATTTATTGGTGTTGGTAACTAATCAATCTGGTATTGCGCGTGGTTATTTTTCAGAGGCACAATTTCATCAACTGACTGAATGGATGGATTGGTCTTTAGATGAAGATTATGGTGTAGTGTTAGATGGTATTTATTATTGTCCGCATCATCCTGAAGGAAAAGGCGAGTTTAAAGCAGAGTGCGATTGTCGCAAGCCGAAAGCGGGAATGTTTTTAGAGGCGATTAAAGATTTAAATATCGATCCTAAGCAATCTTATATGGTAGGCGATAAATTAGAAGATTTATTAGCTGCAGAAGCTGCGGGCGTGAAAACTAAAGTGTTGGTCAAAACGGGTAAGCCTATGATAGCTGAAGGTGAGGCAAAAGCAGATTTAGTGTTAGATAGCGTGGTTGATTTAGTTCGCTATATCAAATAATTCAGAAAAAAGATTCAAAATAAAAGGAGAGAGTGTGAATTACGAAGATAAAAGTTTATTAGGTTTAAAATTAGGGCAAAAAACTGACTATAAAACAACCTATGACCCAAGTTTATTACAAGGTGTGCCAAGAAAATTAAATCGTGATGGATTAGGCATTACTGAACACCAACCGTTTGATCGTGGTGCTGATATTTGGACTTGTTATGAGCTTTCTTGGCTCAATTCAAATGGCTTACCACAGGTGGCGATTGCAGATGTAGCAGTAGATTTTCGTAGTGAAAATTTAATTGAATCAAAGAGTTTTAAGCTTTATTTAAACAGTTTCAACCAAACCAAATTT
Source organism: Haemophilus sputorum CCUG 13788 (assembly GCF_000238795.1). Lineage (GTDB taxonomy): Bacteria > Pseudomonadota > Gammaproteobacteria > Enterobacterales > Pasteurellaceae > Haemophilus_A > Haemophilus_A sputorum. The sequence goes on along the minus strand of NZ_AFNK01000035.1, from coordinate 76,024 downwards.
GAATCAATTGGGCAGGTTCAACAAACGATTATGCAAGATTTAAGTCAGTGTGCAAGCGGTCAAGTTTCAGTAAAAATTTGCAAATTATCTGATTACCGTGGACAGCAAATTGTCGATTTTGCTGGTGAATGCATTGATGAACAAGATATTACCATTAGCGATTATAGCTTCTCTAATGACTATCTGTCAGATGTTGCTGAAGGCGAGGTAGTGGAAGAAACGTTAGTCAGCCATTTGCTTAAATCTAATTGCTTAATTACCAGCCAACCAGACTGGGGAAGCGTGCAAATTCATTATCAAGGCAAGCGATTAAATCGTGAAAAATTACTGCGTTATTTAGTTTCTTTCCGGGAACATAATGAATTTCATGAACAGTGTGTAGAGCGTATTTTTACCGATTTAATGCAGTTTGCTAAACCAGACAAGTTGACTGTTTATGCTCGTTATACTAGACGTGGTGGATTAGATATCAACCCATTTCGTTCTAACTTTGAAGATTTACCGCAAAATTTAAGAATGGCTCGTCAGTAATAGAGTGTGATAGAAAAAAGTGTAATTAGAAAATAAAAAACCAAGCATAAGCTTGGTTTTTTTATATTGGGATTAGGTAATTAGTGTTTTTGCTTTAAGGTATTTAACGTGGTTAATCCTTTATCACAGCTTTTTTGTTGTAAATCAGATTCCATCGCTAAAATTTGTTTTTTAGTTGCAGAAAGTTTGTTTTTCATTTTTGCCACTTGCGTGTGCGTACCTGGTTGTCTTTCAGCTTCACGCACTAAACTATCTGCAATGTTAAACATTTGTTGACATTGCGCTGGAAGTTTTGCGCTAACAGCTGGTTTACTCATTGTTAATGAAGAAGTTTTTACTTCTGCATGTGCCAAACTAAACAAACAAGAGCTTGCAAAAACAGAGAAGATAAATTTTTTAAACATTAGGCTTTACCTTTTATAATTATAGCTAAAAAATATTTGTTTTCTTCTCATTAGCAAGAAAACGGAACGAGATTAACAAAAACTAAACAGCTTGTCATTAAAAATATGTAAATTTTAGGATCTTTTTGATCTAAAAATAAAAACCAAGGAAAAGAGTAAGGTATATTTTAACCTAAAAAAAATGATAATTTTGTGAGAAAGATCTCAAAAATATAAAAAGTGGTCGGTGCAGCTATTCTTTCTTTGTCTATTTCGGAGTAGAATATCTAATGAAACTTTTTTAATACTCCATATTTCATGTGGTATTCTAGTTTCTTTTATTATGTCTTATGGGTAGTTATTTGACTTTTCAAATAACTAATCGTTCATTTCTTTTATAAAAGAAGGGGTTGGAGATGTTAGACTTTGTTGAACTCTCTCGTTTGCAGTTTGCCTTAACTGCACTCTATCACTTCTTATTTGTGCCACTTACATTAGGTCTTTCTTTCGTCCTCGTTGTGATGGAAACACTTTATGTAACCACAGGTAAAGAAGTTTATAAAGATATGACTAAATTCTGGGGTAAGTTATTTGGTATTAACTTTGCTCTAGGGGTAACAACTGGTCTTACGATGGAATTCCAGTTCGGAACTAACTGGTCATATTATTCTCACTATGTTGGTGATATCTTCGGTGCACCTTTAGCATTAGAAGGTTTAATGGCATTCTTCTTAGAATCAACCTTTGTTGGTTTATTCTTCTTTGGATGGGATCGTCTTACTAAGAAAAAACATTTATTAGCAACATATTGCGTCGCATTTGGTTCAAATTTCTCTGCGATGTGGATTCTTGTTGCAAATGGCTGGATGCAAAACCCGGTAGGTTCAGAATTTAATTTTGAAACTATGCGAATGGAAATGACAAGCTTCAGCGAATTATTATTAAATCCGGTAACACAAAGTAAATTCTTACATACCGTAACAGCAGGTTATACCTGTGGCGCAATTTTTGTATTAAGTATTAGCGCTTATTATATTTTGAAAGGTCGTGACTTAGGCTTTGCTAAACGTTCATTCTCAGTAGGCGCAGGCTTCGGTTTGTTTGCTATTATTGCCGTTTTAGCAATGGGTGATGAATCAGGTTATGAAATTGGTAAAGCTCAACCAGTTAAATTAGCTGCAATGGAAGCTGAATGGGAAACTCATCCTGCGCCAGCGGCATTTAATGCGATTGCAATTCCAAATTCACAAGCTCGCCAAAACGATTTTGCAATTCAAATTCCTTATTTAGGTGGTTTAATTGCAACACGTTCTTTAGATACACAAATCAAAGGTTTAAACGATATTCGTAAAGAAAATATTGAGCGTGTACGTGAAGGGGCGAAAGCAGTTGTTTTATTAGAAAAATTAACTTCAGGTAACTATAGCGAAGAAGATAAAGCAGCCTTCAAAGCAGTACAAAAAGATCTTGGTTTTGGCTTATTATTAAAACAATATGCGCCAGATGTTGCTAATGCAACTGAAGAGCAAATTTTAAAAGCTGCAGATGCAACTATTCCAAAAGTAGGTCCTAACTTCTGGGCATTCCGTGCGATGGTTGGCTCTGGTATGTTAATGTCAGTGATTATTGGTTTAGCCTTCTTATTCAACTTCCGTGGTACAGTAGGCAAAAATAAACTGTTCTTAAAAGCAGTATTATGGTCTATGCCATTACCATGGATTGCGATTGAATCAGGCTGGTTCTTAGCAGAATATGCGCGCCAACCTTGGGCGGTATATGAGTTATTGCCAACCGGTATTTCAGCATCACACTTAAGCGTTGCAGAACTTTGGACAGCAATTGGCTTATTATGTGGCTTATATACTATTTTCCTCGTAGTAGAAATGTATTTAATGTTCAAATTTGGTCGTCTTGGCCCAAGTGCATTAAAAACAGGTAAATACTACTTTGAGCAATCTGCGAAATAAGGAGTAGATAATGTTAGATTATGAAGTTCTCCGCTTTATTTGGTGGATTCTAATTGCAGTTTTATTGATTGGTTTTGCAATTACTGATGGTTTTGATATGGGTGTATTAAACCTATTACCAGTTATCGGTAAAAGCAATACTGAACGCCGTGTGATGATAAACTCAATTGCTCCGCACTGGGATGGTAACCAAGTTTGGTTATTAACTGGTGGTGGTGCGATCTTCGCAGCGTGGCCAACCGTTTATGCGACCTCTTTCTCAAGTTTCTTCCTTGCGATGATTCTTGTATTAGCCGCATTATTTTTCCGTCCAGTAGGTTTTGAGTATCGTGCGAAAATTGATTCTCCAAAATGGCGTAATGCTTGGGACTGGGCGTTATTTGTTGGTGGTTTTGTACCTTCACTTATTTTTGGTGTAGCATTTGGTAACTTATTACAAGGTTTACCATTTGAATTTAACCAATTCCATCAAGTGCAATATACTGGTACATTCTTAGGCTTATTAAATCCGTTTGCTTTATTATGTGGTGTGGTTAGCTTATTTATGTTAACTACTCAAGGCGCAACTTGGTTACAAATGAAAACCACTGCAGATTTACGTAACCGCGCACGCGGTATTGCTCAATTAGGCGCAGCAGTTACACTTGTTGCATTTATTGTAGCAGGCGTATTCTTATACTTTAAAGATGGTTATGTAGTAACTAGCGCATTAGATCATAATGCTCAATCATTATTGATGAAGAAAACTGTCGCTTTAGAGTCTGGCGCTTGGTTTAAAAATTACCAAGAAATGCCAGTGCTTTGGATTGTTCCTGGCGTTGCGGTATTAGGTGCGTTGTTAACGATTTTAGCTTCTAAAGCAAATCGTTCAGGTACTGCATTCTTTGGTTCATCATTAATGCAAATTGGTGTGATCTCAACTGCAGCAGTTTCAATGTTCCCATTCATTATGCCTTCAATTTCTCACCCAGAAATGAGCTTAACAGTATGGGATGCAACAGCGAGTGAAAATACATTAACAATTATGTTCTATGCAGCATGTTTCTTTGTACCAATTGTTTTACTCTATACCCTTTGGTCATACTTCAAAATGTTCGGTCGTCTTGATGCGAAATTTATTGAAGATAACAACCATACTGCATACTAAGGAGCAAATATGTTTTATTTAACTTGGTTTTTTGGTATGTTTCTCGCCATCTATTTTGCTGTATTTGTTACGGCAAAAATTGAGAAAACAGGGAAATTTGACGAATAATCTATGATTAGTACGTTATATAACCTTACAGCAAAGGGCTTGTTAAAAGCCCTTTCTTTTATTTTAGCCAGTGCATTATTTGTAATGTTTATCACAAATTCGACCGCTTTTGCCTCACATTTTGGTGGCAAAGTACCGTATTTAGCCTTATTAGCTTTTTATGGTATGGCAATTTTATGGATTCATGGCATTGGATTTGAAATCAAAAGTCCAGTCTGGCGAGCAATCTTTTTACCATTAATGGGCTACATTATCGTGATTACTGCGATAATCTACCTTCAATTCTTCTAAAAGCACTTTGGTGCTTTTATTTTTTTAAAGAAAAGTAAAATCTTATTGCAGAACAATTCTTATCTCACTAAAATAAGAGATTGTTTTCGCCTAAATTTGGGGCGCTTGATATTGGGAGCGAAAATGCATTTTCCTATCCGAGTTTATTATGAAGATACAGATGCAGGTGGCGTGGTTTATCATGCGAACTACATCTGTTTTTTTGAGCGGGCGAGAACGGAATTCTTACGTCAAGGTGGGTTTTCACAACAGGCATTATTAGCAGAAAATTTTGCTTTTGTAGTTAAAACGCTGACGATCGATTATAAGTTTCCGGCACGTTTAGACGATCTCTTAAGTGTTCAGACAACGGTTAAAGCTGTAAAGAAAGCAACAATTATTTTTGAACAAAATTTGTTTAAAGCGGACATATGTTTATGTTCAGCTGAAGTAACAGTTGCCAGCGTTGACTTAATTAAAATGAAACCGAAAGCAATACCTCAAGCCATTTTGGATGCGTTGCAAGCGGTGATAAATCAATAAAATATTACAAATTTGGAGTTTTAAATGGAAGCAACTAGCTTTGACTTGATCTCATTATTTGCTCAAGCAAGTATTGTGGTTAAGATCGTGATGCTTATTCTTATTACTTTCTCGGTGTTATCTTGGGCGGTAATCATTCAACGTAGCCGTTATTTGAGCAAAGCGAGCAAAGATTCTTTAGCGTTTGAAAATAAATTCTGGTCAGGCGAAGATTTGCATCGTTTACATGAAGGTTTAGAAAATCGTCGTGATGGTTTAAGCGGTTCAGAACAAATTTTCTACGTTGGTTTCAAAGAGTTTATGCGTTTACAACAAGTAAGCCCAGATGCACCAGCAGCAAACATTCAAGGTACAAGCCGTGCAATGAATTTAGCGTTAAATCGTGAAGTAGAAACATTAGAAAGCTACATCCCATTTTTAGGAACAGTAGGCTCAATTAGCCCATATATCGGCTTATTTGGTACTGTTTGGGGGATCATGCACTCATTTATGGGATTAAGTGCAGTAAAACAAGCAAGCCTTCAATCTGTAGCACCGGGTATTGCAGAAGCATTGATTGCAACAGCAATTGGTCTATTTGCAGCAATTCCTGCGGTAATGGCTTATAACCGTTTAAGTTTACGTGCGAATAAATTAGAGCAAAACTACGCTAACTTTATTGATGAATTCACGACAATCTTACATCGTCAAGCATTCTCAAAAAAATAATAGCGTTTTAGAAATTTGTAAATTAAATAAAAAATCTGACCGCTTGCGGTCAGATTTCAAATAACGAATAAAGAGGAAAATATGTCTTATCGCCGTAAACGTAAGGACATTAAATCTGAAATTAACATCGTCCCTTTCTTAGATGTATTGTTGGTTTTATTATTAATTTTTATGGCAACTGCACCGGTTATTAGCCAGAGTGTGGAAGTTAATTTACCTGAAGATAAACATAGTCAATCCGTGACGAATGAAGATAAAACGCCAGTAATTTTACAAGTTTCGGGTGTTGGATTATATAAACTCAAAGTTGGCGGAAATTTTATGACGGGTGCTAATGGGGAAGAATTAGCTGAGCAAGAAGTTATCGCTTTTGCAGGTCAAGAATTCCAAAAAGATCCAAACACTATGTTCCTCGTTGCTGGTGATGCAACAGTTCCGTATGAAGAAGTGATTAAAGGAATTGTATTACTGAAAGATGCAGGCATCGAAAAAGCCGGTTTAATGACTCAAGGTAAATAATTAAGCAAGGATAAGGTGTGAAATCACAGCAAAATGATAAATTTGAGCTTGCCATTATAGCTTCCCTATTGCTACATGCTTTATTGATTGGGTTGTTGCTTTTAGGCTCATTTTTTACCAATACAAAATTACCTGAATCAGCCGGTGGCAATGGTGGCGAAGGTGAAGAATTTGAAGCTGTCATGGTAGATACTGGGCAAGTAGCAGCTGAGTATGGTCGTTTAAAATCGGAAAGACAAGGTAAGCCAGCAACGAAAGTTGAGCCTAAAGAGCAACCTAAAGAAGAAGTTGTGGAAGAAAAACCGAATGAGCCAACACCAGAAGAAATTGCTGAGGAAAAAGCCAAAGAACAACAGCGTGTTCAGATGATTGAACAGCAAAAACAACAAGAAGAAGCTAAAAAGCAAGAAGCGAAGCGTCAGCAAGAGATTGCTAAACAAGAACAGCTGAAAAAAGAAGAGCAGTTAAAACAAGAGCAATTAAAACAAGAGCAGCTTGAAAAGGAAAAAGAAGAGGCTACGCGTAAAAAAGCAGCTGAGGCAGCGAGATTAAAAGCAGAAGCAGAGGCAAAACGTTTAGAAGCTGCAGCAAAACAAGCAGAGGAAGAGCGTAAAGCTAAAGAAAAAGCTGAACAACAAAAACTTGAAGAACAGAAAAAATTAGAGCAACAAAAAGCTGCTGAGGCTAAAGTGAAAGCTGAAAAAGAAGCCAAAGAAAAAGCCGAAAAAGAAGCAAAATTAAAAGCTGAAAAAGAGGCAAAAGAAAAGGCAGCGGCAGAAGCTAAAGCGAAAGCTGAGAAAGAGGCTAAAGAAAAAGCCGAAAAAGAAGCCAAACTGAAAGCTGAAAAAGAAGCAAAAGAGAAAGCGGCAGCAGAAGCTAAAGCAAAAGCTGAAAAAGAAGCCAAAGCTAAAGCAGATGCAGAAGCTAAAGCGAAGGCAGATGCAGCAGCAAAAGTGGCTCAAGCTAAAAAAAATCAAGATCTTGATGATTTCTTATCCGGTGGCAATATTGGCGGTGGCGGTTCAAGTAATGGCGGAAATAAAAATTCTGCAGGCTTAGCTGGCAACGGTAATGGTAAAGCGGTAGGAGATGGGCAAGGAACTGCAGATCGCGGATATGAGCGCTTAATTAAACAAAAATTAAGCAGAACATATAAAGTTGATCCTAGTTTTGCTGGTCAGGAATGTAAGGTAAAAATTAATATTGATCGAGATGGCAGAATCTCTAGCCATCAAGTGCTTTCAGGGCCAGATAATATTTGTCGTGCGGCGGTTGCGGCGATTGTTCAAGCACAGAGTGTGCCAAGAGCGAAGGATGATGCAACCTATAACACCTATAAATCGCCAACGATTAAGTTTGGGCTTAAAGTTTTATAATCACCAAGAGGTTGAAAAATGAAATTAAAATCTCGTTTAGCGAGTGTATTTGGTGCGATAAGCATTTTATTTAGCAACGTTGTTGTTGCTGAATCTGATGTGGTTATCTCCGTTGATGAAGGCGTAAGCATGGCGCAACCTATTGCGGTTGTTCCATTTGCTGGTGGTTCTGGTTCTGCGGATGTTGCACAAATTGTGGCGGATGATTTACGCAATAGTGGTAAATTTACTCCAATTGAACGTTCAAAATTACCAGCTCAGCCAAGTTCTGCGGCTGAAGTTGTTTCTCAACAATGGACAGATATTGGCGTAGATATGGTTGTGGTTGGACAAGTTAGTCCTGCCGGTGGTGGCTATAATGTTGCTTATCAATTAGTTGATGCATTAAGTAATCCAGCAGCTGTGTTAGCTCAAGGTTCATTTAATGTTCCTGCAGCACAAATTCGCCAAGGTGCACACACTGTGAGTGACCAAATTTTTGAGAAAATTACTCAAATCCGCGGTGCTTTCAGAACAAAAATTGCTTACGTTGTGCAACGCGGCGTATCATCTTACGAATTACGCGTATCTGATTATGATGGATTCAATGCATTTACTGTTGTAAAAAGTAAAGAGCCATTGATGTCACCAGAGTGGTCACCAGATGGTAGCCGTCTTGCTTATGTAACCTTTGAGAATAAAAAAGCACAAGTTGTGGTACACGATTTGCGTTCAGGTAGTCGTCGTGTTGTGGGGGCTTTAAAAGGACATAACGGTGCGCCGGCATTTTCACCAGATGGTTCAAGAATTGCTTTTGCGTCTAACCAAGATGGCCAATTAGACATTTATGTTGTTAGTGCAGGTGGTGGCTCACCAAGTAAATTAACTGCAAATGCAGGTAATAATACCGAGCCAAGCTGGTCTCCAGATGGTAGTACAATTTACTTTACCTCAGACCGCTCAGGTTCGCCACAAGTATATAGAATGAGTGCATCAGGTGGTGGTGTAAGCGCAGTAGGTGGAGGAAGAACCTATAACGCGAAACTTTCATCAGATGGCAAAAATTTAATCATGATTGCAGGTGATAAAGTTGTAAAACGTGATATGGCTTCGGGTGGCACAGAAGTTTTAAGTTCTACGTTCTTAGATGAAAGTCCAAGTATTTCACCAAATGGCATTATGGTTATTTATAGCTCTACCAAAGGTACGAGTAAAGTGCTACAATTGGTGTCCGCAGACGGTCGTTTTAAAGCTAATCTGCCTGGTGCAGGAGGGCAATATAAGTTCCCTGCTTGGTCACCGTATTTAACTAAACAATAATCTTTCTCTTAGGAGTAAAAAATGAAAAAACTAGCTAAAGTTTTAATGGTAGCGGCACCAGCTTTCGTATTAGCTGCATGTAGCTCATCTTCAGACAACGCAGCAGCAAACGCAGGTGCAAACGCAAATGCAGCTGGCCAATTCGGCGGTATGTCTGCTCAAGATTTACAAACTCGTTACAACACTGTGTACTTCGGTTTTGATAGCTATGCAGTTGAAGGCGAATATCGTCAATTATTAGATGCACACGCACAATTATTAAATTCAACTAAAGGCAGCGTAACTGTTGCTGGTCACGCTGATGAACGTGGTACTCCAGAGTACAACATCGCGTTAGGTCAACGTCGTGCAGATGCAGTGAAAAGCTACTTAGCACAACAAGGTGCTTCAAACGTTTCAACTGTATCTTACGGTGAAGAGAAACCAGCCGTTTTAGGTCATACTGAAGCAGACTACGCGAAAAACCGTCGTGCAGTGTTAGAATACTAATTTAAAGCTTAAAGCTATTATTTAGTAGGATAAGAAATAAAGCCCTGAGTTACTCAGGGCTTTATGCTTTTTATATAAAGATAACTATTATTTAATAGATATTTCAGATTTCTAAAATTGATGATAATCCCTGTATTTATAATGTTTAATCTTAATATTTAAGCGATTTTTAAGAAAATTACGTTAAAATAACCACATTACAAAAACAGAAGGAAACTTTATGCAATATATTGGAAAAATTGTGGGATTTATTTTAGGTTATCAAATCTTCCATAGCTTTTTTGGTGCTTTACTTGGTGCTTTCTTAGGGCATCTTGCAGATAAGAAAATTTATGAGCTTGGTTCAGTCAGCTCAAGTGTCTTTGGAAGTGGTTTGACTCGCCAGTCTATTTTTACTCAAACAACATTTGCAGTATTAGGGCATATTGCTAAAGCTAAAGGGCGTGTAACTGAAGATGATATTCATCTCGCACGTCAATTGATGGCGCGTTTGAAATTAGATGAAACTGCACAAAAACAAGCGCAAAAGGCTTTTTCTTTAGGTAAAGAATCCAGTTTTCCACTACGTTTAGTGATTCAAGAATTCAGAGAAGCCTGTGGGCAGCGTGTAGATCTTCTACGCTTTTTTGTGGAAGTTCAAATGCAAGCCGCTTTACAAGATGGCGAATTAGATGCTAACGAGCAGCAAATTCTTTTCACTATTGCAGAAACAATGGGAATCTCTCGTTTTCAATTTGAACAGATGATTGCAATGGTAATGGCAGCACAACAATTCCGTTCAGGTGGATTCCAGTATGAATATCATCAAGGTGGTTATCAGCAGCAATCTCAGGGCGGTTATTATAGTGGTCAAAATCAATCTTACTCTAATAGTGCACCAAGCATTGATGCCGCTTATAAAGTATTGGGCGTGAGTGCTGATGATGATCAAAATACGGTCAAACGCGCTTACCGTAAACTGATGAATGAACACCACCCAGATAAATTGGCTGCTAAAGGTTTACCAGATGAAATGATGGAATTAGCGAAAGAAAAAGCCCAACAAATTCAAGCGGCTTATGATTTAATTTGTAAATCAAAAGGATGGAAATAAGGTATGTTAAAGCGACATCTGATTCCGTTAAGCCTAGCAATATTGATTACGCTGATTGCGTTTTGGTCAGGATTAACACCAACGGATAGAGCTGTATGGTATGCTGAAGTTATGCCAATTTTTATCATTTTTGCGTTATTGGTGCTGACTTACCGAAAATTTCAGTTTAGTGGTTTAGCGTATATTTTGATGTCGTTTTGGATGATTTTACATCTTATTGGTGCAAAATATACCTTTGCTAATGTCCCTTTTGAATGGGGAAGTGAGTTATTAAGCCCATTATTAGGTGAAAATCGCAACCATTTTGACCGAGTAGCGCATTATGTTATTGGGTTTTATAGTTTTCCGATGGCTGAATGGCTATTACGAAATCGTAAATGCGGATTAGGTGTGGCATGTTTTTTTGCCCTATTTTTCATTATGGCTGTTGCAGCAAGTTATGAGATTATTGAATGGCAATATGCGGTGATTGAAGGCGGGAATGCGGGTGTCGAATTTTTAGGTTCCCAAGGAGATATTTGGGATGCACAAAAAGATATGCTTGCTGATACTTTAGGGGCGTTAACGGCATTAGTGATTTATTTGATTGCGCGCCCAGATCTAGCTTTGCGAGATGAAGATGCATAATAACGTTATCCCTAAAGTGATTCTTGCACCAATGCAGGGGGTTTTAGACCCTTTTGTGCGTCAGTTGCTTACAGCGGTGAATGATTATGATCTCTGTATTTCTGAATTTGTACGCGTAGTTGATCAAAAATTACCTAAAAAAGCATTCTATCGCCTTTGTCCAGAATTGCATCAAGGCGGAAAAACACCTTCTGGTACACCAGTACGCGTACAGTTATTAGGGCAACATCCACAATGGTTAGCAGAAAATGCCCAGCTTGCGATTGAATTAGGATCGCATGGTGTTGATTTAAACTGCGGATGTCCATCTAAAACCGTTAATGGCAGTCATGGTGGCGCTTCATTATTAAAAGATCCAACGTTAATTTATCGAGCAACGAAAGCAATGCGTGAAGCTGTTTCGGCTGAACAGATTGTGTCGGTTAAAGTTCGTTTAGGTTGGGATTCTGTAGATCACTGTTTTGAAATTGCCGATGCAGTAGCACAAGGTGGCGCAAATGAAATCACCGTGCATGGCAGAACGAAAATTGATGGGTATCGTGCCGAGCGGATCAATTGGAAAGCAATAGGTGAAATACAACAACGGCTCTCAATTCCAGTTATCGCCAATGGTGAGATTTGGGATTATGATTCTGCAAAAAAATGCCAAGAAATGACCGCTTGTAATCAACTAATGATTGGACGTGGCGCGCTCAATACCCCGAATCTTAGTCGTGTCGTGAAATTTAATGAACCGAAAATGCCTTGGCAATCTGTATTAACACTGCTTTTTCAATATGTGCAGATGGAAAATAGCCAAGATTCTGGTTTTTACCATGTTGCTCGTATCAAGCAGTGGCTACATTATTTAGATAAAGAATATCCACAGGCAAAACAATTATTTCAGATGCTCAAAACTGAACATGGCTATGAAGGCTTAAAGCAACATATCATGACGGCGATTGAGCATTGGAGCGAAAAAGATGACTAAACGTATTTTTGAAGAAACAGAATCAGATTTTAATCCAACCCTCAAACCTAAACAGGAATTCTCAGCAGAGGCGTTTGAGGTTTTTGAAGACACGGAAACGGAAGAAGTTGAAGAGGCGGATTTATCGTTTGAAGAAGTGGTTCGCCCAAATCGCTTTTGGATTCGTGTGCTATTAAGTGCGTTGGTGCTTTTCTGTGTTGCTGTGATTGCACAAAGTGTGCAGTGGCTTTGGGATAGTTATCAAAGCCATGCTTGGATTGCTTTAGCATTTGGCATTGTTTTCTTTTTATTGAGCTTAACGGGTGTTGGTGTCATTATTCGCGAATGGCGCAGATTGGTTTACCTGCGTCGTTATCAACAGCAACAGGCAATGAGTGAGCAAATCCTTCTTGAATCATTAAGCTCTACAAGCGGTGAAAATGCTCAAACATTTTGCAAAAATGTGTTAGAGAATATGCGCCATTTACCGCAAATTGCACAAGCAGAGCAGCGTTGGCAATCTCAGCTAAACGAAGCTTATGATGCAAAAGAAGTGCTTTATTTATTCAGTGAAAACGTGCTCACGCCGTTAGATCAACAAGTAAAAAAGCTGATTTCTCGTAATGCAACGGAAAATGCGTTACTGGTTGCGGTTAGCCCATTAGCGATGGTGGATGTGTTATTGATTGCTTGGCGAAATTTTGCTTTAGTGAACAAAATTACGAAAATTTATGGTATGGAATTAGGCTATATTAGCCGTTTGAAATTATTTAAATTAGTGCTCACTAATATGGTTTTTGCTGGGGCAAGCGAGATTGCAAGCGATGTAGCTGCTGATTTTCTGTCTCAAAATATGCTGGCAAAATTATCCTTGCGTGCCACCCAAGGCATTGGCGTGGGGGTGTTAACAGCCCGATTAGGAGTAAAAGCGATGACGTTTTGCCGCCCGATTGCTTTTCAAGAGAACGAGAAACCTAAAATATCAACTATTCGTGCGCAACTGCTTACTAGCGTAAAAGAGATGGTTTTTAGCAAGAATCGTGAACAAGCAGAAGAGATTGTTCGATAATCTAAAATAAATTGCCCCAATCAAATGAGATTGAGGCAATTTTTTATATCATAGCGGTTTACGATTCTTGCATGCTTACAATCACACGTAAGCTATCTAAGCGCCAAGTCGCTTGACTTAGATGATGCAATGTTTGCGATTTTTGTGCCTCAAGCAATGCAATTTCATCAGCTCGGATATTTTTATTAACCGCTTGTAAGGCCGTTAAGCGGTGTAATTCCGCACTTAATGCGTTATCAGCAAGTTGCTTCGATTCTTGCATCATCGTTTGTGCTTGTGGTTGAACACGTTGTTCACTGATGGCAATAAGTTTACGAATATCATTTTTTGCCATCGTTACAATTTGATTCGCCATTTGTTTATTGACCGGTTTTAACTGTTTTTCAAGCCCAGTAAAAGAAACCTGTGCAGCCATATTATTACCTTTGTTATCGAGCAACACGCGAATTGGTGTTGGAGGTAAAAAGCGGCTTAGATTTAGTCCTTTAGGGGCTTGTGTTTCTAAAACATAGATGGTTTCAAGTAACAAGGTGCCTGGTGGTAAATGCTTGTTAATCAATAGTGAAACGGCACATTTGCCAATATCGCCTGAAACAATCAAATCAATTCCGTTGCGAATCATTGGGTGATCCCAAGTTAAGAATGCCAATTCTTCTCGCGTTAAGGCCAGTTCGCGATCGAAGGTGACGGTTGTTCCATCTTCTTCGATGCCCGGAAAATCGGGAACAAGCATATGCCCGGTTGGGGTAATCACAATAGACTGCTCGCCTAAGTCTTCTTGTTCAAGCCCAATCACATCAAACAGATTTAGGGCAAAATTCACCAAATGAGGATTATTATCTTCTGCCTGAATAGCTTGTGCTAAGGTTTGAGCTGCTTCTCCACCATTTGAGTTGAGTTCTAATAAACGATCGCGACCTTGCTCTAAAGCGATTTTCAACTGTTGTTGACGAGCACGGGTTTTTGCAAGAAATTCTTCAAATCCGACCGCTTGTGGTGTGCGTAAATAGCTTTGTAACGTTTCACCAAATTCACGGAATAAGGTTGAACCCATCGGGCAGGTCTCTTCGAAGGCATTTAACCCTTGATGATACCAGCTGGCAAGTACCATTTGCATTGTGTTCTCAAAGCAAGGGACATAAATTTGAATATCCTGTTTTTGCCCAATACGATCTAATCGCCCAATACTTTGTTCTAGTAGATCAGGGTTGTCCGGCAAGTTAAAGAGAATTAACTGACTTGCAAATTGGAAGTTACGCCCTTCAGAACCGATGTTAGAACTGATTAACACTTGCGCGCCATCTTCTTGTTGGGCAAAGTAAGCAGCCGCTTTATCGCGCTCAACAATGGACATTTTTTCATGGAATACCGCAGAGCGAATTCCTTCGCGCTCACGAAGCGCTTGTTCTAATGAAATTGCAGTTTGTGCTTGTTTACAAATCAGTAGAATTTTCTCTTCACGGTGATTTTTAAGAAAGCTGATTAACCATTCAACGCGTGGATCAAATTCCGTCCATTTTGCCGCAGGATTCATACGTTGGAAGAGACTTTCCGGATAAAGCTGTTCTGCGATGGTTAAGTCGCCCATCATATTCATTACTTTCAAAGCATTAGCATATTGCGAAGGCATTTCTAAGGTAATTTGATGATAAATGCGATGAGGGAAGCCTTTCACACCTTGACGGGTATTTCTGAATAATACTCGGCTTGTTCCGTGGCGATCGATAAGCTCGCTAATGAGCGATTGACGCGCTTGCAAGCGGTCAGATTCTGCAATATTTTTACCATTGATAACCTTAAACATTGGCTCAGTATCTTCTTCGCTTAAAAGTTCAGCAATACTATTTTGTTCTGCCGCAGTCAGTGGTTTATCGTTTAATAAAGTGGCGACCGCATCAGCAACGGGTTTATAGGCTTGTTGTTCAGCAACAAAGGCTTCGTAATCGTAGAATCTATCGGGATCTAATAATGCTAAGCGAGCAAAATGGCTTTCTTGTCCAAGTTGTTCAGGTGTAGCCGTCAGTAACAAAACAGAAGGAATCTGTTTTGCAAGTTTTTCCACTAATAGGTAAGCCTCACTTGGCGTATCAACCGACCAAGCAAGATGGTGTGCTTCATCCACAATTAGCATATCCCATTCGCAGCCGAGAAGTTGTGCTGCTCGATGGGGATGACTTGCTAACCATTGAATTGAGGCAATCACTAAAGATTCGCTTTCAAATGGATTATCAGCTGGGGTTTCATCGTCTTCGCTTCTATCAAAATCAGCACAGCGTTCTTCATCAAATAAAGAGAATTTAAGATTAAAACGGCGCAACATTTCAACTAGCCATTGATGTTGTAGGCTTTCTGGCACCAAAATAAGCACGCGTTCAGCTCGGCCAGCGAAAAGTTGTTGTTGCAAAATCATTCCAGCCTCGATGGTTTTACCTAAACCAACTTCATCAGCAAGTAACACGCGAGGAGCTAAGCGTTGCCCAACTTCTTTGGCAATGTGTAATTGATGCGGAATGAGACTTGCACGAATGCCACGCATACCACGATGCGGCGATAAAAACTGCGCTTGTTGATGTTGTAGTGCTTGATAGCGTAGGGCAAAACGGTCAGCACGATCAATTTGAGCAGAGAAGAGGCGATCTTGTGGTTTGCTGAAAGTGATTTTGTGATCTAGCTGCATTTCAGGTAGCACGGCTTCTTCTTCGGTATCGAGTCGTTTTCCTAAATAGATACTAAAACCTTGATTGTCGATAACTTGCTCAACAACTAACTGCCAGCCCTCGCTGCTACGGATGCGATCACCTACTTGAAATTGTACACGGACGAGCGGTGAGGCATTAAGTGCATAAATTCGTTCTTCTTCAGCAGCTGGAAAAGCAATAGTCACACTGCGATTATCTACGGCTTGAATAATGCCTAACCCTAATTGGTTTTCTGCTGAAGAAAGCCAGCGTTGTCCAACGACAAACATGATATTCTCCTTTTTATATATAAAATTGAAGCAAAGTTTCTTCCGAGTAAGTAAGCTAGCTATTTTAGCAAATCCAACACTATTTTTCTGCCAGAAAACCAAGAAAAAACCGCTTGTAATGTTGTTTATACAACGTTACAAGCGGTTGCTTTCCGAGTCTAAAATGCAAAATTAGTGTTTGTATAAAAAACTACATGCAACTAAGGTTGCTTTAGACAATATTTTCATAGAAATCCTTCTTTATGAAAATTAAGTGAACAAAAATAAAGTCTTTAAAGTTATTTAAACAATAACCGTCAAAAAATAGGACTGGGTAAAAATAATAAAGTTCAGCAATGCTCATCGGAGCAGCTGGTGTTTCCTTTTTTATATTTAGTCAGCTTTTCGCTATAATACCTAGTAAAAGAGTTTCGAATTAAGAAAAATGGCACAATTTTATTCTGAAAAATTTACAAAAAAAGCGAAAAAAACGACCGCTTGTCGCCAAGTAAAAATCCAATCATTAGATTATCAAGGCTTAGGCGTGGCAAAAATTGAAGGTAAAACGTGGTTTATTGAAAATGCATTGCCTGGTGAAGAAATTGAGATGCGCCTTATTGATGAAAAACGCCAATATGGACATGGAAAAGCGGTAAAAATTCTCAAAAAATCCAGTGAACGCCAATTACCCAGTTGTGCGGTGTATGATGAATGTGGTGGTTGTCAAATGCAACACATTCCTTTGGCATTACAACGCGAAACTAAGCAAAAAGCCCTATTTCAACGGCTTCAAAAACTGCAAAATACGCCAATTGATTTTCAACCAATGATTGTTGGTGAACCGAAAGGTTATCGCCGCCGTACTCGGTTAAGTATTGCCTTACAAGCTGGAAAAGTGGTGATGGGATTTCGCCAACAAGGTTCAAACCATATTATTCCATTAACGGAATGCGAAGTGCTATTGCCTAGCCTTTCTGCGCTTTTGCCAAAATTAAGCGAACTTTTAACTGCTTGGCAAAATAAAAAGGCGTTAGGTCATATTGAATTGGTTCAAGCAGATAACACCATTGCAATGCTATTTCGTCATGTTGGTACTCTTTCTGAAAAAGATGCAGCAGCCTTAAAGATTTTCGCAGCGCGCGAAGAGTTAAGCCTTTTCGTGATGATCAGCGAACAACAGATTGAGCATTGGTGTGGGCAATCTCCTTATTATGTGGTTAGCGGTTGTCAGATCGGTTTTTCGATGAGAGATTTCATTCAAGTAAATGCTGAGTTGAATGCAAAAATGGTGTCTCAAGCACTGGCATGGTTGGTGCCGAGCAAAAATGACCGAATTTTAGATTTATTCTGTGGTGTGGGTAATTTTACTTTGCCACTTGCTAAAATGGCAGGGCAAGTCGTTGGTGTAGAAGGCGTCATTGAGATGGTGCAGCAGGCAAAACAAAATGCTGAATTTAATCAATTAGAGAATGTGGCTTTTTATCAAACGAATTTAGATGAGCCGTTTATTGAGCAGCCTTGGGCGCAAGAACCCTTTAATAAAGTTTTATTAGATCCAGCCAGAAATGGGGCATGGTTTTGTTTAGATCATCTTTGTGCTTTGGCGCCTGACCGGATTTGCTATGTTTCTTGTAATCCTGCAACACTTGTGCGTGATGCACAAAAGCTTATTGAGCAAGGTTATCGCCTTGAAAAAGTCGCGATGATTGATATGTTCCCGCAAACGGGGCACTTGGAGTCTATTTCTGTTTTTGTGAAAGCAGCATAGGCAAAGTTTAAACGTATTATCAAAGGAGTAGAAATGTCAGAAATTGTTCGTTTAACACAATTTAGCCATGGCGCTGGTTGAGGTTGTAAAATTTCGCCTAAGGTTTTAGGGACTATTTTACACAGTGAACTAGAAAATTTTATCGATCCAAATTTATTAGTGGGCAATGAAACTGCTGATGATGCTGCCGTTTATGATATTGGAAACGGAACGGCGATTATCAGCACGACGGATTTCTTTATGCCTATTGTCGATGATCCTTTTGATTTTGGACGTATTGCGGCAACAAATGCGATTAGTGATATTTTTGCAATGGGTGGTAAACCTATTATGGCGATTGCTATTTTAGGTTTTCCCGTGAATAAATTACCGGCAGAAGTGGCACAAAAAATTGTTGAAGGTGGTCGTTTTGCTTGCCGACAAGCGGGCATTGCTTTGGCGGGAGGGCATTCTATTGACTCGCCTGAGCCTATTTTTGGTTTAGCGGTAACAGGTATTATCCCAACTGAGAAAATTAAGCGAAATGCGAGTGCTGAAGTAGGCTGTCAATTATTCTTAACCAAACCATTAGGGATTGGTGTGTTAACGACGGCTGAGAAAAAAGGGTTGTTGAAAGCAGAACATCAAGGCTTAGCGCGTGATGTAATGTGCCAAATGAACCTAATCGGTGCAGAATTTTCGCAACTGGAAGAAGTAACCGCAATGACTGATGTCACGGGCTTTGGTTTATTGGGGCATCTTAAAGAAATTTGTGAAGGCTCGAACGTGCGTGCAGTGGTTGATTTTGCGCATATTCAAACCTTAGATGGGGTAAAAGCGTATATTGCGCAAGGTGCCGTGCCTGGTGGTACACAACGTAATTTTGACAGTTATGGGCACTTACTTTCTCCAATCACCGATGAGCAAAAAGCAATTTTGTGTGACCCGCAAACTTCTGGGGGGCTATTGATTGCCGTTCAACCGCAAGCGGTCGAAAAAGTGCAAGAAATTGCAAAATTAGCCAATACGCCGTTGATTCCTGTTGGCAAATTAGTGGCAGCTGATAGTGGCAAACCGTTAATTGAAGTGCAAGCATAATCGCAATAAAAATGGCTAGGAAATCCTAGCCATTATTTTGCTATGCATTTAGCATTGTTTCTAAAGTTTCTTGCGCTTCAAGCCATTGCATTTCAATTTCTTCGACTTGTTTTTTCGCCTCAACCTGTTTTGCCAATGTTTCAGTCAGTTTTGCTTTATTTTCCGCCTCATAGATTTCGCTAGATGCCAGTAAGGCTTCTAATTCGGCTAAACAAGCGGTCGCTTTTTCTAAATTTTTTTCCAATTGGCTAATCGTTTTACGCAATGGTGCTGTTTGTTGACGCAGTTCCGCTTCCTGTCTTTTTTGCTCTTTACGATCTTGCGCAGAAATACCACCACTTGTATTTCCTGTTATTTCGTTAGTTTCAGCTGGTTTTGTCGCTAATAATAGGGCATTTTGTTCATTCAGCCATTTTTGATAATCCTCTAAGTCGCCTTTAAACTCTTCGACTTTGTGATCGTGCACCAAGTAGAATTCATTGACGGTTGAACGGAGTAAATGACGATCGTGCGAAACCACCACTAATGAACCTTCATAATAAGTCAGCGCATCGGTTAGGGCTTGGCGCATTTCTAAGTCTAAATGGTTGGTTGGCTCATCTAATAACAGCAGGTTTGGTCGTTGCCATACAATTAAAGCTAATACTAAACGCGCTTTTTCACCACCAGAGAAAGAGGTAACCGCTTGATTGACTTTATCTCCTTTAAAATCAAAGCCACCTAAATAGTTGCGTAATTCTTGTTCAGTTTTTTCAGGTGCTAATTTTTGTAAATGCCACAATGGGCTTTCATCAAAACGCAGGGTATCGACTTGATGTTGTGCAAAATAGCCTAATTGAACGCCTTTAGCTAATTGAATGTTACCGCTTAATGGTGGGATTTCTCCTGCTAATAATTTAATTAACGTTGATTTCCCTGCGCCGTTTCGTCCGAGCAAACCAATACGAGAGCCAGGAACAAGGTTTAATTTTACTGACTCTAATACGATTTTATCTGCATAGCCTGCACTGACTTTTTCCATCATGAGCAGCGGGCTAGGCAGTGAAAATGGTGGTTTAAATTCAAATTCAAATGGAGAATCCGCATAAGCTGGCGCAATCAATTCCATTTTTTCTAAAGCTTTAATACGGCTTTGTGCCTGTTTAGCTTTAGTCGCTTTAGCTTTAAAGCGATCAATAAAGCTTTGTAAATGGGCAACTTTGCGTTGCTGTTGTTGAAAAGCGGCATTTTGTTGGGCAATTTTGGTCGCACGCTGAATTTCAAACGAGGTGTAATTTCCTGTGTATTCGTGAAGTTGTTGATGTTCAATATGAATGACGCGATCAATAATGGGGTCAAGGAAATCTCGGTCGTGTGAAATTAAAATTAAAGTACCTCGATAATTAGTTAGCCATTTTTCCAACCAAATGACAGCATCTAAATCCAAGTGGTTAGTCGGTTCATCTAATAACAATAAGTCAGAACGGCAAATCAACGCTTGTGCTAAATTTAAGCGCATTCGCCAACCACCAGAAAATGATTTTACCGGTAACGTAAGTTGTTCAGTAGAGAAGCCTAAGCCGTTTAATAACGTCGCTGCACGCGCTTGGATTGTCCAAGCATCAATGGTATCTAGCTGGGCATGAAGTGTGGCGATTTTATTCCCATCATTTTCATGGTTTGCAATCTCAAGTTGCTCATTTAACGCGGTATATTCTCGATCACCTAAAATAACATAATCAATCGCACTGCAATCTAGCGCGGGCGTTTCTTGATTTACCCACGAAATTGACCAGTTTTTAGGAAGTGAAACTTCACCGCCTTCAGGCTGAAGTTCGTTTTTAATGAGGGCAAAAAGAGAGGATTTCCCACAGCCGTTTTTGCCGACTAATCCCACTTTTTGACCGGTATGAATAGTTGCTGAGGTTTTGTCTAATAAAACAGAAAGCCCCCTTTTGAGGGTTAAATCGGTAAAAAATATCATAGTGAAAGCGGTTAAATTTGAGCGGTATTTTGCAAAATTGTCACAAAAATAATGATGTTAAAAAGGCGTGCATTGCACGCCTTACAATGAATGATGCCTTAAGTACGGCTGATTAAGCACTAATGACTTCTAAGCCACCCATATATGGACGTAATACTTCTGGTACGGTAATTGAGCCGTCTGCATTTTGGTAGTTTTCTAACACCGCAACAAGGGTACGACCAACCGCTAAACCAGAACCATTTAAGGTGTGAACAAAGCGAGTTTTCTTATCGCCACGAGATTTGCAACGTGCTTGCATACGACGCGCTTGGAAATCCCACATATTTGAACAAGAAGAGATTTCACGGTAAGTATTTTGTGCCGGTAGCCACACTTCTAAGTCGTAAGTTTTGCAAGAACCAAAGCCCATATCACCTGTGCAAAGGAGCACTTTACGATAAGGTAAGTTTAATAATTGTAATACTTTTTCTGCGTGTCCAGTCAGTTCTTCTAACGCTTCCATAGATTTTTCTGGCGCAACGATTTGTACCATTTCTACTTTTTCGAATTGGTGCATACGAATTAAGCCACGAGTATCACGACCGTAAGAACCTGCTTCTGAACGGAAACATGGTGTATGCGCCGTGAGTTTTAGAGGTAGTGATTCTTCATCAATAATTTCATCACGCACAAGGTTAGTTACTGGAACTTCAGCTGTTGGAATTAAGCTAAATGAACGTTGAACTTCATTTGGGTCTTGTCCAGTTAATGGTTGAGTGTGGAATAAATCTTCGCCGAATTTTGGTAATTGACCGGTACCAAATAAAGAGTCATGGTTTACTAAAAATGGTACGTTGGTTTCTAAATAGCCGTGTTGTTCGGTGTGTAAATCTAACATGAATTGAGATAATGCACGGTGTAATTTCGCAATTTTACCCTTCATCACGACAAAGCGGCTTGCAGTTAATTTTGCCCCTGCACCAAAATCTAAACCATTTAATGTTTCACCTAATGCCACGTGATCTTTCACTTCAAAATCAAATTGGCGAGGCGTTCCCCAACGTAAAACTTCTAAGTTTTCTGAATCATCTTTACCAAGAGGCACTTCTTCTGCAGGTAAATTTGGTACAGATAACAATAAGGCTTTAATTTCAGCTTGAACTTGGTCTAATGCCACTTTTGCTTCATTTAATTCATTGCCCATGTTATCCACTTCTGCCAATAATGCAGAAATATCTTCGCCACGAGCTTTTGCTGCACCAATGTTTTTAGAACGTGCGTTGCGTTCTGCTTGTAGGGTTTCTGTTTTAACTTGTAGCGCTTTACGTTGTTCTTCTAATGCCTTAACTTGTTCAATATCTAAAACAAAGTTACGCTTAATTTTTAGCGCTTGAGCTACTTCATCTAATTGCGTTCTTAATAAATTTTGGTCGATCATAATGTTTCCTTAATTATGTAATTTAATCGTTAACCACGGTTCGCGTTTTTCATAATACGTTGTTTAGCAACTTGCCATTCGCGGTCTTTAATATCTTCACGTTTATCGTGTAATTTTTTGCCTTTTGCCACACCAATTTTCACTTTTGCCCAAGCGGCTTTCCAATAAAGGGAAAGGGCAACAACAGTCATTCCATCTCGGTTCACTTTACCAAAGAGTGAATCGAGTTCTCGTTTATTGAGTAATAATTTTCTGGTTCTAGTTGGGTCGGCAACGATATGTGTTGACGCCATATTCAGCGGGGTAATGGTTGCACCGAATAAAAAGGCTTCGCCGTTTCTAAAGGTAACATAGCTATCCCCAATATTAGCTTTACCGGCGCGCAGAGATTTCACTTCCCAACCTTGGAGTTCTAAGCCGGCTTCAATTTCTTCTTCAATAAAATATTCATGTCGTGCGCGTTTATTTAGCGCAATAGTATTTGAAGCAACTTTAGGTTTTTTTGCCATAATATTCAAACTTAATAAAAATAAATGAAATTCTACCTTAATCTAGCAGATCAGCCAATAGGAACTGTAAGGCAGCGTCCATTCGTAAATGTGCAATCGGCTGGTCAAATTCGACCGCTTTCGGCTCGAATTGGTCGAACTCAAATCGGTTAAATTGCCAATAACTTTTTGAGGGTAAGCGATTAGGCACATCTCCCGGATATAGCGTAATCAGTTTGCGGTCTTGGCTACGAATACCTCGAATCGCTTTAATTGCCACATCATTTTGTTTGGTAATAACAGGATCGGTTGCACGAATAGCGGAAATTGCGTGATAACCCGTTTCAATCCCTTCAAATTCTGCATGACGCCCACCTTCTTGTACCAACTGACGCATAAGGCTTTCAAGATTAGGCAGCTGGTCGCTAGTAATGTGGTCAGCTTTAGTTGCCACAAATAAGAGTTTATCAATTTGAGCCGAAAATAGGCGATGAAACAGCGAGCGATTGCCATAATGGAAATGCTTAAACAGTTGTTGTAAACCAAGCTTCATTTCCAAAAAGGCTTCATAACCATGATTTAGCGGTGTTAAGCAGTCCGCTAAAATGACTTGGCGGTCAAATTGTGAAAAATAATCTTGATAAAATGGTTTCACAATTTTTTCTTGATAAGCCTGATAGCGTTTTTTCAATGTATGGTAAGCACTATTTTTCGGGCTATTTTCTAATTTTTGCCAGTCTGCTTCAGTTTGATTTAATAACGGGAAAAATTGATAAATCGGTGCTCCTTTCATGATTTCTGTTGGCAGCACAAATCGCCCCGGTTGAATGTATTGCATACCAGCATCTTTACAAGCAAACAGGTAATGAGTGTATTGTTCGCTAATCTCAGCGAGTTGGTTTTCATTGGTTTTTGCAAAAAGATCAAGATTTTCGACCGCTTGTAAGTAGTCTTGTGCTAATTCTGCCCGTTGACCAACGTGCACTTGCTGTTGGCTTTGCGACCATGTTTTGAAATCTTGCGAAAGCATTGGCAAATCAAGCAACCATTCACCCGGATAATCAAAAATATCTAAATAGAGCGTGCCTGTTTCTTTAAAGTGTTTGAGTAGCCCATTTTGTCGCTGATAGCGAATGGCAAGGCGAATCTCGCTAATGCCAGTGGTAGATGGCGCCCAAATCGGCGGTTGGCTTTCTAAACATTGGCGGTTTCTATCGTAATCAAAACGAGGAATAGTGAGATCGCCATGTTCAATACGCTTAACTGAAAGAATTTGATGATGGCGTGCTGGCGCAAAAAGATTAAGATGATTTGCCTCATCTTTGCGAATATGCAAAAGCTGATCGACAAGACTGGTAATAAATGCGGTCTTGCCACTACGGCTTAATCCAGTCACGGCTAAGCGAATATGATTATCTAAACCACGTTGGACGAATTTATGGAGTTTATTTTGGATTTGATGAAACATTGTTACAATGCAGAAAGCGAAAAATTAGCCAAATAATAGCAAAAAACAGCGAGGTAAAAAATGGCAAAGCTGGCAGAAACCGCAGAAATTGAATTGAAAATCAGATTAGCATCAGAAAATGTGGCGAAAATGCAGGCGTGGTTAAATGGCCTACCGAATGCAGCGCATCATCAAGTGGTTTTAGGTAACACTTATTACGACACCCCAGATCGCTTTTTTGCCCATGAACAAATGGGATTGCGTGTTCGCACTGAAAATACCCGCTATGAAATGACACTTAAAACGGCAGGAAAAGTCGTTGATGGCGTGCACATCCGCCCTGAATATAATTTGCCATTAAATGAACCTAAACCTGATTTTGCTAAGTTGAATACACATTTCCAGTTAGGGTTTGAAAATGCAGCTCAAATCAATGCCGAATTGTTACCGACTTTCAGTACTGATTTTACTCGACATATTTGGCTAGTTAACTATCAGCAATCACAAATCGAAATTGCGTTAGATCAGGGTAATATTCGAAATCCATTGGGAGAATGTAAAATTTGCGAGCTTGAGTTTGAATTAAAAACAGGGCAGTTAAAAGATATTTTGGCGTTAATTGCCCAAATGCCGGTCATGCAAGGTATATGGTTTAGCGATTTAAGCAAGGCACAACGTGGATATTATTTAGGACAAGCGGTTAAATTTTCAGAAGAAATTGCAAAAATCCTCAAAGCCGATTCTTTGCTAAAACAAGAAGCGCTGTTGGCAGATTATATTCGAGAATATCCAGAAAATAGCGCTTATTTAGCCACACTAAATCAACAGTTAAAAACCGAATTTGATTGGGCGCAAATGCAAGCTTATTTAAAAAGCCCAACCTATTTTGCACAAAATTTAGCGCGTTTAACTCAGCGTTATGCAGGCTAATATGTTAGAATCTGCGGTATGAAACAAAACGACCAACAAATACAAATTACCCCTGAATTTTGGAAGCATAAAAGTCTGCTTGAAATGAATGATGCCGAGTGGGAAGCGCTGTGCGATGGCTGTGGCAAATGCTGCTATCGTAAATATATTTTAGGCAGAGGCAAGCGAGAGCGACTTTATTATACGCGCGTGGCATGCAATCTTTTAGATGTGGAAACGGGAAGATGCACGAATTATCCGAACCGTTTTAAAATCGAGCAAGATTGCACTAAGCTCACCAAAAAGAATTTACCTGATTTCGGCTGGTTGCCTAAAACTTGTGCTTATCGCCTACTTTATGAAGGTAAGCCGTTGTTTGATTGGCATCCACTCATTTCCCAACGACCTGACTCCGTTAAACAAGCGCAAATTCTGATTGCCAATGGCGTTCACGAAAAGGATGTGATTGAGTGGTTTGAGTTTGTGATTGACGAAGTTTAATGCTAGCGGTGTGATTTTGTGAATTTTTTGCAAAATCACACCGCTTCTACTTGCATCAAAAATAAAAATGTACTACTTTAATAGTACAAGTTAAAATGAGGAGTAAACATGAGAACCGCATTAGTGACTGGCGCAACAGCAGGATTTGGTACGGCTATTTGTAAATTGCTGATTGCTTCAGGTTATAAAGTGATTGGAACTGGCAGACGCGCAGCGCGTTTAGCAGAGTTACATTCGCAATTAGGCAATAATTTCTTACCGCTTGCATTTGATGTGAGCGATGAAAAAGCGACTGAACAGGCATTAAATAGCCGTCCTGAAGGTTGGAAGCATGTTGATTTATTAGTAAATAATGCAGGGCTTGCTTTAGGGCTTGAGCAAGCACATCAAGCAAATTTAGCAGATTGGTATCAGATGATTGATACGAACATTAAAGGCTTGATTACGGTTACCCGTTTAATTTTACCTGAAATGGTAGCGCGTAATACGGGGCATGTTATCAATTTAGGCTCAATTGCAGGAAATTATCCTTATGCGGGTAGCAATGTTTACGGTGGAACGAAAGCGTTTGTGAAGCAATTTAGCTTGAATCTGCGTGCAGATTTAGCCGGCACCAATGTACGAGTAACCAATGTTGAGCCGGGCTTATGTGGTGGTACAGAATTTTCAAATGTGCGCTTCCATGGCGATGATGAAAAAGCAGCGAAGGTTTATGAAAATGTTGAGTATGTTAGCCCAGAGGATATTGCTAATATTGTGCTATGGCTAAATCAACAACCAGAGCATGTCAATATTAACCGCATTGAAGTTATGCCAACTGCACAAAGTTTTGCGGGTATGTCAGTCAGCCGAAAATAATAGATGGGGTACCTTAAGGGCGTGCTGAGTACGCCGTTTTTAAGCCATTCTTTATAAAAGCAATCGAACAAAAAATTAAAAAGGAAATAACAAAATATGTCAGACACACTTTTAAACCCTTATTTCGGTGAATTTGGGGGAATGTATGTACCGGAAATTTTAGTGCCTGTACTAAAACAGCTTGAGCAAGCTTTTGTTGAAGCGCAAAACGATCCTACATTTCAAGCCGAATTTGCCGATTTACTGAAAAATTATGCAGGTCGCCCAACCGCTTTAACGCTTTGTCGTAACTTAACGAAAGGCAGTAAAACTAAACTTTACCTTAAACGAGAAGATTTATTACATGGTGGTGCACATAAAACTAACCAAGTTTTAGGCCAAATTTTATTGGCAAAACGCATGGGGAAAACGAGAATTATTGCTGAAACTGGCGCAGGTCAGCATGGTGTCGCGACTGCCTTAGCGTGCGCTATGTTAGATATGCCTTGTGTGGTTTATATGGGCGCAAAAGATGTGGAACGCCAATCTCCAAACGTGTTTCGTATGCGTTTAATGGGGGCTGAAGTTATTCCAGTGCAAAAAGGCTCTTGTTCGTTAAAAGATGCTTGCTGTGAAGCAATGCGAGATTGGGCTGCTAATTATGAAACCACTCATTACTTAATTGGCACGGCTGCAGGGCCACATCCATTCCCAACAATGGTAAGAGAATTTCAGAAAATGATTGGCATTGAAACCAAACGTCAAATTCTTGAAAGAGAAGGGCGCTTACCAGATGCGGTGATTGCCGCTGTCGGTGGCGGTTCAAATGCGATTGGTATGTTTGCCGATTTTATTGATGAAACTGCAGTTGGGTTAATTGGTGTTGAGCCAGCTGGTAAAGGGATTGAAACAGGCGAGCATGGCGCACCGCTTAAACATGGCACAACGGGTATCTATTTCGGTATGAAATCGCCAATTATGCAAGATAAAGATGGACAAATTGAAGAATCCTATTCAATTTCAGCTGGACTAGATTTCCCATCAGTAGGGCCACAGCATGCTTATTTGAATGCAACAGGCCGAGCGGAATATGTTTCTATTACTGATGATGAGGCTTTAGAAGCATTCCAAGCGCTAGCAAGACATGAAGGGATTATTCCTGCATTAGAATCTTCTCACGCTTTAGCTTATGCGTTAAAACTGATTAAACAACAACCAGAAAAAGAACAATTATTAGTGGTGAATTTATCAGGACGTGGCGATAAAGACATTTTTACCGTAGATAAAATTTTAAATGGAGGAGCAAACTAATGAGCCGTTTTGACACTTTATTTCAAAGCTTAAAAGCAAAAAATGAAGGGGCATTTGTGCCATTTGTGACCCTTTGCGATCCAGATTTTGACCGTTCATTTGAAATTATTGAAACTTTAATTGCCAACGGTGCGGATGCATTAGAGCTAGGTTTTCCGTTTTCTGATCCACTTTTAGATGGGCCGGTGATTCAGGCAGCCAATAAACGGGCATTAGATGGCGGTTTTAGCACAGATAATTGCTTTGAGTTGATTGAGAAAATCCGCGCAAAATATCCAGAAATGCCGATTGGTTTGCTGTTGTGTGCTAATTTGGTTTTTGTACCGACTCAAGAAGCTTTCTTTAAACGCTGCCAAAAGGCAGGCGTTGATGCGGTGTTAATTGCAGATTTACCAATCTTAGCTGCAGAAGAGTTTGTACCAACTGCAAAAGTACATGGTATTCAACCTGTGTTTATTTGCCCGCCCAACGCAGATGAAGCCACAATTTCTCGTATTGCCAACTTAACCGAAGGTTATACCTATTTAGTTTCTCGTGCAGGGGTAACTAGTGCCGAAAACCAATCTCATGCTGGCAATTTAGATACATTAGTTGAAAGCCTCAAGCGGTCGAATTCTGCTCCAATTTTGCAAGGCTTCGGTATTGCCAAACCAGAACAAGTCAAAGAAGCGCTAGCGCTAGGTTGTGATGGTGCGATTTCAGGCTCGGCGATTGTAAAAATTATTGAACGTAATTTAGATAACCAAGCCAATTTAATTCGAGAATTATCGGCTTTTGTTAGTGAAATGAAAGCGGCAACGCGCAGTTAGTTACAATAAAAATAAAAGCGAGTGGATGTAAATTATGCCACTCGCTTTTTGCTTTTCAAGCTTTAGTTTTGGATTAGTGTTTAGCTTTTAAATTCGCCACTTTATGCGCACGATAAATCGCATTGATGGCGTGAACTAAGGCAAGTGCGGAAGATTCAACAATGTCTGTCGCCAAACCTACACCGTGGAATTTACGGCCTTCGTGTTCAACCACAATATCTACCTGACCTAAGGCTTCAGCACCTTCTCCTTTAGCGGTTAAGTTATAGTGAGACATTTTGATCTCTAAGCCAGTCAAGTTCAAAATCGCATTATAAACGGCATCTACTGGGCCGTTACCACCGATTGAAGAAGTACTTAATTTCTCACCATCTAGTTCGATTTGAACAAAAGCTGTGGCCGGATATTCTTTAGTGGAGTGGGCAGAAAGTTTATCTAATACTAAACGATCTTCATCACCTTGTTGCATATCGATAAATGCTAAGGCTTCCAAATCATAATCGAACACTTGGCCTTTTTTATCGGCTAATTTTAAGAAAGCATCATATAATTTATCTAAATCATAATCTTGCTCGGTGTAACCCATATCTGCCATGTGACCTTTCACGGCTGCGCGACCAGAGCGTGCGGTTAAGTTTAATTTCTCTTTCTTCAAGCCAATGGTTTCTGGTGACATGATTTCATAGGTATTTTTGTTTTTCAACATGCCATCTTGGTGAATACCAGAAGAGTGCGCAAAGGCATTTGAACCTACAATTGCTTTATTCGGCTGAATCGGCATATTACAAAGTTGGCTAACCATTTGGCTAACACGGTGAATTTCTTGTGTGTTAATGCGCGTATCTACGCCCATAAAATCTTGGCGGGTTTTAATTCCCATCACCACTTCTTCTAATGCGGTATTACCTGCACGTTCGCCAATACCGTTAATGGTACACTCAATTTGTCTTGCGCCATTTTGTACTGCGGTTAAGGAGTTTGCAGTTGCCATACCTAAGTCATTATGGCAATGCACGGAAATAATCGCTTTATCAATATTTGGTACGCGGTTACGCACTTGAGCAATGATGTTGCCATATTCATTTGGTAAGCAGAAACCTACTGTATCTGGAATATTAACCGTTGTTGCGCCAGCGTTAATGGCAGCTTCTACAATTCGGCAGATATTATCAATTCCGGTACGGCCTGCATCTTCACAAGAGAATTCCACATCATCGGTATAGTTGCGTGCACGTTTCACAGCTGCCACAGCCATTTCTACCACATCATCGAAAGAACGTTTTAATTTAGCCTCAACATGTAATGCTGAGCTGGCAATAAAGGTATGAATACGAAAAGCTTCAGCCACTTTTAATGCCTCATAAGCTGCATCAATATCTTTATCGACTGCGCGAGAAAGTGCGGCTACACGACTATTTTTGATATGACGTGCAATCGTTTGTACAGATTCAAAATCCCCTTGAGAAGATACTGGAAAACCCACTTCCATCACATCCACACCTAAACGTTCAAGCGCTAAAGCAATTTGTAATTTTTCTTTTACGGTTAAGCTCGCTTTTAATGCTTGTTCACCATCACGAAGAGTTGTATCAAAAATAATAATGTTGTTATTGCTCATAATCAGTCCTCTGTATGCGTTGTGTGGGAATGGTTTTGCCACAAACGCTTTGATTGTATTCTCTTTTTAGAGATAAAAAAAGCCCGCATGGAGATGCGGGCGAAAGTTGTGGATAGTGAACTCATTTCTCAGACAATCTTTATCCTCGCATCAAAAATACGATAACAGAGATAATCGGAGTGAGAGTTGTTTTTCCATTGTTGTGTGTGTTTGTGTTTGCATTGTAATTTGTTTGCGCTGTGTATATTAAACTCATTTGGAGTATTGTCAATAGTGTATTTCACTTTGCGCAAACGTTTACTAGATTAAATTGTGATTTCAAATAGCGTAAAATGCTAAAGATATGTTGATTTATAGATGAATGTGTCAAGTTTAGATGGTGATGTCAAATAAATGTTAAATAATTATTGAAAATTAAAGTAATTTAATCTTAAGGAGTGTTTGATGATTTTTTAATCAATTTGAAATGAGCTATCAAATGAAAGGATTCTCTTTGAACAAACCTAGAGAATTTGATAGGCTAGCTTTGATAATTTTTAATCTAAGGAGTCTTTATGACCATGCCGTTTAAAGCCATTATTTCAGATTTGGATGGCACATTGCTTAACGGGGAGCATCGAATCGGAGAATTTACGATTCAAACTCTTAGTCAGCTTGCTAAAAAAGGGGTTGATATTTATTTTGCTACGGGGCGTAATTATCCGGATGTGAAACATCTGATTAAAAAAGTGCCCGTTGATGAGGCTATGTTGGTCACCTCAAATGGGGCACGAGCGAATTTTTTATCGGGTAAAACGGTATTGAATCACTATTTACCAGAAAATTTAGCCAAAGCTTTAATGTCAGTGCCATTTGACCCACTGAATGTTTGTTTAAATAGCTATCAAGGCGATGATTGGTTTATCAACGTGGATATTGAAGCATTGAAAAAATACCATCAAGATTCAGGATATTGCTACAAAGTGGTTGATTTCCAGAATCATCACGGTAGAGAAACCGAAAAAGTTTTTTATATCGGCAGAACACCAGCAGATCTCGCCCCGATTGAGGCTTATATCCAAGCTAAATTCGGTGAACAAGTTTATATGACTTATTCCACGCCACAGTGTCTAGAAGTGATGAATAAAAATGTGTCCAAAGCAAATGCTTTAGATGAACTTGTTACACATCGAGGCTATCAACTTAGCGATTGCATTGCTTTTGGGGATGGCTTAAATGATAAAGAGATGCTCGCTCGCGCTGGAAAAGGCTGTGTAATGGGAAACGCTGATAAGCGACTTAAAGCCCTATTACCTGAGCATGAAGTGATTGGTGAGAATAAAGATGAAGCCGTCGCTTGCTATTTACGTAAGCTGTTTAATTTAGCTTAATTTACTCGAAAAAGAAGAAACAAGCGGTTAAATTTTGAAACCATTTTGCAAAATGATAGTCAATTTTAACCGCTATCTTTCTTTGGGAAAATAATATGAAATTCAAATCTTTTGCTTTGTTGCTTGGTATTACCGCTTTAGGTGTCGCAGGCTATGTTTACTACAGCAAGGAAGATAACGCTAAGCAAGTCCATTACATTACTGAAGCTGTTTCTCGTACAACTTTAGAAAAAACCGTGCTAGCAACAGGTTCTGTACGCGCTAGTCAGCGAACAGAGGTTGGCGCACAGGTATCTGGACGCATTATTAACTTGTATGTAAAGCTTGGGCAAACAGTCAAAAAAGGCGATTTAATTGCTGAAATTGATTCAAGTAGCCAAAGCAATAGTTTAAGTACTGCAGAAGCGCAATTAGCTTCTTATCAAGCCCAACTGGCTTCAGCGAAAGTGGCGTTAGAAGTGGCGCAAGCCAACTATAACCGATTAAGCAAATTGTATAAGCAAAATAGTGCATCTGAAGCAGAAGTTGAAACCGCGAAAAATACTTTAGCTTCAGCCAAAGCGAGCGTGAATGAGGCGATCGCGCAGATTAAGCAATCTCAAATTTCGGTAAATAACGCGCGGACTAACTTAAATTACACTCAAATTTTATCGCCAATGGATGGCGTGATTGTTTCTATTCCGGTTTCGATTGGACAAACGGTAAACTCTGCACAAAGTTCACCAACCATTGTGCATGTCGCCGATCTTTCTAAAATGTTGATTAAGTTAGAAATTTCAGAAGGCGATATTGCTCAGGTTAGGGCAGGTCAGGCGATGAGTTTTACCACTTTAGCTGAGCCGAATTATCGGATTCAAAGTCAAATTGAAAGCATTGATCCAGCGCTTACAACATTAAGTGATGATAATTCATCGAATAAATATGTGGAGCAATCAGGGAATACGGAAGCAATTTATTACTATGCCAATGCATTGGTAGATAATAGTGAGCAACGGTTACGTATTGGGATGACTGTGCAGGGGCAAGTCGATATCGCGAAACGTGAAAATGTGTTAGTGGTGCCAAATACCGCATTAACAAAACGTAACGGTGAAAACTACGTGCAAGTGTTAGAAAATCAACAGCCGATTGAGAAAAAAGTCGAGATTGGTTTAGCGGATGGTCAGCATACGGAAATTTTAAGTGGTTTGAATGAGGGGGAGAAAGTGATTACGACCCAGCGTTCAAATAGCGAAAAAATCAGCAGTGAACCGCGCCGTGGGCCAGGTGGTTTCTAACTCAACACTTAACAAATGGTTTACTTTGCAGGTTTCGCTGTAAAATTCTAGTTAGATAGATAAAAAAGATCTGCTGCCAAACGTTAATCTAACGCTTGGCAGCAAATTATTTTTTATTCCATTCTTTTTATACTTTTTCTAGGCTGCGTAAGTAGGCAATCTCTTCTGCCCAAATATCTGGATTGATGGTTTCTAAGATCATTGGAATGCCATTAAAGCGGTCATCTTTCATAATAAATTTGCAAAATTCGGTACCAATGGTTCCTTCGCGCAAGGTATCGTGACGGTCTTTTTGGCTACCTAATGGCGTTTTTGAACCGTTTAAGTGCATTCCCCGTAAATATTCAAAGCCAACAACTTGGTCAAATTCCTGAAATACGCTTTGGCAGCCTGCTAATGAGCTGATGTCATAGCCTGCAGAGAAAGTGTGGCAAGTATCTAAACAAACGCCAACACGCTTTTTATTTTCAACTTGTTCAATAATTTCAGCTAAATGTTCAAAGCGATAACCTAAATTTGAGCCTTGTCCTGCCGTGTTTTCAATCACCGCCACCACATTCGGTACTGCATCAATAGCGATGTTAATCGATTCGGCAATACGTGCTAAACAGTCACTTTCGCTAATTTTATTTAAGTGTGAGCCTGGGTGGAAATTTAACAAGGTTAAACCTAATTGGTCGGCGCGTTGCATTTCATCAATGAAAGCGGCACGAGATTTCTCTAAGCCTTCGGCTTCTGGGCTGCCAAGGTTAATTAAATAGCTGTCATGTGGCAGAATTTGGGCGGAAGAAAACCCATGGACTTGGCAAAAACGTTTAAATTTTTCAATGGTTTCTGCTTTAAGTGCAGGGGCTTGCCATTGGCGCTGGTTTTTAGTAAATAATGCAAAGGCATTTGCCCCAATTTCTACTGCGCGTAACACGGCATTTTCTACGCCGCCAGAAGCACTCACATGTGCGCCGATATATTTCATTTTGTGTCCTATTAACTGAATTTCATGTAAAATAACTGCACTTTCCTTTCATTTGAGAAAAAAATGCACGAAACAATGATTAACGATTTTTCCCTATTATGTCGTTTATTTGGGAATCTTTTCTACCGCCAGCCGACTGATTCTTTATTAGCTGGTACTTTCAACTGGTTAGCTCAAGGTGGATTACGCCAGCAATGGGCGCTTAACACCGATGCGCAGAGCGAATTAGCGCTAACGCTGATAGAAAAACACGCACACCCTACGGAATTAAGTGCTGCTTATCAAGCTATTTTTGCCGATTCAGGTCATGTTTCAACAAAAATTTCTGATTATCAAATCAATGTTTCTGAGTTTGAAGCTTTTCGCTTAACGCGCGATATGCCAGTATTAAGTGATTACGATCATGTCGCACTATTATTACTGACCGCTTCTTGGATTGAAGATAACCTTGATTCTACCGCGGCTCAACAAGCGTTATTTGCGGATTTTTTATTACCCGTGATGAGCAAATTTTTAGGTAAAGTGGAAGCGCAAGATTCCGCATTTTATCGCGCATTAGCGCAACTAACTCGTGAAGCGCTGGCTGCAATGGCTGATGAATTAGACGAGCAGTCAGAGAACTAGTCAATAACATTTGCAAAAAATCCAAAAAATTTCACCGCTTACTCATTAAAAGGTTTATACATTATGGCAACAATCGCTTCAGACCCACTTGTGCTTGTCGATGGCTCTTCTTACTTATACCGTGCATTCCACGCATTCCCTCCGTTGACTAACCGAGACGGTGAGCCAACAGGCGCCGTTTATGGCGTAATCAATATGCTTAAAAGCCTGATTACGCAAGTTTCGCCAAGTCATATTGCAGTGGTGTTTGATGCTAAAGGTAAAACCTTTCGTGATGAATTATTCGAGCAATATAAATCTCATCGACCTCCCATGCCAGATGATTTACGTGCGCAAATTCAGCCTCTCCATGCAATTATTAAAGCGCTCGGGATTCCATTGATTTCAATTGAAGGGGTTGAAGCGGATGATGTTATCGGCACCCTTGCAGTTCAAGCTGCCCGTGATGGCAAAAATGTGCTGATTAGCACGGGCGATAAAGATATGGCGCAGTTAGTGAATGAGCATATTATGCTGATTAACACAATGAATAATACCTTGCTAGATCGTGAAGGTGTTATTGAAAAATATGGCATTCCACCTGAGCTAATTATTGATTATTTGGCGCTACAAGGCGATTCATCGGATAACATCCCCGGTGTAAAAGGGGTAGGTGAGAAAACCGCACTTGCTTTATTGCAAGGAATTGGCTCACTTAAAACGATTTATGAAAATTTAGATAAAGTTGCCTCGCTCTCTTTCCGTGGTGCAAAAACGATGGCGCCGAAATTACTGGCAGAAAAAGAAATGGCGGATCTGTCTTATTTATTGGCAACCATTAAAACGGATGTACCGCTAGAGGTTAAGCATGATGAGCTTGTCATGCAGCCTCAGAATCAAGATGAACTGGTTCAGTTATTTGGTCGCTATGAATTCAAACGTTGGCTAAATGAAGTGATGAACGATGCTAATCCCGTCACGGAAAGTCGAGAAAAACGCCAAACATTAGGCGCTTATCAAGCTGCTGCATCCTTACAAGCGGTCGAAAATACTGAAAATTTTGCAGAACCAACAGTTAATCCGATTACGATTGATCGCAGTCGTTATGAAACCATTACCACTGAATCACAATTAGCAAAATGGATTGAGTTAATGGCTGCTGCCCCATTGATAGCCTTTGATACTGAAACTGATAATTTAGATGCGATGCAAGCAAATTTAGTGGGGGTTTCGTTTGCACTTCCTGACGGTCAAGCTTGTTATATCCCGCTGGCGCATAAAGCCAAAAGTGCGCCTGTTCAGAGCGATTTATTTGCGACTGAAGAAGAGGAGGATACGTTAGCGTGGACATTAGTAAAAGATCAGCTAAATTTGACCGCTTGTTTAACGCAATTAAAACCGATTTTGGAAAATCCGGCTGTGTTAAAAGTGGGTCAAAATTTGAAATATGATTTAACGGTGTTGGCTAACCATGGTATTTCAGTTCAAGGCGTCGCATTTGATACGATGTTGGAATCTTACACGCTAAATAGCGTGGGCAGACATAATATGGATGAGTTAGCCAACCGTTATCTCAACCACCAAACGATTTCGTTTGAAGAGATTGCCGGTAAAGGTAAAAATCAACTCACTTTTGATCAAATCAGCATTGAAAAAGCCAGTGAATATGCCGCAGAAGATGCAGATGTGACGATGAAGTTACATCAAACTCTTTTCTCAACGTTAGAAAAGATTCCAAGTTTGCATAAATTATTCAATGAAATTGAGATGCCGTTAGTTTCAGTGCTTTCACATATTGAACGAAATGGGGTATTGATCGACCCGCAAAAATTATTAGCTCAATCTGCAGAAATTGAAGCGAGACTCGCCGAATTAGAAACGATGGTGCATAGTGAGGCGGGCGCGGTATTTAATTTGGCATCAACCAAACAATTACAAGAAATTCTGTTTGAAAAGTTAGGCTTGCCGATTTTGAAGAAAACCCCAAAAGGTGCACCTTCTACTAATGAAGAAGTGTTAGAAGAGTTGGCACAAAAAGGGCATATCGTGCCAAAACTTTTAATGGAACACCGTGGATTGAGTAAATTGAAATCAACTTATACCGATAAGTTGCCACAAATGATCAACCCAAAAACAGGACGAGTACATACTTCTTATCATCAAGCTGTGACTGCAACAGGCCGGCTTTCTTCGAGTGATCCCAATTTACAGAACATTCCAATTCGTAATGAAGAGGGCAGACGGATTCGCCAAGCTTTTATTGCGCGTGAAGGTTATAAAATTGTCGCGGCGGACTATTCCCAAATTGAGCTACGCATTATGGCGCATTTATCTAATGATGAAGGCATGATTACCGCTTTTGCGCAAGGCAAAGATATTCACCGTGCAACGGCAGCGGAAATTTTCGGCATAGCACTTGAAGAAGTCACCAGCGAGCAGCGCCGTAGTGCTAAAGCAATTAACTTTGGCTTGATTTATGGCATGTCCGAGTTTGGCTTATCAAACCAGCTAGGCATTTCTCGTGCGGATGCCAAACATTATATGGAACGTTATTTCCACCGTTACCCAGGTGTGCAACAATTTATGCAGGATATTCGAGTTTCTGCAGCAGAAAAAGGCTATGTTGAAACCTTATTTGGTCGTCGCTTATATTTACCAGAAATCAAATCAAGTAATGGCATGCGCCGAAAAGCTGCTGAGCGTGTTGCAATCAACGCACCGATGCAAGGGACAGCGGCAGATATTATTAAAGTTGCGATGATTGGCATTGATAAAGCGATTGCGCAAGATGAAAACATTAAACTTATTATGCAGGTGCACGATGAGTTAGTGTTTGAAGTTAAAGCAGATCAGGTGGAACATTACAGCAAAATTATTAAAGCTGAAATGGAAAAAGCCATTGATATGAAAGTGCCACTCATTGCAGAAGTAGGCGTGGGTGATAACTGGGATGAAGCGCATTAAATTTTTTAAATGAAGCTAAAACAGGAGTTCGAATGAAGAAACCATTATTGATGCTTTCTACAACAGCAATTTTTGCTTTCGCTGTCAGCGGTTGTAATGAAACCTTAGATCCAATTAGTACAGTTCAATCGTACGTTACAGAACACAATGGTAAAGAAATCACTTATGCTGAACTTTTGGCACAAAGTGGCCGTTGTAATAATCCAACATGGTCGCAAGAATCGAATGAAATCACGTGGCAAAGAGGCGGTGATGTTAGTGATTCAATAAAAGTTAATGTTGTTTGCCATAGTAAAACGAATCTCCAATTACGCCAAAGATTTGCCTCTGAGCTTTCTAGATTAGATGAGATTGCAAAAAAAGTTATTCCTGCGGAAGAATTTGAAAAGGTGCGTAAGCAATATGAAGATCGTAAAAGCGATAAAACACCAGCATATAATGAAGTACGCCTTAGAGAGTTAGTGACAGCGTTTTGTCATTTCCCTGATCCAACTACTGAGCTTACTCAATTTATTTCTGAGGTAAGTTGGCCTCGAGGCGGTGCTTGTTCGCTAACAGAAGAACAGAAAAAAGCGCTTGAGACAGAATTTGCCTTTAAATATGGTTCTGCTGAATCCATTTTATGGCCATTTTATGAAGAAAAAGGCGTTGAATTGGCTAAAAATTTTGATGTAGAAAAAGTTGAAAATGCTAAACAATTTGATGTTGAAGAGAAAGTGACTTTTACCGTGCAATACCGCAAGAAAAGTGCAAGAAAGTTTAATAAAAAATACTCCGCAAGCGTAGGGGGTAATTTTTATGAATTAAGCATCAATGGCGAAGTAAAAAATCAACGAAGCCACCCGAATGTGCTATCGGTGTTTACCTCGCCGATAGAGTGGTAAGGTTTGAGCTTTTATTCAACATATTTAATTGAATCTTATATTATTTAGTAAAAAATCAGGGCGAATATTATTCGTCCTGATTTTTTTATTCCTCATTTTTTATTAAAGTTGGCTGAGATCTTCCGCAATTTCCTCCGCTTGCTTAATCACATAGCTCACGGCTTCTTCCTGTTTATCCGGCGGGTATTTATAACGCTGTAAAGCTCGTTTCACGAGAATGCGCATTTTGGCACGTACGCCTTCTTTGTATTGCCAGTCGATGGTAACTGAGCGTCTTAAAGTATCGGTAATTTCTTTGGCAAGTTTGCTCAATACTTCATCGCCCATCAGCTCTCGGGCGCTTTGGTTTTGGGCGAGGGCTTCGTAGAAAGCGAGTTCTTCTTTTTTCAGCCCCAGCTTTTCACCTAAAGCTAAGCGTTCTTGGAAGTCTTGGCTCATTTTGAAGAGCTCATCCAAAATTTCCACCACGCTTAAATTATGGTTGTGGTATTGATTTAGGGCTTCTTTTAAACGCTGCTCGAAGTCTTTTTGCAAGGTGAGGTTTGCGCCTGATTTGGCTTTGATTTCGCTTGCCAAATAACGCTCCACCGCGCTGACCCATAAGTTCTTAGTCGGGCTGTTTTTAATGGTCTGCAAAAACTCTTCAGAAAGTAGATTGATTTGAGGCTGCGGTTTTTCCAGCAGATCAAACAAATCAATCACGCCTTCGGAATAGACGGCTTGATTGACCAATTTTTTCAATAAAATCTGTCTTTCATTAGAACCCGTACCATTTTGTTTGTTCTTCGTGAGAATAGCGCGTACTGCATCATAAAAAGCAATTTCTTGGCTGTATGGCTCAACTTCAGCCAATGCGCCGCATAGCATATAGCCTTTTTTCACCAAACCCGCCGCTTTCAAAAAGGCTTTTTTACGTGGCTCGGTTTCTTTTTTATTAAACCAATGTTGCTCGTGCACTTTGCCATCAAACGGTAATCGATCGAGGCAAAAAATATGGTTGGCGGCAAAACGAATAGCCATCAGAAGATCATTCGGATTATCTTTTTCTAAGGCCGTCTGAACATCAAAGGTTTTCCCTTCAACCGGCGTTGCAAACAGGCTACGGACGAATTCTAAATGCTCTTTCATTTTAAAGAACACATCAATCACGTTATCAGTCAGCTTGCCCTTGCCTTGTGAATTGGTGTATTGCTGGGTCGCTTCTTTGAGCTTGTCAGCAATGCCTACATAATCCACAATCAAGCCGCCGTTTTCTCGGCTTTTATTGCGAAATACACGGTTAACCCGAGCAATCGCCTGCATCAGGTTATGCCCTTGCATCGGCTTGTCGATATACATCGTATTACAGCAAGGCGCATCAAAGCCCGTCAGCCACATATCGCGCACAATCACTACTTTCAGCGGATCGTTCGGGTCTTTAAAGCGGCGTTCCAGCGTTTGTTTTTCCTGTTTACTGTAAACGTGTTTCTGCATTTCCGGCGCATCGGAAGCAGAACCCGTCATCACAATTTTAATCACCCCTTCGTTGATATTATCCGAATGCCATTCTGGGCGCAGTTTGATGATTTCAT
This sequence comes from Haemophilus sputorum CCUG 13788, assembly GCF_000238795.1. Lineage (GTDB taxonomy): Bacteria > Pseudomonadota > Gammaproteobacteria > Enterobacterales > Pasteurellaceae > Haemophilus_A > Haemophilus_A sputorum. Next base: position 36,209 of record NZ_AFNK01000035.1, on the reverse strand, counting down.
TGTATAAGTCCACGCAAATCTGACGACTGGAAACCACCATCATCGCTTTGCTGTCGACGACTTCATTGCGTTTGGCAAAATGCTGCACAAAATCCGCGGCTAAATCAGCCAGACGGGCTTGCGAACCCAGCAGTTTTTCCTGCAAACGCAGGGCAGGGGATTGCTCCTCTTCCAGCAAATCATCAATTTCTTTGAATAGCTCATCGTGTTCTTTTTCGTTTAAGCGGATTTGGCGCGCTTCATACACAATCGGCACGGTTGCGCCGTCTTCCACCGCATCTTGTAAGTCATAAATCGACACATAACGTCCGAACACATCTTGCGTGTCTTTATCTTCTAGGCTAATCGGTGTACCGGTAAAACCGATAAACGAAGCATTAGGCAGCGCATCGCGCAAATGGCGGGCGTAGCCTGCTTGAAACTTGCCTTTATGCAATTTTTGCGTAAAGCCATATTGGCTGCGGTGTGCCTCATCGCTGATTACAATAATATTGCTGCGCTCGTTTAAAACAGGGAAGCGGCTTTCTTCCTCATTTAGGGCGAATTTCTGAATCGTAGTAAAAAATACGCCGCCGACTTCATTTTGCGCGAGCAGTTGGCGCAGTTGATCGCGGTCTTCCACTTGTTGCGGCGTTTGTTTGATTAAATCTTTGCCTGAAGAAAAGGTTTGGAAAAGCTGACCGTCCAAATCGTTACGGTCGGTAACCACCACAATCGTCGGATTTTTCAATTCAGGCTGCGCAAGCAGTTTGCCGGCATAAAACAACATGGAAATTGACTTACCCGAACCTTGCGTATGCCACATCACGCCAATGCGGCGGTCGCCTTTTTCTGAAGTTGCAAAAAGCGTGGAATCTACCGCTTCATTTACGCCGTAATATTGATGGTACGCTGCGATTTTTTTAATGGTTTTACCGCTGGAATCCCGCTCAAATAAGACGAAATAGCGGATATAGTTCAATAAATCCTCAGGCTTCATTAAGCCATTGAGCAGGCTTTGTAATTCATCATCAAAATATAAGCGCGCGCTTTTATTTTTTTCATCAACCACTTTCCACGGCGTAAAGCGTTGGAAATCTGCCGAAAGCGAGCCCAAACGTGCGGCTATGCCGTCTGAAATAATCAGGGCTTGGTTGTAAACAAACAGCTCGGCAATTTCATCTTTATAGGTTTCAAACTGATTAAACGCCTGCAACAAATCCGCCGATTCACGCAACGGATTTTTCAGCTCAAATACCACCAAGGGCAGGCCATTCACAAAGCCGATAATATCGGGAATTCGTTTCCCCCCTTTACGGCTGCGGATTTCCAGCTGATTGACGGCAATAAAGCGGTTGTTCTTCACATGCTCAAAATCCACCAAGCGCGCCATCTCGATTTTTTGTTCACCGTTTGCCTGATATTCCACCCGCACGCCATCACGCAACAGTTTATAAAACGCCTGATTACGCACCACCAAGTCGCCAATATCGCTTTTCGTCGCCGATTTCACCACCGAATCAACCGCACTTTCAGGCAGTTGCGGATTAAGCTTACGCACTGCCTCTCGCAGTTGCTCAATAAAGACCACACCGCTTAAATCGCCACGTGCAAACTCGCCTTCATGAACAGGCAAGTCTTTACCGTAGCGATATTCCCAACCGAGGGATTGCAGGCGTTGAAGGGTAAGTTGTTCGATGTCGTTTTCGTTGAGCATAGAGTGTCCTTTTGTGTATTTGCTGTCTTTGGGGAGCTAATGGATTAATTTCTTCGTTTATTGATACTGCCAAATCTCCCCTAACCCCTCTTTGCTAAAGAGGGGGATTCCTTGAGTAAATTGTCAGCAACTGGCTCATTGTTAATCTAAGAAAATTTCAATTTCTCATCGCATATTAAAGTAGAAAGCCAAAATTTAAATTACCTTCGATCCAATCCCCTCTTTAGCAAAGAGGGGGAGGGGAGATTTGGCAGAGGTGAAATAAACCTCATCATTTACAAAACGCTCTGAAAAAATAACCGCTTGTGTGAGGATTGCTGCTATTCTTCCTAGTCTTGATATTCTAAATTAATCTCTGTAATCGCATTATCAATGCCAATTTCACAAAGTTTTATTTTTCCTAATAAATCAGGATAAATTGTTGAAGCATCAATATTAATTGAGGCAAGATAAGCTAAAACATCTTTTCTTAATTCATTAGAAATAAGAATTTTACTTAATCTATGAAAAACATACCCATTACCAAAGTTTGTATTCATTTTGGCAATCTCATCAAATTCCCTAGATGATAACTTCGTAAAAACGCCTTTTTGTGCATTGATACGATTTCCAATTTTAATTATTGGTTCAATAATGAGCTTTTCACCAACATTAAAAAATTCATTTAATTCATAAATAACACGATATTGATTTTCTTTTTGATTTTCTTCATGACTCTCAAAAGCAAAATAAAGTGCAATAAAGAAAGATTTAGTCCAGTCTAATAAAGGCGTTTTTAATTGATAATGCTGTCCAAATGCCCAAATATCGTTATCTTCAAGGTTACTTGGTAATGAAATATAGCCGTCAATACTTTGATTAAGCAGAATACGTTTGCAATGCTCAAGATATTTTCCTTGTAGCTTTTCATACTCTTTTTCAATATCAATTTGTTTATCAAACTTTTTTAAATATCGCTCTAAAGTTGATTGCAAACGATAATCTTCACGGCTATGCCCGCGATAATATCGAGCGTAAATAGTATAACTTTCACTTGTTGATGGTATGCTTTTATATATATCAGGCGTTTCTTCATCAAATATATAAGAGTGAGCAGATAAAAGGGATTTTAATTCATCTAATGTATTGATTTCTGCTAAAACAGGGACTCTATCATTCCCGATAAGATTAGTTTTTTCCATTTGAAAAATTCCCACTCAATAATTTAGGTAATAATAAATCTCTAGTTGCCTCTAATACTTTATTCTCATCAAAATTTTTTCTGATTTTTGCATATAGAGATTCAATATATTCTGCAAAAAAAGCATTAATTGCATTATTAGCTCTTAAAAATGGAATACTATTCATATTTTTTTGGTTTAACTTAAGCTGAACAGCTCCTGTGATATAAGCAGATATATTTGTTTGTTGAATAAATATCATTAAGTGTTCAGTACTTATACCATTCCTTCCTTTGAGGATATGTGCATGGTTGTTTACCCAAGATTTACCCCAAATGTATTGAGTAAATGGCGTTCCATCTTCTTTTAAAACGGAACCATCTTCGCCAACTAATAAATAAATATCATCAAAAATAGCTTCATCTACATAATCCATAACAGATGTTGCACCATAATAAGGAATATTACCTTTTCTCTTTTCTCGTTGTTGTTTAGATAAAGGGATACGTTTACTATCAAAGCATTCTGAAACATCACCAAAGCTGCAATATTCCCACCCCTTTGGCATTTCAACCCCATCAACTTCCACCATCTCACACGGAAACGCTTTGGCGGTTTCTGCTAGTTCGGCGTAGCGGTCAGGCTCGGCTTGTGAAAGTGCGGTCAGTTCTTCGGGTGTTTTTCCGCTGATTGCCTGCATGGCTGCCAGCTCTGCTTGTTCAATGCTAAGGCCGTCTGAAAGGGCTTGGACTTTGGCACGCACGGGGTCGAAATCGACAAACCAACTTTTAAACAGGGCTTGGGCGATTTGTTCCAAGGTTTGGTTGATTTGGGTGTTGAGTTGGATTTTATTTTGAATATTAGATAAATCTCTCGCTTTCTTATTTTCTATTTCAATGGATGCTAACCGCGGAATTTCTAGTGCTTTTAACACAGGTATTCTCATATTACTAACGGTTGCTCCTGTTCCTTCATTTATTAGAATTTGTCGTTGAACAAATGAGGAGCGTAGAGACCAGTAGAGATATTCAGCACTTATTTTGTTTCTATCGGCACGAAGTAATACTTGTCTTTGCCCTAGACAACAGATTGGTTCTTTAGGAATTAAGCAAACTCTTCCCATCGGCGCTTCTCGGGTGATTACGATATCATTTTCTTGTGGGCTGGCTCTTTTGGTTCTATCTCTGTACCCTGAGTAATCCGTATAGCTCGGTGATGATAAATCTAATACACCATCAGTGATGTTTTGATTTCTAATTACTACATAGCCGAAAGTTGTCCATGTCGGAGTTGAATGTGGACAATCCACGATTAATTCACATAAGCTATCTAAAGTATCAGTTTTAAAGTTATCACTCATAACCCAATCCCCCTAAATTCTTCTTAATCTCCGCTTCCAATTCCGCACTCTTCGCAAACTGTTCCTTCAAAAGAGCGGTCAGATTTTGCATTTTTTCTGCAAATGGTACGCCGTCGTCTTCTTGTTCTGCGGTGCCGACATAGCGCCCCGGTGTGAGGACGAAGTCGTTGTCTTTAATCTCTTCTAACGTAGCGGATTTGCAGAAGGCGGCTTGGTCTTCATAGCCGTCTGATTTTTGCCAAGCGTGGAGGGTGTTGGCAATTTTGGCGATGTCGTCAGAGGTGAAATCGCGCAATACGCGGTCTTTCATATAGCCGATTTGGCGGGCATCGATAAACAACACTTCGCCTTTGCGCTTTTTGTTGCGGTTTAAGAACCAAATACAGGCGGGGATTTGGGTATTGGTGAAGAGCTGGCCGGGCAGGGCAACCATACATTCCACCAAGTCGGCATTGATGATGGCTTTGCGGATTTCGCCTTCGTTGTTGGTTTGGCTGCTCATGGAGCCGTTGGCCAGCAATAATGCCATTTTGCCGTTTGGCGAGAGGTGGTAAATCATGTGTTGCAGCCAAGCGAAATTGGCGTTGCCTTTGGGCGGCGTGCCGTATGCCCAACGTGGGTCGTCGGCTAGGGATTCGCTCCACCAATCGCTGATGTTGAATGGCGGGTTTGCCATAATGAAATCCATCTTTTTGTCGATGTGTTGCGGCTGGGTGAAGCTGTCAGCATTGTGTTTGCCGAAGTCGTAATCAATGCCACGAATCGCCATATTCATCGCAGCGAGCTTCCATGTGGTCGGGTTGAATTCTTGCCCGTAGATAGACACGTTGTTGATGTTGCCTTGGTGGGCGGTGATAAAGCGTTCGGTTTGCACGAAAAAGCCGCCGCTGCCCATAGCCGGGTCATAGACGCGGCCGGAGTATGGCTCGAGCATTTCGACAATCAGGGAAACAATGGATTTCGGCGTGAAATATTGCCCGCCGCGTTTGCCTTCGGCTTGGGCAAAGCGACCGAGGAAGTATTCGTAAACGTGGCCGAGAATGTCTTTTGCACCCAAATGCACGGACTTGCCGTTGTAAGTCGGGCGGGTAAAGTTGGTATCGGAGAAGAGGATAATCAGCCCGCGCAGGGTGTCTTCGTTTACGGCATAGCCGCTGATGCGTTGGAGTACGCCTTTGAGTTTTTCGTTATCTTTTTCAATGGCATCGAAGGCATCGTCAATCAGTTTGGCCACGCCGGAAAATTTCCCTCCCCAAGGCAGCTCTGCGCCGATGTTTAAGATGGAAACGGCTTTAATTTCGTCCCAACGGGCTTGTTGCGGCACCCAAAACACATTGTCGGCGGTGTAGTAGTCGCGGTTTTCCAGTTCGACGGTTAAGGCTTCTTGATATTCTTCGTCTGTATCGTAAAAAGTGCGGTCAAGATAGAGAGCGTTTTCAGGATCGGTCAGTTCAGCCTGAATTTTTTCTTGCTGATGGGTGAAGCTGTCGGAGATGTATTTCAGGAAAATGAGGCCGAGTACGATGTGTTTGTAATTGGCAGCATCAAGCTGCTGGCGCAGTTTATCGGCAGATGACCAAAGTTTTTCATCTAGATCGTTTAGGAAGGCTTGTTGTAAAGCGGGGTTATCAAGCGCATTTTTAGTGGTTTCTGGCTTATCCATAAATGTATATCCTTCTGATTTCGGGTAACTTTAAATAGTAGGTATAAATGGCAAGTATTCTATCTAAAAAATAGCAAGTAATGAATGGCAAAATAGTTTTTATCTTATTAAATAAACACAGCAGAATGGGGCTTATCGAAAATAATATGAGATAGAAAGAATATACTTAAAAACCAAAAGGACTGATTTTGATTTTATAATCAATTTCAGTCCTTTTTGTCTAACAAGCGGTTATATTTTTACAACATTATGCAAAATCTTGTAATTCTGGGTTGATTGGGGTTTTTGCGATGTTGTTTACATAGTTGCAAAGGGTAGCAAGGCTAACACCGAGAATGACATCAATTGCATTTTGTTGGTTGTAGCCAACTTTGAAGAAGGCTGCTAATTGTGCTTCGGTTAATTGAGCTTTTTGTAAGATAACAGCAAGGGTAAAACGTGCAAGGGCATCTAATTTTTCATCTTCAATACGCGCGGTTTCACGGATTGCTTTGACTAATTCTTCTGGTGCTTTTAAGGCTTTTAAAGCAATTTTAGTATGGCCTGCAACACAGAAACCACAACCATTAACGACGGCTGCAGTAATTTGCACCACTTCGCGCTCAATCGCAGTTAAACTGTTGCGATTGTTGATGCCACCTACGGTGCGGTAAGTTTCAAGCGCAGTAGGCGCATTGGCTAAAACGCCGATTAAATTAGGAATAAAACCGTTTGCATTTTGTACGGCTTGTAAAGCTTCTTTTGCTTCAGCTGGTGCGGTTTCGATGGTATGAATTTGGAATGTTGACATATTGTTTCTCCTATATAAATGATGTGCCTATCATAGGCGATAGCTAAAGATTTACAACCGTTTAGCGCAGTAGTTATTAGATAAAAAAGCGATATGCTATAACTAAAAACACAAATTCCTATCATTTTTAGGCTTTTTTGCAAAAGCATCTTGCATTTTGACCGCTTGGTTTCTATATTTGCGCTATCTTTCGGCAATTCTTATCAACAAGGAGTCATCATGGAAATTATCATTCCAGTCATTGCTGTTATTGTGCTACTCGCTATATTTTTAGTAGTGGCATTATTATTTCGTCGGGTGGTGAAAACCAATGAAGTGCATATTGTGCAGTCTGGCGGCAAAACAACCTCATATGGTAAAGATACCGGTAATGGTAACGTTTATTATGCGTTCCCGTCTTGGCTACCGTTAATCGGGGTGAGTACGATTGTGCTACCGGTGTCAGTGTTCTCAATTAAAATTGATAACTATGAAGCCTATGATTTAGAGCGTTTACCCTTTGTTGTAGATATCACCGCGTTTTTCCGCGTATCTGATTCTAATTTAGCAGCGCAACGTGTATCAGATTTTCATGATATGAATGTGCAGTTGGTGGATATTATTCAAGGTTCGGTGCGTTCGATTCTCTCTAGCCGTAACTTAAACGACATTTTGCAAGTGCGTTCTGAACTGGGCGATGATTTTACAATGGCAGTTAAAGAACAGCTCAAAAGCTGGGGGATTGAGCCAGTTAAAAATATTGAACTGATGGATATTCGCGATAGCGGCAACTCTAAAGTAATTTTCAATATTATGGAAATTAAAAAATCTTTTATTGAAAAAGAGAGTCGTGTTGAAGTCGCACGCAACCAAAAAGAAGCGCAAATTGCAGAAATTGAAGCGAAAAAAGAAGCTGATGTAAAACAACAAGAAGCAGAAAAAGCGGTAGGGTTGAAAACGGTTGAAAATCAACGTGAGGTTGCTGTTTCTAATGAGCAAGCGCAACAATTGGTGAAAGAACAAGAAAAAATCACCAAAGAACGTGAAATGGACGTTAAACGTGTTGCAGAAGTAAAACAAGCTGAAATTGCAAAAGATGTTGAAATTGTGAAAGCTGATCAAGAAAAACGTACGCAGGAAATTAAAGCAGAAGCGAATAAAAATGCGTTAATTATTGATTCTGAGGCAGAACGTCAGCATCAAATTTTAGTGGCAGAAGGGGAGAAACAAAAAGCCTTCTTAGCCGCAGAAGCTTTATTAGAAACCAAAGATAAAGAAGCGCAAGGTATTGCCAAAATTGGTGCGGCAGAAGCAGAAGCGAAACAAAAATTGGAAGTTTCTATGGTGTCTGGTCAAATTGAGTTGGCAAAAGAGATTGGTGGAAATGAAGGTTATCAACATTATTTGATTAGTATTCGCCAAATTGAAGCAAATCAAGCAATTGGTATTGAACAAGCAAAAGCACTTTCTCATTCTGAGATGAAATTTATCATCAATGATGAAAAAGTCGATAAAGGGCTTACCCGTGTAGGGGAATTATTTAGCTCTACAGGCGGTACGAAAATTGCAGCAGCGTTGGAAGGGTTGAATCAATCTGATTTAGGTAAAGCGGTGATTGATAAATTCTTAGGCACTAAACCTGCGGGAAATCAATCTGAACCTGAAGCGAAATAGTTCATTTAATAAAAGACAAGCGGTGGATTTTGCGAAACTTTTTGCAACTCCACCGCTTTTTTGTGCCAAAAGAAGAATTAAATCGCTAAATTAAATGCATAGAAAGCAACTAATACAACGGCAATAATAACCGTACCGAGATTTAATTTTTTGAATTCTCCAGCAATTACACGACCAATTACAAGGCTAGCAAAGCCTAGCATAATGCCAGTAACGATGTTGCTGGTTAATACGATAAATACTGCACAAATTAAACCTGCCATTGCGCCAATAAAGTCGTTGAAATCTAATTTAGATACGTTACTCAACATCAATAAGCCAACATACATCAATGCTGGTGCTGTCGCATAAGGTGGTACTAAAAATGCAAGCGGTTGGAAAAAGAGCATTAATAAGAAACCAATACCAACAACTACGGCCGTTAAGCCTGTTTTACCGCCAACTGCAGTACCAGCAGCAGATTCAATATAAACGGCAGCAGGGGCTGTACCGAATAAACCTGAAAGAATAGAGCTTAAAGAATCAGAGGTTAAAGCACGCCCACCGTTGATGATTTGTCCATCTTTATCTAATAAATTTGCTTGTCCAGCTACCGCGCGGATAGTGCCAGTTGCATCGAAAATAGCCGTCATCACTAAGGCAAATACAATTGGTAATACAGCGGCATTCAGTGCACCCATGATGTCTAAGCTTAAGAATTGAGAGTTTTCACCAAAAGTAGGCAGTTTAATAAAACCACTATATTTTACAGAAGGATCGAAGATTAAGCCGATGATCGTAATTGCAATAATTACCCATAAAATCGAACCCTTCACTTTTAAGCGTTCTAAGCCGATGATAGCCGCTAAGCCAAGTAACGACATCATGACGGGGAATGAAGTAAAATCGCCCATTTTAACCGGAATCGCTAAACCGCTGTTGATCACTAATTTTACGTTGGTTGCTGCAATCAATAATAAGAATAGTCCAATCCCGATACCTGCACCATGTGCGATGCTAGATGGAAGATTGCGTAAGATCCAAGAGCGAATACCAGTAACAGAAATTAAGGTAAAAAGCACACCCATTAAGAAAATCGCACCAAGTGCAACAGGGATTTCGATTTTTTGACCTAACACTAAACTAAATGCAGTAAAGGCTGTAAGAGAAATCGCACAACCAATTGCCATTGGCGCATTTGCCCATAAGCCAATGATAATCGAGCCAATGCCTGAAACTAAACAGGTAGCAATAAAGACAGATTCAGCTGGAAAGCCGGCTTGGCTTAACATACCTGGCACAACAATGACCGAGTAAACCATTGCTAAAAAGGTGGTTAATCCAGCGATAACTTCTTGGCGGACATTAGAGCCTCGCCCTTCAAAATCGAATAATGACATAAAAAAAAAGACCTCAAAGGAAAAATGAGGTACAGATTTTACAGAATCCGATTTTAATAAGCAAACGTTTGCTTAATTTAATATAAAACAAGCGGTTGATTTTTATACCTGATTTGCAATTTGCAAACTTCGTAAGAAAATCAACCGCTTGTGTACTTTAAGCTAAACGAAAATTAGTGTGCTGCTGCCATTTTTTCTAAATCTTTATCGATATAGTATAGCGCTTTACCATCTTCACCTAATAAACGGAATTTGTTTAAGATAGAGTTGAATAAGAACTCTTCTTCGTGTTGTTCTGCAACATACCATTGTAAGAAGTTGAAGGTTGAGTAGTCTTTTGCATCAAATGCAACTTCAACTAATTCGTTGATTTTTGCAGTAACGTGTTTTTCGTGCTCGAAAACGGTTTCAAATAATGATTTTAAAGAATCATATTTTGCTTTTGGTGCTTCAATTGCATAGATTTCTGCTAATGCACCAGTTTCGTTTAAGTAAGTGAATAAACGACGCATATGTTCCATTTCTTCTGTTGCGTGCGCTTTTAAGAATTTTGCTGCACCTGGGAAACCATTGTTATCTGCCCAAGCAGACATTTGAAGGTACACATTTGAAGAATAGAATTCTAAGTTTAATTGGTCGTTTAAGTATTTTACGATGTTTTGAGATAACATTATTCAGCTCCTTGGTCTAAAGTTTCTAAGTCTTTGTCGATGAAGTAAAGTGATTTATTGGTTTCACCTGCAACTGCGAATTTGTCTAAGATTTCACCGAATAATTTCTCTTCTTCATGTTGCTCAGCCACATACCATTGTAGGAAGTTGAAGGTTGAGTAATCTTTTGCTGCAAATGTTACTTCAACTAATTCGTTGATTTTTGCAGTAACGTGTTTTTCGTGTGCAAACACAACATCAAATAGCTCTTTTAATGAAGCATATTCTTTACGAGGTGCTTCAATTTTGCCTAATAATGGTGTTGCACCCGTTTCGCAAACATAGTCAAATAATTTTTGCATGTGCTCTAATTCTTCATCTGCGTGACGAAGTAAGAAGTCTGCTGCACCAGTAAAACCATGTTTTGAACACCATGCAGACATTTGAAGATAAACATTTGAAGAGTAGAACTCTAGGTTGATTTGCTCATTGAGCTTATCAATAATAGATTGTTGTAACATTTTTACTCCTTGTGTAAAGATAATGTTAATGAAATGAGAGCCAATCTCATTTCTAAATTTTAATATAGCAAAGGACAGAATCAATCTGCCCTTAAAACACAACCATTATAGTAAAGGAAGAAAAACTAATCAAGTATTTAGATAGGTTTTTTCTAATAAATTTTAATTTTTGATAAGTTTAAACGATTTAAATAAAAAGTATTCTCATTTGCGAGCTTTAAATGAGAATGAATTTAATCCCGTTAAGATAAAAAGTAAAGTAATTTTTGAGAAAATTTTCAATAAATATGAAAAAGGCGTGCCAATTAGCACGCCTTTTAAATGGATTAAACAGATTCTAAATTAGTAATCAATAAAGGAATCTGTATTTGCCCCTTCTTTTTCCACTACCGGTTTATTCATATGTTCACGGGTTAAACCTAATTCTAATGCTACGCCGATAGCAATATAGATTGAAGAGTAAGTCCCGAAACCAATACCAATCAATAGCGCTAATGAGAAGCTATGAATGGTTGGTCCACCAAACCAGTATAATGCTGCAACCACGAATAATGTTGTGATAGAGGTCATCAATGTTCGTGAAAGCGTTTGGCTTAATGAAATATCAATAACTTCTTTTGAGCTTACACGGCGGATTTTACTGAAGTTTTCACGCACACGGTCAAATACCACGATGGAGTCATTTAGCGAGTAACCAACTACAGACAGAATTGCAGCCACAAAGGTTAAATCTACTTCAATTTGTAGATAAGAGAAGACCCCCAAAGTTACGATAACATCGTGGAAGAGTGCAAGCACCCCACCGACAGCTAAACGAATCTCAAATCGGCTACCAACATAGAGTAATAACATCGCTAAAGTTGCTAAAGTGGCATAAATTGCCCCTTGAGTCAGTTCTTCACCTACGTTTGGCCCTACGAACTCAACACTCTTAATGGTGGCATTTTGATCGAGATCGCGGTGTACCATGTTGATAATTTTATTACCGAGGTCTTTATCACCAGCTGAAGCAGGTAAGCGAATCATTAAATCTTTTAGGCTACCGGTTGTTTGTACTAATGCACTGCCATAGCCTTCTTTTTCTAACGAAACACGAACTTTCTCTAGATCTGCTGGTTGTGAGAAGGTTGTTTCAATTACCGTACCACCAGTAAAATCTAACCCCCAGTTAAAGCCTTTAGTTGCAATAGTAAAAATACAAAATGCAGTTATTAACAATGAAAAGGCATAACCGATGAAGCGGTACTTCATAAACGGTATGAGTTTATAAGGCAGTTTTACTTCTGCAATATCTTTTTCTTTAACATTAACAGTCATTGATTCCACCTTAAATCCAAAGTTTTTTCACGCGTTTATTTCCGCCATATACCCAGTTTACTAACATACGCGTTCCCGTAATTGCAGTAAACATGGAGATCATTACCCCTAAAGCAAGCGTAATTGCAAAGCCTTTTACTGGACCTGTACCCACAGCATATAGTACTAATGCGGTTAATACCGTGGTTAAGTTTGAGTCAAAAATAGAGGTAAAGGCGCCACTATAGCCTTCATAAATCGCTTGTTGAACAGAACGTCCGTTACGAAGCTCTTCTTTAATCCGTTCATAAATCAGTACGTTGGCATCCACCGACATCCCAACAGCTAATACAATACCTGCAATACCCGGCATTGTCAGTGTTGCGCCAATTAAAGACATTAAACCAATGGTTAATACCATGTTTACAGTCAAAGCAAGTGAAGCAAATACGCCGAAGACTTTATAGTAAACTAAACAGAAGAAGATGGTTAGGATTAAACCATACATCCCTGCCGTCATCCCTTTTTCAACGTTATCTGCACCAAGAGATGCTCCGATAGTACGCTCTTCGATAATTACGATAGGCGCAATTAATGCACCAGAACGTAGTAACACGGCAAAGTTCTGTGCTTCCGCTTGGCTCATGCTACCTGAAACTTGGAATCTATTAGAAAAACGAGCTTGAATGGTTGCTACGCTAATAATTTCTTCGTGTTTTTCTAAGATAACTTTGCCATTTTCATCACGGCGGCCAGAATCTTTAAATTCACGATAAAGTGTAGCCATTCCTTTTTTATAGAAGGTTTTAGTAATCTCAGACATTTGATTACCGCCCTCTGAATCTAAAGTGATACTTACTTGTGGTAAGCCACCTTCGCCTTTTTCAGATTTAGCATCAATAATATGCTCACCGCCTAATTTAGGGCTACGTAATAACACAACAGGATCGCCATGTTGGTTATATTTCACTTCAGAGTTTGCGGGAATAATGCCTCGTGCTACTGCATCTGGGGCGACGCTATCATTCACTAAACGGAATTCTAGTGTTGCTGTTGCACCTAATAGCTCTTTTGCGCGAGCAGTATCTTGGATACCCGGTAATTCTACAACAATACGATCCGCACCTTGACGTTGAATGGTTGGTTCAGAAACCCCTAATTCTTCAACACGCTTACGTAAAATTGATAAGTTTTGCTCGATCGCTTTATCACGTGCTTCAGCTAAACCTTGATCTGATAATAAGAAATTGACGGTATTTTCAGAAACGGGTAATGCCTGAAGTGTTGGGTGGTTACGTTTAATATAACGTACGGCTTTATCTGCGTTATCTTTATCAGCAAATTCGATTTCTACGGCAAAATTTTCGCCTTTTTTCATCGATTTATACTGCAGTTTTTCACGACGAAATTCACCACGAAGGCTGTCTTGCAAAGAGTCTTGTTGTTTTTGCAAGGCAGTATTCATGTCGACTTCCATTAAAAATCGCACACCACCACGTAAGTCTAAGCCCCGTTTCATTGGGCTACCACCCACATCTGTTAACCAAGAAGGGGTTGCTGGCGCAAGGTTAAGCGCTACAGAGTATTTGTCACCAAGTGCCTCTGCGATTTTTTCTTTTGCTGGAAGTTGCTGCTCATCGCTATTTAAACGCACTAAAATCGCATTGTTTTCTAACAACGTAGATTTTGGTGAAATATTGGCGTTGGCTAAAGCATGCTCAACTTGAGAAAGCGTTTCCGTATTGACTTCTTGGCCACGAGTGCCAGAAATTTGGACGGAAGGGTCTTCTCCATATAAGTTAGGAAGTGCATAAAGACCACCAATCAGAACGATGATGATGATCATTAAGTTCTTCCACAATGGGAAACGGTTTAACAAAATAGTTCTCCCGAATAATTAAAATTATTGTTGATCTCTTAATGCTTTCATGGTGCCTTTTTGTAAAGTTGCTACCACGAAGTTACGTGAAATCATGACTTCAGTGCTATCGTTTAATGCAATGATGATATTTTCGTTATCGTTGCTCACTTTAGTGATTTTACCGATAAGACCACCATTGGTCATGATTTCATCGCCTTTTGCTAAGTTTGAAAGTAAATCACGTTGTTCTTTTTGACGCTTTGATTGTGGACGAATCACGAAGAAATAAAAAATTAAACCAAATACGACGAGAAGAATAATCATCTCTAAACCGCCACCTTGTTGCATAAGAGCTCCTTGTAATCAATAAGTGAATATAAAAACGGGGTTTACTCAGATTCATTAGAAAATCAGAGAAAATTGGGCGATAAAATAGCATAGTTTGCGCCATTTAACGAGTAGAAAATATCGCCTTTGTTTGCTTTATTACAGCTTTCTTGCCGAAAGGTGTTTTTATAAGCATGGAATTTGCTATTTTCAAGGCAAAATCGGGCATTATTTTTTCATGTGAAAAGCAAGCGGTCTAATTTTGGTAAAAAAATGCAAAAAGTTGACCGCTTGTAGATGTGCAGTTGTGTCTCTTTTTACGCCATTTTTTGCTTTTTTATGCTATACTTGTACGAATTTTTTCGCCCAAGGTAGATTGGGCAATTTTTTAATAAACTTGATTAGGAAATCTCAATGAGCGAATTAGCCAAAGATATTACCCCCGTCAGTATTGAAGACGAGCTAAAAACGTCTTATCTCGATTATGCGATGTCTGTCATTGTTGGACGTGCATTACCAGATGTGCGTGATGGCTTAAAACCGGTTCACCGTCGCGTATTGTTCTCGATGGATCAAAATAGCAATACTTTCAACCGTCCACACGTAAAATCGGCACGTGTCGTTGGTGACGTAATCGGTAAATACCACCCACACGGCGATTCTGCGGTGTATGACACTATTGTGCGTATGGCGCAACCTTTTTCTTTACGTTATATGCTTGTAGACGGGCAGGGTAACTTTGGTTCTATTGATGGTGATGCACCTGCGGCAATGCGTTATACCGAAGTACGGATGCAAAAAATCACGCAAGAGTTGCTCACTGATTTAGATAAAGAAACGGTTGATTACTCGCCAAACTATGATGGCAAAGAGATGATTCCAGATGTCTTGCCAACTAAAATTCCTGCATTATTAGTAAATGGTTCATCGGGGATTGCGGTAGGGATGGCAACGAATATTCCGCCACATAATCTTGGTGAAGTTTTAGATGGCTGCTTAGCGTATATTGAGAATGAACAAATCAGCTTAGAAGAGTTGATGCATTTTATTCCGGGCCCAGATTTCCCAACTGGGGCAATTATCAATGGCCGTAAAGGGATCGAAGAGGCTTATCGTTCAGGCCGTGGTAAAGTTTATGTGCGCGCAAAAGCTAGCGTAGAAACCACTGACAAAGGCCGCGAACAAATTGTGGTGACTGAGTTACCATACCAAGTGAATAAAGCTAAGCTTATCGAAAAAATTGCGGAATTAGTAAAAGATAAAAAAATTGAAGGCATCAGCGGCATTCAGGATCACTCAGATAAAAAAGGGATCGCGATTGTTATCGAAATTAAGCGTGATGCCGTAGGTGAAGTTGTTTTAAACCACCTTTATGCATTAACTCAAATGCAGGTCACTTTCGGGATCAACATGGTGGCGTTAGATAATGGCCAACCAAAAGTCTTGAATTTAAAACAGATCATCGAAGCATTCGTTAAACACCGTCGTGAAGTCGTTACTCGCCGTACAATTTTTGAATTGCGTAAAGCTCGTGAACGTGCACATATTTTAGAAGGTTTAGCGATTGCGTTAGCTAACATTGATCCGGTGATTGCGTTAATTCGTCAATCGAAAACGGCTGAAGAAGCACGTGAAGGGTTGCTTTCTCGTAGCTGGTCGTTAGGTAATGTGGCTGCGATGCTTGAAGCAGCAGGCGTAGATGCTTCTCGCCCTGAAGATTTACCTGAAAATTTCGGTATTCGTGATGGCGAATATTATCTCTCTGAAGCGCAAGCTCGTGCGATTTTAGAACTTCGCTTACACCGTTTAACTGGTTTAGAACACGAAAAAATCGTTGAAGAGTATAAAGAGTTATTAACCGAAATTGCGGAACTTCTTCATATTCTAAATAGCGCAGACCGCTTAATGGAAGTGATTCGTGAAGAATTAGAGCGTGTAAAAGCAGAATTTGGTGATGAGCGCTGTACTGAAATTACCGCGGCTTCAGGCGATATCAATATTGAAGATTTAATCGCACAAGAAGATGTGGTTGTGACACTTTCTCATGCAGGCTATGTGAAATATCAACCACTTTCAGATTACGAAGCGCAGCGCCGTGGTGGTAAAGGTAAATCCGCTACTAAGATGAAAGAAGATGATTTCATCGAAAAATTATTAGTGGCCAATACTCACGACACTATTCTTTGCTTCTCAAGTCGTGGTCGTTTATATCAACTGAAAGTGTATCAATTACCGCAAGCAAGTCGTGGTGCACGTGGCACACCAATTGTGAATATTCTGCCGTTAGTGAAAGAAGAAAACGAACGTATTACCGCGATTCTGCCAATTCCAAACGGCGAATTTAGCGCAGATAAATTCGTCTTTATGGCTACCGCAAGTGGTGTGGTGAAGAAAGTAACGTTAGATGCATTCAGCAATGTTCGCTCAAGCGGTCTGATTGCGTTAAAACTTCGCGAAGGCGATGAGCTAATTGGTGTAGATATTACCAACGGCGAGAGCGAAATTATGTTGTTCTCTGCACAAGGTCGAGTGGTTCGCTTTGAAGAAAAAGCGGTTCGTGCAATGGGACGGACTGCAACAGGGGTGCGCGGTATTAAACTTGCTACTACCGAGATTTCATCAGAAGAGATCGAAGAAGCAGAAATTGTTGATCTTGAAAACGAAGAAGCAGAAGAGAGCGCAGTAAATCTTAATACTGACAAAGTGGTTTCACTGGTGATTCCGCATAATGAAGGCGAAATCTTGACTGTAACCCAAAATGGCTTTGGTAAACGAACAGCATTAAGTGAATATCCAATTAAATCTCGTGCAACGAAAGGGGTTGTTTCAATCAAAGTAAATGAGCGTAACGGTAAAGTGGTTGCGGCAGTACAAGTTGAAGAAGCAGACCAAATTATGTTGATTACTGATGCTGGTACCTTAGTACGTACTCGCGTTGCAGAAGTGAGCCTAGTTGGACGTAACACGCAAGGGGTACGAATTATTCGTACTGCAGATGATGAAAGCGTAGTAAGCCTTGAACGCGTGTGTGAACCTGAAGAAGATGAAGAATCTGTCGATGGTGCAGAAAATCATGACACTTCAGTAGAAACCTCAAGCGAGGCATAATGACAGCATAACAAGCGGTCGTTTTTTCCAAACCTTTTGCAAAAAATTTGGGAAAAGCGACCGCTTGCATATTTAAAGAGAGCAATTAGAAAAATGGCACTACTTAATTTATCCAATGCCTATTTAGGTTTTGGTGATCATCCTTTATTAGATCATACCGAATTACATATTGAACCGAATGAACGAGTCTGTTTAGTTGGACGAAATGGCGCTGGCAAATCGACTTTAATGAAAGTATTAGCCGGAGAGATTCAGTTAGATGATGGTAAGCTCACGCTTGAAAAAGATATTGTGATAACCCGTCTTGAGCAAGACCCACCAAGACATGTTCAAGAAAGCGTATTTGATTATGTGGCGGAAGGAATTGCACATTTAAGCGACTTATTAAAGCAATATCATCACATTTCACAACAAATGCAGACAGATTATAGCGATGAGTTATTAACAAAACTTTCGCATATTCAAGCACAGCTTGAACATAATAATGGTTGGCAATTTGAGAATCGCATTCAAGATACACTGAAATTATTAGAATTAGACCCAGATAAAAAATTGTGTGAACTGTCAGGCGGTTGGGTACGCCGTGCGGCATTAGCGCGAGCGTTAGTTGCTGATCCCGATATTCTCTTGTTAGATGAGCCGACCAACCATTTAGATGTGGAAGCCATTACTTGGTTAGAAGATTTACTGCTTAATTTCAAAGGTTCAATTATTTTTATTTCGCATGACCGTAGCTTTATCCGCAAAATGGCAACACGAATTGTGGATTTAGATCGGGGTAAGTTGGTCTCTTATCCGAGCAATTACGATCTTTATTTAGAAACCAAAGCGGAAGATTTGCGTGTAGAAGAGTTGCAAAATGCCCTCTTTGATAAAAAATTAGCGCAAGAAGAAGTTTGGATTCGTCAAGGCATTAAAGCTCGCCGTACACGAAATGAAGGGCGCGTGCGTGCTTTGAAAAAATTACGTGAAGAGCGCCGTAACCGTCGAGAAGTGCAGGGTAGTGCTAAAATTCAAATCGATCAAAGCACGCGTTCAGGCAAAATCGTTTTTGACATTGAAAATGCAAGCTACGAAGTGGCAGGAAAAACTTTGTTGAAAAACTTTAGCGCAACTATTCAACGTGGCGATAAAATTGCACTTGTTGGTGCAAACGGTTGTGGTAAAACAACATTTATTAAATTATTACTAGGCGAGTTACAACCAACTTCGGGCACCATTCATTGTGGCACAAAGCTTGAGGTGGCTTATTTTGACCAATATCGTGCAGAATTAGATTTAGAAAAAACCGTGATGGATAACGTTGCTGACGGTAAACAAGATATTGAAGTCAACGGGGTAAAACGCCATGTTTTAGGTTATTTGCAAGATTTCTTATTTCCGCCAAAACGTGCAATGACGCCAGTTAAAGCACTTTCTGGGGGTGAACGTAATCGTTTATTATTAGCTAAATTATTGCTCAAACCGAATAACCTGTTAATTCTTGATGAACCGACCAATGATTTAGATGTTGAGACTTTAGAATTGTTAGAAGAGCTGTTAACAGATTACCAAGGCACTTTGATTATTGTGAGTCACGATCGTCAATTTATTGATAATACGGTGGAAGAGTGTTTCTTCTTTGAAGGCGATGGTGTGGTAAATAAATATATTGGCGGATATTTTGATGCGAAACAGCAACAAATCCAATATCACGCAAGCCTTGCAGCCCATTCGCAAAATGTGAAGAAAAATGAACCGCTTGCAATCGAACCAGTGAAAGCTGAAAAGCCAAAAGCAGAGCAAAAGAAAGTAAAACTTTCCTATAAAGAACAGCGTGAGTTAGAGGCATTGCCAGCACAAATGGAAGCGTTAGAAGCTGAAATGGAAGCCTTACAAACAGAAGTGAATTCTGCGGATTTCTTTAGTAAAGAAGCCAGTTATACACAAGCGCAACTGCAAAAACTCGCTGAGGCAGAAATGGCATTAGAACAAGCCTTCGAGCGTTGGGAGCAATTAGAAAATATCAAAAACGGAAATCTATAATGGCGAGAGTAGATAACTTTGAACAACGTTTCGGTGGCATTGGTCGCCTTTATACGCCAGAAGGTTTAGCCAAATTGCGCCAATCGCATATTTGTGTGATTGGCATTGGTGGTGTTGGCTCTTGGGCGGTCGAAGCGCTGGCGCGTTCTGGTATCGGAAAAATTACCATGATTGATATGGATGATATTTGTGTCACCAATATCAATCGCCAAATTCATGCCTTAACGAGCACGGTGGCAACCTTAAAAACGGAAGCCATGAAAACACGAATTGCGGAAATTAACCCAGAATGTCAAGTTGAAATTATTGATGATTTCATTAGCCCAGATAATCTGGCGGATTATTTAAACCGCGGTTATGATTATGTGATTGATGCGATTGATTCGGTAAAAACTAAAGCCGCACTGATTGCCTATTGTAAACGCAATAAAATTCGCCTCATTACTACAGGTGGCGCTGGCGGGCAGACAGATCCGAGTCAAATTCAAATTGCGGATTTAAGCAAGACGATTCAAGACCCACTTGCCTCAAAAGTTCGAGCGCTGCTACGCAAGGAATATCATTTTAGTCAAAATCCAAAACGCAAATTTGGCGTAGATTGTGTTTTTTCTACCCAGCCCCTAATTTTCCCGAAGATGGGCGAAGGTTGTGAAATCTCAGCCACAATGAATTGTGCGAATGGCTTTGGTGCGGTAACTATAGTCACTGCGACGTTCGCTTTTTTTGCAGTAGGTCGCGTGATTGATAAGCTATTACAAGCCGAAAGCAAATAAATTTGCTTGCTGAATTAAATTCATACCTTGGCTATGATAAGATTTACACGATAAATTTAGCCTCTGTGGTGATGAATCATTTACTGGTCGGTATTCTTTCTATTTATATAGATTGATGTGCCACAGTAGTCATAAAAACGTAAAAGGAGAACGTAATGCTTCCATTAAATCAAGCGTTAGAAGAGATGCTAGGTCAATTACCTACACCAAGCTCAATCGAAACGTTTCCATTAAATCAATGTGCAAATCGTATTCTGGCAGAAGATATTTTTTCCCCGATTGATGTGCCAGGCTTTGATAATTCAGCGATGGATGGTTATGTGCTTCGTTTTGAAGATTTAGAAAAATTTGCTGATTTTCGCGTTATTGGAAAAAGTTTTGCAGGCAATCCATTCACTGGACAAATTCAAGCTGGCGAATGTGTACGGATTATGACAGGAGCGATGATTCCAGCTGGCACAGATGTTGTGATTATGCAAGAACAGGCAGAAACGGTTGCCGATGATCGTATTCGTTTTAATGCACAACCTAAGCTCGGTGCGAACATTCGCCGAGTCGGGGAAGATGTGAAGCAAGGCGCTTTAGTGTTAGCGAAAGGCAGCAAACTTAACGTGGCTAGCTTACCGTTATTGGCTTCATTAGGTATTGCGCATGTTTCTGTTTTTTCCCGTTTAAAAGTTGCCATTCTTTCAACGGGAGATGAGTTAACCAGTGTTGGTGAACCATTAGAAGCTGGCAAAATTTATGATACTAATCGCTTTACTGTAAGCTTACTCCTAGAAAAATTAAATTGTGAAATTCTAGATTATGGCATTTTATCTGATGATCCAGCGCTTTTTGAAAAAACGTTTAGTGAAGCACAAGCGGCTAGTGATGTATTGATTACAAGCGGCGGTGTTTCTGTTGGGGAAGCTGATTTCACTAAAGCGGTGTTAGAAAAATTGGGCAAAGTAAATTTCTGGAAAATTGCGATGAAGCCGGGCAAACCTTTTGCTTTTGGTCAGTTAGGCAAAACATGGTTCTTTGGATTACCGGGTAACCCAGTTTCGGCGTTAGTCACATTTTACCAATTAGTACAGCCAGCATTAGCCAAATTATCTGGCTTTAATGCTCAAGGAATTGCAAATTTAACGACAAATTTAACCGCTTGCGCGGCAACAAATCTGAAAAAAGCGGTTGGACGACAAGATTTCCAACGCGGATTTTATTATTTAGATGAACAAGGCAACTTGATGGTAAAAGCCGTTGGGATGCAAGGTTCACATATCTTTAGCGCATTTTATGAAAGTAACTGCTTTATCGTATTAGAGGCTGAACGCAGTAATGTGGCAGCAGGCGAAAAAGTGACAATTCAACCGTTTAATGCGTTATTAAGTTAAACCTTTTCACGAAATATTTTAGGGCGTACTTTGTACGCCCATTGTTATCAATAAAGAGACTCAAACGTTATGGAACTCTCCGATCAAGAAATGCTGCGTTATAACCGCCAAATTGCATTAAAAAGCGTCGATTTTGAAGGGCAAGAAAAACTCAAAGCAGCACGCGTGTTAATTGTTGGTTTAGGTGGGTTAGGTTGTGCTGCTTCACAATATTTAGCTTCAGCTGGAGTAGGGCATTTAACGTTGGTCGATTTTGATACGGTTTCACTCTCTAATTTGCAACGTCAAATATTGCATACAGATGCAAACATTGGACAGCCAAAAGTGTTTTCTGCAAAAGCAAGATTGGAAGCGATTAACCCCCATATTCAGATTAAAGCGCTTAATCAGCATTGCGATGAGGCAACTTGGGCAGAATTGATTGCGAACTGTGATTTAGTATTAGATTGTACAGATAATGTTACGGTGAGAAATCAGCTCAATTTGCAATGTTTTGCACAAAAACGACCGCTTGTCTCTGGTTCGGCTATTCGTTTTGAAGGGCAAGTTTCAGTCTTTACGTATCAACAAGGCGAGCCTTGTTATCAATGTTTAAGCCAATTATTTGGCGAGCAAACCTTAAGCTGTGTAGAAGCCGGGGTGATAGCGCCTATTGTGGGAGTGATTGGTAGCTTGCAAGCATTAGAAGCGATTAAACTCTTATTGAATATTGGGAAAAGTTTAGCTGGGAAATTATTATTGATAGATGGCTTACATTTTTCTGTACGCGAAATGAAGCTACCTCAAATGTCAAATTGTGTAATTTGCCAGCCTTAATTGTAAAAAATGCAATAAAAAGTGAATTTTAAACGGAGCATTTGACTCATTTGATAAATTCGCCTATTATAACCTTGTTTTGTTCCTCCTTAGTTCAGTCGGTAGAACGGTGGACTGTTAATCCATATGTCGCAGGTTCGAGTCCCGCAGGAGGAGCCAACTAATTTCCTTTAGTTTTTACTTTTGTTCTTTGTTTTATTTGTCTCCTTTTATAAAACAGTTGATTCATACCTCCAGAATTAGAACAAAAGATTTGCCCTGCGGGTTTTCCGTAGGGTTCTTTTTTTCTGCCTTTCTGATTTGCAAAACTTTCCAACAATTTAACCGCTTACGTTATAATACGCGCCGAATTATTTAGAAGGAAAAATCATGTTTGAATTAAATCCCATTAAAACCCAATTAGCGGATTTGGCTGAACGCACAAATTTGCTTCGGGGGTATCTTTGACTTTGATCTGAAAGTTGAACGTTTAGAAGAAGTGAATGCTGAATTAGAGCAACCTGAAATTTGGAATACACCTGAAAAAGCGCAAGCGCTAGGAAAAGAGCGTGCGAGTTTAGAATTGGTGGTCAATACCATTAAAGACTTAGATCAAGGGATTGAAGATGTTGAAGGCTTAATTGAATTAGCGGTTGAAGCAGAAGATATAGATACTTTCCAAGAAGCGCAAGCCGAAGCTGATCAGCTAGAAGAAAAATTAGCAAAATTAGAATTCCAAAGAATGTTTAGTGGTGCGCATGATGCAGCAGATTGTTATGTCGATTTACAGGCAGGATCAGGCGGAACAGAAGCGCAAGACTGGACAGAAATGTTGCTCAGAATGTATTTACGTTGGGCGGAAAGTAAAGGCTTTAAAACCGAACTGATTGAGGTTTCTGATGGTGATGTAGCTGGTCTGAAATCTGCAACCATTAAGATTTCTGGCGAATATGCTTTTGGCTGGTTACGCACTGAAACAGGCATTCATCGTTTAGTCCGTAAGAGTCCGTTTGACTCAAATAATCGTCGCCATACTTCGTTTGCTGCGGCTTTTGTTTATCCAGAAATCGATGATGATATTGATATTGAAATCAATCCAGCAGATTTACGGATTGATGTTTACCGTGCTTCTGGTGCGGGCGGTCAGCACGTCAATAAAACTGAATCTGCAGTGCGTATTACCCATATGCCGTCGGGTATTGTGGTGCAATGCCAAAACGGTCGTTCTCAACATCAAAATAAAGATCAGGCGATGAAGCAGTTAAAAGCAAAATTGTTTGAAATGGAAATGATGAAAAAGAATGCGGAAAAACAAGCAATGGAAGAGAGTAAATCTGATATTGGTTGGGGAAGCCAAATTCGTTCTTATGTGTTAGATGATTCTCGCATTAAAGATTTACGAACAGGCGTAGAAAACCGTAATACTCAAGCGGTTTTAGATGGTGATTTAGATAAATTTATCGAAGCCAGCCTTAAAGCCGGACTTTAAGCATCCTATCAAAACATAGCCCGAATTTCGGGCTATGTTTTTTTTATAGTGAAAATAAGCTAAGGCTTTCAAAAAATTATTTCTATTTGTATTTTGTTCGTGCTATTTTTTACTTCTCATTATGCCAAATAATCACAAAAAATCAGGTAAGCAGTATGTTTTGGGAATCATTGCAATATAGTTTTGGGGTTACTTTCCCAATTATTTTTCTCATGTTCGTGGGCGTATTTTTACGTCGTCGAAAATTTGTAGATGATGCTTTTTGTCATACGGCATCTAAGCTGGTCTTTAATTTTACCTTGCCGCCAATGTTGTTTTTAAATGTCATTAAAAGCCCGCTGAATTTTGCACAAGAAATCAATTTGATTCTAACTGGTTTAGTCGGCACGTTGATCATTTACCTTTGGGCAGAGTGGTGGGCCGCGCGAAATATTCAAACGCGTGAATATCGTTGTATTTTCACGCAAGGCACTTTCCGAACAAATGCTGCGATTTTAGGGCTGGCTTTAGTTATCAATGCTTATGGCGATGCTGGGATTGCCCCTGTTTCGCTTTATACAGCATTTTTAGTGCTTATTTTCAATAGTCTTGGTGTGGTGACAATTCTTAATTCATTGAGTAATGAAAAACCGAATGCAATGAAACTATTGCAAGCGGTTATCAAAAATCCTCTGATTTTAGCCATTATTGTGGGCATGGTATTTAACTATTTTGAAATTCGTATTCCAACGCCAGTGATGAAATCATTGCAACCGCTTGCCCAAGTAACGTTGCCATTAGCGCTCATTTGTATCGGAGCGAGCATTGACTTTAAAGCGTTATACCGCCTAAGAAGTGAAGATAAAGCTGAACAAGAGCTTAATCGTGTCGTACTTTATTCGGCAGCTATTCGCCTTGTGTTTGCGCCAATATTTCTTTTTGCACTAGGCAAATGGGTTTTCCAACTTTCCCCGATTCAGTTAGGTATAATTTTCTTAACGGCATCCGCACCAGTTGCCGCAGCTGTTTATGCGATGACTCGTGCTTATGGCGGCAATGGTACTGGCGCGGCGAATTTAATTGGACTTACCACAATTGGTTCAGTCATTAGTACTAATGTGGGATTATTCCTTTTAAAACAGATTGGCTGGATTTAGCCAAAAATTGAAGAAAAAAGACCGCTTGCAAGCGGTCTTTTTTGATGAAAAATTTGCGATAAACGTTCTAACTATTCTTATTTCTCAAATGGTCTTACCCATTTAACAGGTGAAACTTCTTTTGTTTTCATCTTATCAGAAACCCCTGCTTTCCAAATGATTGTAGTATAGCTTAAGCCCCACTGATAATAGGGCTGGTCATCATTGTGATTCCAAATTATTGAGCGCCATCTTCAGTAGGCCATTCTAAAATCGCTTTTTGATAAGGGCTCACAAAAAGCGAGGGTTTGTGTATCACTTTTTGCTCGCTTTTGGCTTGATGAGCGGGCCAAATTTTATCGGTATAAAGTAATTCCCATTTAAAATTATTTTCATATATAGAGGGCGATTGTGCATTATTGTCCGCCGCTGGTTCGTTTCGGTGGAATTTTATTTGTAAAATACGACTGAACTCATCATAGCAATGTGGGCTATTTTTATAATCTTCTGCATTAAAACAAGCACGCTTTTTCTCGTATTGATAAAAAGGAATGTTTTCCATCACGACTTCATATTCGCCATAATGCTTTAAGTCTATAAAATCGACGATTTCAGAAACAGATTCCCCCTCAGAAAGCGGTTTATAAAAAGTACGTTTTAGGGCAATGACGCTGTCGTCATCATGAATTGGATAGAAAGCCGGATGAATTTTTAGCCCCACATAAGAAAGTTCTTCTTGAGAGTGGCTATAACTTTTTTCCTGATTTTTATTCTGTTTATAGTCGCCAAAATACCACATGGTATTGACTTCGTAGCCACTATCCGTTTTATTCAGCATAACAAACTGCGGCACATCGTTGATATAATAATAACCGCCATTGTCACTTTGATAGAGATAATGTTCTTCTCCTTTGCAGTCATTTCTAATTTGTTGACAAATGTTCACAAGCTCAGCTTTGCTCATGCGAACGGGTTTTAGCACACTTGGCTTTATTTCTGTTGTTTCATTATTAGCATAAGCGGTTGCAAAACAGAGAGAAAATCCAACCGCTTGTAGGAGCTTTTTAAACACCATATTCTTCTCGGTAAGCTTTCATTGCAGGTAAAAATGGCGCATATTCAGTTGATTTTTCGATAAATTGTAATAAGTCATCAAAATCAATAATCGAAAACACTTGGCAGTGATAATCACGTTCTACTTCTTGAATCGCGGAAAGTTCACCTTTGCCTTTTTCTTTTCGGTTTAAAGCAATGAAAACGCCGGCTAGATTTGCTTGATTAGCCTCAATAATCGCCATGGATTCACGGATTGCGGTGCCTGCGGTAATCACATCATCAACCAATAAAATATTCCCTTTTAATGGTGCGCCGATAAGATTTCCGCCTTCGCCATGATCTTTGGCTTCTTTGCGGTTAAAGCAACAAGGTTTGTCTAAATCAAAGTGGTTAGCAAGTGCCACAGCAACGGTTGTTGCGATGGGAATTCCTTTGTAGGCAGGGCCAAAGAGAACGTCAAAATCAATTTTGGCAGCTTGAATGGCTTGGGCATAGAATTCGCCTAATTTAGCTAAATCTTTTCCTGTGTTAAATAATCCTGCATTAAAGAAATAAGGGCTTTTTCTGCCTGATTTAAGCGTAAATTCACCGAATTTTAATACTTGACGACTTAGCGCGAATTCAATGAATTGATGTTTGTAAGATTGCATAATGCTTCCTGTTAGGGGTGATCGGTAAAGGTATTCTAATAGATGACAAACGTTTTCGTAAAGCAACTAAACAGGATTTGTTTGACTAAAACATATCTTTAAAGGCATTTGCAAAATAAAGCGGAAAATAGCCCGCTTGCAGAAATGAAAAAAGGGGAGTATTCCCCTTTTTTATGTGATTATTCTGGCGTAATCCAATCAACAGTCCATGAACCAGTGCCTTCTGGTACTAAAACTTCAGTCAGATAAGGCAGAATTTTTTTCATTTGCGCTTCTAGCTGCCATGGCGGATTGATGACAATCATTCCACTCGCGGTCATGCCACGTTGATCAGAATCTGGGCGCACAGCTAACTCAATTTGCAAAATTTTACGGATTCCAGATTCTTGCAATCCTCTCACAATGCGTTTGCTATGTTGGCGAAGCACAACTGGATACCAAATTGCATAGATGCCGGTCGCAAAACGTTTATAGCCTTCTTCAATAGCCTTAACCACTAACTCATAATCTTCTTTAAGCTCATAAGGCGGATCAATTAAAATAAAACCACGACGTTCTTTCGGAGGCAGAGCTGATTTTAATTGTTGAAAACCGTTTTCACGCTTGGTTTGTACATTTTCAATTTTGGCAAACTCTTGGCGCAATAATGGAAAATCATTAGGGTGAAGTTCAGTTAAAATTGCACGGTCTTGTGCTCTAAGCTGATTAACAGCCAGTAATGGCGAACCTGCATAATATTTCAGTTTATTACCACGATTGATTTTTTTGAGTGCATCAATATAAAGCGCCACTTCTTCGGGTAAATCATCACGTTCCCAAAGGCGGGCAACGCCTTCTAAATATTCGCCTGTTTTTTCAGATTCAGCACTAAATAGGCTATAACGCCCAACGCCCGAGTGGGTGTCTAAATATAAAAAGCCTTTTTCTTTTTGTTGTAAGGATTGTAGAATCAAAAGCTCTACAATGTGTTTGAGCACATCGGCATGATTGCCGGCGTGAAAACTGTGACGATAGCTCAGCATAATTTTCTCTAGTTTTGTTCAATTTTAGCCATTTTATCACAAACGCTTATGGATTTAACGCTTAAAAACGGTACGCTGATTCATCAAAAACAAGTGCCTTCCCCTCATTTCAATGCCCGTCCCGAAGGGACTGAAATTTCGCTATTAGTGATTCACTATATTAGTTTGCCACCAGAGCAGTTTGGCGCGCATTTTATTGATGATTTCTTTCAAGGTAAGTTAGATCCAACGGCACATCCTTATTTTCAAGAAATTAAAGATTTACGAGTTTCTGCGCATTGTTTAATTAACCGACAAGGTGAAATCACGCAATACGTGAATTTTAATGAAATGGCGTGGCACGCGGGGCTTTCTATATTTGAAGGAAGAGAGAAGTGTAACGAATTTTCGATTGGTATTGAGTTAGAGGGCTCGAATAATCAGCCATTTACTCAAGCACAATATGAAAGTTTGGCAAAATTAACGGATAAACTTCAACAAGCTTATCCGAAAATTGTTGATGAGCGGATTACCGGGCATCAGCATATATCTCCAGGAAGAAAAGCCGACCCCGGTCGTTATTTTGCTTGGGACTATTATCGCCAGTTATTAACTCAAATTAAAACTCAGGCGCAGCGCTAAATGTCATCGGCTCACCGGTAATTGGGTGAGTGATTGTTAAACTCTCAGCATGTAAGCAAAGGCGGGGAGATAAACTTTTTGCTAGTGGATTGGCATAAAATTTATCGCCTAAAATAGGATGGCCTAGTGCTAAGCTATGAACGCGTAATTGATGAGAGCGTCCAGTAATTGGGGTTAATTTCACTCTCGTTGTATTGTTTGGCAAATGCGCTAAGACTTCATAATGCGTAATTGCTTTTTTACCGCGTTCATAACAAATCTTTTGACGAGGACGATTTTCCCAATCACAAATCAGAGGAAAATTCATCTCACCCGTATCGCCCGCTTTTTCGCCTAATTTTCCCCAAAGCAGAGCAATATAGTGTTTTTTCGGTTCACGTTCGCGAAATTGGCGTTTGAGTTCTTTTTCTGCAGCTTTGCTTAAAGCAAATAGTAAAATACCGCTAGTAGCCATATCTAAACGGTGGGCTGGCTCAGTAAAACCATATTTTTTCTGCACGCGAGTCATTGCACTATCAAAATATTCAGGGCGATTGCCAGGAACAGAGAGCAGACCGCTAGGTTTGTTAATCACTAAAATATGGTTATCTCGATAAACCTCATCTAAAAAAGGCTCAAGTGGCGGATGATATTCAATTAATGCCATTTTTTCTGATTATTAAAGGAATTAAAAATATATAAGGGGCGTATTATACGCCCCTAAATAGGAAAAATTATTGTGCTTTTGGCGCTTCTGCTGGCGCAGAAGGTGCTTCAGCTGCTGGCTGTTCTGCAGGCGCTGCAGGTTGAGCTGGCGCAGGTTCATATTTCTGTGTTAATTCAGATTCTAATGCTAGGCCTTCATCTGCCAGCTTATTGAGTTGAGTTTGTAGTTCACCAAGTGCTTTATGGCTTTCTTCTGTTGGGTTTTTTGCGACAGTTTCAGTCGCTTCCATCATTTTTAGCCCAAGCGCTAACACTTCTAATGTTTTATCTTTTAATGCTTTAACTTTCTCATCTTGAATGTCTAATTTTTCTGCACTCGCTTTAACTGCTTGAATTTGTTCCATTAACACTTTGTTAAGCGTTTCTTGCATCACTTTTGGATCAGCCTGTTCGCCTAATTTTTTCATCGCTTCTTCAGATGCGGCGTTAATTGCACGTTCTTGTTCAGCTTTCCATTGGCGGAATGTTTTGTAATCTTGTTCACCTGTATCTGCTTTTGGCGCTGGTGCAGCTTCTTTTGCTGGCGCAGATGTTGCTGTTTCTTTTGCTGGTGTTGATGCCGCAGCTGTTTCTTTTGCTGGTGTTGCAGCTTCTGTTGTTTGACTTGCAGGTTTATCGCAAGCGGTTAAAAAAATCGCTAATAATGCAGCTGTGCTTAGAGCAGTGAATTTTTTCATCGTGATACCTTTAATCATCCAAGATAAAAAAGGTTAGGCAATCACCTAACCTTTAAAAAAGAAAAGTTAAAATTATTTAATACCAAATTTTGTTTTTAACTCATTTTGTGAGTTTAAAAGATTTTGGCTTTTTTGCATTAAGTCTTGAACTTTAGTTTGAAGACCTTTTTGTAAATCTGCATCTTGTGGGTTTGAAGCAATTTTTAATGAATCAACCATCACATCGCGAGATAAGCCTAAAACATCTTTAGCTAAATTACGGAAGTCAACCACTTGTGTATTTTTAATATCAAGTGAATCTAATGATTTAATCGTATCATCGATATATGCAGTAAAGCCTTTTACTGCTTCTTCAATTTGTTTTGGATCGCCAGATGCTGCTTTAGCTTGTAATTCTTGTTGAAGTTTAACCATTTGACCTTGGTTTTGGTTATCCCAAGCAAGTACTTTTTCTAAATCAGCTTTACCTTGTGCCATTTCATCAGCTGCTGCGGGTTTCGCTGCTTCTGTTGCAGGTTTTGCCGCTTCTGTTGCAGGTGCTGCTGCTTTTTCTTGAGTCGCTGCCGCTGGTGTTTTTTCTGGTGCTGCAGTTTCTGCTGGTTTGTTAGCTGGTTTGTCACAAGCGGTTAAAAATAATGCAAATAATGCAGTTGCACTGATTTTAGTAAATTTAGTCATAATTCAATCCTTATAAAGTTAGTACCGTCAACCGGTAATATAATTGTACCTCAATGGACAAGCAATTGTTATATTAGTTCGGTAAATTTGTGTAGATTTTAGTCTGGCTTATGCTGTTTTGTATATTTTTCAAGACTACGATGGCGAATTTGGACTTTTTTTCCTTTAGCTTCAAAGTATTTCCCAATTTGTTCGGCAACAAATACAGAACGATGTTTTCCGCCTGTACAACCAATTGCAATCGTTAAGTAACTACGATTATTTTGTTCAAGTTGCGGAAGCCATAACTCTAAATAGTTGCGAGTATGGTAGATAAATTGATGCACTTCTGTGTGGCGTTCAAGGAAATCAATCACAGGCTGTTCAAGCCCTGTCATTGGACGAAGTTCAGGATTCCAATGCGGATTAGGCAGAAAACGCACATCAAAAACATAGTCGGCATCTAACGGCAAGCCATATTTGAAGCCGAAAGATTCCACCACAATATTGAGTTCCTTAACGCTAGCACCTTGTAATAACATCCGTAAACTTTCAGCTAATTCATGAGATGAAAGGTGGGTAGTGTCAATAATATGATTAGCTTGATGAATAAGCGGATCTAATAATGAATCTTCTAAATCAATCGCGCTTTCTAATGAAAGATCTTTTGTTGAAAGCGGATGTAAACGGCGAGAATCGCTATAACGGCGAATCAAGGTATTACGTTCACAATCTAAAAAGATAATTTTTGTGTTGTAATGTTCTAGTTGAGTTTGTAAGTCGATAATTTCATTTGGATTATTCGGCAAATTACGAATATCTAAACTAATCACCGCGGAGCTATTGGTCTGAGCGAGAAATTCAGCTAGTTGGGGAATAAGAGGAAGTGGCATATTATCTACGCAATAATATCCCATATCTTCTAATGCATGTATTGCAACAGATTTCCCTGAGCCTGAACGCCCACTGATAATAATTAATTCCATAAGACCTCAAATTATTTGTGTTTGTATAATATTTATTATTCTGTTTTTTCGTTGGCTTGTTCTTCTGTTTCTTGAGCTTCTTCAGCTTGTTCTTCTTGATTGTCTAAATAACAGAAAAGTTGCCAAATATCTTCTTCCGTTTCAGCCGTACGGATCTGTTTAATGATATTTTTATCACTTAATTTTTCAGCGATTTTAGGTAAATACGCTTTATAGTTATCACAAGATTGCGCTGGAAAAAGAATAGCATAAATTAAATCCACCTCTTTGCGATCTTGCGCTTCATAGTCAACAGGTTGCTCTAGTTTAAGGAATACTGCAATCGGTTTTTCAAGCGATTGTGTACAAGCATTCGCCAGTTTAGCGTGCGGCATTGCCACACCATTATTTAAGGCAGTACAGCCTAATTTTTCTCGTTTTAAAAGCGCATCAAAACAAGCGATAGGGCAAGCCTCATCGCTATCAATTTCTTCTGGAAGCTGTTTGCGCATCGCATCGGCAAGGAGTTTTCCAGCAATTTCTAATGCACGTTTTTTACAAGAGGCGGGCGTATCTAAATGGATATTTTCCGCAGTTAAAAATTCAGTTAATAACATAATAATAAAAATTTACAACTTAAATTGCTCACCTAAATAGGCTTCTTTCACTAATGGATTATTTAAAATCTCATTTGGGGTGCCGGTTGCAATCATATGCCCGTCTTTCACGATATAAGCACGTTCGCAAACATCTAAAGTTTCACGCACATTATGGTCGGTAATTAACACGCCTAAACCGCGCTCTTTTAGATTAACGATAATTTTTTTAATATCAATCACCGAAATTGGGTCAACCCCAGCAAAAGGTTCATCAAGCAAAATAAATTGCGGATTTGCTGCTAAAGCGCGCGCAATTTCTACACGGCGACGTTCACCACCAGAAAGTGATTGCCCTAAACTATCGCGAATATGTTCAATACGAAATTCAGCAATTAACTCATCTGCACGAGCTTTACGTTCCGCATTGATTAAATCTTTACGAATTTGTAGCACGGACATTAAGTTTTCATATACGGTTAAACGGCGGAAAATAGAAGCCTCTTGTGGCAAATAACCAATCCCTTGTTTAGCGCGGTCGTGCATAGGGAGTAAACTAATGTCTTCATTATCAATGCGCACCACACCATTATCATGACGAACTAAACCCACCACCATATAAAACGAAGTGGTTTTACCCGCACCATTCGGGCCTAACAATCCAACAATTTCGCCAGTGTTAACAGCCAAGCTTACATCTTTTACCACTTGACGATTTTTATAGCTCTTAGCTAAGTGTTCCGCATAAAGAGTCGCCATATTTGCCCTTATTTTTTCTTATTGTTTAATTGATTTGGAATTAACACCGTTTTCACGCGCGATTTACCACCGCTAGTAGCTTTTAACTGTTGTTTTTTCACATCATAAGTAATGCGCTCAGCTTGAATTTTGCTGTCTAACTGTTTCAGTTCCGCATTTCCAATCAGGATTAAATATTCGCTATTTAAGTCGTAATGCACACTGTTGCCTTTACCATTCACAGGCTTACCATCATCTAAAGTTTGTTGGAAAGTCACTGGAGAGCCGGTCGCATCTAAGGTTTCTTTTTTGCCTTCTTGGCGAACAATCGTGACTTTGCTGGCATTCACTTTAATCGAGCCTTGAGTAATCGAAACGCCATCGCTAAAAATAACGGTGTTACTGTTCATATCTAAAGATTGGCTGCCAGAATCAATGTTAATTGGCTGATCGGTATCGCCTTTTAACGCATAAGCTGAAAAGCTCATCGCAAGACAAGCGGTCAAAAAAGCAGATTTTATTGCAAATTTTTTCATAGACATTCTTAGTTAATCCTCATCATTATGGAGTTGGCTGTTCGTTATTCTCACGAACGACAGTCGGCTCAATAAAAGATTTGACATCTTTTAACAGCGTTGCCACTTGTTGTTTTAAGTTTCCTTTTAGCCCCACGCCAGTGGTCGTAAAGCCCAAACCGGTTGATTTCACGCTTTCATCAGTTTGAATATCTTGCGTGTTTAAATCCACAATCAGTTTTTCAGTTTCAATGCGTTGTAAGCGAGAAGTTTTATCTAGCGCATTTAATTTTACATTGCCTGAAAGCGTTAAGATTTTCTCTTTGGTAATTTCTGCCTGATTTGCAGTAAGCTCCCATAATTTTTGCGAACTTTCTTTATCGAATAAATTCACTAATGGGCGCACAAATTCAGTCAATTCTGTTTCTTCAAAACGCTTAATTTCTTGCGCTTCGGCATAGTATTGAGGCTTACCTTGTAGGTCGAATACTTCAGTAGACAGTTTCTCGCCTGTATAGTCTGGCGTGCCTTGTTGTTTAATTAGGTTATCTAACGGGTTGGCATCCTTTGGCTGCAGGCTATACCACCAGCCGCCTAGTCCTGCCACAATTATCAGTAAAATAGCAGTTAAACGAATATTCATATCAAATTTTATAGCTAAAAACAGCGTACCATCATATCACAAAAGCATTTCCACATAGTGAAAATAAGTAAATTTTTGCAATCTTTACTGCAATGGTTTTTCAGACAAACTGCAAGCGGTGAAGTTTTCTAAATTTTTTACAAATACTTTTGTAAATTTCAGTAAGGTACGACCACTTTACGCTATTTTTTTAGCTTTTGGAGTGAATTTTTCACTAAGGGTAAACTGATGGAGCGTTCGCAATGCTTTGATTTTAAAGGTGTTTTTAAATTTTCTTTTTTATGTGGTTTAAATTTTTTTAAAAGTTCAATTTTTTTTAATTTGGTATATAATCAACAATCCCTTAATAGGGGTTATAGTGCATTTTTAACAAATGCATGTATATTCATACATAATGAATAATTTGTGATTTTTAAAATATAAGGAATCTCATGAACAAGATTTTTAAGGTTATTTGGAATAGAACCACACAATCATTGGTGGTTACTTCCGAATTGGCGAGAGGACAGGTGAAAGCTTCATCTGATGTTTCTGTCTCGTCAGTAACAAGTACCGCTAATAAATTGTTTAAATTAAGCGCGATTGCGTTAGCAACATTAGGGGTTGCAGGGCAGGCGAATGCGATTACTGCTGGAGGCATGAACCAAATAGTTGGTGATAATGGTAATCATCTAACTGCTATCGCGGGCGGTACTTCGACAGGTACAGGTTCTATTGCGATAGGTAGAAGCTCAGACGCTAACAAAGGTGGTGTTGCTATTGGGCGTGCAGCTACTGGCACTGGAGATAATAGTGTTGCCTTAGGTATTGCTACAAAATCAACAGCTGTTAAATCTGTTGCTGTAGGTTCTGATGCTCATGCTGAGGCTGATTTTGCAATTGCGCAAGGTGGATTTGCAAACGCAACAGCTACGAATGCGACTGCAATCGGTGGTTTTGCTAATGCAAACGGAATTTCTGCAGTTGCGATTGGTCAGAATGCGAATGTTCAACGTGAACAGGGTATCGCCATTGGTAATGGGGCAACTGTTACGGCAACTAGTAACCAAGGGATTGCATTCGGTACAGCAGCATCCTCAAATGCAGGAAATTCTACTGCAATTGGTACTTTAGCTAATGCAAAAGCAGATGCATCTATTGCGATTGGTAGAAATTCTGTTGTTGAACGTGAAAAAGGTATTGCAATTGGTGAAGATGCAACGGCTACCACAAACAGTACTCAAGCGATTGCAATCGGTGTTTCATCAGTTTCAAATGGTACTAACTCAACAGCAATTGGTTCTAATGCAAGAGGCGGCTATATTGATAGCGTAGCATTAGGTACAAATGCGAATGCATCAAACTTTCAAGCGATTTCGATTGGTAAAAATTCCGTCAATGGTGCGATAGCTGGTGTTGCTATGGGCTCGGGCAGTACTGTTGGAGGATGGGCAGATAATGCTATTGCAATTGGTACTGGTGCGGTAGTTAACGGTCCAACTGGTGGCTCAAAAGGTAATAATGCTATTGCAATTGGTACTGGTGCGACAGTTAATGATTCAGCAGGTGCCTCACAAGGTAATAATGCTATTGCTATGGGCTTTGGCGCTAAAACAATTGGCGAAAATACTATCGCTATGGGTATGACTGCGAAGGCTAATAAAGAAAGCGGTATTGCTATTGGTCGCGAGGCAAACGTATCTGGCAACTTTGGTCTTGCAATTGGTCGTAATGCTAATGTATCAACAACAGAAGATAACGCCATCGCATTAGGTCGTAATACCGTTGCGGGTAAAGATAGTGCTGTTGCTGTTGGTTTAGGCGCGCAAGCAACGGGTTCATTTTCTTTAGCGGCCAGCCGTTATGCTAAGGCTAGTGGGCAAGAAAGTATTTCTGTAGGTACGAATGCGAATACTTCGGCAGATTATGCAGTTGCTATTGGTTCAGCATCGAATGCTACTGCGGCAGGTGCGGTTGCGCTAGGTCAAAATGCAAATGTTACTGCAGCAGGCGCTGTTGCTTTAGGTAAAGATGCAAAAGCAGCAAATGCACAAGATGTCGCTTTAGGTGCTGGCTCAACAAGCGGTGCTAAAAATGCATTAACCTCAATCAAAATTAGTGGAACAACTGAAGTTGGTAACAACGGTGCTGGTACTGGTACTGGTACTGTAGCGGTAGGTAATGCAACTAACCAACGTCAAATTCAATATGTGGCAGCAGGTTCAATTAGTGCAACTTCTACTGATGCAATTAACGGTTCGCAGCTTTATCACGTGATTACTGCAGTTAATGCAACAGCAAGCACTGCAACAGCAGCGAAAACTGCTGCAGCGACAGCGCAAACC
>NZ_AFNK01000036.1 GCF_000238795.1 Haemophilus sputorum CCUG 13788 | reverse complement strand
AAAGCCGAAGAAGCTCGTAAGGCTGAAGAAGCTCGCAAGGCGGAAGAGGCACGCAAAGCGGAAGAGGCACGCAAAGCCGAAGAAGCACGTAAAGCCGAAGAAGCTCGCAAGACGGAAGAAGCTCGCAAGGCGGAAGAAGCTCGTAAAGCCGAAGAAGCTCGTAAAGCTGAAGAGGCACGCAAAGCGGAAGAAGCTCGTAAGGCTGAAGAGGCACGCAAAGCGGAAGAGGCTCGTAAAGCGGAAGAGGCACGTAAAGCAGAAGAAGCTCGTAAAGCCGAAGAAGCACGTAAAGCCGAAGAAGCTCGCAAGGCGGAAGAGGCTCGTAAAGCAGAAGAAACTCACAAGCAAAAAGAGCTTATTAGTCGTTATTCAAATAGCGCTCTTTCTGAATTGTCTGCAACGGTAAATAGTATGCTTTCAGTTCAACATGAGCTTGATAGCGTTTTGGTTTCGGATTCAGATCTTTCAGTATGGACGAATATTACGCAAGATAAAAAACGTTATGATTCAGATGATTTCCGTGCTTATCAACAAAATATGAATTTACGCCAAATTGGTGTTAAGAAAAAAGTTGAAAATGGACGGATTGGGGCTATTTTCTC
Organism: Haemophilus sputorum CCUG 13788; assembly: GCF_000238795.1. Classification (GTDB taxonomy): domain Bacteria; phylum Pseudomonadota; class Gammaproteobacteria; order Enterobacterales; family Pasteurellaceae; genus Haemophilus_A; species Haemophilus_A sputorum. The sequence continues at coordinate 53,341 of NZ_AFNK01000036.1, read as the reverse complement.
ACATGGTCGTGCTAATAATACCTTTGATGATCAAATCTCCAATCAGATGGATCTCACGATGGTGTCAGCGTTTGCACAATATCAATGGCATGATTGGCAATTGGGTGTTAACTCCGGTTATGGGGTGAGTTCAAGTAAAATCTCAGGTGAACAAAGCCAAAAAATCCATCGTCGTGTGATGAGTTATGGCCTTAATGCGAACTATCAGTTCCGTTTAGGCGAATTAGGTGTACAGCCTTATCTAGGTGTAAGTCGTCACTTTATCGAAGGTGAAAATTACCAATACGAAGGTGTAAATATCCAGACACCGAAAATAGCATTTAATAGCTATACTACAGGGGTTAAGGTAGATTACACCTTTACACCAGCTCAAGATGTGACAATTAAACCTTATTTCTCGGTAAATTATGTCGATGCGTCAAATGCTCGTGTGCAAACTAAAGTCAATCAGGCGACTTTACAACAACAGTTCGGGCGTTATTGGCAAAAAGAATTGGGCGTAAGTGGTGAGATCTCGCATTTCCATATGTCGGTATATGCGGCTCAATCTCAAGGTTCACAATTAAGTAAACAGAGAACACTTGGCGTGAAATTAGGGTATCGTTGGTAGGCAACGTATTTAAGTAAACAGCAATGTTCAAAATGAGAGTTTTCTTTATTTAGCATAGGGATATGTCAGAATAAAGAGACTCTCATTTTTTATGCTCGTTATCTTTTGATCAATCTCTTTTAAATTTAGTTAGATTAACTTTAGCCAACAACAGAAAAATTTGGTGTGATATAAGATCCAAGATTTTCTGACCGCACTTTTTCGCCTTTATCCGCCTTATAGTTTCAAGTATAATGCCTGTATTTTTCATCACATTGTTATTAAAAAAATTATGAGTACAAAATTCAACGTAAAAACATTCCAAGGCATGATTTTAGCCTTGCAAGAATATTGGGCAAATCAAGGCTGTACTGTTGTTCAACCTTTTGATATGGAAGTGGGCGCAGGGACTTCTCACCCAATGACTGCATTACGCGCATTAGGCCCAGAGCCAATGGCATTTGCTTATGTGCAACCTTCACGTCGTCCGACCGATGGTCGTTATGGCGAAAACCCAAACCGTTTACAACATTACTACCAATTCCAAGTGGTGATTAAACCGTCTCCAGACAACATTCAAGAACTCTATTTAGGTTCCCTTGAAATGCTCGGTTTTGATCCAACGCAAAACGACATCCGTTTCGTGGAAGATAACTGGGAAAACCCAACCTTAGGGGCTTGGGGGTTAGGCTGGGAAGTGTGGTTAAACGGTATGGAAGTGACCCAATTTACTTATTTCCAACAAGTGGGTGGCTTAGAATGTAAACCCGTAACAGGTGAAGTGACCTATGGTTTAGAGCGTTTAGCGATGTACATTCAAGGTGTGGATTCTGTGTATGACTTAGTTTGGTCTGACGGCCCGCTGGGCAAAACGACTTATGGCGATGTATTCCATCAAAATGAAGTAGAGCAATCAACTTATAACTTTGAATACGCAGATACCGATTTCTTATTCTACTGCTTCGATCAATACGAAAAAGAAGCGAAAAGTTTATTAGAATTAGAACGTCCGTTACCATTACCGGCTTACGAGCGCATTTTAAAAGCCGCACACAGCTTCAACTTGTTAGATGCACGTAAGGCGATTTCGGTCACAGAGCGTCAGCGCTATATTTTACGCATTCGTGCATTAACTAAAGGCGTGGCGGAAGCGTACTATGCGAGCCGTGAAGCCTTAGGTTTCCCTGGTTGTAAAAAATAAAGCGAAAAACGACCGCACTTTAAGCATTAACACAACGATATAAGGAGAAAATGATGAAAGATTTTCAATACCCCGACGATATCTACACGGAAGCAGAAACTGATCCTAATACACTCGCGAATTTAGGCCCATTGGCTAGATTAGCAGGTGTTTGGGAAGGTAAGCGTGGTGTGGATATCAACCCGAAAGCAGAAGGGCCAGAAAAAGATCCTTATATCGAACGTTATGAAGCCCATCCGACAGATGGTCAAACTAATGGTCCGCAACTCTATTATGGATTGCGTTATCACGCTCATATTGTACAACCGGGCGAGGTAGAAACCTTCCATGATCAAGTCGGTTACTGGTTATGGGAACCTGAAACTGGCAATATTTTGTTAACGGGTAGCATTCCACGCGGTCAAGCGTTTATTGCAGTCGGTAATGCACCGGCGGATGCGAAAGAGTTTACGGTAAAAGCGGTACGCGGTTCATTAACAAACGGCATCATTTCGAATCCGTTTTTAGAACGTTCATTTACCACGGAAAGTTTTGAAATGACGGTGAAATTCCATGATGATGGCACTTGGTCATATGATCAAACCACAACCATGATTATCCCAAATTATGATGCACCATTTGAACATCGTGATCGTAACCGTTTGACAAAAATTGGCGAACCGACATTAAACCCAACCGCGGCAGCAGAACAAGGAGGTGAATAATGAAACCCATTCTCTATTATGCGGCAGATTGCCCTGATACAGCGCCATTTGTGGCGGAATTAAAACGCCTAGGCGTGGATTATGAGGCTGTGGAAGTCTTATCTTCTATTCCAAATTTGAAACAATGGTTGCGTTTGCGTGATCGTCACCCAGCATTTGATAATGCCAAAGCGCAAGGCTATGCAGGCTTTCCGGCATTATTGTTAGATGATGATCGTGTTATTTTAGATGAATCCAAATTAAAAGAGATTTTTCTAAAATGATGAAAAAAGCGTTAGCCTTTGCAACTTCAGCGATGATTTTGACCGCTTGTAGCAATGCACAACCGCAAGCTGAAATACCAACCGTGGGCGGGGAAACCGATGCTCACGGTTGCTTACCCAGTGCGGGTCAGTCTTATTCTTATTTGAAAAAAGCTTGCGTACAAGTGTTTGATGTAGCGGAAATTAAGTTAGACGATCCCGCCAATAAAACTCAAGCGGTTTATGGCATTCTTTCGGAAGATAAGCAACAGGTTGAAGTGTTTGCTTCTGATTTGCCTGAAAACACGATTTTAGAGGTAGTCAAAGGCGGCTATGTCTCCAAAGACGGCAAAGTGCGTTTAATGAAAACCAAGAAAAGTTGGAAAATTCGTAAGTAATGAAGAAAGTCAGTTTTTTGCAATTTTTATTTAGAATTGGTGATGACTATTTAATGTTTTTGCGAAATTTAACACCCGCTGTGTTGTTTTTATCACTCGCGTTATTTATGTATTCTGAGCTGAATTGGACACATTGGGCGTGGAGTAATGTGCTAGTGCTGTTTTTAAGTTTGGCTTCAGGATTTATTGCACTCAGCGTCATGGCAATAAATACTGTCGCTTTTGTACGCAAGATGCTGAAAATCTTAAGAACACTAAGCGGAGAGAGCGAACTTGATGAAAATATTGGTACGCTCGCATTATTTAAAATGCTCTGGGTGGAGAGCAACAGTAAACAACTAATCTTTTTTGCGGTAGTCAATATTGTTGCAGTATTTATGGTGTTAGTTTACGGCACCAAATATGCCTTGAATTTTTATAGCTCAATTTCAACATTAAATGATTAGGTCTCGAATATGAAAAAAATAACCCTAAAATTCACCGCACTTTTGCTTGGCTCAGCTTTAGCAAGTAGTGCGTTTGCAACAGAAAATGGTCAAACTTCCTCAAGTTCTGATTATGAATTAGAGAAAGTATTGATTTTCAGCCGACACGGATTGCGTTCACCAGTGGAAAAAGATCCGCAAGAAATGGCGAAATATTCCCCTTATGAATGGGCAAAATGGAATGTACCATCTGGCTATCTCACTGCAAAAGGGACGGTGCTAGAAACCTATTTCGGACAGTATTTAGGTCAATGGCTTGCAGATAAAGGGTTACTAACAACAGAACGTTGTGCATCGGGCGAAGGTATTTTCGCTTATGCGAATGGTGTGCAACGCACCATTGCAACAGGGCAAGCGATTGTTTCTGGTGCATTTGCGGGCTGTAATGTTCAACTGCAACATCACGGTAAAATTGGTTCAGAAAAAGATCCAATTTTTAATACGCAGGCGCATAATCCAAGTCAAGCCTTGATTGAATCTGCAAAAAATAATGTTGATTTAACCGCTTTACAGCAAAAATTAGCACCAAATTATGCGCTATTAAGTGAAATCATCGATTACAAAAACTCACCAAACTGCTTGCAAAAAGGCGAGTGTGATTTAGGTGGAAAAGTCGGTGAATATAGTATTAAAGACGGCAAGTCGGTCAAGATTACTGGTTCTATCAGCACCGGGAAGAAAATTGTCAGTGCATTATTGCTCGCACATTATGTGGGTAAACCTGATTCAGAAATCGCAAACGGCCGAGTGGATAGCCAAGAAAAATGGCGTGCAATTAACGAAATTAAAAACGAATATTACCGCACATTATTTAAAAATAACGAAGCGTTAGCACAAAATGCATCATACCCGCTATTGGCATTTATTCAGCAACAGCTAAATAGTGAAAACAAAATTAACTTATTGGTTGGACACGATTCTAATATTGTTGCCCTGCTTGCAGCACTAGGTGTTGAACCTTATGAATTAGATGATTCATTGGAAAATATCCCAATCGGTGGCAAGTTACTATTTGAAGTGTGGAAACATAAACCAAGTGGTAAGCTCAAATTTAAGTTGGATTATGTTTATCAAACCACTGAACAGCTGATTAATATCACGCCATTAAGTTTAGCGACACCACCAAACCAAACGGCATTAACCCTCAAGGGCTGTGAAAAAGATGAACATGGTTTTTGTGATTATGAGCAGTTTAAAAAGGTGTTGAGTGAAGGGATTGAGAACGGTAAGAAATAGCGTTCATGCAACCCTATGAAAAATACTTAAAAGAGAATTCGCAAAAATTGCGAGTGGATCAAACGGATGCGGAAAGAAAGCTATGGCAACGCATCAATCGAGATCAATTATTAAGTTTTCGATTTAATCGACAAAAGCCACTTTTAAGTTATATCGTTGATTTTTATTGTGCAAAAGCAAAGTTGATTATCGAATTGGACGGTAGTCAGCACTATGAACCTGATTATCAGGAAAAAGACGCATTGCGAGATGCAGAATTAAATTCACTTGGTTTTACGGTGATGCGATTTAGTAATGATGAAGTCATGTGTGAAATTGAAGCGGTAGTCGAGCAAATTTATTTATTTTTAGAGAATGTAAGGGCTGATTGAGTATGAGGTTGGATTAACATCTGCCAAATCTCCCCTAACCCCTCTTTGCTAAAGAGGGGAATTCTTTAGTAAATTGATAGTAACTGACTCATTTACATTTTAATGTCAATAAAGATTAAATTATCTGCTTTCAAAAAACGTTAAAGTAGGACGTAAATATTTAACTCTCCAAAGATCCAATCCCCTCTTTAGCAAAGAGGGGTAGGGGAGATTTGGCAGAAGTAATAACGAAGAAAATAAGAATTTAAATCTACAGAATTTTTAAATAAGAGAAACAAAATGACAACCCAAAACTTCCTAGTAGAAATCGGCACGGAAGAGCTGCCACCAAAAGCTCTCAAAACATTAGCGACCTCTTTTGCGGATAACGTTGAAGCGGAGTTAAACCAAGCGGGTTTATCATTCGACAAGATCGAATGGTTTGCGGCACCGCGTCGTTTGGCGGTGAAAGTGTTGAACTTAGCCACACAGCAACCAAGCAAAGAAATCGAAAAACGCGGACCTGCAGTGTCTGCAGCCTTTGATGCGGAAGGTAAACCAACAAAAGCAGCTGAAGGCTGGGCGCGCGGTTGTGGTATTACCGTTGAGCAAGCAGAACGCATTTCAACTGATAAAGGTGAATGGTTAGTTCATCGTGCAAAAATTGAGGGGCAGCCAACCAAAAACTTACTTAACGACATTGTGGCAAATGCGTTGGCGAAATTGCCAATTCCAAAACCAATGCGTTGGGCTGACAAAACCGTGCAGTTTATCCGTCCGGTTCACACCGTAACTATGTTATTGGGTGATGAGTTAATTGAAGGTGAAATTTTAGGTGTAGCAAGCGCACGCACCATCCGCGGTCACCGTTTCTTAGGTGAAAAAGAATTTGAAATTCAACATGCCGACCAATATCCGCAATTATTGCGTGAAAAAGGATCTGTGGTAGCCGATTTCAACGAGCGTAAAGCAGAAATCCTTGCAAAATCTCAAGCCAAAGCGACTGCACTTGGCGGCGTGGCTGATATTGAAGAAAGCCTGCTTGAAGAAGTGACTTCGTTGGTGGAATATCCAAATGTTTTAGCGGCAAAATTTGAAGAACGTTTCTTAGCCGTGCCTGCGGAAGCCTTGGTTTACACTATGAAAGGCGACCAAAAATATTTCCCAATTTATGACAAAGACGGCAAATTATTACCGCACTTTATTTTCGTATCGAACATCAACCCAGAAGATCCAACCGCGATTATCGAGGGGAATGAAAAAGTGGTTCGTCCACGTTTAACCGATGCGGAATTCTTCTTCAAAACCGACTTAAAACAAAAACTGGTTGATCGTTTACCGCGTTTAGAAACCGTGTTGTTCCAACAACAACTGGGTACATTGAAAGACAAAACTGACCGTATTGAGCAACTGGCAGGTGAAATTGCAAAACAAATCGGTGCAGACGAAGCGAAAGCAAAACGTGCGGGATTGCTGTCAAAATGTGACTTAATGACCAACATGGTATTCGAATTCACCGATACACAAGGCGTAATGGGTATGCACTATGCTCGTCATGATGGTGAAGATGAAGAAGTTGCGGTGGCGTTAAACGAACAGTATATGCCACGCTTTGCGGGTGATGAATTACCAAAATCACTTGTTGCAAGTGCGGTCGCTTTAGCGGATAAATTTGACACCTTAACGGGTATCTTCGGTATCGGCCAAGCACCAAAAGGCAGCGCAGACCCATTTGCATTACGTCGTGCAGCATTAGGTGCGTTACGTATTATCGTAGAGAAAAACTTGCCGCTGGATTTAGAAGATTTAGTGAAAAAATCAGCCGCACTTTTCGGTGATAAACTCACGAATCAAAATGTGGTTGCTGATGTGGTGGACTTCATGCTTGGTCGTTTCCGTGCGTGGTATCAAGATGAAGGTATCGCAGTGGATGTGATTCAAGCGGTATTGGCGCGTCGTCCAACTCGCCCTGCTGATTTTGATGCGCGTGTGCGTGCGGTTTCACACTTCCGTACTTTAGATTCAGCAGAAGCGTTAGCGGCAGCAAACAAACGTGTAAGCAATATCTTAGCCAAAGCGGATGCTGCAATTGGCAAGATTAATTTGACCGCTTGCGTAGAGCCAGCAGAAAAAGCCCTTGCTGAAGCGGTACTTGCATTACGCACTGAAGTACAACCGCTTATTGCAAAAGGCGATTACACCGCAGTATTAGATAAATTAGCGAACTTACGCGCACCGGTAGACAGTTTCTTTGATAACGTAATGGTAAATGCTGAAGATCCAGCATTACGCCAAAACCGCTTAGCGATTTTAAACACGTTACAAGGCTTGTTCCTACAAGTGGCGGATATTTCGCTATTGCAATAATCTCAAATAGCCCCTTTATGGGGCTTTTTATTATCAAGTGAATAGAATCTATGAAAGGATTTGTGATTTATCTGCCAAGTCAGAAAACTGAACTTGCTCATTTCTTGGCTCAAGCAGATGGCTGCAATTATACGCCTATCGTTTCTGTTTCATCTGAGTTAGTTTCTCAGTTTGGTGGTGAAACGGTATTTAATTTGTCAAAAGCTAAAGCGATTTTACATCGAGAAATCACGGTGGATGAAATCGCTAATACGCTTTCACATATTGAATGTTGGCGGAAAATAGCGGCAGATGAAACGATTGCTGATAATGAATTTGCGATTGTCGCGGAAGCAGATTTACAGCTATCGCCAAATTACTTTAGTGCATTGCAAGAATATGTGAATGGTTATCTAGCAGGTTCTCAGTATCAGCTTGCATTACTAGAATGTTCACGTCAGCATGAGTTTTGGGATGATAAAATTTATCAGGGAGAAGGGCGACTTAATTCGGCACTTTTCCGACGGATAGAACATTACAATCTTGCACATTGTCAGATGTATTTGATTCGTAAGGCTTTCATCAAGGACATGCTGAATAAATTGACGAGCGAGAAACCTTATTGGTTGGCTCATCGATTAGGTGATTTTTGTGATATAGATAATCTTATCCAAACGTTACCTCTAATTGCTCAGGCAAATCATAAAGTTTTACCTCGTCAAATAAAGGTGAAATCTGTAGATGAAACCTTGGATTTTATGTTGCAAAACCCTTGCTCAGTGATTCGTTTTGGTGATGGTGAATTTATCCTGATTAAAGGGAATTGGATTGTTTACCAAGATTATGATCCAAAATTAGCGGCAGAATTAGAAAATATTTTACGCATGGAAAGCAATGAAAATCGCTTGATTTGTTTGCCTCCGATGTTTGATTCACTTTCTCCTTACATTGATTCGACACAAAGCTATTGGCGAACTCATTTAAACAATCATTCTCTTTATTATGAGAACGTATGTACTGCGAGTGAATATGCGAATACTTTTCTCTCTCGCCCTTATATCGATTGGCAAGATAAAACCCAGTCTGCTCTTTGGTTCGAGAAATTAAAACAGCTTTGGCAAGATAAAGATTTATTGATTGTTGAAGGGGTGACTTCGCGTTCTGGAGTGGGAAATGACTTATTTGATAATGCTCATTCCATTAAGCGAATTATTTGCCCTGCCAGAGATGCATATTCTTACATCGAACAAATTCAGCAAGCAATCATTCAGCATGCAGAAAATCGTCTCATATTACTTATGCTTGGACCAACTGCAAAAGTGTTAGCCTATAATTTATCCGAATTAGGTTATAGAGCTATTGATATTGGTCATATTGATTCGGAATATGAATGGTTTAAAATGGGCGCGACAGAAAAAGTCAGATTTACCCATAAACATACCGCTGATTTTAATGAAGATGGAATTAAGCTAGAGAATGATGCCGTTTATGAGCAGCAAATAATCTGTCGGATTTAAAGAAACATCACAATAATTTTTATATAAAAGGAAAACACAATGTCAAAAACTGAAACTTTATTTAGCAATCATTGGAATGTTCGAGTAAGCGATCCCGGTGAAGAGGGTAATGTAAACCATTTTTTTGAAACGGTTTATTTAACGCTTGAGGTAAAAGTTGAGAACGGTCAGGCAACTTACGAATTTGTGCGTAAGGTTGAAGACGATATCAAGGTTCAGCAACAGTTTACCGTGTTAGATGAATTGTTTGAGTTTTTGGGGCAGTATTTAAGTCCTGTGGCATTAGGTCATGTTGGCGTGAAAATTGGGCAGCTAAATCTTGCTTAATGTTTAAGTTTACGCACGCAATCGGTCGTTTTTTACAGAAAATTTGCAATGCGTGCGTAACTTTTTCAAGTTATATGTCATTATCATAAATTCGTAAATCTTAAACAAAATCTTACCGCTTGTATGCAAAATTCTAATCCGCTTTTCGCCCAAACCCAACCTTATTGGGATTTCCTTCGTATCGAAAAACAAGCCAGCCCTCATACTTTAAGTAATTATCAACGCCAACTGATGGCATCTTGCGAACTTTTTCTTCAAGCTGGCGTAAAAGACTGGGTTGATGTGGATAGTAGTGCCGTACGCTGGATGATTAGCCAAAGCCACAAGCAAGGGTTAAGTGCTAAAAGTATTGGATTGCGCATTGTTGCACTTCGTCAATGGTTACAGTTTCTCGTTGGGCAAGGTGTATTGAAAGTGAATCCTGCTGTTGGCATCAAAGCACCAAAAGTGGGAAAACATTTACCGAAAAATATAGATGCTGAACAGCTTGGCGAATTATTAAATATTGAAGAAACAGGGCCGTTGGCTGTGCGTGATCTAGCTATGATGGAATTAATGTATAGCTCAGGGTTACGTTTGTCTGAATTGCAAGGGCTTGATTTGGGCGATATGGATTTAGAGGGCGCAGAGGTGCGTTTATTCGGGAAAGGGAGTAAAGAGCGTATTGTGCCAATTGGGCGAAAAGCTATCACTGCATTGCAAAATTGGCTAGCTGTTCGAGCTAGCTTTGCTCCGAAAGATAATGCAGTATTTCTGAATCGCCGTGGAGGCCGACTTTCTCACCGTTCTATTCAGTTGATTATGGAAAAATGGGGTAAAAAGCAAGGGCTAGCAACGCATCTAAATCCACATAAATTACGCCACTCTTTTGCAACACATATGCTAGAAGGGAGCGGTGATTTACGTGCAGTGCAAGAGTTACTGGGACATAGCTCGCTATCAACCACGCAAATCTATACCCATCTAGATTTCCAACATCTGGCAACGGTTTACGATCAAGCGCATCCACGGGCAAGACGGAAAAAAGAGGAATAATTGATGACTCAAAAGCCTATTTTAGGATTTGTATTAGCGTTACTCGCTACGATGATGTGGGGAAGTTTACCCATTGCAGTAAAACAAGTCATGAAAGTAATGGATGCCCAGACATTGGTTTGGGCTCGGTTTGTTGTTGCGAGTGTAGGATTGTTATTAGTACTTGGATTTGCAAAAAAACTGCCAAAATTGACCGCTTGCAATGCCAAGACTTTGGGGTTAATTGCCTTAGGTACATTGGGGCTTTCAGGTAATTTCTTTTTAATTGCGGAAAGTTTGCATTCTATTTCTCCTACTACAACACAGGTGTTATGGCAGTTCTCACCTTTTACGATGATTTTTTTAGGCGTGTTGTTGTTTAAAGAACAATTTGGTTTTTTTCAAAAAATAGGCTCATTATTGCTATTGTTAGGATTAGTTGCTTTTTTTAATGATAAGTTTGACGAGCTGTTGCAATTAGGCGCTTATGCTATTGGGATCTTTGTTAGTTTATTAGGAAGCCTTATTTGGGTTTGTTATGGTATTGCCCAAAAATTGTTGCTAAAGCAATTTAGTTCGCAACAAATCTTGTTGATTATTTATACTTGTTGTGCCGTGTCGTTTTCCTTTGTGGCAACGCCAACACAAATTCCACAAATTGAAGGAGCCTTCTTTTGGGGATGTTTTATTTATTGCTGTTTAAATACCTTAATTGCCTATGGTTCTTATGGTGAGGCTTTGAATTTATGGGATACTTCAAAAGTCAGCCTAGTAACAACTTTGATTCCGATTTTCACAATGATTTTTTCTTTGCTTGGACATTTCTTTTTTCCTGAAATTTTTGAGCCATTAGAAATGAACCTGATTAGTTATTTGGGATCGATAGTTGTTGTAATAGGGGCTATGTTAGCTGCTGTAGGGGATAAATTTTTTCACCGCTATTCTTGACGTTAATCACGGGTTTATCCACAGATGATGGGGATAATTTTCTTCCTAATGTGAATAAGCGGTCATTTTTGTATAGAGATCTGCAAATTTATCCATAAGAAGAGGATTTTTCCACCAAAAAATTGCGTTTATCCAGTAGTTAAGATCCAAAATTTGGATCTTTTTTCGTTTTTAACGCAAACAAGAGATGACAACATTGCGTTGGGTTATCCTGAGTCTTTTCACATCTTTCCTTTGATTTATCCACAGATTTATTCACACAGGGGGATTTTCTTGTATAAAAGCCGGATTTATGAAACAATCAGGACATTTTTCAGTATTGATAGAATTAAGGTGGTCGAGTGATCGATTTCGATGGCTACCGCCCAAATGTTGGTATCGTTATTTGTAATAAACATGGACAAGTTCTGTGGGCAAAACGGTTTGGACAGAATTCGTGGCAGTTTCCGCAAGGAGGCATTAACGAAGGTGAAAACATTGAAACAGCAATGTACCGTGAGCTCTATGAAGAAGTCGGTTTAACGAAAAAAGATGTACGACTTATCTGGGCGTCAAAATATTGGTTGAAATATAAACTCCCGAAACGTTTGGTGCGTAATGAGGGAAATTGTAATCAGCCGGTGTGTATCGGACAAAAGCAGCGTTGGTTCTTACTGCAGTTAACGGCAGATGAATCGACTATCAACCTCAAAGCAACCAAGAATCCAGAGTTTGATGGCTGGCGTTGGGTAAGTTTTTGGTATCCCGTTAGACAAGTGGTTTCTTTTAAGCGCGATGTTTACCGTAAGGTAATGAAAGAGTTTGCTTTCGTATTATTTAATGAAAATCGCAAAACAGATTTAGAGCGAAATAGAAAACTTGAAAGAAAAGAGATTGTGCAGGTTGAGCGTTATGAGCCGAAGTCTGAAGGTTATAAGAAAGACGTACGCAGACCTTATCGGGCATGGCAATCAAATAAAGGGCGAGCATCATGATTGAATTTTTTGCACTTTGCTTATTATTGGGGACTGTAGTCGGCTTTTTAGCTGGCTTATTTGGTATCGGCGGTGGGTTAATTATTGTCCCAAGTTTGGTTTATCTCTTACCGATGATTGGGATTCCGCATGAATATTTAATGTCCACCGCATTAGGTACCTCTTTTGCAACAATTGTGGTGACAGCCTTTTCTTCAGCTCAGCGCCATCATAAATTAGGTAATGTAGATCTTTCAGTCAGTAAGATCTTTATTCCTACCATTATGGCATCTGTTTTCCTAGCAGGCTTGCTGATCAGCAATTTAGATACCCAGTTAATGACGCGTTTATTTGCGCTGATGGTATTTTACCTCGCAGGCAGAATGATCTTCTCTTTGAAAAAAGGGCCGGAAAATAAGCCATTAAATACCAAAGTGTTAGTGAGTGCTGGTGCCATTATTGGTGCGCTATCTAGTGTAGCTGGTATTGGCGGTGGTGCTTTTATCGTTCCGTTTCTTAATAGCCGTGGGCTTGAAATGAAAAAAGCAATCGGCACTTCTTCTTTCTGTGGTGCTTTTTTAGGGCTATCAGGCATGTTTAGCTTTATGGTTAGTGGCTGGGGCGTAAACGGTATGCCAGATTATTCATTGGGCTATATTTATTTACCTGCACTAGTTGGCATTACGTTAACTTCTTATTTCACTTCAAAATTAGGCGCCAATGCGGCAAATGTGCTGCCAGTGCCAATGCTTAAAAAAGCGTTTGCTGTGATGCTGGTTCTGATTGCCATCAATATGTTTTTAAAATAGGAAAATTATGCACGAACAATTTATTCAATTCCCGCAAATTAGTCCGATTATTTTCAGTTTAGGGCCGATTTCATTGCGCTGGTATGGTGTGATGTATCTTATCGGCTTTGGTTTTGCTTATTGGTTGGGAATGCGCCGTGCGAAAGCTTCAAACGGTATTTGGAGTACAGAACAAGTTGATCACCTTATCTACACCTGTTTCTGGGGCGTTGTGCTCGGTGGTCGCATTGGTGATGTCTTTTTTTATAATTTTCCCCGCTTTTTAGAAGACCCACTTTATCTATTTAGAATTTGGGAAGGCGGAATGTCGTTTCATGGTGGTCTAATTGGCGTTATTTTAGCCATGATTTGGTGCTCAGTTCGTCAAAAACGGAGTTTCTGGCAAACTGCAGATTTTATTGCGCCGTTAGTGCCATTTGGATTAGGGATGGGGCGCATTGGGAATTTCATTAACGACGAATTGTGGGGGCGCGTGACTGATGTGCCTTGGGCATTTGTTTCCCTAGGCGGTAACTTCCAACCACGTCATCCTTCACAGCTTTATGAATTTTTCCTAGAAGGCGTTGTGCTGTTTATTATTTTAAACGTCTTTATTCGCAAACCTCGCCCAATGGGTTCTGTAGCAGGATTATTTCTCATTGGTTATGGTGTGTTCCGCTTCTTAGTAGAATATGTCCGTGAGATGGATTTCTCTGTTAACCAAGTTGGCGATTTAATTACCCGTGGGCAATGGCTTTCTATGCCGATGATTTTCGGTGGAATATTGATTATGCTCTGGGCATATAAAACTAAAAAACAATAGCAACAAGCGGTCGGATTCAGGCAACAATTTGCAAAATGCCTTCAAAATCAGACCGCTTATTTTTTTGATAGAAGGAGAGAGAAAATGAGTCGATATAAAGTCATCGGATTTGATTTAGATGGGACTTTGGTAAACACTTTACCAGATTTAACATTAGTCGCTAATGGTATGTTTAGTGAGCATGGGTTACCAACCACGACCCAAGAAACTGTGCTTAGTTGGATTGGAAAAGGCGCAGATATTTTCTTCCAAAATGCGGTCGCTTCGACCGGTAAAGTATTTGATGCTGAGCAACTGAGCCAAATGCGTGCGAGTTTTGATAAGTATTATGCCACTTACGTTTGTGAAAAAAGTGAGCTCTACCCGAATGTGAAAAGCACGTTAGTTGCACTCAAAGAGAAAGGTTATACTTTAGTGGTGATTACCAATAAGCCTACACATTTAGTTGAGCCGGTATTAACCGCGTTTGGTATTTTTGAGTTATTTAGTGCAACGTTAGGTGGGCAATCTCTCCCCAAAATCAAACCGCACCCAGATCCAATGTTCTTCATTTGTCAGCAATTTAATATTGCGCCGCATGAAATGTTGTTTGTTGGCGATTCAGAGAATGATGTGATTGCCTCAAAAGCCGCAGGCTGTGATGTGGTTGGACTGACTTATGGCTATAACTACAATGTGCCGATTGCGAAAGCTGAGCCAACTTTTGTGGCGGATGATTTTGCTGATGTATTAAAAATAGTGGAAAAGTGATATGCTTAATTAAACATAGCACTTCTAATCACAATAATTAAACTTATTAAATAAGGATAAACCATGAAAAAAATAGTTTTAACATTATTTGCCTCTGCAACATTATTAACTGCTTGTGATCAAAATGTTCAAACAAAAAGTACACAATCGGCAGCGCCTGCAGCACAAACGGCACCAGCTCAACAAGCAGCACCTGTAATTGATTATAAGCAAGTGGCTCAAGAAAAAGCAGAAAAAGCAAAAGCAGCAGCCGAGGTTGCTAAGGCTAAAGCAGCACAAGCTAAGGAAAATCTGAAGCTAATGACGCAAAAATATGACGAAGCTAAAGCAATTTTAGCTCAAGGTGGTGAACAAGCTCAGCAGTTAGCAGATCAGAAAATTGCGGAAGGGAATGTATTCCAACAACAAGTCATCAAACTTTCTCAAGAAGCACAAGAAGCTGCAAAACAGGCTGATGGATTTGCAAAAGAGGCCGATGCGGCTTCTCAGCAATCTCATGCAAAAGCAAAATAAGTAAACTATACATACAAGCGGTCGAATTCTTACTAGATTTTGCAAAAAATCTATGGAATCCGACCGCTTGCGCTTTTCTCATGCCTTAATAACGGCTAAGATAGCCACCATTCCTTTCTAATCAATAAAAGAGATAATTATGAGCAAACCTATTGTATTTAGTGGCGTGCAGCCTTCTGGTGAATTAACGATTGGTAACTATTTAGGTGCACTACGCAACTGGGTGAAAATGCAAGACGATTATGACTGCCTATTTTGCATTGTTGATCTTCATGCTATTACCGTTCGCCAAGACCCACAAGCCTTACATAAAGCAAGTTTAGATGTTTTAGCCCTCTATTTAGCTTGTGGTATTGATCCTGAAAAAAGCACAATTTTCATTCAATCTCACGTGCCAGAACATACGCAATTAGCATGGATTTTAAACTGCTACACCTATTTCGGTGAAATGAGCCGCATGACGCAATTTAAAGATAAGTCTGCTCGTTATGAAGAGAATGTGAATGTTGGGTTATTTACTTATCCTGTGCTTATGGCGGCAGATATTCTGCTTTATCAAGCAAATCAAGTGCCAGTAGGGGATGACCAAAAACAACACTTGGAAATTACCCGTGATATTGCTAACCGTTTTAATGCGCTTTATGGCAAAAAATATGCAGAAGGCAATGTGATAGAGCCTGTTTTTGCTATTCCGGAAGTGTTTATTGCAAAAGCTGGTGCACGTGTGATGTCGTTGCTTGAGCCAACTAAAAAAATGTCTAAATCGGATGACAATCGTAATAATGTGATTACCTTGTTAGAAGATCCAAAATCAGTCGTGAAAAAAATCAAACGCGCGATGACCGATGGCGATGAACCACCTGTAGTGAAATATGACCCACAAAATAAAGCGGGCGTATCTAACTTGTTAGATATTCTTTCTGCAGTAAGTGGTAAAACCATTGCTGAATTAGAAGCTGAATTTGAAGGAAAAATGTATGGTCACTTAAAAACAGAAGTGGCAGAGCAAGTTTCTGGTTTACTCAGTGAATTACAAGCGCGTTATCATCACTATCGCCAAGATGAAGCATTATTAGAAAAAATCTTCCGAGAAGGCGCAGAAAAAGCGCGTGCAAGAGCGAAAAAAACCATTGATGAAGTTTACCGCTTAGTTGGCTTCGTACAATAATTTCTGTTATAGATTTTTAATAAAATAAAAACCTCTCAGGAGATATGCTGAGAGGTTTAGATTATTTAAGGAGTTCTGAAATACTAGATTTCATTTTAGCAATTTGTTCGCGATAAATATCTTGGTTTTCTACTTCATCAATTAACTGATTGACGGCTTCTGATAAGGTAATGCCTTGCGATTTGGCATATTTTGAAAGGCTTAACCAGCTAGCATATTCTAAATCAATTGATTTTTTACGCGTACTGAGCTTTTCGGCATTAAAGAAACGTTTACGTCGTGCGCGAATAGATTGTCGCATTTTTTTACGCTGCTCGGCGGTCATTTCTGATTTAATCCATTGCTCAATTTCTGCAGGAGAGTTTTGTAGGGTCGTCAGTAATTGCACTTTTAGCTCAACCAAACTTTGCTCTTCATGCTTAGTAATGTTTTCGCCTTCACGGTACTTTTTTAAGAGATATTTCCATTTCCAATTGGCTTCTTGGCTCTCTAATTTCTGATATCGCATTTTTCCCCCTTTTAAACCCCAACAGTATAGCGGAATTCGGTATAATAAACCAAATTTCTATAACGAGGTATTTTTGTGAGATTAAGCCCATTAGCTTGGCAATCGCTAACCCCCCAACATACTTTTTCGGACACTGCACAAGCGGTGCATTTTTTTGATTTTCAAACCGAAGCCAAACAAGCACTCAATCAATTTAAACGTCGTGCTTGTGGTAGCTTATTGGTAATGAAAACGGAAACATTTCCAGAATATATTCAAGCTATTGAAGATGATTTAATACAAGGTGCAACGCAACCTGTTTGTACCCAAATACATTTTGATAGCCAAATGCTTTTTGGTTATCAGGTTTTCTTAGAAAAAGAGAATCGTATTCAAACCGTTGATGGGCTACTAGCAAAAACAGAACCTCAAACAATAGTTTTGAGTATTAAAGCCTTATTATCAGATATTGCGCAGTGGGATAAATTAAAACAAGCGCTATTATTGGGCGAATACACACCGTTAGCGTTAACTCCGATTCCACAGAAAATTTTACCGATTAAAACCGCATTTAAACTGTTATTAGTGGGCAGTCGGGAAGACATCGCCGCATTATTTCAATATGACGATTCGCTTTATCATTTTGGTGAATATAGCGAAATTCATAATTATTTAACGGTAGACGCAAATAATATCCAGCAATGGGGCGATTATGTCCAAACGTTGACAAAACGCTATACCGAACAATCTTTGACGACTTCAGCATTAAGTGAGTTTTTTGCTCAGTATGCACGAGAAAGTGAAAGCCAAGATTTAGTGACGATTTCACCGACGAAAATTAAAAAAGATGTTACTTCGCTTGCAAATTATTTTGAAAATTTGACCGCTTGTCAGTCAATTTCAGCATATTTCCGTTATCAAGAAAAACAAGCTGCACAGCTCAACCAGTTTGCATTAAATGATATGTTAACGGATCAACTGCATATTGAAACGGAAGGAGAAAAGATTGGACAAATCAATGGGCTTTCGGTGATTGAGTTTGATGGCGTTCCCACCGCTTTTGGTGAGCCTTTACGAATCAGTTGTCAGGTGCGTTTTGGTGATGGCGAAATTACCGATATTGAGCGAAAAGTAGAATTAGGCGGGCATTTACACGCAAAAGGTATTCTTCTTGCTGAATCTTGCTTGATGAATTTATTGGAATTGCCCACTCAACTGCCATTCTCTGCCTCTCTCGCTTTTGAGCAATCTTATGGTGAGGTTGATGGTGATAGCTCTGCATTAGCCATTTTTTGTGTTTTAGTCAGTGCATTAGCAAAATTGCCATTACCACAATCTATTGCGCTGACTGGTGCGATTGATCAATTTGGTCAAGTACAAAGTGTGGGTGGCGTAAATCAGAAAATCGAAGGATTTTTCCAGCTTTGTCAGGCTCGCGGATTAACTGGAACACAGGGCGTGCTCATACCAAAAAGCTGTCTTTCGCATTTAAGCTTAAAATCTGAGCTAATTGAAGCAGTAAAAGCTAAACAATTTCATCTTTGGGCTGTTGAAGATGTGTTTGAGGCTTGCGAATTGCTATTTGGTTTACCGTTCTTTGAAGCAGAATCAGACGAAGAACAAGATACGCTTGCAAAAAGAATTCAGCAAGAATTGGCAGCACATCCAGATGAAGAGCATGCATCTATTTGGTCGCGTTTATTTGGGATATTTCTCAAACGTAACTCATCCGATTAGTTAGAATAATTTCAGCTAACAGTTGTTCACTAATTTAAAAGCCTGTACTATGCCAGTTAATTCTGAGCGCTGTGATAACAGGCTTTTTTTCTTTAAATAGGATTCTAAAAAATGAACAGTTGTACACCAAACATCAAATCTAGCTATACTTACGAAGACTTATTAGCCTCTGGTCGAGGAGAGTTATTCGGTAAAGAAGGCCCGCAATTACCTGCGCCAACCATGCTTATGATGGATAGAATTAACCTCATGACTGAAAACGGTGGTTTATTTGATAAAGGTTACATTGAAGCAGAATTAGATATCCATCCAGATCTTCCATTCTTTGCTTGCCACTTTATTGGTGATCCCGTCATGCCGGGCTGTTTAGGGCTTGATGCAATGTGGCAATTAGTCGGTTTCTTCCTTGGATGGATTGGTGGTAAAGGTAAAGGTCGTGCGTTAGGCGTGGGCGAAGTGAAATTTACAGGTCAAATTTTACCAACGGCAAAAAAAGTGGTTTATCGCATTCATATGAAACGTGTGATCAATCGCAAATTAGTGATGGGTTTAGCTGATGGTGAAGTAGAAGTAGATGGCCGCGTGATTTACACTGCAACCGACTTAAAAGTAGGTTTATTCCAAGATACTTCTGCCTTCTAATTATTTTTGCGATCTTGATCGAATAATCGCTTTCGATTGATTTACAGATTTTTATAAACGGTTCATATTCTGCTAAAAGAAGATGAACCGTTTTTTATGTCGCATTATTTTAAATTATTTCCTGCCTTTAGTCTGATTGAAGGGCTTATTACCCTAGCCATTTCTGTAATTGCACTTTATTTCATTTCGATGGTGGCTTTTCATTTACAAGATATTACTGCGCTAAACCAAGAAATTAACCAAATCCAAGCCTTTATTTATAAAATTCAAAGCAAAGCCCGTTATGAAAAGCGAAGTTATTCCTTAACTATTTCACAAAATGAAAAACAAAAATCCTGGTGTTTAATTGCGATTGAAAAACCTAAAAATAACCGAAAAGAAATGATATGCGACTGCCTAAATTTGACCGCTTGTTCATTACAAACAGACTATTTCTTATATCGCAATCAACATACTGATATTTTATTAAAAAATAAAAGTTTATATCCAAAAACGTTTATTAATATTGACGGCAGTGCTGGCAATCTTGAATCAAAATGTTTGCAAATTAACCGTCATGGTGTCATGGAGATTTTACAATATCAAGGAGGGCGGGCTTATGTTATTGATAAAGCGAAACGTAGCCAATGTAAGGATTAGCGCTTTTACCTTGATTGAATTATTACTGAGCTTAAGCCTTGCTAGTTTAATTTTATTAGGTGCCAGTAAGCTATATAGCGATTTTCAACTGAATCTACAAAAACAACAACGGCTGATGTGGTTACAAAAAGAATCGCATCAGTTGCTGAATTATTTACAGCAGCATTTGCAACATCTGGGTTATCAGGGAAGCTCCAGAGATCAGAGCAATTTTGAATTGTTTGAATATCAAGGCAGACGCTATGCTGAGTCAAATAAGAACTGTTTTATTTTTTTCTATGATGCGAATCATGATGGCTGTTTAGGCAAACGCAAAACAAAAAAATCTGCCTGTCGAATAGGAGAACTGAACCAAACCAGTGAATTAGCGAAAGAAATATTTGGCGTAAAAGTGGAGCATGGCGAACTTTCATTTTATGCAGATAATCAGTTAGAAAATTGTACTGGGGAGCTTTGCCAACAATTATTAACAAATTGTAGTAGTGGAAAGTGGCAGAAATTGATTACGCAAGCTGATTTTAAAGTAGAACAATTAACCTTTAAGTGGCTGGCAAAAAATCTTGTTAGTATTGCTTTAGTCTTAAGCTATCAAGATATTCGTTATGAGAATGAAGCGAAAGTGTTTATCTTAAATGCGGAAGATATGCCATGAACAAACAATTATTTCATGCCAGTAGTTTATTAGCTTCGTTAATTTTATTAAGTGGATTACTAATATTGCTTTTTCTCCATAAAGAAAGTTGGTTAGGTTTAGAATCTTCCAGTTTAATGGATTATGAGCGTTATTTATCGAGAAGAATTACCCTCTTAAACTCAATGTATAAAGAGGATGTTTGTCATGATAAAAAAGAATCTTTTGTAAAAATCAAAGTAGGTGAGGAAAGTTACCAATATGCTTGCCAAGAAAAGAGTATTTTTATTCATCCTAAACCCACTAAAGAAAAATATATTCAAGTAGATAATATTAAACATTACTTAGATGTTGATACTTATCGTTCAGAAATTTATTTCATTTCTCATTTGTCAGAGTTGCCAGAAACGACGATTTCAACACCTAAAATTGTAGTCGCAAAAAATGCGATTGATGAAAAATTAGAAAAAAACTTTTATGGCATAATTATTACCGATTATTATTTTGATATTACAGGCTCAAAAAAGATTTATGGTGTTTTATATTCTAGTTTTGATAATTTGAGAGAAGAGCGAAATTTAACATTTAGTCGTGCGGTAGTAGAGAATATTGCTGCCCGTTACGCACATTGGACACGTTTACCTTATTCTAATTATTTTTCAACTTATGAATAAATTATATCAAGCAGAAAGTTTTATCAGTATATTGGCTGCGATTGGTGTGTTGAGTGTAATGTTGCTTGGTTATCAAGGTTGGCAGCATCAACAAAATCGGCATACGATGCAACTTTATCAGCGCCAACAAGCGCTACAAATTGCAGAAAATCAATTAGCACTGCAATTTGCAGATAAGTCATGTGAACAACAAGCGGTGCAAAATTCACTAAAATTTACCATTTCTTGCCAGAGTGAAAAAGTGGAGGTGCGTTATCCACTCGGCAAGGTTGAAATTACACCTTAGCATCCGCTAATCGTTGAATCTTCCTGTTAATTCAAGCAAAATGCATATCGTATTTTTTGATGAGGTGGGAAGATGTTTACGGTTTATTACTCTAATAAATTATCGCCATTGAGCGAGATGCTAATTGAAGTTCAAAAAGTGGCACCCAATGATAATCCGTTTGAGCCTGAAACCATTTTGGTGCAAAGCCAAGGTATGGCTCAATGGTTGCAAATGCGAATGGCGGATGCTTTTGGCGTTGCTGGCCAGTTTGATTTCCCTTTCCCTACCAGTTTTTTATGGCAACAATATCGCCTATTATTTCCGCATTTGCCTAAAGAGAATATTTTTGAAAGACAAACCATGATTTGGCGCTTGATGCGGATTATTCCTAATTTATTTTCAGAACCAGAATGCCAAGTTTTAAAACATTATTTATCTGAAGAAAAATCAGCAACAGCATATCAATTAAAATTATTCCAACTTTCGAGTAAAATTGCAGATTTATTTGACCAATATTTAGTTTATCGTCCACATTGGTTATTGGCTTGGGAAAAAGAAGACTATCAAACAATTTTAAATGAATTACGTTCATCAGCTAATTCAACTGAATCGGATTCAGATGCCTTATTAACTAATATTATTTGGCAAGGTAAATTATGGTTGGCTTTAGTAAAAGATATTCAATCAGATACAGATGAATTAGTTTTCACTACCTCACATCGTGCTTATTTACAACAACAATATTTCTCTCGCTTAGATAATTTAACCGAAGAAGAGAAATTACTTTTACCGAAAAGAATTTTTATTTTCGGGATTTCCTCATTGCCAGCGAGTCAATTAGCCGTATTAAGTAAATTAAGTGAACATATTCAAGTGCATTTATTTTTCTTAAACCCAAGCGAAATGTATTGGGGAGATAATATTGAAGATCGTGTGGTAGAGAAAATTGCGCTAAAACAGTCTCTTTCTGAAGAAGATCTTCAGGCATTATTAGCACAACAAGGCAATCAATTATTGGCAATGTGGGCAAAACAAGGCCGAGAGTTTTTAGCGCAGTTAGTTGAGCTAGAACCCAACCAAATTGAGGTCTTTTTGCCACATGAAGAAACGCACGCATTAGCACAAATTAAAAATGCGATGCTTAATAATGAAAATGCGGTTATTCGTGAAAAAGATAGCTCTATCCAAGTGCATGCTTGCCATAGTTTGATGCGAGAAGTGGAAGTGCTACATAATCAGCTATTAAGCTATTTTGAGGAAAATCCTGCGCTTTCCCCGAAAGATATTATCGTGATGGCAGCGGATATTGAGCAATATGCGCCTTATATTCAAGCGGTCTTTTCTCGCTATAAAAAAGAAGATAGTCGTTATATTCCGTTTACGATTTCAGACCAACGGATGAGCCAGCTTGATCCAGTTATTGCGAGTTTCTTGCAATTACTCTCCATGAAAGAGAGTGAATTCAGCGCCGAAACCGTCTTTTCCTTACTAGAAGTGGTTGCGATTCGTGAAAAATTTTCGATAAGTGAAACTGAATTAGCGCGTTTAAGAAGTTGGATTAACGCAGCTGGCGTACGTTTAGGATTAAATATCGAACAACCGAATTGGCAAAATTACAACGCATGGGAAAATGGTATTGAACGATTGCTGCTCGGTATCTGTTTGAAAGCCGAAAATGGCATCTGGGAAGAGCGGATAGCGTTAGATGAAAGCTACGGGCTAAGTGCCGAAAGTGTGGGGAAATTAGCAAATTTCTTACAAAATCTGACCGCTTGGGCGGCGCTTTTACATCAAGAAAATTCCATTCAAATGTGGGCGGCAGCGCTACGTGATTTTGTGCAGCGTTTTTATGCAGATACCGCAGAAGCACAGATGGCGCTCAGCAGTATTGCAACAGAAATTGATCAGCTTGAAACGCGCATTATCCAAGCGCATTTTACAGCGCCGATTAGCCTCGAAGTATTGAATTTATTATTACAAGAGCGACTTAACCAAACGCAGAGTCATTTGACCTTTTTAGCCGGTAAAGTGAATTTCTGTACGCTGTTACCTATGCGGGCAATTCCATTTAAGGTGGTGTGCTTATTAGGCATGAATGAAGGCGAGTTCCCGCGTCAGCATACGCATAACGGTTTTGATTTAATGCAAATTAAGCCACAAAAAGGCGATCGTGCTAGACGAGATGATGACCGTTATTTGTTCCTCGAAGCGCTGCTTTCCGCTCAAGACATTTTCTATGTTAGCTATATTGGGCATACCTTAACCAAAAATGAACCGCTTTATCCATCTATTTTGGTTTCTCAGCTGTTAGAACAATTAGCGGGCGAATCAGGTGAAATCAAGCCAGCTGAGATGATAACCGATCATCCAATGACTAATTTTAGCCATAAAAATGAAGTGAGTTTTGATAATGAATGGCTACAAGTGTTTGCAAACCATGCAGAAATACAGCCATTTATGGATACCCAAGAAACCAATGCACGAGATGTTGGTCAGATAAACCTAGATGATTTAATTAGTTTTGTTCAATCGCCAATTAAACATTATTTTAATCAGAAATTAGGTATTTATTTTAACCACGTGGAAGATGAAATTGCAGAAACTGAACCATTTTCGTTTTCAGCGCTAGAAAATTACCACGTCTTAAATGCCTTGGTTGAAATTCAAGAAGATGAACTTAAGACTTTTATTTCGCATGAAAGATTAAAAGGGCAATTACCAGTTTCTTATTTTGGAGAATTAACGGCTAGAACATTAAATCAGAAAGTTTCAATATTACGTGAAGCCTTATCTGAATATTTAGTCATGTTGCCAGAAAATATTCATGTTGAGATGGATTTTACACCATGGCTAGATTTTAAATGTAAATTAGAAGGGCTTATTCCACACCGTTATCACAATAAAATCGTATTATGGCGGGTTGGTACTTTGCGAGATAAAGATTTGATTCAACTATGGATTTATCATTTAGTGTTATCGGCATTAGAGCGGAAAGAATCTGTTGTTTATTACTATTTAGATAAAGAAAAGCAAAATGAATTATCTATTTGCAAGTTTGGGTCTATTTCTCCAGAACAAGCTAAACAACAACTCGCTATTTATTTAAAAGATTATTTCACTTCTACAAGCCAGCTTGCATTGGTCGTGACTGAGAAAATTGAAGAGTATTTAGAAAATGGTGAGGAAACAACATTAGAAATGTTAGAAAAACTCACAGAAAGAAATGACGGCATTTATTTAAAACGGGTATTAAAACAAACAGAACAGATTAATACTCAGCAAATTTATCAAACCACAGAAAATTGGTTTAAAACGATGTTTGAACATCAGATTATTTAAGGGAAAAGCATGCAAAAATCTTATTTAACTCGGGCAGTGGCTACGGCTCTTTGTTCTCTTTTGGTATTAAGCAGCAGTACAAATGTCTTTGCAAAATCTTCTGAAAATCCGACCGCTTCTCAGGCTGCAGCATCAACAATGCCTGTACAATCTGGCTTTTCACTGATTCATACCACAATTAACAAAAGCCCAAATGATAAAGCAATTTATCAAGCAATTAAGTTAAATAATGAAATGATTGTGCTGTTAATTTCGGATGAAAAGGCGAATAAATCGCTTATGGCAACGGCAGTGCCAATTGGCTCAATGGAAGATCCGAATACGCAACAAGGTTTAGCGCATTACCTTGAGCATATGATTTTAATGGGCTCTAAACAGTATCCTGAAACCAATAGTTTAGATAACTTTCTCACTAAAAATGGAGGATATAATAATGCCTCAACGACAAGTTATCGCACAGCTTACTATTTTGAAGTGAATCATGATGCGTTTGATGAAGCGGTAACACGTTTTGCTGATACTTTCGCTTTTCCATTATTATCTGAAAAAAATGCGAAAAAAGAAATTAATGCTGTTAATGCAGAAATGATTCGTGCGAAATCTAGCGATGGACATTTATTAAATAGCGTCAATTTAGCCACGGTAAACCCTGCACATCCTGCCACAAAATTTACTGTTGGTAATCATGAAACATTATCGGATAAACCGAATAGTCAATTACAAACTGAATTAGAAAATTTCTATAAAAAGTATTATTCAGCCAATTTAACCAAAGCGGTTTTATATTCCAATCAACCTATTGAGAAATTAGCGAAGCTGGCAGAAAATACTTTAGGAAAAATGGAAAATAAACATTTAGTCGCACCTAAAGTCGATATTCCTTATTTGCGTGAGGAAGATAAAGGTGTTGTGATTGAATATAAACCGATTCAACCTGCTAAATTATTAGCAGTTTCTTTTGATATGCCAAATGATGAAGATAAATTTGCCAATAAAAGTGGTGAGTATTTAGCTTATTTGTTTAATAACAATACGGATGGCACTTTATCTGATTATTTAATTAAACAAGGGCTTTCTGATAGTGGTATTTCTGCAAGTAGTAGTGCAAACACGGTAAGAAACCGTGGTGATTTTACTTTTTATGTTGCATTAACCGAAAAAGGTTTGAAAGAGAAAGATAAAATTATTTCGTTAATTTTCCAACAAATTGAGCAAGTAAAAAAAGCCGGCATTCAAGAAAGTTATTTCAAAGAATTACAAGAGAGCTTAAAACAAGAATTTGCCCATCTGCAAGTAGAAAAAGATGGCAATTATATTGAATGGCTTGCTGAACAAATGTTGTTTTATCCGTTAGAACACGTTTTAGATGAAAGTTATTTAGCTGAGAAAATGGATACGCAAGCAATTGAAGCAAAATTGGCTGAAATGACATTGGATAATGCGCGTATTTTAGTCGTTTCCGAGCAAGCAAAAACGGATCAAAAAACACCTTATTTTGAAGCAGGTTATCATATCGCCAAAATCAGTGAGGCAGAAAAAGCAAAATGGTTAGATTTTAGTCAAAACCCTGAGTTAAAACTGCCGGCGCTTAATCCTTATTTTGCGACTGATTTTTCGCTTATTGAGCGTGATGATCGCAGTAAGCCTAAAATGATCGATACCGCAAAAGGCACTAGAATTTATGCGATGCCAAGCCACTATTTCCCACAAGATCCAAAAGCGCGGGTCTCAATCAATTTTGGGATTATGCCGAAAAATGACGATCTCAAAACTACCGTGGCGAGCGCATTGTTAAATTATATGAATGCATTATCGCAAACGCAGTTGGATTTTCAGGCTTCTGTAGCAGGAATGGAAAGCAGTGTAAGCGGGAAAACGAACGGTTTCTCGCTACAAGCGGAAGGTTATACCCAACATTTAGCAAAATTGATGCTCGATAAACTGCGTAATTTCAGCGAATTTGAACTCAATGACGTTTTCCTAGCGCAAGCGAAGCAGCGTTATTTGGAAGGGTTAGATGGCTTGAAAAAAGCAAATAGTATGAACCAAGCTAATGAAACAATTAGCAATTTCAGTGGATATCCTTATTTTGAAGAGCAAGCACAACGTGAAATGCTCAAACAAATTACCCTAGCGGATATTCAAAAAGTACGCGAAAGATTACTAAATGCTCCAACAAGCCTTACGCTACTTTCTGTCGGGAATTTTACGGATGCGCAAGTAAAAGCATTAGCGCAAGCGGCAGAAAAGATCGTAAAAAATCAAAATAGCGAATTGGCACGCTCACGTTATTTGTCGGTAGAAGGTTCAACGCGTAAATTAAATGCGATTAAAAATGTGCCTAATGAAGATAATGCGCTGATTGTCATGATGATGGCTAATGGCTATGAAGAATTTAGCGGTAGAGCGCGAGCATCATTATTACGCGATATGATTGGACGTTGGTATTTTGATGATTTACGTACCAATAAACAGCTTGGCTATGTAGTGTATGCAACCGATGCGCATATTGGTACCACATCAGGATTACGCTTTATGGTACAAAGCCCGAATAGCTCACCTAAAGCGATTATGGCGCATAACGAACGCTTCTTTAAAGAAACGCTCACTAAATTAGAAGATTTAACAGAAGCTGAATTTAACCGCTATAAACAGAGTTTGCTAGAAAAATTGGATCGTAAGCCTGAATCACTGGCTTTAGAATTTAGCGAGTTTACGTCTGATTTAGCCCGCAATAATCCAGACTTTAACCAACGCGCTAAAACGATTGAGGCAGTGAAAGCACTCACACATCAAGATATTGTGAAATTCTATCGAGATGCGGTGATTGAGCAAAAAGGTTTAGTCTTTATTAGCCAAGCATTAGGGACAAAAACGAAATCGGAAGAAGCAGTGCAACCTGCCGGATTTGAGAAAGTTGAAAGCATTGAAGCATTGCAAAAAGGATTTGAAGTCAAGTTTTACGATGAAGTGAAATAACTTTTAATAATTTGGATAAAGCAACGAAGTAAAATATATTTCGTTGCTTTTTATTATGCGTTTAGGTTAGAACCGTATTGTTGTAGAACATCTTAAAAACCTTAAATGTTGGAAGACATTGCCCTGTTTTAAAGGGATTACTTTTGAGTGAAATCGGTGGAATGTGGAATATTGAAAGGTTGGTTAATATAAAGAAAAATATGCCTGATTTTTTAAGGCCTTTTATTAACATCTACAGTTTTAAGTATTGAAAAAGATAAATAAGTAGGTTTATATAAAGCAAAAAATGCGGCTAATGCCGCATTTTTTATGTTTGTGCTATTCCCCAAAAGAAGAGATATATTTTTGTTGAATAAATTCAGGTTTGAGCAGATCTTCAATTTCTGCCCAATCTAAAGCAAGGGTGGTTTGTGTATCTGGTTCAAGTTCGCCAGGATTATAGTGGAAATTAAACCCTTCATCGTTAAAGTCGAAGTTGGTATTTACTTTAAAATTCTCTTTGCGCATATCCACGTCTTTGCGTGCGCCATAATCAGTATATTTTTCCCAAAGTAGCGCGTTAAGTTTAGCTTGGCTATCGGCTTTGAACACATCATTGAATTCAATTTGCTTACGAGTATCAAGATCAAAATTTAAGAAATAGCTATGTCCTGCGCCATGAGCACCGCCGCCAAATTCGTAATCGTTAACAATAAAGGTGGCAAGTTTTCCTTTTTGTCTTAAGAAGTAAATACTTAAACTTTTATCAATGCCAAAAACAGCGCCTTGAGCCATCTCTTTTTTAGTTTCCTGATAAAAGGCTTTATAAGCTTCGGCTAGTTGTGTTTTATCTAAATTTTTAGTTTTATCCAGTTGAATCGCATTTAATAATTTCGCATTAAGCCAATCAATATTGGTGTGTAGTGTAGCGATCTCAAAACGAAATTCTTCTTCACCTTCTCGGTGATAAGATTTTGGATAAGGTAGCATTTCTCTTGCTTCAAAAATGAATTCTTTCTCAGCAAAAATGGCTGGAATGATATTTTCTAGCTTGGCTTTTTCGGCATTTAATGCGGCTTTTAATTGGGTATTTTCTGTCGTCAGCTGGTTAATGATTTGCGTTTGTTCCGCCAGCTTAGCTTGTGCCTCTTTATCTTCACAACCACTTAAAAAAGTAGTTGCCACTAAAATGGCAGCAACAAAGATGTTTTTTTTCATATTATCCTCGTTTATAGATAACGTTCTACTAATTTTGCCAAAGCATGAATATGTGCAGGGTTTGCATTCAACGCTGGAATATAGCGATAACTTTCGCCACCCGCATTTATAAAGTTCTCTTTATTTTCTTCTGCAATTTCTTCTAAGGTTTCTAAGCAATCAGCAGAAAAACCAGGGCAGATAACCGCTACTTTTTTTATTCCTTGTGCTGGGTATTGCTCAAGAGTGATATCAGTATAAGGTTGTAGCCATTCTTCATTACCAAAGCGAGATTGGAAAGCCATTTGCCATTGTTCAGGTTGTAAATTGAGTGCTTCTGTCACAAGTTTCGCGGTTTCACGGCAGTGATCTGGATAAAAATCGCCTTCGGTTTCATAGCGTTTTGGAATGCCATGAAATGAGAAAAGTAATTTTTCATCTTCGGTTAATGTAATGGTTTCAGCTAACGCTTGGATATAAAGAGGATCATCGTGATAGTGATGGATAAATTCAAACGGCACGATGCCACGTTGCTGGAGAAGCCCTTTCGCAAAAGCATCAAATACTGAAGCGGTAGTTGTGCTGCTATATTGTGGGTAAAGCGGCAGAATAATAATTTTACTAACGCCTGCACGAATAAGACGATCGGTTGCGCTTGCCATACTTGGATTGCCGTAAGTCATGCCTAATTCAACGATTACATTTTGTTCAGTTTCATCAAAATAGGTTTGTAGCGCTTGCTGCTGCTGGCGAGAGATGGCTAAAAGCGGAGAGCCGTTTTCTGTCCAAATTGCTTGATAAAGCTTGGCGACTTTTGGTGATCGGCGAGGGAGGATGATCGTATTTAAAAGCGGCTGCCAACGCCATTTCGGTAAATCAATGACGCGGGCATCGTTTAGAAATTGCTTTAAATAGCGTTTTACCGCATCAGTGGTAGGTTCATCAGGCGTGCCTAAATTGGCAATAAGGAGGCCGATTTTTTGGGTTGTCATAGAAATTTCTCTCGGTCAGTAAAATAATCTCCCCTATTATACAGGGGCAAGCGGTTGAATTCTTAGAAATTTTTGCAAACAAATTTAGGACTGATTGCGTTTTTACCTTGCTTTTTGTTTTATTAGTCGATAAAATGACGACCTCTTTTTATGGTTCTTATTTGGCATTAAATGCCAATAATTTAAATTTTAGGTAGATAGAATGAAACGTACATTTCAACCTTCAGTATTAAAACGTGCTCGTACTCACGGTTTCCGTGCTCGTATGGCTACTAAAAACGGTCGTCAAGTTTTAGCGCGTCGTCGTGCTAAAGGTCGTAAATCTTTATCTGCATAATTTGCAGCTAAAGCAAGCTAAATCACAATAGTGAAGATGCTAACTTTTTCTCGGGAGCTACGTTTGTTAGCTCCCGTTCAATTTAAAGCTGTCTTTGAAAATCCTCATCGTGCCAGCACCCCTCAAATGACACTTTTAGCGCGTGAAAATGATGCTAATTTGCCTCGTCTCGGTTTAACCGTTGCTAAAAAACATCTTAAAAGAGCACATGATCGCAATCGTATTAAACGTATTGTGCGAGAATCTTTCCGTTTAAAACAACACGAATTGCCGCATTTTGACTTTGTCTTTGTTGCCAAAGGTGGCATTGGTAAGTTAGATAATCAAACACTGTTTGAAACTTTGGAAAAACTATGGGCAAGACACATTCGTCTAAGCAAACAAGCTGCAACGAGCGAAAAACGCCCGTAACCTCTCCTTCTTTCGGGGCGAAATTATTATTGCTCCCAATCTATTTTTATCGTTATGCCATTAGTCCACTCATTGGCCCACGTTGTCGTTTTTACCCAACCTGTTCCACTTATGCTGTTGAAGCAATTAAATTACACGGCGCATTGAAGGGCGGTTGGTTAGCCTTAAAACGTATTGCTCGTTGCCATCCGTGGAGCGAAGGCGGCGAAGATCCTGTTCCGCCAGCAAATAAAAAAGCTTGCTGTGAACATCACAACAAGCCTGATCATTAACGATAATTTTTCGCTGAATAAACCTTAAATTTATTGGATTTGGCTAACAGTTGGTGTGAGCCAAAGGCTTTATCTAATAAATCCGGATAAGGCAAAAAGGCATTCGCGACAATGCGTAATTCCCCACCGCGATTAAGATGTTGTTTGGCTTCTAAAATCAATTTTTCGACCGCTTGATAGGCGGTATCAATCCCATCATGGAATGGGGGATTGGAAACAATTAAATCAAAACGCCCATCAATATGTGAAAAGACATCACTAGCAATGACTTCTCCCTTTAATGCATTTTCTTCTAGCGTACGTGTTGTCGAGGCAAGTGCCATAGCATGAATATCGCTAAGGGTCAGATCAATATTGGGATTTTGCTGTTTTAAAGTCGCCCCAATCACACCCGCTCCGCAACCTAAATCTAATACTTTTCCGCCCAATTTTTCTGCCTCAAAAGTGGAAAGTAATAAATGTGTGCCACCATCTAATTCTGCTGAACTGAATACGGCAGGCAGTGCGAAAATATTTAGCGCTTGCAAGCGGTAAGATTTCCAAAAAGTTTTGCAATCAAAGTTAGGGTTGGTTTGCAAGTTGAAATAGTAGAGTCCACAGCGACGAGCAGAATCAATTTTTGCGATTTCACCGAATGGAGAGAGCATTTTTTCGACTGAGCGCACGCCCGCACGATTTTCTCCAACGATAAGTAGCGTTTGCCCAATGGGTGCTTGAGAAAGCCATTGATAGAGTTGAAATTGGCATTCTTGTTTATTTTTTGTCCAATAAAAAATACCTAAATCAGCTTGATGATAGTTTTCTAGGCTAAATTCTACCTTAGTATGCTGATTTGCATAGTCAAAGTATTGACTTACGACTTCCACTTTTGTACTGTTTTTACATTGTGAGGCAAAATTATCTCGAATATGCCCGAAAAATAGCAAGGACTTACCGTCAAATAAATGTTCATGGCGAGCAAGTACTTCGCTTTCAATGGTTAACATAAGGTTCCTTTTCTAATTAAAATAATTTCCGCATTTTACCGAGTTTTGCTACTATTCCCTATCTATTTTTATGAGGAAACTTATGAATCGGCGAGATTTATTATTGCAAGAAATGCAAATAACGCAATGGGTACTCACTAAGCCGCAAGTTTTGAAAGGCGAGGCGCAGATTCATCTGAATGAACAGACCAAATTAGTGGTAGTGTGTGATGAAGATCAGCAGCAAAGTCCGCTTTTTGAAGATGTGTTACGCGCGCTGAAATTGCCGATGAATGCGGCGCAGTGGTTTGATACGGAGCAGGCAAAGCGTATCAGCTTTACACATTCGCCGATGTTTTGGCTAATTGTTCCGCCAGTCACTGCAGATGAATTTGCAAAAAAATGGGCAAATCAGACCGCTTGGCAAACGCCTTCTTGGCAGGCTTTAGAGCAGGCACAAACGAAGCGCCAACTTTGGCAGCAAATTGCCGATTTTTGTTTGGATGAAATATGATTGAAAACGTTTTACCTGAAGACTTTTCTCAGCTGTTTGAGATTGAACAAGCTGCACATTTAGTGCCATGGAGTGAAGGAACATTACGCAATAATCAGGGCGATAAATATTTGAATTTAAAATGGCAAGCGCAAGGTGAAATTTTAGCTTTTGCTATTTGCCAACAAGTGTTGGATGAAGCAACGTTATTTAACATTGCCGTTCATCCTAAAGCACAGGGAAAAGGCATTGGCAAGCAATTGCTCAGTGGCTTGATTGAACAACTTCGTTGTCGTGATGTATTAACTTTATGGCTAGAGGTTAGAGCCTCAAATCAGGTGGCAATACAGCTTTATCAATCGTTAGGTTTTAATGAAGTAACAGTACGAAAACGTTATTACCCAACGCCAGATGGCGGACGAGAAGATGCCATAGTCATGGCGTTTTATTTGTAGTCGTGATTTAAAAAGAATAGGAGAAGCTTATGCGTTGGCAAGGGCGTGAAGAAAGTAAAAATGTCGAAGATAGAAGAGGAAGTGGCGGGAATTTTCGCAGTGGTAAAAGCACGGGTATTCTTGGTGTGATTATTTTACTGGTAGGCGCTTATTATGGCGTTGATTTATCTGGGTTAGTGGGCAATGATTTCTCACCACAGGTAACACAGCAAACGAATAGCCAAGAGGAACAGCAGCTTGCAGGTCTTTCTAAAGTGGTATTGGCGGATACGGAGAAAGTTTGGGGTGCTTATTTTAAACAGATGGGGCGAACTTATCAGGAGCCAACCATGGTGCTTTATAATGGCAGTACACCGACCGCTTGTGGGACAGGACAATCTGCAATGGGGCCATTTTATTGTCCGAACGATCACAAGGTTTATCTGGATCTCTCTTTCTATCATGAGATGAAAACGCAATTAGGTGCAGGCGGTGATTCTGCATTTTCCTATGTGATTGCGCATGAAGTTGGACATCATGTTCAAAATTTATTAGGCATTTTACCGCAAGTACATCAAGCACAACAAAGAGGCGATCGCAAACAAGCGAATCAGTTATCGGTGCGCTTAGAATTACAAGCAGATTGTTTTGCTGGTATTTGGGCAAATCAAGCGGTAAAAAGTGGCTTATTTGAGGCTGGTGATGAAGAGAAAGCCTTTAAAGCGGCAGAATCGGTAGGCGATGATCGCCTGCAAAAACGTAGCCAAGGTTATGCAGTGCCAGATAGTTTTACGCATGGCACTTCTGCACAACGTTTAACTTGGTTTAGAAAAGGCTTACAGAGCGGTAATCCTGCAGTATGTAATACTTTTGAATAAAATAAAAAAAGCTGACTGAGGTCAGCTTTTTTATTGCGTTAAACTTGTAGCCAAAAGGTGACAGGCCCGTCATTTTGGAGGCTGACTTGCATATCTGCAGCAAATTGTCCGGTTTCGGTCACAATGTGTTTTGCAGCTTGTTGATGAAAGTATTCGTAAAGGGCTTCAGCTTCATCTGGGGCTGCGCCTTTTGAAAAGCTCGGACGTAATCCTTTTTGAGTGTCTGCCGCAAGAGTAAATTGCGAAACAACCAGCAATCCGCCACCCGCTTGTTGCACGTTCAGATTCATTTTGCCTTGTTCATCTGCAAAAATGCGATAGCCCAAGACTTTCGCTAACAGTTTATCGGCTTTAGCGCGGTCATCTCCTTGTTCTACCCCTAATAAAACAAGTAAACCACCTTGCGGAATTTGTCCTACGATACTGCCTTCTACTTCGACTTTAGCCCATTTAACTCGCTGAATCAGTGCAATCATCTTTTACTCCTGTTTTTGCCATATTGGCACGTTCTTTCAATACGGAAGCCAGCTGCGCTCCAAAAAGTACTACGTTCCAGCTTAAATGAATCCAAACTAACATAATTGGCAAAGTGGCCAATGTGCCATAAATGACTTGGTAAGAAGGGAAACTCGCGATATACCAAATAAAGACTTGTTTACCCAAAGTAAAAAATATCGCAGCAAAAAATGCGCCAGTCGCGGCATATTTGAATTTCACCTCTGTATTTGGCACCCATTTATACACCATGCTAAACAGCAACCAAATAAGAAAAAATGGTGTGTATTCTAATAATGACTCGCCAAAGGAAAGCACGCCATTTTCGCTAAATAGAGAAAGCGACATCACATAGGAGCTGATTGCAATACTGGCGCCAGCAATTAGCGGTGCGAAGAATAAAATAGCGGTATATAGTAAAAAAGAGAGAAAAACTGACCGCTTGCGTGCACCGTGCCACATTTCATTGAGAATATTATCAATGCTTGAAATTAGCATAACTGCCACAACTACCAAACCAATAATACTGATAATCCCCATTTTACGAGAGTTGCTGACAAAGAGGTCGATATACCCTGCCACCATTTCACTGGAAGTGGGAGCAAAGTTGTCATAAATGAGTGATTTGAGTGATTGTGTTGCCTGTTCAAAAAAAGGAAAAGCGGTAATAATTGAAAAAACCACCATAATCAACGGCACCAAAGCAAGCATTGTGCTATAAGTTAAATAGCCCGCCGCCATAGGCAGGCGGTTTTCTTGGGCACGCTGAATAAAGTATTTAA
This sequence comes from Haemophilus sputorum CCUG 13788, assembly GCF_000238795.1. Taxonomy (GTDB): domain Bacteria; phylum Pseudomonadota; class Gammaproteobacteria; order Enterobacterales; family Pasteurellaceae; genus Haemophilus_A; species Haemophilus_A sputorum. The sequence goes on along the minus strand of NZ_AFNK01000036.1, from coordinate 18,358 downwards.
TGAAAGCAATCAATTCAGTTTTCATAATTTCTTAACAGGAAGTTTCGTTCAGTCGTAATTTTCGCATAATCAGATTGAGGATCACACCATAAAGCGGTAAAAAGAGCAGTAAGCTCACAAATAACTTAAAGGCGTAATCAACCGAACCGATAGTGAACCAATGTTCTGCCATATAAGGATCGCTACTTTGATAAAACGCAACTGCGAAGAAAACAAAAGTATCGATAAGTGTGCCGAAAATTGTTGAGCAAGTCGGTGCTAACCACCATGTTTTGCCTTGACGTAAGCGGTTAAACACAAAGACATCTAATAACTGCCCCACAACATAGCCACTAAAGCTAGCTAGTGCAATACGAAACACGAAGGTATTAAACTGTGCTAATGTAGCAAAACCTTGGAATTGGGTCTCAAAAAAGAGTACCGAAATCACATAGCTGATAAGCAATGCCGGTAGCATGACCGCAAAAATAATCTTCCGTGCAAGTGATGCACCAAAAACCCGAACCGTTAAATCGGTTGCAAGAAAGATAAAAGGAAAAGTGAAGGTTCCCCAAGTGGTAGGAATTGTCCATTCTGTTCCAGGAATATTTACTTCAAACGCAATTTGCACTAAATAATTGCTGAGCGTAATAATGAAAATATGGAAAAAAGAAAGTAAAACGAGCGCGCGACGCTTGTTTGCATCTGAAAAGTCGATAGATAATTGCATAATAATCCTTTTTAGTGAAAGTACCGAGGTAAGGGAACTCGGCAAGAAATAAGGGGCGCATAATACACAAAGCGGTCGGATTTGACAAATCTTTTGCAAAATCCGACCGCTTGTTGATTAAGCTTCTTTTGTCTTATCTCTTGAGATATGAGACCAGATGATTGCCGTAATCAATAGGCTGAATACGAAATAGAAGGCATAAATAAGCACTTCTGAAAGGTAGAGATTAGCCACGATTGGGCTAAGGAAAATTTTATCAAAATAGCTGATGATAAAATAAACCAAATATCCCCAAACTGTCCATGCGGCTAAATCGAGGAGCAAACTTTTGAGTTTAATTTGCCAGCCAAGCTGATTACGTTTGTTGATAACCATTAATTGTTGTAATTCGATGCTGCTCATTGGTAATGATTTCCTCCCTATAAGGTTGTTATTATTTCTTAAACGCCGCGATCCGGACTGGTCCAAGTTGCTAGGCGAGATCTATTTCTAAAAATCGCTTTTGGAATACCGCAAAGTAGGGTGACGGTATTTAGCATCCAGTACCACCATGGGTACCAAATACAGACCAAAGCGTATCTCCAAACCCCTTTTTCATAGCGAGAGTCGATATACATACTAAAGAACATCTGCATGAAGAAGGCTAAGAATAAAATCGATAATGTTGGTTTGATGACTAATGGATTAAGAAAGTTCTTTAAATTGTTGTAATCCATTAAACTTGCTACCCAACAAGCTGAAGCAATGGTGAGTAGAACGGCCCAAATAGCGGTAACGATATACTCTACATACATTGGCCAAAGACGGCGGTTTCTCCAACGCCAAATTTGCGGGAAGTATTTGAGCATTGTTTCAGCTCCGCCTTGTGCCCAACGTAAGCGTTGTTTAAATAAACCGGTCATCGTTTCTGGCATTAATGTCCAACAGAGTGCACGTGGTTCGTAATAAATATCTAAACCGGCAGTTTGGATTTTCCAACTCACGTCAATATCTTCTGTGATCATGTTGGTACTCCAACCACCGATTTGATGCATTACGTCTTTACGGAATAAACAGCACACCCCTGAAACAGTAAAAATGGTGCCCATTAAGCATTGTGCTCGTTTGATTAAACCGATAATGGAGCTAAATTCAGAAACCTGTAACATACCTAAAACCGTACTGCGGTTACGTACACGTGGATTACCCGTCACGGCACCATAGTTTTGATTGGCTTCAAGAGATTGCACCATGTAATCCAATGCTTTGTATTCCAACACGGCATCACCATCAATACAGCCCACATATTTGCCTTTTGCAATACTTAAACCATGATTGAGTGCACTTGCTTTTCCTGAGTTCGTTTGGTGTAGTGCAACAATGCGGCTATCTTTTTTAGCCCATAAATCAATCAATTCGCCCGTGTTATCTGTACTTCCATCATTGATAAAAATCAGCTCATAGTTTGGATATTTCAAGCTTAATAAGTGCGGAATAGATTCATTTAAGTTGTCGCCTTCGTTATAGCAAGGCACCATGAGACTAACCATTGGCACAAATTCTTCTTTCATTTTAGAAAAGCCCGGTGGGACCATATGGCGCTCTTTAAAGGTAAAGTAGACCATGCCAGCCGTTGCCCAATAAAATGCCATTAAAGCGGGATAAGCAAAAATAAATAAACCAACTGCTTCAATGATCAAATTGTGTTGCATAACTAATTCCTTGTTACATCTCTATTCGTTGAAATATAAGGTTTCAATTCATTTAATGTTTTTTCTTCCGTTAAAAAATGATTAAACGTGTAACTTAAATTCATTAAGCCAGCTTTTTCTAATTGCTTGGTTTTTTCTATTAGTTGACGGCTGGAGATGAGCTGTCCGTTTTCCTTATTGTTAAAATTAAAAATAATTTTATTCGCAGGCAGCTGATGTTGTTGCACGCTTTCAATGATGGTTTTTGGATTATCTTCTACATTCACAACAACCATGTTGTATGCTTGGCGGTAATTTGCAAAAGTTTGTGTAAAATCGACCGCTTGTGGATTCAGATTTCGTGCAGTTTTAATATTTTCGTTGCCCCAGTAAAAATAAGGTGCCATGGCATTTTTTGCATTTTCTGTTAGGCGAATTGTTGAAGCATCATGACTTGCCCAATCATTCGGATTGAGGTGGTCATCAAAAAATACGCCATCAAATTTTGTGTATAAAGCTAATGACTTGAACAGATTCACCATTGCTGATTCTGTGCGAGCTTGCGGTGGTAAGTTGTTTAATGAAGAAGGCATCCACGCATACACATTTACGCCAGCTCGTTTGCGTAGCTGCCAAGCAACTTGGCTGAAACGATCGGCTTTAACCGGTAATACGGTGTTAGGGAAGTAAACTGCATCAATCACGCCATCTTGATTTGGATCAGAGAAGCCTGAAAGATAAACAGTTGTTACGCCGGATTTGTAAACACGGTTAATGAGTGCGTTGTAATTTTTCTCGAACTGTGCGGGATTTGGGTCATCAATTTCGTCTAAGCGAATTTGTAACACGCGCTCAACAGTTGTGTTATGTGGATCTTCAGTACGCTCTAAATAGTTTTTAAGCACACCAAGTTCCGTTTCAGCATCGACTAAGAAACGACCAACATGTGCATCACCAATGCGGTTAATTTTTTCTTTAAGCGTAAAGTAGTAAGGCATTCCAGCAGATTTTGCTTGTTCAATCGAGACATTGTTAAACGCACCGTAAGGCCAAACAATAATGCTTGGTGCTTTACCAGCCTGTTTTGCAATATCATTGGCAGAGCGACGTAAATCTTGATTAACACGAGCTTTGTATTGTGCTTCGCTTTCATATTTGCCATTTTGGTAAATAGGAGCAAGCATTGCAGGTTGTTGGCTGCCAGTTGGGTTTGCAACAATACCATGATGTGAATCATAAGAATGTGAGGCAATCTCAACTAACCCGCTGCGACGCATTTCACTAATTTGTGCCCAAGTGCTGAAGAAGGTTGCACGATCCAGCATTTGATTTCCATAATCGATTTTTCCACCAGCAGGCGTGTTAATCCATTTGGTTACTGGTGCAAAGACGGCTGGGTATTGATAGGCTTTTAGTAGTGGATAAACTACGCTATACATCGTTTCATAGCCATCATCAAAAGAGAGCACAACCGCTTTTGGCGGTAGTGTGCCTTTGCCTTTTTCGGCATCAATGACTTGTTGCCAGCTAATCACGTTATAACCGTTATCTTTTAACCAGTTAAAATGGCTAATCAATTTTTGAACGGGAATAGTTTGTGAAATAAAGAGTTGTTGTGATTTAGGCGCACTTTCATCTACCACAGAGTGATAAGCGAGTACGCTATAGTTATCTTGTGCGAAAGCTTTTCCTGCCATTAACGAAAAGCTAAGCGTTAACATTGCACCGAGTATTTTAAAATTCATGTTTAATTGCTCAAAAAATTAAAAAGAGACTGAAAGATTTACATTTCCGTAGTTATTCATTTCGCTTACACCGTCGTACATATTTTTCTTACGACCAATTTCATAAGAAAGCGAAATTTTTTTATTCAGTTTCCAGTCGTGTCCATAGCTGACTGCCCATGTGGTTGCACTATTTTTTCTTTCACACCAGTTTTGGTTACACCAGTTGTTTGTCACGTTGGTTTGTTCTAACTGTTTATTTCGTCCTACATTTCCACGTAGATGATGGGTGAGTGTGATACCATAATCGAACGGTTGGTAATAGCTTAAGTCGCTAGAAAACTCTAGGCTTTGCGTCTTAGCTGGGTTGTAGTAATAAGCAGAAGGCGTAAATTGGTTACGTTGGAAGTCGTAACGAACACCATTATTTAGTGTCCAGCGGTCATGCTTATAGGTTTCTACATTCAACCAAACATTTGCCATTTTGCGTGTATTGCCATCATCCAATTTCATTTGGTTTATACCAGCGCCGACTTGGAAGCGATTGCTGAAGGTGTAAGCGGTCGAAAAACCATAATCATTTGCATAAACGCCTTGACGAATAGCTTTAATCGGTGTGCTTTGGCTATTAATGTTTGCTGCTGCACTGAATTGCCAGTACTGATTCAGTAGATAATCAATGTTAAAGGAAGCATAGCTTTTCTTGTTTAAGCGTGTGCCTGAACCTAATTCCATACCAAGATTAAACGGATAGAAATTAGCATGCGCTCCTAAACCGAAACGTTGCAGACGTAATGTTTCGCTGTCAGTGGGCACTCTAGCCTCAAACTGATGTGCGTAAACATAATGCCCATCTTCAGTCATTGGCGAAGAGAGATAGTATTCTTGGGTAAGCTCATTGCTTGCCGTTTTAGCTGGTAGCACATCTTTTGGATGAGAAATCCCAAGTGAGGCAGTAAAACGTCCTCTTCTTGCTTCTTGATATTGTTTTAAGAATGAGGCTGAATCTTCTTTATCTTTCTCGCTATAACTGTTTACTAATTTTTTAACATAAGCGTAATTGCCTTGGGCTAAAGCAATACTGCCAAGTTGATTGCGATAAAAAATTTGCTCTTCTTCTTTTAAGTAGAATTTGGCTTTTTCTGCCATTTCCACTGCATCATCATAGCGATGACGAGACGCCTCTAATTCGCTATATGCTAACATTGCCCACGGTTCACCTGGTGTGATGTTTGTTAAACGATTTTCTAGAAGAGAGAATGCTTGGGTTTTATTGCCACGCCAGTTATGTAGGTTCACTTGGTTGTAAAAACTACGGTCGTAATTTGGGTTTGCTAAACGGGTTGTTTTAGTGAAATCCCAAATTTGAGGTGGCTCTTTAATTTGATCTTGGTAGTGCTGCGCTTGTTTAAATAGTCCAGCATCGCTTGATGCAGCAACTAATTTAAACAATAGTGCGCTTCTCACTTCTTTTGTTGGAGAGGCTTTACGGGCTTCTGCTTCCATCTCTTGATAAACCGCTAAGGCTTGATGAGGGGAGCCCTGACGCAATAAGGTATCGCCATAAGCTTCTTGAACATAAGCGGGGATAGGCTGATTTAATTCAGTTAAATGACGGTAATCTGCCATGACTTTCTTAGTGTCATTCAGGCGGTTTGCAACAGCTAAGCGATCACTAAGTGCTTGGATATAAAGCGGATTTTGGCTGTCTGTTTGTGCCATTAAATCGCTTAATTGCTGATAGGCTTGTTCTAATTCAGCGTTTTTTAAACTGGTGTTGCCACGAATTGAAGTAATAATTTCATCATGGGCTAACCATCGTTTATCTTTTTCGCTAAACAGTTCAGGATAGGTTGCGACCAGCTTATCTTGTAGTGGACGAACGCTCAATTTGGCAGAAAGGCGATAGAGATCTAAAGCAAGTCGTGTATTTTTCGGATTTTCTTTTAGTTCATCTTGCCAACGACCTAGTTTTGCTACATCGGGTTCAGTTTTGTTGAGTAGGTAGCTATTGGCTTCTTTAAAAGCATCATCAGCACCAAATTTAGTGCGATATTGATTGAGTGCTTGTTTGGCTTTTGCATATTCGCCCAGTTCGGTTGCGACCAAACCTTTACCTAATAATCCGTTAGGGTTATTAGGCTGTTTTTGAGCAAGTAAACTATACAGTGCTAATGATTTTTGTGGATTTTTTACCATTCGGTACGCTTTAGCGAGGTTTTCTAATTCGTTTTCAGAAAAATGACTATTGGCGCATGAAGCACAAACATCTACTGCCTCTTGAAAGCGAGATTGACGAACCAATAATGTAATTAAATCGCCACGAACTTTGCTGTCATGAGTTTGCTGATATAACTTTTGCAGTTGTGGAATCGCTTGATTAAGTTGCGCTTCCCCTTGACGTGAGAAAATAATAATTTCTTCACGTTTTATATCTGTTTGAGTCATAGTGGCGCTGACGGCTTGACTAACACACAGAGCCAAGAGTGAAAGCGCTAAAGATGAATGTTTCATTAAATAATATCCACGATAATTTTGTAAAAACTAAAGATGTTTTTTCCTTTAAAAAGATAACAAAACTATAAAAAACTTAAATTTCAAAATAATATGTGTGTTAATAGAGTTATTTACTTGGTTTAAAGTTCACAAAATTTACAAAATTCTTTGTAAATTTGGGGAACAAATAGAAAACAAGTGTTTTAGTTAAATTTTTTTCATAAAAAAAGCCACTAAGTTGAAATAAACTTAGTGGCTTTTTATTTATTAAATATTATTTAATCTGTTAATTTCGTGCCGTATAAATAAGTATAACCAAATGGGCTTTGTTTATAATCTTGAACGCGTTTACTTACTGGCGCAAAGTTAATGGAGTGGGCAACATCAATCCATGGCGCTTGTTCACGTAATAAAACTTGCGCTTGCTCATAGATTTTTGCACGCTCATTTTTATCAGTTAGGCCAAGCGCTTTCTCTAACATCGCTTCTAGTTCTGGGCTATTAAAGCGCGCATAGTTGCTATTTCCAATATTAGATGCACCGAATAGTGGAGAAAGGAAGTTATCTGGGTCACCATTATCGCCAGACCAACCAAAAGTACCTGCAGTGAGTTCGCCTGCTTTCGCACGTTTTAAATAATCACCCCATTCATAGGTCACTAATTTTGCTTTTACGCCAATTTTTTCCCAGTCTGCTTGAATAATTTCAGACATACGGCGTGGATTTGGGTTAGATGCACGCACAACAGGTTGTACCCAAAGTTCGGTTTCAAAACCATTTGGATAACCCGCTTCAGCTAATAATTGTTTTGCTTTCTCAATATTGTATTCAGAAGGCGGCAAGTTTGCATTGTAACCCCAAATTGTTGGTGGTAGTGGGCTGTTTGCGGCTACACCAGCACCTTGATAAACCACGTCAATAATGGCTTTTTTATCCACAGCTAAATTTAAGGCCTGGCGCACTTTTACATTATCAAACGGGGCCTTTTCATTATTGAAAGCAACGTAGGCAATGTTCAGACCAGGGTTAGATAACAGCTGAATTTTTGGATCCTTTTTCATCTTCTCAATGTCAGTGGCATTAGGGAAGTCCATTAGATCACATTGTCCAGCTTGCAATTTGGCATAACGTGTGGTCGCATCAGGGACAATTTCAAAAATCAAGCGGTCAAAATCCGCTTTTCCTTTCCAATATTCTTTATGGGCAACATAACGGCTCGCCTGATCTAATACATAACCCGTGAAAGCAAATGGTCCTGTACCAATTGGTGTGGTATCTATCGTTTCAGGTTTACCGGCTTTTAACATGGCATCCGCATATTCCGCGGAGTAAATCGATGTGAAATCCATCCCGAGGCTAGATAAGAAAGTCGCATCACGTTTGTTTAATGTGAATTTCACGGTCTGATCATCGACTTTTTCTACCGATTTTAACAATGCTGGGAATTTCATTGCTTTAAAGTACGGATAGGTTGCTTTTGATACATTATGATAAGGATGGTTCGGATCTAATTGGCGATTAAATGAGAACACCACATCATCAGCATTAAACTCACGGCTTGGTGTGAATTCTTTATTTGAGTGGAATTTTACCCCTTTGCGTAGATGGAAAGTATAAGTTAACCCATCTTCAGAAATATCCCAACTTTCTGCTAAAGCAGGTTCAATCTCCGTTGAACCACGCTTAAATTCTACTAGGCGGTTATAAACTTGTTGTGAGCTGGCATTATAAGAGATGCCATCCATTGCTAATGCTGGGCTAAAGAATTGTGGGGAACGACTTACACAGTTTACAAATGTTTTTTCGGTATTTTTTGCACTCGTATTTTCTGTTTTTTCTTCATTACAAGCGGCTAATGCAAATACTGCTGCTAAACCTGCTGCGATAGAAGTGATTCGATTTAATTTCATACTGTCTCCTAAAATCGGAAAAATTGGGGGCAAGGTTAGCTGTTCTTATTTCATGAGTAAAGAACAAAACGCCTCTTGTTATAATTAAAAGATATAACAAGCGGGTAAATTTAGCCAAAAATCTGCAAATTTTACTAAAACTCGACCGCTTAGTGATTTATATTAAATAAATAGAAAATACGCTGATTTTCTAGCATTACAAGCGTTTCATCTTATTTTATGTCAAAGTTGTGAAGCAGATCACATAAGTAGAGAGATATCTGGATTTGGTCAATGAGTAAAAATTTCACAGAATTTTACCGCTTGTTTTGTAAATTTTATGTTCCAAATGCATAAAAGTAAAAAGCGCCGCTTTACACATTTGTTTTGTTAGGTTATACTTTTTCCAGAAATTACTTTGATGACTCTCTATTTAATATGAGGAAATTAGCTATGAAAAAATCTCTATTTACTGTTTTAGCACTTTTTTGTATTGGTTCTGCTACGGCACATATTCGTTCAACAATAGATAATCAGACTTTTCATCCTAACGGTAATATAAAATCGGAGGTGGTTGAAATAAATGGCGTGCAAACCACTAAATATTATGATGAATCAGGAACACTTATCTCGCAAGGCGAATTAAAAAATGGTGTAGAGCAAGGAACGTGGAAATATTTTGATAAAGATGGCAACGTTATCTTTACTAAGTACTATGTGAATGGGCATATTATTGCGGAAGGATTAGGTACTAAAAAGTAGCAATGCAGATAAATAAAAGGGCGAATTAAATAAATTCGCCCTTTGTTTTCATTAAATTATTTTGGGTTACCCACTGGTAAAACTTCACGACCGAAGCTATCGTTAATGATATCTGCTGCGGCTAAGTAGAAAGCTAATAAGGCAGTTAATAAACCAAAGTTACCACCAATATTCGTGATGGTTGTATTGTGAGTAAAGTCACCAGCTGCCAATAAGTAGAAGGTGATGGTTAATGCTAAGAAGATAGCTTGTAGTGCACGCGCTTTCGCTAAAGTGCCGATAAACATCATTAAAGTAAATGTGCCCCAAGCAATTAAGTACCAACCAACGAAAGCAGCACTTACGCCTTCTGTAAAGAAGATTTTAAATAGTGCAAATGAAATCCAGAATGCACCGTAGCTAGTAAATGCGGTGAAACCGAAAGTATTGCCTTTTGAGAATTCAAAAAGTCCTGCAAGCATTTGTGCTAAGCCACCAAAAGCTAAGCCCATTGCTAATACTAGACCAACATTTTCACCACCAAAGGTGCCATTGTTGATTAAGCTTAAAAGCCAAGTTGTTAAAGCAAAACCACATAAACCTAATGGCGCTGGATTTGCTGTTAAAGATTGATGATTTGACATGAAAGACCTCTATATGTCGAATAAAAAATATTGGCTCCAATTCACATTAGAACCAATATTAAGAAAAACGGCACAATGACTTATGCCAGTAAAATCGTCATCTAAGCTATATAATAGCCAGCATACAAGCGGTTATTTTCCGCCGGTTTTTAGCAGATTCCAGTATTTCTCGTAGATTTCTACCGCTGTACCAACATCTGATTGTAAGATCCCTTTATTGATTTCTTCCGATGGTGGGAAAATAAGTGGATCATTGGCTAATTCTGGAGAAAGTAATGCTTTTACACCTTCGTTAGGCATTGAGAAGCCCATGGTTTCAATCACTTCTTTTGCACTTTCAGGGCGTAATAAGAAATCAATAAATTTATGTGCTGCTTCTTTATTTTCCGCACCTTTTGGAATGACATAGTTATCCATCCAAAGTACTGCACCTTCTTTCGGGAAAATAAATTTTAAATCTGGGTTTTCGCTTTTCGCACGATGTGCCGAGCCAGACCATTGCATACCCACAGAGACTTCACCTTGTAAATAAGGCATTTCTGGCGAATCAGAGTTAAATACGAGCACGTTCGGAACGATTTTTTGTAAGCGCTCATAAGCCGCTTTAATTTCCGCTTCGTTTTCGCTATTTGGTGATTTACCGTCTAGCAATAATGCAATGTGGAATACTTCACGCGGATCGTTCATGAGCAATAATTTGCCTTTGTATTCATCACGCCATAAATCGCCCCAGCTAGAAATCGTACTTGGATCGATATCTGTTGCATTCACGCCAATACCGGTTAAACCGTAAACATAAGGAAGTGAATATTTATTTTCTGGATCGAATGGTTTTCCCATTAAATCAGGCGAAACATTTTTTAAATTAGTTAATTTTGATTTATCTAATTCACTTAGCATACCTTCTTTCATCATTTTGCCAACATAGTAGCTAGATGGAAAAACAATATCGTAACCTTTTGAGTTAGAGAGTTTGAGTTTAGAATACATCTCTTCATTACTCTCAAAAGTAGAGTAAATCACTTCAATGCCGGTTTCTTTAGTAAACTGTTCTAATAACGAAGAAGGAACATATTCTGTCCAGTTATAAACATACAGCTTTTCAGCCGCCTGAGCGACCACTGCTGAGAATGCCATGCCCACAAGGGCAATTTTAGCCAAAATCTGTTTCAATTTTTTGCGCCTCTGTTAGAGATAAAAAAACACGCAGGTTGTCCTGCCCAAAAAGTGCGCAATTATAACGATTTTTGACGCTTTTGGCTAGAGGAAAAGGCAGGATTCTTTTTCTTTACGAAAGGTTTGGCGTTCATCTTTTTCTCGCTTATCATAGTGCAAGCGGTGCTTTTTTAAGGATATTTTACCTATGTTATTTGTACTTTATATTATCGGGATTACAGCAGAAGCCATTACTGGCGCCTTAGCCGCAGGGCGGGAAAAAATGGATATGTTTGGTGTGATTATTATAGCTTCGGTTACTGCCATTGGCGGCGGTTCAGTGCGTGATGTATTGCTAGGGCATTATCCGCTAGGTTGGGTGGCACATCCAGAATATTTAATGATTGTGGCGGGTGCAGCAGTCTTTACCATGTTTATTGCGCCGTTTTTAGGTTATTTTCGTACGATCTTCTTAGTGCTTGATGCGCTGGGGTTAATTGTCTTTTCGATTATTGGTGCGCAAGTTGCGTTAGATATGGGCTATGGCTTACTGATTGCCAGCGTAGCCGCTGTGATTACGGGCGCTTTTGGTGGCGTGTTGCGTGATCTGCTCTGTAACCGCATCCCTTTGGTTTTTCGTAAAGAACTTTATGCCAGTGTTTCTTTTCTCTCTTCATGCATTTATGTGGGATTACAATCACTAGGTTGGTCGCAAAATATTGTGGTGCTTTTAACGTTATTATTAGGTTTTAGCATTCGTTTATTAGCGATTCGCTTTAAGTTAGGTTTGCCAGTATTTGAATTTGATGAAGCACAGTATTTAGGCAAAGGGGATTTAGTTGATAAACTCTCTAAACGTAAAAAATAAACATAAAAAATGAGAGCTAGATCACAAAACTGTGTAAACAAGCGGTCAAATTTTCCATTTAATTTGCAAAGCTAAATCGTTTTAGCTAAGATGTTTTTATTGTTTTTACTTCAAAAGAGAACGAGTTATGAGCAAAATTTGGGTAACAGGTGATGCGGTCGTGGATTTAATTCCCGATGGTGAAAATCATTATTTAAAATGCGCAGGTGGTGCACCAGCCAATGTGGCAGTTGGTGTGGCAAGATTGGGTCGTGACGCAGGCTTTATCGGCCGAGTTGGATTTGACCCGCTTGGTAAGTTTATGCAAGAAACGCTCAATGCTGAGAATGTTTCTACTGAGCATATGATTTTAGACCCTAATCACCGCACTTCAACCGTGATTGTTGGATTAGACAACGGTGAGCGTAGCTTTACCTTTATGGTGAATCCAAGTGCTGACCAATTTTTAGAAGTTGGGGATTTACCGCCATTTCAAGCGGGAGATTTCTTACATTGTTGTTCAATTGCCTTGATTCATGAGCCATCTCGTTCAACAACGATTGAAGCCATTCGTCGAATTAAAGGAGCGGGTGGTTTCTTCTCCTTTGATCCCAATTTACGCGATTCGCTTTGGCCTTCTTTAGAAGAGATGAAAACGGTTGTAAATCAAGTTGTTGCCATGGCAGATATTTTAAAATTTTCTGAAGAAGAGCTCACTTTATTAACGAATACCACCACTTTAGAAGAAGCAACGCATGTTATTACCTCGCAATATCCAGAAAAATTGATTATTGTGACTTTAGGTAAAGATGGTGCGGTTTATTATTTCAACGGTAAGAGTCAATTAGTTGCAGGCAAGGCGCTACAACCTGTTGATACAACCGGAGCAGGTGATGCGTTTGTCAGTGGTTTACTAGCTGGGCTTTCTGAAGTCAGCGACTGGAAAAATGAAGACGCATTGGTTAGTGTTATTCGCAAGGCGAATGCCTCGGGTGCCCTTGCAACTACTGCTAAAGGGGCGATGGCTGCCTTGCCGAATAAAGCACAATTAGATGCATTTTTAGCAAACTAATTTTGACACATTTTTCCTTCATTTCTCCCTCTCGTGAATTTGTCGCGAGAGGGCTCTTTCAGGATGCCACCTCATGCATATTTTCAATCAAGGCAAATACAAAAATTTGCACGCTCAAACAGAAGGCGAATTAGAAGCAGTTCGTCAAACGGTTTTATCTGACCAAGATTTTTACCCCACTTACCATTTAGCACCTAAAACAGGGCTATTTAACGATCCAAATGGGTTAATCTTTGATGGTGAGAAATATCATATTTTTGCGCAGTGGTTCCCTTATGATGCAATACATGGAATGAAACACTGGGCGCATTTTATAACCAAAGATTTTCAAACCTTTGATCGTGGGGATTTGCTCATTCCTGATGAATTATTTGAATCGCATGGCTGCTATTCTGGTGGGGCGATTTTATGGGAAGATCAAATTGTTGCGTTTTATACTGGCAACACGCGCCGACCAAGCGATAATGCGCGCATTCCACATCAAAATATTGCGATTTTTGATAAATCAGGCAAATTGCTAGAAAAACGCTGTATTATTGACAAAGCCCCAGAAGGTTACACAGAACATGTGCGCGATCCTAAACCATATGTGACGAAAGAAGGCAAAATTCGTTTTGTATTAGGGGCGCAGCGTGAGAATTTAACGGGAACTTGCTTAGTCTATGAAATGGATAATTTGCAAGATACACCGCGCTTAATCGGTGAGTTGTTGGTGCAAGATTTTAATAACGAGCATGTATTTATGTGGGAGTGTCCTGATCTCTTCCAGCTTGGCGGGAAAGATTGCTTTGTTTGGTCACCGCAAGGGAAATTACGTGAAGCGAATCGTTTCCAAAATAATTACCATGCCACTTATGCTTTAGGCAAATTAACCGATAATGTATTGGTGGCGGAAAGCATTGAAGAATTAGATTACGGCTTTGATTTTTATGCGCCACAAACGGTGCAAAATTCTGACCGAATTCTGTTTGGTTGGGTGGGATTGCCAGATTTAACTTACCCGACAGATGAATTCAAATGGCACTCTATGTTAACCATGCCACGCCAAATCTCCGTGGAAAATGGTGCGATTAAGCAACGCCCAATCGTGAAAACTTCCACCTTACAAGCGGTCGAATTATCAGGAGAAATTGCAAATTTAGATACTAGCTATTTGCAAATCCAAGTTGAAAATCAACCGCTTGATCTGACTTTCTTTGGGCAACTACAGCTCAGTTATGCTAACGGTAAAGTAACTCTTGACCGTAGCCAAACCGAACAAACAGATTGGATGTTAAAATTTGATAGCGTGCGCCATTGTGAAGTGGAGAAATTAGAACGAATTGATATTTACTTCGACCGCTCTGTGGTGGAAATTTTTCTTAATGGTGGCGAAAAAGTGATGACTTCTCGCTTCTTTATTCGCCAGCGCAAAAATAGCGTCACAGCTTCGCGTCCAATGACTGCGAAAATTGCCCAAGTGATGCCAATTCACTTATTGGATATTTAATTCAAATACGATGGAGTGCTGATGCCAGTTGATGGCATCAGCAATCGATTTTTCAGACACCCATATTACGGATAACTATGGATGCCCCAGTAAAAAAACGTTTAACACTCAATGATATTGCACAGCTAACAGGATTATCGAAAACGACTGTCAGCATGGTGCTAAACGGGAAAAGCGACCGTTTTCGGATTAGCCCAGAAACACAAGAAAAAGTCCGCCAAGTTGTGGAAAAACATGGCTATCGCGCGAATGCTTATGCCAAAGCGCTTCAAGCACAGCGCACCAATGTAATTGGCTTGGTAGTACCAGATTTAACCAACTATGGTTTTGCATTAACCGCAAAAACGTTAGAAAAACTGTGTCGCCAGCAAGGATTATACTTGCTGATTGCTTGTTCAGATGATGATCCGCAACAAGAAAAAATGGTGATCGAGCGATTATTGGATAGACAGGTTGATCTGATTGTGACTGCACCAACACATCAAGATGCCAGCTATTATAAAAAAGTGATTAAACATACGCCGATTGTGCAAATTGACCGTCATATTCCAACGTTAACGATTCCATCCTTGGCAAGTGACGACACGCCTTACATTGCTCAATTAGTAGAAAATATTGTGCGTGCTTATGAGCTGAATGAATTTTATTATTTCGGCGGGCAGCTTTCGCTTTCACCAAGCGCTTCACGCTTGGAAGGCTTTTATGAAGGGTTGGAGCAAGCAAAACTTACGCCGACAAGCGGTTGGATTTTACATAAAGATTACCAATCGGATTCCGGCTATGAAATGATGAAAGAAACGGTGGAGCAGTTAGGGCGTTTGCCACAAGCGGTGTTTACGGGCGCTTATACGTTAATGGAAGGAGTACTGCGTTATTTAACGGAGCATCACTACACAAATAAAGTGCTTAACGGCGAATTAGTCTTGGCAACCTTTGATGATCATCATATGCTCAATGCACTGCCGTTTAAGGTTCATTCTATTAAACAGCTACATGAAGAAATTGCCCATCAAGCCTTTGAAATGATTCAAGCACGCTTACAAGGGCATAAAGTTAAAAATCAGAAAATCGCCTGTGAAATTATTTGGCGACATTAAATAAGGCGGCGATTAGTCCGCCTTATTTTCTATCTCTTCTTGTTGATGATAGAGTTTTTCTTTTGCTACTAACGTTTGCAGTTGCGGGAGTAATTCCACGATTAAACGCAATTGCTGAATCAATACCAATGCGGATGCATCACTTTTTTGTTGATGTGTTTGCTCAAAGTGGTTCAATTCTTGTGCAATCATGGCCAGTTGATCGTCCATTTTGGCAGAGGTTGTTTTTCCTTCTGCAATGCGTTCAATCCAATTAGCAACTTCTCTTCCTTGAGTATAAAACAAGGCTGAGAAATCTAATTGGCGATCTAGCGATGCTTGCGCTATTCGATAGGCGCCTAATGCTGAAATATAACTTAATAGCGTATAAGTCACCCCTAATAATGTTGGGGCGAAACTGAGCGCATCTTGATATTTTTTCGGCTCGCTATGCATATTGGAAATTGCGCCACTGAGGGCTGAAATATAATTTTGCACATCTCGTCTTGCAATGCGATATGGAAGATTATCGTTATAGCCAAATTGCAGTTGCGCCATAATATGACGCAAATAATGCCCGCTGGCTTTTAGGGTATTTTTCAAGTTCTCGTGCAGATTTAAGTATTTCCAGTCTGGATAGATAAATGAAACCGCAAACCACGCAATCGCCGTGCCAACTAAGGTATCTAACACACGAGGTAAAATGCCTTCATCCGCACCAATGCCTGTAATATCTAAGCTAACTAAGACTAAAATCGTAATATAGCAAGTGGAGAAACCATAATTTCGGAAACGAAAGAAGGTATAAAGGCTGCCACTAATGACAATTAGTCCCAGTTTCGCTTCAAGTGTGGAAGTAATGTAATATTCTCGCACTAACATTCCGAACAATACGCCTAAAATTGTGCCGACAACCCGCTGAATAAGGCGTTTTTTGGTGGCGGAGTAGTTGGGTTGGCAGACAAAAATGGCAGTCAGTAAAATCCAGTAGCCTTTGTTATCAAGCTGGAAAAGTGGCACTAGGCTGCCACATATCCCTACCACAAAGGCAATACGAACCGCATGGCGAAAGAGCTGTGATGAAAGTGTGCATTGTGCCCATACCGCACGAATCATATTACGAAAGCCAGAAACGGGTTCACCCACCAAGCGGTCGGATTTTGTTAAATTTTTGCGAATTTCGACCGCTTGTTCTTCATCTTCACCCGATTTAATTTGGTTAAGTTGCCCTTCAATGTTACGGAGGTTTTCTGCAATAGAGAACCAGCGGTGGATATTTTTTAGCCCTTGTTCTTGATGGTAATTTAGCGAGTTAAAGAGCCCTTGTAAGGCTTTTTCCACGCGAATGCCATGTTGATAAATTTCCCCGTGGCGTAGTGCATAAGCAATATGTAAGCAAGCTGCTGCTTCCAGCTCTAACACTCGTTGGAAACGGAACATTAAGTCGCTGTTATTAAGTGCGCTAAATAACTCGTAATATTGATAATGACTAGAACTCGCTCGCTCTAAAATATCTTGTGCTGTGAAATAGTAGCGCAACATTCGCTGCGTGCGTTTTTGGCGGGTATGGCGTTGTAGTCGATAGAAGAGAGAAAGTCTAGTTTGATCAAATGCGTTGACTACCTGCGTATTCGCTTGTGCTAGGAGCATCTGTTTTTGTGCTAAATCATCATCGTCTGGATCGAAATAGGCAGATTTTGCTTGTAAATAAGCGCTCAATGCTTCATATGAGCGGGCAAGATTTTCTTGTACTGTGCGATTAGGAAAAATGATATGCACCAACATTGCCACTAAACCATAAAGTAGCGTACCGGTAAGTATCATCGCCATATTTAATATAGACGAGCTATTTTCGCTATAAGTTAGAGAGGTATAAACTGCTACGGCTAATGTACCAAAAGCAATGGTGTTGTATCGCTGACCTAATGCCCCAAGCATTACCAGACCGAATGCACAAATGGTCGCAAATGGAATAAACAGCCAGCCATAGCTAAGCGCTAAGGTTGCCCCCCAACAAGAAGTCGCAAAAGCAATGAGCGTTAAAATGAGGTTTTTGAAGCGACCAGACAGGCTATTATCTAAATCAACTAATCCTCCCGCAATAATGCCGAGCACCAGTGGCATGGAATAGTGAGAAATCTGAAGTGTCCAGATAATTACTGCGACTAGATTGGTGGAAATGAAGATCGGCAAGGTTTTGATAATGCCGTCTGAAAGCCAGTCGCTTTGGATTTTTTTTAGCAGTTTATTCATGAAAGCGGTCAAGTTTGCACATCTTTTGCAAATTTTAGATCAAATTTGACCGCTTGTGGAAAATAAAAGGTTGTTCCGAAGAACAACCTTGTTATTAGTCTGAGAGATTACCACTCATAACCGACACCAGCACCCACTGTAAATTGTCCGCGAGTATCGCTCGCACCATTTACGTTGCTTGACCACTTACCGTTATCAGAGTTACGAGAGGCCTTAATTGCAATAGCGCTTTCACCACGGTGATGTGCTACACCTGCAGAAATCATGCTCTTACCATCTTTACGCGCATTCGGTGCAGAGGCAATTGCCGCAACACCAGCAATACCTGCACGAGAGCGACGATCAACGCGATTGATTTTACGATCGGTATCGTTTACTCGACGTTCCAATTGATTAATTGCATTTTTGTTATTAGCAATATTTTGCGTGTTTTGGTTAATTAGCTGCGTATTATTCGCGATATTGTCTGCATTTTTGGTGATGTTTGCAGTGTTGTTCGCGATGTTGCCTGCATTTTGGGTGATGTTTGCAGTGTTGTTCGCGATGTTGCCTGCATTTTTAGTGATATTTGCAGTGTTGTTCGCGATATTGCC
>NZ_AFNK01000037.1 GCF_000238795.1 Haemophilus sputorum CCUG 13788 | reverse complement strand
CGTTGCCGTTTAACACGACAACGCTTTTTTTATATTTGTATTTGCAAATTCTGCATTAAATTAGACCGCTTGCGCAGTAGGTTTTGTTACCGCTTTTAGCAAGACATAACCAATTACAGCCGAACCTAACGTACCAAGTAAAATCCCTAAGCGAGACATTGGTAGTAAGGCATGGTTTGCATTTTCTCCACCGAAGGCGAGACCTGCGATAAACATCGACATAGTAAAACCGATACCGCATAGGATGGAGATAGCAAAAATATGTTTAAAGTTAACGCCTTCCGGTAATTTCGCAATGCGGAATAACACCGAAACATAACTAAATAGGAATACGCCAATTGGTTTACCCAGTAATAAACCTAACGCAACGCCTAATGGTAATGGTGAGGTAAGGTCACTGAAACTCATGCCTTCTAATGAAACGCCGGCATTCGAGAATGCGAATAATGGCAGAATTAAGAAGGTACACCATGGAGCAAGAATATGTTCAAGGTGATAAAGCGGAGTTTCACCGTTTTTCCCTTTTAATGGGATCGCAAAACCGATAATGACCCCGGCTAATGTTGCGTGCACGCCTGATTTTAACACTGACACCCAAAGAATTGAACCGACGATGGCATAGTTAAGTAAGCCAATCACTTTAAAGCGGTTCATCACAAACAGCGCAATGATCGCTAGACTTGCGATGGTAAGGGCTGAAACACTCATTTCATGCGAGAAGAAAATCGCAATCACTACGATAGCGCCTAGGTCATCAATAATTGCTAAGGCAAGTAAGAACATTTTTAATGCAGGTGGCACTTGTTTACTTAATAGTGCAACAATACCTACAGCAAATGCAATGTCAGTTGCCATTGGAATTGCCCAACCATCTTTAAATTCTGGATGCTGATGGTTAATAAATAGATAAACTAGGGCTGGCACAATCATCCCGCCGATAGCCGCTAACGCTGGGAAAATGGATTTTTGTATGCTAGAAAGTGAGCCTTCGAACATTTCTCGTTTTACTTCAAGCCCAACTAAAATGAAAAACACCGCCATTAAGCCATCGTTAATCCACATTAAAATAGGCTTATCAATCCCAAAATCGCCAAATTTAATCGTGAAGTGGGTTTGTAAAAAATTAAAATGGTTCTCTGCAAGCGGTGAGTTTGCTACTAACATTGCAAGAATGGCAGCGGCTAATAATAGGATTCCCCCAGCAGATTCTAGTTGCACAAAATGTTTAATTTGCCTTTGTAATTTATTCATTGTTTGTTGCATTTTTTTACTCCTTATTTCTAATCCCTATGCTATAACATTTCTGCCCTAAAATAAAAAGTATTTTGCGATTCAATTTTGGTAAACTAGTGTAAGTCAAATGGCAAAAAGAGAGAAGAAAAATGGCAAATGAGTGGCTTTATTGGGCAATAGCATCCGCATTTTTTGCAGCCTTAACTGCAATTTTTGCTAAGGTTGGCTTAAATGGAATAGATTCAGATTTCGCTACCTTTATTCGTACTTTAGTTATTATTGCAGCATTGGCTTTATTTTTAACCTATACCCACAAATGGCAGCCACTTGGTTCGCTAAATGGTAAAAATTGGCTATTTTTAATTTTATCTGGTTTAGCGACAGGGTTATCTTGGTTGGCCTATTTTAAAGCGTTACAGATGGGAAATGCTTCACAGGTTGCTCCAATTGATAAATTTAGCCTGGTTTTAGTGACGATTTTTGCCGTGATTTTTTTAGGCGAAAGACCGAGTGGGCAAGATTGGGTTGGTATTGGTTTAGTTGCTGCTGGCGTACTGACATTGGCGTTTAAGCGATGATTGAAGTCTGTTTTGCACATTGCGATGCGCCTTTACCGAAAGATTTTCACTTTAACTTACCACTTCCTTCTAAAGATGCGTTACCTCGTTTGTGGCAACGTTGGAAGAGTCGCCGAATGGCACATTTCTTATTAACAGAGCTAGGCAAGCAACAAGGTATTGAGGCGGTTAATTTCATGCAAATTCAGCGAGAAGCTAACGGTCGTCCATATATCATGCTTGATGGGGTTGATTTTAATATTAGCCATTCGGGCGAGTGGGTGGCGGTGATGCTATCTAAATCACAACCAAAGACGATAGTTGGGATTGATATTGAACATCCGCAAAGAGTCCGCCGATTTGAGGCGCTATTACGCCACTATGCCGATGAGGTAGAATGCTTGGCATTATTAGAGCCTGTAAAGCATCCATTACCAGATTTAGCTTCGCGTTTTTATTTAAGTTGGTGCTTGCGCGAGGCGGTTTTGAAAACCCAAGGTGTTGGCATTGTGGCTCTTAATGAAGTGCGCCATTTGCCTGAAAGTCAGCAACTGTTTTCTAGTCATTGCCCAAAAGGATGTTTACATTTTTATCATCAATTGCCGTTCTTTTTAGCTTATTTTTGGCAAACTTTTCCATTAGCGAAAACGAAACCTAATTTATGGCAGTGGACAGGCGATTGGCAAAAAATCGATCAAATTCAACCGCTTGTTTATCAAGTTAATCCGTTTTAGGAGCAAATCAAATGAGTCAAATTCTACAATTTTCACATCAAGATTTAACGATTTTAAAAGAAGAAACTGTTTATAAAGGGCATTTTGAACTGAAAAAAATTCACTTTAAACACAAGTTATTTAATGGCGGAGTAAGTGGAGAAGTCGTTCGTGAGTTGTTAGTAAAAGGCGCAGCAGCAGCCCTGATTGCATATGATCCTGTATTAGATAATGTTGTATTGATAGAGCAAGTACGCATTGGCGCATATGTTCCAGATTCAGATCGTTCTCCATGGTTGCTTGAATTAGTAGCAGGCATGATTGATAAAGGTGCAGAGTCTCCAGCAGAGGTTGCGATTCGGGAAGCGCAAGAAGAAGCCGGGCTGACTGTTTCAAATGTTGAACATGCTTTGAGTGTTTGGGATAGTCCAGGTGGTCAATTAGAACGCTTGCACCTTTTCTTAGGTTTAGTTGATAGCAGCCAAGTAGGCGGTATTTACGGTTTATTAGAAGAGGAAAATGAAGATATTTTGGTTCATGTTGTGAGTCGTGCACAGGCTTATCAATGGGTCGTCGAAGGCAAAATTGATAACGTGATTGCGGTAATTGGTTTGCAATGGCTTGAATTGAACTACCAAAAATATCGTAATAATAAATAGGTATAAAATCCTTTAATTTTCCATCTTTTCCAAGAAAAATGTGGCATAGTTCGCATTTTCAAACATTGCTTACTGATTTTGCCTGTTAAAACGCGTAAAGTAGGTGCGTTTTTTTGGGGGATGGAATGCAACAGGTTTATGAATTGAAAAAAGAGGCAACGGAAATTCGGTTGTTACAATTAACCGACATGCATTTATTTTCCGATCCTCAAGCGGAATTGTTAGGGATTAACACGCAAGCTAGTTTTCAAGCAGTGTTAGATGAGGTAATAGCTGAACCTCAGCCACATTTTGATGCGGTATTAGCTACGGGAGATTTGATTCAGGATTCTCAAGTTGAAGGCTATGATTATTTTGCCCAAATGGTACAGCCTTTAGCATCACCCGTTTTTTGGCTAGAAGGTAATCATGATGAACAGCCCCAAATGCGCACAAAATTGGCATCATACCCTTATATTTATGCTGAAAAACAAATTTTAGCGGGTAAACATTGGCAAATTTTATTATTAAATAGTCAAGTAAGTGGTTGCCCAAGAGGGTATCTTTCCAAAGAACAGTTGATTTGGCTAGAAGCTAAACTGGCAGAACACCCAGAACGATTTTGTTTAATTGCATTGCATCATAATCTTCTTCCGACGCATTGTGCATGGTTAGATCAACATTGCTTACAGAATACGGAATATTTTGCTGAAGTGTTGGCTCCTTTCAAACAAATTAAAGCTATTTTACATGGGCATATCCATCAAACCGTAGATAGTGCTTGGCATGGTATTCGGGTGTTAGCCACACCTTCGACCTGTATTCAATTTAAACCAAACTGTGATGAATTTACCTTAGATTTACTGGCGCCTGGTTGGCGGGAGTTAGTATTAAAGGCTGATGGACAGATAGAAACGATCGTCAAGCGGTTAAAAACGCAAACTTTTTTACCAAATCTTGAGGCTAAAGGTTACTAGTCGATTTTCATTCATTTTCGGTAGATAAAAAAAGAGCTAGGTGTTACCCTAGCTCTTTTGGATCTACATAATGAATAAAATTTTCCGATGACAGTTTCCTACCATCGTAATGTCTGACAGAGCGTTTTTTCGAAAGTTCAAAAAAATTTTAAATTTTTTTAAAAAAATGTCAAAAAAATAATTTTTCTCTAAAAACGTTGAAAATACAGGCTGTTTCTGGTGGTTTTTTGTTATCTATCTACTTTGTAAAACACCTAATAAATTTGACCGCTTGTAGGTAAAAAGAAAATAAAGATCAGATTATACAGAACTAATCGGATCCAGTATAATCTTACCTTTCGAATATTATCATGTAAGTAGTAAAAGAATGAATTTATTTGGGACGATTTACGATAAAATCATTGCGTGGTCAAAGCATAAATACGCTGCGTATTGGTTAAGTTTTGTCAGCTTTATTGAGGCAATTTTCTTTCCTATTCCGCCTGATGTGATGTTAATTCCAATGGCGATGAGCAAACCACATCATGCAACCAAATATGCCATTTATGCGGCAGTTGCTTCAGTTGTTGGTGGCGTAATCGGCTATGGCATTGGTTATTTTGCATTTGATTGGGTAAAAGATCTCATTAGTAGCTGGGGCATGCAAGCGTATTTTGAACAGGCGATGGAATGGTTTAAAACTTGGGGCGTATGGATTGTTTTTTTAGCAGGTTTCTCCCCAATTCCATATAAAGTATTTACGATTTGTGCAGGTGTGATGCAAATGGCATTTTTCCCATTTGTGATTACCGCTGCAATTTCTCGTTTCGCTCGCTTCTTTCTTGTGGCAAAATTGTCTGCTTGGGGCGGAGAAAAATATGCAGACAAAATTCGTCGCTCAATTGAATTGATTGGCTGGGGAACGGTTGCCGTTGCCGTGGTCGCTTACATTATCTATCAATTATTAAAATAAAAGGATACCTTATGAAAAAATCATCTTTTTTACTGCCGTTAGTTGCGGCTTTTGCATTGGTAGGCTGTACTAACAATAACACCTCTGAATCTGACACTGGTGCAGTGGTTGAGAATGCGGTAGGTTCAACCAATATGAATAATGGTGGATGGCAATCTGGCGATATTACGCCAACAGCAATGCCTTCTTCAATGAATCAACCAGTCAGTACACCAACTTATGGTGCAAGCGCGCCAGTTGCAACAACGCGTGCGCCAAGTACTGCACCAGTCGCAGCCCTAACCAGCTATGGTGCTAATACTGAAACTGTAGGTAATTGCCAAGTGGTTCGTAATGCAGATGGCACGCCTGTCTATGCACAAATGACGAAAGGTTGCTATACAGATAGTACTTACACCGTCGGCGCACAAGATACGCTATATTTAATTTCTTTCTTATCTGGTTCTTCAGCTAATCAAATTGCGCAATTAAATGGGATTAGCACTTCGACTAAACTCAAAGTTGGTCAATCTTTACGTGTGCGTTAATGGGGGCTAAATGAAAAAAACATCATTAAGCTTAGCTGTTGTAGCAATTGCATTAAGTGCTTGCCAGGCAGAAGCGCCAAAACAAGCTGATCCAAATGAATTAAGCCCAGGCTTAATGCAACCAGTTGATGGTTCTGGTGCACAAGCAGGTAGTTATGGTTGGGATGCAGGGATTCAGCCAGCATCAATGCCTTCATCAATGAAATAGTAGGGTTTCGCATGCAAAAAAGATTTATTTTATTACCGCTTGTTGCCAGTATTTTAACGGCATGTTCAGCAAACTCACCAGCACCGGTTGAAAATGCTAAAGATAGTAATGTCTTAAGCCCAAGTTTACCAACCCCTGTAGAGGGAACGAGTGGTACCACTTATGGTTGGCAGTCGGATATTCAACCGAGTAGTGCTCCAGTAACACCTATTACCCCGACAACAGCAACACAACCTAATGTGGTGAACCCTGTGATTACAGAACAACCCGCGCAACCGACCACAACAACTAAAACGGTAAAGCGTACGAAAACTGTACAGAAAAAAGTTGATCAAAATTTTGCTATCCCGCGTGATTCGAATAATGCACCAGTATATAGCCAAATCAAAAAAGGCTTCTATGACGGCTCAACTTATACTGTTCGTAAAGGCGATACCATGTTCTTAATCGCTTATATTATTGGTAAGGATGTAAAAGAATTAGCTGCACTTAATGGCATGAGCGAACCTTATCAATTAAGCGTTGGACAAAAATTAAAAACAGGTAAATCAGGCACTGAAACTATCACGGTTGAAGAAACTGTCACTGTACCAGTTAAACCACAAGTGACTTATCAACAAGGTGCAAATGGCACCATTTATTCTTCAGAGGGTGATATTACAGGCCCTGTGAAAGCAAGCGCAGGTTCAGCGGATACAGTGCCGGTTGCAAATGGCGGTATTCGTGCTTCTGTGGGGAATCCTGCACAAATTCAAACCGCAAGTACCTCTAGTACGGCAACGAATACAGGTATTGTGGCAACAGCAGGTACTGCTACATCAGGCAGCACATATAGTAAGCCAGCACCGAATGCGCCAGCTTCCTCTTTTGCATGGCAATGGCCGACTGCAGGTCGTGTAGTACAAGGCTTCTCGGCATCAGAAGGTGGTAATAAAGGTATTGATATTGCCGGTAATAAAGGCCAAGAGGTTAAAGCTGCTGCAAATGGTAAAGTTGTTTACGCCGGTAACGCATTAGAAGGCTACGGTAACTTAATTATCATCAAACATAGCGATGACTTCTTAAGTGCTTATGCTCACAACGATAGTATTAGCGTAGATGAGCAAGAGACTGTAAAAGCTGGACAAACCATCGGTAAAATGGGTAGCACAGGAACTAACACCAACAAACTTCACTTTGAGATTCGTTACAAAGGGAAGTCAGTTGACCCAGCCCGCTACTTACCAAAACGTTAAAATTACTAACCGCTTGTTAGCTGACAAGCGGTTATTTTTTGGAGGAAATTTGCAAATGGCAACACATTTAACCCGTTGTGGTTGGGTAGGCGAAAGTAATATTTATATCCACTACCATGATGAAGAATGGGGTAAACCTCAGTTTGATTCGCTTAAATTATTTGAAAAAATATGTTTAGAAGGTCAGCAAGCGGGGCTTTCTTGGATTACCGTATTGAAAAAACGCGAAGCCTATCGTGCCGCATTTTTTCAATTTGACCCAGAAAAAATTGCGCAAATGACAGAGATTGATATTGATTTGCTAATGGAAAATGCTGGGCTAATTCGTCATCGAAAAAAGCTTGAAGCCATTGTTAAAAATGCGAGAGCTTATTTAGCTATGCGAGAGAAGGGTGAAGATTTTAGCCAATTTATTTGGTCATTTGTCGGTGGTAAGCCACAGATCAACAATGTACCGAATCTTTCATGCGTACCTGCTAAAACAGAAACTTCCAAAGCACTTTCTAAGGCATTGAAAAAGCGGGGATTTGTCTTTGTTGGTGAAACGACTTGTTATGCGTTTATGCAATCAATGGGCTTAGTGAATGACCATATTAATGACTGTTTTGCCAAAATGCAGGCAAAGAATTAAACGTGCTATTTTCTATATCTTTTACTTTTTTAAGAAGGAATCAAATTATTTTCAGTGGCAATCGGTTGCTTAAATTTTCGCCCTTTTTCTCTAAAGAAAAATCCTTTATGATGTCTTTATAAGAAATATTACTTTTGAGGAAGAGAATATGAATAGTGTTCCATTTAGTATTGAATTGTTAGGTTATATTGCGACTTTTTTAGTGGCAGTATCATTTTTATGTAAATCAATGGCTCGTTTACGCGCTATCAATGCACTAGGTGCAACATTGTTTGTGATTTATTCATTGATTATTACAGCTTATCCTGTGGCATTGCTTAATGCCTTCTTAGTTTGCGTGAATCTTTACCAACTTTGGCTTTTAAAACAAAAGGGCGAATTGGTTTGGTAAAGCAGTCTTAAAATTTGACCGCTTGCGAAATCGGCGTAAAACTGTTGAAAGTTTTACGCCGATTTGTTTTTATGATGTTTGATTTTGTGTGAATATCGCTCGCAAATCTGCTTCAATCAGATGCCCTAATTTTCCCATACGGAAATCCGCTCGGATAGCTTCTCGCTGCTCGGGTTCCTTAGCCATTTTAGCTTGAATGCTGGCAGGAAATTCACTCAGCACCAAGGTGGTTTCCTCTCCATTTAGGCGGAAAATACTTGGGATTTTTTCCTCTGCCATGACAACTTGTTGCTGCGCTTCGCTATCGTAATGTTTGCGTTCTTTCTTCTCTTTACGCGAGACATAACTGACATGAATATTAGGATTAAGCTTTGCCATGCGTTGGAAATAGGCCACTACCTCTACACAATCTGGGCAGAAAGGTTCTGCCATCACAAGATAGTGGCTGGGTGATGAAATTGCTTTAATCGCGGCTTCCGTTTCAGCGCTAAGTTGTACGCCAACATACACATCTAACTGATTTTCACGATCTTCTTCGCTATTAAATTCTAAATATTCATAAAAATGCGCAGCCATATTGTTCTCCTATTGGGCATAAGTAATGACTTTAATCACTTTTGTCACACCACTAACATTGCGGGCAACTTCTGCTGCGGCATCTGCTTGTTGGGCATCAAGTTTACCCATTAAGAACACTTCGCCATTTTCAGTAATGACTTTTACTTCAGTGGTTTTCACTTCTGAATTAACCAATAATTTAGACTTAATTACGCTAGTGATATAACTATCAACAGAAATCTGGCTGACATTGATTTTTTCACCAACACGGATTTCGTTATAAACATCATTTACACCATTCACACCTGCTGCAAGATTTTTAGCGCTTTCGATAGTTGAGTGATTTGGCGCTTGACCAATTAACAAGATTTTACCGTTATAAGCCACGACGTTGATACGTGCTTCTTCTTTGAGTTGTGCGTCATTGTTAAGGTTATGAGCTACACGTTCTTCTAAAATTTCATCATCAATTTGTGTACCAGCTGAACGAGGATCTGTTGCAACTTTGGTCGCAACAGCTGCACTGGTTACAACAGCTGTAGCCAAACAGCCTTGTAAGCTAAGAAGGGATACACCAGTTAAAATAAGGGTTGAGAGTCGTTTTAACATAGACATAAATACTCCTGTGTATTTTTAGGAAAAAAGTAGGCTATCAATCAGCTCACCGAGCAAATTGACGCAAAATTGGTGGCTTTCTAGAATCCTTGCTTCATTGTGTGAAGGAATGATGATCTCTAAATCGTGATCATCAAGTAAGCCTTTAGTATGATCGTTTCGGCTACTGCTAAATGCTAAAATATTCATGCCAATATTTTTTGCAGCATGGCTCGCATTTAAGACCGCTTGTTCATTGCCTGAAGGCGAGAAAGTAATGAAAAGATCGCCTTCTTTACCAATGGCTTGCAGCTGTTTGCTATAAAGATGTGCAAGTTCATTTTCTTCAACCATGACGCCAGCAAGCACGCCGTCAAAATGTAATAATTGCGCGGCAAAGCTAGGTCGAGCTAGCTGATAACGATGCAGAAGATAGCTTACCAATAGCTGTGCATTGATATAAGAACGCCCATGTCCGCAAACAATGATTTTGTTATCGCTAAGTAGGCATTGTACAATGCGTTGCGCACACTCATTCAAAATTGGTGGCATTTCATTTGCCATTTGAATTTGAGTTTGGATACTTTCGTTAAACTGTGCTTGAATTTTTTCTAACATATCAGCCTGCTCGACAAATGAATAATTAGCCAAGGAAATTGGGAATCCAAAGCGGTGGTTGGTTGCCTTCAAAGGCGACAACATCAAAACGGCAGTTAGCGGTTTCTAGGCTTTGTTGATGGTGTTTCATCAGCCATAAATTTGCAGCTTGTTGCCATTTCTGTTGTTTACGGTAGTCAATGCTTTCTACGGCAGAACCGAATTTAGCACTTTTACGTTGGCGAACTTCGACAAAGACGAACGTTTCTTGCGCTTGCATGACTAAATCTAATTCGCCACATTTAAAGGTTGCATTGGCTTCAATAAATTTTAGCCCTTGCGATTCTAAATATTGACGGGCTTGTTGCTCATAGATTGAGCCTTGTGCCCGTCGATTGGTTTGATTAACGAGCTTGTTCCACAGCGCCATTATGATATTGCATCCATGACAGTGAGCGTTCAATTTGGCAGTTTCTGCCCGCACTTAAGTTCCCAGTTAAACCAGAAACTTGATAGCCTGGAATTTTGCTCACTTCATTAAATTTATTTGCAAGTAACCAAGCATCTGCTCCCATAGCATATAAGCGCATTCTTTGGAAATCGCTCGCTGTGAGTGTGGCAGCTTTTTGATATTCATCTGAACTTGGATCTGCTAATAATGGAATTTCGCTGAATTTTACACCTTCCATTGCTGTGTAATAGTCTGCGCCATTAGTTGGGGCATTACTGCGTGATGAAGTGTAAATTGCGAAAACGCCTTTCAGTGGCGTAGAATCTACACCTTGCTTGATTTCATACACTTGTTCTGCGGTACCGAGTAAATACAGACCACCTTGGCTTGCATTTGTGCTTTGGATACCTGCAGTTGCATCTTCGCTGCTGTTGTAGTAACGCACATCAGCATCGCTACCGGTTAATTGGCGCCAGCGAGTAGTAAAGGCATCTGCAGCTCTTTGACCGAAATCATCTTGTGGCGCAGAAACATATGCATTACGTTGTCCGTCTTGGAACATTTTTTCTGCTGCTGCTTTTGCTTCAGCTTCAGGCGATAGACCATAGTAGCAAACTTGCGATAGTGCTTTAGCATTTGGTGTCGCATTTAACGCTAATACATTTACCCCATTAATTGCAGGGCTTGCTAATAGGCTATCAATACGGTCTTTTAATAATGGGCCGACAATTAAATTTGCACCGTTTTGTTTTGCTTGTTCAACTAAGGTAGCTGGATCGGCTGAATCAGTATCTAACACTTGAATACGAATTGGGTTATCGCCTTTGGCTTCATCAAAACCACTTTTAATGATTTGACCTAAGGCTTGTGCCTCTCCGCTTAATGGTAATAAAAGTGCAATATCATTAAGCTGAGTTTGTTGATAGCTATTCACGCTTTGTAACTCAGAAGGCAGTAAATTCGTCGCACTGTGTGTTGGATATTGAGCACGCCAGTTATTCATGGCTTGCTGCATTTGTGCAGGATTGTTAACGTTTTGGTTATAAGCAGTAATGAGTGCAATCCAACCCGCAAATTCAATTTCTCCAGCTTTAATGCTCGCCTGTTCAATTGTTGCACGGTTACCTTTTCTTAAGGTTGACCAAATTGTATCGTTGTTTTCCTGACGCGCTTTATTATCGGTTAAATAGTTATTCATCATTGAACGTGCGCGGACAATTTCCACTGGGTCACGTTGGTTTTCGGCAATGTTCGCTTGCGTTTGATAAAAACGTAGCATTTGAACTTGGCTTAATTGTGCAAGCGGTAGATTTCTTAATAAAGTTTGCGCTTGCTCATTGTTACCACGCGCAGCATATAATTGCGCAGAAACTAAAGCATATTCCATTTTTTGCACTTCATTTTTTTGTAGTGCTTCCATCAATTTAGGCGAATTTGTTAATTCATCAAAAGTGTTTTGCGCTTCTTCTGCTTTATTTTCTTCAATCAATTTACGTACAGCTAAAAGATGATAAGTGATTTTATCTTCTTCATCTTTTACGCTATCAGCTTTGTTAATATAAAATTCAGAACTTGCATACGCTTCATTTTTAATCGATTGCGTAACTAAATTTTCTGAAGCGCAAGCAGAAATAAGTAGGGCAAGTGCAGTTGGCATAAAGACAGTTTTCATTTTCTGTTTTAAAATAGTTGCCATATATAACTCCAAGATTAGTGTCATTGAGCAATGTGCTCAGATAATGTCAAATCTTACTTATCAAACGATGTAAAATCAAATGAAAAACGAACAAAAAGGCATATTGTATATTGTTGCCACGCCCATTGGAAACTTAGGCGATATTACTCAGCGCGCATTAGAAACTTTTGAAACAGTCGATTTAATTGCGGCTGAAGACACTCGTCATAGCGGGCTATTATTAAGTCATTACGGCATTAAAAAGCCTTTCTTCGCTTTACACGATCATAATGAGCAGCAAAAAGCCACTGTTTTGGTTGAAAAGCTCCAACAAGGTATAAATATTGCTCTGATTTCAGATGCAGGTACGCCACTAATTAGTGACCCTGGTTTTCATTTAGTTCGTCATTGCCGTCAAGCGGGTATTCAGGTTGTGCCGATTCCTGGCGCTTGCGCAGCAATTACTGCGTTATGCGCTTCTGGTATTGCATCAGACCGTTTCTGCTTTGAAGGGTTCTTACCGGCAAAATCAAAATCTCGTTGTGATAAGCTTGAAGCTTTAGCCGAAGAGCCTCGCACCTTAATTTTTTATGAATCTACCCACCGAATTTTAGAGACGCTTGCAGATATGCAAACAATCTTTGGAGAGGAACGCTATATTGTGATGGCACGAGAGCTGACCAAAACTTGGGAAACGATTCATGGCGATAGCTTAGGAAAGTTAATCTCATGGCTAAAAGAGGATAGTAACCGCATCAAAGGAGAAATTGTATTAGTGGTGGAAGGAAAGCCGGAAACTGAGAGCGCAGAATTTTCTTCACAAGCGGTCAAATTATTGGCCTTACTTTGCAAAGAGCTGCCATTGAAAAAAGCAGCCGGTATTGTTGCAGAAACTTTTGGTTACAAGAAAAATGCGCTTTATCAATATGGGCTGGAAAATTTAGGCGAGAAATAGCTTTTTTGCTTTGTCTTTTGGTATGAAAAAAAGAATCCCCTCTTTGGCTGAGAGGGGAGGGATGATTGGGTAAACTTAGCGAGAAGTGCTAAGCCCATTGTGCAAATTCTAGATATTCTGTTAATTCGGGGTATTGTTTAAGCCACTTTTGCCATTGGATTTCATCGACTTCGATTGTCAGAAGTCTGTCTCCAAATTCATTAAAACGTTCTTGCTTAATACAATGATGTTGGTAAAACTGCGCGTAAATTTGACCGCTTGTTGGCGGCAATAAGAGCTGTTTAGTGACTAACGTATTACGAAGACGTTCGCAAATTGCTTGGTGAAGTAAATCTACGCCAAGCCCTGATTGCGCACTGAGATAAACTGCAATTGGTTTTCCATTTTCATCGCGCTCAATAAAGGGTGAAACCGCAGGGAGTGCATCAATTTTGTTATAGACTTGCAAAATGGGGACTTCATTCGCGCGAATTTCATCAAGTACTTGATTCACTGCACTGATATTTTCTAGCTTACGGGCATCTGCGGCATCAATAACGTGAAGGAGTAGCGTAGCTTCACACGTTTCTTGTAACGTGGATTTAAAGGCCGAAACTAAATCATGTGGCAGGTTACGAATAAAGCCAACCGTATCTGCAAAAATCGTGGTACCAACTTCAGGCAGTTGTAAACGGCGTAAAGTCGGATCGAGTGTTGCAAACAGTTGATCGGCAGCATAAACATCTGCTTGTGTAAGCGTGTTAAATAAGGTGGATTTTCCCGCATTTGTATAGCCCACCAATGAAACAGTTGGAATATCTGCTTTTTGGCGAGTTTTACGGTTTTGATGACGCTGCTGGTTAACCTTTTCTAAACGGCGTTGCAGTTGCTGAATGCGAACTTTGATTAAACGACGGTCAGTTTCTAATTGTGTTTCCCCAGGCCCGCGTAAACCTACCGCTCCTCCTTTTTGTTGGTCTTGCTTACCTAAACGGCGGACTAATCGGGTTGAGAGGTGCTTTAACTGCGCCAATTCAACTTGTAATTTCCCTTCATAGCTTCTTGCCCGTTGTGCAAAAATATCCAAAATAAGCCCTGTGCGATCAACCACGCGACAGCCGCATAATGCAGATAAGTTACGGGTTTGTGAAGGGCTGAGTTCATGATTTACTAAGACTAAATTGGCAGATAACGCTTCAACCGCTTGTTGAATTTCTTCGGCTTTCCCTGTGCCAACAAAATACTTGGCATGCGGTGTACTGCGGCTTGTCGTAAGCGTGGCCAAGACTTCAACGCCAGCGGAATGCGCAAGAGTTTGAAACTCAGTTAGGTTTTCGATATCTTTTTCAGGCGAGAGAAAAAGGTGCACTAAAATGGCGCGATCTTTTTCTTCAAGTTGTGTTGGGTGTGTTTTTTCACTGTTTTCAGGAAACAGAAAACCAAGCGATGAATTTTCGTCCTCGCTTGGTAACGTTGTTTGAGTTGAGATTGAAGAAATAATCAAATTATTCCGTAACAGGTTTTTCTTGCGCTAAATCAACGTGTTGATACTGGGTTTGTGTGTGACCGTTATTATTGTGAGAAACCGCACGTGCCGGAACGACAGTTGAGATTGCGTGTTTATAAACCATTTGGCTTACCGTATTTTTTAATAAAATTACGAATTGGTCGAATGATTCAATTTGACCTTGTAATTTAATGCCATTTACTAAGTAAATAGAAACAGGAATGCGCTCACGGCGAAGTGCATTTAAATATGGGTCTTGTAAAGATTGACCTTTTGCCATTAGATTTTCCTTTTTTATAATTGTAGACAACCTAACTAACAGTTAGGCATAGAAATCTTATCATACTTTAGATAGTAACAAGTCGGATCAGTGGAAAGTTAACGTAAACTTTTCTCTATTTTGTCAATTATTGTCAATTTTGCTTGTTCTGGGTTTAAGCTATCAAGCCAGGTGATTTCATCTTTCCAACCACGCAGCCAAGTAATTTGGCGTTTTGCTAATTGACGAGTGGCGCAGATGCCTTTATAAATGGCTTCATCTAAAGAAATGTCGCCTTGTAAATATTCCCACATCTGGCGGTAGCCAACACAGCGGATAGAAGGTAAGTCAATATGTAAATCTTCCCGCAAAAATAACCGCTTGACCTCTTCTTCAAAACCCAAATCCATCATTTTTTGAAAGCGTAGCGCAATCCGCTCATGCAAGATGGCACGATCTTGTGGGGCGATGGCAAATTGCAGCAGGCGGTAAGGCAAAGTTTCCCCTTTTTCCGTGGTCAGCTCGGTCATGGTTTTACCAGTAATATAAAACACTTCCAACGCGCGGTTAATTCGCTGGCTGTCGTTAGGGTTGATTCTGGCTCCAGCCACAGGATCGATTGATAACAGTTCTTGATGCATACCCGCCCATCCTATTTTAGCGGCTTTTTCTTCAATTTCTGCGCGAATAATCGGGTCGGCAGAAGGAAGTGGCGAAAGCCCTTCAAGTAATGCTTTGTAATAAAGCATTGTACCGCCAACCAATAAAGGAATACGACCGCTAGCACTGATTTCCGCCATTTCTTTTAAAGCATCTTCACGGAAATTCATCGCTGAATAACTTTCTTTCGGATCAAGAATATCAATTAAACGATGCGGCGCTAAGGCTAATTCTGCCGGAGTTGGCTTTGCGGTGCCGATATCCATGCCTTTATAGATCAAAGCAGAATCCACGCTAATTACTTCAACTGGCAGTTGTTGGCGCAAAGCAATCGCTAAATCGGTTTTTCCCGAAGCAGTTGGGCCCATTAAGAACAGGGCTAAAGGTTGTTGGGTCATTATTCCTCTAAATTGGGTAAACAAGCGGTCGTATTTTACGAAGAAAATGCAAAAAGCCCAAACAGCGTTTGAGCTTTCTTTTTAAGTGGCGAAATTATTCAAGGTTTTGAATTTGTTCACGCATTTGCTCAATCAATACTTTTAATTCTACGGCAGAGTTAGTTACATCTGCATTGATAGATTTTGAGGCAAGCGTGTTGGATTCACGGTTGAGTTCTTGCATCATGAAATCTAATTTACGGCCAATTGCGCCACCTTTTTTCAAGATTGATGTGGTTTCTTTTACATGCAGTTGTAAGCGATCAAGTTCTTCAGCAACATCAAGGCGTTGAGCAGTCAACACCATTTCTTGTTCAAGGCGTTGTGGGTCAAGCTGTAAATTTAATTCATCAAACCGTTGTTGGAGGCGTTCTTTTTGCCATTGCAAAATGCTTGGCATTTGGGCTTGTACTCGGGTGGCGATTTCGCTGATGGTATCTAAACGTTGCTGAATCAAGGTTTGAAGATTTGCCCCTTCACGCCCACGCATTGCGATAAATTCAGCTAAAATTTGCTCGAAACCGGCTAATAAATCTTCTGCGATTTGGTCGAGATCTTGGTTCTGGCTATCAACCACACCAGGATATCTTAATACATCAACTAAATTGATTTCGCCTGCTCCAGCAATGGTTTGTAAACTTTTTAGCGCACTGACAACTTTTTCTGCATAAGCATGATTAAGTGCCAATTCGTTGCTTTCATTATTAGTCAGTTCAATACGCAAGCTACATTCCACTTTTCCGCGTGTAAGCGTTGCTCTTAAGCGCTCGCGTAATCCCATTTCTAAATGGCGAAACGCTTCAGGTAAACGGAAATAGGTTTCTAAAAAACGTTGGTTAACGGAACGAATTTCCCAAACCGCATTGCCCCAATTTTTTTTCAGTTCAAGATGCGCAAAGGCAGTCATACTATAAATCATGATAATTCCTTACATTAGGCAAAAGCCGCTAATAAAATTCGCACCATTGTACTGTTTATTTGTTAGAATGGGCAAAATTTTATTTAGAAGGAATAGAAGAATGCGCCCAAATAATCGTGAAGCTCAACAAGTTCGCCCAGTGACAATCACTCGCCATTACACCCGCTATGCGGAAGGTTCAGTATTAGTTGAGTTTGGTGAAACAAAAGTGTTGTGTAATGCCACTGTTGAAGAAACTGTACCGCGTTTCTTAAAAGGGCAGCAGCAAGGCTGGGTAACGGCTGAATACGGTATGTTACCACGCTCAACGCATAGCCGAATGGCGCGCGAAGCTGCAAAAGGTAAACAAGGCGGGCGTACAATGGAAATTCAACGTTTGATCGCGCGTTCTTTACGTGCAGTAGTAGATTTAAAAGCATTAGGTGAGCGGACTGTTACCGTTGATTGTGATGTTATTCAAGCCGACGGTGGCACACGTACCGCATCTATTACTGGCGCTTGCATTGCATTACATGATGCGCTAAGCAAATTAGTGGCAGATGGCACATTAAAAACCAATCCAATGAAAGGATTAGTTGCCGCCATTTCTGTTGGTATCGTCGATGGTGAAGCTGTGTGTGATTTAGAATATGTTGAAGATTCTAATGCAGAAACAGATATGAATGTGGTGATGGTTGATGATGGTCGATTAGTCGAAGTACAAGGTACAGCAGAAGGCGAACCATTCTCTCATATGGAATTATTACAACTTATTGATTTAGCGCACCGCGGTTGCGAACAGTTATTCGAAGTGCAGCGCCAAGCGTTAGCTGCTAAAACTGAAGAATAATTTTGTAAAAAAAATGAGAAAATTAGACCGCTTGCGCCCTGGCTTTTGCTAGGGCGCAAATTTTATTTATGCCGACTATTTATTTGAACCCTCTGGGTGCAGACCAATTCCCTGATGGCGTTCTTGCAATTTTGCAATTACATCCTCCCATGCCAGTTCTTGATGGTGCAACAACACAGTTAAGTGATAAACCAAATCCGCCGCTTCGCTGAGGGTTTCTGGTTTATCTTGTGAAACGGCAGCTAGCGCAGTTTCTACCGCTTCTTCTCCCACTTTTTGGGCGATTTTCTTAATGCCTTTGCTGTGTAGTGTTGCTGTGTAAGAGCTGGCCGTATCGGCGTTTTTCTTTTCTGCTAAATGCTGCTCCAGTAGGGCAAACCATGTCCAATGGCTAGTAGCTTGTTGGGTAAATTGATGAAAGCAGCTGTCTTCTCCGGTATGGCAGGTCGCGCCGATAGGGTTGGCTAAAATTAACAAGGTGTCATTGTCACAGTCCAAGCTCATATCCACCACATTCAAAAAATGCCCTGAGGTTTCCCCCTTGGTCCAGAGGCGTTGCTTGGTACGGGAATAGAAGCTCACTTTGCCTTCATTAATGGTTTTGGCTAAGGCTTCGTCATTCATATATCCCAACATCAACACCTGACCGGTTTGTGCGTGTTGGACAATGACAGGCAGTAACCCATCGACTTTTTGCCAGTTGATAAGGCTAGTATTAAGCATCATTTTCCTTACTCTCTGATTTCAATATTGTGTTGACGTAAATAGCGTTTGAGTTCTCCAATCTGAATAATCTGCTTATGGAACACGCTTGCGGCTAATGCGCCGTCGACATTGGCTTCGATAAAGGCATCGCGAAAATGCACCATTTCTCCTGCACCGCCTGAGGCAATAAGCGGCACGTGGCATACTTGGCGCACCATTTTTAGCTGTGTGAGATCATAGCCTTGGCGTACGCCATCTTGGTTCATCATATTGAGTACGATTTCACCCGCACCACGGCTTTGTACTTCTTGCACCCAATCAAGTAACTGCCAATGGGTTTGGCGGGTACGGCTTTCATCACCGGTATATTGGTTGACCCAATATTTTCCAGTTGATTGCTCAAACCAGCTATCGATGCCAACAACGATCGCCTGCACGCCAAAGCGTTCGGAAAGTTGGTTAATCAAATCGGGATTAGCTAGCGCAGGAGAGTTGATCGAGATTTTATCCGCGCCAAAAGCAAATAACTGCTCGGCATCGGTGACAGTTTTAATTCCGCCGGCTACGCAGAAAGGGATGTCAATTACCTGCGCTACGCGTTGCACCCAGCTTTTATCCACGGTGCGGCCATCCGATGAAGCGGTAATATCATAAAATACCAGTTCATCGGCACCTTCGGCAGCATAGCGTTGTGCCAATGGGACTATATTGCCAATAATTTCGTGATTACGGAATTGCACGCCCTTAACGACTTGCCCATCACGTACGTCTAAACAAGGAATTATCCGTTTTGCCAACATTCGATTGCCTCCGCTACATTAAATTTGCCTTCTAACAAGGCGCGCCCGACAATAACACCTGTCACACCAGTATTTTTAAGCGCCTCAATATCCGCTAGGCTACCAATACCGCCCGATGATTGGAATTGAATATCGGGATATTGCGCGCAGATTTCACGATATAAATCGACGTTTGAACCTGCCAAGGTGCCATCACGCGAAATGTCGGTGCATAACACATGGCGTAAGCCGACACTTTGATAGTCTTCGATTACTTCTTCTAATAATACGCCACTAGCTTCTTGCCAGCCGCTGATTGCCACAATTTTTTGACCGCTTGCATTGATGTTGATGTCCAATGCCAACACGAATTTCTCCGCGCCATATTGAGCAAACCATTGTTTTACGGTGGCGCGTTCTTTAATCGCTGTTGAACCGATCACCACGCGGTTTGCGCCTGCCGCCAATAAATCGGCAACATCTTGTTCGCGACGAATCCCACCACCGACTTGCACAGGGCAGGGCGTTGCAGCAATGATTTGGCGAATTAACGCGGTTTGGCGGGCGTGTGGATTTTTCGCCCCAGTTAAATCCACCAGGTGTAATTGCTGTGCGCCTTGACGAACGTAGTCAGCAAATTGCGCGATAGGATCGTCGCAATAAGTAGTTTGTTTGGCGTAGTCGCCTTGGTGTAGCCGCACAACTTGGCCATCAATTAAGTCAAGGGCGGGAATAATTTGTGATGTTTGCATAGTTTTTCCTGTGTAATGTAATTAGTTCCCCTCTTTAGCAAAGAGGGGTTAGGGGAGATTTGGCAGAAGTCTTTTTCAACCTTGTGAGAGATTAGACATCGTAATCAAATCTCCCCCTGCCCCTCTTTTCTAAAGAGGGGGGCGTGCGTTATTTTAGCTCTGTAGTCTATTTCACTTTCTCTACAAAATTTTTCAACAGTAACGCACCATTTTCGCCTGAGCGTTCAGGATGGAATTGCACTCCGTAGAAGTTGTTTTTGGCTATTGCGGCGGAGAAATCCACGCCGTAATGGCTGGTCGCAATGGTATTTTCATTAGGCAATATCGCATAGCTATGCACAAAATAGAAATGGCTGTCCTGCGCAATGCCATCAAATAGCGGGCAATTTTCATCAAAATGCACGCGATTCCAGCCCATATGAGGCAAGGGCAAACCGGTATCCGGAATCAGTTCGGTTTGCCCACTCATTAAACCAAGGGTGGAGACATTGCCTTCGGTAGAGAATTCCGTCATTAGTTGCATGCCTAAGCAAATGCCTAGCACAGGCTGTGTGAGATTTTGGATTACTTCAATCAACCCTAAGCGTTGCAAATTCAGCATTGCTGCCTTGGCAGTTCCTACACCGGGTAAAATTAATTTATCGGCAGATTTAATTTTATTGAGATCATTGGTGATCTCCGCACTATATCCTAATCGCTCAAAAGCAAATTTGACGGAGGAGAGGTTGGCGCAGTTTGTGTTGATGATTAAAATATTTTTCATTACATTAATTTCTTTTAATAAAAATGCTATATAATTTCTTTAAGTTATCAAATTTTTCTTTTTGATTCTCAGAAAAGGCTTCAGATGAAAATGTAGTCAGAATATGAATAAATAATGTATCCTTATTATCCTCCATATTTTCCACTCTATGAAATTTACGGTAAACTATATATCCGTATTCATCCTCAAACTCGCCAATCGATCTAAATTCTTTATCAAATTCGAAATCTGAATCTTTTAATGGGCTGTTTCTCTTTTTTTTAAAAAGTATGTTAAGTATAGTATTAATAGATATCCATTTTCTAATTCTATTCTCGTCTGTGTTACAACCATCTTCAGACAAAATACTATCCCTAAAATCAGAATATGGAGGAGGCATATATTCTATTGTTCCATCTTCATTTTTATATTCTTGCTCAGAATACATTTCTTCGATATTATCCTTATGTTTTTTAATTAAAGATAATGCATCTTTATAATCTAATCCAGAAGCAAAAGAGATGAACCTGTATTCTAATTCATCTAAATTCAAATGCTCAAAGAAAGATAATTTATTTATACATTCTATATATCTTTCATATTGCTTCTCTCTGTTACAGATGTTAAAGGCTAAAATAACCAACATCTTTCTTGATAAAAAACTTCTTAAAAAACCTGAGTATTCTTTATCTTTATTTAAGTCCATATTTTTATATATGAATTTTAAAAGTCTATATAGAGTTAGTAAGTAAGAATCTATCTCTGAAAAAAATTTATCATTATTAGATGAAAACTCTCTTAATTTAGAAAAAGATTCCTTTGATAATATCTGATTATAATAATTATCAATTAACCTTTCTCCAGATTTATCTAGCATTAACGACTCCAAATTTTCTAATTTAGCATTATGATGTTCTAACATCATAGAAAAAGTTTTTTCAAAATCTTGTTTTTGTTGCTCTTTATCTCTTTGGTAATTTTGATAAATAACAACTAAAAATGCTAATGCAGCAAATATTCCTCCAGCATAGCTACCAAAATCAGCCCAATCACTTCCATTATTCGAAATTCCTAATCGACCAGCAAAATACCAATATGCCCCAAAAGCAAGAATAGTAAGAAAAATTGCAAATCCAGTTAATAATTTATTAAACATATAAATCCTTAAGTTATAGCGTTTACATAGGTATTTACCATGAACT
The DNA here is from genome assembly GCF_000238795.1 of Haemophilus sputorum CCUG 13788. Classification (GTDB taxonomy): domain Bacteria; phylum Pseudomonadota; class Gammaproteobacteria; order Enterobacterales; family Pasteurellaceae; genus Haemophilus_A; species Haemophilus_A sputorum. The sequence continues at coordinate 38,831 of NZ_AFNK01000037.1, read as the reverse complement.
AACTCAGCAACCGTTCACGGCAACTGCTATTATAATACACCCTTACTACTCGGCAACTCCTCCCCCTCAATTCGAATTGCTTGTCTTAAGGTTCTGCCGAATACCTTAAACAGGCTTTCAATTTTGTGGTGGTCGTTATCGCCGGTGGCCTTGAGGTGGAGCGTGGCGAGCAGCGAGAATGCTAGGGATTGGAAAAAATGCTCGGTGAGTTCGGTGCTGAAATCGCCGACTTTATCGCGTTTGAAGCGGGCAGCGAATTTGATCCAAGGTCTGCCGGATAAATCTAAGGCACATTCGGCGCGGCATTCATCCATTGGAAGCACAAAGCCGAAGCGGGCGATGCCGCGTTTGTCGCCAAGCGCTTGTTTTAATGCTTGCCCGAGGGCGAGGGCTGTATCTTCCACGGTGTGATGTTCATCGATCCACAAATCGCCGTTGCATTGTACGTTCATGCGGAATCCACCGTGAGTGGCGATTTGATCAAGCATATGGTCGAAGAAGCCAACGCCGGTTTTGATATCGTTAACCCCAGTTTCATCCAGCCATACTTGCACTTTAATATCGGTTTCTTTGGTTTTACGCACCACTTCAGCAAAACGAGGTGGGCGGTTGCCGATGTTGCTTACCGCTTCGCCCAATAATTTTTCGGCAATCAATTCCCAAGGCATTTGTTGCGGATGGTATTGAATAGCGCGAATACCTAAATTTTCGGCTAATTGCACATCGGTTGCCCGATCGCCAATGACAAAAGAATGCGCCGGATCGAATAATTTCTTTTCAATATATTTTTTAAGCAGCTTGGTTTGTGGTTTGCGGCATTGGCAATGATCTTCCGGTTTGTGCGGGCAAATCAGCACATCATCAAACTCAATTCCCTGTGATTTGAATAACGCCATCATCGCATTATGTGGCTTATCAAAATCCGCTTGTGGGAAAGAATCCGTTCCCAAGCCATCTTGGTTTGAGACCATCACAAAACGGTATTTTTCTTTCAGTTTCAGCATCGCTGGAATGACGTTCGGCTCGAATTTGAGTTTTTCAAGGCTATCAATTTGAAAATCAGTTTTCGGCTCATCAATCAAGGTACCATCGCGATCAATGAAAAGAATAGGTTGCATGGGCTGTTCTCCTGTGTATTAGTTTATTTGTTTGATAGCTTCAACCACTCGTTCACATTCTTCTTTTGTGCCAACGGTAATACGAATGCAGTCTTGTAAATTTAACGCTTTATTTTGATCGCGCAGAATAATTCCCAAATCCCACAAGGCTTTAAACACTTTTTCGCCATCTTGACATTTAAAGAGCAAATAATTGGCTTCACTTGGGAAGACTTGTTCTACTTGCGGTAATGCAGCTAGCTGGTCGGCAAGCCATTGACGATTGTTCAGAGTTGTTTGCACGCTTTCCTTAACCAAGGTTAGATTTGCATCGGCAAGCGCTTGGGCGGCAATATCTGCGCTTGGAACCGGGATCGGATAAGGTGCAATCACCTTGCTCAGAATTTGAATCAATTCCGCATTAGCTAAGACAAAACCACAACGTAATCCGGCCAAGGAAAAGGCCTTAGAAAGGGTGCGGATGATGGCTAAATTCGGGTAGTTTTGCAGTTCGTTGGCGAAGGTCGCTTCAGGACAAAATTCAATATAGGCTTCATCAACCACCACAATCGCCTTGCCGACGGTCATTTGCAATAATTTGATTAAATCAGACCGCTTGAGCAGATTGCCGGTCGGATTGTTCGGGCTACAAACAAATACCGCTTTCACGCCATCCAATTGTGCTTCAATGGCTTCCAAATTGAGCTGAAAATCGGCATCGAGCGGCACAGTTTTGCAGGTAACATTGGTAGTTTCGGCGCTGACTGCATACATGCCGTAGGTTGGTGGGCAGAATAAAATGGCGTCCTGTGCGGGTTCACAAAAGGCGCGAATAATCAGCTCAATGCCTTCATCGCCACCACGGGTGACTAAAACGTTCTCAGCGTTGACTCCGGCATAGGCGGCATAGCCTTCAACCACTGCCTGTGGCTGAGGTTCTGGATAGCGGTTTAAGTCTTTACCGGAAAGTTGAAAATTCGGTGAAAGCGGTGATTCGTTTGCATTGAGCCAAATCGTACCGTTGCCGCCCAGTTTGCGGGCAGATTGATAAGGGGTTAATGCTTGGACGTTGGGGCGGGAAAGCTGTGTTGTGTTCATATGTTGTCCTTTTTTAGATTTTTTCTTCAACTCTAATAAAATCAATGGGTTAGGTGTTGTTTTTGCAAAAACTCGGAAATCCGAGGAGGCGTTTGATTTAGCTTACTGCGCATTTAGTTTTGCTAAACGAATGCTGACAGCCTGTTTATGGGCATCTAATTGCTCCGCCTCCGCCATCGCTTCCACGGTTTTTGCCAGATTTTTAAAACCTTCAGGGCTGAGTTCTTGGACAGTCATCCGTTTGTTGAAATCCGCTAAACCAAGACTGGAGTAGGTTTTGGTATAGCCATAGGTCGGCAACACGTGGTTGGTACCGCTGGCGTAATCGCCCATGCTTTCTGGGCTGTACGCCCCTAAGAAAATTGAACCAGCATTGTCCAATTCGGGCAAGAGTGCGCGGGCGTTTTGGGTTTGTACGATTAAGTGTTCCGGTGCGTATTCGTTGCTGATTGCTACGGCTTGCGCCAAGCTTTCGGCAATAAAAATACGGCTGTGGCTAAGGGCTTTGCTAGCGGTTTCAGCTCGTGGTAAACGCGCCAGTTGGCGGGCAATAGCCTGTTCTGTTTGTGCGGCTAATTGCGCATTGGTGGTGACTAAAATCACTTGGCTGTCAGCGCCATGTTCGGCTTGGGAAAGCAGATCACTGGCGACAAATTCGGGATATGCCGTTTCATCCGCAATAACCAACACTTCCGATGGCCCAGCCGGCATATCGATGGCAGTACCGTTTTGCACCACTTGGCGTTTGGCCTCAGTAACAAAGGCATTACCCGGGCCGAAAATTTTATCGACCTTAGCCACCGTTTCGGTGCCTTGTGCCATGGCAAAAATGGCTTGTGCACCGCCTACCGCATAAATGGTTTCCACGCCACATAGTTGTGCGGTGTAAAGAATTTCATCGGCAATTGGTGGTGGGGAACACAGCACAATTTTTTTACAGCCGGCAATTTTTGCCGGAATCGCTAACATTAAAACAGTCGAGAATAATGGTGCTGAACCGCCCGGAATGTATAGCCCCACGCGGGAAATCGGACGGGTAACGACTTGGCAGCGCACGCCGGCTTGGGTTTCGATGTCAATTTCTTGATTTTGTTGTGCCTTGTGGAAGGCTTCAATATTGGCTTTTGCCTGTTGAATCGCTTGCGCGAGCGCCGGGGAAATTCGAGCGCTAGCTGCGGCGATTTCCTCAGGAGAGACAACAAGGCTTGTCAGTTTTACTTTGTCGAATTTTTCGCACAATTCAAACAACGCGTTATCACCGTTTTGCGTAACGTTTTCACGAATGGCATCTACCGCCTGTTTAATGCTTTCACCAACTTTTTGTGCCGGACGGGCAAGCGCTTGGCGTTTTTCTTCTTGAGTTAAGTTATTCCAGATTAAAGTTTGCATTGCCTATTTCCTCTTATTTAATTTTCTTTTCCCTTAAATGGAAGCAGGGTTGGGTTATTCCATCATCTTCTCTATTGGTAATACCAAAATCGAGCTGGCTCCGATGGCTTTTAATTGCTCCATGGTTTCCCAGAACAGATTTTCTTGGCTGACAACGTGCATCGCGACTTTCGTGCTATCACTGGCTAATGGCAAAATGGTCGGATTTTCAACCCCAGGAAGTAGCGCTGCAATTTGTGTCAGTTTATCCTTTGGTGCATGCAGCATAATGTATTTGGATTCAGAGGCTTGTTGCACACCTTGGATGCGGGTTAGCAAGCGGTCAACCAGTGCTTGTTTTTCGGCATCAAGCGGTTCGGCACGTTGAATTAAGCAGGCTTTAGAGCGGAAAATCACTTCGACCTCTTTTAAACCGTTAGCTTCTAGGGTCGCACCAGAAGATACTAAATCGCAAATTGCTGTGGCAAGTCCAGCACTTGGAGCAACTTCTACCGAGCCATTCAGTAAACAGTTTTTAAAAGGAACACCTTGTTGTTGCATATAGCGGCGTAAAAGGTGTGGATAGGAAGTAGCAATACGTTGATTAGCAAGGGTTTGCACGCCGTTGTAAGTTTGGTCACGGTCAATGGCGAGGGAAAGGCGACAGCCTCCGAAGTCTAATTGGCGTAGTTTTTTGTAGGCGATGGTTTCGCCAGCTGCCAAGCGACCGAGCTCTTCCTCTTCCAAGACATTTTCGCCGATGAGACCTAAGTCTACGACACCGTCAAAAATCAATCCTGGGATATCGTCATCACGCACACGCAGGATTTCAATCGGTAGGTTTTCCGAATAGGCGATAAGTCGTTGTTCATTCCAATTGATTTTTACCCCGCATTGTTTGAGTAGGGCTGCGCAATCTTGGCTTAGACGGCCTTTTTTCTGTAAGGCGATTTTGAGTCGGTTTTGTGTTTGCATATTAGTTATTCCTTATCATTTTTCTAAAAAGAAAACCCCTCGAAAGTTGCCTTCCGAGGGGTGCATTTTATGTAAACTGCTATTGTTGTTTATTTATGCGTGCTCGGAAGATTTTAATATCTTCCGTCCACACCAAATGCCCGAAAGATATCAGGTTAAATGGTGATGATACGCACGATAAAATTTCATAATAAGATTCCTTAAAAATTGGATTGGTTCGAGTCTATTACAAATAAAAAAATTTTGATAGCTCCGAGTTGCTATAAATTTGATTTTTATCAAAAAAATGCATCACCATTTTTATCGTCACGATGCATTTTTTCAATCTCTTTCTCATCTTAATGATTTTCTTCTGTTTTAACCACTAGTTTGCCGCTCATGGCAAGATCAAGTTTCTCTTTATCTAAAGCGTTTTCCCAACGAGCGACAACAATCGTTGCACAAGCGTTACCGATGATATTAGTTAACGCACGACATTCAGACATAAAACGGTCGATACCTAAAATGAGCGCCATTCCTTCAACAGGCAAACTAGGTACAACAGATAACGTTGCAGCAAGTGTAATAAAGCCTGCCCCCGTTACGCCAGCTGCACCTTTTGAACTTAACATGGCTACTAATAATAGGGTGATTTGCTGACCAAGCGTTAAATCTGTATTGGTTGCCTGAGCGATGAAAAGGGCTGCCATAGTCATGTAAATGTTGGTGCCATCTAAGTTAAATGAATAACCGGTTGGAACAACTAAGCCTACAACAGATTTTTCACAGCCGGCTGCTTGCATTTTTTGCATTAAGTTTGGTAGGGCGGCTTCTGAAGAGGAAGTGCCTAAGACTAACCATAGTTCATCTTTAATATAGCGAATCATCTTCACAATTGAGAAGCCATTGTAGCGCGCTACGGCACCTAAAATGATTAAGATAAATAATAATGAAGTGATGTAGAAAGTTAAAATCAACATCATTAAGTTGCTAATAGAGCTTAATCCATATTTACCGATGGTAAAGGCCATTGCACCTAATGCGCCAAGCGGAGCTACTTTCATCAGAATAGAGACAACTTTAAACATTGGTGCAGCAGCAACTTGTAATAAATCGGTAATCGGCTTGCCACGTTCGCCTACAGAAGCAAGAGCAACCCCGAATAAGACCGAAACAAATAATACTTGGAGAATATTACCTTCAGTTAATGGGCTTAATATAGTCGTTGGAATAATGTTCATAAAGAAGCCAATTAACGAGCTATCTTTAGCTTTTGAAACATATTCACTTACTTTTTCAGATTTTAGTGTGGCTGGATCAATATTTAAGCCTGCGCCGGGTTCGATAATATTCGCCACCACTAAGCCAATAATAAGCGCAAGTGTGGAGAAGGTAATGAAATAAAGCATCGCTTTACCTGCCACACGACCGACTGATTTCATGTCATTCATGCCGGCAATCCCTGTCACTACGGTTAAGAAAATAACTGGGGCAATAATCATCTTCACTAATTTAATGAAGGCTTCACCTAGTGGTTTTAGGCTTGCACCAAAATCAGGAAAAAAATAGCCAAGTAAAATACCAATGATAATAGCTAAAATAACTTGTACATAAAGGCTTTGATAAAACTTCTGTTTTTTGGGAGGAGATGGCGGTGTGTTGGCATCAATTGTCAGCATTGTCAGACCTCTTAAATCGTAGAATAAACAAGAAAATTGAATGACTCCTAGAGTCGAATCAGTTTGATAATAACGTAATTTTTTATTAAGAAAAACTTTTTTCTTAATAAAAATTATCTATAGATTAGTTTTTCTTATGATTTAAAAAGGCACAAGCGGTGGAATTTTGCAAAATTTTTACGAAATTCCACCGCTTGTAAAAGAGCGTGACCTACCAATCTTTTTTCAATTCAAGATTCCAAGGTAGGTTGTAAGGGCTGTTATCATAATTTTTGATAAGCTGATACGTTTTGCGTCGTAGTTCGCTACTTTTTTCTGACCATTGTTCATACCCTTTGAAATAGCCTTCAAAGAATTCGTCCCAAGAGTGGTAAAGTGGTTGTACTTTTTTAGCGAGTTCTAGCGACATATTCAATGCTTGTTCGCGAGTAAGGTATTCAGCAAGATAGCCTGAAGAAAGTAAATTAAATGCACGGCTGTAATCCCATGCAGCTGTTTCTTTAGGACTATTCGTTTCAGCAAGGGTAATGATGGTTTCAACAAGTTGTTCTTTATTGGTGATATCCCACCACTCTTTAAGCATATCACGATAAGCTTGTTTGATTTCTGCAGAAGGTTTTTCACCACCGTAGATTTCAACATCACCTTGGTTAGTCGCAGTTAAAATCGCATGGGTAGCGTTAAACCAGCGGACGGTATCTGATTTTTCTTGAGAGCAAGCTGCAATAAAGAAAGTCAAAATTAGGCTAAATACCATTGGAATGAATTTTGAAAGTTTCATAAAGCTCCTTGTTTTTACGTATAAAAAATGCAGCACAAAGTTTAATTTGCGCTGCATTGAGGGTTATTTGGCAATACGTTTATATTTAATACGATGTGGTTGGATTGCGGCGTCACCTAAGGTTTTCTTTTTCCACTCTTCGTAGTCTGAGAAGTTACCTTCGTAGAAAGTCACTTTACCTTCATCACCGTAATCTAAAATATGAGTCGCAATACGGTCTAAGAACCAACGGTCATGGGAAATTACCATTGCACAACCAGGGAATTCTAAGATCGCATTTTCTAACGCACGTAAGGTTTCAACGTCTAAATCATTGGTTGGTTCGTCCAATAACAGTACGTTACCACCACGTTGTAGAAGTTTAGCCAAGTGTAAACGACCACGTTCACCACCCGATAATTCGCCCACACGTTTTTGTTGATCTACGCCTTTGAAGTTGAAGCGTCCAACATACGCACGGCTTGGAATTTCAAAGTTACCAATAGTGAGAACATCTTGTCCGTTAGACACTTCTTCCCATACAGTTTTCTTATCATCCATTGAGTCACGGAACTGATCGACAGAGGCAAGTACAACAGTTTCACCCATCGTAATTGAGCCGCTATCCGGTTGTTCTTGACCTGAAAGCATACGGAATAGGGTTGATTTACCTGCACCGTTCGCTCCGATAATACCCACGATAGCCCCTTTTGGAATGCTAAATGATAAATTATCAATTAAAGTGCGATCGCCGTAAGATTTAGTGAGATGTTCTACCTCAATTACTTTATCACCTAAACGTGGACCAGGTGGAATAAAGAGTTCGTTGGTCTCGTTACGTTTTTGATATTCGCCAGAGTTCAATTCATCAAAGCGCGCCATACGTGCTTTACTTTTCGCTTGGCGGCCTTTCGGATTTTGGCGTACCCATTCTAACTCTTTCGCAATTGATTTTTGGCGCGCATTTTCAGCCGCTTGTTCTTGCTCTAAACGTTTTTCTTTTTGCTCTAACCAAGAAGAGTAGTTACCTTCCCAAGGAATACCTTCACCACGGTCAAGCTCTAAGATCCAACCGGCTACATTATCTAAGAAGTAACGGTCGTGGGTAATTGCCACAACAGTACCTTCGTAGTCATGTAAGAAACGTTCTAACCATGCCACAGATTCCGCATCTAAGTGGTTGGTTGGCTCGTCTAATAAGAGCATATCTGGTTTTTCGAGTAACAAACGGCAAAGTGCGACACGACGACGTTCACCACCAGATAAATGCTCGATTTTTGCATCCCAATCCGGTAAACGTAATGCATCTGCTGCACGTTCTAATTGGTTATCTAAATTATGCCCATCATGCGCTTGAATAATCGCTTCAAGATTTGCTTGTTCTGCGGCTAGTTTATCGAAATCCGCATCAGGATCCGCATAAAGTGCATAAACTTCATCTAAACGGGTCAGTGCATTTTTTACTTCAGAAACCGCTTCTTCGACCGCTTCACGCACAGTTTGTTGCGGATCAAGTTTTGGTTCTTGTGGAAGATAGCCAATCTTAATACCTGGTTGTGGACGCGCTTCACCTTCGAACTCTTTATCCACGCCCGCCATAATGCGTAAGAGGGTTGATTTACCCGCACCATTTAAGCCTAGAACCCCGATTTTAGCTCCAGGGAAGAAGCTTAAAGAAATATCTTTCAAAATATGACGCTTCGGCGGCACGACTTTACCGACTCGATGCATCGTATATACAAATTGCGTTGACATTGGTTATTCCTCATCAAAAAAATCGCCCTATTCTACTGGAAAATAGGGCGAAAATATAGGCTACAAGCGGTCTGAATTTGCAAAAGTTTTGCGGAATCTGACCGCTTGCCAGTCAAATTACTTAAAAGAGGTAATCAAGCTCACAAGAATGCTCTTTTGCTGATCGTTAAGATCTTTTATTAAACGGATTAAAACTTCATCTAATGCGGAGTAATTCTGCTCCTCCTCACCGCCGTACCTTAACCAATTTGGTTCTACATTTAACCACTTCGAGAGTGTCTCTATCTTGTCAAATGAGGGAATCGCTAAACCATTTAACCATTTATAAACTGCCTGAGGTGTGACGGCATCTGTTGGGTGTAATAACCCAAATTTAATAGCAATTTGGCTTGTTGTAAGGCCTTTAGGGTATTCGGCCTTAATTGCGGTTGCCAGCCTTTCGCTAAATTTATCTTTTTCGTTTTTTATCTTCATAGATAAAAATTATCGAAAATTTTTAAAGCTACAATTGAACTAATTTAGTTTTTATTTTAAACTATTTCAGTTTTACTGTTAGGCCTAAAAGATAACTATGCCCATCGATCTTAATTCTAAAAACAAATCTGTAAATACCACATCTAACAAGCCTCAAATCCAGTTTGAGCTCACTGAGCCTCGCTATACATTGGATGATCTTATTTTGTCTGAGAAAACGTATAGTGAACTCAATAAAGCAATTGGGTTGCGACAATTTCAACGCGAAGTATTTAATGATTGGGGCTTTTCGCATACGCATAAATTTGATAGCAAAATGATCATTAATCTTTATGGCGCACCTGGTACAGGCAAAACTATGGCGGCTCACGCTATTGCTACATCATTAGGTAAAAAGTTAATTCTGGTTAATTATGGTGATATTGAATCAAAATATGTTGGAGAGACACCGAAAAATATCCAAGCCGCTTTCAATTTTGCTAAAGAAAATGATGCCATTCTTTTCTTTGATGAAGCTGATGCTATTTTGAGTCGCCGTGTCACCAATATGACTAGTGCGACAGATACAAGCGTAAACCAAACGCGTTCAGTAATGTTAAATTTGCTTAATGATTATAATGATATTGTGTTATTTGCCACTAACTTCATTACAAATTATGACCCTGCATTTATGCGAAGAATTTTAATTCATATTGAATTTTCTTTACCTGATGAAGAAGTGCGTAAAAAGTTATTTATGCACTATATTCCTAGCAAATTACCTAATGATATTGATATAGATATAGTCGCAAAAGAATCTGAAGGGTTAAGTGGCTCAGATATTTCTAATGTTATTTTATTATCTGCTTTTTCGGCTAAAGCAGATGGAAAAAAAATGGTAACCAATCAAGATATACTTTCAAAAATTGAATCAATTAAAAAGAGTAAACTTGCTAATCTTGGAATTATGAATGTAGATTCTAAAATTATTTCAGAACAATATATTAAAGATAATTATGGAGTAAAAATATGATTGCATTTATTGTTGGCGCAACATTAATTTTTGGCATTGTTTTATTTATAGCTTTTTTTTGGAAAGAAATTAAAGCATTTTTGGAAAAAGCTTTTAAACTCTTTATGGAAAAAGCCATTCCTTCAGCATATGCTGGATTAATTACTTATCTCGAAAAAGGTAGTGTAGTAAGTGGTATATATATTGCGGTTCAAAAATTCCTTGAAAAGGAGCCTGATGGAAACTGGAAAGAAACTGTATATGAGCGAGAAATTTCTGCTGAAGAATTACCTGAAAATATCAGAAAAAAAATGGAATGTGCTTATGTGGGTGAAGAAGTAGACATTACTTATGAAATGAAAGAAGCATTGCGTTTGGAGTTGAAGTAATGGGATTAAAAGAGCTTTTATGTTTAGATAAAGAAGGGGTGGATAAAAAACTTCAATTTATTTTAAATGAATTAGATTCTGTTAATGAATTATATAAATTTTCATTGGAAGATTTATGCAGATTATATTCTTATGGAATTGATGAAAAGATAGCGTCATATCAAAAAGATAACAGTGCTGAGTATATTGGAGGAGAATTTATAATAAAGTTAAACCTAGATGATAAATTTTATTTAATTGCTGAGCTTTACTTTAAAACTAGAGAGGGAGCTGTTTTAAAGAATTTTTTTAGAACTGATTTTTTTAGCATTGATAAATTAAATGATGAAAATAAAAGAGAACTTATTAACTCAAAAGAGTTGAAGTTTGATATTGATTTTTAGAGGTCTGGCTAATGGAGATTATTAAATTAATAAGTGTAAAAATTGAAAGGTATTCTGCTATATTTGATTTTAGTAGATATTATTGTACTAAAGATTTAAGATTTGTTGTTATGGACTTTCCTTATGATCTTTTGCGTGTGTTAATTATACTAATGGCTTTAATTATGTTATTGGTTGGCGCATTTATTATGTGCGTTTGGTTTGTGTTTATATATTTTATTCTAACTTATAAGAAAAGAAATAGTCTATTATATAATATAATTATATTTTTTCAGTCTGAAAATCAAGTTTCTGATGAAAAGACAGTCTTTAGTTATCTTATGAAGTGCAATGTGAAAAATGTAACTAATGATAAGGTTTTAGAACTATTAGATTTGTTAAATGATAGGGGAAAAATTAGGAAAGAGGGAAATATGTATTTTTCAAATTTTTCAGGGCCTTTTAAGAATAAGATAATAAATTCATCTAAATCATCAAGGGAAAAGATATGAACTTATCAAAGATATTGATGAATATACTTGACGCAGTCGATGTTCTAAAAAATGGAATTAAAAAACCAAATGATGAACCTATAACATTATCAATTAAAGGCTTTAGACGTTTATCATTTGGTATGAAATTTATTGTAATTTTAGGTATTTTTCTGCTTTTATTGTCAGTGCTATATTTTGGTTATGGTTTATTTATTTCCATGTTTTCTAATGATACTATTAATTTTTCTTCTTGAACTTAAATTGAGGTTAAAATGAGTGAAAATATAAAAAATCCACAGAATGGATTAGTTGAGAAATTCTATAAATTATCTAATGGTTTAAAATCTTTAGTTATTGCAGGTATTTTACTGTTTGTAATAGTTAATATATATATGTTTTATAGGTCAATTGTTTCACATTCATCTGAGCAAACTAATGTTACAACATCTTTAGTTGGTAATTATATTAAAAAGTCAAAAGATATTGTAAGTTATAAATATTTCTATACTAATGCTGCAATGTTTGAAAATAAAAAGAATATTTATGGAATTAATCTTCCTTTAACATCTAAGAAATTTATTATTTCTTATGATGGAAAGGTCACTTTAGGTGTGGATCTTTCAAATGTTTCAACAGAAATAAAGGGAAATAAAATTCTTATTTCTAATATAGGAAATGCGAAAATTCTTTCTAATGAATTTGATGAGAAGTCAATGAAAATTTTTGATGAGTCTACTTCTTTATTTTCTAGTTGGAATATAAAGGATTATCAAAAGTTCTTTTCAGATCAGCGTATTGAAGTAGAGAAGAAAATTATGGAAAGTGATCTTCTAAAAGAGGCTAAATCTTCCGCGGAAGAAACAATTAAACAACTTCTAATGCTTAATCCACAAATTGCATCTCAGTATCAAGTTGAGTTTAAAGAATAAAGATTAAAAAATAGGCAGTCGTAGATTGCCTATTTTTCTAATCTTATAAAGAACAAGCGGTCTGAATTTGCAAAAGTTTTGCGGAATTTAACCGCTTGTGGCAGGAACTATGCTAATTTCTTCGCTAGCATTGTGGCAAATTTAAGTTGGATACGGTTGCCGTTTTCATCGGTTTTATGTAAGTGACCTAAATCTTCGTTATATTTCACTAATTCCCAGCCCTCGTAGTATTTCGCTAATTCGCCTTCTGCAAAGGTAAATGAGAATGGCATTGGACAAGGGTATTCTGGCGTGCTCATGGCACAAACGATTAAGTTATAACCACCTACTTTCGTATTTTTCTGCATATTTTCAATGATAGCCGGAATACGTTCGCGGTTTAAGAACATCATCACTACGGTTGAAAGCACAAAATCGTACTCACCGTTTTGGCTGCCGATAGTCGCATCGTTGATGTCGTAAATACCGGTTTCGATATTTTTTAACCCTTCTTTCTCAATCATATAACGAAGGAATTCAATGCTTTCTTCATTGTAGTCTACTGCAGTAACATCAAAGCCGACTAAGTTTAGATAAAGTGAATTGCGACCGCGGCCACAACCAAGATCTAACGCTTTGCCACCTTGAATATAATTCATAGCGTTAAGCACTTCAGAGTGTGTCGTAGTCAGATTATATTTTTTCATATAATAATCCTTCGGTTCACAATAGAATGCTAATTGGCATTCAAGATCATCGGTTAATGCTTCAACTCTATGCCAAAGTTGTGGCTCAACAAATGGTGCTTGATTTTCGGGGGTGAAAATCGCTGTTTCAACCACATCACCTTCTTCAGTTAAAACGTAAAATTTTAATTCACCTTTTAAGATGGTTAATTTTGCCCAAGTGCCTTCTTTAGTGTTGTGTTTTTCTTGAAACATTTGTGGCAAGGTTTCTTTTGTCCAAACCGGCATCTGTTTATAGCAAATGAGTTGTTCCATTTTTAATCCTTATTTTAACGAATAATGTGAATTTTAACACGCTTACTTTTTTTGAGGCAATAAAAATCCGACTTTAAAAGTCGGATTTAATAGCTTTAAGGAATTATTCTTTCCACACGACATGATATTCGCGATTTTCCGGTTCGTGAGAAATCAGGAATTTGGCAAAAACATCATCCATTTCATCTTTATCATTCACTAAACCGACCCAAACTTCCGCAAAAGCTTCAGGATCAATCAGTGTGCCGATTTCTTCATCCCAATTCTCAGCGGTTTCAACCATTTCTACGGCACCACGCTCTTCAAATTGAAGATTAAATAGCAAGATATCCGCAGGATCTAAATTTTCGCCTGCCATTTCTAGAAAAATATCGTATGCGAGATCAATCGCTTCATCAGGGGTTAATTTTGTCATCTTTTTCTCACTTAGGTTTGAATCAGGCGGCTGGTTACCATACCTGCCGATTTTTCTTTAATAATTTGCCAACCTTCAGGTAAAACGAGAGGGGCATGTGTTTTTTCTGTTTCTACATAAAGTAGCGCATGTTCTGCTAACCAACCATTTTCGGTTAATAAGGTTAAGATTTTTGGCACGAAGCCCTGATGAAAAGGAGGGTCGATAAATACCACATCGAATGCACTTCCACTGTTTTTTTGTGCAAGAAACTGACAGGTATCACTATTTACGACACTACCTTTTTCAGTTTTTAATGCGCCTAAATTCTGCTTAAGCTGCTTGGCGGCTGGGGTAAATTTTTCTAAAAAAACGACCGCTTGTGCTTGGCGTGAAAGGGCTTCTAAACCGAGTGAGCCACTGCCTGCAAAGCAATCCAGACAACGACTGCCGGCAATATCATTCATAAGCCAGTTAAAGAGCGTTTCTTTTACGCGATCGGTGGTTGGTCTCAGCCCTTCTGCATTCAATACAGGGAGTTTCCGACCTCGCCAAAGTCCTGCAATAATCCTCACCTCTCCCGTTGGACGAGAATTTGGCGAAGCCTCCCGCCCATTTCGATTTTTTTTCATACTCATAAAAAGGATTTTTTGCTAAACTACTGCAGTTTATTCTATTTTAAATATAAGTTGGGCGCAAATGTTGCCCTAAGAGAATTAAATTATGTCTGAAAAGAAAAAAGGCTTTTGGTCTTGGTTAGGCTTCGGTAAAAAAGAAACAAAAAATGAAGAAACTCGAGTAGAAACCGCTGAAAAAGAAGTTACCGCTTCCGTTGAAGAAGAGCATATTCAGCCTATTGAAGGAGAAAATAGTGAGCAAGTAACTGCTCAACAAGAAGAAAGTTTAGCAACATCTTCTGTTGAAACGCGTATTGAAGAAACATTAGCTTCTATCAAAGAGTTCGTGGAAGAAAAAACGGAAGAAGTAGAAACATTCCTCGAAGAAGTTGGCGAAAAAATTGAGCAGTCGTTTGAAGAAGAAAAAGAAGAGTCTGTTCAAATTTGTGAAGTGGAAGAAGACGTTGCCCCAACAGTTGAAAATGAATTATCTCAAGCGGTTGAAAATCGACAAGATTTTGCAAATTTAGCAACAGAAGCTGAGGAAAAGACAGATAATCTGCCAGAGCCAGAGCCAGAGCCAGAGCCAGAGCCAGAGCCAGAGCCAGAGCCAGAGCCAGAGCCAGAGCCAGAGCCAGAGCCAGAGCCAGAGCCAGAGCCAGAGCCAGAGCCAGAGCAAGAAAGTGCATCATTCCATCAAATTCTTGAAGCAAAAATTGAAGCTGTTGTAGATGCTGAGTTAGATGAGGCAGTTAGCGATAAATCAGCTGCTGAAGAAAACTTTGAAGAGCTTAACGAATTAGTTGAATTAGAAGAAGAAAAATTAGACGCTGAAGTTGAGCAAGTACCTGCTGAGTCAACAGAAAACTATCAAGAAAAACCAAGTGAAGGTGGTTTTTTCAGCCGTTTATTAAAAGGGTTAGTTAAAACTAAACAAAGTATTGGTTCAGGGTTCTTGAGTTTCTTCCGTGGCAAAAAAATTGATGATGATTTGTTTGAAGAGTTAGAAGAACAATTGTTAGTGGCGGACTTGGGGATGCCAACTACCACCAAAATCATCAATAATTTGACACAACATGCGAGCAAAAAACAGCTAAAAGATGCAGATTTGCTTTATCAGCAATTAAAAGTCGAATTAGCAGATGTATTAAAACCAGTTAGCCAGCCATTAGAAATTGATAGCAGTAAAAAGCCATATGTGATTTTAATGGTGGGCGTAAATGGTGTGGGTAAAACGACGACTATCGGTAAATTAGCACGTAAATTCCAACAAGAAGGTAAATCGGTTATGTTAGCGGCAGGCGATACATTCCGTGCTGCGGCTGTTGAACAATTACAAGTTTGGGGAGAACGTAATCATATTCCTGTGGTCGCACAATCTACAGGTTCTGATTCAGCTTCAGTAATTTTCGATGCTATGCAATCTGCGCATGCCAAAGGAATTGATATTTTGATTGCTGATACGGCAGGTCGCTTACAAAATAAAAATCACCTAATGGATGAATTGAAAAAAATCGTGCGAGTGATGAAAAAATATGATGAAAGCGCACCGCATGAAATTATGCTGACCTTAGATGCTGGTACGGGGCAAAATGCCATCAGCCAAGCTAAACTCTTTAATGAAGCTGTGGGTTTAACCGGTATTGCTCTCACTAAATTAGACGGTACAGCGAAAGGTGGCGTGATTTTTGCCATTGCAGATCAGTTTAACTTACCAATTCGTTACATTGGCGTGGGTGAAAAAATTGAAGATTTGCGTCCATTTAATGCTGAAGAGTTTATTGAAGCGTTATTTGAACATGAAGCCTAGTGCTTTTTAGCTTCAAGCAGTTTGCAAAGAATTGGAAAAATGTGACCGCTTGTAGCTTATTTAATTTGTCGTGAAACGGGAAATACAATGATTAAATTTCAAAATGTGAGTAAAGCCTATAAAGGGGGAAAACAGGCCCTGCAAGGCATTGATTTTCATCTGCCGGCGGGCGGGATGCTGTATTTAACAGGGCACTCTGGTGCAGGGAAAAGTACCTTATTAAAATTGATTATGGGTATTGAACGAGCAAACGGTGGTCAAATTATTTTTAACGGCCATGATATTACCCGTTTAAATCCTGTGGAATTACCGTTTTTACGTCGTCAAATTGGCATGGTGCACCAAGATTATCGCTTATTACCAGACCAAACTATTTTAGATAATGTTGCCTTACCGCTTATTATTCAGGGGATGAGCCCTCAGGTCGTAGAAAGAGAAGCTCGCTTAGCGCTAGAACGTGTTGGGCTAGGTAATAAAACGAATTTCTTGCCTGTGCATCTTTCTGGTGGCGAACAACAGCGTGTCGATATTGCCCGCGCGATTATTCATCGCCCTGTATTATTATTAGCAGATGAGCCGACAGGAAACTTAGATGAAAAACTTTCATTTGAGATTTTCCGCTTATTTGAAGAATTTAATAATGCAGGTACTACGGTGATTGTTGCCACGCACGATACGAATATTATTACTAAACGTCCGAAGCCATGTTTAGTGCTAGAGCAAGGTCATATTAAGGGGTAAATCATGGCACGTTTGACTGTAAAATTAGGCACCCAAACAGGCTATATTCTGCGTTCAGTTTGGCAAGATTTAAAGAAGCATAAATTCGGTACTTTTTTAACGGTATTAGTCATTTCAGTTTCGCTCATGATTCCAATGGTGAGTTATCTGTTATGGAAAAATGCGAATCATGCGGCAACGGAATTTTATCCAGAGCCAGAATTAACGGTTTATTTACATAAAAACCTTTCTGAAAATGATGTGAATGCGGTGGTTGAGCGAATTCGCCATTTTGATGCCGATAAAATTGAATCGCTAAATTATATTTCTCGTCAACAAAGTTTAGAGGAGTTTCGGACTTGGTCTGGCTTTGGTGAAGCGTTAGATATTATTGATGAGAATCCTCTTCCTGCAGTAGTGACCTTAAAACCAAAAAAAGCCTTTAGCAGTAATGATGATATGTTAGCGTTACGCAATGGTTTGCAAGCAATTAAAGGTGTGCAAGAGGTTCGCTTAGATAATGGCTGGTTAGATAAATTAGGTTCATTAACTTGGTTGATTGCGCGGGTTGCAATGACTTGTACTATTTTGATGCTGATTTCAGTCTTTTTAGTGATTGGTAATGCGGTAAGAACCGATGTAGCGAACAGCCGTGCATCCATTGAAGTTCAACAATTATTAGGCGCTACCGACCATTTTATTGCTCGTCCGTTTTTGTATAAAGGCATGATTTATGGTTGTTTAGGCAGCTTATTAGCGGCAATTTTTAGTAGTGTGGTAATTAACTATTTTACGAGCGTCGTAAAATATGTTGCAGATATTTTTAGTGTGGACTTCACTTTAAATGGTTTAGGCTTTAGTGAATTCTTCTTCTTTACCGTAGCTTGTATTTTTGTTGGTTGGCTTTCAGCGAAGATTGCAACGAATCGACATATTTACCGTATTGGTTCACGTTAATCCATTCAAAAAAGTGCCACAGGTTGGCGCTTTTTTATTGTGTATTTTGAGGCAAAAAAGTGAGTGATGAACAGATAGTCCGTCAAGTGGTACTGGATACCGAAACCACTGGGATGAATATGACGGGGCAGCCACAAATTGGGCATAATATAATTGAGATTGGTGCTGTTGAAGTGATTAATCGCCGTCTGACGGGGCGAACTTTTCACGTGTATATTAAGCCACCACGTGAAGTAGATGAAGAAGCCATTCGTGTTCATGGTATTACCAATGAGTTTTTGCAAGATAAACCAGTTTTTGCCGAAATTGCAGATGATTTCTTGGCTTTTATTAAAGGTGCTGAGTTAATTATTCATAATGCGCCCTTTGACGTAGCGTTTATGGATCAGGAATTCTCGTACCTCAAAGATCCTCCGCCGAAAACAGCAGAAATATGCACTGTAACCGATAGTTTACAGATGGCGCGTAAGATGTACCCAGGTAAGCGAAATAACTTAGATGCACTGTGTGATCGTCTAGGCATTGATAACAGTAAGCGGGTGTTGCACGGAGCTTTACTGGATGCGGAGATTCTAGCTGATGTGTTTTTAATGATGACTGGCGGGCAAATTGCTTTGTTAGTTGATGAAGAAAATGCAACAGCCCAAATTGGCGAAGAAGTTGTGAAAATGAGTTATGATCTCAGCAATGCGGTTGTGTTAAATGCTTCAGATGAAGAACTGAGCGCTCATGAAACTTTTTTAGCCTTGATTGAAAAAAAATCAAAAGGGAACTGTATTTGGTTGCATCAAGCTGCGGAGAATGTGCACTAAAAAAACACCTTTTGTGTTCAAATTAAGCAAAAAAGTTTGAATTTAACAAAAAGCGTTTGACGAAAGATGACGAAATCCGTATTATGCACGCACCAGTTGCGGAGTGGTAGTTCAGCTGGTTAGAATACCTGCCTGTCACGCAGGGGGTCGCGGGTTCGAGTCCCGTCCATTCCGCCAATCTTATTATCGTGTGGAGCGGTAGTTCAGCTGGTTAGAATACCTGCCTGTCACGCAGGGGGTCGCGGGTTCGAGTCCCGTCCGTTCCGCCACTTATTTCATATTATCCTCCTTGGTTAATGGGAAAAGGCCTCTGATTGATTCAGAGGCCTTTTTCTATCTAGGGATTTTGTTTTGCTGTTTGTTGAATTAAGCGTTGAAGTTCAGCGATACCATTTAAGCGCGTGCTAGTAAGATGGTTGGAGATTTTTAGCTCATCAAATAAAGCGGGTAAATTGATGTTAGAAATTGCCTCTGTTGGTGTTTCTAATAGCAAGGTGCGAATAACCATGAGCAAGCCTTGCATCAATCGAGCATCGCTATAAGCTAAAACGGTTCTCGGTGTGATTGTCCAGCTAAACCATAAACGACTTTCACAGCCTTCAATTTCAGCTAAGTTAGCTAACTCTGCTTCACTGGGTTTCGGCAGTAATCGACTTAATTGAATTAACAAGCGGTATCTTTCTTCCCAAGATTTGCAAAGCGCAAATTTTTCTTTAATTTCAGTAAATTGCATACGATATCCTATTAAATGGTAAAAGATTGTAACAATCTGACCGCTTGTTGTTAAGGATTTACTGAAAGTTTGCTAAAATACGCCTGTTTAATCGAATTTAGTCTCAAAAGGAATATCACATGGCATTGATCCCAATGGTGGTAGAACAAACCTCAAAAGGGGAGCGTTCTTACGACATTTATTCTCGCCTTTTAAAAGAGCGAATCATCTTTTTAAACGGTCAGGTAGAAGACCAAATGGCGAACTTAATTGTCGCACAATTACTTTTTTTAGAAGCTGAAGATCCAGAAAAAGATATTTATTTATACATTAACAGTCCAGGCGGTGTGGTAACTGCAGGTTTAGCAATTTATGACACCATGAATTTTATTAAACCTGATGTAGCAACGCTTTGCACCGGTCAAGCTTGTTCAATGGGTGCATTTTTACTTTCTGGTGGCGCAAAAGGTAAACGCTTTGCATTGCCAAATGCGCGTGTAATGATTCACCAACCTTTAGGTGGAGCAAGAGGTCAAGCAACCGATATTGAAATTCACGCTCGTGAAATTTTGAAATTAAAAGAGATGCTTACCCGTAAAATGGCAGAGCATAGTGGTCAGCCATTTGAGAAACTTGCTGCAGATACTGAGCGCGATAACTTTATGTCAGCGACAGAAGCGATGGAATATGGCTTGATTGATAAAGTATTAACCTCTCGTGGGGAGGCTGCATAATGACATTTGAAAAAGAACCACATTGCAGTTTTTGTGGTAAAAAACGTTCTGAAGTTGATCAATTGATCGAAGGCACAGAAGGCTTTATTTGTAACGATTGTATTGACGAATCTTACGCGCTGATTAACGGTCAAGAAGAACCGTTAATTGATGAAGTGCAAGATGAGAAAAAATTCTTCGATAACGTTCCAACGCCGCATGAAATGACGGCGCATTTAAACGATTATGTTATCGGGCAAGAATATGCGAAAAAAGTGCTTTCTGTCGCGGTTTATAACCACTATAAGCGCTTAAAATCAGCATTTAGCAACCACGAAGCAACGAATGGCGTTGAGTTAGGTAAAAGTAATATCTTGTTAATTGGCCCAACAGGTAGTGGTAAAACTTTATTGGCTGAAACTTTAGCACGTCGCTTAAATGTACCATTTGCTGTTGCAGATGCGACAACATTGACTCAAGCTGGTTATGTGGGTGAAGACGTGGAAAACGTTATCCAAAAATTGTTGATGAAATGCGATTTTGATGCAGAACAAGCTGAGCGTGGCATTGTATTTATTGATGAGATCGACAAAATCACGCGTAAATCAGAAAGCGCTTCAATTACCCGCGATGTTTCAGGTGAAGGTGTCCAACAAGCGCTTTTAAAATTGCTTGAAGGCACGGTAGCGAACATTAACCCGCAAGGTTCTCGCAAACATCCTAAAGGCGAAACGATACCAGTAGATACTTCAAAAATTCTCTTTATTTGTGGTGGTGCTTTTGCTGGATTAGATAAAATTGTTGAAAAACGCACGAATAAACAAGGTGGGATCGGGTTTGCAGCAGATCTGAAAAATGATAAAGATCGCCAAGATTTGACCGAGCTTTTCAAACAAGTTGAGCCAGAAGATTTAGTGCATTTTGGTTTAATTCCAGAGCTTATCGGCCGTTTACCGGTTGTTACGCCGTTACAAGAATTAGATGAAGCAGCATTGATTAAAATTCTGACTGAGCCGAAAAATGCAATAATTAAACAGTATCAAGCATTATTCGAAATGGAAAACGTGCAACTTGAATTTAGTGAAGCTGCGCTTATTGCAATTGCTAAAAAAGCGATTGCGCGTAAAACAGGTGCAAGGGGTTTACGTTCGATCGTAGAAGGCTTGTTACTCGATACGATGTACGATCTACCAACATTAAATGCGAAAAAAGTGATGGTGGATGAAGGTTGTGTAACCAATGGCGATAAACCAGTTATTGAGTAATTGACTTCAATAAACGCATAAAAAAGGACTGATTTTGAGTTTTTCAAAGTCAGTCCTTTTATTTTGCATTAAGTAAACGAGCTTAACGATAATGCCCTTTAAATGTATGCCAAGCAACTAAACTAAAGAAACCTGCAAACATAAGTTCAATATAGCCATAGCCTGCGAAGAAACAGAATAGCCACATGGATTGACCTGCAAGGGCATCTAGTTTTTCTGGGAAATTAAGCAGCCAATAAAGCCAAGCGATGAAATAGATAAACTTAGTAATCGCAAATATGCTTGTGAGTAAGGGCGCTTGATTAAATCGATGTGCTCGCCAAAAGTAAACCGCTCCCCAGAGCAAAATTAGAACCTGTCCCATCCATGAGAATACGATAGGATCGGTTTCTGTCAGTACGTTGCTAGTAAAGAATTGGTTTAAGCCTAAAATGGTGACCCAATTATATAAGCTAGCTAACCAAAAGCCTTTTTTAGCGGTAGAGCGGTAAACTTGACACATTATTTAAATAAATTCCCTAGCATGCCTTTTGCAGCTTGTGCAATTAAATCGTTAGTACTGAAATTTTTTAAGTCTGGTAGTTTACCATCTGGTGTGATCATATCGACTAATTTTGGCAAGTATTGTGCCAAAATGTCGCTAGCATCTTTTTCATCTACGCCCACTTCTTGTGCTGCCACAGCCATATTTTCTTGGCCAACGACTTCAGTTACTTGATTAGCAGTAATAGGTTGATTTGGTTCATCTGCGCTGATCCAAGATTTTAATACGCCTTCTAAACCACTTTGTTGGAAACGAGCGATAATGCCTTCAATGCCACCTTGCGATTGCAATAAAGCTTTGATGAGGTTGATAGCCGTAGATTGACTATTGTTGCCGTTGTTTAAAATAGAAGAGGCAACAGAGCCTAAGATATTTCCTAACATAATTTCTCCAATGCGGGATTCCGCTGAAATAAAAATTGAGCGCATAGTGTAATGCGCCCATTGTAACAAAACGTCTAGTTTGCAAAAGATTTTGTAAAAATGACCGCTTGTTATGCGCTTAGAATCGCACGGACTCTTTCTAAATCTTCAGCGGTATCCACACCCACTTGAGGAACTTCTTTGGCTAATTCAAGGTGAATTTTTTCGCCATACCACAATGCGCGCAGTTGCTCTAATGATTCTAGCTGCTCTAGCGTTGTCGGTTGCCAAGCAACATATTGTTTTACAAAGCCTGCACGGTAGGCATAAATGCCAATATGGCGAAGGTAGTTTTGACTCGCAACAAAAGCATCGTCACAATCCGCAAAATGATCACGTGCAAATGGAATGGGCGCACGAGAGAAATAAAGCGCAAAACCATGTTGATCTGTTAAGGTTTTTACTGCATTCGGATTAAAGAGTTCTTCTTTCGTGTTCAGTTTTACCGCAAGCGTTGCCATATTCACTTGGTATTTATCTAAGTTTTCAGCCACTTGCGCCACAATGACTGGTGGAATCAATGGCTCATCGCCTTGTACATTTACAATAATTTCATTATTGGCAATCGCCATTTTTTCGATCACTTCTGCTAAGCGCTCAGTACCAGAATTGTGGGCGGTAGATGTCATGCAAACTTCTGCACCAAAAGCGTGGGCAACTGCTTCAATTTCAGGATGATCTGTGGCGATAATTACGCGGTTAGCGCCTGCTTGCTGGGCTTTTTCCCAAACATGCTGAATCATCGGTTTGCCTGCAATATCAAGCAAAGGCTTACGAGGTAAGCGGCTCGAAGCATAGCGGGCAGGAATAATAACAGTAAAACTCATATTAAGCCTCTTGTGCATCTAAGAAACGTTCAGCATCTAATGCTGCCATACAGCCTGTTCCAGCAGAGGTGATGGCTTGGCGGTAGTTATGATCCATCACATCACCAGCCGCAAATACGCCTTCGACAGAAGTTGCGGTTGCATTGCCTTCTAGACCTGATTTTACTTTAATGTAACCATTATCTAATTCAAGTTGACCTTCAAAAATAGCTGTATTTGGGGCATGTCCGATAGCAACAAAGAAGCCATCCGCTTTGATTTCTTCTTTTTCTCCATTAACGGTGGAGATAACACGTACACCCGTAACACCTGCATTATCGCCTAATACTTCTTCAACAGTTCGGTTGGTATGCAATACGATTTTGCCTTCTTCTACACGTTTTTGTAGGCGACCTAACAAAATTTTCTCTGCACGGAAGCTATCACGACGATGTACTAAATGCACTTCGCTTGCAATGTTCGCTAAGTATAAAGCTTCTTCAACAGCCGTGTTTCCGCCGCCTACCACGACAACAGGTTTATTACGATAGAAAAAGCCATCACAAGTTGCGCAAGCTGAAACGCCTCTGCCTTTGAAAGCTTCTTCTGATGGCAGACCTAAATATTTAGCAGATGCACCAGTGGCAATAATTAGAGCATCACAAGTGAAGGTATTCATATCGCCAGTCAGCGTAAATGGACGTTTAGAGAGATCAACTTTGTTGATATGGTCGAACACAATTTCAGTATTAAATTTTTCGGCATGTTTAAGCATTTTATCCATTAAGCCTGTGCCGGTAGTGTGTTCGTATTCGCCTGGCCAGTTCTCGATTTCATCTGTGGTAGTTAATTGCCCGCCTTGTTGCATACCGGTAACTAATACTGGGTTTAAATTAGCACGCGCGGCATAGACTGCTGCGGTATAACCTGCTGGGCCTGAACCTAAAATCAATAATTTGGCATGTTTGGTTGTCATTGTATTGTCCTTGTTTGTAAAATTCGCTAAAAATTTGACCGCTTGTAATTAATAAAGCAAAGAATAAAGCTGTCTTCTAAATTTCGGTACGATAGCATCGCTGCCTAATGCTGAAAGAATGGCTAAAAATTGACTTTTTACCTCACCATTGCCTGCATTTAAATCACCTTTTAACCATTCAAATAAGAGCGTTAAGGCTTCTTCATTTTTACCGACTTGGTGCAACTGGTTTGCTAGACGTATCGCAATTTCTGGTGTTTTTTTAGTGGCGTAATCGGCTTGTAATTGTTGTAATTCAGGCGACTCAGCGGCTTGTTCTAACAATTCAATTTGTGCTTGAAGCCCTTGCCAGCGAGAATCTCGGTCTTGAATCGGAATTTGGGTTAATACGGCTTTGGCTTCTTCCGTTTTCTTCATCACAATAAATGTTTCTGCATAGAGCAAGGCAAAATCACTATTTTTTTTCTCGCTCAGCTCCCAAGCTGATTTTAATAATGGAAGTGCTTGCTCATAACGTTCATCTTGCAATAATTCTAAGGCACGATTGAATTTGAGTTCTTCTTCTTTCGGTAAAATGTTGGCTAAACGTATGCGTAGCTCTTGCTCACTGAGTTTACCTTGCGCCATATCAATGGGTTGACCGTTTGAAAAAAAGTAGAGCGTAGGTAAGGTTTGCACACGAAATTGCATCGCAAGTTCACGCTGTTCATCGCAATTGACGGTGGCTAATAGAAATTGTTTGGGGTACTCGTCGACTAAGCGTCTGAGCATGGCATCAGTTTCAATAGAAGCAACATCTTGCAAAGAGGTAAAGCTAAATACAACAGGAATCTGCTGGGTGGCTTGCCACACTTCGCTAAAATTTGCTTCGGTAACGTTAACAATATAATCCATTCTCTATACCTTTTATAAATATGTGCCAAATAGGGTTAAGGATATGCGGTTTCAATAGGTAATTCTGCTCGCATCCAACCATCAAATCCACCGGCAAGGCTATAAACTTGTTCGAAACCTTGCTCAACTAAAAATTGTGCGGTATTACGACTAGAATTGCCATGATAGCAACTGACAATGATGGGGTCTTCGTAATCGACCTCATCTAAAAATTGCCCATAACTTTGATTGGTTAAATGAAAAGCCCCTTGTGGGTGGCTATAAGTAAAACGAATATTATCACGAATATCGACTAGCACAGCATTTTCTTCGGTTTGTAACAATTCCCAAGCTTGTTGTGGGCTAATTTCAGTAAAGGTTTCCATCATTATTCTCGCTGAAAAAAAGCGTAATATATCACTAAATCTAAAAGAGAATCTCTATTATTTCAAGTTGAAATTTTTAATGCACCCAGTATAATTACGAACAATTTTCAAATGCGTTATCGCATTTTTTCTTTATTTTCCGTAGAGGACGTTATGGAGCAACTATTTCAATTCTTACAAGCATACATTGACTACATTATTTTAGGCTTATTAGGCTTAATGAGCATTATTTTAGTCTGGAAAATTGTTGAACGAATTTTATTTTATAGCAACTTAAAAGTGGCCGAATATGAGACTCAAGAAGAACTAGAAATTGATCTCACGCGTAACTTAACCACAATTTCAACGATTGGGGCAAATGCGCCTTATATCGGCTTATTAGGAACAGTGATCGGGATTTTATTAACTTTCTATGAGTTAGGTCATGCTGGTGGAGAGATTGATGCAGCATCTATCATGGTTCACCTTTCTTTAGCGCTAAAAGCAACGGCAGCAGGTATTTTAGTCGCTATTCCCGCAATGATGTTTTATAGCGGTTTTAACCGTAAAGTAGATGAAAATAAACTCAGATGGCAAGCATTACACGCTCGTAAAGACGCTTAACAAGCGGTCGAATTTTTCAAGAAATTAACGAGGTGTTCAATGAAAAAATTTGATGAAATCAACATTATTCCTTTTATCGATATTATGTTGGTGTTGCTTGCGATTGTGTTGGTAACAGCCTCATTTATCTCGCAAGGTAAGATTCAAGTGAATGTGCCAAAAGCTACCACAACGCAAAATGTGAAAGCGGATGATTTGGCAAAACTCATCACGATTACGGCCGATAATCAGTTCTACTTTAACGATAAGCCAACAGACAAAGAACAATTAACTAATGAGATTCGTACTTGGGATAAAGCCCAGCGTGTTACCTTAAAAGTTGATGGTGCGGTTAGCTTTGAGAAATTTGTTGAGTTAACGGATTTATTGTCTGCTAATGACATTAAAAATGTTGGCATTATTACACGTAAAGATAATGGCAAATAGCAAATAGGATGAGAGAATGGATAAAACAAATTCTCGGATTGGTTTAGCAACCTCCATCATCCTACATGCGATGGCGGTCGCTTTATTTTGGTTTTTGAGTTTGCGTTTAACTGACACGAAACCAGTTGTTGAAGAAGAAGTTTCCAGTATTTCGATGGAAATGATGGCTGCTCTTGCTGAACAACCTGAGGTGGCAGTGACAACAGAACCGACTCCAGAGGAAAAAGCACCAGAGAAAGCTCCAGAGCCAGAAGAGGTCATTGAAGAGCCAAAACCAGAACCGGTTGAAGAGGCTATTCCTGAGCCAAAAGTTGTGCCAAAACCACCAGAAAAACCGAAAGAAAAACCAAAAGAAAAACCACCGGAAAAACCAAAAGAGAAACCGAAACCGCCTGAAAAGCCGAAAGAAAAACCAAAAGAGAAGCCAAAAGTAGAAAAACCAGTTAAAGCAATAGAAACCGGTCCAGAAGTAAAACAAGGGATTGTCGCTAAGGCTGCACCAAATGTAGTACAAGGGAAAGAAGCCAAAGAGGGAATTGCTAATGGTAATCCACTTGGCAAAGGGAATATTGGTAGTGCAAATGGCTCACCAAATGGCAATGCGGCAAGTGGCAACGGTAATGGCAGCGGTAATAAGGCTGGAGGCGCATCAAGCAGTGATATAAATGCGTACCGAGCAACTTTACAGCGTGCGATTCAGCGCCGAGCAAATAATACCTATCCAAAACGTGAAAAAATGATGCGTAAGATGGGAACGGCAACCGTAAGCTTTAATTTATCGCCGAGCGGTCAAATTAGTGGCGTGCGAGTGCTAAATAGCTCAGGCAACGAAAGTTTAGACGGTGCTGCAGTTAAAGCCGTAGAAAGTACCAGTGTAGAAGCACCACCAGCGGGCTTCCCATCACAGGTTACCGTGCCAGTAAAATTCTCAGTTGAGTAACGTACAAGCGGGTCAATTTTGCAAAAAAAATGCAAAATCCTACCGCTTGCCTAATCAAAGACGGTTCAGTAAAATGAGCCGTCTTTTAATTTTTATGAGGAACATCAGATGTTTGGAAAAGGTGGTTTAGGCAACCTAATGAAACAAGCGCAACAAATGCAAGAGCGTATGCAAAAAATGCAAGAAGAGATTGCGCAACTGGAAGTCATTGGCGAATCAGGTGCAGGCTTAGTAAAAGTAACGATCAATGGCGCACACAACTGTCGCCGTATTGAAATCGATCCATCATTGATGGAAGATGATAAAGAGATGGTTGAAGATTTAGTCGCTGCAGCATTTAATGATGCTGTACGCCGTGCAGAAGAATTACAGAAAGAAAAAATGGCAAGCGTTACTGCTGGTATGCCATTACCACCGGGAATGAAATTCCCATTCTAATCAGTAATAATGAATAAGCCTTGAAGTGAGCTTCAGGGCTTTTTTATTGAATCATAAAGACTTTGCTGAATTTCAGAAAAGAAAAAGCCTCGAATCAATGATTCAAGGCTTCTGTTTTATTTGGTGGGATAATCTCACTTGAACTAGTAATATAAGTCTTTTATTTATAATAACTTTATTTGTTGGGATTGTATTCGGTGTTACTATTGGTGTTACTAAAAAATGAAGTGATAGATTATCTATAATAATTAAAGCACTGGTATGCTACCTTGTGAGTTAATGGTAGCACAACAATAGGAAAATATCTAAAAAAGTAAAATAGTATTATTCGACTATTTTTTAGACAGAAATTTTTAAAAATTTTCTTAATGAAAACATTAGTTATATATGAGAATGAATAAGATAAGTTTCCTATGTTGGAAAGCAGAAAATTTGTTCAAAAAATGCTTGCAAGCAATCTGGAGGAAGTATAGGATGGTCTCAAGTTGATTTTAGTTAGACCATACAACAGTAAGGATTTCTTATTAATATATGAAATAGAGGCTATACGCCTTATCAAAAGTGATATTACAGATCATTTTTTTAAACGCAATAATATAAGGGTATTACTAACTAAAGAGTAATACCCTTTTTATATATAGGGGTTTTACCATGGATAGAATAATCAGGGTAAAAGAATTTTTAACGATATTAGGAATATCTAAAAGTACATTCTACACTTGGCAGGATAAAAGTTCTGCTTATTATAAGCCTAATTTTCCCAAAAAAGTTAGCCTAGGAGCTAACTCCGTAGGCTACTTTGAATCTGATGTAAATCGGTACTTAAACAACATTAAAAACCTAAATGAGGTGATCTATGCTTAAAACAGTAGATGATAAGATTTTTTCAATTATTAATAGGAAATTGCCATTAGAGAAACGTTTTAAGAAGTTAACTAGCAATGCTAGAAATGTCTTATACACATTAATCATAAAAAGTAAAAATGAAAATAAAGAAATAACGTTAACTACTTTCAACTCGGAATCTGTTTTTAACTTAAAAAGAGATTTATTCATTAAAGCTATAAATGAATTGATAAAAGTAGATTATTTAAAAAGAACTGAAATAGATAATATCTATATGCTAAAAATTTAAATCCAAGCCACTATTTAGTGGCTTTTTTATGGAGATTATTATGAAGAAAGAAAATGTAAGTTTTCCAGATAAATGGAAGGGATGGAGATTAAAAAATAATGAGATTGATTACAATGTAGATGATAATAACTATCTACTTTCTAGGCGTAACTATTTACTAGATAAAGTAGATGATAGCAGTTACAAACTTAAGAATAGCATAGATAGCTATTCAAATAGGCAAGTCTTAGCTTGGGGTTGCGGCTCAGGGAAAACCACAAATTTAAAGGTTCTTTGTGCTAATACTGATAAGTCTACTTTGATTATTGTAAAAACAAATGAAGAAATTAAAAGGCTTGTATTTGATGTTAAAGCATTAAATCCTAAACAGTCCATTTGTGGAATTTATAAAGGAAGCGATACATTAAAAGAATTAGAATGTAATATTTATGCTTTGTCAAAATATAGAATAGTAGTAACTAATAACTGGAGGGCTTTATATGAATCAAGCAATATATTTATTAACTATGATGATCCCATAAAGAAAGAGATAACAAAGAGAGAATTAGTTATCTTTGATGAATTCCAGACCCCTTATACGGATATAGTAGTAAAACATGAGAAATTATTAGTAGAACTTTATAAGAGAGAGTTGATATACGGAAAAGAGATAAGGCTAAATAAGGAGACAATTAAGAATATAATAAATTTTGACAAAAATATATTTAATGAATTATTTAATGATTTACCTGATATAAAAAATGAAAAACTATATCATGAAAGAGTTAGCTGGCTATTCAATAAACTTATAGTATCTTTAGGAGATCTATCTAATACAGATATATCATCAGATATTATCATACACCAAGATATTAATGACTTTATAGATGAAGATACAAAATTAATTATTTTAGATGCCACAGCAGAATTTTTATTTGAAGGTAGTAATAATTGGAATATAGAAAGATATAATCAAAGTAAAGTAGTTATAAATAATAATATTTATTATGATACATTGTTATCAACACGAAGGACAAGAAAAAGTAATGAGAAACATAAAAAAGATATTGTTGAAGACATAAGAAAACTTGAGAAATATATTTCTATGAATAATGGAAATAAACATCTTGTTATTACATGGAATAATACATTTCATATAGAGAATCTACCTAACTTCATTAAAGAAAATATTAGTAAAGATTTGCGAGATAAATATGAGGTTATTCATTATAATTCAGGAAAGTGTAGAGCTACAAATGAGTATATAAAATATGATTCAATAATATTTTTTGGTGAGTGGTTTAATAATTCATTTCATGCAGAGAGACTTTCTGAAGTATTAAATACTAAAATAGAATCTAAAGATCTAGTAAAATCAGAAATAGTTCAAGCAATTTTTAGAACTCAAGCAAGAATAGGAAAGTCAGTATCTATCGCATTTTTTTACAATTATAATGAGAAATTATTGGATGGATACGATTCATTTGAAGAAAGTATTAATAGTATATTGAATATAGAAGATAATGATTTTAAAAGAATGGTTAAAATGAGAAGAATATTAAATATAATGGAAAATGAATTGAATAAGAATACACTAAAAAAAGTAAAAAACTTCATTCGTAAAATGAATATTTTAGATTTAAAAAATGAAATTATGGAAATTAAAACCAGCCTTAAAGAATTAAATGATATTGTTGATCATAAATTTAAATCTAGGAGAGATGTTATACCACTTCAAAATGCTCTCATGGAATACCTTAATATAAATTTAACTTTATAAAATAAAAGCCTAATAGGGAGTTAATCTATTAGGCTTTATTTTTTATTGAATAGTTACATAAAAATCTTTTCCATTATCACTACTTTCAATTTTATAACGTATAGGTGCTTTTATGCCACTGTTATATTGATTTCTATAAACTTCTATTGCTTGTTCATGTTCTCTAACCATTTTATCTAACTGTTCTTTAGTTTCAGATAAATATTTATCCCTTTCTTGTTGATAATAAATTTTTACTCTATTAATATCTTGAGGGTAAGATTCTTCTAAAATCCTAAGATTATCTTCAATATTCTTAACCTTATCATCCCTTTCTTGATTGAATCTATTTTTATGATGATTGTAATTATTAGAAAGTTCCTTTTTGTTACGTTCTAAAGACTCAGACACTTCTTTATCACTTGCTCCTGCTCTTTTATAGTTTTTAGCATCTAATTCGATTTGGCTAGACATTCTTTTATAATGATTTTCATTTTCTAGTAATTTTTGTTCCGAATCAGAAATAGCTTTATTTTTATCTGAAGAAGACTGTTCTTTTTACTAGAATATTTATTTTCTAATTCAGATAGCTGCTCTTTTTCTCTTTTATCCATTTTTAATGAAAATTCATTAAATGCATTTTTTAGCATTATTTCTTTTTTTGGGTCTTCGGAATATATAATGGAATTACTTTCTTAATAGTTTAAAAACAACTGGTGTTTAAATTGGATTTTCTGGTGGGATGTTAGGATAATCAATAGTATTATATAAAAGTATCAATCACATACGAGTGATACTTTGGGAAAAAAATAAAATAGTCCAATTTACTTGACCGTGTACTATGGTACATGGTTTATAATATTCAGGGGGTGAAATAAGATGATTTATCGCATTAGTGAGTTTGCAGATAAATGTGGAGTTAATAAAGAAACGATCAGATATTACGAGCGAAAAAATTTATTACAAGAACCTCACCGAACGGAAGCTGGTTATCGGATATATTCATATGATGACGTTAAGCGTGTTGGGTTTATTAAACGAATACAGGAACTTGGTTTCTCTTTAAGCGAGATTTATAAATTACTTGGTGTTGTAGATAAAGATGAAGTTCGTTGTCAAGATATGTTCGAATTTGTTTCTAAAAAACAAAAGGAAGTGCAAAAACAAATAGAGGATTTAAAACGAATTGAAACTATGTTAGACGACTTAAAACAACGATGTCCAGCTGAAAAGCAATTACATTCGTGTCCAATAATAGAAACATTAACATGAGAGATTAATTAACGAAAGGAGCTTTTTTATGAATAAATTTAAGGTAAACATTTCAGGAATGACCTGTACGGGTTGTGAAAAACACGTAGAATCAGCACTTGAAAAGATAGGTGCTAAAAATATTGAGTCTAGTTATCGTCGTGGTGAAGCAGTATTTGAACTGCCCGATGATATTGAGGTTGAAAGTGCAATAAAGGCGATTGATGAAGCAAATTACCAAGCCGGAGAAATTGAAGAAGTATCATCACTAGAAAACGTGGCGTTAATTAATGAAGACAATTATGACCTTCTTATTATTGGTTCTGGTGCTGCTGCCTTTTCTTCGGCAATTAAAGCTATAGAATACGGTGCAAAAGTTGGAATGATTGAGCGTGGAACGGTTGGGGGAACCTGTGTGAATATTGGCTGTGTTCCGTCAAAAACTCTTCTTAGGGCAGGGGAAATCAATCATTTATCAAAAGACAATCCGTTTATAGGTTTACAAACATCCGCTGGAGAAGTGGATTTAGCTAGTTTAATCACGCAAAAGGATAAATTGGTGAGCGAACTTCGGAATCAAAAATATATGGATTTAATTGATGAATATAATTTTGATTTAATTAAAGGTGAAGCAAAATTCGTTGATGCTAGTACGGTTGAGGTCAATGGGGCAAAGTTATCTGCAAAACGCTTTTTAATTGCAACAGGTGCATCGCCTTCGTTGCCCCAAATTTCAGGACTTGAAAAAATGGACTATTTAACTAGTACAACACTTCTTGAGTTAAAGAAAATACCAAAACGATTAACTGTAATTGGTTCAGGATACATTGGAATGGAGCTTGGACAACTATTTCATCATTTAGGTTCAGAAATAACGCTTATGCAAAGAAGTGAGCGACTTTTAAAGGAGTATGATCCTGAGATTTCAGAGTCAGTTGAAAAAGCGTTAATTGAACAGGGTATAAACCTTGTCAAAGGGGCAACTTTTGAGCGTGTTGAACAAAGTGGAGAGATAAAAAGGGTTTACGTAACAGTAAATGGCAGTAGAGAAGTCATTGAATCAGATCAGTTACTTGTTGCCACTGGAAGAAAACCAAATACGGATTCTTTAAATTTAAGTGCAGCAGGTGTTGAAACTGGAAAAAATAATGAAATCCTGATCAATGATTTTGGTCAAACAAGTAATGAAAAGATTTATGCAGCAGGAGATGTGACTTTAGGACCACAATTTGTATATGTAGCAGCCTATGAAGGTGGAATTATTACTGATAATGCTATTGGTGGATTAAACAAAAAAATAGATTTATCGGTAGTTCCTGCTGTTACGTTTACGAATCCGACGGTTGCAACGGTTGGTTTAACAGAAGAACAAGCAAAAGAGAAAGGGTATGATGTGAAGACATCTGTATTACCTTTAGATGCTGTTCCAAGAGCAATTGTAAACCGTGAAACAACCGGTGTATTTAAACTAGTAGCAGATGCAGAAACACTAAAAGTATTAGGGGTTCATATTGTATCTGAAAATGCAGGAGATGTCATCTATGCAGCATCATTAGCTGTTAAATTTGGCTTAACGATAGAAGATTTAACAGAAACCCTAGCACCATATTTAACAATGGCTGAAGGGCTAAAATTAGTTGCACTTACGTTCGATAAAGATATTTCGAAATTATCTTGTTGTGCAGGCTAAGGGAACTTTTTTACAACTCCCTATTCAAGTGAACCAGCTAATGCTTTAAGGGATTTTCTAAGTGCATTTGTGGTCACAAAAATAATTTAACACTGATGATTTCGACATCAAATCTATAATTGATACCTTAACACCGCAGAGTAATAAAGGATGAATAATATGTCAGACTTATTATCCCTACCAGACATTAAAACAATAGAACCGCCACAATAAAATGAAACCGATATGATGTTTAAAGTTGAAGCAGTCGGACCACCTGAACGTTGTCCTGAATGTGGTTTTGACAAGTTGTACAAACACAGTTCAAGAAATCAACTAATTATGGATTTGCCCATTCGTTTAAAGCGAGTGGGCTTACAATTGAACCGTAGACGATACAAGTGTCGTGAATGCGGATCTACCTTCTAGGAACGCCTAATATCTGTAGATGAAAAGCGTAGTATGACCAAAAGGCTTTTAAAGTCCATTCAAGAGCAATCCATGTCTAAGACCTTTGTAGAAGTCGCAGAAAGCGTTGGTGTTGACGAGAAAACCATTAGGAACGTTTTTAAGGACTATGTGGCACTCAAAGAACGTGAATACCAGTTTGAAACTCCTAAGTGGCTTGGGATAGACGAGATACATATTATCCGTAGACCTCGGCTTGTATTGACTAATATTGAACGCAGGACTATTTATGACATCAAGCCTAACCGTAACAAGGAAACAGTCATCCAACGTCTTTCAGAAATCAGTGACAGGACTTACATTGAGTACGTCACAATGGATATGTGGAAGCCCTACAAAGACGCAGTGAACACTATCCTTCCACACGCTAAAGTTGTCGTAGATAAGTTTCATGTAGTTAGAATGGCTAATCAAGCCTTAGATAACGTCAGAAAGTCTTTGAAAGCCCATATGAGCCAAAAAGAAAGACGTACCCTTATGCGTGAAAGGTTTATCCTTCTAAAGCGTAAACACGATCTAAATGAACGTGAATCATTCCTCTTAGATACTTGGTTAGGTAATCTTCCTGCTTTAAAAGAAGCCTATGAACTCAAAGAAGAGTTTTACTGGATATGGGATACTCCTGATCCAGATGAAGGTCATCTTCGTTATAGTCAATGGAGACACCGTTGTATGTCCAGCAACTCTATATGCAAAAATTGAACGTGGAGAAACTAAGCTCAATCTTCATAAATTGGAGCAAATTGCCAATATCTTTAATATTGATGTTTTAGAACTAATCAAAAATGATGATAAGAATGTACTGTTCTTCATGAATGATCATAACACTAACTACTACGGTTCAAATGAGAATTTGACATCAGAAATCGATCGATTAAAACTAACTATTTCGCATAAAGATGAGCTATTGAAACAAAGAGATCTAGTGATTGAACAAAAAGATAGCGAGATTTCAGCATTGAAAGAGATTATTTCTTTGCTTAAATCGAAATAGACACTATCTATAATATACTTATTTTATCTAAATTATTTAACTATCAGAAAACGCTGTATAACCTATCTAAATCACTGCTAGCAGCATTATTTAGGGATAGATGAATTACCCTACGTGTTTTTTATCTTTCCTGCCATAAGCGTCTCTCGCATTATATTGACTATATATTCTATATCTAAGTGATTTCCTATTTTTAAGATCCCATATTATTAGAATTCTATTAATTAATAAAAATTATAGATCAAGGGCTGATGATTCTCATCATCAGCCTTAGCTCTCTATATAGATCTATAATGATAATCTTCTTCAAAAATAAACGTAGCTAAGAGATCTTAATATATAGTAAAAGCTACAATTTGTATTTGTAGCTTTTACATAGGTAAGTAATCATATCTATCAAGATAGATACTCATTAAGTGTTTTTAACTAATTTATAAATAAATTTAGTTGTTTTTTTTATTATTAATAGAGGCAGGTCAAAAAAAAACAACTCCGTTTAATGGTAATTTCTCCTAAAAAATTTAAGATTGAGAACATTTCTCAATATAATCTCCCCACATTTGCATAATATCCCTTCTTTTCTCCAAATAATTAGCATGATTATAAGCTAGGCTAACTTGGCTTCCTGTTTTATGTGCTAGACAAGCTTCAGCATGCTCATGTTGAACGCCTTGTTCTGCTAAAAAAGTTCTAGCCAATCCCCTTAATCCGTGTGCAGTCTGTTTATCTTTGTAACCCATCCTTTTTAGTGCCATATTAACAGTAGATGAACTCATTGCTTTCTTTAAATCACTTCTATGAGTAAACAAATATTTATTATGACCCGTCATTGGTCTTAGCTGTTCTATCAAAGCCATTACTTGGGATGATAATGGTACTGTATGTAGAAACCTCACTTTCATTCTTTCAGCAGGAATATTCCATTCTTTTTTATCAAAATCAAATTCGCTCCATGAAGCGTTACTTGCTTCATTAGGTCTAACCATTGTTAATAATTGAAATAAGATTAATAATTGAGTTTTCTTTTCAATCTTAGCACTATGTATTGATTTTATAAGGGTAGGAATTTCTTCAATACTTACTCTAGGGTTATTTCTTTGACGAACAGACTTGAATGTAGAGCTAATTTTTAGGCAAGTATTACTTTCAATTAACCCACTATTAACCGCAAAATTTAAGATTTCATTTAGATGACCGCATAGTCTATGAACCATATCTGGAGATCCATTTTCCTCCACTTTCTTTAACATTTGGACTACTAAAGAAGGCTTAATTTCTTTAATAGAATATCGACCTATCAAAGGAAAAAGATGAAGCTCTAAGTTTCGCCAATATTTATTGATCGTTTTCTCTTCAACTTCTGAACTTTTTTTCTCTTTCCAAAGTTCTGCAACTTTCTCAAAGGAACTTTGAGTATCCATAAGCTGCTTTCTTTCTAGTTCTTCTCTATGTTTTTTAGGATCAATTTGTTGAGCTAATAATTTACGACAGTCATCTCTTAACATTCTAGCTTCAGCTAAGCTAACTATCGGATATGTACCTAGCCCTAAATTAGTCCTTGTACCAAGAATAGGTCGTATATAATTAAATAGCCATAATTTAGAGCCGTTAGGCTTAATTCTTAATAAAAGCCCATAACCATCACATAAGCTATACTCTTTTTCTTTTGGCTTAGCTTTTTTTATCTCCGTATCTGTTAAGGGAGTTGTTCTTCTTGCCATTAGATACCTCCAAAATGAAGTAACACTAAAAACTTTATAAATTTATTTTATAAATCATAAAGTTATAATTAATTTAGTAACACTATATGATCCTATCATAGCATGGTGTTACTATTAGTGTTACTAGAATTTGTGGATTTGGTTGGTTTCTATCGGACTTGTTAGAACAACAAAAAAGCCTTGATATGCTATATATCAAGGCTTTATCGGACTATATCATACTATATAAAATTAGAATTTGGTGGAGATAATCGGGATCGAACCGACGACCTCTTGAATGCCATTCAAGCGCTCTCCCAACTGAGCTATATCCCCGTGACGCCTATCATAAATAGCATCAGAAAAGGTGTCAAGCCGAAATCTTTATTTAGGCTTGGGCTTGAATGTAGTCGATGGCTTTTTGAACACGAGCAAGTGTACGTTCACGGCCAACAAGCTGAGCAGTAATATCCATTGATGGAGATTGACCAGAACCTGTTACCGCTAAGCGGAATGGCATACCGACTTTACCCATACCGATTTCTAATTCTGCTGCTGTTGCATTCATTGCATCATGAATTGCTTCAACATTCCAATCAGTTAAAGCGGTCAATTTTTCCAATAATTTTGCAAGTGGTGCAACCGCTTCAGGTTTGAAGTTTTTCGCTGCAGCTTTTTCATCATAGGCTTCAAACTCTTGGTAGAAATAACGGCTTGATGCAGCTAATTCTTTTAAAGTTTTTGCACGTTCACTTAATACTGGAATAATAGCTTCTAATGCTGGGCCATTTTTTGTATCAATCCCTTGTGCATCCATATGCCATTGCAGATATTTTGCAACATGTTCTGCGGGTAAACTACGCATGTAATGTTGGTTTAACCATTGCAATTTTTCAGTGTTAAATGCACTAGCAGATTTGCTGACCGAATGAATATCGAATAATTCGATCATCTCTTCACGGCTGAAGATCTCTTGGTCGCCATGCCCCCAACCTAAACGGACTAGGTAGTTAATTAGAGCTTCTGGTAAATAACCGTCATCACGGTATTGCATTACGCTTACTGCACCGTGGCGTTTAGAAAGTTTTTGACCATCATCACCGTTAATCATCGAAACGTGAGCATAAGTTGGAATTGGTGCCCCTAATGCTTTTAAAATGTTGATTTGGCGTGGGGTATTATTGATGTGGTCTTCACCACGTACAACATGTGTAATGCCCATATCCCAATCATCAACCACAACGCAGAAATTGTAAGTTGGTGAGCCATCAGTACGACGAATGATTAAATCATCTAATTCGCTATTGTTGATTTCAATACGTCCGCGCACAGCATCTTCAAATACCACAGAGCCTTCAGTTGGGTTTTTAAAACGTACTACGTGTGGTTCATCTGCAGAATGTGTGTGATCATTTAAGCAGTGACGATCATATTTTGCTTTTTCTTTATTGGCTTCTTGTTCACTACGTAAAGCTTCAAGGCGTTCTTTTGAGCAATAGCAACGATATGCGGTGCCTTCTTCAATCATTTGATCGATCACTTGGTTATAACGATCAAAACGTTTTGTTTGGAAATAAGGACCATGTTCCCATTCAAGATTTAGCCATTCCATGCCTTCTAAAATTGCTGCAGTTGCTTCAGGCGTTGAGCGCTCTAAATCGGTATCTTCGATACGTAATACGAATTCACCGTTAAAATGTTTAGCGTATAACCAAGAATAAAGCGCTGTTCTCGCGCCACCTACATGAAGGTAACCCGTTGGGCTAGGAGCAAAACGAGTACGCACTTTAACATTTGGATCTAAAGGAAAGAGGGTTTCAATGTTCATATTATTTATTGCCTGTTTTGTAATAATTTAGTTAAACAGCGCTATTTTACTCTTTTTTCAAGCGGTTTTGGCGAATAAAATGATAAAAAAAGCGGAGTTTGGTTGAAAAAAACAACAAATGCGTTGAATTTGAAAAAAAGCGTTTGACGAGCAAGGAAAAATCTCTATAATGCCTCCTCACGACATGGGCGATTAGCTCAGTTGGGAGAGCACCTCCCTTACAAGGAGGGGGTCACTGGTTCGAGACCGGTATCGCCCACCACTTTTTTCCAAAGTGTTCATGTCTGACAATCTAATTTGAAAA
>NZ_AFNK01000038.1 GCF_000238795.1 Haemophilus sputorum CCUG 13788 | reverse complement strand
CGTTGAGCAAAATGTTCTTCAGAAAAAATCCGGTCAGACGGCTATTCGTTATGCCAGAACAATCCGTTGGCGTATTGAAGGCCTGGGTGATGAGTTTATGACTGATCTTTTAGCCGCGAGTGAACGTGCCTATGTCCAAATGCTGATGATGTCATTACTCATTCATTCTCCGGTTGTCGCTTATTTTATGCGACTTACCTTAGCCGAAGCTCGTCGCACCTATAAACCCTCTTTAACCGCTGATGCATGGTCTGAGTTTTATGACACGAGAGTGCGGGCATATGCTGAGCTTGGCGGTTTTTCTGACTCAACTGTCAAAAAAATGGGTAACAACGCAATTAAGGCACTGGTTGATAGTGGCTACCTGAGTGATAGCAGGACAAAGAAAATACAACCTGTTTACCTAATGCCAGAAGTTAAAGACTGGTTAGTTCGTCTGGGCCGGGAAGATTTGATTGAGGTAATGGAGTGCACAATATGAAGGCTCTTCAGACCAGGCTTGATCTGATACTGGAACGAATTGAAAGCCCTAAGTTTTTGAAAAACGATGGCTTGGGCAATGAAATTGGATTTTGGGTATTTGACTATCCAGCCAAGTATGAACTGCTTGTACGAGAGCACATTAAGCACGTTGACGAAAAACTCAACAAGCGTGGTTACCGCTTTGTCCATCTCAATATTTTTGAAGTCTTGATAGATATGCTTGAGGAGCGAGGCCTTTTCGACCGAGCTTGCCAGCGTGAATTGCAAGTCGGTGTTGATGGCCTTCGAAAAACACTAGCCGGGCCTCTGAGCCAAGAGAAAGTGGCAAGGTATATCGCGGACAAATATAAGCCATCAGAACTTGAGTTTGTGTTGCTGTCAGGCTTAGGCAGTGCGTGGCCTCTTATCCGAGGACATGAGTTACTTAGTGCTCTGCAAGACGTTATGGGTAGCACGCCATTAGTGCTTTTCTATCCGGGTGAATATAGCGGAAGGGATTTGCATCCTTTCGGCATGATCGAATCTAAAAACTACTATCGCGCCTTCAAGCTTGTGCCTGAAGACGGTAAAAAAAATTAAGAGCAGGGAGCCTCCCGAATGAAAATTGAACAGATTTTTTCCAAGAAGTTGACGCGTGATATTAACGGCGTTGTTAAAGCGGAACAGAAAGACAATGACAGTGTGTATGTCGAACTTGATGAGTATGTTGTAACCCGAGAGCTAGATCGACATTTTCGCGCTTTCTTTGAGGCTTACGTTCCATCTGTGACGCAAAGTGGCGCATCAATGTCAGGAAAAATTGGTGTGTGGATCTCTGGCTTCTTTGGTTCGGGTAAGTCTCACTTCCTGAAAATTTTGTCTTACCTCCTCGAAAATAAGTCTGTCGAAAAGGATGGCCAAGGCCGTCAAGCATTTGAGTTTTTTAAAGACAAAATCAACGATGCCATGCTGTTG
The DNA here is from genome assembly GCF_000238795.1 of Haemophilus sputorum CCUG 13788. Classification (GTDB taxonomy): domain Bacteria; phylum Pseudomonadota; class Gammaproteobacteria; order Enterobacterales; family Pasteurellaceae; genus Haemophilus_A; species Haemophilus_A sputorum. The sequence goes on along the minus strand of NZ_AFNK01000038.1, from coordinate 8,401 downwards.
GCCGATATCCAAAACGCTGTTACCAAAGACACTGATGTTATTCTTTTTAACATCGATTCACGAGCCAATACGGATGACCGAGAAAATGCCATTCTTAAGGTCTTCCTCAAAGTCTTTAATGAGCGTGTAGGATACTGCGCTGATTTTCCTCACATTGCGCATTTAGAACGCGAGCTTGATAAGCGTAATCAATACATGTCTTTCAAGGACAAATTTGCTGAGTTGACTCAATCAACTTGGGAAAAGGAGCGTGACGCCTATGACTTCTATCGAGACGAACTTTCAGAAGCACTCGCTCATGCCAGTGAGCAATCATTAGAGTCTGCCAAAGCGTGGGTTGAACAGGTTGAAAACAATTTCCCGCTAGATATCCGAAACTTCTGTAAGTGGGTTAATGAATACTTAGATCGAACTGGAGATCGTAACCTTCTTTTCTTAGTCGATGAAGTCGGTCAGTTTATCGGTAAGAACACACAAATGATGTTGAAGCTTCAGACCATTACTGAAGATCTTGGCACATATTGTGGTGGCAGAGCTTGGGTCGTTGTTACCTCTCAGGCAGACATTGATGCTGCCATTGGTGGTATGGATAAGCGCGATGGCGAGGACTTCTCTAAAATTCAAGGGCGTTTTAGTACCCGCTTGCAGCTGTCGAGCTCGAATACCTCGGAAGTTATTCAAAAGCGTTTGTTGTCCAAAACGGAAGAAGCTCGTACACACCTCATCGATGTGTTTGCTGAAAAGGGCGACATTCTTCGTAACCAGCTGACATTTGATAAAACGACAACTGCGTCTCTAAAGGGCTACACCGACGCTCCGTCTTTCGTGGACAACTATCCGTTTGTGCCTTACCACTACACGCTGGTTCAAAAAGTGTTTGAGTCAATTCGAACAAAAGGCGCGACGGGTAAGCACTTAGCCATGGGTGAGCGTTCATTACTTGATGCTTTCCAATCAGCTGCAAAACAGATGAAGGACTCTGGCCTTGATGTGTTAATCCCGTTTTACAGTTTCTATGCACCGATTGAAAGCTTTTTGGAGCCAGCGGTTAAGCGAACGATTGACCAAGCCTGTGAGTTGGATTCCTTAACAGAATTCGATGGCAAGATTCTAAAAACTCTTTTCTTGATCCGTTATGTGGACGTTGTCAAAAGCACACTAGACAACCTTGTGACGCTGTCAATTGATCGAATCGATGCAGATAAAATTGCGCTGCGTAAACAAATTGAAGAGAGCTTGAATCGTCTTGAACGCCAATTGCTGATTGCGCGTAATGGTGATGAATTTATCTTCCTGACCAACGAAGAAAAAGAGATTGAAAACGAGATCCGCCACACTGACGTTGAAATGTCAGAGGTCTCTAACAAGCTTTCAGCAATCGTATTTGACGGTATTTTGAAAGGTAATCGTGCCTATCGATACCCGATTAATAAGCAAGACTTTGCGGTGAGCCGTTTTTGCAATGGTCATCCAAAAGATGGCACCACGCTGGAAGATCTAGTCATTAAAGTCATTTCACCTTTGGATTCGCACTTTGAAAATTACTCCCACGATCAAGCCTGCATCAATCATACGCTTGAGGCTGATGGGTGCGTGCTCGTCAAGCTGGGCGAACATAAACGTCTTTGGGATGACCTGACAACCTTTATAAAAACTGACCGATTCTTAAAACAAAATTCAGGACAGCGACCAGAGCAAGAACACCTTCTCCGCGAAAAGCAGATGGAAAATATTGAGCGTGAAAAACGCTTAAGAACGGATTTTGAAGCTTTGTTTGCAGAGGCTGACGTTTACGCTATCGGCACAAAACTACCGAAGAAATCAGCAACGCCAAGTGCCATCGTCGAAGAAGCATACAAATACGTTATCGAAAACACCTTCGCTAAATTGAACATGCTCAAGGCGACGCCTGGTGAAGTTTTGCGTGAGCTACAGGCCGTACTTGTTGCTGATGATATTGCTCAGAGTGGACTGGATCTTCAAGCGGATGAATGTAACCCAGAAGCTACGCGTGAGGTTGAGCAGTACGTAACGCTAAAAGTCGAGCGTAATGAGCCTGTTTACTTACGTGACATCGTTGCCCACTTCGGCAAGCGCCCGTATGGCTGGCCAGACAATGAAATCTTATTGCTCACTGCAAGGCTGGGCTTGGCTGGAAAGTTATCTTTTAGTACCCAGGGCACAGATCTGGCGTTGAAAAAAGCTTACGAGCCGTTTACCAGCGTGCGTAAACGCGGTGAGATCCGTGTACATAAAATCAGGCAACATGACGAGCGCCAAATCAAAAAGGCTGCTGGTCTTGTTAAAGAGATCTTTTCAAAAACCTTTACCGGCTCTGGTGAAAAGGAGCTCTACGAATTAGTGCGCGATGAATTACTGGCTTGGAATGAAGAGCTTAAATCATTCAGAACCAAGTCACAGACAGGCCATTTCCCAGGTAAATCTCAAATTGACGATGGTCTTGCATTGGTCGCGGGTATTCTTGAGCAAACTTCAAGCTTCGCTCTTATCACCCGATTCTTAGAAAACGCTGATGCCCTTGAAGAGTTTGCTGAGGACTTTGAGGATCTTGATGACTTCTACAATAGCCAATTTCAAACTTGGCAAGCCCTTGCTGGCGCATTGAACGAGAAGTTTAAGGCCAATAGACCCGCGTTAGAAAAAGACAGTGAAGCATTAAAAGCGCTCACTGAATTAGAACGCATTTACAATATGCCCTCACCGTATGAGCAGCTGCGCCACATTAATCCGCTTATCGAGCAGGTGGCAAAAGTTAACTCAACATTGGTTGAAGAAAAACGCACTCATGCCTTAGAGCGTGTTGATCTGCGCATCGGACGTGTAAAAGAAGCGTTAGCTGAAGCTCATGCACCGTCTGAACTACAGAACCAAGCACTGCGCCCGTTACAAATGTGCAGACAGCGCATTGAAGCGACCTCTTCAATACCACAAATTATCAGTGAGCAAACTGAAGCGGAAGGTTACGAGGACGAAGCCTATGAGTTGCTGAATGGCTTTATCGAAGATCAACGCAAAAAAGCTGAAGCTGAGCAAAGACATCGTGAACTCGAACAGAAGAAACGCGAAGAGGAAGCAGCGAAAGCCGGTAAGGCAGCTCCAGCACCTGAGCCAGCCCCCGAACCAGTACAGCCACAGCCGGTTGCAAAACGTACTGTAACGATTAACCCAACCGATGCCATGGCAAAGTCAGTAACAACCGGATTCATTGAGAGTGAAGCCGAAGTTGATGCCTATCTTGCCGCTTTAAGAGAGCAGCTGATTGCTGCGGTCAAAGCTGGCGACCGAGTAAGAATTAAGTAAGAGGCAACGGATAGCTATGTATCAAGCGGGTGGAACAATAAGATCATTACTCGACAAGGTTGCTGAGCAGGAATACCTGTTACCGGCCATCCAGCGAGAGTTTGTATGGCGACCAGAACAGATCTGTCGTCTATTTGATAGCCTGTTGCAAGGTTACCCGTTTGGGACCTTTCTATTCTGGAAGATAAAACCAGAGAACCGGGATAGTTATCAGTTTTATCAGTTCATGCAGCATTACCATGAGCGCGATAACTACCATTGTGAAAATGTCACTCAGTTACCGGAACGCGAGTTCATTGCCGTCCTAGATGGACAGCAGCGGATTACCGCTTTGAACATCGGCCTACGCGGTTCATTTGCGTGGAAGCTGACAGGTAAATGGTGGAGCAATGATGACGCCTTCCCAGTGCGCAGGCTTCACTTGAATCTGTTAAGCCAGCCCGACTTGGAAACTGGGTCGATGTATGACTTTGAGTTCCTAACCGACGATAAAGCCTCTTTGGATGCATCTGAACAATACTGGTTCCGTGTAGGCCGGATCATGGAAGAGGAAGAAGATGCACTTATCGATGAAGTTGCTGATGATGCTAGGTTGAGCTCGGAGCAACGCAAAGAGGCTCGCTCAACTCTTCGTCACTTGTATCGAACTATCCATGACAAAGATAAGATTTCGTTTTACGAAGAAAGTGATCAGAGCCTTGAACGTGTTCTGAATATCTTTATCCGCATGAATAGCGGCGGCACTACTTTGTCCTACTCAGACTTACTACTTTCAATAGCCGTAGCGCAGTGGAGCTCGTTAGATGCCCGTGAAGAAATTCATGCATTAGTGGATGAGATGAACCGTGTTGGTGATGGATTCAACGTATCAAAAGATCTCGTTTTAAAAGCAGGCTTAATGCTCTCTGACATCGGTAGCGTGGGCTTTAAGGTTGAGAACTTTAACAAGGAAAACATGGCGATTCTCGAAAAGAACTGGACGCCAATTCGTGATGCGTTATTGCTCTCAATGCAGCTACTTGCAAGTTTTGGTTTTAATGCACAAAACCTCAGAGCAACAAGTGCCATCCTCCCGTTGGCCTATTACCTGCACCACCGAAAGTTAACGGCAAGCTACCTTTCTAGGGTTGAATATGCGGTCGATAGAGAATGCATCAGAAACTGGCTCATTAGGTCGTTGTTGAAAGCGTCAGGCATCTGGGGAAGTGGTTTGGATACCCTGCTTACTATGCTTCGCTCAGACATTAAACAATCGGGTGATACGGGTTTCCCGCTAGCGAAAATTGAAGCGACCATGCAACAGCGTGGTAAATCGTTGCGCTTTGACCCAGAGGAAATTAGTGAACTAGCGCAGTTGGATTATGGTAATCCGCGTACCTTTGCCTTGTTGACTTTGTTGTTCCCAGGATTCGATTTTTCACGACACTTTCATGTGGACCACATTTACCCCAAAGGTTTGTTTACGCGTAACAAGCTTGCAAAAGTTGGTGTCCCAGCTGAACAGCTAGATGAACTCATCGAGGCATCTAATAAGCTGCCAAACCTTCAACTGTTGGAAGGGACAATCAACAACCAGAAGCGGCAAAAAATGCCCCATGAATGGTATGCGCAGCAGTGGCCTGATGTGAATGCAAGACAAGCACATCTGCAATCGCAAGCCATAACATCATTACCTGAACAACTAAACCAGTTTATGGACTTTTACCGCGAGCGTCAGGAAACACTGCTTGCCCGCATTAGAACTGCATTACAACCCGCAAGCAGCGTAGAGACAGAATAAGAGGCGCAAGATCATATGAATACGAATAACATGAAAAAATACGCACCAAAAGCGCGCCGCGAATTTATGGATGCGGTAGCTAAACGATTAAATACCTTTGGTATCACCGCGAATAAAAAGGGCGAGCTACAAATTGCAGAAGCGAATCTACAAGGTTCTGTGCTTCAAATCGCCGGTAACAGTTTTGACGGTAAACTGGCCGAGCCCAGAAAACGCATAGTAGCCAGAAGCCAGAAACTTGGGTATGCACAACTTATTGAACAAGTAGCTTATACCTGGTTCAACCGTCTGTGTGCTATTCGCTATATGGAAATCCATGACTATCTAGGCCACGGTTTTCGTGTTTTGTCGCACCCAGACAACCCTAAAGGCTTTGAAATTATCGACCATGCGCAAGACGCTGCGGATGAACTCGGATTAGATAGAGCTCGCATTGTTGAACTCAAGCTTGCGGGCAACAAAGACGAAGAGCTGTATCGTGAACTGCTGTTAGGCCAGTGCCATAAGCTTCATGAAGCGATGCCTTTCTTATTTGACGCATTGGACGATGAAACCGAGCTTCTTCTACCAGACAACCTAACACGTACCGACTCAGTTCTGCGTGGATTGGTAGACAGCATTCCTGAAGAGGACTGGCAACAAGTCGAAGTGATTGGTTGGCTTTACCAGTTTTACATTTCTGAAAAGAAAGATCAGGTAATGGGTAAGGTGGTCAAGAGTGAAGACATCCCTGCCGCCACCCAGCTATTTACACCCAACTGGATTGTGAAGTACCTGGTACAAAACTCAGTCGGTCGCCAATGGCTGCAAACCTACCCAGACTCTGCCATTAAAACGCAGATGGAATACTACATTGAGCCTGCTGAACAATCTGACGAAGTTAACCAACAGCTAAAGGCTATTACGCCAGAATCTATTGAACCTGAAACCATCAAAGTACTTGACCCGGCTTGTGGTTCGGGCCACATATTGATTGAAGCTTACAACGTACTAAAAGCCATCTACGAAGAACGAGGTTTCCGCTCTCGTGACATTCCAAAGATGATTCTGGAGAACAACCTCTACGGGCTAGACATTGATGATCGTGCAGCGCAGTTATCTGGTTTTGCGCTGATGATGATGGCTAGAGATGACGATAAGCGTATTTTTACCCGTAACGTGCGACTCAATGTACTGTCATTGCAGGAAAGTAACCATATTGATCTACCGACCTTATGGAAAGCACTCAACCTATCGGGAAGTTGGCAAAGCGGCACGTCCCAGGGCTTGTTCTCAGATGAAGAGCAAGATTTAAGCTCGTTCAATGCAGACAACCGTTACCAACTGCTGAAGCGAACATTGGCAAGATTTACTCAAGCCAAGACCTTTGGTTCATTGATTGATGTACCAAGCGATGAGCATGAGCAGCTAAAAGAACTAATGAGTACTCTTTTCGAATTGCAAGAGTCAGGTGACTCAATGCAAAAGCCAGCAGCTAAGCAGTTGATTGAATTTGTTCATCAGGCATTGGTTCTGTCGATTCGTTACGATGCTGTTATTGCGAATCCTCCGTATATGGGCGGCAAGGGAATGAATGGACGACTGAAAGTATTCCTGCAAGATTTCTACCCAGACTATAAGTCAGACCTGTTTTCTGCATTTGTAGTCAGATGCTCGAAGCTCGGAGCTGAAAATTCAAATATCGGAATTATGTCACCGAATGTTTGGATGTACATTGCCTCGCATGAACACTTGCGCACTTTTCTTACTGAGAGCCGTGCACTGTATTCACTTGTTGAACTTCCATTGACAGGCTTCAAGGGAGCGACCGTACAAATTTGTGCGTACAACTTTAGCAATAAGCGGTCTCCTAACCTTCAAGGTGGCTACATCAGGCTTGTAGATTTCAAGGGAGCCGATGAAGAGATGGCTGCCCGTACAAAGGAGGCCATTCGAAATAATGATTGTGGCTGGTTCCACCATGCCTCTGTGAGAGATTTCTGGACCATACCAGGAAGACCAATTGCTTATTGGGTGTCTGAAAAATTCCGCCAATCATTTGTGGAAACAAAAAACTTAAAGGACGTTGGTGAGCCGCGTCTTGGAATGGCAACGGGTAATAACGACGTATATCTTCGTCTTTGGCAAGAAGTGTCGATCCGAAAGGTAGGACTCGGATTTGATTCAAGAGATGCGGCTTTGGCATCAGGAAAAAAGTGGTTTCCATATAACAAAGGCGGGAAATTTCGCCGATGGTATGGAAATAACGAATTTGTCGTTAACTGGGAAAACGATGGTCAGCTTCTGCGTAATACGCTGCATCCATCTGGCGAGAGGATTTGGGCACATAACTTCAACTTGGATTACATTTTTAAGCCTTGTCTGACTTTTACCGCAACAAGTTCATCATATTTTGGGATTAGGTACTCCGAAAAGGGGTTTTTATTTGATAATAAAGGATCATCCTATTTTTCCAATGCTGAGAAATTAAAACCAATTCTGGGGCTGCTGGCATCAAAACCAGCCACTGCAATTCTCAAGGCAATTAATCCAACTGTTGAGTTTCAGCCTGGAAACATTTCTATTATTCCATTTTTTGAAGAACTTGTGCGACCAGATGTTTCTAATCAGGTGCAGTCCATAGTTGGCATCTGCAAAGGTGACTGGGACGCCTATGAAACCTCTTGGGATTTTACTCAGTTTCCGCTATTAGATGCCCGTTTCCATCAGTCGCCACTGTTGGCGAGTTATCAGGCGTTGCGTGCATATTGGCAGGAGATGACTACGCAGATGCAAGGTCTGGAAGAGGAGAATAACCGCCTCTTTATCGACGCTTACGGCTTGCAGAATGAGCTAACGCAGGAGGTACCGTTAGATGAGATCACGCTGACCTGCAACCCCCATTACCGTTACGGCGCTAAGTTAACCGATGACGAGCGTGAGGAACGCTTGCAAAGCGACACTCTTGCCGAGCTGATCTCTTACGCTATCGGCTGCATGATGGGGCGTTATTCGCTGGATCAAGAGGGCTTGGCGTATGCCCATGCAGGCAATGAGGGATTTGATGAATTAGTACAAGAAGGTGCTTATCAAACTTTTCTCGCCGATGAAGACGGCATTATTCCATTAACCGACCAAGAATGGTTCAAAGACGATGCTACCAACCGGTTCCGTGAGTTTGTTCAAGTTGTTTGGGGTGATGATCATCTGCAAGAAAACTTGGATTTCGTCGCCGAATCACTATGTCTCAACGCCATTAAACCGAAAAAATCTGAATCAGCTCTGGAGACGATTCGCCGTTATTTATCGACTCAGTTCTAT
>NZ_AFNK01000039.1 GCF_000238795.1 Haemophilus sputorum CCUG 13788 | reverse complement strand
TACTCGTGGCTGCAACCCTACTAGCTCAAAATTTATTCACACATGGTTACGCTTTGGGGAAATTATGAGGGGATCTCTCAGTGCATTGCCTCCAATTCCCATAATTTATTACGCCGATAATAACTTGGTGTAACCTTAAAAATGTACTTAAATCGACGTGTAAAAGATTGTTGGGAATCAAATTGATATTTTAATGCGATCTCAAGGATAGTTTTTTTCGTCAACCTCAACTCAACAGCCGCTTTCGTCAAACGACGAGCACGAATATAGCTAGCCAGTGTGACCCCTGTTACTTTTTTGAACAGCCGCTGAAAATACCACTTGGTATAACCCGCTTTATTCGCCACATCATCAAGCAGTAAAGACTGATCTAAATTATGTTCAATCCATAATAGAACATCTTTGATAACCGTTGTATGAAACTGCTTATCATCATATCTTAATTGGATGTTATTAGCTTTATTTTGATAGCGAGAATGCTGTTCAATATACATAAAATAACCTAAATGTTCTTAAGATTGTCACGACCACATCATCATGATACCATAAACATACTGACGGTACGTCGAT
>NZ_AFNK01000040.1 GCF_000238795.1 Haemophilus sputorum CCUG 13788 | reverse complement strand
AGAGCCGGGTATCGTAAGCGCCATCGGCGGCGGCTGACCTGATTTTCCGGTGGGTTTGCCGGATTAACCCGGGGAAGGCCTCTGAGTCCGTAACGTTGTTCAGCGACAGGTCTGCACAGATGATTTCATGTGTTTTACTGTCAACGGCGAGATGCAGCTTACGCCAGATACGGCGGCGTTCCTGGCCATGCTTTTTGACTTTCCACTCGCCTTCACCGAAGACCTTCAGCCCGGTGGAATCAATCACCAGATGTGCGATTTCACCCCGGGGGGGCGTTTTGAAACTGACATTAACCGACTTTGCCCGCCTGCTGACACAGCTGTAATCCGGGCAGCGTAGCGGAACGTTCATCAGAGAAAAAATGGAATCAATAAAGCCCTGCGCAGCGCGCAGGGTCAGCCTGAATACGCGTTTAATGACCAGAACGGTGGTGATGGCAAGGTCAGAATAGCGCTGAGGTCTGCCTCGTGAAGAAGGTGTTGCTGACTCATACCAGGCCTGAATAGCTTCATC
>NZ_AFNK01000041.1 GCF_000238795.1 Haemophilus sputorum CCUG 13788 | reverse complement strand
TAGACCTTTGGTGAAAACAGAGATCTGGAACGAGTAGTAACAGCACCAGTATCATCTGGAAAAATCAAACGTGTTAACGTCAATTTTGACGAAGAAAAACACACCCGGTTTAAGGCTGCATGTGCCAAAAAAGGTACATCGATCACAGATGTGGTGAACCAGCTTGTAGATAAATGGCTCAAAGAGAACGAATAATATCTGAGGAATATCATGGATAAAAACGTCGTTGATGCGCTGAAAACGCTATTAGAAGCGTTACCGGAAGAGGTGGTAACAGAAGTCACATCAAAACTAAATCCTTCGGCAAGCCATATTCCTGAAGAAAACAGTAAGCAATTGACAGCAAAAGCAAGACTACTGAATTTCCGGCTAACCGAAGCCTATGAAGAAATCCTGGAAGTCGAAGCTATCAGAACAGGCCAGAGCAAAACTACCGTTCTAAAGGCAGCACTGGCGATGTACAACAGCCAGGA
>NZ_AFNK01000042.1 GCF_000238795.1 Haemophilus sputorum CCUG 13788 | reverse complement strand
TTTTACGTGCAGAATCAATATCCAGCGACTGAGGAAAGACTGATTTCAGGGCATCGATAACCTGCGGCGCTTCGCTGAATTGTTCATCAGAAAGATATGAGCAATCAGAGCGGTTATAAGTAATCGCTTTATATTTTTCACGTAATTGTTGCGTAATATCCAGCGTTTTTTGTGCCGTCATTTTGAACTTTTTGTTCATGTATTGCTGGAGTCTGACCAGGTTAAACGGCAACGGCGCAGCCGTTTTTTTATCATCAGTTGCTGCCGCTTCAACTGTAGCCGGTTTTCCTGCAAGGGATGCTGCCGTTCCGTCTGCCCACGCGTTATCAAGTAATTTACGGTCTGTCAGCGGAGCAAATTCCCCTGGCTTCCAGTTCGCCCTGATAACATCAGCACCACGCTGAAAGACTCCGGTCATGGTGTAGTAAAAACTGGATTTATGGTTCTGGTTAGCACTGGTACGATTCACAATCAGGCCAAGAACGGGCGTCTGGACGCGCCCGACAGACAGAACGCCCTGATATCCTCTGGCTTTTGCAGGAATGGTGTAAGCACGCGTCATGGAGAAACCATAGACGGCATCAGCAACTGAACGCGCCAGCGCCTTAAGGTAAAGCCCTTTGAAATCACGATTATCTTTAAGATTTGCCAGTGCCTTTTTCACTGCCGGAAGCGTGTTGTCGTTAATCAGAACGCGCTTTACGGGTTTTGTGTTTCCTGCATATTCCAGGACTTCATCAACAAGTAGCTGTCCCTCATCATCAGGATCGCCAGCGTGAACAATTTCAGTCACGTCTCCACGTCTGATAAGTTCGAGAATCGTTTTAACCTGTTTTGCTGCACTTTCAACAGGCTGATACTTCACGGGATAAAGACGTAAAGGAAGCGTTTCAACCTTCCAGGCTTTGTATTCAGGATGGCTTTGTTGAATAAATCAGATTTCGGGTAAGTCTCCCCCGTAGCGGGTTGTGTTTTCAGGCAATACGCACGCTTTCAGGCATACCTGCTTTCGTCATTTTGTTCAGCGCTCGTACCAGGGCCATAGCCTCCGCAACCTGACCATCGTAGTCACGCAGCGTCAGTGAACCCCCGAACAGCTGTTTTACCCGGTACATCGCCGTTTCCGCTATCGAGCGACGGTTGTAATCTGTTGTCCATTTCCACCGCGCATTACTCCCGGTCATTCGCTGATTAGCCACTGCACGGTTACGGTCTGCATATTCACCGGGCCAGTAACCCGCGCCTTTTCGGGGCGGGATAAGCGCGCTGATTTTCTTACGCCGCAGTTCATCGTGACAGAGTTGGGTGTCGTAAGCGCCGTCTGCCGATGCTGCCCTGATTTTTCTGTGAGTCTGCCGGATAAGACCCGGGAAGGCTTCTGAGTCCGTCACATTGTTCAGCGACAGGTTTGCACAGATGATTTCATGTGTGTTGCTGTCAACTGCCAGATGCAACTTTCGCCATATACGACGGCGTTCCTGGCCATGCTTTTTGACTTTCCATTCGCCTTCACCAAAGACCTTCAGCCCGGTGGAATCAATCACCAGATGCGCGATTTCACCCCGGGTGAACGTTTTGAAACTGACATTAACCGACTTTGCGCGCTTGCTGACACTGGTGTAATCCGGGCAGCGCAACGGAACATTCATCAGTGTAAAAATGGAATCAATAAAACCCTGTGCAGCCCGCAGGGTCAACCTGAACACGCGTTTAATGACCAGAACGGTGGTGATGGCGAGATCAGAATAGCGCTGAGGTCTTCCCCGTGATGAAGGCGTTGCCGACTCATACCAGGCCTGAATAGCTTCATC
>NZ_AFNK01000043.1 GCF_000238795.1 Haemophilus sputorum CCUG 13788 | reverse complement strand
TATTTACACTAACGACCCAACGTCGTTGGGTTTGCCGCAGAAAATTTATTCATTTAAAATAGATCTAAATGAAGCGGGAAACTGCAGACGTAAAAAAACCGACTGGTGAGGTCGGCTTTTTTACAGTTCCGGTACGAGCTGGTAACTCGCCCGGAAGAGAAACTCTCTACAACTGACAACAGTATGATAATCCGTGAAGCCTGATTATGCAATATGACAGGCGGTGACTACGCGTTAACGGTTTGCTTGAAAGTTAGATAAACGTATAATCAGAGGGTTAGTGCTGTGGTGAGTCTTTCCCTGCATTCCGCTAAATGCGGCATGAACAGCTTCAAAGTCCTGACAGGTAATACAGGTGGTGCTGGTTATCTGTGCTCTGGTAGGAGTGAGACTCTCTACAACTGACAAGACGAAGAGAAGCCGTGGTGACAGGCAGCGTAAGAGCAAGCCACGGTGTCTTTACTCCATTTATGGAGAAAACGGATGATTAACCTGTTAATCATCGTTCTGAGGGCGGTAGCTGCGCTTGCAAACGCGCTGATTGCAGTTCTGGAACTGATCCGTCAGTTCATCGATTGATGACTGCGGAAACGTAACTAAGGGCAGGAAGTGCACCGCTTCCTGCCCTTTAACAAAGGAGGTGTTATGGATTTTATGAGCATTTTGGGGCGCTGTTTACTTCTTTCTTTCCCTGTTGCGATGTTTGTCGGTTGCCTGTTTCCAGGCATCGATGATCGTTTTACTGGAATGTTCATGAGTTTTATTGTCGGTTGTCTATCGTGGTATATCACCAAGCCAAAACCGCAAAAGGCTGAGGTCGCGTAAGCGGCCTTTTATTTTGATACTCATTAGTTACAACATTCAATTTGCTTTTTAAAAATATCCACTTCAGCACCTCCCTCATAAATAACGTCAACCAGTTTATTGAGCTCACCCTACCCTACTCACCGGAGGATTGCAGGGATTTACGTTTTATTGCGCTACTGATTGTGCCGCGGCTGCACCCTAGCACCTTCTGTACCTGTGTCCAGGAGCTGCCACTTTCTATCAACCTGATAATTGCATCATGTCTGGCTTGATTAGGTTTACGCCCTTTATATTTGCCGTCTTTCCTTGCTTTCTCTATCCCCTGTTTCTGGCGTTCCCGCCGTTGTTCATAGTCCCTTCTGGCAACAGCGGCCAGCATATCCAGCAGCATATCGTTAATGGCTGCAAACAACCGGCTGTCAAACTCACTCATACCAGAATTAATCCAGGTCGTCGGCACATTCACGGCCATAACCCGGATATCTTTCTGACGGATCATTTTCTTCAGCGTATTCCAGTCTTCCCCTGACAGTCGGGAAAGTCTGTCCACATCCTCGATAAGCAAAATGTCATTTTGCTGGCAATCTCTCAGAAGACGAAAGAGTTCCGGGCGGTCAAGACGGGAGCCGGATTCATTCTCAATATAATAGCTGCAAATGATCAGGCCTCTTTCCCTGGCAAAAGCCTCGATAGTTTCCAGGGCACGCGAAGCATCCTGTTCTGCTGTTGAAGCTCTCAGATAAGCGCGGACAAAGTTTGTTGGTGCATTTGAAGTCATATTACAGAACCAGTTCGCATAAGGTCACACCACTATACCCAAAATGAACCAGAAAGTGGATCGACAGGAAAGGCACACTCTAAAAGAACCGAAAAAACAAATAATGAGTAAATGTGACATCGTCACCCATACTCATAAACTCACATGCTCATATACACAACAAACTCAAATGAGTATATGCTCTTTAACTCATAAACTCATATTAACCTTTACTCATGCAAAGAGTATGGTAAACTCAAAAACTCACAAGAGTAATTGAGTAGATACACAATTGAGGGTTTGAGTATGAAAGTAATCTCATTTCTGAATCCGAAAGGGGGTTCAGGTAAAACAACTGCCGTAATCAACATAGCCACTGCGTTGAGCAGAAGCGGATACAACATTGCTGTGGTAGATACAGATCCACAAATGAGCCTGACGAACTGGAGCAAAGCGGGCAAGGCAGCATTTGACGTATTTACAGCTGCATCTGAAAAAGACGTCTATGGAATCCGAAAAGATCTGGCGGACTATGACTTTGCTATTGTGGACGGGGCAGGTTCGCTCTCAGTAATCACCTCCGCAGCCGTCATGGTAAGCGATCTGGTAATTATCCCTGTTACACCCAGCCCCCTGGATTTCTCCGCAGCAGGAAGCGTCGTTACTGTTCTGGAAGCACAGGCTTACAGCCGCAAAGTTGAAGCCCGCTTTCTGATCACCCGTAAGATAGAAATGGCAACCATGCTCAATGTGCTGAAAGAAAGTATCAAAGACACTGGTGTTAAATCTTTCCGTACGGCCATTACACAACGTCAGGTTTACGTGAAATCAATTCTGGATGGTGACAGCGTGTTTGAATCCAGTGATGGCGCAGCAAAAGGTGAAATAGAAATCCTTACAAAAGAGATAGTTAGCACATTTGAGTAATTACTCATTCACTCATATAATCAAATAAGTATAACAACCGGAGTAACCTTAATGTCACTTGAAAAAGCGCATACGGCAGT
>NZ_AFNK01000044.1 GCF_000238795.1 Haemophilus sputorum CCUG 13788 | reverse complement strand
CTGACGCTCAGTGGAACGAAAACTCACGTTAAGCAACGTTTTCTGCCTCTGACGCCTCTTTTAATGGTCTCAGATGTCCTTTGGTCACCAGTTCTGCCAGCGTGAAGGAATAATGGCCGAGCATATTGATATGTCCGTGGCAAAGCGGGGAGAGGCGTGCGATATCTTCATCATTCAGTGTTTCACCCTGCGCCCGGAGATGATCCAGGGCTGCCTGCATATAAATAGTGTTCCATAACACGACGGCGTTAGTGACCAGCCCCAGTGTGCCCAGTTGATCTTCCTGACCGTCGGTATATCGTTTTCTTATCTCACCTTTTTGACCGTGACAGATGGCTCTGGCAACGGCATGGCGACTTTCTCCCCGATTAAGCTGGGTCAGAATGCGCCGGCGGTAATCTTCATCATCAATATAATTAAGCAGATACAGCGTTTTGTTGATGCGCCCCACTTCAATGATTGCCTGAGTCAGTCCGGAAGGACGTTCACTTTTCAGCAATGAACGGACCAGCACTGAAACCTGTACTTTGCCCAGCTTCAGGGAGCCAGCGGTCCGGATCATTTCGTCCCACTGAAGGACTATTTTTCGGGGATCTGATTGCCCTCTGGCAATATCATTCAGCACGCCATAGTCGGCATCATGGTCCATTCGCCAGAAAACCGAAGCACCGGCATCAGCCAGGCGTGGAGAAAACTGGTATCCCAGCAGCCAGAAAAGGCCAAAGACAAGTTCGCTGGCACCTGCTGTATCGGTCATAATTTCGGTTGGATTCAGCCCGGTCTCCTGTTCCAGAAGACCTTCCAGCACAAAGATAGAGTCCCTCAGCGTCCCCGGTATAACGATGCCATGAAAGCCGGAATACTGATCGGACACAAAGTTGTACCAGGTGATCCCTCTGTTATTACCAAAGTATTTGCGGTTCGGTCCGGCATTGATTGTTCTGACTGGCGTAACAAAGCGCATTCCATCTGCAGATGCCACTTCTCCTCCACCCCATATCTGTGCCAGTGGCAGCGTTGCCTGAAAATCAACCAGTCTGGCATTAGCGCTGGTGATAGTTTCAGCCCGCAGATAGTTCGCTTTTGTCCAGTTCAGCCGGTGTCGGGTCAGTGCAGGAACATTTGATCTGATCAGTGGTTCCAGACCGATATTGCAGGCTTCAGCCATCAGCACGGCGCTGATGCTGACGGGCAGATCATCAACTCTGGCACTGGCTTCACTAGCATGGAAAAACTCATCAGCAAATCCGGTATGGGCGTTAATTTCGAGCAGCAACTCCGTTAAATCCACCGGAGGGAGTAGATCACTGATCATTTTGCTCAGTCGTTTCAGACTGTCCGGCTCATCAAGACTGGCGAGGGGAGAAATTGTCAACCGGGGCTTCGGGCCAGAAACATCGAGTTCGACAGCCTCATTTTCGCAAAGACGTGCAGCAACCTGTCTGTAACGACTATCAAGCTGATGACCCAGAGATTTTATTGCTTCCTGCGGGTCTGTCGGGTGCCCCAAAGAACGATAAACCTTAATCCGGTTTGCCTGCCAGTCAGCACCCTGTAGTAATCTTGCACGAGGATCTCCCCACCGGTTACTGCCGGTAACGTAGACATCCCTCCGCCTCAGACTATCCTGCAGTTTACTGAGAAAGCAGAGCGTGTATCCCCTGCGGGTGATATGTTTTTCCTTGTTAATCACCAGCCGTTTCCATGACCGACTGATAATTTCCGTTGGTGCGTCGTCAAAAAACTGCCGCCGTGAGCTGAACTCCCGGCTGAGGTAGTCACAGGCATTCAGAGTGGTAACCCCGGCAGGTGCGGATGAAAATTTAACGGTATTCAGCAGATGGGGCAGGAAACGACGAACGCGCCCGTACTGCTCCACCATTTCTTCATGAAAATTATCGTCTGAGGGCCGGGCAATTTCACGGACAAGCGTGATGATTTCAGCCAGCTTTTGCCTTGGGATGTAGCTGAACACCTCAGCACGAATCGATTCGTCCGGTGTTTCTTCTTTCAGCAGGTACGAACATGCGCTGGCGAGCGCCAATGCAGATTTATCCAGATCCTTCAGCGAGCGGAGCCGTTTTTTCTGCCCAATCTTTCTGGCGTCACGGATGATAACGGCCAGCATGGCGTCCAGAACGTCCAATGCATCATCCAGCGCCAGCGTTTCCCATGCAAGGACAAAGGCAACCAGAACCGCCATCCTTTTCTGCGGTGACATCCTGGCAATATTGAACACCGAAGTCATACCAGCATAACGTGCGAGATTTTTCAGGCGCACAGCCGGGAGTGTACTCAGGTTTTCAGCATGCAGGCCAAAATCGTTCAGAGTTTTCCAGCGTTCAATTGCTTCATTAAACGCCGGACCACTGATGGTCACAGGGCCCTTTTTCAGTGATTCCAGTAAAGACAGGCGGCTGCAATCAGTTGGCCCCAGCAGCATCTCCAGCTGTGAACGCTGTTCGGCTGACGGTATCAGTGCCAGTTTGTTCCACAGGCGCAACGTCGCCTTTTCCCTTACCTCTGAAATCAACCGGGTCAGCGTAGTGGCTCCGGGGAGAATAATACGATGTTGCATAAGCCACCCTGTCGCCAGATCGAAAAGCAGGCCAGGACGTTCGTTGCTTATCCAGCTCCGGGTATATAAAAGACGGGTAAGGCGAAATGTCCAGGGCCAGGCAAATTCACGATACTGATAGTGCTGACGTATCAGCGCTGCATGCTCACGGCGGGTATTTTCCCTCTGACCGTATTCTGCAAGAACGGTGATATCACGAATCCCGAGCTGTCTGGCGGTAAAATGCCGGACGCCGGAAGGAATATGATTCATATCGGTGAGGAAGGTGCCCAGAAAACGGACACATCCAATTTGCAGGGCAATGCCCAGACGGTTGTGATCACCTCTGCTTTTTCCGATAAATTCCTTGTCTGCTTCATCAAGGTGAAAATATCGTGCCAGCTGAAGCTCATCCGGTTCACCGGTGAATCTGCCATAGCTTTCAGTCTGCTCAGTGGTCAGAAAGTCAACGGGCATATCGGCCTCCCTGCCTGACGGGCATTTAGTAACATTTTTCCAACCGTACGAAATGTTATAAATTATCGGACATCGTAAAACTGTTACATTAATATGTCTATTAAATCGTAAATTTGTAATAATAGACATGAGTTGTCCGATATTCGATTTAAGGTACATTTTTATGCGACTTTTTGGTTACGCTCGGGTCTCAACCAGTCAGCAGTCTCTTGATCTTCAGGTCAGAGCACTCAAAGACGCAGGTGTGAAAGCAAACCGTATATTTACCGATAAGGCATCCGGCAGTTCAACAGACCGGGAAGGGCTGGATTTGCTGAGGATGAAGGTGGAGGAAGGTGATGTCATTCTGGTTAAGAAGCTCGACCGTCTTGGCCGCGACACTGCCGATATGATCCAACTGATAAAGGAATTTGACGCTCAGGGCGTGGCAGTCCGGTTCATTGATGACGGGATCAGTACCGACGGTGATATGGGGCAAATGGTGGTCACCATCCTGTCGGCTGTGGCACAGGCTGAACGCCGGAGGATCCTAGAACGCACGAATGAGGGCCGACAGGAAGCAAAGCTGAAAGGAATCAAATTTGGCCGCAGGCGTACCGTGGACAGGAACGTCGTGCTGACGCTTCATCAGAAGGGCACTGGTGCAACGGAAATTGCTCATCAGCTCAGTATTGCCCGCTCCACGGTTTATAAAATTCTTGAAGACGAAAGGGCCTCGTGATACGCCTATTTTTATAGGTTAATGTCATGATAATAATGGTTTCTTAGACGTCAGGTGGCACTTTTCGGGGAAATGTGCGCGGAACCCCTATTTGTTTATTTTTCTAAATACATTCAAATATGTATCCGCTCATGAGACAATAACCCTGGTAAATGCTTCAATAATATTGAAAAAGGAAGAGTATGAGTATTCAACATTTTCGTGTCGCCCTTATTCCCTTTTTTGCGGCATTTTGCCTTCCTGTTTTTGCTCACCCAGAAACGCTGGTGAAAGTAAAAGATGCTGAAGATCAGTTGGGTGCACGAGTGGGTTACATCGAACTGGATCTCAACAGCGGTAAGATCCTTGAGAGTTTTCGCCCCGAAGAACGTTTTCCAATGATGAGCACTTTTAAAGTTCTGCTATGTGGTGCGGTATTATCCCGTGTTGACGCCGGGCAAGAGCAACTCGGTCGCCGCATACACTATTCTCAGAATGACTTGGTTGAGTACTCACCAGTCACAGAAAAGCATCTTACGGATGGCATGACAGTAAGAGAATTATGCAGTGCTGCCATAACCATGAGTGATAACACTGCTGCCAACTTACTTCTGACAACGATCGGAGGACCGAAGGAGCTAACCGCTTTTTTGCACAACATGGGGGATCATGTAACTCGCCTTGATCGTTGGGAACCGGAGCTGAATGAAGCCATACCAAACGACGAGCGTGACACCACGATGCCTGCAGCAATGGCAACAACGTTGCGCAAACTATTAACTGGCGAACTACTTACTCTAGCTTCCCGGCAACAATTAATAGACTGGATGGAGGCGGATAAAGTTGCAGGACCACTTCTGCGCTCGGCCCTTCCGGCTGGCTGGTTTATTGCTGATAAATCTGGAGCCGGTGAGCGTGGGTCTCGCGGTATCATTGCAGCACTGGGGCCAGATGGTAAGCCCTCCCGTATCGTAGTTATCTACACGACGGGGAGTCAGGCAACTATGGATGAACGAAATAGACAGATCGCTGAGATAGGTGCCTCACTGATTAAGCATTGGTAACTGTCAGACCAAGTTTACTCATATATACTTTAGATTGATTTAAAACTTCATTTTTAATTTAAAAGGATCTAGGTGAAGATCCTTTTTGATAATCTCATGACCAAAATCCCTTAACGTGAGTTTTCGTTCCACTGAGCGTCAGACCCCCA
>NZ_AFNK01000045.1 GCF_000238795.1 Haemophilus sputorum CCUG 13788 | reverse complement strand
TGCGTATTGGAAGATCAAGAGCATCAAGTCGCTAAAGAAGAAAGGGAAACACCTACTACTGATAGTATGCCGCCATTATTACGACAAGCTATCGAATTATTTGATCACCAAGGTGCAGAGCCAGCCTTCTTATTCGGCCTTGAATTGATCATATGCGGATTAGAAAAACAACTTAAATGTGAAAGTGGGTCTTAAAAGCAGCATAACCTTTTTCCGTGATGGTAACTTCACGGTAACCAAGATGTCGAGTTAACCACCCTTTAGATTCATAAAGCGAAAATAATGCGGCTCCAACGTACCCACCTAAATGGAAACGGCGTTCACTCCAATCTAAACACGCACAACAGATTTTACGTGAATGTTTGGAAGGAACGTCAATTCCCATTTCATGAAAATATTGAATACCACTTAATGTGATCATTGAACCATTTTCAGTGATCCATTGCTGTTGACAAAGGGAATCATAGATCTTAACGGCAACTTCGCCAGCTAAATGATCATAGCAAGTACGTGCTTTTCGTAAATGCACTGGCGTGGAAACTTTGGCATGTACGCCATGGTTTAAGGAGATCCCCATCATACTTTCCATCAATTCAGCAATATCTTTTCCTGCTAGCCGAAAATAACGATGCTTGCCTTGAGCTACTACTGTGATTAGCTGGCAATCTAATAATTTAGATAAATGACTGCTCGCCGTTGAAGCTGATATATTCGCCACAGAACTTAGCTCAGTGGCCGTCCAAGCTCGCCCATCCATCAAAGCACTGAGTATTTTAACTCGTGAAATGTCAGACATAGCCGCCCCTATCGCGGCTATTGAGGACTCAAAGGTAACCTCTTTTCGTATTAAATTAGCCATCGCAAGTTCACTTTATTGCCCAAGGGAGCGTAACAGATGCAGCCATACTATCATTGTCCGTTATTAATATCAGTTGGTTAGCATGGTCACTGTATTGCACTAAAATATTAATGTTATTCTCCGCCAATACTCGTGCTATTTCGCCAAGTTCCCCCGGTTTTTCCTGTTTTAACTTACGAATTAATGGTGTCCGGATCGCAAGTACTAACAGTCCAGCTTGCTCTAGCGCTATTTTAGCTTCCTTTCCTTGTTCAACAAGAAAATGAGCATGGCATTCATCACCAACCGTAAATATCCCTCCCCCTTCCAATCCAATACCTTTATTACCTAATGTTTTTCCTAGTAATGCTAATTGTCCTATTTGATTATCTAAAACAACGTGAACATCAAACATTATCCTTGTCCTTTTTAAATGAATATTCGCGAGTAATATGAGCAATACTAATTTTGTAAAAATCAAATATTGACTCTCGCCCTTCTTGTTGAGCTTTCGCATGTAAAACATGATTTTTCCATTGCAGAACTGCGTATTCGTTTTCCCACCAAGATAGCGATAACATTTTTCCTTCTGTAGCTAGACTTTGAAAACGTTCAATTGAAATAAAACCAGCTACATGACTTAATAGTGGTCTTAACTCCTCAGCTAAAGTCAAATAGCGAGTTTGTTGGTCGGGTTGTATTTGCACCTCAAATATTACAGCAATCATATTTTTCTCCGTTATTAATCAACAAACAGAGTAATCCACCCGAAAATTAACACTTCGATAAGCAACGAAATATAGAAAGGTCATGCTGCTGTTTTATGTTGTATATCACACTTCTTTAAATTGCTCGGCCTGCGCTTATCATGTTCTCCTTCTCTTATAATTTTGTTTATTATTTATACTTTTTTATTTTTTGCTATCACCGAAAATAGTGCGGATCCCGCATGGTATTTAGGTTTACCCATCATTAAATACCATTGTTGTTATTTTAATCTTTTTAATATTTCATGATTAAGATCACACTAAAATTATGACCCTATTAACTAAAAGTTATGGATACCCTAATAAAACTCATTGTTAAAGATTAGTTAACCAAAGTAACTTCATTTTTCACTATTGTTAAATTGTTATAGTGAAAATTCTGGTAAACTAATAGAGGTAAAAAAATGATCCTAGATGCCAGTTATACATTATTAGTCGCATGTATCGCGCTACTCATAGGAATGTTTGTCGTAAAATTTACCCCGTTCCTACAAAAAAACCACATACCAGAAGCCGTCGTTGGTGGCTTTATTGTTGCAATTGTTCTGTTAATTATTGATAAAACATCAGGTTATTCGTTTACTTTTGATGCTTCATTGCAAAGTTTATTAATGCTCACATTCTTTTCCTCTATCGGGCTAAGTTCTGACTTTTCTCGACTGATTAAAGGAGGAAAGCCGTTAGTTCTATTAACTATTGCAGTAACGATCCTAATCGCCATTCAAAATACTGTCGGCATGAGTATGGCTGTCATGATGAATGAAAGTCCATTTATTGGCTTAATTGCAGGTTCAATTACTCTAACAGGTGGTCATGGTAATGCCGGAGCATGGGGCCCTATTCTCGCTGATAAATATGGTGTAACAGGCGCCGTTGAATTAGCGATGGCTTGTGCAACACTTGGATTAGTGTTGGGTGGTTTAGTTGGCGGCCCTGTTGCCCGTCATCTTTTGAAAAAGGTCTCTATTCCTAAAACAACCGAGCAAGAGCGCGACACTATCGTTGAAGCTTTTGAGCAACCAAGCGTCAAAAGAAAAATCAATGCAAATAACGTTATTGAAACCATTTCAATGCTGATTATCTGTATTGTTGTTGGTGGCTATATCAGTGCATTGTTTAAAGATACTTTTCTGCAACTGCCTACTTTTGTCTGGTGTTTATTTGTCGGTATTATTATCCGTAATACACTGACTCATGTATTTAAACACGAAGTGTTTGAGCCGACCGTCGATGTATTAGGTAGCGTTGCTTTATCGCTTTTCTTGGCAATGGCGTTAATGTCATTAAAATTTGGTCAATTGGCAAGCATGGCAGGGCCAGTATTAATTATCATTGCTGTACAAACTGTTGTCATGGTGCTATTTGCCTGCTTTGTCACCTTCAAAATGATGGGCAAAGATTATGATGCTGTCGTGATCAGCGCGGGTCACTGTGGCTTTGGTATGGGAGCAACACCAACAGCAATTGCGAATATGCAAACAGTCACAAAAGCATTTGGACCATCACATAAAGCTTTCCTTGTCGTTCCTATGGTCGGTGCCTTTATTGTTGATATTTCAAACAGTATCTTAATTAAAATATTTATTGAAATTGGTACATACTTTACCTAATAGCTACACACTACTCGGCGTACTTCTCCTAACAATTTATTATAGGGCAGTATGCCGAGCCGCTTTCTTACCCCGTATATTCCCCTAGTCAATCTATTTAGCTTGCACGTTTACGAATTAATTCTCGTGACAACTAAACCAAAATTTGAATTATGACGAGTATATCTGATTATTTATACTTTATTCGTTAGAATAGTCCGTAGAAATAAATAATCAGTAGGCTACATGGAATGAAATTAAGACATCTCGATATCTTTTATGCTGTAATGACTTGTGGTTCCTTAACGCGTGCGGCTGAAGTTTTACATATTTCTCAACCCGCGGCGAGTAAAGCACTCAAACATGCTGAGCACTGAGAGATCCCCTCATAATTTCCCCAAAACGTAACCATGTGTGAATAGATTTTGAGTAAGCAGGGTTGCAGCCACGAGTG
>NZ_AFNK01000046.1 GCF_000238795.1 Haemophilus sputorum CCUG 13788 | reverse complement strand
CAGGAAGTATCGGTTGCCATTCAGTGTGGTGATGAGTCGTTCTATGCCCGTGCCAGAAAAACAACTGACAGCGGATTTGAGGCGTTTCTTGGCGCGGAAACCACAGACGTAGGTGAATCAGAAGATAATGATGATTCCGCTTTTGAACTGCTCTGTAAAATTCGCACTGGAGAAACACTGACGACAAAAGAAGTTGTTGTTAATGAGAAGAAAACAACACCGCCGCCGTTATTCACCGAAGCCTCCTTGCTTGCTGCGCTTGTTCGTGTCGCGGATTTTGTCACTGATCCAACGATTAAAAATTGTTGAAGGATAAGGATAAAGACAAAAAGATGAACATGGCGGTATTGGTACGCCAGCTACCCGCGCTGCCATTCTGGAAACGCTGAAGAAGAGAAGCTATATCACGCTCGAAAAAGGGAAACTTATTCCTACTGATACCGGATATGCGCTTATTGATGCCCTGCCTGGTATAGCGGTTAATCCTGATATGACAGCATTATGGTCTGAAAAGCAGACTGCCATAGAAAATGGCGACCTGACGGTTGAACAGTTTATTAATGAGCTGTACGGTGAACTGACAGGCATGATTTCTGATGTTGACCTGGGCGAGATGAAGATTGAACCCGCTGCGCCAGCAGGGCAGTTTCAACGCCTGGACTCTCCCTGCCCTTCCTGTGGTAAACATATTGTTATCAGGCCGAAAGGTTATTTCTGTGCCGGATGTGAATTTAAAATCTGGAGTGAGTTTTCTGGTAAGAAAATCACCCAGGCACAGGCCGGAAAACTGGTTAAATCAGGGAAAACCGATTTGATTAAGGGATTTAAAAAGAAAAGTGGTGGAACGTATGATACAGTTCTTGTCCTTGAGGATAAGAAAACAGGGAAGCTGGGTTTTCCGGCAAGGGCTAAGAAGTGAAAACAAAGCAGGAATGGCTTTTTCAGTTAAGAAAATGTACATCAAGAGATACTCTTGAAAAAGTTATTGAGATTAATCGTTACAAGCTGCCTTTATCAGAATCAGAGGCATTTTATTCTGCCGCAGATCACCGCCGTGCAGAACTGGTGATGAATAAACTTTATGATAAGGTTCCTTCCGGCGTATGGAAGTACGTCCATTAAACAAGAGGATTAATTATGAGCGAACTGACTAAAGAAGATGAATACGGCATTATCAGCCGGACTATGATGAATATTCGTTCATTGCGTGTGTTTGCCCGTGAGATTGATTTTGAGCAGTTGCTCGAAATGCAGGAAAAGCTCAACGTTGTTATTGAAGAACGTCGTGAAGATGCTGAACGTGAAGCGGCTGAACGAGCAGAGCGTGAACGGAAACGTCAGGAACTGCTTCAGTTAATCGCCGGAGAGGGGTTCTCACCGGAAGAACTGCTTGGTCTGTCTGAAGAAGCACCAAAATCACGTAAAAAAACGTTACCAAAAGCGCCGCCTAAATATCAGTTTGAAGAAAATGGTGAAACGAAATACTGGTCTGGTCGTGGGCGTGCGCCAAAACCGATTGCTGAAGCATTGGCAAGCGGTCGCTCTCTTGATGAGTTTCTCATCGAGAAATGATTCTACAGCCCTCCTTTTTCTCTGGAGGGCGTTATCCTTTAAAATCTCCATCTTCACGGTATTTCCCGATGCGCTCTCGTAAATTCTCGCGTCCAATCCCACCCGAAAAACCTTAGATTTCACGTAGCGCGCTGCCAGTAACTATCTGTGGTTAATAATCCACGTTTAGTGATGCAACAGGAGTTTTGTGTAACGCGCCAGAATAGTGGTGTTAAGGAAACTTCTGTGTTCAGATGAAAACACATCTGCCTTCCGATATTTCATATATTTATAGCCACGCACTATTTATGTGTTTAATTTCAGATAGAGGCACAGAAGGGAAAAAATATCCTTGAGTGCCCCATAATCCAGTTTTCGTTGATAATCCATTGTAATAGATGTTTTCTACACCTTCCGCTATAATATTTGGGCATAATCTTTTTAAATTGTTAATAATTCCCTCAAAACAAGGTTTTTGTATATTTTTCTGAAAAAT
>NZ_AFNK01000047.1 GCF_000238795.1 Haemophilus sputorum CCUG 13788 | reverse complement strand
TTCTTTGCCGCCGGACATTGTCCGGCGCAACACCAAACCGGTCTGGCGGGCTGAGCCAATCCCGCAGGCAAATTCAGCCCTTACCGGATGGCTCAGCCCCCTACTCATTGGAATTGGATATTCAACTTTCAGGGGCTACTGCGCCAGACTTCAGTCTTTAAAGTGATTGACTTAGCGCCTGGCACACTCAATTTATTTAGGTAGCGGGCCTAATTGCACCCCATCAGGATAATACTTCCAGCCATCGCGAATTTTGACATTTTCATCCCACGGAAGTTTGTATTCGCCATTGGCAAGATCGCGCACCCAGGTCAGGTAATTCTCGCGTTCGCCTCCCGGTTTGCCGACATAGCCCCGGCAGCCAAGGTTGAAAATATTGTTTTCCAACGCCCAGTTTTCACGCGCTTTATCCACCAGGCGCGGGAACAGCTCTGCGGTAACAATTTCCCATGGGTTGCGGTGCCCCTGCTGAATGACGTTACCGTCATAATTGCAGACCGTACC
>NZ_AFNK01000048.1 GCF_000238795.1 Haemophilus sputorum CCUG 13788 | reverse complement strand
AACCAGTTCACCACCTACTCGCTCCGCGATTGTGGCAGTCTTCGAAATCCCCGGACGATCCGCCTTTATGAAAGTCTTGCTCAATTCAAATCTTCAGGCTTATGGGTTACTACTCATGCTTGGTTAAATGACCGTTTCGTCTTACCGGAATCCCAGCAGAAGAACTTGGCAGAGTTGAAACGATCTTTCCTTGATCCTGCACTCAAGCAGATAAATGAGAAAACACCTTTACTTGCTAAGTATAGTATTGATGATTCAGGAAAATTTCTGTTCTCAATAATTGATAAGCAAAATCCCGTCTGACATAAATCAG
>NZ_AFNK01000049.1 GCF_000238795.1 Haemophilus sputorum CCUG 13788 | reverse complement strand
GGGCCTGCTGTCGGCCTTTGAGGTCGTGGTATGGATGACGGATGGCTGGCCGCTTTATGAATCCCGCCTGAAGGGAGAACTGCACGTTATCAGCAAGCGATATACGCAGCGAATTGAGCGGCATAACCAGAATCTGAGGCAGCATCTGGCAAGGCTGGGCAGGAAGTCACTGTCGTTCTCAAAATCGGTGGCGCTGCATGACAAAGTCATCGGGCATTATCTGAACATAAAACACTATCAGTAAGTTGGAGTCATTACC
>NZ_AFNK01000050.1 GCF_000238795.1 Haemophilus sputorum CCUG 13788 | reverse complement strand
AGAAGACGCTCCAGCGTGGACAACGTGCGTTCACCGAATACGTGCGCCACAACCGTCCTCCGTATCCTGTCATACGCGTAAAACAACCAGCGCTGGCGTGATTTAGCGCCGACATAACCCCACTGTTCGTCCATTTCCGCGCAAACAATGACGTCACTGCCCGGTTGTATGCGTGAGGTTACCGACTGCGGTCTGAGTTTTTTAAGTGACGTAAAATCGTGTTGAGGCCAACGCCCATAATGCGGGCGGTTGCCCGGCATCCAACGCCATTCATGGCCATATCAATGATTTTCTGGTGCGTACCGGGCTGAGAGGCGGTGTAAGTGAACTGTAGTTGCCATGTTTTACGGCAGTGAGAGCAGAGATAGCGCTGATGTCCGGCAGTGCTTTTGCCGTTACGCACCACGCCTTCAGTAGCGGAGCAGGAAGGACATCTGATGGAAATGGAAGCCACCCGCACAGCGCGCTGGGATATCACTCCCCGAGGGAATACCGGCGGCAGCGGACATCGTTAACTTAAGATACAAAAGCTGTTCGGAGATGGAGGGTCAAGATCAGCTACCAGCCCAGGCAGAAGTTGCTAGGCGTGTTCGAGAGAATGAATTGCGTCAGTTGGCATTCCAGCGTGAGCTTCTATCAAGGCCAGAAAAGAAACATTCGAACAACGTCAAGCCAATTTTTATAGCCAACAAGACGACTTGTTGATACTATGATACCTAATGAAAAAAAGTAGGTTGCTTGATGGCATTCAATCGATGGCTTCCTAGTTTTAAATGATTAGGGCTTGTCCCAGATGGATTGAGAGGCTGACAGTGCAAGACAACACTGGACTTGAAGAGCTTAGCCAAGCACAGAGAGAACGACTCGCTCATATTGATTTCACTTTGTTATTTAAAGGTGAAGCTGGGCGTAGTTATTTAACCGAGCGATTTAGCGTAGCGCCGTCTGTGGCAACACAAGATTTTGCGCGGTACAAAGAGTTGGCTCCTAACAACGTTATGTATGACGAAAAGCGCAGAGTGCACTTGAAGACGAGCGCATTCCAGCCGTTGTTTGATTATGACGTTGTTCGAACTCTTGCGACGATAAGCCAAGGGTTCGGTGATGGCTTTCTTGGCAAGGCCAGGCCACCTATGGCTTGTGAAGCACCATTCCATCTCAATAAGCCGAAATTGGAAGTTGTAGCGGCTATTAGTGAAGCCATACATAAGCGCGCTGTGATTAATATTGAGTACACCTCATTGTCGAGTGGTCATGGGAGCAGGCAAATAGTTCCTCATACCCTGATTGACAATGGCTTGAGATGGCATGTCCGAGCATTCGATAGAAAGCTTAGAGAATTTAGGGATTTTGTTTTAACCAGAATAAGTGAAGTTGAGTTGTTAGAGGATGAGGTTAACGACGAAGTTGAGACTCTTCAGTGGGATAAGCAATGGAACCGAATCGTTGAGCTAGAGCTGATACCTCATCCAAAACTAGCACATCCAGAAGCTGTATCGATGGACTACGCAATGGAAAACAATAGGTTGCGTGTAGAGATAAGAGCTGCGTTCGCTGGATATTTACTGCGTTTATGGAATATCGATTGTTCAAAGAATTGTAAGAGCAATGGGCGAGAGTTCCATTTAGCACTTAAAAATCCAGAAGCACTATACGGCGTTGACAATGCTGCACTCGCTCCTGGATATAGCGAATCGTGAGATGAAT
This sequence comes from Haemophilus sputorum CCUG 13788, assembly GCF_000238795.1. Taxonomy (GTDB): domain Bacteria; phylum Pseudomonadota; class Gammaproteobacteria; order Enterobacterales; family Pasteurellaceae; genus Haemophilus_A; species Haemophilus_A sputorum. The sequence goes on along the minus strand of NZ_AFNK01000050.1, from coordinate 50 downwards.
TTATGAATATAAAAGAATATTTAGGCGATCTTATCGGAGGCAGTTTATTG
>NZ_AFNK01000051.1 GCF_000238795.1 Haemophilus sputorum CCUG 13788 | reverse complement strand
TACTGCGAGTGCCACATGGACCCGGCGGGGTCGTGAGACCCTGGCATGTCAATACGATCTCTACGCGGGAACCGGGAGATNTCCCCTCTGACCATCTGCCAGTGTCGGAGACGGCCCGCACCGGGAAGACGAGGAGTCATAGCCGGTGATGTACGGAGAGGAGAAGTCGGGACTCGCTCATAGTAGCGGCGAAGCAGGCGAACAACCCGAAAGGAGCGGAGTCAGTGGAGCGAAGGAGCGGGGCCAAGGGGAACGCGGAACAGCCACACATGCGCCGGACACAGAGCCGGGAAAGCATGTCACAGAGGCTGTCACGCGTGCGGGAAGCTGCGAAGCAGCGGAAGAAAGAACGGTTTACAGCATTGTTCCACCTGCTGACAGTCGAAGCACTGGAAGCCGCATTCCTCTCCCTGAGCAGGAAAGCGGCCGCCGGAGTGGATGGCATCAGGTGGATGGACTACGCCGGAAACATGAAGAACAACATAACAGATCTGCACCGGAGGCTACATCAGGGCAGCTACAGGGCGCAGCCCGGCAGGCGTCACTACATCCCAAAAGCGGATGGAAAACAACGCCCGCTCGGCATCGCCTCGCTGGAGGACAAGATCGTCCAGTATGCGCTGGTGAAAATCCTGAACGCAGTCTATGAAAACGACTTTATGGGGTTCTCATACGGGTTCAGACCCGGGCGAAGCCAGCACGATGCACTGGACGCACTGGCCACAGGGCTGGTACGCACTAACGTAAACTGGGTACTGGATGCCGACATCAGTCAGTTCTTCGACAGGGTGAGCCACGAATGGCTGATCAGGTTCACAGAGCATCGGATCGGCGACCGGAGCGTAATCAGGCTCATACGTAAGTGGCTCACAGCCGGGACGTTGGAGGAGGGTCAATGGCGAGCAACGGAGGAAGGCACCCCACAGGGTGCGGTCATCTCACCGCTGCTGGCAAACATATACCTCCACTACGTCTTCGATCTGTGGGCGCATCAGTGGCGACGTCGCTATGCCACAGGCAATGTGGTAATGGTCAGATACGCCGATGACATCGTCATCGGGTTCGACAAACGATACGATGCCCGGCGCTTCCGTATAGCCATGCAGCGCAGACTGAGGGAGTTCGGACTCACGGTTCACCCGGAGAAAACCCGTCTGATGGAGTTCGGCCGCTTCGCTGCCGAAAACCGTGCCATCAGGGGAAAAGGCAAACCAGAAACGTTCAACTTCCTCGGGTTCACGCACATCAGCGGGAAAGATCGCAACGGCAGGTTCATGCTGATACGAAAGACCCGCCGGGATCGGATGACGGCAACTCTGAAAGCCATCAAAGACGGTCTGCGAAGGCGCTGGCATTACTCAATCCCCGAACAGGGAAAATGGCTCAGGAGAGTGGTTCAGGGATACCTGAACTATCACTCGGTACCGGGCAACTTCCCCACCATGCAGAAGTTCAGGACACACGTAACAAACCTCTGGCGCCGGGCGCTCAGGCGCAGGAGCCAGAAGGATGATACGATCTGGACGAAAGCAAACAAACTGGCAGCCGCATGGCTACCAAGGGTTCGGGTTCTTCATCCATGGCCTGTGGAGCGGTTCACCGCCAGACACCCGAGGCAGGAGCCCGGTGCGTAAATCGCGCACGCCGGGATCTGTGCGGGGGGTATCCGGTAACGGGTATCCCTACCGCGACATATTTAACAGCGTGACGATAATCCAGATCGCCTGCCGGATAATGGTGCCAACTTACTGATTTAGTGTACGATGGTGTCTTTGAGGTGCTCCAGTGGCTTCCATCTCCATCAGTTGTCCCTCCTGCTCAGCTACTGAAGGCGTGGTGCGTAACGGTAAAAGTACTGCCGGACATCAGCGCTATCTCTGCTCTCACTGCCGTAAAACATGGCAGCTACAGTTCACTTACACCGCCTCTCAGCCCGGTACGCACCAGAAAATCATTGATATGGCCATGAATGGCGTTGGATGCCGGGCAACCGCCCGCATTATGGGCGTTGGCCTCAACACGATTTTACGTCACTTAAAAAACTCAGACCGCAGTCGGTAACCTCACGCATACAACCGGGCAGTGACGTCATTGTCTGCGCGGAAATGGACGAACAGTGGGGCTACGTCGGGGCTAAATCACGTCAGCGCTGGTTATTTTACGCCTATGGCAGGATGTGCAGGACGGTGGTGGCACGCGTCTTTGGTGAGCGTACTCTGGCCACGCTGGAGCGTCTTCC
>NZ_AFNK01000052.1 GCF_000238795.1 Haemophilus sputorum CCUG 13788 | reverse complement strand
TTACCTGCACGTGTAGCGACTTTCCGTAACTGCTCAATATTGTCCATTTATCACCTCATGACGTTTTTTGTCATTTTGAACAAAAAGTGTCATGTTGCAAGAAAAAAATCATATTGTTTTGATTTCGCTCTCAACAGAAGGGGGATGAAGCTCGACGGGCGTGCTACTAAATCACACTGCAGCAACACGCAGACGCACTTTTGACCATCAACAGCAACTCATACAAAAGGGCTTTGAGAAAGGTATTCAACTTGCAAGACAGGAGAGTCATTCAGAAGGATTCTGATTTTAGTTACGACCAGTGCAATGCTGAGCCTTATGTATCAGCGCTCGCCGCAGCCATGTAACCGAGCGTAGCGAGCGAACTGGCGAGGAAGCGAAGAGGAACCGTTCCGGCAGATAGCTCTTACGCTCAGCACAAGAAGAGTTTTCCATCCTCTGTGGGAAACAGGTCAACTTTAATGGACGCTCCGGACTATGGGAAACAGGTCAACTTTCGCGGACGGCCCGGACTATGGGAAACAGGTCAACTTCACGGGCGGCCGGGAGTGTGGGGAACAGGTCAACTTCGCGGACGGCCCGGATTATGGGAAACAGGTCAACTTACGTCGAT
>NZ_AFNK01000053.1 GCF_000238795.1 Haemophilus sputorum CCUG 13788 | reverse complement strand
CGAGGCAGTTTAAACTGCCTCGATTTTTTTATTTTATTCAAATTAAAACGCTCGCGTATTTAATTGGAAAATAACCACTTCAGCTTGGCAACTAAAGGTAAATTTAGCTCTTAATTTTACCCCACCCTCTACGGCTTCGTATTGATGTGAAATCTGGCAGGGTTCACTTTCCGTATCACGCGCTTTTTGCGTTAAAAATGCCAATCCTTCTTCAGCTTCTTGTTGGGTAGCAAAAATTTTCTCTACTACCGCATCACAATCGCTATTATCTAAAATAGTGCCGACATCAAAAGTATTACAACCGACACACTCAATTGGTTTATCATTTTTCATGCGTTTTCTCCTTAAATGAACAATACGCCCACTTTAATACTAAAACTTATTACAAGCAACTTTTGCACAACGCTTTTTTATGCCATTTGTTTTTTATCAAATTTAAGATAAAAAAAAACCTAAACAAAATGTTTAGGGTAACTATATAGTATGTAAAAAGTATTTCTACTTTAACTTAACCAAGGAAATATCTATGAAAACAGTACCTTCTATTAAATGGCGGTGAGAGGGGGATTCGAACCCCCGATACACTTTCGCATATACACGCTTTCCAGGCGTGCTCCTTCAACCACTCGGACATCTCACCGAATCAATAAAAGACGGGGCGTAATATACCCCTATTTACCCTCAGAATCAACTTTTATTTTAGCCGTTAAAATAAATCAGACTACTTTCCAATCCCTAAACAATTCATTGAATTTGGAATGATTTCGCCTCTTTCTTGCCATTCTGCTGGGGTATATAAATGCAAAGCTAAGGCATGCACACCGCCATCTAATTCAGATTGTAAGCATGCATAAACAGCCTGATGACGCGCAACATTACGTTTGCCTTCAAAGACATCACTCACCATCGTTACTTTAAAATGAGATTGACTGCCCCGACCAGAACTATGTAAATGGCTATCGTTTTCAATATTTAGAAAACTTGGCGCAAAATTTGTGGTCAATTTGTGTTGAATACTTTCTGCAACTAACATTTTTTCTCCTGTGAAACGGTAGTATTTCAGTCCAAATCATACTATACTTTTTCAAAATCATTGAAACTAAAAGGATCTTTTATGATGCAATTCAATAAAAAAGCACTATTACTTGCTGGTTTATTCACCGGGGCGTTATTAACCGGCTGCCAAAGCCAATCTAATGTGCTTAATTTCAGCACACCAAGCCCAACCGCAACCTTTAATACACAAAATCAATCGGCTTCAATTAGCGTCATGACGCAAGACTTACGTCCTTCACGCGAAGTGGCAAGCTATACCAAAGGTGGTGAAATTACCCGCTTAACCGCCGTACCTGAAGTGGGCGCGATGTTCCAACAGGCTGTACAGCAAGACTTAAACGCGAAAGGCTTCCAAATTGTTCAAAGTGGTGCAAATGCAAATGTGATTGTGAATGTACGCAAATTCTACGCAACAGTAGAACAAGGCAACATCCTTTATAAAGTTAATGCCGAAGTGAATGTTGAAGTAGCGGTTAAAGGCGCAAAAGGTCACTTTAATAAAAACTTCAATGCGACCCGTGGTTACGAAGGCGCTGCGCTGACTACTGATAATGACGATATTAAATCAGTCTTATCGCAAGCTTATCAAGATGTCGTAAAATCTATCTACAACGACAACGAAATTGCTAACGCAATTCATCAATATAAATAAGCAAAAGCTTTTTTAACAAGCGGTCGAATTTTCCATACTTTTTGCAAAAAAGAAAGAAAATCCGACCGCTTGTTTTTTCAGACTCACTTTCACACCAAATCCCTGTGAAAAATTTATTTCAGCGCCAAATTACATTACAATGATGGCTAAAATGAGGATATAAGAAACCATGAGAATTCCAAGAATTTACCATCCAAGTCCACTTGCAGAGCTGGATAGCTGTCTGTTAAGTGAAGATGCTGTTAACCATGTTGGACGTGTGTTACGAATGAAAGAGGGAGAGCAAATTATCCTATTTGATGGCTCAAACCATATTTTCCACGCATACCTACAAGCGGTCGAAAAAAAACAAATTATTGCAAAAATTGAATCAAGCGAATTAGATGATCGCGAATCGCCTCTTGCGATTCATTTAGGGCAAGTGATTTCGCGGGGTGATCGGATGGAATTTACTATCCAAAAATCTGTAGAACTAGGGGTAAAAACCATTACCCCTCTTTGGTCAGAACGTTGTGGGGTAAAACTTAACGATGAGCGCCAAGATAAAAAGCTACAACAATGGCAAAAAATTGCGATTGCCGCTTGCGAACAATGTGGACGTAACGAAATTCCAGAAATTCGCCCAATGATGAAACTGACCGATTGGTGCAAAGAGCAAGATAATATGCTTAAGTTAAATCTGCACCCTCGGGCAAAATATACTATTCGTCAGTTACCGCATATTCCACCTGAAGGGGTACGTTTACTTATTGGTTCAGAAGGAGGATTATCTGCTGAAGAAATCCAAATGACGGAAAAAGAAGGGTTTACGGAAGTGCTGCTAGGTAAACGAGTTCTACGCACAGAAACCGCTTCACTGGCTGCCATTACCGCATTACAGGTCTGCTTTGGCGATATTTAACCGTATAGGAAACCGGATTTAATGTTAGAAAACTTACAAGGCAAATTTTTAATTGCTACGCCAGAAATGGATGATGACTATTTCGACCGAACCGTTGTCTATATTTGCGAACATAATCAAAATGGCGCAATGGGTGTAGTCATTAACACTCCTACTGATCTTTCTGTTCTGGAATTGCTTACCCGAATGGATTTCCAAATGGCAAATCAGCGGGAATACACTAAAGATCAAATGGTATTAAGCGGTGGCCCGATGAATCAAGACCGCGGTTTTATTATTCATACCAAAACTGCAATGAATTTCTTGCATAGTTATAAGGTTACTGATGAGATTATGTTAACCACTTCAGGCGATATCTTAGATAGCTTTGGCACGCCACTTTCGCCTAAACATTTTATTGTTTGCTTAGGTTGTGCAACCTGGCAAAGCGCGCAGCTTGAACAAGAAATTGGGCAAAATTTCTGGCTTGTTTCAGAAGCAAGCCACCGTATTTTATTTGAAACTGGCTATTTAGATCGTTGGAATGAAGCAAATGAATTACTTGGCATTTCTGGCGTTCTCGCCCCTTCTGCAAGAGCATAAATATGACAAAAACTCTATTAGCCTTTGATTTCGGAACATACAGCATTGGCTGTGCAGTCGGGCAAAGTATTACCGGCACGGCACAAGGACTTCCAGCCTTTAAAGCACAAGATGGTATTCCAAATTGGGCACAAATTGAAAAAGTGATTGCAGAATGGCAACCGGATTTATTAGTGGTTGGCTTACCACTGAATATGGATGGAACTGAACAGCCCTTAACGCAACGAGCCAGAAAATTTGGTAACCGCCTGCAAGGCAGATTTAATCTACCCGTTGCTTTTCAAGATGAACGCCTGACAACTGTTGAAGCCCGCTCAGAAATCTTTTCACGAGGGGGATATAAAGCGCTAAAAAAAGACAAGGTTGATTCTATCTCGGCTTGTTTGATTTTAGAAAGTTGGTTTGAAAATAATGAAAGCGGCGATTAAGCCGCTTTCGTTTATTTATCTAGATGATCAACTTGGTTGAAGACTTTCAAAGTGTTTTTTTCTCCGTCAACCTCAACAATATTGATTGCGGTATTTATCACAAAACTATGCAAATCTTCATTACGCGCTTCATGCCATGGTAAACCTTTAAGCACGGCTGTTAGCACCGTCAATGTCATTCCGTGAGAAACAATCAGGACATTTTCATCTTGCTGATGTTTTTCTGCAATTTCTTTAAAAGCCGCTAAAGCGCGCTGATAAACTTTCTCATAAGTTTCGCCACCATTACTCAGCGCCTGATAGTCTTTTGGCGTACGTTTCATTATCCAATATTCATCATGATCGAATAAATCGACTGATTTCATACCTTCCCAACTGCCGAAATCAAATTCATTTAAACCAGCATGATGAAAATGTGGAATATTTGCCAAATTGTTTTCCGCTAAAATGTAATTGGCGGTATCTTGGGCACGCTTTTGCATACTGGAATAAGCGGCGCTGAATTTAACGTCTTTTAATGCTTGTCCCGTTTTCTTCGCTCCTAAAATACCTTCTTCAACTAATGGAGAATCCCCCGAGCCTTGCAATCTGCCTTCTATATTCCACACGGTTTTTCCGTGACGAATTAAATAAATATTTAGTGCCATTCGCTTTCCTTGTTAGAATAATCAAAATTTGACTCAGTATAGCAAAAAATGACAGAAAATTTGACGATTTGCTTTGAACACCCCGATTTTGTGGTGATTAACAAACCGGCTGGTATTAGCGTGCATAAAGATGAACAAGCGGTCGGATTATCCGAAAAATTAGCAAAACAGCTTGGCGTAGAAAAATTATGGTTGGTTCACAGGCTAGATAAAGTAACTTCGGGCTTACTGATTTTTGCACGTAATCAAACTGCCGCAGTAAATTTTTATCATCTTTTTCATGAACATAAAGTTGAAAAAACCTATTTGGCATTAAGTGATAAAAAACCGAAGAAAAAACAGGGGAAAATTATCGGTGATATGGAAAAATCCCGTGGCGGAAGTTGGAAACTCTGTCCAACGAAAAATCACCCCGCCATTACGCAATTTCATAGCCTTTCGCTTGCACCGAATCTGCGATTATTCATTTTACAACCTAAAACGGGAAAAACACATCAACTGCGAGTTGCGATGAAAAGCCTTAGCAGCCCGATTTTAGGCGATACGCGTTATGCCGGCAGTAGCGCTGATCGAGTTTATTTACATGCTTATCAGCTGGCTTTTGTCTATCAAGGCGAAGATTTTTTAATTCGTGCATGGCCTACAAGCGGTCATTTTTGGGCAAATATTGACGAATCTGCTATTATGGCAATCTCTCAACCTAAATAAATTGAGGATATTATGAGCTTATTTGAAGCCGCTTTAATTATTTTTTTATTAATTCTGATCAGTGCGATTGTCTCGGCATCTGAAATTTCACTTGCAGGCGCACGAAAACTGAAACTGCAATCCATGGTAAACGAAGGCGATAAACGCGCTGAAAAGGTGATGAAACTGCAAGAACAGCCAGGGCGTTTTATTACTGTCGTCCAAATTGGATTAAACATGGTTGCCGTTTTTGGTGGGGTGGTTGGCGAAAGTGCCGTTACGCCTTATTTTAGCCAATTTCTTTCACAATATACGCAAGCTCAATGGGTAGAATCTGCAGCCTCTTGGATTGCCTTTTTAATTGTGACCTCATCTTTTATTCTTCTTGCAGATTTAATGCCAAAGCGCATTGCAATGACTTACCCAGAAAAAGTCGCCGTGCGTACAATCGGTATCATGTCATTTTGTATTGTCATCTTTAAGCCATTGGTGCTCTTTTTTGACTGGATTGCGAACTCGCTTTTCAAACTCTTTGGCGTTTCAACTATCCGCCAAGACAATATGACTTCTGAAGATATTGTTGCAGTGATGGATGCAGGAGCAAAAGCGGGAGTACTGAAAGCGCAAGAACACTATCTGATTGAAAATGTGTTTGAAATGCAAGAAAGACGAGTAACTTCAACCATGACCACTCGTGAAAACATTGTCTTTTTGGATAGAACCGACAATAAAGCCCAAGTATTACAAACTATCAGCGAGAACTCACATTCTAAGCTACTAATCTGTGATAACGGGCTAGATAAAATCTTAGGTTATGTAGAGTCGCATGATTTGCTTACCCAATATTTGAAACATGAAAATGTTTCTTTAACGGATAGCCGACTGCTCCGCAAATCGCTCTTTATTCCAGATACGCTTTCGCTTTATGAAGTATTGGAGCTATTTAAATCTGCAGGTGAAGATTTTGCCGTCATCGTCAATGAATATGCCCTAGTGGTCGGCATTATTACTCTTAACGATGTAATGAGCATTGTCATGGGCGAATTAGTTTCAACCGAAGAAGAGCAAATTGTTCGACGCGATGAGGATTCTTGGTTAATTGATGGCGCAACGCCGCTCGAAGATGTCATGCGTGCATTGGAAATTCCAAGTTTCCCAAATGATGAAAACTACGAAACTATCGGTGGTTTTATGATGTATATGCTACGTAAAATTCCGAAGAAAACGGATTTTGTTCTTTACGATCAATATAAATTTGAAATTATCGACACCGAGAATTTCAAAATTGACCAGTTAATGGTTTCGTTTAGAAAAGACTTAAAAACAGATGCTTAACAACACAAAAGGCGCTTTAAAAGCGCCTTTTGTTCGTTTATTTACGTTTAAAACAGACCATTTGATGATCTTGAAATAGCGGATAAATATCCGCTAATTTCTCGCCATTAGGTAAGACCAAATCTGGCGCTAAATCATAAAGTGGCACAATTACAAACTCTCGGTTTTTCATTTCAATATGTGGCACCGTTAAACGTTCTGTTTGAATTTCTTGGTTGCCATATAGCAAAATATCCAAATCCAAAGTCCGCTCGCCCCAACGACGTAAGCGTACACGCCCTTGTTGCTGCTCAAGGCTTTGTAACTTGTCTAATAAAGCCTCTGCGGAGAGTTCTGTTGTGAACGTCGCCACTGCATTGACATAATCAGGTTGATCCTGTGGCCCATGCGGCTTAGAACCGTAAAATGGACTGACTCGCAAATCTTTTGCAAAATCCTGCAAAGATTCAACCGCTTGTTCAAGCTGATTCAGAGGATTATTTAAGTTAGAACCTAACGCAATATAAACTCGCACCATCTGCTACTCTCCTGCAGGCTTTTTCATAGTACTCTTCTTACGACGATATGGTGTTTTACGGCGACGTTTTTTCTTCTCTTCACCCGCAAAATTCGGCATGCTACGTACATTTTTCAACATTTCCGCACGTTGTGCATCATTGCTAAATTGGAACTCATGCCACCAAGCGGAAAGTTCTACCAAATCACCGCCTTCAATTTCAGCGCGCATCACTAGCAAATCGAAACCAGCACGGAATTTTTGGACTTCAAGCGTTTGTAATGGGCGTTTACCCGAACGTTTGGTCATTTGGAATTGTAACGACCAAATTTCACGAATCACTCCCGTATGACGTCGATGTAGCGCAACAGCTTTGCAACTTTCATCTAAAATCTCATTTGCCGCAAGCATCATTGCATCATGCGAATTTAATCCACCTTCATTTTTCAACTCATCAATTTTCTCTCGTAACGGATACCAAAAGAGTGCAGCAAATAAAAATGCAGGATTAACAGGTAAACCATCTTTAATCCGATCATCTGTTGAGGTTAATGCTTTGATTAACATGCGCTCCGCATTACTGTCTTGATTCGGGGTAAAAAACGGTGGCAGTACTGGGAATAGCAATTCAAACAAGCCATATTCACGTAGCAACTGATAAGTTTTTACACCTTCGCCAGATTGTAATAATTTGAGCGACTCATCAAATAAACGTGCAGCCGGAATATTCGTCAACAACCCAGCCATTTCTTTAATTGGCTTGGCGGTTGGTTTATCCAAAAACATATCTAGTTTTGCCATAAAACGAATGGCACGCAGCATGCGTACAGGGTCTTCTTGATAGCGCTGAATAGGATTCCCTAATAGGCGTAATTTACCCGCTTGTAAATCCTCAACACCATTGAAGAAATCGAAAATGATGTTATGTGTTGGGTCGTAATAAAAGGCATTCACGCTAAAATCACGGCGCTCTGCATCTTCGCGTAAAGAGCCATATACGTTATCGCGCAACAACATTCCTTCATCACTGACTTTAGAAATTTTATCATTGCTATGATTTTCATGATTAGCGCGAAATGTTGCTACTTCAAAGATTTCTCGCCCAAACACCACATGGGCTAAACGAAAGCGTTTACCTACTAAACGACACTGACGACCAAAGATTTTTTGCACTTCTTCCGGTCTAGCATTGGTGGATATATCAAAATCTTTCGGTTTTCTACCTAATAGTAAATCCCGAACACAACCGCCCACAATATAAGCTTCAAAACCTGCACGTTGTAATTTTTCAACAATAGTTAATGCGTGTTTTGGAAAGGCGCGTGGGCTAATATCAAAATGTGATGCATTTAGCGTGTATTTTTTGTGTAACATATGAGACGGGACACGATCTTGCGTTTTTCGACCTTTTCGTGCTCGTTCAGAAGAGGGGGAGGATTTAGATTTAGATTCAGTGCGATGAGATAGCGGTTTATTATCTGCTTTTCGTTCCTGACGCTCCGTTATTTCATCTGCAAATTGTTGTTTTTTCGCTTTTTTAGGGCGAGAAAAAAACGATTTAATGTAATTAAAAATAGCTCACCTCAATAAACTTCATATAAAAATAGGATAACGGAGAGCTTATACCACTCTCCGTTATAATCATTATAACCCTAATTGTTTTTCTCTAATTTCTGCTAGGGTTTTGCAGTCGATACACATATCTGCTGTTGGGCGTGCTTCTAAGCGTTTTAAGCCGATTTCTACGCCACAAGTTTCGCAGTAACCATATTCATCTTCTGAAATACTGTGTAAAGTCTGTTCGATTTTCTTTAACAGTTTGCGCTCACGATCACGATTACGCAACTCTAAACTAAACTCTTCTTCTTGGGTTGCACGGTCTGCAGGATCTGCAAAGTTTGCAACTTCTTCTTGCATTTGGCTTTTTGTTCTTTCAGCCTCTTCCATGATTTGCGCATGCCACGCTTTTAGAATTTTGGTGAAGTGTGCTTTTTGAGCATCATTCATATACTCTTCACCCTTCTTTAATTCGTAAGGTTTAACACCCGCAATGGCTAATAATCCTAATGAGGCGCTGTTACTTACTTGTGTCATGATTCACTCCTGTTTTTGATTTTACCCAATTCTTTACCCAAAATTGCTTTAAAAAGTGGCTTTATTTTTCAGTCATAAACAAAGCTGAATGATAAATAAAATTTGGGGTCTTCTAAAAGGCGGTATAAATAACAGAAGTTAATCAATTTGGCAACCTATTTTGCAAAATTTTCATAAAATCCGACCGCTTACCGCCTTACAGACAAATAAAATCAAAAAAAATTCATTATTGAGTGATAGCTTTTTGCCAAATATTCAACCATTGACGCACTTGTTCACTACTTGGCATAGCAAAATTCGTTAACGTTTTTGTTTTTGGTTGTGCACTCAATAATGGATCCACTTCTTCAGTAATGACTGGGTGCATAATATTTGCTTTAGCAATAATTTTTTGTGATTCTGGCGTGGTTAAAAATTGTAAGAATTTTTGTGCCAATGCTTTTTGTTTGGAAGATTGCATAATCGCGCCATATTCCACTTGCACTAAATGCCCTTCATCAAAAATGGCTGCAACATTCTTATCATCATTTTCATACCATTGATGGTATAACGGTGAAGTTGTGTAACTTAGCGCTAAATCAGCCTCACCTTTTAAATAAGCTCCATAGGTTTCTGACCAACCTTTACCCACCGTAACGGTATGTTTGCTTAAGGCTGTCCAACGCTCTGCAACCGCTTGTTCGCCTTGCTCTCCGTAAAGCGCATTTACCCACATTAACAAGCCTCGCCCCACAGTGCTTGTTCTAGGATCTTGATAAATAACACGTAAATCAGTTCGCTCAATTAACGCTTTCATGGAAGTTGGGGGATTTTTTAATTTATCTTTATTATAAATAAAGGCATATTCGCCGTAGTCAAAAGGATAGAAAACTTCACTTTTCCAATTATTAGTCGGAATGGCAATTGAATCTAAAGATAATTCATGCGCAGTAAATAAGCCTGCTTTTTCGGCTTCATCTTTAAGAAAGGAATCTATGCCTAACACTACATCAGCTTTAGTTTTTTTTCCTTCTAAACGCACACGGTTAAACATCGTGATGCCATCATCAAATGGCAGAAAACGTAAATCACATTGGCAAGTTTTTTCAAAGTTTGCTTCTAGCTGTTTAGCCGGTCCATATTCTGAAGCAAATGAGCTGTAAGTATAAACATTTAACATTGGCTGTTGTGCCAAAGCGCTTGTGCTAAGAAAAACGGCAGAAAGGGAAAGTTTGGTTAGTTGGTTCATATAAGTTCCTTCTAAAAGAATATAGAAGGATTTAAGAAAGGCAGGCACGCCATCTCAAATCCCTACGCTGATATTAGTCAGTTCAGGTTCTACGGGTTTATGATCACATATCTCAGCCTATAAGCACCCCGATGAGAACGGAGCAAATTTTAGAAGACTATGCCACCAAATGCAACCGTTTGCATTTTCTAAAAAAGTCATTATACTATCGCTCTAGTCCAAACATAGGAACTAGAAATGAATTCTTCTCGATCAATGTTACCATTTTTTTCGCTACGCATCGTATTACGAGGCGTAGCTATTTTTTTATTCATTTCTCTCTTTTCTTCAAATCGCTTTTTACAAGCGATTTTTTTTCGTCTAAATTTTGCAAAATAGGATAAATAACCATGGGTCAACTTATTCGCACTTTAAAAGGTCATATTCGTGATGAAATTATCAAAAAAGGAGGTTGGGTTAATTCCCACGCTCATGCCGACCGCGCCTTTACCATGACTCCAGAGAAAATTACCATTTATCAAAATGCAAACCTCCAACAAAAATGGGATTTAGTCGATGAAATTAAACGCAATTCAACTGTCGATGATTACTATCGCCGCTTTAGCCAAGCTATTGAGCTAATGATTTCACAAGGGGTAACCGCATTCGGTACTTTCGTAGATATTGATGCAGTCTGCGAAGATCGTGCAATTATTGCCGCTCATAAAGCTCGTGAAGTTTATAAAAGTGACATTATTTTGAAATTCGCCAACCAAACCTTAAAAGGCGTGATTGAACCTAGCGCTAAAAAATGGTTTGATATCGGCTCTGAAATGGTAGATATGATTGGTGGTTTGCCTTATCGAGATGAATTAGATTTTGGTAAAGGCTTAGAGGCCATGGATATTTTAATGGATAAAGCGAAATCGCTTGGCAAAATGTTGCACGTTCACGTTGACCAATTTAATACCCCAAAAGAAAAAGAAACCGAACAACTATGCGATAAAGCCATTGAACACGGTATGCAAGGGCGGGTAGTTGCAATTCATGGTATTTCAATTGGTGCACATCCTAAAGAATATCGAAAAATGCTCTATCAAAAAATGCGTGATGCACAAATGATGGTTATTGCCTGCCCAATGGCATGGATTGATAGTGGACGTAAAGAAGATCTTCAACCCTTCCATAATGCATTAACCCCTGCCGATGAACTCATTCCAGAAGGTATTACTGTGGCTATTGGTACAGATAATATCTGTGATTACATGGTACCACTTTGTGAGGGTGATATGTGGCAAGAATTAAGCTTGCTTTCTGCCGGATGTCGCTTTACCAACCTTGAAGAAATGGCAAATATTGCCTCCATTAACGGACGTAAAGTATTAGGTTTATAGTCTTGTTTATCTCAAATCCCCATAACTGAAATACGGTGTGGGGATTTTTTTCTCCCTAACAAAATTATTGTCAATAAAAAGCATAGAATACACACAACATCAAATATTATTGACTTTAAAGAAATAATTTAATATAATTAAAGAGAATTAAGAAATCATTAAATATATACTTTAGTTATTAAATTGGGGGAAGAATGACAAACGAACGTTTCATTAACATTTTAGGTTGGGTTGCCACTTTCACTGCGGTATGCATGTATGTCTCTTATTTAGAACAAATTAATTTAAACCTAGCGGGGCAAAAAGGTGGTGTTTTGCAACCACTTGCCACAGCAGTTAACTGCTCATTATGGGTTGCTTATGGATTATTAAAAGAAAAACGCGATTATCCAGTAGCACTAGCCAATTCACCAGGTGTAGTATTAGGCTTAATTAGCTTCTTTACTGCACTATAGTCAACAGATAAGAACAAAAAAGGCAGAATTTGATTTCTCAAATTCTGCCTTTTACTTATCTATCTAAGATTATTTAGAAGCTTTTAACTCTTGATAGTATTTTTCATAAAGCTCAATTGCATCGCCCACATCATCTTGCCAGTGAGATTTTTGTAGAATCTCTGCTGTTGGATAAATTGCTGGATCTTGAGTGATTTCTTTTGGTAATTCTTCTAATGCTTTCACGTTTGAAGTTGGATAACCAATTTCAAGTGTGAGTTGTTTAGAAACACTCGCACTCAATAAATAGTTAATTAGCTTATGCGCATTTTCTTTGTTTTTCGAATTGGCTGGAATCGCTAAAGTATCCACCCATAAAACAGGGCCTTCTTTCGGGAAAACCATATCAATTGGTGCTTTTTCTTTTTTCGCAATGCGAACAGAACCATTCCATAATTGACCTACTGAAACTTCACCTGAAATAAATGAGTTTGCAGGGTTGTCAGAGTTAAATGAAAGTACGTTTGAACGTAATTTTTTCAACTCTTCAAAAGCTTCTTTGATTTCAGCTGGATCAGTAGTATTCGGATTTTTACCTAATTTTAATAATGCGATGTTAAATACTTCACGCGCATCATCTAATAATTGCACTTTATTTGCGAATTCTGGTTTCCATAAATCACCCCACGAAGTAAATTGGTCACCTTTATAATCGTTCGTGTTAAATGCAATACCTGGCGCACCTAAAAGTTGTGGTAATGAGTATTTATTACCTTTATCGTAAGGTTTGTCTAACCAGTCTTTATTTAATTCTGCAATTACCGGTAATTTGCTGTGATCAAGTTCAGCTAACATACCTTCTTTTGACATTTTTGATACGAAGTAGTTAGAAGGTGCGATAACATCATAACCACCGTCTTTACCTTGTAATTTTAACTTCGCATACATGGTTTCATTAGATTCAAGACTTGAAACCTCAACTTTAATGCCTGTTTCTTTTTGGAATTGATCTAATAAGCCTTCTGGTACATATTCCGTCCAAGTATATAAGTGAACGGTGCCCGCGTTTGCCGGGGCTGCGGTTTCCGTTGTGGTTGCTTTCTCTTCATTACAAGCTGTTAACACTAATGAAGCCACGCCTGCAGCGACTAAACCTGCGATTTTTTTCATTTAAGTTTTCTCCGTTAAGAAAAAAAGATAAAAGCGTTCGGATAAATCCGAAAATTGACGAATCTTTCACACTATCACAACACAGCGGAAATTGAGGGGAATTTTAAGTGACCCCCTAGATTTTGCAAGGAATTTCTCAGTAAAAATGAAATTATTTTTGTCATTTTCTTGAATTGCAAGAATTTGTTATTATATTAAAGAAAGTTTAACCTATTGAATCACTTAAAAGAGGATTTATCATGACTCAAGCCAATGAAAACCCAGAAATCAATGAACAAGAAAAAGTAGAAGAACAAGTTCAGGAAACCACTGTAGAAACAGAAGAACAACCAATCGAAGCTGAACTTGCTGGTTGCTATGCTCGTATTAACGAATTAGAAACCTACATTGCAGAGGCTGATAAGCGTGAACAAGATATCCAATTACGTGCACAAGCTGAAATTCAAAATATGCGTCGTCGCGCTGAACAAGAGGTAGAAAAAGCGCATAAATTCGCATTAGAAAAATTCTCTAAAGAATTATTAACTGTAGTAGATAACCTAGAGCGTGGATTAGCCGCATTAGACAAAGCCGTTTCAGATGAAACCACCCAAGCTTTAGTCGATGGTGTTGAAATGACCCACAAAGAATTCATTTCTACCCTTGCGAAATTTGGCGTTCAAGCAGTCGGTGTAGTTGGCGAAGTATTCAATCCTGAACTTCACCAAGCTATTTCAATGCAACCGGCAGAAGGCATTGATGCTAACCATATCAGCCAAGTATTACAAAAAGGATACACTCTACAAGGTCGCGTACTTCGTCCAGCGATGGTCATGGTTGCTGCATAAAATAATATTTTAACAAAGGCGAGTTTTAAACTCGCCTTTGTTTAATTATCGAACCTCTTTTACTTTTTTCTGTAATTTTTCAAGAAAAATTGATGCATCAATAATATTATCTAGTATCGGTAAAGCTTTTTTAAAACATTCATATTTTTCTTTCCAAACATGATAATCACCGATAAGAAATAAACGATCTTTTGCTCGAGTAGCTGCAACATTTAATAAATTTGGTTTACTCACTAAAGGCATTGCTTTAATAATATCTGATTGATTTCTTCCTAAAACTAGTAAAACTATACTGCTTTCTTTTCCTTGAAAAGTATGCACAGTACCTACATTCTTGTTAACCCAATCACCCCCACTCACTCCAAATTCGCTCCATAATTTTTCATTTTCTTTTAAACGCGTTCTAATCTTCTCACACATTTCTTTAAAAGGAGAGATTATGTATATTGGAGGTAACTGTTTATCTTTATAACGCTGAAGACAAAGCTGCCTAAAAATATTACTTACAAGTTCAACTTCTTTTTCTTCTTGTTGTTCCCCTTCTGATAAATGAATCCAAGCACTATCTCCCATTAACCATGGATCTTGAATTGGATGTTTTTTATTCAATCCAAAAACCATTTTACCTTGATAAGCTATACAATTAGAAATTGAAAACATTGGCTCCAGACAACGACGATGCACCCGTAATGGGCTTCCAATCCAAGTACTTTCTCCATCAACATCCAAATATGCTCCATATGGATTAGCTTTATCTGCTAATACTTGAACAGATGTTTTATGTGGAGAGACCTCAAAATCGACCTGAATTTTACTTGCCTTAAACAATATATCTGTTAATTTCTCAGGAGTAGTAAATACAGGTTCAATTTGCAATGGATCGCCCACAACTATAGCATTTTTAGCTCTCCACATGGCACCTACCGCAGCCTGAGGAATAGCTTGCCCTGCTTCATCAACAAAAATCCAACCTAGACTTTGGGCACCTAAATAACGGAATAGATATCCAAAAGAAGCAAAAGTAGTGGAAGCAACTGGTACCATCATAAATAAGCTTTGCCAAATTAGTAAAGCAGCTTCTTCTATTTTTTCTGGATTACCTTGTAACTGCTGACCTCCTATCAAATTTTTTATGGCTAAAATATTGCCACTGAAACCACAACTAATACTTTCAGCTATCCATGCTTCATGCAAACTTAATGCGGCTTGAAATAATTCTGAACGTTTCTGATTAAGATTTTCATCAGACCAGAATCCACTAATTTGCCATTGTTCTTTCTCTAAATCCTCTAACATATTAATAGGTGTTTTAACTTTACTTTCATTAAAATTTTCGCTATATCCTAAAATATTTCTTAACTCTGAAAGCTTTGCAAACAAGCGTTCTTTTTCATTTTGTTTTTCTTGTATATTGAGTAGCTTATCTTCAGAAAGAAGTCTTAAATGACGTTGATTTTCTTGTTCAAAATTATTATTCTTAATTTTTTCTAAATAACATTGATAATTCTTAGGAAAAAATAATCTACTTAATAAAGTAGGCTTATTTAAATTTAAAAATTCTCGTTCTTGAATCAAGTTTGTAAGTTTAGATAAGTTACGCTCAATTTCTAATTTAGCTAAATAAGCTTCATGTTCAAAATCAAATTCACATAAATCTTTCCATTTCAATACAATATTCATATAGGTAGTAAGATGAGAAATATGTTCTTTAACCTCTTTTTGTTTAGTTAAAAATGCTTCTCTTGCTTTACTAAAGCTTGGACCTGAATATCTTTTTCTCCACGTATAAATACTATCAAAATAATCTTCTTTAAATCCGTTAAGGTTAGGATCTGGCTCTTGCGTAAATTGCTCAACAAAAAATTCTCTTTTATCTTTTCTCCCTAATACACATGCAATTAATCCCCATGGTTGTTGTTCAAAATCTAATTCTACATACTCTTTTTTCTTATTTATTTTCTTACAAGAAATCAAATTTCTTGCCACGCTTTGTAAATACTTTACTTTAGTATTTTTCTTCATATCATACCAATTTCTACCAAGAGCTTTCATTTGAGGTAACTCTTCCGAAATATTTTGAACAGCAGCGTTATTTGACGAAGTAACAACCATTTCATAACCAGTTAAATCATCTTGAAGAACTGCTAATTCCAATGTATTCCTTCCAAACTCAATTTTGATCTTATCCGATTTAAAAGTACTTTTAACATCTAAATAATTAGCTAATGCAGTGGCTCTACGAACAATATTTTCTGCGAAGATATCTCTTAATAAAGTTGTTTTTCCTGTTCCTGGAGGACCATTAACAGAAAAAAGTGATCGACCTTCCGGATTTTTATTAATTTCTTTGAATATTGTATTAATAGCAAATTGCTGCATCAAACTCATATGATGAGAATTCTCACTAAACCAATGTCCATGATTAATGTACTCTGGCTTTAAATTTTCAATAATGCACTCCTTCCCTTCCAATGAATCATATAAGTCAATGTATTTATATGTTTTAGAAAGATAAGAAATCAAAGTATTACCAACTATTTTATTATTCATTCCAGCTTGAATAGTTTTAGCAAGATCAATTGCAAAAAAACTATTTAGAATAGAAATCTGAATATTTTCAACTTCAACAGTAAACTTTAATGATTCATTTTTATTATTTTCTTTTCTTGTTTTTTTTCCTCTTTTAGGATAAATATAAAAATGAGTAACATCATCAGAATTTGGGCTAAAATTCATCCATTCCATTACAACATCTATAAGTTGAACAATATTTTTTCCACTTAACGCAGGAAAAGGATTTTCTTTGGTTACATGGGGCTCTATGTTCATTCTTAAAAAGTCAGCAAGAGTATCTTTAAGCAATTTCATCTCACAATCAAATTGCTCAAAATCCAAACAAGTAACATCCCCATTATTCTTGCGGATCTGACCAATAGCCCAAGGCGCTGTTGACACTTCAATATTTCCTGATTTATATGGGTCTAAACGTCCAAATTCATCTAAGCTAATTTTTGCACAACAACTTAACCCTTTCCCATTACTTGAAGATATGTTGTTTTTAATATTACCAATAAAGCGAACATTTTCACTACTAGTATCAAACTTTAAAAGTTTGTTTAATTTTTCTGCTAATTCATTTTTATTATAAATACCAATAAAAAGATCAAAACCTAAAATAACTTCATCTTTATGTAAACCTGGTGTTAAGTATCTCCATAATTCTTCAGTTGATAGAAATTCTATTTTCTGCTTAAATAAAGGCAGATAGTTTTGTTGAGCCTTCTTAATTTTAGAAAGCGTATCTTCTAGATCATAAGGAAGAAAAAATTCTATTTTATGCCAAAAATCTAAGATCGCGATTTGCTCTGGAGTTAATCTATTCTGTTGCATTTTGTTTATTAATTTAGTAATAAGTTAGAACTTGTATTCTAGATACAGCGCTATTAATAAGCAAGAGGAATGTCTTAATTTCTCTCTAATCTATGCTAGAATACACGCTTACTCAATTATAAACTCTAGCATCGTACTCCAATATGACAAAAATCATTTGTAGAAGTAATATTAGAAAGTTTTTCCAATATTCTGAATAAATAGTTGGATATTTGCTACTAACTAAATTTCTATAGTATAGAAATAAGCTTGCTAATTAGCAGACTTGTAGTAAATTATTAGAAGATTCATTCTACTTTTTTACAAATACTGGAACGATACCACTTATGACTCTTCAATTTAACCCTGTTGCCCTATTTTTAGTGGCACTCATTTTTCTTGGTGTAATGGGCAATAATAATTCCATTACCATTTCTGCCACCGTTTTGCTACTTATGCAACAAACCTTTTTAAGTAAATATATCCCTCAGCTTGAAAAAAGTGGATTAACCATCGGCATTATCATTCTCACAATTGCCGTATTAAGCCCCATTGTTTCTGGCAGAATTCAATTTCCGGCACTGGCAGAAATGCTAAATTGGAAAATACTGCTTTCTATTGCTATTGGTATTTTTGTTGCTTGGCTAGGTGGTCGTGGCGTGAATTTAATGTCGGCTCAACCAATCATTGTGACAGGCTTACTTATTGGCACCATTTTAGGCGTGGCATTTTTAGGTGGCGTGCCAGTTGGTCCATTGATTGCTGCGGGTATTTGCTCGCTATTTTTAGGCCTAGGAAAATAATCTCATTTCATCTCTGATTGAATAATCTTTTTATAAATATGCAAAAAAATCACCAAAACAGACCGCTTGATGAGACGCAAAAAGCGTTAATTGCGCAATTAAAAAATATCACAACCAGTGATTATCGCCGTTTGCGCTCTCGTATTCATGGCTTATCTAACGTAAAAAAATCAGATACCAAGCAAGCTGTGATTGCAGAAATTGAGCAATCTATCTTATCTGCGCAAGCTCATTTTGCTACTCGTAAAACTCAGCTTGAAAATCTGAAAATCAGCTATCCTGATTTACCTGTTTCTGCACGCCGTGAAGAAATTCTAAAACTGATTGCAGAAAACCAAGTCGTAGTCATTGCAGGGGAAACTGGCTCAGGCAAAACCACCCAGCTGCCTAAAATGTGTTTAGAGCTAGGACGTGGCGTTAATGGCTTGATCGGGCACACTCAGCCTCGTCGAATTGCCGCACGTTCGGTCGCAAACCGAATTGCCGAAGAGCTTGGTTCTGAAATGGGCTCCACCGTAGGTTATAAAGTTCGTTTTAACGACCAAGTTAGCGAAAATACTTTGGTTAAGTTAATGACTGACGGGATTTTACTGGCAGAAATTCAAACCGATCGCTACTTAAATCAATATGATACGTTGATTATTGACGAGGCTCATGAACGGAGCTTGAACAATGATTTTATTTTGGGCTACCTCAAACAAATTCTAGCCAAACGCCCAGATTTAAAAGTCATTATTACTTCTGCAACCATTGATGTAGAACGCTTCTCACGCCATTTTAATAATGCGCCAATTATTGAAGTTTCAGGCAGAACTTTCCCTGTAGAAGTTCGTTATCGTCCAATCGTAGAAGAAGAGGATCAAGACCAACTTCAAGGCATTTTAAATGCGGTTGATGAGCTACAAGCTGAAGGCCGAGGCGATATTCTGATTTTTATGAACGGCGAACGTGAAATCCGCGATACTGCAGAAGCCTTACAAAAACAGGAACTTCGTTTTACTGAAATTCTGCCACTATATGCCCGTCTTTCAGCCGAAGAACAACAACGGATTTTCCGTCCAAGCGGGTTAAATCGTGTAATTCTTGCAACTAACGTGGCAGAAACTTCATTAACGATTCCAAACATTAAATATGTTATTGATACGGGGACGGCACGGATTTCTCGTTATAGTTATCGCACAAAAGTACAACGTTTACCGATTGAGCCTATTTCTCAAGCTTCGGCAAATCAGCGTAAAGGTCGATGCGGTCGAACGTCCGAAGGGATTTGTATTCGCTTATATTCAGAGGAAGATTTTAACAGTCGCCCTGAATTTACCGATCCAGAAATTCTTCGTACTAATTTGGCCTCGGTAATTTTACAGATGAATTCGCTTGGCTTAAGTGATATTACCGCTTTCCCATTTGTTGATTCTCCTGATATTCGACAAATTCAAGACGGTATTCGCTTGCTTGAAGAATTACAAGCCTTTAAAACGCGTAAAACTAAATTTGGTGAAAAGCGGGAATTAACTCAAATTGGTCGCCAACTTGCCCAACTACCGATTGATCCCCGTTTAGGTCGAATGGTGATTGAAGCCGCTAAAAATGGCAGTTTGCACGAAGTAATGATGATTGTGTCTGCTCTTTCTATTCAAGATCCAAGAGAAAGACCACAAGAAAAACAACAAGCCTCGGATGAAAAACATCGCCGCTTTGCAGATAAAGATTCTGATTTTTTAGCTTTTGTGAATCTGTGGCATTACATCCAAACCCAGCAAAAAGCATTGAGCAAAAATCAATTCCGCAAACAATGCCAGAAAGATTTTCTCAATTATCTTCGTGTCCGTGAATGGCAAGATATTTACCATCAGCTGCGCTTATCAGTACGAGAAATGGGCTTGCCAATTAACACACTCGAAGCAAATTATCAGCAAATTCACACGGCTTTATTAGCAGGTTTGCTCTCACATATCGGCTTGAAAGATAGTGAAAAAATGCATTATTTAGGGGCAAGAAACGCCCAATTTTTCATTTTTCCGACCTCTGCGCTTTTCAAAAAACAGCCGAAATGGATCATTGCCTCAGAATTAGTTGAAACCACCAAATTATGGGCAAGAACTGTTGCGAAAATTGAGCCAGAATGGATTGAACCATTAGCGCAACATTTAGTGAAAAGTAGCTATAGCGAACCACATTGGGCAAAATCAAAAGGGGCTGTGATGGCGTATGAAAAAGTTGCGCTTTATGGCGTGCCGATTGTCAGCAATCGCCCAGTCAATTACGGTGCGATAGATCCTGCTATTAGCCGAGAAATTTTTATTCGCTCTGCGATGGTAGAAGGCGAATGGGTCAACAATTACAAATTTTTCAAAGAAAATAACCGCTTGATCAAAGAGGTGGAAGATTTAGAACATAAATCTCGCCGTCGAGATATTTTGGTTGATGAACAAGTATTGTTTGATTTTTACGATCAGCGTGTTGGCACAGAAGTCGTGTCTAGTCGCCATTTTGATAGCTGGTGGAAAAAAGCAAGTAAAGCTAATCCAGAATTACTGAATTTTGAAAAATCCTTCTTAATCAATAAAGGCGCCAATAAGGTCTCAGAGTTAGATTTCCCGAATTTTTGGTATCAAGGCAATCTCAAACTGAAATTAAGCTATCAATTTGATATTAGCGCAGAATCTGATGGTGTTACGGTGCATATTCCATTGCCATTACTGAATCAAATTGAGCCAGAAGGCTTTGATTGGCAAATTCCAGGGCTTCGTCATGAATTAGTCATCAGCCTCATTAAAGCACTGCCAAAAGCCACTCGCCGGAATTTTGTGCCCGCACCAAATTATGCGGAAGCCTTTTTAGCGCGTGCAGAGCCATTTAAAAAACCATTATTACAAAGCCTAAGTGATGAGCTGCGTAAAATGACAGGCGTGACTATTGCTCCAGAATTATGGGATTTATCACAACTGCCCTCACATTTAAAAATGAATTTTAAAGTGGTGGATGAAAAAGGAAAAACACTCTCTGAAAGTGAAGATTTAGATGCGTTGAAATTCCAACTTAAAGATGAAGTCAAAACAGCACTTTCGCATATTGCTGATGATGGCATTGAACAAAGTGGTCTACATTTATGGCAATTTGCAGAATTGCCACAATGCTATGAGCAGAAAAAAGCAAATTTCAGCGTAAAAGCTTATCCCGCCATTGTGGATGAGAAAAATGCAGTAGGCATTAAACTCTTTGAAACAGAAGCTGAACAACAACAAGCCATGCAAGCAGGGCTGCGCCGTTTATTGCTATTGAATATTCCTTCACCTATTAAATATTTACACGAGAAACTGCCCAACAAAGCCAAACTCGGACTTTATTTTGCCCCATTTGGCAAAGTGGTGGAATTGATTGATGACTGCATTGCCTGCGCAGTTGATAAATTGATCGAAGAATTTGGTGGCTTTGTGTGGACAGAAGAAAAATTTAATGCATTGCATGAATTTGTTCGCGCTAATTTAAACGAAACAACGGTGGAAATTGCCCTACAAGTGGAAAAATCATTAACCCTTGCTTTCGAGCTAAACAAACGCATGAAAGGTAAGATGGATTTTACAATGGCATTTGCGCTCTCGGATATAAAAACGCAACTCGCTGGTTTAATCTATCCAAATTTCGTCACCCAAGCAGGCTTTGAACGACTTGCAGATCTTTACCGATATTTGACCGCTATCGGAAAACGCTTGGACAAACTTGGCACGGATACCAATACCGACCGAGCTAAAATGTTACGAGTCGAACAGGTACAAGAAGCTTATAAACAGCTTTTGGCTAAACTACCAAAATCCAAAGCTATACCGGCTGAAGTGTTAGAAATTCGTTATATGATTGAAGAACTAAGAGTTAGTTTATTTGCACAACAACTGGGTACAAAATACCCAATTTCAGATAAGCGGATTTTAAATACCATTGCTGACATAAAATAGATAACGATAAAAAGTTACCTCAATATACTATAGAAATTCACTCAACTTTTAGAAAACTATGCTAAAATTGAGTGAATTCATTTCTCTCTTTAAAAGGAAAAATTTATGAAAAAATGGTGGTTAATTTCATTAGCAACGATTGCTGGAAATGTTTATGCTTTTGATCCAACAGGCGACTGCACATTTGATAACCATGGCAACCAACGTTGTGTCGTTTATCATGACGGTTCAAATGTGGTTAAAAATATATTCACTATTGGCCCAAATGGCAGAGTTATTGGTGAATCACCGATTTACTATCCGAGCGGCAAACTAAAAAGCACCATGCGCTATAATGATCAAGGTGAAATACACGGCAAAATTATGCACTACTGGGAAAATGGCAAAGTAAAAGCGGCTATTGACTATAAAAATAATTTAGCGGATGGTTTTTCCCACGAATACGATGAAAGTGGTAAGCTAGTTGTCATTTGGCAATATAAAAATGACCTAGAAGTACACATGCAAGAAATGAACGGTAAAGTAAAACACGGCAAAGAAGTGTTTTTCCGGAATGACAACGGTGTTGCGACCCCCTACCGCGTAATCGAATGGAATAACGGCAAAAAAGTCAAAGAACAAACAGAATAATGTAATACAAGCGGTCGTATTTCTCCCAAATTTTGCAAAAAATAAGGAAAAACCGACCGCTTGTTTTATGCTACTCGGCTAATTCAGTCTGTTCGTGAGCCATCAATTCCTGCCCAACGCTTTCTAATAAGCTGAGATAGCGTTCATATTGTTTAAGAATATCCGCAATCAGTTCTTCTTTATTCATATACTGCACATCATATCCCACTCGCCCATCAAAGAAGTAAGTATAAGGCTCATAGGTTGTACTATGCTGAATATGAGGCAAGTTTTCATCGTTAATCAACTGTTCTGAAACTTCTCTGCCAACCGATTTAATCCCATACATAAAATCTCGTAACGATTCTTTTTGAATGATGAATTCCACTGCGGGTTCTTCTTGTTCAAACAACGTATTGATATGCACAACAAAACCATACTTACCAATCAATTCTTGACGAAGCTCTCGCATTGCAGGAAGCGCTTTATGTTTTAAGAAACGAAGAATATCTCGCTCTTGGGTTTGATTCATCATTTGTTCAAGATGCTCTCGCCATTTATTTCCCGTCCAAAATACCGTACTTGGCGTTACTTTAGTGGCAAAGTATTGTTTATCAGCATTTAAACCTTTCCACAAACTAAAACACATTACCAGCATTAACATCGCAAAGGGTAATGCCACAATTAGTGTCATTGACTGTAAATTTGCCAGTCCACCAACATTCATTAACACAATCGCAACCAAAGACATTATTCCGCCCCACATCATGGCTTGCCAACGAGGTGCTGCCAAACTTTTATCTCGAGAAGCAATATTGTTTAATACATAAATTCCCGAGTCGGCTGAAGTAATAAAGAATAATGCAATAATCACTAAACTTACGATGCCCGTTATTGCGGGTAACGGTAAATAGTCTAAAAATTTAAAGAGCAAAATTTCTGGTGATGAAACCATTTTGCCTAACTCGCCGTTAGCAACGTGATCT
Organism: Haemophilus sputorum CCUG 13788; assembly: GCF_000238795.1. GTDB lineage: Bacteria > Pseudomonadota > Gammaproteobacteria > Enterobacterales > Pasteurellaceae > Haemophilus_A > Haemophilus_A sputorum. Next base: position 189,031 of record NZ_AFNK01000053.1, on the reverse strand, counting down.
TCTAGCCAGATTGCTGTGTTACCAAATACTGTAAACCATAAAATGCCAAAAAGTGTTGGAATCACTAATACACCAAAGATAAACTCACGAATTGTGCGCCCTTTGGAAATTCGAGCAATAAATAGCCCCACAAATGGCGCCCATGAACACCACCATGCCCAATATAAAATTGTCCAACCACTAAACCAATCTGTATTTTCTTGCTCATAAGCATAAGTTTTAAAACTTAATTGCAAAATATTGCTTAAATAGTTACCAATATTATCGCTAAATGCCGACAGCAAATAGAGTGTTGGGCCAGTTACTAACACAAAGAGTAACAAAGTAAAGGCTAACCCTAAATTGAGTTCGCTCAGTATTTTGACGCCTTTTCCCACACCAGAAATAGCAGAAAAAATAGCTAGCCCCATGACAACAACAATAATGGCAATTTGTAACCCAAAATTATTTTCACTAATCCAGCCTAATTGGACTAAACCTGCACCAAGTTGGGCGGCGCCATAACCTAATGTAGTAATAATCCCAAATAAAGTTGAAAGTAGCGCCATAATGTCGATAGCATCACCTAACTTGCCGTTAATTCGCTCTTTTAAGAGTGGATAAAAACAAGAACGTAGTGCTAAAGGTAATTTATAGCGAAAACCAAAATAAGCTAACGCAAGCGCAATGGTGCCATAAACCGCCCACGCATGCATGCCCCAGTGAAAGACGGTATGCAATAAGGCTTCCTGCTGTTTATGCTCTGCTCCGCCTGTGGTTATGCTTGAAGGATAATGACTTAAAGGTTCTGCCACACCAAAAAACATCAAGCCGACACCCATTCCCGCAGCAAATAACATGGCAAGCCATGAGATAAAACTAAATTCAGGCATATCCTCGTCCTGCCCTAATTTGATATTACCTAAATTGCTCACTGATAAAATGACTAAAAAGCACAGAACAATTGAAAAGGCTAAAATATAAAACCAACTAAAATGTGAAAAAATAGCGTTCTTCGCTACATTTAAAAATGTTTGGGTTTGTTCAGGCAGCAATAACGTGACCCCCACTAATGAGCTTACAAATAAAAGTGTCATAAAAATCACAAATGGATTAAATGACGTTCGCTTTTCCATAAATTGAGATAAAGACAAACTGTTCCCCTTATTTAAATTAAGTTGAAAGTAAAAAATATGTTTTTATTAAGATAATGCAAGATGTAAATAACGCATGCGATCGCATGCTATTGACAGCACAGAGAAGTGCGATTTTGAAGGAAACGCTCAGTAGAAATTGAAAGGATTGTTTCCAAAAGAGAATGAATTCTAACAAAAAATTGTTATTTAATCAAATTTAAGAAACTATAGTCTATTTACGCCTCTATTTTGGTGCGTTCTTTTATAATGTTCTTAGCTTCTAAAATAAAAATCTGCATCTAATCAGTTAATAAACCTTTTAATGCAGATTTCTTTATTTACCTTTCTATTTCATTCGAAACACTTTTACATTGCTAAAGCCATTTTCCTTGAGATAGAGTGCTTGTAATTTACTCATTACGCCACGCTGGCAATAAAGCAAATATTGTTTAGATTGATCTAAACTGCCAAACTGGCTGGATAACTTATAAAATGGCAATACTTTAACAGTGACACCTTCTAAAGTGAATGGCGATTCTTCTGTTTCTTCTGGACTTCTAATATCTAAAATCACATCATTTTCACCTAATTCAGAAGTAGTTTCTACGGATGTAACTTCTTGCTCTGTTTGCTGAGCAATCTCACGAATATCTAAATATTTCGCTTGTTGAACCGCTTCTTCCAATACATCAAAGTTAAAATGCCCTTCTTCTTCAAGAATACGGCTTTCAATCGCCTTCACAGTTGGATTTTTAGAAATTACCCCACAAAACTCTGGCATAGATTTTGCAATATCATCCGTACCAATCGTTTTCGCCATTGCAATAATTTGCTCTTTATCATGGGTAATTAACGGACGAAGTACAAGCGCATCGGCTGCTTTATCAATTAAACGTAAGTTAGTTAAAGTTTGGCTAGAAACTTGACCTAATGCTTCACCCGTCACAATCGCCTGAATATCAAAACGCTGTGCCACTTTACTTGCTGCACGAACCATCATACGTTTTAGTACAACCCCCATTTGTCCGTTATCGACTTTTTCTAAAATCTCTCCAACCACATTCTCGAAATTGATTGCGACAAAGCGGACTTTATGCGAAGTACTGTAACGGCTCCAAATATGGTATGCCATTTGTTTCACACCAATTTCATGCGCAGCACCACCTAAATTAAAGAAACAATAATGTACACGTGAACCACGACGAATCAACATATAGCTTGAAACGCCAGAATCAAATCCGCCAGAAATCAATGATAATACATCTTCTTGCGTACCAATTGGGTATCCCCCCAAACCTTCATGACGTGCTTTAACCAGTAACATTTTATCGTGCTCAATATCAATGCGAATTGTTACATCGGGTTGGGTCAATTTCACACGCGCACTTTCAATATGTTGATTCAGTCCACCACCAACATAACGTTCAACATCTAATGAACGGAACTCATGTTTTCCTTTACGGCGCACACGAACGCAGAACGTTTTACCTTCAAGTTGTGGACGAACTTGAGCCAATGTTTGTTCAAAAATATCGTGCATCGTTTCAAATGGATATTCTTCTACTTCTAAAATATGGTGAATGCCCGGAGTACGTTGCAGCAAATCAAGCACCATTGGTGCTTCTTCTGCAACTTTGGCGCGAACTTCAATAAAATCCCAATTACGAATAACCGCCACATTTTCAGTTTCACGCAGCAAGACATTACGGATATTGGAAGTTAAAATTTTGATAAAGCGTTTACGTACCGAATCGCTTTTAATCATGATTTCAGGGAAAAGTTTAATAATAAATTTCATATGAGATTCTAATTTAGTAACAAGCGGTCGTATTTTAAAAGAATTTTACCAAATCTAAAATAAAAACACGGAGAAAGGCTCTCCGTGCTTAGTTTTAGTTTCGCGTGAGTAAATTATGCTGCAAATGGATCGCGTAAAATCATTGTTTCAACACGATCTGGGCCGGTTGAAAGAATATCAACTGGTACGCCAACTAATTCTTCAATACGTTTGATATAATCTAATGCAGCTTGCGGAAGCTCTTCACGTTTCGTTACACGGAAAGTATTTTCAGACCAACCAGGTAATGTTTCATAAATTGGCTCAACACCTTCCCAATCTTTCGCTGCAAGTGGTGCATATTCTACCACTTCGCCATTTGGTAATTTATAAGCTGTACAGATTTTTAACTCTTCAAAGCCATCTAATACGTCTAATTTCGTCATACAGAAACCTGAAATAGAGTTAATTTGCACTGCACGACGAACCGCTACCGCATCAAACCAACCACAACGGCGAGGACGACCAGTTACAGAACCAAATTCGTTTCCTTTACGAGCAATTTCTGCACCAATGTCATCAAATAATTCTGTTGTGAATGGGCCACTACCTACACGCGTACAGTATGCTTTAATAATGCCTAGTACATAATCTAAGTGACGAGGACCAAAACCTGAACCAGTAGCCACGCCACCTGCGGTTGTATTTGAACTAGTTACGAATGGGTAAGTACCATGGTCAATATCTAACATTGTACCTTGCGCCCCTTCGAATAAAATGTTTTCGCCAGCTTCACGTGCTTTATGCAATAACGTGGTGATATCCGCAACCATCGATTTAATCACATCTGCAACCGCAAACACTTCATCTAAGGTTTTTTGGAAATCGACTGGTTCAACTTTGTAATAATGTACTAACTGGAAGTTGTAATAATCAAGGTTCGCTTTTAATTTTTCTGCAAATGCTTCTTTATCAAATAAATCACTTACACGTAAACCGCGACGAGCAACTTTATCTTCATAAGCAGGGCCAATACCACGACCCGTAGTACCAATTTTATTTTTACCTAATGCATTTTCACGCGCGTGATCCATTGCAATATGGTAAGGCAAAATTAATGGACAAGCTTCTGAAATTTTTAAACGCTCACGAACATTAACACCACGTGCTTCTAATTCACCCATTTCTTTCATTAGCGCATCTGGGGAAAGTACAACACCGTTACCGATTAAACAAGTCACGTTATCATGTAAAATGCCGCTTGGAATTAAGCGAAGAATTGTTTTTTCGCCATTGATAATTAAAGTGTGTCCTGCATTATGGCCACCTTGGTAGCGTACTACATACTTCACACGATCCGTTAATAAATCAACAATTTTACCTTTCCCTTCATCGCCCCATTGCGCGCCGAGAATTGCCACACTTTTACCCATAGGAATTGCCTCTTTTTGGTTGAGTTTCATTTAAAAACGTAAAAAAGACCCTAAAATGAGGGTCTTTTAGATACAACTATTTTGTTGGTGATTTCATAAAACGTAAGAAATCGCTGTCAGGTTTCACAATCAACATATTTGATTGACTTTCAGTAAAGCTTGCTTCATAAGCTTTTAAGCTACGCATAAACGCATAGAATTCAGCTTCACTACCCAAAACATTGGTATAGATTCTCGCCGCTTCAGCATCACCAGCACCTTGAAGTTCTTCAGCTGTTTTCTTCGCATTCGCTTCAATTAAAGTTACTTTCTTATCTACTTCAGCACGAATAAACTCTGCTTTTTCTTCCCCTTGCGAACGGTGTTCACGTGCGACCGCATCACGCTCTGCACGCATCCGTTGGTAAATAGAAGAAGACACTTCATTTGGCAGGTTAATTTGCTTAACGCGAACATCTACCACTTCAATACCTAATTTTTCAGCACCGCTTTCACCACTGTTTAAAGCTTTTTGTGCACCAGCCATCACTTCACCGCGTGAGCCTGAAACAATATCTTTAATAGTTCGGGAACCGATCTCTGAACGAAGACGATCATTCACTTTACTGCGTAATAAATCTTCCGCCTTTTGGTAATTCCCGCCCGTTGAAGTATAAAATTGTCCAAAATCGCTAATTTTCCATTTTACATAAGAGTTGACGAGTAAGTCTTTTTTCTCAACTGTAATAAAACGCGCTTCTTTCGGATCAAGTGTCTTAATACGTGCATCTAAACGTTTCATGCTATCAATAAACGGCACTTTAAAATGAAGACCCGGATCATAGACAACCACTTTTTGCTCCGCATCACGCTGAACTTTATTAAAGCGTAGCATAATGCCACGTTCGCCTTCAGACACAATAACAATAGATTGAAACAGTACAAAAGCACATATCGCTATCACAGGTAATAATAATTTACGCATTAAAATCTCCCCTTGCGAACACTTTCAACAGTTTGGGCTACTGGCTGTACGCTTTTTTCAACGACAACTGGCGTAGGTGCAGTGTTCTCCACATTTGAAGGTGGTTGTACAGGTTCTTTTTTCACCTCTTGCACACTATTTTTATTTAGCATCTTATCTAATGGTAATACGTTTAATTGTGATGAGCCTTCCATCACAACTTTTGGTGTATTTGCCATCACTTTTTCCATTGTTTGTAAATACAAACGCTCACGCATCAACTCTGGTGAAGCCTTGTATTCAGGCAATAATTTCGCTAAGCGAGCGGCTTCCCCTTTCGCTTCTAATACGACTTTTTCTTTATAAGCCGTTGCTTGTTCAATAATGCGTTGTGCTTGACCGCGTGCTAGCGGTTCTTTTCCACGAGCATAAGCCTCAGCTTCACGAATTAAGCGTTGTTCATCTTCTTGCGCTTTAATCGCATCATCAAAAGCAGCTTTCACTTCTTCTGGTGCGCGCGCATCATCTAAGTTTACTGCGATTACGGCTAAGCCCATATCGTAAGCATTGATAATTTTATTAAGCTCTTCACGCGTTTTTTCACTGACCGTTGTTCGCCCAGTGGTTAAAATATCGTCCATTTTCATATGGCCAACCACATAACGTAACGCACTATCAATTGCTTGTCTTAAGCTATCTTCAGGATTATCTACCTTAAATAGATATTTAGCTGGATCTTCAACACGATATTGCACAGTCATTTCAACCTGCACCATATTTTCATCTTGGGTCAACATTGCCCCTTTGGTGCTTAATGGCGTGACTAATTGCACATTGACTGAACTCACACTGTCAATAAATGTAGGTTTCCAGTTTAAACCCGGCATAACAACTTCATGTAATTTACCAAAACGTGAAACCACACCACGTTCCGCTTCTTGCACGGTATAAAAACCCGAAACACCCCAAACCACAGCAGCGATACCTAAAATAGCAGGTAAAAATTTGCCGAATGTAAACGAAGACGGATTATTTCCATTGTTATTACTACCACCCATTTTTTTTAATAAGCTAGAAAATGCTTCTTCTAAATCAGGTGGTTGTTGATCATTCTTTTGCTTTGGCTCTTGTGCCGAACCTTGTCCTTGTTGTTCAGACCTCTTTTGTCCTGGTCTTCCCCAAGGATCTTGATTGTCTGATAAATGAAACGACATAAATTGCTCCCAAAAACATTTCAGGCCCAAAACAGGCATGAACAAAGATTGTACCTATTTGCGCTTGATTTTGCTAGGCTTTACCGAATAAAAGCGGTCATTTTTAACAATTTTTTTGCAAATAAAAAGGCGAGGATGCCTCGCCTGTAAAAAGAATTTTAATTATAGCGCTTGTTCAACAAATGCTGCTAATTGTGATTTTGGTAATGCACCTACTTGAGTCGCCACTACTTGACCATTTTTAAATAAAATTAATGTTGGAATAGAACGAATACCGAATTGCGCTGGAATTTGTTGGTTTTCATCTACGTTTACTTTTGCAATTTTTGCACGGCCAGCAAACTCTTCTGATAACTCATCTAAGATTGGTGCCACCATACGGCATGGACCACACCACGGTGCCCAAAAATCTAATAACACTGGGACATCTGATTGTAATACTTCTTGCTCAAATGTGGCGTCAGTTACTTGTAAAGTCATAGATACATCCTTAATTGAAAATTTAATGAATAAGAAAACGCCACCGCAAAATGCCTGTGGCGTTTGGTTGCGTGTAAGATAAGGGTAACCGAAAAAGATTTCAAGTGACTTTTTCCGATTACATCAATCAATAATTATGCTTTATCTTCTGGCAAAATTAAGTTCAGCACTAATGCCAAAATCGAACCAACCGTAATCCCTGAGCCAAAAACTTCTTTAAAGAAACTTGGTAATTTGTCTAATAATTCTGGGCGCGTAGTCACAGCTAAACCACAGCCAATGGAAATTGCAATAATTAAACCGTTACGTTTAGAACGCTCAACTTTGTCTAACATTTGAATACCGGCTGCAATAATCATTGCAAACATCATTAGCCCCGCACCACCTAGCACAGGGCTTGGAATAGATACAATTAACGCACCAAACCATGGGAAGATACCTGCGAAAACTAATAATATTCCCATAACAGTAACCACATGACGACTTGCTACACCCGTTAAAGAAATCACGCCAATATTTTGTGCAAATGATGAGAATGGTGTAGTAGACATAATTGCAGCAAATGCAGAACCTAAACCATCACAAAGTACCCCACCACGTAAGTGCTTACCGGTAATTTCAGTTTGTGTTGCATTACCTAACGCTAAAAAGTTGCCGCTAGATTCAACGATGGTAACCAAATAAGCAATAGACATTCCAATAATCCCCGAAATCGGGAATGCCAAACCAAAGTGAAGCGGTTGTGGAATCGCTACCGCATCTGCACTTTTAACCGCGCTGAAATCAATCAAGCCTAACGCCAATGACACGAGATAACCAATCATCATCCCAATCACTATTGCGGCTGCAGAAAAAATACCTTTCCCCCATTGTACTAAAATAACCACAAGCACTAACACAAAAGTTGCCATCGCTAAGTTTGCTGGATCAGCATAATGAGGATCACCTTTTTGCCCACCCGCAAACCAGTCGACCGCAACTGGAATCAAACTTAAACCAATCATCATAACCACGACGCCTGTAACCACAGGTGGGAAAAGTTTGCGTACATACGGCATAAAGAAACTGCCGATAATCATTACGAATGAACCAACCAACGATGCCCCTAAAATACCTGCAACACCGTGTTCACTAAATCCAATAGCAAGCGCTGCAGCCACAAAGGTAAAACTTGTGCCCATTACACTTGGTAAGCGAAGGCCAATCGGGCCAATTCCTCGACATTGAATAATGGTTACCACACCAGAAACTAATAAAGCAGCATTGACTAATACAATCGTATCTGGGGTCGGGAGCTTTAATACGTTACCAATCACTAATGGTACTGCGATAATGCCGCCAAGCGCAGCAAGAAGATGTTGGAGGGCTAAAAGAAGGGTTAATCCGAACGGTGGTTTAGCATCCACCGGATAGCGAAGTTGTTGCATAAGATCCTCAAAAGAAAAAAACTTGGCGCATTATACGGCTTTACCAAACATCACGCAAACGTTTGCTTATTTGAAATATAAAAAAACAAGCGGTCAAATTTTCAAACAATTTTGCGAAAATCTCTAAAAATTTAACCGCTTGTTATTAACTATTTTGTAGCGTATCAAAAATGACTTCTGCTAAGGCTTTAGAAATACCTGGCACGGATTGAATCTCTTCTAAGGTTGCAGATTTTACTCCTTGCATCCCGCCTAAATACTTCAATAATGCCTGACGGCGTTTTGCGCCTACGCCAGCAATCGACTCTAATCCACTTTCAGTAAACGCTTTTTGACGTTTTTTGCGATGCCCGCTGATCGCATGGTTATGCGATTCATCACGAATATGCTGAATAAGATGCAACGCAGGACTATCAATTGGTAAGTGAATTTCTTTATCCCACTTACTGATAATCAGCGTTTCTAAACCAGCTTTCCGCTCGACGCCTTTTGCCACACCGATCAGCAATGGCTTGCGCTTATCCCATTCAACCTGTAAACGATCGAAAACTTCTAACGCACGATTAAGTTGCCCTTTGCCTCCATCAATAAAAATAATGTCTGGAATTTTTTCAGGTGGAAGTGGCTTGTCATAACGTTTTAACAGTGCTTGCTCCATCGCCGCATAGTCATCTCCGCCAGTAATGCCTGTAATGTTAAAACGACGATAATCCGATTTTAATGGCCCATTTTCATCAAAAACCACGCAAGAAGCGACTGTTTGCTCGCCCATAGTATGCGAAATATCGAAACACTCCATGCGTTTAATCGCTGGCATTTTTAGCAAATCTTGTAAAGAATCATACCGCTTGCGAATGTTGTCATCTTGTTTTAATTGCAGTAACAATGCGGCTTCAGCATTGGTTCTTGCTAAGGCAAGATAACGATTCTTCTCTCCTCGTACGCTTTTATCAATAATGCTAACTTTGTGGCCAGCTTGCTCACTCAATAATTGTGACAAAGCTTCAGCATCAGAAAGTTTTTGATCGAGGATGATCTGATTTGGCATTGTTCGATGTGGATTCATCTGCAAATAAAACTGCCCAACAAAAGTATCTGCTAGTTCAGTTAAATCGGTATTATTCGGCACTTTTGGAAAATAAGAACGATTACCCAACACTTTGCCGTGGCGCACAAACAGAATATGCACGCAAGCTAGACCGTGTAAATACGCAATAGAGAGAATATCTAAGTCATCGATGCGATCATTGCTGACAAACTGTTTTTCTTGTACTGCGCGTACGGCTTGAATTTGATCACGAAAACGTGCAGCCGCTTCAAAATCTAAATCGGCAGCCGCGGTTTCCATTTTTTCTACCAAATGCTGTACCACTTGGCTATCCTTGCCTTGTAAAAATAACCGTACCAGATTCACTTGTTGCGCATAAGCCTCTTCACTGCAATAGCCTTCGACACAAGGCGCTAAACAACGCCCAATTTGATATTGCAAACACGGCCGAGAACGGTTTTTGTAATAGCTATCTTCACATTGTCGAATAGGAAATAACTTTTGTAATAAATTCAAACTCTCACGCACTGCACCAGCATTCGGATAAGGGCCGAAATACTCACCAGCAACTTTTTTGCTCCCACGAAAAGACATTACACGTGGATGTTTGTGCTTGGTTAATAAGATATAAGGATAAGATTTATCGTCACGCAGTAAAACATTATATTTCGGCTGATTTTCTTTGATGTAGTTATGCTCTAACAGCAATGCTTCCGTTTCAGAATGGGTAATCGTCGTTTCAATATGCGCGATGTTAGCAACCAGTGCTTCGGTTTTCTTACTAGCAAGCTGGCTACGAAAATAGCTTGAAAGGCGCTTTTTGAGATCTTTGGCCTTACCAACATAGATAATCGTATTGCTGGCATCATACATGCGATAAACACCAGGCAAATGCGGGACATCCGCAAGAAAGGATTTAGAATCAAATTCAGACATAATAATAAAAAAATCCCCTTCGTCAAAGAAGGGGGAAATCATTAGAATTTTAATAAGCTTGATTTGGAGGCTTGTAAATATTGCAGCATCGACCAAATCGTCAAAATAGCTGCCACATATAATAGAATAAAAGCTAAAATTTCCATAAATTCACTTTGGCGCCATAACATGCCACCAAGTGCGAGCATTTGTGCGCTTGTTTTAACTTTCCCCCAAATAGAAACCGCCACACTTGCTCGCTCTCCAATTTCCGCCATCCATTCTCGCAATGCTGAAATTAAAATTTCCCGTCCAATCATAATACAAACTGGAATCGTCACCCACCATGTATGGTAATACTCCACCACACAAACAAATGCCACCGCCACTAAAACTTTATCCGCAACTGGGTCTAAAAATGCACCAAGACGAGTGGTTTGATTCCACTTACGGGCAAGATAACCATCAAAAGCATCTGTTATTGAAGCAATAAAGAAGATCAACGTTGAAATTTCAGGCGCATACCATTGCGGCGGCAAATAAAACGCCATCACAAAAAGCGGAATGAGCACCACTCGAAACAGGGTTAAATAGGTTGGAAAATTTAGTTTCATAATGCAAAGTTGCGGAGGTTAATTTTTCGATGAAAGTGTATCATATATTTTGCAGATTTTTCGATTGACTTTAATAGTATTTACCGATAATTTGTACAAGATTTATTTAGATCAAATCTATTGTGATCCAATTCTTATTTAATACGGAGAAATTATGGAAAATCGTTTAGCGCATAGCAGCGCACAATCTGAATCGCTATTATCAACGCATAAAGTACTTCGTAATACTTACCTTTTACTTAGTATGACGTTGGTTTTCTCATCTGTAATCGCTTTTGTTGCGATGTCAATGAACGCACCAGCACTACCATGGTGGGGCGTACTTGCTGGCTTCTATGGTTTATTATTCCTAACCAATGCAACAGCTAACAGTGGCGCAGGCATTTTAAGCGTGTTCGCTTTAACCGGCTTTTTAGGTTATACCCTAGGCCCAATTTTAAACCGCTATTTAGGTGCAGGTTTGGGTGATGCTGTCGCATTAGCATTAGGCGCAACTGCATTAGTTTTCTTTGCATGCTCTGCTTACGTGTTAACCACCAAAAAAGATATGTCGTTTTTAAGCGGCATGATGATGGCACTATTTGTGGTGTTATTAGTGGGTGTGATTGCCAATATTTTCCTTCATATCCCAGCATTAAGCTTAGCGTTATCAGGTTTATTTGTCATCTTCTCAAGCGGTGCAATATTACTAACCACAAGCAATATTATCCACAATGGTGAAACGAACTATATTCGCGCAACCGTAGATTTATATGTTTCACTGTATAACTTATTCGTCAGCTTCTTACAAATCTTCGGCGTATTAAGCAGCGACGACTAATCACTAAATCTAATATAGGAGAGTGCCACAATTGTGGCACTTTTTATTGATGCATACTATTTCACTTAATGATCAAAACTACCCGACTGATGAAGCGGGTTACCTCAAAAACCTTTCAGACTGGTCTGAAGCCTTAGCAGAAAAAATCGCTGAAAAAGAACGGATCCTATTAACACCAGAACATTGGGAAATTATTTATTTAGTGCGTGATTTCTACGAGGAATATCAAACCTCTCCCGCCATTCGTATGCTTGTTAAAGCAATGGCACAGAAATTCGGCGAAGAAAAAGGCACTAGCCGATACTTACAACGTCTATTTCCTGATGGCCCAGCCAAACAAGCTACAAAAATTGCTGGATTACCCAAACCTGCAAAATGCTTATAAAATTAGACCGCTTGTTTGTAGCCTAAATTTTATAGACAGTGATCCTCAAAAGGAGTAACATTTCACACATTCATTATTAAATCGTTTTTTCATTTCACACTAGCAAAAGGAAATTACTATGAAGCAATTCAAACTTTCTCTTATGGTTGTTACCACAGCATTAGCTATTTCAGCTTGTACCTCTAAACCTGTGCACCACGCTGAAACACAATTACAGCAACAAGCAGTAATGGGTATTAACTGGATGCAAGAATCAGGCGAATATCAAGCATTAGCATACCAAGCATTTAACAGCGCAAAAGTTGCATTCGACCAAGCAAAAGTAGCAAAAGGTAAGAAAAAAGCCGTGGTAGTAGATTTAGATGAAACCATGGTAGATAACAGTGCTTATGCAGGCTGGCAAGTGAAAAACAACCAACCATTTGGTAGCGAAAGCTGGACGCGTTGGGTTAACGCGCGTCAAACCCCTGCAATTCCAGGTGCAGTGGAATTTAACAACTACGTTAACAGCCACAAAGGTACCGTGTTCTATGTTTCTAACCGTAAAGATGACGTAGAAAAAGCCGCAACTATTGATGATATGAAAAAAGAAGGCTTTACCGGTGTAAGCGAACAAACGTTATATTTGAAAAAAGACAAATCAAACAAATCTGAACGTTTTGCTGATATTGAAAAACAAGGCTATGAAATTGTTGTTTACGTAGGTGATAACTTAAACGACTTCGGCGATGCAACTTATAAAAAATCTAACGCAGAACGTCGTGATTTCGTCAAAGCAAACCAAGCAAAATTTGGTAAAACATTCATCGTATTACCTAACCCGAACTATGGTGACTGGGAAGGCGGTTTAGCGAAAGATTATTACAAAGGCGATGCACAAAGCCGTGTAAACATCCGTATGAACGCAATTCGTGCGTGGGACGGTAAATAATCTCCTCTCTCTTTTCAAGCGGTCGGATTTATCTCTATTTTTGCAAAATAACGATAAAATCTGACCGCTTTGTTTTTTTAAGGACTTCTTATGACGATGCAAATTTCGCTTTCAACAACATCTGCACCTGAACAATGGGGTAAAAATGCGCTCCTCTCTGCAAATGAATTAGGCATGACAATTCATGTTAAAGATTTTGACGATCACAGTGCTATTCAACGTGCAGCAAGAAAAATTAAATCTCAAGGAATTGAACAAGTCGCCCTTAACGGTGAAAACTGGGGGCTAGAACAATGTTGGGCATTTGAACAAGGTTTTTACAGTGTAAAAAATCCAGGAAACGTGCAATATCCAGTATTGTCAAAACAAGCTGAATTTGAACAACGTCGTCAATGCACAGCTTTCTTGCGTGATGTGATTAACGCCCCTTCTGATGAACTTACGCCCCAATTATTAGCAGAAAAAGCAGCACATTTCTTAACAGAACAAGCTAAGTCTGTAGGGTTAGAAAATGCCATTAACTATAAAATCATTTCAGGCGAAGCATTGCGTGAGCAAGGTTATGTTGGGATTTGGACTGTCGGAAAAGGTTCTGCCAATCCACCAGCGATGTTGCAGTTAGATTTTAATCCAAGTAACGATCCGAATGCCCCTGTACTGGCTTGCTTAGTTGGCAAAGGCATTACTTTTGATACTGGCGGCTACAGTTTAAAACCAAGTGACTCTATGAGCACCATGCGCACTGACATGGGAGGCGCCGCGTTAATGACGGCTTCTCTAGGTTTTGCGATTGCTCAAGGCTTAACTCAGCGCGTTAAATTATACCTCTGCTGTGCAGAAAATATGGTTAGCCATAATGCCTTCAAATTAGGCGATATTATTCGTTACCCGAATGGCGTAAGCGTGGAAGTGTTAAACACGGATGCAGAAGGTCGCTTAGTATTAGCTGATGGCTTAATTGAAGCCGATAAACAAAATGCCAAAATGTTAATTGATGCCGCAACGCTGACTGGCGCAGCCAAAGTTGCTGTTGGCAACGACTACCATAGTGTACTTTCTCTAGATGATCAGCTAGTTGATGCGCTGTTTGATGCAGCGAAAACAACACAAGAACCATTCTGGCGTTTACCTTTTGAAGCGTTTCATCGTCATCAAATTAGTTCGCAATTTGCAGATATTGCTAATATTGGTTCAGTGCCTGTTGGTGCAGGTGCAAGTACGGCTACCGCATTTTTATCTTATTTTGTGGAAAATTACGCCAAAAATTGGCTACATATTGATGCTTCTGCCACTTTCCGTAAAACGCCATCTGATTTATGGGCGGCAGGTGCAACGGGCTTAGGTATGAGAACGCTTGCACAATTATTATTGAGTAAAGCGTAATGTCAAAATCAAATTACATCACCCGATCAGGCTGGCAAGCATTAGATCAAGAACTTAAGTTTTTGTGGAAAGATGAACGCCCTAAAGTCACGCAAGCTGTTTCTGATGCAGCCGCTTTAGGTGATCGCAGTGAAAATGCCGAATATATTTACGGAAAACGTCGCTTGCGTGAAATTGATCGTCGTATTCGTTTTCTATCTAAACGGCTAGAAGTGTTGCAAATTGTGGATTATCACCCGAAGCAAGAAGGCAAAGTCTTCTTCGGCGCTTGGGTAGAATTAGAAAATGAAGAGGGAGAACTCAAACAATACCGCATTGTAGGTTGCGATGAGTTTTCTCCTGCCAAGAACTGGATTTCAATTGATGCCCCTGTCGCGCGAGCTTTAATCGGTAAAATCGAAGGAGATGAGATTGAAGTAGCCACCCCAAACGGAAAAGCATTTTTGTATGTAAACCGAATTTGGTACGAAAAAGAGAATCTGTACTAATCAACAAGCGGTCATTTTTCTTAATCATTTTGCAATAGCAAAAGAGGAAAGAAAAATGACCGCTTGAATTAGGCTAAATTGGCTTTAACTTGCTTAAAGTCAACTTCATTCACACTCTTATCAAAGCGAATAATCTGTGTTTTAGCTGAATTATTCGGCTGCCAATGCACAAAGTTTTCTTCATCTAAACTATAAAAAGCCACTGTCGGTTTATGAAAACCGCTAGCAATATGCACAATCGCCGTATCTGGAGAAACCACCATTTTTGAATGTTTGATCAACTCAATCGTATCAAAAACGGTTTGTGTTTTCTCAAATATAAAAACATTCGCATAACGCTTGGCTAGTGCCTTCATTTTTTCTGTTACAGCTGGAAAAGTTAGTAACACAATGGATTTTGTTTGCGCTGATAAATGATTTAGCAAAGCGACCATTGAATCTTCATTAAAACGGCGCGCTGAGCCCGCTCCAAAAAAATTCACAGCAACATAATCTTCTAATTGATGTGCTACTAAAAATTCTGCAACTGCTTGAGAAGACTGAGCATTGCTTGGCATATCATATTCCGTGTTAATATGCGAAAAACCAGCGATTTCTAATGCTTGACGATAAATTTCAACATAATGAACTGACTGTGCAGGAATATTCCGATCAAATAATTGATAATCTTCTTTTTGATAACCAATATAAGATTTAGCGCCTATCGTGCGTAAAAATAATAAATCGCGATTACGCAAAGTTAAGGTTGGATCAATCACTACATCATATTGCTCAGCCGCAAGTTTCTTACCACAACGGTAATAATCTAGGATATCTTTCGTTTTCACTAAATATAATGCATCAATATTCGGATTTTGCTCAAACAAGTATGCATTTTGTGCAGAACACACTACCCCAATTTTTGTTTGGGGAGATTGTTTTTTAATTTCACGAAAAACAAAAGAACTCACAATATAATCGCCAATTTTTCCATCTTGTCTTAAAAATAATATGCTTTTAGGGGGAAAAACGGGTGTAGCTTGCGTGTTCTTTTTATCTAAAAAACATTTTCCTAATTTTAGGCGATATTTTCTTAATATGAATTTTAAACGCATTATAGACTCTTTTAAATTCGCGCTATGTTGAAGTTATTCAATCTTCCTTAAGCCAAAAAACTTTGATATATTTTGTTAATACTATCATTAAAAAATTGAAATATGAAATCCTTAATCGCAAAGCTATTTGGGCATAAAAAAAAGAAATTGCCTATAGATTTAAACCAGTGTCAAAGCATATTACTTAAGCCAATTGGCAGCGCTGTGGGTGATACCATTGTTCATCTCGCTCACTTAAGACAATTAAAAAAAGCATTCCCGCATATTAAAATTGGCGTACTCGTAACACCACGTTGTGAGGCACTTTATAAAGCATCTCAAATTGTAGATACACTATTAACAGACAAAGCTTCTAGTTATCTTTCAGAGCGAAAAAAATGGGATCTTTATCTTGATTTTCTTCCCTCTTTTACCTCAAAAAGTATTATTTTAGATGCTTTACTTGCTCCTAAATGGGTAATCAACTTCGGCAAGCGGGCAAAAAAACACTACAATTTACAAACTGTGGAAAATTATGATGAGTCAGTACAGGTGCCAGATCGGACACATTTTAAAGATTATTTAAATTATACATCGTTTGCAAAAGCACTGAATCCTGAGGTTTGCTACGAATTACCACATTTCTCACTCGATCCAGAAAAATCTTATTGGCAAAATAACAATCGTGTAAAAATCTTACTGAACCCACAAGGCAGTACTCGTGCATTACCTGCATTAGAATTAAATCAATTGCTGGAAAATATTGATACCTCGCACTGTCAACTATTAATGACAAATACTCAAGGCAGTGAAGCCTATTTTAGCCAATTAACACCTATGGAAAATTTAGCGTTAGCGCCAAAAACCAATCTTTTCGAATATTTTGCGCTAATTGATTCCGCTGATATTGTGGTTTCTGTAGATGGTGGAGGGGTGCATATTGCTTGTGCGAAATGTAAACCATTGCTAGCATTTTACTCAAATAATGAGAAAACATTATATCAATGGGCACCAGCATCAATGAAAAATACGGAAATTTTGACACTTGTGGGTAAAGCGTTCTCTGAACATAATAATGATACTATGGGCTTTGATATGCAAATTGCTGCTGCTTGGCTTAATCAACAAATTGCAAAATTACAATAACCCCTAACTGTTTAATAGCAAAAAACCTCGCTTTAGCGAGGTTTTTTTCACATATAATTGATTAAAATTATTTTGTGCTTGGGATGCTGAAACGTTTGTTAAAACGTTCAACACGGCCACCAGTATCAACAACACGTTGTTTACCAGTGTAGAACGGGTGGCAGTTGCCACATACGTCTAAGTTTAAGTTTTTGCCCACTGTTGAGCGAGTTTTAACTACGTTACCGCAAGAACATGTTGCAGTAACTTCAGTATATTCTGGGTGAATACCTTGTTTCATGGAGAACCTCGTAAGAAGCCATATCGCTGCTTATCTTGTTTCAAAAGAACCGCTGATAAGTACCATATGTGATTAATAATACGCTAAATCTAAATTTAGCACCAAAAAGAGCCCGTATTTTATGTGAATTTCCTGTGGAGATCAACCAATAAATGAATAAAAACACCGCTGTAAATAGGCTTACAAGCGGTGTTTTTTCTTCAGGCTTTTACAAATTATTCTTCATTTAATAATTTAAGCTCACGTGCACGAACTTGGTTTTTCAAGATTTGAGCAAATTCTTCAACCGCGAATGTGCCTAAATCTGCCCCTTTACGGGTACGTACCGCAATCTTACCTTCTGCGATCTCTTTATCGCCACAAACCAGCATATAAGGTACACGACGTAAAGTATGTTCCCGAATTTTAAAACCAACTTTTTCGTTACGTAAGTCTGCTTTAACGCGTAACCCTAAATCTGAAAGTTGTTTTACTACTTTTTGAACATAATCTGCTTGGCTATCTGTGATGTTCATTACCACAGCTTGAACAGGCGCAAGCCATGCTGGGAAGAAACCTGCATATTCTTCGGTAATGATACCAATGAAACGTTCAATAGAACCTAAAATCGCACGGTGAATCATCACTGGTGTACGACGACCATTGTCTTCTGCGACATAAGAAGCATCTAAACGACCTGGTAAAGCAAAGTCTAATTGAACTGTACCGCACTGCCATTCACGACCTAAACAGTCACGTAATGCAAACTCAATTTTCGGACCATAGAATGCACCTTCACCTTCTTGGATTTCATATTCCAAACCATTATGCGCTAAAGCTGCAGCTAAGCCTGCTTCTGCTCTATCCCACATTTCGTCTGCACCGATACGGTTTTCTGGACGAGTTGAAAGTTTTACTGCAATGTTAGTAAAGCCGAAAGTACTATAAATGTCATATACCATTTTGATGCACGATGTTACTTCAGATTCAATTTGATCTTCAGTACAGAAAATATGCGCATCATCTTGCGTAAAGCCACGAACACGCATTAAACCATGCAATGAACCTGATGGCTCGTTACGGTGGCAAGAACCAAATTCTGCCATACGAATTGGTAAATCACGGTAAGATTTTAAACCTTGGTTAAAAATCTGAACGTGACCTGGGCAGTTCATTGGTTTGATCGCGTATTCACGGTTTTCAGATTGTGTAGTGAACATTAAATCTGCATAGTTTTGCCAGTGGCCTGTGCGCTCCCAAAGTACACGATCCATCATAAATGGACCTTTTACTTCTTGGTAATCGTATTCTTTTAATTTGGTACGAACAAAGGTTTCTAGCTCACGGAAAATTGTCCAACCATCATTATGCCAGAACACCATACCCGGTGCTTCTTCTTGCATATGATATAAATCTAATGCTTTACCAATACGGCGGTGATCGCGTTTTGCAGCTTCTTCTAAGCGAGTTAAATACTCTGCTAATTGTTTTTTATCTGCCCAAGCGGTGCCGTAAATACGTTGTAGCATTTTATTTTTGCTATCGCCACGCCAGTAAGCACCTGCAATTTTTTGCAATTTGAAGTGGTGACAGAAACGCATATTTGGCACATGCGGACCACGACACATATCAATATATTCTTCGTGATGATATAACGCAGGTGTTGCCGTGCGTTCAATATTTTCATCTAAAATAGCCATTTTGTATGGCTCATTACGCGCTTCAAAAGTATCTCTTGCTTCTTGCCAGCTGACGCGTTTTTTCACAACATCGTAGTTTGTTTTCGCTAACTCTAACATACGTTTTTCTAACGCATCTAAATCTTCTTGAGTAAGAGAGCGATCTAAATCTACATCATAGTAGAAACCATTTTCGATAGTTGGACCAATAGCCATTTTTACATCTGGGAATAATTGTTTAATGGCATGTCCTAATAAGTGTGCGCATGAGTGGCGGATAATTTCTAAACCGTCTTCATCTTTTGCAGTAATAATTTCAAGCGTTGCATCTTGGTCAATAATATCGCATGCATCGCGGCGTTCGCCGTTTACGCGACCAGCAATAGTTGCTTTTGCAAGTCCTGCACCAATAGATTGGGCAACTTCTAATACAGAAACTGGATTATCGAATTGGCGTTGAGAGCCATCAGGTAAGGTAATAATTGGCATTTTTTATCCTTTTACAGTGGTAACCCATACGAGAGGTTACTTGTTGATTAAAAATAAAAACCGCTAACAAGCGGTGGAATGTTAAATCATTTTTGCAAATTTACCCGTACAAATAGGTAATAAAGCGAACGAATTTTACCACAAATTTTAGCTTGAAAAAACAAGCGGTCGAATTTCTATAAGGTTTTGCAAAAGTTTACAGAAAGTTAAAACATCAAACCCTTTTTGAAATTTGTTACTACTTCTTTTCATTGAAATTGCAATATCACGCTTTTGGCAATTAAAAGCGTGATATTGCGCTTTAAACTCGCGTTCTTTTTAAATGTTCATAAGTACGATTAGTTGCGATTCGACCTCTTGGTGTACGCTGTAAAAAACCTTGTTGAATTAAATAAGGTTCTAACACATCTTCAATCGTGTCTCGCTCTTCACCGATCGCTGCTGCAAGGTTATCTAGCCCTACAGGCCCGCCATCAAAACGTTCAACAATGGCTTGTAACAATTTAATATCCATAAAGTCAAAGCCTTCAGGATCTACATCAAGCATCGCCAACGCCTGTTTAGCAATAGCTTCACTAATTTCACCATTGTTACGCACATCGGCATAATCTCGCACACGGCGCAATAAACGATTAGCGATACGCGGGGTGCCTCGTGAACGACGTGCCACCTCATACGCACCGTCTGCTGAGAGATTAAGATTAAGGCAATCTGCACTGCGTTTTACAATTGAGGTTAAATCCTCTACGGAATAAAACTCAAGGCGTTGAACAATACCAAAGCGGTCACGTAATGGCGAAGTTAAAGAACCGGCTCTAGTGGTTGCACCCACTAATGTAAAAGGTGGTAAATCTAATTTAATGGAACGTGCAGCTGGCCCTTCACCAATCATAATATCCAGTTGGTAATCTTCCATTGCGGGATAAAGCACTTCTTCAATCGCTGGCGATAAGCGATGAATTTCATCAATAAATAGCACATCGTAAGGCTCTAAATTCGTGAGCATTGCCGCCAAATCGCCCGCCTTTTCCAATACTGGGCCTGAAGTGGTACGAATATTTACTCCCATTTCATTGGCAACAATGTTGGCAAGCGTAGTTTTACCCAATCCTGGTGGGCCAAAAATTAAAAGATGATCTAACGCCTCATTACGTAGTTTGGCTGCTTTGATAAAAATTTCCATCTGCTCTCGCACAGATGGTTGTCCAACATAATCTGCCAAAAGTTTAGGACGAATGGCACGATCAATGACTTCTTCTTCCCGCTTTGGTGCGGCACTAATTATTCTATCTGCTTCAATCATTTTGCAAAAATTTTGTTATTTTTAACCGCTTGTTAAACTAAAGCGCAGCTTTTAAGGCATCACGAATTAACTGCTCGCTCGTTGAGTCAGATTTATTCACTTTCTTAATCATTTTCTCTGCATCAGCCGGCTTATAGCCTAATGCAATTAACGCATCTCTCGCTTCATCTGCTGGATCAGTACTATGGCTTGCAACAATCGTATCAACATGATGCTCTTCAAAGAAATCACTTTGGCTCATACCTTTGAATTTACCTTTAAGCTCAACTAATAAACGCTCTGCGGTTTTACGGCCAATACCTGGAATTTTAGTTAATTTCGCCAGTTCTTCATTTTCTACTGCAGTAGCAAATTGTGAAACTGACATAGCAGATAAAATCGCAAGCGCTAATTTTGGCCCAATACCGTTGGTTTTAATCAGTTCACGAAATAAAGTACGATCCTGTTTTTGCGCAAAACCAAATAATAAATGCGCATCTTCACGCACTACTAAGTGAGTAAAAATGGTAGCGTCATCCCCAACTTGAGGTAAGTTGTAAAAACTGGTCATCGGCAATAACACTTCATAGCCAACACCTTGTACATCAATAACCATTTCAGGCGGCTGCTTTTCAATAATTTTGCCGTGTAATCTTCCAATCATGCTTATTTTCCATTAAAAAAATTGGCATCAGTATAGCAGAAACTGGATAAAAGAACACTAATAAAGCCATTGATTACGGATAAAAAAATAGCCCACTTTCGTGGGCTATTTCGTCTCTATTAAACTTTTTTTCTAACCACTAACTGGCTTAATACAACCAAAGTTAACGAGAAAACAATCATAATCGTTGCTAGTGCATTTACCTCTGGTGTTACGCCGGTTTTTACTAAGGAGAAGATCTTCAATGGTAACACCTCATAACTTGGACTAGTCACGAAAGAAGAAACTACAACATCATCTAGTGAGATCGTAAAACTTAATAACCAACCTGAAATAATTGAAGGTAACGCTAATGGTAAAATAATTTTACGTAAAATTGTGACTTCACTTGCACCTAAATCTTTGGCTGCTTCAAGCATTTTACCATCGAAATCGCTTAAACGTGATGAAACAGTAATTACGACATAAGGTAAACAGAATGTAATGTGCGCAATTAAGAGTGATAAGAAACCTAGTTTCACACCAATAATCATAAAGAGCACTAACATAGATACCGCCATAACAATATCTGGCGACATCATGACGACGAATAACATTCCACCAACAAATTGTTTACCACGGAATTTATAGCGATATAACGCAATTGAAGTTAATGCACCTAAAATTGTCGAAAAAGTTGCTGCAAAAAACGCAATTGTAATTGAGTTCGTTGTCGCGTTAATTAACGTATCATTTGCAAATAAACGCTCATACCAGTTCCAGCTAAAGCCTTTCCAATGCAAACCATAACGGTCTTCGTTAAATGAGTTCACCACCAAAATAATAATTGGAATATAAAGGTAGGCAAACACCGCGAACATAAAAAGATTTCTAAAGGTCTTTTTCATTATTCAAGCTCCACCTTTTTATTCAATAATTTATTTGCACGGTAGTAAACGTATAACATTAGCGCCATTAAAATAGTTAAAGCAATACTTACTGCAGAACCTAATGGTAAGTTATTTGTATTTAAGAACAAGCTCTTAATAATGTTACCAATTAACGGCGTTTTACCGCCACCTAACAAGTCTGCTACATAGAACATCCCCATCGCAGGTAACAACACTAATAGACAGCCTGAAACAATACCCGGCATTGTTAATGGAATCGTTACACGGATGAAACGTTGGAATGCATTAGCACCTAAGTCTTTTGCTGCCTCTAATAAACGGTTATCAATTTTCTCAATTGAAGAATAAAGCGGTAAAATCATAAATGGTAATAGGATATAAACCAAACCAATGATAATAGCCAATTCTGAGTTCAATAAACGTAATGGCTCATCAATTAAACCTAGCGATAATAATGTTTCGTTTAATACCCCTTTTACGCCTAAGAAAATCTTAATGCCGTAAATACGGATCAGTGAGTTCGTCCAAAATGGCAATACCACCAAAAATAATAAAATTGGGCGATATTTTGCAGGCATTTTTGCAATCATAAAGGCAAATGGATAGCCAATAATTAAGCAGAAAAATGTTGCAATTGCAGACATTTTAAACGAGTTCCATAACACCGTTGCATAGGTATCATTAAACAACGCTTTATAAGATTCCAAACTGAAACTGAAATCAACAAAATATGCACTTTGACGGTTTTCAGTCAGAAAACTAATAATTAGTACCAAAACATTCGGTACTAACACAAAAAGCAACAACCAACCAAAAATGGTGGCAACTGTGCCTTGTTGGAATTTATTATTCGTCATCGCCTAAGACAACCTCCCAGCCTTCGTGCCATGTTAATGCCACTTTTTGACCAACTTCATGGTCAATATTAGGATCATCTTCATTAAAGAATTCACTTACTAATACGTTCATGCCATTATGATCAAGTTTTACGCTTGATTCTAATGTCATCCCTTTATAGTTACGATCCATAATGTGACCGATAATGGCTTTTGAGCTTTCATCTTCATCTAACTCTTCAATCACAATATCTTCAGGACGTAATAATACTTTCAGTTTTTGATTCGGCTGAACATCAAGATCTTCAACTTTAATATGACAAATTCGACCTTCAACATTCGCCTTCACATTTTTACTGTCCACACGTTCAATCACGGTTGCATCAAATACGTTGATCTCACCGATGAAGCGTGCCACAAATAAATTACGTGGTTCTTCATAAATCTCACGAGGTGTGCCGTCTTGTGCAATCTTACCGCCATTCATCACGATAATACGATCAGACATTGTTAACGCTTCTTCTTGGTCGTGAGTCACGAAAATAAAGGTAATACCTAATTGACGTTGTAATGCTTTCAACTCATTTTGCATCTCTTTACGCAATTTATAGTCAAGCGCAGAAAGCGATTCATCTAATAATAAAACTTTTGGTTTATTTACCACAGCACGTGCGATAGCGATACGTTGTTGTTGACCACCTGAAAGTTGCGCAGGTTTTTGTTCCGCACGATCTTCAAGACGCACCATGCGTAAAGCTTCCATAACACGTGGTTTAATTTGTTCATTTGGTACCTTTTGCATACGTAAACCAAATGCCACATTTTCAAAAATGGTCATATGTG
Source organism: Haemophilus sputorum CCUG 13788 (assembly GCF_000238795.1). Taxonomy (GTDB): domain Bacteria; phylum Pseudomonadota; class Gammaproteobacteria; order Enterobacterales; family Pasteurellaceae; genus Haemophilus_A; species Haemophilus_A sputorum. The sequence continues at coordinate 164,897 of NZ_AFNK01000053.1, read as the reverse complement.
GGAATAACGCATAACTTTGGAAAACAGTATTTACTGGGCGTTGTTCTGCCGGCACGTTAGATACATCTTGACCGTCCAAAATAATCGACCCGCCTGTTAATTCTTCAAAGCCAGCGATTAAACGCAATGCTGTTGTTTTACCACAACCTGAAGGCCCTAAAATAGTTAAGAATTCCCCATCATTAATCGTGAGGTTTAAATCTTTAAGAATCGTTTTGCTACCATAGCTTTTGGTAACGTTGCGAAGTTCGATGATTGGTTTGTTATCTAACTTTTCCATCTACTGTTGTTTTCTCCAAAATCGTTGAGGAAAAAGGCAAAGGCAGTTACTGCCCGACAAAATAAATTGACTTACTATGATATAGCGAATAGCCCCACATGAAAAGGGAAATTTCCCTAAAATGTCTCAACAAGCGGTAAAGTTTGCAGAATTTTTTGCAAATTTACCGAGAAATTAGACCGCTTGTTTCCTTTTCGCTAAAATAACCCAAAATTCTTATTCTTCATCTCATCCTCATGAAATTAAATCATCAACAACAACAAGCCGTAGAATATATAAATGGCGCTTGCCTTGTGCTTGCGGGCGCAGGTTCTGGCAAAACGCGCGTTATTATTAACAAAATCGCTCATCTGATTTCACAATGTGGTTATTTACCAAAACAAATTGCCGCAGTAACTTTTACCAATAAAGCCGCCCGAGAAATGCGTGAGCGCGTGGCACACTCTATTGGCAAAGAGCAAAGTAAAGGGCTAACCATTTCAACCTTCCATACACTAGGTTTTGAAATTTTAAAGCGCGAACATAAGTTGCTTGGCTTTAAATCCGGTATGACGTTATTTGACGAACATGACCAACTGGCATTACTCAAACATCTCTTGCCGGAAAATGTTGCTGAAGATAAAGATTTACTCAAAGCACTGATTTCAACTATTTCAAATTGGAAAAACGACTTACTTTCACCAGAAATGGCGGTACATCACTGCAAATCTGAACGAGATCGCGTTTTTTCACACTTTTATCAACTCTATCAAAATCAGCTTAAAGCCTATAATGCGCTAGATTTTGATGACTTGATTATGCTACCTGTTTTGCTCTTTCGCCAATTTCCTGAAGCCCTTGCACATTGGCAACAGAAAATTCGCTATCTATTAGTTGATGAATATCAAGACACTAACACCAGCCAATATGAGTTAATTAAACTGTTAGTCGCGAGCCATAAAAATTTTACTGTGGTAGGAGATGATGACCAGTCCATTTATTCTTGGCGTGGCGCAAAGCCTGAAAATATGCAACGTTTACGCGAAGATTTTGACTTAAAAGTGATTAAACTTGAGCAAAATTACCGCTCAAGCCAACGTATTTTGCATTGTGCCAATATTTTAATTGATAACAATGAACATATTTTTGATAAGAGAATCTTTTCTGAATTAGGCGAAGGCGAAAAACTCAATGTGATTGAAGCCAAAAATGAGGAACATGAGGCTGAACGCATTGTGGGAGAAATTATTGCCCACCGTTTCTCGAAAAAAACCAAATACAAAGATTACGCCATTTTATATCGTGGCAATCATCAATCACGCTTGTTAGAAAAATTGCTAATGCAAAACCGTATTCCATATAAAATTTCTGGTGGAACCAGCTTTTTTTCACGAACGGAAATTAAAGACATGATGGCGTATTTACGCCTAGTGGTAAATCAAGACGATGATGCTGCTTTTTTACGAATTGTAAACACGCCTAAGCGAGAAATTGGTGCAGCAACCTTAGAAAAACTTGGCTTGTTAGCAAATGAAAAACAAGTAAGTTTATTTGAGACCATTTTTGATTTTGAGCTGATTCATCGTCTTACGCCAAAACCGTATCAAGCATTACAAGATTTTGCTCGCTGGATTGTAGAAATTGCTGATCAAGCTGAACGTGCTGATCCTATTGAAGCAATTAAAGATTTGCTTGCCAAAATTCAATACGAAGCCTATTTATATGAAACCGCTGTTTCGCCTAAAGCCGCAGAGATGCAAAGCCGCAATGTGCAAACGCTATTTGAATGGGTTCAATCTATGCTAGAAGGCAATGAAATCGAAGAACCTATGAATCTCGTGCAAGTGGTAAACCGCCTAACCTTGCGCGATATGTTAGAACGTGGCGAAGATGATGATGAAGCCGATCAAGTCCAGCTGATGACCTTGCACGCCTCAAAAGGATTAGAATTTCCACACGTTTTCTTAATTGGTATGGAAGAAGGGATTTTGCCGCATCAAACTAGTCTGGATGAAGATAATGTAGAAGAAGAACGCCGTCTTGCTTATGTAGGCATTACGCGAGCGCAGCAAACGCTAACATTTTCGCTTTGTAAAGAACGCCGCCAGTACGGTGAAATTATCAAACCGGAACCAAGCCGCTTCTTGCTTGAATTACCACAAGACGATTTAGTCTGGGAAAATGAAAAACCACAAATGACTGAAGAACAAAAAGTGGAAAAAACCTCAGCGAATATCGCCAATCTTATGGCAATGTTGAAGGCAAATAAAAAATCAGGTTGATTCAAAGCCAATAAAAACGGAGCATTTTAAATTTACAAAAATGCCCCGTTTTTCCGTTTTCTTATACTCTCCCATACAACCGCTGATAATTCTGCCTAATTTGCGAGCAAATCTCACTTTTAGATTCTGTTCTTAATATCGATAATTGCGTCAATATTGCTTGTAATTGCTGTGAAATACTCGCATTTTCCAAACCTTCGTGTTGCCACGGGCTGTCAGTTTCAATCAGTAATCGATCAAGCGGTAAATTTTGGGCAATTTTTTGCGTTTTCGGATTCCACAAAATATCTGGTGTAACACTGGCAAAATAAGGAGTACGAAGAAAACGTTCAAACGAATCATCATCCGTTTTAAACCAATGGAAATGAGCATATTGAATTTGATATTTTTCCAGCAAATCCAACATTATCTCGACATCATCATGCACGATATGCAAATTTAACGGTAAATTTAACCGCTTGCTTAACACAACAAACAGCTCTAATAAAGCAAGATAGGGCTGATAATCCAGCTTAGGATTCTGTCGTTTTAGATAATGCGGTAATCCCACTTCACCAATAGCGGCCAAATTTGCTTGATTTGTTACGATCCAATCAAATAATGCTTGTTGCTGTGTATCATCAATTAACGTCTGTTCAGGATGAAAGCCCGCTGCCATTTGAATTTTTGGAAAATACTGTTTTAATTCCAATAACTTTTCCGCACTCACCAAATCTGTACTGACTGCCAATACCCCTTGCAACAAAGGATCACTCACTATCTTTGCTATTTGTCTTGCTGTAAGTTGCTCTAAATGAATATGGCTATCAAACATTCCACGCCCCTTTTGAATGACAGATAAATAATAAAAAACGGTGTAATTTTGCAAAATTTTACAAAATTACACCGCTTATTATCGCTTAATTATAAGCCTGCATCTGCTTTTAATGCTTCTGCTTTATCTGTTTGTTCCCATGGGAAATGTGAACGACCGAAGTGGCCGTAAGCCGCTGTTTCGCGATAAATTGGGCGAATTAAATCTAACATTTTGATTAAACCGTAAGGACGTAAATCAAAGTGTTGGTAAATTAGTTTCACTAAAGTTTCATTGCTTACTTTACCTGTGCCGAAAGTTTCTACCATGATAGAAGTTGGTTCTGCTACACCGATAGCGTAAGAAAGCTGAATTTCACAACGATCTGCAAGCCCTGCTGCCACAATGTTTTTCGCAACATAACGTGCTGCATATGCCGCTGAACGGTCAACTTTCGATGGATCTTTACCAGAGAATGCACCGCCACCATGACGCGCTGCACCGCCGTAAGTATCCACAATGATTTTACGACCAGTTAAACCACAGTCCCCCATTGGCCCACCAATCACAAAACGGCCGGTTGGGTTAATAAAGTATTTAGTGTTTTGACTTAACCATTCGCTTGGTAGTACCGGTTTGATGATCTCTTCCATCACCCCTTCCACCAAATCTTTTTGGTTCACGCTTTCTGCGTGCTGTGTTGAAAGCACAACGGCATCAATGCCAACGATTTTGTTATCTTCATAAGCAAAAGTAAGCTGGCTTTTCGCATCTGGGCGTAACCAATCTAATTTACCCGCTTTACGCACTTGTGCTTGACGTTCCATTAAACGATGTGCATAAGTAATAGCTGCTGGCATCAACACTTCTGTTTCATTGGTTGCATAACCAAACATAATACCTTGGTCACCCGCGCCTTGTGCTAATGGGTCATCTCTATCTACACCTTGGTTAATATCTGGTGATTGTTTACCAATCGCATTTAACACTGCACAAGAATGTGCATCAAAGCCCATATCTGAATGGTTATAACCAATATCTGCAATCACTTGGCGCGTTAAGTTTTCAATATCTACCCAAGCAGAAGTGGTAATTTCTCCACCTACTAACGCCATACCAGTTTTAACATAAGTTTCACACGCGACACGCGCTTTCGGATCTTGTTTTAAAATTTCGTCTAATACTGCATCAGAGATTTGGTCTGCAATTTTATCCGGATGCCCTTCTGACACCGACTCTGAAGTAAATAAATTGATAGCCATTGTTCTATACCTTGTTGTTGTCATGAATAAATACAAGCGGTTAGATTTTGCAAAATTTTTGCTAAAACAGACCGCTTGTACCAAAATTTAATTAGCCGTATTTCCGTCTAGACGTCTATAATATATTTTTTGAACATTCTAGGCAAGCCTTTTCCAATTCTATTGCCTAAACCATGCTAAAATTAGCAAAAAATTTGATGAGAAAATAACATGAAAAAATGGCTTTTAAGCTTACTTATCTTGATTCAACCCGCATTAGCAAATGAAGAAAGTGAGCTTTATACAATCACTATTGGCGAAACAACGTTCAATATTCCCACACCAAAAGGAATGATAAGAATTACTCCTGAAATGATTGAACCCTATTTATACGCTGAACAAATGAATGCTCAAGATAGTGGGAATCAATATTATGCAAACTATGTCAATTTAAACGCGTTAATCCAAGGAAAAGAACAAAATTGCTCAATTTCTACTTCAAAAAAGGCTATTCATCTTCAGATGTCAGCTGCTCAAATCAAAGAGTTAAAGCATATTTTCGAAACACAATTTTCTTCACTGTTAAATTCTAGTGAGTTCATAGAAGAAATAGAAGAAATTGAGCAGAATAGGATTAACGTGAATCCTGAAACAACTGGAATGCAATTTCTCGGCACAAAAATTATTTCAATAGACAAAATTTTTGAAGATGACAATAGCTATTTCTTTTTAGTCAAAAAAAGTACTACGGTGAGAGAATTAGATAAAATCCAAACCGAATATGAAGTCAGTACAGGCGGTATGTTTGTTGTAAACAATAAACTCTTAAATCTCGCTTGCTTTGCAGAAGCTGATGAACAGGGTGAACAATGGGTAAAAGAGACTCTATTAGACTGGCAAAAAAATATCGTTCAATCAAATCAACAAAATTTACGTGAAAAAACTTGGCAAAGATTGCTTGGCTCAATTGCCAAAGATAACTAGCGCAAATCTGTTTTTTGTTATCTGAAAAAAGCGCCTCTCTAACATAATTTATCTTGCTTCTCATTTGATTTTATATTGGGGAATTTTGCTTTTTTATGCTAAATTACGCCGTTTTTTTGAATAATTATTTAAGGATTTTCATGTCAAAGGGCAAAATTGGGCTCGTTTCGCTTACCGCACTCGTACTAAGTTCTATGATCGGTTCGGGCATTTTCAGCTTACCGCAAAATATGGCCGAAAGTGCAGGGGCTGAAGCCTTGCTGTGGGGCTGGGCAATTACAGGGGTAGGGATTACTTTTCTTGGGCTGTCATTCTTTTTCCTTTCTCGATTAAAACCACAATTAGAAGGCAGTATTTACACTTATGCTCGCGAAGGCTTTGGCGATTTTATCGGTGCTTTAAGCGCTTGGGGCTACTGGATTTGTACTTCAATCGGGAGTGTGAGCTACTTAGTCGTGGCTTTTGCTGGATTAGGGATGTTTATTGATAGTGAAAGCTTTACATTATTCGGCGATGGTACATCTTTTGCGTCCATTCTTTGCGCTTCTATCATTGTTTGGCTTATTCATATTTTAATTGCCAAAGGCATTAAAGAAGCTGCATATGTGAATTTGATTGCCACCATTGTCAAAGTGTTACCGCTCATTCTTTTTATTGCTTGTGCTATTTGGGCATTTTCGCCCCAACAATTTATGCATGATTTTAGTGGCGAAAGACTCAATCTTCCACTACTTGAGCAAATCAAAAGTACAATGTTAATTACCCTTTGGGTGTTTGTTGGCGTAGAAGGCGCTAGCGTGCTTTCAGCGCACGCCAAAAATAAACGTGATGTCGGCATTGCAACACTGCTTGGTATCTTAATTACCCTGATTCTTTATGTCGCAATTACTGCCCTTTCACTAGGCGTATTGCCAAGAGAGACAATTGCTTTGATGCCAAATCCATCTATGGCAGGCTTAATGGCACATATGGTGGGAACAAGCGGTCAGATTTTAATTACGTTTTGCTTAATTGTTTCAGTGTTGGCTTCTTATATGAGTTGGACCATGTTCTCAACAGAGATTATGTTCCAAGCATCAAAAACTAAAGTTTTTCCGCAACTATTAAGTAAAGAAAACGAAAACAAAACGCCTATTAGCTCTCTGTGGTTTACTAACATTGTGATTCAAATTATCTTGTTAGTTGTCTTCTTTACTGGCAAAGGCTATAGCGTACTAATTCAGCTTTCTACCGCCATGATTTTAGTCCCTTACTTTTTAGTCGGTGGTTATTTAATTAAAATTGCGTTTAAAGAACAGGCTGCATGGTATATTAAACTCACAGGCATTATGGCAACGCTATATGGTATCTGGTTAGTTTATGCAGCAGGTTTAAATTATTTATTACTTTCTGTCATTTTATATCTGCCAGGAATGGTGTTATTCTTCTATCAACGAAAACACAGCAAAGGCTATTTACACCTAAGCCGTGTAGAAAAATGGTTAACACTTGGCTTGAGCTTGCTCTTTTTTGCAGCTCTTTATCTTCTGTTTCAATCTTAATAAGTTATGACGATCAACATTACCCCTTTGAAGAATGGCTTAAAACGAATGCTTAATGCTATCGCCTATGCATCACAACAGACCAGTGATTATTTCCGTAGCGGTTCATTTGGCATGGCGGTTTATCCTTATTTAATGCATCCATGTTTTGATAAAATGCTTAACGGCATTACCGCTTTGGTGGCAGTCTTAACCGCTTTCGGTGGGGTGTTTTATTTATTCGGCGAACATGTTGCCATTCTTTTTAGTGAACGTGGCATTACTACTTATTTTCACCATAGCGTGTTGGAACTCTTTTTCCCTATCGGCACCATGCTAGGTGATTATGAAAATAAAATCTCTAATTTGCCACAAGTGATGCGTGCTGCCTTTAGTTATCAAGGTTATCTCTTTATTTGGCTTTATTTTTTAGGGATTTATCGTATTTCTGAACGCCGTTATTGGGTTTTAAGTGCGTTATTAGCGCTCTGTTTTAGTATTGGTGCCTTCTTAGTTTCTGATCTGAATAGTGCTAGCTACAACCAAGGTGGCTTACATAATTTCGGCGCAAGCCTCACTTTTTTAATCGGTAACCTAACTCTAATTATGGTAGGTTTCGATATCTCTTCAGCTCGCTATCCAAAATTCAAACGCCGTTCATTATGGCTTGGTGTGGTAGGCAGTATTGCTATTATTGTTTCTATGACCCTACCAACTATTTTTACGCCACTGATTGAGCGCGTGGGTATTTATAGCATTATGCTTTGGGAAATTTTCGCGGGCTTTACGCTGCTTAAAATCAGCAAATAGGAGATTTTATGGAGTTTCTTGAACGTTATCGTCAGCTTATTGCATTGCCAACTATCTCTAGCCTGGATGCCAATGAAGATCTTTCTAATAAAACGCTCATTGAATTGCTCGCAAATTGGCTTTCTGATTTAGGTTTTAAAACCGAAATCTTACCGGTTGAAGGTGCTCGTCAAAAATATAACCTTTTAGCTACTTACGGTGAAGGAGAAGGTGGATTATTACTGGCTGGGCATACCGATACCGTGCCTTTTGATGAAGGGCGTTGGACGTTTGATCCATTTACGCTAACAGAACAAGCCGGCAAACTCTACGGCTTAGGCACGGCGGATATGAAAGGCTTTTTTGCCTTTGTTGTAGATGTCGTCAGCCGTTTAGATTTAAGCCAAACCCGTAAACCTATCCGCATTCTTGCCACCGCAGATGAAGAAACCACCATGCTTGGCGCCCGTACTTTTGCACAACACAGCCAAATTCGTCCTGATTGTGCCATTATTGGTGAGCCAACTTCGCTCGTGCCAATCCGTGCGCATAAAGGCCACATGGGCGAAGCGATTCGTATTACAGGGAAAAGCGGCCACTCTAGCGATCCTGATCGAGGCATCAATGCGATTGAATTGATGCATGAAGCAACTGGCCATCTATTAAAAATGCGTGATGAGCTTAAAACCCGTTATCGTAACGATTTCTTCAAAGTGCCTTATCCAACCATGAATTTAGGCAACATTCACGGCGGTGATGCGATTAACCGTATTTGCGCCTGCTGTGAATTACAATTAGATATGCGTCCGCTACCTTATTTAGCTGTTGAAGATTTGCACGATTTATTATTAAGCCATTTAGCACCAATGCTAGAAAAATATGGCGATTTAATTGAAATTCGTAATCTACACGGTGGCATTCCCGGCTATGAATGTGAACATTCTGCGCAAATCGTTCAAGTAGTAGAAAAATTATTAGGCGTTCCTTGCGAATCGGCTAACTATTGCACTGAAGCACCTTATATTCAACAACTATGCCCAACCTTGGTTCTAGGCCCTGGTTCAATTGAACAAGCCCACCAAGTAGATGAATTTTTAGAAACACGCTATATTGAACCGACTCAAGCGCTATTAACTAAATTGATTCAGCATTTTTGCTTTTAAACCATCGCAAGCGGGCTTTTTTGATTAGCATTTTGCAAAAGCCTAGAAAAAAATGACCGCTTGTGAATTTGAAACTCGGTTTATAAGAAATTTTCCTTGTAATTACGAGCATTTTTTTATACAGTCCATAGGTTATTTTTTTCGATAAATATAGGTTAAAACATGACCAAACTCGATTTAATTAGATCATCTATCAAATCTATCCCTGACTACCCAAAAGCGGGGATTATCTTCCGTGACATCACTTCACTTTTAGAAGTGCCAGAAGCTTTCCAAGCAACTATTGATGCTATCGTTGCTGAATTTAAAGACAAAGGCATCACAAAAGTGGTTGGTACAGAATCTCGCGGTTTTATTTTTGGTGCGCCAATTGCATTAGCATTAGGTTTACCATTCGTATTAGTACGCAAACCGAAAAAACTCCCGCGTGAAGTGATTTCTCAATCTTACTCACTAGAATATGGTGAAGATACTTTAGAAATTCATTTAGACGCGATTAGCGAAAATGACAACGTTTTAGTGGTAGATGACCTATTAGCGACTGGTGGTACTATTGATGCAACTGCCAAACTTATTCGTCGTTTAGGTGGTAAAGTAGAACATGCCGCTTTTGTGATTTGGTTACCTGATTTAGGCGGAAAAGAACGCTTAGAAAAAGAAGGGATTCAATCCTTTACTTTAGTGGAATTCGCAGGACACTAATTTTCAATGAGCTATCAAGTTTTAGCCCGCAAATGGCGCCCACAACGTTTCTCAGAAGTTGTCGGACAGCAACATGTACTCTCCGCTTTAGAAAATAGCTTGCGTGAAGGCAGACTTCACCACGCTTATCTTTTCTCAGGCACGCGTGGCGTGGGCAAAACTTCGATCGCACGATTATTCGCAAAAGGGTTAAACTGCGAAACTGGCATCACCGCTACACCATGTGGTGAATGCGCCAACTGTAAAGCCATTGAAGAGGGGCGCTTTATTGATTTAATTGAAATCGATGCAGCCTCTCGTACTAAAGTTGAAGATACGCGCGAATTACTTGATAACGTACAATACAAACCAACGGTTGGACGTTTTAAAGTGTATCTAATTGACGAAGTGCATATGCTCTCTCGTCATAGTTTTAATGCCTTATTAAAAACGTTGGAAGAGCCACCGGAATACGTTAAATTCTTACTGGCAACAACCGATCCACAAAAACTCCCAATCACGATTTTATCTCGTTGTATGCAATTTCACTTGCGTGCATTAGAAGCACCGCAAATTGCTGCACATTTAGAATTCATTTTAAATCACGAAGAGATTCCTTATGAGCCTAGTGCCGTAGAAAAACTGGCAAAAGCTGCACAAGGAAGTATTCGTGATGCATTAAGTCTGACCGATCAAGCCATTGCAGTGAGCAATGCGGATATTCGTTTGACTACTGTTCAACAAATGTTGGGCTTAATTGATGATAACCAACCTATTGAACTCGTCACTGCACTCGCTCAAGCCGATGGCGAAAAAACAATGGCGATTGTGCAAGCCGTGGCTGAAAAAGGCGTTGATTGGCAACAACTGCTCAATGATGTGGCTGAAACATTGCATAATATTGCCATGCGTCAACTCCTCAAACCGCATGAAGAAAATAGTACGTTAGACTTCCTTGCTAAATTGATTGCACCGGAAGAAGTTCAATTTCTTTATCAACTGATGCTTGTTGGAAAAAAAGAACTGGCTTATGCACCAGATTTACGTGCAGGCGTAGAAATGACCTTGCTTCGAGCACTGGCATTCCACCCGAAACGAACTGCTGAAATAAACCAGTCGATAGCTCCTGCCGCGCCTGTGGTAACACCTGCGCAAACAGTAAACCCAGCACCGGTGACAGCAACTACACCTAGCCAAAATTTAGCGCAATTAAAAGCGCAAGTGGAAAAGCGTGTTCCGGTTCAGCCTGTTCAAGCAGCAACACCACCAGTTCAAGTGGCTCAAACAAGCAGTCCTGAAATCTCCCCTGCGCTTGCTGCAATACAAGCGCGTAAACAGCTGCAAGAAAAACAAGCTCAACTAGCTCAAACCGAAAAAAAAAAGCCTGAGCCAATAGCGAAACCAGCTGTATCAACTAAAACTGGCACAAATAACCTACAAAGTCGGCTGATGCAATTGGCACAACCTGAAATAGAGGAAAAACCGGTTGTTTCCAAACCTACTGCCCCACTTAACGATGAAGAATATCGTTGGACATGGCTCAATCCTGAATTAGAAAATCAAGCAGAAGCAGCAAAGCCGTCTGATATTAAACAAGCCATTTTGCAAGAACGCACACCAGAATTGGTGGAAAAAACGATCGCACTTTCGTGTGAGCAAGATGAATGGTGCGCCATTGTCAATGAACTCAAATTAGGCGGACTTTCTCGCCAAGTAGCATTAAACAGCTATTTAAGTGAGAAGCAAGGTAATCAACTCCAATTAGTGTTAAAGCCGAATATGGCACACTTAGACAATGAAGAATCTCGTCAAAGTCTAGCCAATGCATTAGCAACTAAAGGCTTTGATTATCAACTCACTATTGGGGAAAGCGCTAATCATAAAACCCCATTAGAAATTCGCCGTGCTATTTTTGAACAGCTTACACTAGATGCCAAAAATGCCTTATTAAAAGACGAAAAATTACAAAAACTCTGCCAAGCCTTTGATGCAGAAATGGACGAATCCACTATTCGCGCAGTCGTTTAATCTTAATTATTCCTCCCTTCATTGAAAATGTGACTTGGTTCACATTTTCAAATATTTCAGCTTTTAAAAGACCATTGTTAACCTTAACATCAAGCCATTTGTAAGATACGGGCAAAGGAGGAATCCGTATGCAAACCTTTTTGTTAGAAAACGATTATCTAAAAATTACACTCTCTAATTTTGGCGCTTCTTGGCTGTCATGTGTCGTGAAACATCCCAGCGGCGATCGTGAAATCTTAATTACCACCACACCAGCGCGCTGGCAAGAAAACAGTGCCTATTTTGGTGCAACCATTGGACGCTACGCCAACCGAATTGCGCATGCCCGTTATCAATTAAATCAACAACATTATCAATTAGCTGCTAACAATGGGGAAAACAACCTACATGGTGGCAAGATTGGTGGTAGCCACGTTCATTGGCAAGTTGTTAACCAACAGCCACAAGCGGTCACATTTGCTTATACTTTTGCGGATGGTGAGGAAGGATTTGGATCAGAAGTTCAAGCAACAGTCACTTATCGCTTACACGAAAAAACGGTGACGATTGATTATGATGCAAAAGCAAGTGGCGCTACACCGCTTTGTTTAACCAACCATGCCTATTTTAATTTAAATGGCGAAAAGACCATTACTCAGCACCAGCTGCAATTAAATGCAGAACAATATCTCCCTGTGGATACAACGGGCATTCCGAATGCACCTTTAACCGCTGTAGCTGGAACAGGATTTGATTTTCGCCAGCCTAAATTGCTCGGACAAGATTTATTGAAAGATGCTGATCAGCAAGCAGTAAAAGGCTACGATCACGCATTCCTTATTGCAAAAAATAACCAAAATCCGACCGCTTGTTTAGCCGTTGATGACCTACGTCTAACACTAGAGACTAGCTACCCAGCCATTCAAATTTACACCGGAAATTGGTTAGCCGGACAACCAGATTTAAACGATGGGCACTATGTTGATTATGCAGGCGTTGCACTGGAACCAGAATTTTTCCCAAACAGTCCAAATCAACCAGAATTAGCGCAATACGGTGGCATTAGCCAAGCGAATGAACCTTATCAGCACTATATTCACTACAATTTTGACTTCTAAGTTGAATGGAGCAACGGGATGATTTTGCCTCACTATTTTGAAGATCCAAGCGTATTGCACCTCAATACCACGCCGCATCACGCTTATTTTATTCCGCATCAAAGATTAGAGACGACTGAAGAACGAGAAGCCTCGGATTATTTCACCTCACTCAATGGCGATTGGGATTTTCATTATTATCCAAGCTATCACGATTTGCCTGAAGATTTCTTAAAGCAATCTTTCAGCCAGCAAATTCCAGTGCCGTCTAATTGGCAAAATCATGGTTTCGACCAACACCATTATACAAATATTAACTATCCATTCCCGTTTGATCCGCCATTCGTACCGCATCGAACACCTTGTGGTTTATACCATCGCCATTTTGAATGGTCCCCACAACGCGAGCAACGTTACTTGCTTAACTTTGAAGGTGTCGATGCCTGTATTTACCTCTATATCAACGAGCAATTTGTTGGTTACAGCCAAGTGAGCCATGCGACAGCTGAATTTGATATTACCGATTATGTTCACCATGGCCAAAACAGCTTGTACGCTGTCGTGTTGAAATGGTGTGATGGCAGCTATTTAGAAGATCAAGATAAATTCAGAATGTCTGGTATTTTCCGTGATGTTTATCTACTTAGTCGCCAAGCGAACTATCTACAAGATTTCTTTATTCGTTACACGCTTAATGAAACGCTTAATGAGGCAACAATTTCGCTTGAAACAACATTTATCAATGAATCACGCGCATTAGATATTCAGTTACTTTCTCCACAAAATGTTGAGATTTTCCGCCAACAAGCGGTCAATTTAGAAGAAAAAATTGCAAATGTGCAATTATGGCAAGCAGAAAATCCTTTGCTTTATACCTTAATTCTGCGTGATAACGACGAAGTTATCGTCCAAAAAATCGGCTTTCGAAAAATTGAAGTCAAAGCAGGCGTGCTACTTTTAAACGGGCAGTCCATTAAATTTAAAGGTGTAAACCGCCACGATAGCGACCCGAAAACCGGCTATACCATTAGCTATGCACAAGCCTTAACTGACCTAAAGTTGATGAAGCAACATAACATCAATGCTATCCGCACGGCGCATTATCCTAATGCGCCTTGGTTTAGTGAGCTATGCGATAAGCTAGGGTTTTATTTGATTAGCGAAAGTGATGTGGAATCCCACGGTGCAAGCATGCTCACTGTTCGCCAGCCTGAACCCAGTATATTGCTTAATCATGAAAATGATTTGGAAACAGCACGGATTCGCCAAGAAACTATCGATAATTTTTGCTATTTCGCCCGAGATCCGCAATTCAAGCAAGCCATTTTAGACCGCCAACAAGCCAATATTGAACGGGATAAAAATCGCACTTCTGTTCTAATTTGGTCTCTCGGTAATGAATCGGGTTATGGTGAAAACTTTGAAGCGGCTGCAGCATGGATTAAAGCCCGCGATCCAAGCCGATTGCTACATTATGAAAGTGCTATCTACCAACACAGCCAACATAAAAACGACTTAAAACACTTAGATTTTTACAGCGAAATGTATGGCTCTCCGCAAGATATTGAGCGCTATTGTCAACAACCTCAATCCAAGCCATTCTTACTTTGCGAATATAGTCACGCTATGGGCAATTCAAATGGTGATGCGGAAGATTATTGGCAAGCCTTTCATCATTCGCCTCTTGCCTGTGGGGGATTCGTGTGGGAATGGTGCGATCATGCACCTTATCGCGAAAACGGGCAATTTGGTTACGGTGGCGATTTTGGTGATAGCCCTAATGATGGCAATTTCTGTATGGACGGCTTAGTCTCGCCAGATCGTATTCCACACAGCAATTTGCGTGAACTCAAAAATGTTAACCGCCCGGTTCGTGCACGTTATCAAGATGGCAAAATCATACTGACTAACTATTTTGATTTCAGTGATCTAAACACGCTTTCTATTCACTATCAATGGTTAGAAAATGGCGTACCGATGCAATCTGGTAAATTACATGTGAATTGCTCGGCTCAAGCAGAAGTGCAACTGCCGATAATTTTACCGGAAAACAACGGTTCTCATTGGTTACTCAATCTCTCTTATCATCAAAATGAAGAAACCGCATTATTACCAGCTGGTCATGAATTAGGTTTCGATCAACTCAATATTTATCCGCAGAATGTCTTCAAAACTGCACCGCTTGCTAGCACACCAACACTATTTAAGATTGAAGAAAACGCGCAATTTATCAGGATTGACAATCAAGAATGGAGGTATCACTTTGATAAACAGAAAGGGATTTTTAGCGAAATTGAAAAAGCAGGCAAAGCACAAATTGAACAACCGCTAGATTTTCAAATTTGGCGCGCACCAACTGATAACGATCGCCTCATTCGTCATACTTGGCAAAATGCAGGCTACGATAATGCATATACCAGAGCTTACCAAACGACCATCAGCCATTTAACACAAGCGGTCGAAATTCATGTGAAATCTGCAATACTTAGTGTTGCGCGTGGTCGCATTTTGAATTTGGACCTCTGTTATACCTTGCTGGCAAATGGGCAATTAAGTATACAAATTCAAGCACAGCGCCCTGCACATTTGCCATTTTTACCGCGTTTTGGCTTACGTTGCTATTTACCGAAAAATTTAGGCGAAGTGGAATACTTTGGCTATGGGGAAGATGAAAGCTACATTGACAAGCACCATCTGGCGAAACTCGGTATTTACCGCACTGATGCGATAAAAAATCATACCGACTATGTCAAACCGCAAGAAAATGGCAGTCATTGGGGCTGCTATTATGTCAAATCTGACGCATTGATGGCTTGGGCTAGCGCACCATTTAGCTTTAATTTATCGCCTTATACCGCAGAAATGCTCACAGAAAAAACGCACTGCTATGATTTGGAACATTCTGGTCATACTATTTTAAGCCTCGACTATAAAATGAGTGGTATCGGCTCTAACTCATGTGGCCCGAATTTGGCTGAGCAATATCGTTTAAATGAAAGCAGTTTTGAGATCACTTTCTATCTCCGTTTTAGTCAGACTTAAACGACAAGCGGTTAAATTTATCTGCTTTTTTGCAAAATTTTTATCAAACAAAACACCTTTGAGTAATCACTCGAAGGTGTTTTTGTTTAAAAATCAGCCAAACAATAGCTGAAATTGCCTAATTCCGATGATTTTAGTCAAATTTACAAAATTATAGTTGACTGAAATGATAATGTTTAATAACCTACTAATGCATACTAATGCATACTAATGCATACTAATGCATACTAATGCATAAAGTTTTATGCAAATTATTTTCCATTTTTACTTTTAAAAGGTATTTTAGTATGAAAAAACTTTTCAAAATCGCAGCTGTTTCTGCACTTACATTAATGTCTGTTAATGCTTTTGCAGCATCTCAACAAGCTCAAGATGTGAAAAAATTTAGTGAGTGGGAAGAAGTTACTCGTGACAAAGTAAACGCAGCAACTGATGCGATTGTTCAAGCTATGGGTACTAATGATGTAGCGAAAACAGAAGCTGCGATTGCAGAATTTGATAAAAAATCTGCTGAATACTTAGCAGAATTAGATGCGTTAGGCATTCAATCTGCCGAAGCAACACCACTTATCGGTTTATATAAAGATTATATTGAAGCCGAAAAAGCAACTAACCAAGTGTACTTATCACAAGCAAAATCGCCATCAATTGACAATATGAATAAAATCAGTGATGCGCAGAACAAAGCAAAAGAGAAAGAATCACTATATGATAAATTAGTGGATGAACTAGAAGCGAAATTCCCAGAAGAGTAATTCTTCCGTTTCGGTTAATCACAAAAAAGCCTTATTCACTATGAATAAGGCTTTTTTAGTTGGGCTAATCTATAACTGCTCAGCTTGAGCAAGGATTCGTGTTTGTTCTGCTTCAAGCTTTTGTCGCTGCTGCTCTGCTTTACGTTGGGCTTGGCGAATTTCATCTTCAGCTTCCCATACATCATAAGCTTGCACAATTTTAGCAACAACAGGATGTCGAACAATATCGTGGCTATCAAAAAAGTTAAAACTTAATTCTTTTACCTCTTTTAATACTTCCATTGCATGCTTTAAGCCTGATTTTTGGCTACGAGGTAAATCTACTTGCGTGACATCACCAGTAATTACGGCTTTAGAATTAAAGCCAATACGAGTTAAGAACATTTTCATCTGTTCAATAGTTGTATTTTGACTCTCATCTAAAATAATAAAAGCATCATTTAAGGTGCGCCCACGCATATAAGCTAACGGAGCAATTTCAATCACATTCCGCTCCATCAGTTTTTGTGCTTTTTCAAAGCCTAGCATTTCAAATAAAGCATCGTAAAGCGGACGTAAATAAGGCTCAATTTTTTGTCCTAAATCACCCGGTAAAAAACCCAATTTCTCGCCAGCTTCCACCGCGGGGCGAGTTAATAAAATACGGCGAATTTCCTGGCGTTCTAATGATTCTACTGCAGCAGCAACCGCCAAGAAAGTTTTCCCAGTCCCGGCAGGCCCAATCCCGAAGCTAATATCGTGGCTTAAAATATTACGTAAATAGGCTTGCTGGTGTTCTCCACGAGGTTTAATCACACCTCGTTTAGTTTTAATCGCAATTTCACCTTGAGATAAACCTTGCCAATGGTTCTGTAATAACATTCGGCTTTCTTGAATGGCCAAATGTACATCTTCTAAATCAAGCTGTTTGATTTTTCCTTTAATTGGTGCAGTATCGTTATAGAGTTGTTTAATCAACTTGGCACTATTTTGTAGTAACGAAAGGCTGTGATGATTTTCTTCTTCGGTTTGTAAGGTAAAAGCAAAACCTTGTCGTGCGATGACAAGGTTAAAGCTCTTTTCAATTAGGGTAAGATGCTCATCAAATGCACCACAGAGTGACTGTAGGCAAGCATTATCTTCAGGGGCTAATGTAAAACTAACAGATTGGTTTGACATAAAAGGTTATTTATTCTCTCCGAAGCTTTCTGGCAACGATTGTAAAATCGCGCTCCAAAATTGTCCGCTTTCGTGGCGATTACGAATGATACATTCCATCACACCATTGTAATCACCTGCTTCACACAATTTCTGTAATTGTAAATAAAATTGTAACGTCAATTCTCTAGCTTGCGCATTTTGGAAAAATAGTGAGGCCACTTGCAAATACATGCTTCTAAAACTATTTAACACCAACGCATAAACTGGTTTATTCGCAATAAAAGTAAATTGACGGAATAAATTATAATCAAATTCAACATAAGCTTCTGGCGTATCAGCTAATTCCGCTAATGGTGCAAACAATGCCAATGAATCTTTTGGAGAAATTTTTACTGCCTCACGCACATAGTATTCCGCCATACGTGTACGAAGTGATAACACATTAGAAACAATCACTGGTGCAAGCGTGTGATCTAATTTTAATACTGTATTCAGTACATTCGGGCCCGCACTTTGCCAAATGTCATTTACACGTGTCGCTTTACCGTGTTGAATCGTTAACCAACCATCACGCGCTAATCGTTGCAATACTTCACGCAAGGTTGTACGTGTAACCCCTATTTTATCAGCAAGCTCACGTTCTGCCGGCAATTCAGTTCCTGCTGGATACTTATTTTCCCAAATACTTTTGACAATATATTCTTCAGCTAATGCTGCCGGACTTTGCGCTTTTAAGATAAAAGATTGTTCCATGAAAATGCGTTCTCAAATAAAAAATAAGGCAAAAAATGCCTAAAAATTAGATATAAAACAATGATTTGTTAGATTTTTTTAATTTTGGGCACCAATAAAAATTAGTACAGTTGTATTATGAAGGAAACAGGATTATATTACAAATACTTAATATATTCTGACAAGATTGACAGAGGTTTTACTTATGCATGGCGTAAACGTTTTCTTTAAAAGTTTTTTAGGGAAAAGTCCTATTTGGTATAAATATTGCATTATTGCATTTTTAATCGCTAATCCAATCATTTATTACGCAATTAGCCCTTTTGCTGCAGGATGGCTCTTAGTTGCTGAATTTATTTTTACCTTAGCGATGGCACTAAAATGTTATCCACTTCAACCAGGCGGTTTACTCACTATTGAAGCAGTAGTGATTGGCATGACCTCACCGCATCATATAAAAGAAGAAGTGATGGCAAACTTTGATGTTATTTTATTATTGATGTTTATGGTAGCAGGTATTTATTTTATGAAACAACTGCTGCTGTATGCCTTCACTAAACTATTAATTGTTGTCCATTCTAAAAAACGCCTTGCACTGACATTCTGCTTAAGTGCCGCCTTCCTTTCAGCTTTCCTAGATGCTTTAACAGTTATTGCAGTTATTATCAGCGTTGGTACCGGTTTCTACGGGGTTTATCATAAAGTTGCTTCTGGCAATAACTTTGAAGATTCAACGGATATTACCAACGACGATAAAATCACCAGTAAAAAAGAAATTTTAGAACAATTCCGTGCATTTTTAC
This sequence comes from Haemophilus sputorum CCUG 13788, assembly GCF_000238795.1. Lineage (GTDB taxonomy): Bacteria > Pseudomonadota > Gammaproteobacteria > Enterobacterales > Pasteurellaceae > Haemophilus_A > Haemophilus_A sputorum. The sequence goes on along the minus strand of NZ_AFNK01000053.1, from coordinate 145,609 downwards.
GCAGCTTATTGATGCACGCGGGCGTTGGTTCTGCACTCGGTGGCGTAATGACAATGGTGGGCGAACCACAAAACCTTATTATTGCTGGACAAGCTGAATGGAGCTTTGTGGAGTTTTTCTTACGCATCGCGCCAATCAGTGTTCCAGTACTTGTTTGCGGTATTATTACTTGTCTGCTTGTTGAACATTTCAGCCTATTTGGTTATGGCGCGAAGTTACCGAAAAAAGTTTGGGTTGTATTAGCTCGTTATAACCAATCTAAAGAGCGCAAAATGTCCACACAAGATCGCTATAAATTAGTTTTACAAGGTTTAATCGGAATTTGGCTAGTTATTGGCCTTGCCTTGCATTTAGCTGATGTGGGGATTATCGGGTTAACTGTTATTATCTTAACCACTGCATTTTGTGGGGTAACAGATGAACACACAATTGGACGTTCTTTCCAAGAATCCATGCCATTTTGTGCATTATTAGTGGTTTTCTTCTCAATTGTGGCTGTGATTAACGATTTACAACTGTTTAAACCAATTATTCACTTTGTACTTTCGGCTGATCCACACTCACAATTATCATTGTTCTATATCTTTAACGGCTTACTTTCAATGATTTCTGATAACGTGTTCGTGGGTACGGTTTACATTACGGAAGCAAAAAGTGCTTATCTTTCAGGTGCATTAAATCGCGAGCAATTTGACTTAATTGCGACTGCAATTAACACTGGAACCAACTTACCATCGGTTGCAACACCAAACGGTCAAGCGGCATTTTTATTCCTACTTACCTCTGCATTTGCACCGCTTATTCGCCTTTCTTATGGCAGAATGTTTATCATGGCACTTCCTTACACTATCGTACTTTCTGGTGTCGGCTTCCTTTGCTTGGAGTTTTTACTCCCAGAAGCAACTGAATTGATGACCCAATGGGGTTGGATTATTAGTCGTTAATTCAATACGATAAAAATAGAGTGAAGGGCGTACTTTTGTGCGCCCTTTTTCGTTTTATCTGGAGAATATCTGCACATCGATACGCAAAATCAGTTACAATAGCACCATTTGATTTATGAGGAAAAAATATGCTGGCTTATTTTAAAAAATGTTCCCTCAAGCGCTCAGCTTGGTTTTTTTTAGCATTAGTTGCACTAGGTTTAGAAGCAACTGGGCTTTATTTTCAACACGGACTTGGGCTTCAACCTTGTGTCATGTGCGTTTATGAACGCCTTGCTATTTTAGGCTTAATTGTTGCTGCTTGCATAGCTTTACTCTCTCCACGTGTATTTTTATTCAGATGGTTAGCCATTATTCTTTGGGGTTTTTCTGCAATTAAAGGGCTATTAATTGCTATCCGTCACACAGACTACCAGCTAAACCCTTCTCCATGGAATCAATGCGAATTCAAGCCAGACTTTCCACAAACAATGCCATTTGATCAATGGTTCCCTAGCATTTTTGCACCAGGCCCAGTGAACTGTAGCGAAAGCCAATGGCAAATGCTTGGCTGGGGAATGCCACAATGGTTAATTTTAGCATTCTCAGCATTTACTGTTTTCTTTGCACTAGTTTTATTAAGCCAATTCAAACGCACTAAAACGCAATATCGTTCTGTATTCAAATAATTTGAAAATAAATAAAGCCTCGATTTTGTAGAAAATAACCTACTATTTTGCAAAAAAATTTACAAAATCGACCGCTTGCACTGCTCATTTAGGAAATCATTATGTCAAAATCTCAAAGTCTTGAAACCAAACTGGTTCATGCAGGACGCAAACAACGCTATACCCAAGGCTCTGTAAGCCCGGTAATTCAACGTGCTTCATCACTCGTTTTTAATTCAGTAAAAGATAAAAAACATGCCACGCTTAACCGTTATAAAGGCGAGCTCTTTTACGGTCGCCGCGGTACCTTAACCCATTTTGCACTTCAAGATGCAATGTGCGAACTAGAAGGCGGGGCAGGTTGTTATCTTTATCCTTGCGGTGCAGCAGCTGTGACTAATGCAATTTTAGCCTTTGTTTCACAAGGTGATCATGTGTTAATGACAGGTGCAGCATATGAGCCAACTCAAGACTTCTGTAATCATATTTTGGCTAATTTAGGCGTAAGCACTACTTTCTATGATCCGATGATTGGTGAAGGCTTAGCAGCACTTATTCAACCAAACACAAAAGTCCTATTTTTAGAAAGCCCAAGTTCACTCACGATGGAAGTGCCTGATGTCCCAACATTAGTTCAAGCGGCACGTTCAGTCAATCCAGATATCGTGATTATGATTGATAACACTTGGGCAGCAGGTGTGCTTTTCCCTGCGTTAGAATTTGGCATTGATATTTCAATTCAAGCTGGCACCAAATACCTTGTTGGGCATTCTGATGTGATGATTGGTACTGCAGTTTCTAATGCACGTTGTTGGGATCAACTCCGTGAACGTTCATACCTGATGGGACAAATGGTTGATGCTGATTCGGCTTATACTACGGCTCGTGGCTTGCGTACATTAGGCATTCGCTTAAAACAACATGAAGAAAGTTCTATTCAAGTGGCTAAATGGCTTGCTGAACGCCCAGAAGTCAAAGCAGTTTATCACCCAGCATTACCAAGCTGCCCAGGTCACGAATTTTTTAAACGTGACTTTAAAGGTTCAAGCGGTCTATTCTCTTTTGAACTTTACCAAAAGCTAACAGATGAGCAACTAGCGAATTTCTTAGATCACTTTGAAATATTCTCTATGGCATACTCATGGGGCGGTTTTGAATCTCTCATTCTAGCCAACCAACCTGCTGAAATTGCACGTATCCGCCCTGCGATTGAACGTAAATTAACTGGCACCTTAGTCCGTGTCCATATTGGTTTAGAAGCCGTAGAAGATTTAATCCATGATTTAGAAAAAGGCTTCGAACGCTTAAAATAAGATGAAAAAACACCGAGCACTGCTCGGTGTTTTGTTTAATGCAAAACTGTGTAAGTTTATTGGTAAATCAGCTCACTTCCTCGTAGAATTCGCCTGATTTTTAAACCTTTTTATTTAGGATATTATTATGAAAAAGATTTTAGGCATTTTACTCATTGCTGTCATTGCTTTAGGCGGTTATTCATTAACCAAATATAATGACTTAATGCGCGCAGAAGAAGATATTAACTCTGTATGGGGTAATGTTGAATCAGCTTACCAACGCCGTGCAGATTTAATCCCTAATCTAGTGAACACTGTAAAAGGTCAAGCGAATTTTGAGAAAGAAACGCTCACTGCGGTTATTGATGCACGCGCAAAAGCTACTGCGATTACTATCAATCCAAACACTGCAAGCGAAGAAGAAATGGCAAAATATCAAGCGGCTCAACAAGAAGTCAATTCTTCACTTTCTCGTTTATTAGTTTCAGTTGAAAAATACCCAGAATTAAAAGCACATGAAGGTTTCTTAAATCTTCAAGCACAATTAGAAGGCACCGAAAACCGCATTAACACTGAACGTAATCTTTACAACAATGCCGTAAAAGAATACAACAAACAAGTGCGTGAAATGCCAACGAAAATTGCAGCGATGCTGATGGGTTTTAAAGCGAAACCACAATTTAAAGCAGAAGCTGGGGCAGATAAAGCGCCTGTGGTAAATTTTAACTAAAACAAATGGGGAGTATAAACTCCCCCTTTTTTAAGGAAAAGCATGTCTTTATTCCCTTTTTTCAATAAAAAATTGCCTGTCGATACTCAAAAAATCGAACAGGCAATTTCTCATTTAGAACAACAAACCAGCGCTGAATTACGCGTGGTGGTCGAAAGTAAAGCACCGAAAAATGTGACAGCTCTTGCTCGTGCTGAACAACTATTTGATGAATTAAACATGCAAGCAACTAATGCTCGTAATGGTGTATTGATTTATCTAGCTTTCAAGCCACACCATGTTGCAGTCATTGGCGATATTGGCATTCATGAAAAAGTCGGTCAAGCATTCTGGCAACAAGTTTATGATGCAATGAAAGTACATTTACAGGAAAAAGCTTACACTCAAGCGATTTGCGAAGGTATTACACAAGTAAGCAAACAACTTGCTATCTATTTTCCTTACCAAAATGATGATAGTAATGAACTTCCAAATGAGGTGATCTTGAAATGATTTGCAAAACAGCCAAATTTTTTCACCGCTTGTGGTGGCTAGTTCTCATGCTTTTCAGCCTACCGGCAACTGCGGTAACCTATCCTGATGCTCCAAATCCATTTTATTATGTAACAGATTACACCAAAAACACGCTTAGCCAACAAGAATGGCGAACGCTGGAAGATGCGCTGATTGCTAATCGTGCTAAAACCAGTTCACAAATTATTGTAGTCATCGTTCCTGACACACAAGGTGAAGCCATCGCAACTTATGCGACTAATCTGTTTAATAAATGGGGCATTGGACGCAGCAAAAACAATGAAAACAACGGCGTGTTGTTACTGGTCGCTAAAAATGATCGCAAACTGTTTATTGCAACAGGGCGAGGCATTGAAGGCGCATTACCAGATGCTGTGGCTGCAACCATTATTCGTCACAACATTACGCCATATTTCAAAGAATCTCGCTATGCGGAAGGTATTGCCAGTGGTCTTTCCGCAATTATGGCTGCAATTAACGGTGAATATGCACCTTATGCAAGCTATGGAGAGGAAGAAAGCAGTATTGATGAAATTGATGGATTACTCTTCTTTCTTGTTATGGGCGCTATCATCTTCATCCTCTTCTACCCAAGAGGTGGCAGTCGTTATGTTAGCCCAAGCGCAGCAGAGCAACTTGGACGCGTAATTCTCAATAGTCGCCGTAGTGGTGGTTTTGGTGGTGGCTTCGGCGGCGGCAGTTTTGGAGGCGGTAGCCATGGCAGCGGTGATAGCTTTGGCGGTGGTTCCTCCGGTGGTGGCGGTGCTGGTGGCAGCTGGTAGCATACGAATTAACACTTTTTTAAATTTTACCTTTATCAAAGAATAGGAAATAAGATGAAAAAACAATTACTAGTATTATTATGTAGCTCAGTGCTATTTTCACCCTTAGCACTGGCACATTCATTAAAACTTGATCAAATGCTTCCACAAACAAGCGTGAGTGAGGCTGGAGAAATTACCTTAAAAGGACAAGATGCGGCTTACCAACAATGGCATAGCAGCGCTCTCAGTGGCAAAGTGCGCATTGTACATCACCTTGCTGGCAGAAGTGCCGCAAAAGAAAAAAACCAAGCTGTTATCGATGCCATTAAAGCGGCACACTTTAATCAACAACAATACCAAACTACGACTATTATTAACGCAGATGATGCTATCGTCGGAACAGGTATGTTTGTAAAAAGTAGTGCAGAAAAAGGAAAAAAGAAAACCCCCACAGCCAAGTCGTGCTAGATGACAACAGCACTGTAAAAAAAGCATGGGGATTAAAAGAAAAAGAGAGCGCGATTATCGTATTAGATAAAAGTGGTAAAGTTAAGTTTGTAAAAGAAGGCAAACTCTCCTCTGATGAAATTACACAAGTTATTCAATTAACTAAGCAATTACTGCAATAATGCAAAAATATCATTACAAATAATATTAAAGGGCTGAATCCGAAAGCATATCGGACTCAGCCCTTTATTATGAAGTTGTGATTTAATTTTTTCGAATTAACAAACTATTCTGTCACAGGTTCAGGTGCTTTCACCATATTAGCTGATTGCAAGTTAATTGCCTGAATACGATCGACTAAAGCTTGATCTTTAGCTTGCTCTGCAACATAAAGCGCCATAATACGATCGTTAGCAACACACTCTTTATGGTTAAGCAACAACTCAAATTGTAACTTAGCTTTGTCAAACAAGCTTTCTCTTGCATAGATATAACCTAACGCACGAGCATAATCATCGCGATATTGCTCTTCTGCTTTTTCTGCACGTTTAGCCAGCGTTTTTACCAGTTTACTTTCAGCATCTACTTGTAAGCGAGTTAATTCATTCAGCAATGGTAGAAGCTGAGCATCTTCATATTTCTTCACTGCTTTTAACGCAAACTCTTCTGCTGAAACATGATCATCCGTATCAATTAAGCGTTTAATTAAACCGACTTGCGCATAAATTGATTTAGAACGACGGCTTGGTTGCGCACTCCACCAACTGAGTAATCCATCTTGACCTGCCTCATTCATGACTTCATCCATTAAGCCATCATCCACTAGGTGCTCAAGTTTTTCATACTCTTCTGTGGATAAGAAACTGCGTTGTCCAATACTTTCTAAAATGCTATCTAAAGCAGTATAAGCTTTTGAAGCTTGATAAACCTGAATGGCTAAACGCAATACCTCCGAATTATTCGGAGCAAATTCTAATAAGCTATCAATTGCACTACGTGCTGCCGGTACTTTATTTTGTAACATCAAAATACGTACACGTGCAAGTTCAACGGCAACATTGTTGTTTCCAGCAAGTTTACCTGCATCAATTAGATATTTGTTCGCGCCAAATTCATCGCCGCTTTGCTGTGCAGCTTCTGCAGCTTTAATCAGATTAAGCACGGGTTCTTCAGCATGCATCGCATTTTTACTAAAGAGTTTTTCTGCTTTAGAGTAATCACCTTCACTCATTCGCATTAACCCTTCTAAGGTCTCTTTTTGTGCTTTACGTTGTTTGCGATTAAAGAACCAGTTATAAGAACCTTTACTTAATCGACAAAAACGGCTAATTGCCCATTCAATGAGGTAAATCACCGCCATTGCACCCACAAAGAACATCACGAGTGAAATTAACCGCATCTCAATAATTTTAGTATTGGTTTCAATACGAACTAAATCATGCGTATTCGCAATATAAGGGCCGGCAATTAAAGCAATTAACACCAACAACATCAAAAATAGGACTCTAAACATAATGCCTCCTATTGCGCTTGTGCTTCTGGTTGAGCGGTTGCTTCTGATGCAGCAGGAGAAGCAGATTGTGCTTCATCTTGTTTTGCTTGCTCTAAAGCTTTGACTTCCTCTTGTTTACTTGGCGTATTTAAGCTCTGCTCTGCTTTAATTTCCACTTTTTCAACTGGTTGAGGTGCTTTATTGAGTAGTTGCTCAAGCGAAATAAGACTTTGTAATTTTTCTGGTGCATCAATATAAATCGATTGCTCACTTAATTCGTCAAGTTCTTTTAAGAAAGCTTTCACCGCATCATCTTTGGTATCGAAATAACTACGAATCCAAGTACTAACCGCTTCAAGTGATTTTTTATACAATTCATTTTGTTGACGTGGAATCGCAAGAATCGCAATTTGTAAACGTAAACGGATGTTCTCACGCAAATAGACTTCTTGATTTGGGGCAACAAAGCCTTTTTCTTCCGAAGCATTACGATCTCTGACACGAATAAAATTATCTAAAAACGAATTAGCACTTTTCTCTAAATTTTGCTGCCAATCGTCAATAGAATCACTCACTTGACCAGTTTTAGCCAGCGAAGTATCACTATCACTTTCTAAAATAGGCAGATCATCTAAGCGATTAGCCATCACAGTAAGATGTTGCATCAAGCTATTCTGATCCACTTTATTTACGCCATTTAAGGCGGTTAAATCTGCTTGAATAGCATTACGCACAGCACTTACGCCTTGTAAATTTAACTTACTTAAGACACTATCCGCTTCAACTAATAAACTTTTTGCCGTATCAATATCATTATCCAATACCACTTTACGTAGTGCATTGTTTAATAAGAAATCAGCATCAGAAAGTAACCATGCGGATGAATCGTTCTGCGTTCCTGCATTTAATAAACGTTTAATTTGCGACTGCAAACCGTTAATTTGGTTGGTATAAGCTGTTTGTGCTTGTTCTAATTGCAATACACGCTCATTTGCCTGTTGATAAGCTTTTGCTAATTGCCCTAGTTGCTCTCTTTCCGCATCTAAATTAATTTCAGGTGCTTTAGTTTCTGTACGAACTTGGCTAGCTTTCGCGTTCACCGCTGCTAGAGCACTTTCTAGCTCAGCAACTTTTGCATTTCCGAAGAAATAACCTGCACCACCTACGCCCAATGCAACTAATAAAGCAAGAAAACCTAATGCATTCCCACCTTTTTTAATAATGACAGGTGCTGGAGTCTCATTATCACGAGCATCTACTGTATTTGCAGATTTTTGTGACAATTCGACCGCTTGTTCATCAAGCGTTACTTGGTTTTCATCCATTTCTTTTTTTTCTGACATAGTCATCCCCTTCTGGAGTTAAAATTCGTACATGGTTTATCTAAGTTCATTGAACTTGTTGGCTAATTATCTCAAATAAACTTTGGTTATCTGCTCTAAGAGAAACAATAATTTGCTCAGCAGACCAACCTAAATTTTCCGCAGTTTGCGCAATTCGCTCGCTTACCACAATTAAACGACAACTGTGCAACCAATCTTTATCTTCTTCTGCAGTATAGGCTTCTAATAAATCTAAAATTTCCCCACTGGTTACCACAATCGTATCAATACCGACACGTTTCGCAAGACTAAGTTTCTCAACAATATTTTCTTCTAGTGGCATACGGCGATAACACTCAATATGCTGCACTAATGCGCCCCTTGTTACCAAGGTTTGTGCCATAAGCTCTCGGCCAGTTTCTGCACGCAAAATGATCACATTTTTATCGGATAAATGCTGCATTTCCGGCAAGGCTAACAACCCTTCACTATTTTCACTATCAATCGGATATTTAACCGTTTGCTCTATTTTTGCTGAGAAATACGCAGCTGTTTGCTGACCTACGGCAAAATATTGTAAATCACTACGAAAATGAAAGCCTGTTTGCGCAAGTGTTTCTGTTGCAAAATCTACCGCAATCTTTGATACCGCAATTACCGCGTCTCCAGCAGAAAGCTGTTTAAATACCGTTGAAAGAATAGGTAACTCTCTTCCACTTTCAAACTGAAATAGCGGCTGATGTAAAGCAAAAATACCCGCTTGATTTAAGCTCTCAACTAAGGCTTGTCCCCGTTCATCGGGGCGGGTAACCAAAATATTCATTCGCTTACCTACTCAGCGTAAACTTCCGCCAAAATTTTATCTGCACCTTGCGCTAAGAGTTGTTCTGCAATACGAATGCCTAACTGCTCTGCATCACGTTGGTGTGCTTTGCCTGAAGCTCGAATAATTGTTGAACCATCAAGGCTACCAACTAACGCGTTTAGCTCCAATTCCTCACCATTTAAGGTAGCAAAACCACCAATCGGTACCTGACAACCACCCTGTAAGCGAGTGTTCATCGCACGTTCTGCCATCACACAACAAGCGGTCGGATTATGATTAAGTTTTGCAAGATAGTTTAATACACGCGTGTCGTTCACACGGGTTTCAATTCCTACTGCGCCTTGCCCTGCAGCTGGCAATGAGTCTTCCACAGAAATAAAGCTTTTAATCCGTTCTGGCATTCCTAAACGGATAAGACCGGCTGAAGCTAAAATAATTGCATCATATTCGCCGTTATCTAATTTACTTAAACGAGTCCCTACATTGCCACGCAATGATTTAACGGTTAAATGCGGATAAGCCGCCATTAGCTGGCATTGACGACGCAAACTAGAAGTTCCAACGATTGCGCCTTCCGGTAATTCTGCTAATGAAGCATAGCGATTCGAAACAAACGCATCACGCGGATCTTCACGTTCACAAATTACCGCTAAACCTAAACCTTCAGGGAAACTCATGGGCACATCTTTCATCGAATGTACCGCAATATCTGCACGTTCTTCTAATAAAGCTAATTCGAGCTCTTTAACAAACAACCCTTTTCCGCCAATTTTGGCTAATGGTGTATCTAAAATCACATCGCCTTTAGTTACCATAGTTACCAATTCAACAGTTAAATTTGGATGATATTTTTCTAACTCTGCCTTCACAAAATTGGCTTGCCACAACGCAAGTGGGCTTTGTCGAGTTGCAATACGTAAAATCTCTTTCATACTTATTTTCTCATACATTCTGTTGTGCTTATCCTATCATTTTCAGTCACTGCTTGCAAAAAATCTACAATTCACTAATTCATGCTTTGACAAGTGATAAATAATTGACAAAATTTTTAGAAAATCTGACCGCTTGCATTCACTTTTTCACTATAAAACCACCGTTCGTTTGAATAAATTTCTGATGTAAAAATAAACATTGATCTAAATCAAAAATAACTCTTATGGGTAGGTAAATTTTCGTGCAAATTTAGCCGCCTTGAATAATAATCTAGCCATAATCAATTTTAATTTTTAGAGGAAACCATTATGGCTAAAACCACTCCAGCAGCGCAACCTTACGATGCGCAAAAAGAAGTTAATGAATTAGTCGAGCGTGGCCTAAAAGCCCTTGAACAATTCCATAGCTTGAATCAAGAACAAGTGGATTACATTGTAGCAAAAGCTTCTGTCGCTGCTTTAGATCAACACGGTATATTAGCAATGCACGCCTATGAAGAAACCGGTCGTGGCGTGTTTGAAGATAAAGCGACAAAAAACCTCTTTGCTTGTGAGTATGTCGTGAATAATATGCGCCATTTAAAAACTGCTGGCGTGATTAATGAAGATGATGTCACTGGTATTACTGAAATTGCCGATCCTGTTGGCGTGATTTGCGGTATTACACCAACCACTAACCCAACCTCTACCACTATTTTTAAAGCACTTATCGCACTGAAAACGCGTAACCCTATTGTCTTTGCCTTCCACCCTTCAGCACAAAATTCATCAGCACATGCAGCTCAAGTTGTACGTGATGCAGCTGTTGCAGCGGGTGCACCTAAAGACTGTGTACAATGGATTACAACGCCTTCAATGGAAGGAACTTCTTTACTAATGAAACACCCGGGTATTGCAACTATTTTAGCAACAGGCGGTAACGCCATGGTTGAAGCTGCTTATTCTTGTGGTAAACCAGCATTAGGTGTGGGGGCAGGTAACGTACCAGCTTATGTAGAGAAAAGCGCAAAACTCAAACAAGCGGTATACGATATCGTTATGTCAAAATCTTTCGACAACGGTATGATTTGTGCATCTGAACAAGCTGCTATTGTGGATAAAGAAATCTACGCAGACTTTATTAAAGAGATGCAATCTTACGGAGTATATTTAGTCAACAAAAAAGAAAAAGCGCTACTTGAACAATTTATTTTTGGTGTAGATAAAGCAGACAAAGCGAGTTGCTCTGGCGCAAAACTTAATGCGGCGGTTGTTGGTAAACCTGCTGCATGGATTGCTGAACAAGCGGGCTTTTCTGTACCGGCGAATACCAATATTTTATTAGCCGAATGTGCTTTCGTAGGTGAAGGCGAGCCCCTTACTCGTGAAAAACTTTCACCAGTGCTTGCTTTATTAAAATCAAATTCAACTGAACACGGTTTAGAGTTATCTGAAGCAATGGTAAATTTCCACGGTTTAGGTCACTCTGCGGCAATTCATACCGAAGATAAAGCCTTAGCTAAAACCTTTGGTGAACGCGTTAAAGCAATCCGCGTTATTTGGAACTCTCCTTCTACCTTTGGTGGTATTGGCGATGTTTATAACTCTTTCTTACCATCGTTAACACTTGGTTGTGGCTCATACGGAAAGAACTCTGTAGGTAACAACGTGAGTGCAGTCAATCTTTTAAATATTAAACGTGTGGGAAGACGGAGAAATAATATGCAATGGTTTAAAGTACCATCAAAAATTTACTTTGAACGGGATTCAATTCAATATCTCAAATCCATGAAAGACGTGCAAAAAGTGATGATCGTCACAGACCGTTCTATGGTTGATCTTGGCTTTGTAGATAGAATTACCGATCAGCTCCGTCAACGCCGTAATAAAGTAATGTATCAGCTATTTACTGATGTTGAGCCAAACCCAAGTTTACAAACGGTTATGCGCGGAACAGAATTGATGCGTAGCTTCCAACCTGACACTATTATTGCCTTAGGTGGTGGCTCGCCAATGGACGCAGCAAAAGTCATGTGGTTATTCTATGAACAGCCTGAAGTTGATTTCCGCGACTTAGTCCAAAAATTTATGGATATCCGTAAACGCGCATTTAAATTCCCACAATTAGGAAGAAAAGCGAAATTTGTTGGTATTCCAACAACTTCTGGTACAGGTTCTGAAGTCACGCCATTTGCTGTTATTACAGATGGAGATATTAAATATCCGTTAGCAGACTACTCACTTACCCCAACAATTGCGATTGTTGACCCAGCATTAGTTATGTCTGTTCCAGCAAGCGTTGCTGCAGATACTGGCTTGGATGTACTGACTCACGCGACTGAAGCTTATACATCAATCCTTGCTAACGACTATACCGACGGTTTGGCATTACAAGCCATTAAATTGGTGTTTGAAAACCTTGAAAAATCAGTCAAAGAATTTGACGAAGTCGCTAGAGAGAAAATGCATAACGCTTCAACAATTGCAGGTATGGCATTTGCGAATGCGTTTTTAGGTATTTGCCACTCAATGGCGCATAAAATCGGCGGTAAATTCCATACCATTCATGGTCGAACTAACGCGATTTTACTTCCACACGTTATTCGTTATAACGGTACTCGCCCAACTAAAGTGGCAACCTGGCCGAAATACACACATTATGTTGCAGATACTCGCTTCCAAGATATTGCGAGAATGCTCGGTTTACCATGCGCTACCCCGCAAGAAGCGGTTGAAGCTTATGCTAATGCAGTACATGATTTAGCCGTACGCTGTGGTGTGAAAATGTCTCTTCGTGAACAAGGCATTGATGAACAAGCATTCCTTTCTGCTCGCAGAGAACTTGCTCTACACGCGTTTGAAGACCAATGTACGCCTGCTAACCCTCGTTTAGCAATGGTCGAAGATATGGAAGCCATTATGACCAAAGCATTTTATGGTGAATAACCTTAACTCGCGACTAGCCAAACACTCAATGTAAAGTATCAATGCCTGCACCGAATTTTTTGGTGCAGGCATTTTTTAATTATTATGCGTATGTATCTATTATTTCTGTAATCGCAATATGTAAAAAAATCACATATATTGTTGATTTATCCATTATTGTGACAAAAATTATCTTCAATGATAAGATAAGTCAGTCTCCTCCGATGAATCACTTACTTAAAGGAAACCAATGGAACTTCGTTATTATTTCACTTACGCTGCAGTTTTTATTTTTTTACAGCTATTTTTGTATAGTTTTACTCGCACATTAGGATGGTTTTTTAATCTCTCAATAACTAAACGAAAAGCGTTAACCTTAATCAGTTACTTAGTCGTTAATACCATTTTTCTATTACAACTTGCCCGTGTAATCTCCGCATTTAGAAGTGTAGCACTTTTACTTGCCTTCTTATTATTTGCTTTTCTTGCCAGCATTTTTACCGCATTTTGCTACCATTTAATGCGCAAGAAGAAAAGTCATTGGTTGCGTATCGCCTATCCGTTTATTCTATTTGGTAGCCTTGGTTTAGGGGTCTATAACGCTTATGTACCCAAAGTGATACATCAAACCATTGTATTAGATAAACCATTAGATAAACCGCTACGCATTGGTGTCGCAAGCGATTTCCATTTAGGTAAATTATTCGGTGGAAAGCAGTTAGATAAGCTGGCAGAAATTTTTAATCAAGAGAATGTCGATCTTATTTTACTACCGGGCGATATTATGGATGATAATGTTCAAGCTTATATTGCAGAAGATATGCGCCCACATTTGGCTAAATTAAAAGCACCTTTAGGCGTCTATGCTACACTCGGCAACCATGATTTTTTTGGTCAACAAGAGCCTATTACTAAAGAAATTGAGGCTGCCGGCATTAAAGTGTTATGGGATCAAGCGGTCGAAATTGGCAATCAATTTACTATTATTGGACGAAACGACCATCTTTATAAAAAGCGCCCAACCACCGCTGAACTATTACAGAATGTTAATACACAAAAACCGGTTTTCTTAATGGATCATCGCCCTGATGAAATCGAAATCCATTCAACATTACCTATTGATTTACAAGTTTCAGGTCATACCCACAGAGGGCAAATTTTCCCTGCTAATATTGTGACCTATTTAATGTACCGTTTAGACTACGGCTATGAAAAAATTGGCAATGGACATTTTGTGGTAACTTCTGGCTATGGCTTTTGGGGTATCCCACTACGCCTAGGCTCTCAATCAGAAGTCTGGATTTTAGAGGTGAAAGGGAAATAAAAATCAGGGCGAAATTACTCGCCCTGTGTTAATTTTAGACTTGCCAAATCATTGGATTTAACCGTAATGATTTAACCATATCAATAAAACCCTTGATGCTGCTGATATAGTTTTTAATAACCTCATCTTCAAGTAAAGAAACCTGAAAATTAGGTTCGAAACTATCTATTTTTAAATTGATTGCCAGTCGAATTTCTTGGCCTTCAAAAACCAAGGAGATTGGGCAATTAAATTTATGCTTTAAAGCACATAATGTTTCCATCAATGCTGGTGTTAACGCATATCTTGCCATAATCTGATCATCTGAAAACACATTAAAATGACGATTAAATTCAGCATTATCCATTACTGCTTTTTCGCCTGAAGATTTTACGCCAAAATCATCTTTATCACAGACATAAACATGATGTGTTAATTGTTTTGGGAAAGTCGCTTTTAGTAAAATGCCAGAAAAATCTTTAATTAACAATGGTTTAATCTTAGTATCTTTTTGCATTTTACGTGCAATCACATCCGCAATTTCAACCTTTACACCATCTACCTCACCATAAATTAAATCTTCACTACGCCAACTTTCGCAAGTTACATCATAAATTGCATAAAAATCTTGCATAGGTAACCCACTTCTTGGTGAATAAGTCAGATTAAAATGCTGGACAATAGCTGTAATTACATTGAGTTTAAAATGCTTAATAAAAGTCTCTTTTCGCTGTAAAAGGTACTTAACTAGATAAATCATTAACCCAAAAAAGAGTAGTGCTTTAAGATGACTTTCTGATGCAAGCGTGCCAATAAATAAAAAAGCAAAGATAGCTAACCCTATAGCCGATTTATTCGCTAATTTTAGAAGAAGTAAACGCTCCTGTTCTAATTTTTCTAATTGGGTAAAACGAATGCCTTCGATTGATTTTCCACCTTCCATTCTTAGTTTCCTTATTTATTATTAAATAAGTTCTGCATATTTGGTGCTTTTGCCTCATTTTCAGGAATATCAAAAAAGCTACCTTGTTTGAAACCAAAAAAATTCGCAACCATATTCGAAGGAAACATTTCAACGGCATTATTATAAATTTCAACCGCTGAATTGTATGCTCGTCTAGCAGCTGAGATTTGCTCTTCTACTTCTGTTAATGCTTGTTGAACGTGCAAAATATTTTGATTCGATTTCAAGTCTGGATAGTTTTCAATCTGAATACGCAATCCATTCAATGCGCTAGAAAGTTGATTATTTAGTGCAAATTTTTCTGCACTCGAGTGAGTCATCTGTGCTTTTTCACGCAAACTCACAATTTTTTGTAATAATTCTGACTCATGTGCCATATAAGCCTTTGCTGTGGCAACTAAGTTTGGTAATAAATCATAACGGCGTTTTAGTTGAGTATCGACGCCAGCCTCAATACTTTTTACTTGATTTCGCTTAGCGATTAATCCGTTATAAAGAACAACAATAAATCCCACTAAAATAACAGCAAGAACAATTAAAATAGTGATTATGTTCATAACATTCTCCATTGATAAAGACAAGAAAAGCATAGTAACTATTTGCTGCTGAACTTGATATTTTCTCCAGCAATATTTTGACTATCTGCTAAGCGAATTGTTTCATTAAATAACCATTCATTGCACAGAAATTTTGCTAAAAATAAAGCGCAGCTTAACAAGACTGCGCTTTCGTTCCTACATCATTGCTGAAATATATTTCAACATCACACCAGCTGCAATCGCAGAACCGATTACACCTGCTACGTTTGGTCCCATTGCATGCATCAGTAAGAAGTTTTGTTTATCATATTCCTGACCAACTTTATTTGATACACGCGCAGCCATTGGCACAGCAGAAACACCAGCTGAACCAATTAATGGGTTGATTTTCTCTTTGCTGAATTTATTCATCAATTTCGCCATCAACACGCCACTTGCAGTCCCAATACCAAAAGCTATTACACCTAAAACTAAAATACCTAAGGTTTGTGGTTGGAGGAATTTATCCGCGACTAATTTAGCCCCCACAGATAAACCTAAGAAAATAGTTACAATGTTAATTAGTGCATTTTGAGCGGTATCGTTTAAACGCTCTACCACACCACTAACACGCATTAAGTTACCGAAACAGAACATCCCTAATAATGGTGCTGCATCAGGTAACAATAATGCCACGAGAACCAATAATACTATTGGGAAAAGAATTTTCTCTCGGTTACTTACTGTACGACCTTGAACCATTCTAATCCGGCGCTCTTCATCATTAGTTAATGCCTTCATAATTGGTGGCTGAATAAGTGGTACTAATGCCATATAAGAATAAGCAGCAACAGCAATGGCACCTAATAATTCTGGTGCTAGTTTACTTGCTAAGTAAATTGCAGTTGGGCCATCTGCGCCACCAATAATCCCGATAGCTGCTGCTTGAGGCAAGGTAAAGTCAATCACACCTAACCAGTTCAACCCTAACGCACCGAGTACGGTAGCAAAAATCCCAAATTGAGCAGCCGCACCTAACAATAAAGTTTTCGGGTTAGATAATAATGGACCAAAATCAGTCATTGCCCCAACACCCATAAAGATGATAAGTGGCGCAACACCATAACCAATGGCAACTTTATAGAATAACGCTAACACCCCTGCTGTGTAGCCCATATCGCCCGCTATAACTTCTAATTCATTTTGAACAGAAGGTAATGCTAAAGCGATTGCCTCTTTTAAACTCTCTAATTCTAAGCTTGGACTATTCACTTTCGCCGCGATAACCGACAATTGTTCAGGCGTACCATGTTGCAGCAAGTTATCTAATGCTGTCATTGCAAGCCCAGCTTCTGGAATGTTAGAAAGTAAACCGCCAAAGCCAATAGGTAAAAGTAAAAGAGGCTCAAATTTTCTGGCAATTGCCAGCCAAAGCAGGAGCAAGCTTACAGCAATCATAATTGCCTGCCCCCACCCCATATGCATGATGCCCATGCCTTTAAAAAGCGCAATAATGCTATCCATGTTTTATCCTTTTTCTTGTAGCAACGTAATGACTACTTTGTAAAGGCGACAAAGCCACCTTTACGAGATATTTGAAAAATTAAGCTAAGCTCATCATGACTTGCTCAACTGCCACTACATCGCCTTGTTTAACACTAATGCCTTGTACTACGCCTGCTTTCGCTGCACAAATTTGTGTTTCCATCTTCATGGCTTCTAAAATTAACAAGACATCGCCTTCAGCAACTTGTTGTCCTTCAGTCACTTCAACTTTGAGGATAGTTCCCGCCATTGGCGCTTTAACCGGCTCAGCATTCGCACTTGCAGCTGGCGCAGGTTGGGCTGCCACAGGTGCTGCCGCTTGTAGCGCACTCGTTGGTGCGATATGCGTAATATCGCCACCTTCGCTCACTTTCACAACAAAGGCTTTACCTTCAACTTCAATGGTATAAACTGCCGGAGATTGAGGCGCATGAGAAGCGGTCGGTTTTTCACTATTTTTTGCAATTTCTTTGCCAGTTGGCGCTGGTTCAAACGCCGCTGGATTATGACGATTTTCTAAGAATTTCCAGCCCACTTGTTGGAATAACGCAACAATTAAAACATCGTCTACTGCATTTTCTGCAAGCGTAATGCCTTTTTCTTTTGCTTGAGCTGTCACTTCTTGGGCTAATTTTTCCCATTCTGGTGCAATATGATCTGCCGGTCTGTCAGTAATGGGTTGAGCACCTTCTAATACTCGAGCCTGTAATGCAGCATCAACCGGCGCTGGCGTTTTTCCGTACTCGCCTTTTAAAATCCCTGCAGTTTCTTTTGCAATCGTTTTATAACGTTCGCCCATCAACACATTCATCACAGATTGTGTACCAACAATTTGTGAAGTTGGTGTTACTAGCGGAATATAACCTAATTCTTGACGAACTTTTGGAATCTCTTGCAATACCTGATCTAACTTATCTGATGCATTTTGCTGTTTAAGTTGATTTTCAAGATTAGTTAGCATGCCGCCAGGAACTTGTGCGACTAAAATTCGGCTATCAATACCACGAAGCTGACCTTCAAATTGTGCATATTTTTTACGAACATCGCGGAAATAAGCAGAAATTCGCTCTAACGCTAAAATATCTAATCCAGTATCAAAACGACTACCTTGTAAGGTTGCCACAATAGATTCCGTTGCTGGATGGCCATAAGTACCAGACATAGATGAAATAGAAGTATCAACTCCGTCAACACCCGCTTCAATCGCTTTTAATAACGCCATTTCAGCCATACCTGTCGTAGAATGGCAATGTAAATGTAATTCCACATCAAATTGTTTTTTAATTGCACGCACCAATTCTTCTGCTGCTAGCGGCGTTAAAATACCAGACATATCTTTAATCACTAAAGAATCAATGCCGATTTCTAAAAGCTGCTCAGTTACATCTAACCAAGTTTGTAACGTATGAACTGGGCTGGTGGTATAACTTAATGTACCTTGTGCATGACCGCCCTGTTTTTTGACCGCTTGTAGTGCCTGTTTCATATTACGCGGGTCATTTAATGCATCAAACACGCGGAATACATTCATACCATTTGCCACAGAACGCTCAACAAATTTATCGACAACATCGTCCGCATAATGGCGATAACCTAATAAATTCTGTCCACGTAGTAACATTTGTAACGGCGTATTCGGAATCGCTTTTTTCAATTCACGTAAACGTACCCAAGGATCTTCCCCTAAAAAGCGGATACAGCTATCAAAGGTTGCACCACCCCAAGCTTCTAAAGACCAAAAACCGATTTTATCTAACTCTGCTGCAATAGGAAGCATATCGTCCAAACGTAAACGGGTCGCAAATAAAGATTGATGCGCATCGCGTAAAACGACATCGGTAATCGCAATTTTTTTCGTTGTATTCGTCATAATTTATTCCTTTTTATTTTTACAAACCTTGTTTTTTTCTATGATGGGCAATGGCTGCTGCAATAACAGGACGCAACCGTTCAATATCATTAGCTGCTTGAGGGATTGTTGCAGCAGGCTTAGGCGGAATTGGAGCAACAATAGGTTCAGGGAAATATCGGTTGATCAGTAAAGACATCCACTTAATAGCATAGATAAGGATGAATAAAAAAATCATCACAAATCCCATACCGGAAAACATTAAATTGACACCTTCACCAAACAGTTCAGCGTGGGTCATAACAACTCCTTATGCAATTTGATGGGAATATTAAGATAAAAAAAAACCGCTTGTTTCGCAAACGGTTTACGTTAGAAGTTTGAAATAGATCATACTTTGGAGGTATAAATATAAAGAAGTACTGCTACTAGATATCTCTAACCTCAGTAAGCAATCCCTAAAAGGAAAATTATGCAAAGCTAAAGACGCAAAAGATTGTAAAATTCTAGCCTACGAAGGCTGCTCTTTCTCCTATTAACATCTCTCTTCCAAAGACCGTTTAAAAGTCATTTTTCAGACGGCTTTTCTCTTTTAAAGTGCGGTTAGATTTCCGAACGTTTTTGCTTAATTCATCGTTTATTATCATTCTATTTAGGAGTATTATGAACGCTAGATAAACGATTAAACAAACCTATTATTTTCTATTTAATGGAGATTGAATGATGAAAAAATTACTCGCTGTAGCAATTTCAGCGGTTGCCATTACCACCTCTTTTGTTGCTCATGCAAATACTGCACCACAAACAGAATCAAGCACAGTACAACCAGAAAAAGCAAAAGGCGTTTGGATTGATGTGCGTTCTGCGGAGGAATTTAACTCTGGCCATTTGCAAAATGCTTTGAATATTCCACACGATAAAATTGTTGAAGGCGTTAAAGCGCTTGGATCAGCTAAAGATGAACCGATTAACCTTTATTGCCGTAGTGGTCGTCGTGCAGAAATCGCGCTTACTGAGCTGAAAAATGCAGGCTATACCAATGTAACCAATCATGGCGGTTATGAAGATTTGGTTAAAAAAGGTTTGAAATAAACAGCATATTATTTAAAGCCAAAATCCCCTAGATTAAGCATTTAGGGGATTTTCTTATAAAAAGCGGTCAGATTTTCAGGTATTTTTGCAATTGCAATGCGATCTACATTTATCAAAAAGACCAAAACTCAGATTAGAGCAAACTAGCTTGACCTAAAGCAGGATCTGCTTCTCGTGCTTTTAATGCATCTTCAACGGTTAGTCCTAATGCTTTTGCAACACCTTCACCATACGCAGGATCACACCAGTGACAGTTACGAATATGACGATATTTGATAAAATCAGGGGCATCTCCCATTGCAGCTGCAGTGTTATTGAATAACGCTTGTTTTTGTTCTGCATTCATTAAGTTAAATAATGCTCGCGGTTGGCTGAAGTAGTCATGATCATCGTTACGATAATCCCAGTGTGCTGCATCACCATTAATGCGAAGTGGTGGTTCAGCAAAGTCTGGTTGTTGTTGCCATTGGCTGAAGCTGTTTGGCTCGTAGTGTGGTAAGCTGCCGTAGTTGCCGTCTACACGCCCTTGGCCATCACGTTGATTACTATGAACAGGGCAACGTGGACGGTTTACTGGAATTTGACGATAGTTCACACCTAAACGATAACGTTGTGCGTCTGCATAGTTGAATAAACGAGCTTGTAACATCTTATCTGGACTTACGCCGATACCTGGAACTAAATTGCTTGGTGCAAATGCTGATTGCTCTACATCAGCAAAGAAGTTTTCAGGATTACGGTTAAGCTCAAACTCTCCTACCTCAATTAACGGATAATCTTTTTTCGGCCACACTTTAGTTAAATCGAATGGATGATAAGGCACTTTTTCTGCATCCGCTTCAGGCATAATTTGTACATATAATGTCCATTTAGGAAAATCGCCACGTTCAATGGCTTCATATAAATCACGTTGGTGACTTTCACGATCATTTGCAATGACAGCTGCTGCTTCTGCATCTGTTAAGTTTTTAATACCTTGTTGTGTACGGAAGTGGAATTTCACCCAGAAACGCTCACCTGCTTCATTCCATAAACTGTAAGTGTGTGAACCAAATCCATGCATATGGCGATAGCTTGCTGGAATACCACGATCACTCATCACAATGGTTACTTGGTGCAATGCTTCTGGTAATAATGTCCAGAAATCCCAGTTGTTAGTTGCTGAACGCATATTGGTTCGCGGATCACGTTTTACTGCTTTATTTAAGTCAGGGAATTTACGTGGATCACGTAGGAAGAATACTGGTGTGTTGTTACCCACTAAGTCCCAGTTACCTTCTTCGGTATAGAATTTTAACGCGAAACCACGAATATCTCTTTCAGCATCAGCAGCACCACGTTCACCAGCAACAGTAGTAAATCGAGCAAACATTTCTGTTTTTTTGCCTACTTCACTAAAAATTTTTGCACGCGTGTATTTAGTAATATCGTTTGTAACAGTGAATGTCCCGAATGCGCCAGAACCTTTTGCATGCATGCGGCGCTCTGGAATAACTTCACGTACAAAATCTGCTAATTTTTCATTTAGCCATAAATCCTGTGCAAGTAGTGGACCACGCGGGCCAGCTGTTAAACTGTTTTGGTTATCAGCAACAGGCGCACCATTACCCATTGTTAAGGTGGTGCTGCTAAAATGCGAAAAAGGGCATTTAGAACTCATAGAAAACTCCTTATAAAAATAGTATTAGCTTGAAATAAATTTCGCTAAACATAATATAAAAAGCTTTTACCAATTGAAATCTATCAAATCAATTTAAAAAATTGATTAAATATGGCGTTTTCTCTTGAAGTTTTTATAAAATTTAATAGAGGTTTTCTAGTAACAATTTTGGCATTTTCAGAATGCCGTCAATTTTTATTGAGGTGAGTCCAGTAAATCTAATTGCCATAAAAATCACCTAAAATAGAATAAAAAATAAGCAATTGATTAAAATGCGCTTATTTTCTACAATTTTTTTAGAATTTTAGTGATCCCTTGAAAAACAACCTTTCTCAAGGGATCATTCAAGGGATCAGTAAAGTTAGGATAATAGGCAACAATATGAAACAATAAGCAACAATAAAAGATTGTAACTATTTGATTTTAAAGACAATATGCAACAGGAAAGACTATAAAAGACAGGTTTTTGGTGCAGTGGTCGGACTCGACCTTAGCATTTAACACTCTGATATTAAAGGATTTTTCCTTATCTATTTATTTCGTGGTTACAATCGTGGTTACATAAGGAAAAACTGAATGCTCCAATCCTTAGATAGCTAGTTACTGATTATTTTTTTAAATATAGAAGTTAGATTTTTTTCTTATAAAGTCGTCATGCCGTCATGTTTTTATAAAAAATATATATAAATCAATAACTTACATATTATAAACCCGTCATTAAGTCGTCATTAACCCGTCATTAAGTCGTCATTAACCCGTCATTAAGTCGTCATCTCTATTTTTCCTATAATTATCTTAGTTTTTACTTATATTTTCTTTTATTTGTACAAAAAAGAAGCAAACAAATTTTATCTACTCAACTACTTTTAACGTAGCTAACCGCTCAAATTTTATACTATTTACTTTATCTTTTTAGTGCTTATATTGTTTTATGGGCTAATTGTAGCCGTCTTAATTAAGATGATTATAAGGACTGAATATGCTTATTCATAAAAAAATCAGAACTGAAACAATCGCAACGCTTAAACCTCATTTATTAGAAAAGATGAAGCGTTTTTATAGTGGTAGATTACTGCGATTAAACGCAAGCGAGCAATGTCCAGCGATTGCAGTTTATTTAGAAAACATTGAATCAGAAGAAATCACTACTTGTGAAAGTGGTTTTGATGCCACGTTAAACATTGGAATTTACTTTCCGCCTAATGCTGGAGAAGATGAATTAGATTCGGTGGCCGAAATAGTTAGTAATGTTATGACTAGCACGGAATTTGATTCGTTAGATAGTGTTTCGTTGAAAGGTTATCGTTATGAATATGACGAAGAACAAGCGACTTGGGTTTCATCTACTCTTCTGTTCGCAGTAAGTTACAACGATTAAGGGGAAAGTTATGTTTAAAAAATTATTAGAGTTACGCCAACAAAAGGCAGAAAAAGTAGCAGAAATGCGAGCAATGCTTGAGAAAGCAGAAAAAGAAAACCGCTCTTTAAATGAAGCTGAATCAGCGGACTTTGAGAAGTTAAAAGATTTGATTAAGCAAATGAGCGATGAAATCAGTAAATACGAAACCGTAGCAGATGAAGAACGCAGCCTTGAAGGGCAAGCGCACTCTGTGGAACAACGTAGCACAAAACAACACTCAAATGATGAGTTACGCCATTACATTAAAACCGGCGAGCTTCGCAATTTAACAACTACTAACGGCGAAGATGGTGGCTATTCAGTTATTCCACAGTTAGACAAAGAAGTGATGAAACGCTTAACAGACGATAGCGTGATGCGTCAGCTTTGTAATGTGGTGCGCTTGCCTATGGGTGCTAAAGAATACAAAAAACTTGTTTCCGCAGGTGGTGCAACTGTAACGCATGGCACAGAGGGAACGGCACGCGCTGGCACTACAACGCCTAAACTCCATGAAGTTACTATCGCATTAAATTCTATCTATGCTTACCCGAAAACTACGCAAGAGATTTTAGACTTCTCTAGCATTGATGTTTTAGGCTGGTTAACTGATGAAATTGCTGAAACCTTTACCGAAACGGAAGAAGTTGACTTAACCTCTGGCGATGGTAACAAGAAAGCAAAAGGCTTCTTAGCTTATGACCGCACAACCGAAGATGACAAAACTCGACAATTCGGCAAACTTCAAAAAATCGAAGTGGCTGGCGTAGCTAAAATTGATGCTGATAATTTAATTGATGCTTTCTATATGCTTCATAGCAAATACCGTAAAAATGCAGTTTGGGTAATGTCATCTACTATTGCAGCAGTATTACAGAAACTCAAAAACAAAAACGGCGATTATATCTGGCGCGATGGTTTAACAGCAGATGCACCAGCAACTTTATTAGGCCGTCCAGTATATTTCTTAGAAACAATGCCAACAGGCGGCGTGAATAAACCAGTAATTGCTTTTGGTGACTTCAAGCGCGGTTACTTCATTGTAGATCATGAAACAGGCGTAAGAACTCGCCCAGACAACCTAACAGAAGCGGGCTTCTACAAAGTACACACCGATAAATACTTAGGCGGTGGCGTGGTCGATTCAAATGCGATTAAAGTAATTGAAACTACAGCATAAACCATAAAGGGGGCGTAAGCCCCTTTTTGCTTAATAGGTAGCATATGAAACAAGAATTTGAAATCCGCTCAACAACCCTTTCAACTGATGAAGAAAATCAAAAGCTAGTTGGTTACGCTGTTAAATGGAATAGCCCCTCTCAAGTGCTTTACTGTGATTTTGTAGAGCTTTTTGCTCCAAACGCATTTAGCGAAAGCCTAGCAAGTAGCGAAGATATTCGCGCACTCTTTGAACACGATTACACCAAGCTACTAGGACGAACAAGCGCAGGAACGTTAAAACTTGAAGAAGATTCTATCGGTTTACGTTTTGAGCTTACCCCACCAGATACGACACTAGGGAAAGATTTATTAGTTAGTGTTGCTCGAGGCGATATTACAGGAATGTCTTTTGGCTTCTACGCAACTCAAGAAGAATGGAAGTTTGATACCGAGCCTTGCCAAAGAACAGTACTTAAAGCAGAACTGTTTGAAATTACAGTAACAAGCATTCCAGCTTACCCAGAAAGTAGTGTAGAAATCGCCAAGCGCTCAATGGCTGCTGCTAAAGGGCAAGCAAGCAGTAAATCAGCCTCACACTTTAAACGCTGGTTAGAAGTTATGGAGGCGTAGAATGTGGAATCCATTTAGACGAAAAGAACAACGCAGCGCAACACTTAGTGTTGATGAGCTTTTATCTTATATGAACGTAAGTAATACAGGTGCGGGGGAATTTGTCAGCCCTCAAACCGCAGAAGCCTTACCCGCTGTAATGAATGCTGTAACAGTAATTGCAGAGGCTGTGGCTTCTATGCCTTGCTATTTGTATTCATTAAAAGAAGATGGCCGCGAAAGAGTTTATCAGCACCCAGTAGAATATCTGCTTAATGAAATGCCGAACCGCAATCAAACACCTTACCAGTTTAAATATACGATGATGCGCCATTGCTTATTAACTGGCAACGCGTATGCCGTTATTGAATGGAATCATAAGGGCGAGCCAGTAAGCCTAACACCGTATCAACCTAGCGCAGTAAACATCTATCAGAAAACAACTGGCGAATACATTTATCAAATCACAGACTTAAACGGAGTTACAAAAAACTATCTTCAAGATGAAGTCTTACATTTGCGCCATAGCTCTTTAGATGGATTTATGGGGCGCTCGCCTATTGCTATTTGCCGTGAAACAGTTGGACTAGGTTTAGCACAACAGCGACACGGTTCAGCCATTATGAAAAACGGCTTAATGGCTAGCGGCTTAATCTCTACTGCTGATTGGCTAGATGAAGCAAAAGGGCGAAAAGCAATGGAAGCGCTAGAGCGTTTCAAAGGTGCGAAGAACGCAGGGAAAACCCCAATCCTTGAAGGCTCAATGGAATATAAGCAGCTAGGTATGACAAACCAAGATGCAGAATGGTTACAGAGCCGAACCTTTACTATTTCTGATATTGCTCGAATCTACAACATCAGCCCAATTTTCTTACAGGACTATTCAAATAGTAGCTATGCGAACTTCAGCGAAGCAAGCCGAGCTTTTCTATCTCAAACATTAAGACCGTGGCTAACTAACTTTGAGCAACAATTAAAAGATGCGCTCATGATTGACTTAACAAGTAATAGCAAAAAGCGCTTTTTAATTGAGTTTGACACCAGCGACTTATTGCGAACAAGCCAGAGCGAGCGATTCAGTAGCTATGATGTAGCTATAAAAGCGGGCGTAATGTCCCCTAATGAAGTACGCAGACGAGAAGGACTTGCGCCTTATGCTGGAGGCGATGAATTCAGTCAAGCATGGAAACAAACTGTAGAAGTTAAACGTGCTAATAGCGGAAATAAAGAATGAGGTATATATGGGCAGAATGATTAAAGCCGGCAAATATAACAAGGTAGTTACCATTCAAAAGCGAGACTATAAAAGAGAACAAGCCGCTAATCAGTATGGAGAAAATAAGGCTGTTTGGCGAAATGTTGCAACAGTGCGGGCAAGCGTAGAGCCACTACAAGGACGAGAGTATTTTAGTGGACCTTTTCAAATGGGGGAAAACATTATCCGCATTCGCATTCGTTATCTTGAAGGCATTACAAATAAAATGCGGGTTAAATATGGAAATCGTCTTTTAGCTATTTATTCCGTAATTGACAGCATGGAAGCGCATAGAGAATTACAGTTAATGTGTAAAGAGGGAGAAGCTCATGCTGAATATTGATTTAACTATTGATGAAGTAAAACAGCATTTAAATATAGATCATGATTTAGATGATGACTTGCTTGAGGGCTACAAGGCAGCAGCGCTCGAAGTATGCCAAACGCATATAGGGAAAACTTTTGGAGAAACCAAAACGGAAACCACTATTCCATTTTCTCCAGCAATCAAAGTAGGCTGCTTGCTTTATATCGGGCTTTTATACACAAGCCGAGAAATGACTACCGACACAGCGCAAGCAGTAATCCCAATGACGATTAAAGCATTGTGGGAAGTGTACAGAGAACCCGCTATCTATTGAGGTACTTATGCCTTACCAACCGTTAAGAAGATGCAGTTACCCTAACTGTAAAAATAAGGTTAAGTCTGGCAGATGCGAAGAACATAAGCCAAAGGATACAAGAGTAAGCAGCAGCGCTCGCGGATATAACTATGCGTGGAGCAAATACCGCTTGAAATACTTACGGCTTCACCCGCTCTGTGTAATGTGCCTCAAGAAAGGAATCTACACACCCGCAACTGTAATAGACCATATAACGCCAGTAGAGAACGGACAAGCGGACCCACTATTCTGGGTAGAAGATAACCATCAAGCACTTTGTAGAGATTGCCATAGCTACAAGACAAGGGTAATTGATAAACGAGGATTTGGGGCGAAGAAGTGAACCGTTTTGATATCGAAACAATTGAAGTATGAACATATGTACACAGTTGAGTTGAGTACATAAGTGTACAACTGAATTATGGTTATTATGACCACAGTTGAGTTATGGTCATATGACCACAACTAATCAGAGACAAACAGAAAAGAACGGGTATCTTCTGCAACTGTGGTTATATGGTAACAGTTGAGTTATGGAGCTAAAAAATAAAGCTGCCCTCAAAATTGAGGAGAGGTCGTTATAACCTCTAGGGCATCATCATTCAAGCCAAAACAACCGCTTTTTAGTGGGGTATCAGCCATTTCCTGATACCCTCTCACACACAAGGTGGGGGGAGTTTTAAAAGAAAGTAGCAAGCCTAAAGAACCGCCCGCCCCCTTAAATTTTTACGCACGGCATTTTTTTTGAAAATAAGGACACGCAATGACAACAAAGAACAAGAAAAAAACACACAACCCACCTAGCTTTTTAGACCCAATCGCAAAAGCTGTATGGAAAGACAGAATCCCGCAACTTCTCGAACGTGGAGATATTGAAGAAGCAGACTTAATTCATCTCGAATTATATTGCGTAAATTATTCACTCTTTCGCGCGGCAGTAGAAGATATTCACAAAAACGGCTTTTCAATCGTAAATAGTCAAGGCACGCAATCTCGCAACCCTGCTCTTTCTGCTAAAGCTGATGCGGAAAAAGTGATGGTTAAAATGTCATCTCTTTTAGGATTTGACCCAGTAAGCCGCAGAAAAAATCCTATTGAGGTAGAAGCGGCAGATATGTTCGATCAAGTGCTTACAATGTAGGTAGAAAATGGCAATCTGGCAAGCATACGCAGAGAAAGTAAGAACAGGCGAGATAGTGGCTTGTAAGAAGATAAAACAAGCCGTAGAGCGTTATTTTAGCGATTTAGAGAACCCCGATTATTTCTTTGATGAAAACGTGGTAAATAAATTCCTCGCCTTTTCTAAACTATGCCCGCACGTTAAAGGACATTTGCGCGGTCAGCCTATTATTCTTTCAGATTGGCAAGTGTTTTTATTTGCTAACATATTAGGCTTTAAGCGCAAAGATACAGGCTTGAGAAAGTATCGCTCTGCTTATATTCAAGTAGCAAGAAAGAACGCTAAATCAACCGTAGCAGCCGTATTAGCTAACTGGTTTCTATTGGTAGAAGATGGCCAACAAGATATTTACACCGCAGCAGTAAGCCGAGACCAAGCTAGAATCGTTTTTGATGATGCTCGCCAAATGTGCTTACTTTCTGCCCCACTAAAGAAACGCCTTAACATTCAACAACACAAGCTAATCAACCCTAAAAGCAATAGTATTATGCGACCGCTTGCCGCTAAATCTTCAACTATTGAGGGAACGAATCCAAGCCTTGCTATTGTAGATGAATACCACTTACACACAGATAATAGCGTTTATAGTGCTTTAGAGCTAGGACAAGGCGCTCGCCCAGAAGGCTTGCTCTTTGCTATCACAACTGCTGGAAGCAATGTTATTTCAGCTTGTAAACAACACTATGATTATTGCGCGCAAATCCTAGACGGAAATGAACAGAATGACAGCTTGTTTGTTTTAATCTTTGAGCTAGACGAAGGAAACGAAATAGACAACCCTGAAAACTGGATAAAAGCAAATCCCAATATAGGCAAATCCATTCCTTACCTTGATTTTGAGAACACTATCAAGAAAGCACGAGGCATTCCATCTGAATGGGTGGAGATGTTAACCAAGCGCTTTAATGTATGGTGTCAAGGAACGACCCCATGGCTAGGCGAGGGGAACTGGGCGCAATGTCAACGACAATACACAGATAGCGATTTACTGCACCAAGATTGCTATTTAGGCTTAGATTTATCAAGTACTAACGACTTAACCAGCCTTTGTTATACGTTCCCTCATGGAAATAAAGCCCGCTTGTTTACACGGCATTACATTCCAGAATTTCAGCTTAATAACGTGGCTAATAAAAACCGTGCTATATATCGAAACTGGGTGCGTAGCGGGTGGTTAATTGTTACAGAGGGCGATTGTATCGATTATGACAAAATCAGAGACGATATTCTAAAAGATGCCGAACGCTTTAATATAAAAATGATTGGCTTTGATGTATGGAACGCAACCCATTTACGCACACAATTACAAACTGCAGGGCTTGAAGTTGAACCATTCCCGCAAACCTATCAGCGGTTCAGCCCAGTAGCTAAAAGTGCTGAAGTATTGATAAATAGACAAATGATAGAACATAACGGCGACCCTGTGCTTGCTTGGGCGCTATCAAATGTTGTTATGGAAACAGATGCGAACGCTAATATCAAGCCTAATAAGAAAAAGGCAGCAAACAAGATAGACCCCGCAGTCGCTTTTCTAATGTCTTTTGGAACTTATCAATTAGAATATGGCGATTTAATCTTTGAGCTTTCAGAAGAACATAAAAACGCGCTTGCTGAATTTAATGGAATTAATTTATAAGGAGCAACTACTAATGGTTACAAAAATAACAGGATTAAAAGAGTTAGAGGGAAATTTAAAAAAGCTCGTAAAAGAGGTAAAAAAGAATACCAGAAAAGCAGTTAGAAAAGGCCTTAATAGCGCAGCTAATTCGCTTGAAAAATCAATTAAGCCACAGGTTCCAGTGTTAAATAAAAGCACTGATTTTCGCCAAAAAGGAACGATAAAGAATAACGTTAGGCATAAAACAAAAGTAGCGAAAGATGGTTTAAGCGGCATTACAACAATTCGCGTAATGAGAACGAAAGGCAGAAGAATGGCCAGAGTTGGGGAAAATACCCGAGACAAAACAGACCCTTTCTACTGGTGGATGGTAGAATACGGCACAGTTAAAATGAAAGGTCGTGGCTATATGGAAAAAGGATTTAAAGCAGGCGAAGAACGAGCAATGAAAATCGCAGAAGAAATCGTAAAGGAAGAACTAAAAAAATCATTTAAATAATAAAAAAGCCCACCGCTACGAAACAGTGGGCTTTTTCTGACTTACTCGATACTTGTAGCTTAATGAGTTATGACATCGAACAAGACCAAACAAACCGCGGTATGGTTATTGCCATTATGCGCTTAAATTTTTGGTATCTCCCTATAAGAAAGAAGATACCAATATTGAGAGGACTTTAAGAATATGCCAATACCTTAAAGCCAAGATTATTATAGTTTATTTTTCTACAAGGGAAAATAGAAGTAACTTAACGTAACTAAACGATGATAAAATAATTTCACTATTTCTTAAAAAATTAACGCATCTAGGTTAGCTCCCGAAAGCAAGAAACCTTATCTTGTTGATGCGTTCCTATCATAAGGGCAAAATGCGAAAGGGGCATTTTATGAAAGACCGTGAGAATTTCTTTAAGGAAATACGCTTAAAGTTATTTAATGGGGATAACACTTCTGAATTATCTAACCTCATATATTTAATTGAAGAACATTTAAAGAGTTTAACATTAAAGGATATAAAGGAAACTCAGGAATGGATAGATGAAACGATTGATATGTATTATTCTGATATATTAAATGATGCTATTAAGGAAGCTGAAAATACATTTGAATACTATCAAGATGAAAACGGTCATTATATTGAACACAATAAATATATGAAACAAGTGTGGTATGACCGATATGAGCCTAATGTTGATTTAATTATTGAAGATTTTAACGTTGAAATCAGATATATGGATAATGACAGTAATATCATTGAATGGCTGCTTGAAATAGGTTATAGGGATACTGGTTTAATTGATGAAATAGAAAATCATCAAATTATGGCTATTATGGCACTTGAATATATTGAGCGTTTTATAAATGGCAATCTTAGAAATCAAGATGCTTTCAGAGCTTTTCTAGCTTTTATCTCTGCTGAAAGATTTAAACGTGAATTAGAAGCCAAAGAAATAAAAACACAATCTAAAAAAGAAATGTCCGAAAAAGCCTCAAAAGCTAGACATAAAGAAAATCACAGAATGAAAGAGGTTGTAATAAGCCGCTGGAAAAATCATTTAGAAACCAAAACTAAAGAAGGCAAACAAGCAAGTAAAACAAGTTTTTCACAAAAAATCTTTAAGGAATTAGAAGAAGCTCATAAAAAAGATCCTATAAATAATAAACTATACTCTTTTAAAACTATCCGCAATAATTGGTTACAAGGTATCTAATACCTTTTACTCGGAAAGGTTATACCCTGTAATAGCATAGGTTTATCTTTACCTTGTATAGGATATTTTTAGCCATTCTGAAATTTCATTAAATACCTACCGTCTAGACAACTCAACGAAATACAACTGCATTTCACACGGTTAAACTAACGGTAGGTATTTTTTTATGAACCAATCAAAAACCCAATCTAAAAAACTTATTTCAGGCAAAGAAGTAACAGCCATTGTAGGCTTTGGCCGCACTAAACTGAATTTACTTGTAGGCGCAAAACAATTCCCGCAGCCAATCCGCTTTTCACAAAACTTTATCCGTTGGGATTTAGAAGAAGTTAATCAATGGATTGAGGAACAAAAAGCATCACGAGCTTAAACAGGGAGGCAAACAATGGGTAAAGGAAGAAAACCAATTCAATTTCTAAAAGTTCTTAATCGAATTATTTTTTCTGATGTTAGCGGAATAGATGGTTATTCAATGGATATGACATCAGCTCGTAATTACATTAGTGAGCTTGAGCGTAAACATTTAACCGAAAAAGTGAAACGCACGAGAGAAAAAACAAAAGACGGTTTAGGACAATACTACCGTTATGAAGTGGCAAATAAGCAGCAGTTAAAGCAAGTTATTGCTATTTACAAGGCTAAAGGTGGCGAGCTTACAGAGGCTCAAGAAAAACAAGCCTATTCACGCTTTGAATAGAAAAAGAAAGCACCGCAAGGATCGCCCAAGCGGTGCAGTTCCTCAACCTGAGATATAAGACTACTCGCTATAAGTTGTGTACATATGCCAACAACTGGGAAAAGTTCCGCAACTTCAGAAATCACACTAATTTCAATTCATAAAAAGAGTTAAATATGAATCAAAATCAAGTTAATTATACATTAAATGAAAAACTTTCACAATTTAAAAGTTTGACAAGTTCTAATGTTTCTAATACATTTGACAACGTTATCACTAAATTGATGACCGAGCCTGAGAACTCGAAGAAATTATCACTGGCGAACACTAGCACGCCTTTAAATAACCGTGCTTTTTTTGTTCGTGGATTACACACACCCAAAGAAAACAACCAAATCAAAACAGGTTTTGTTGTGTTTCTATCAAATGAATTTAACCAGACCAATTTTGGTCTCGTTGAATCTCTATCAATGGTAGCGTGTAATGGGAAAGGTTTCGCCCTTTGCTGTATTCCAGTGATTGCAGTTTCTCAGCCCGTTACACGTTACCGCCCAAAGCCTGAGAACTTCCAAGCGGTAGCCCTTCAAAAATCTTCACTGGAGCTGTTAGCTATGTTCTACAAATTTCTAATCATAGGCGAAAACCGTCTAAAAATCTCAATCCTAGCAAGCAACGAGAAAGAAGCTCGCTCTCTCTTAAGTTTAACCTCTACCGCCGTCTTAATTGCCCGCACACCAGCAAAAGGGGGCTTATATGCGTAAATTCACACCACCAACGCACACTGTATTTAGCACGGAACAAGTAAATAAAATCGAGGCTTCCGCAAGATACGCTCACGCAATTTTGACACTCATTCAAAATGACAGCCCAAATAATGAAAGTGATGAGCCTGAAGAATTCTTTACCAGTACAAGCGCTATAAAGACCGCTATTTCAGCAGTCCAATACTTCCTTGAAGAGATTGAGGAAAGCAGCAAAAACGGCAAACTTGTAAGAATTGAGGAATAACAAAATGGCTAAAAAAACACTAACCCAAAAAGAAAAATTTACTGAAGCAACGTTCAAATGCTGGCAGGCAGCAACCCTATTAGAGGCCATGTCTAAATCTCGTCTTTCTGAAATGGACGGCACAGATATTAGCGTGGCGCTCGAAGGGATTCATAGAATTTTAGCTTCAGCATTGTATGAAATGGAAGATTTAGAAGTGGCGGGGGAATAACATGAGAGATTTAGAACAAGAATACCAAGATGCTATCAAAGAGCTTTCCAAATGTGAAAAACAGATGCTTTCAGCAATATATAATAACGATGCTCAACAGATATTCCCGCTATTAGATGAAACTCAAAAAATTGTTAATGACGTTTTATTGGGATCTACTCCACCAGATAAAGTGTTATTTGATATGTTAAAAGAAATTATAACCTTGAGAAAATACTTGATTAAAGTGTCTTTCAAGATTGAAAAAGCTAGAGAGCCGGCGGGGGTAGTTGAAGGCTTATTATTACACGCTGCATTGAATTTTGTTTTGAATTTACTCTACCGACAACAACAGATTATTGAAATGAAATTAGGTATCTCTGCGCCTAAAGGGAGTCTCTTATGCTAGCGCCAAATGTAAAAGTACAGCCAAAAGGCAAGCCATTCGAGGCTTATATCATTGCGGGAAGCGATGCCCTAAATAAAGAGCGAGCTAAACTAATTTGTGAATTAACACGAGCTGAACAAGGTTATAAACCTGTAATTCTAACCAGAGAAGCTATAGAGGAAGAAAGAGAGTTAGCCATAAAATGCGGTAAGGTTAGCATCTTTCGAGCAGGCGAATTAAGCGAGAAAGACAAGTGGGCTATTTGTGAAAATTTAGCTGCAAACTCTACTGCTGAAGAAGTTATTTTCTATGATGAAGCAGGTCAACCGGAACGAGATGAATCAGGCAATCTAATTGCGGACAGTAGCGACTTTGTTAAAAAATTGCGCGATGAATACCAGAGTAAAGAGCTGATTAAAGTCAAAGAAACAGACCGAGCAAGCGAAAAAGCAAGCGCATTCCGTAGATGGTTTAACGAGGATTTAGCCATACAGCGAGGAAGTGGAGAATTCTTTCGTTATACCGGTAAAGTATGGGAAAAAGTCGATGCTGAAGATATTGAATCAGCTATGGTAAATTTCTTTGATGAGAATAGATTAGGTTATAGTGATCGCACAATTAGCACTGTTATTAAGACTTTTAAAATTCAGTTGCCAAAAATGGACGAACCACCAGAAGATTCTATATTTTTTGATAATGGAATACTAAATTGTAAAACGCTAGTATTTGAACCTCATAAGCGTGAAAACTGGTTAACAACATACATTCCGCATACTTACAATGAAACCGCAGTTGGAACACCTATTTTTGATAAATGGCTTAATTTTGTAGCAGACGGCAATCAGGAAAAGGCTAGAAATATCTTAGCCGCTTTGTATGCGATTTTAACTAATCGCTACAACTGGCAGATATTTTTCCAAGTAACAGGAAAAGGCGGTAGTGGAAAATCGGTATTTGCCAACATTGCAACACTATTAGTTGGAGAAAAGAACATTGGAGCAGGTAGATTAGAAAACTTTGACGATG
Organism: Haemophilus sputorum CCUG 13788; assembly: GCF_000238795.1. Lineage (GTDB taxonomy): Bacteria > Pseudomonadota > Gammaproteobacteria > Enterobacterales > Pasteurellaceae > Haemophilus_A > Haemophilus_A sputorum. The sequence goes on along the minus strand of NZ_AFNK01000053.1, from coordinate 110,981 downwards.
AAAGGGGGCTTGCTGGATTTGAAGATAAAAAATTGATTATTTGCGCAGAGCAAACGAAATACGCTGGAGATGGAAGCGGTGTAAAAGCGGTAACTGGTGGAGATACTGTGCGGATAAGACACAACTACTGTTCGCCTATCAATACTAAAGTAAAGGCTTCAGTACTGATTATTAACAATGAGCCGTGTAAATGGACTGAACGTAACGGCGGTGTAGATAGACGAGCTGTGAATTTTTGTTTTGATAAAGTAGTTCCAGAGAAAGAGCGAGACCCTGATTTCATGGACAAAATCACGCTTGAAGTAGGCGGAATTATTAGAAAGTTACTTAATGAGTTCTCAGACCCTATGGAGGCAAAAGCAGCTTTAGAAAGACAACAGAAAAGTAAAGAGTCTTTGAAAATTAAGATGGATTCCGACCCTTTAACGGCTTTCTTTGAGTACTTTTACACAACAGAAAAAATAGATGGGGTTTTTATTGGAAACGTTCCAAATGGTTTAGGCGACCCAAGCAAATATCTATATCATGCCTATCTTGGATATGTTAAGGCGTTAGGCTTAGCCGCGCTCAATGTAGTTAGATTTACTCAAGGCATTGAACAATCTCTAAATCAACATGGCAACGAATATCCTTTTAAAAAACACAAAACAGACAAGGGGCGTAAAACTAACGTCCACTTTAAAGACTTTAATGATTTTAAGAAAGAAATTCTAGAGCCACAATAACAGCGCGGGGGGAAACCCCCGCTTTTTTTGTATGATAATGCTTTTTAATGACGACCTAATGACGACCTGATGACGGTCATCATTCATTAACTCATTGATTTTAAATGAAAAAACAAAAAACATGACGACCTGACGACTAAAACATAAAAAAAAATCTTTTTAATTTCTATCTTTTACTTTATCAAAAGTTAAATCCATTCCGCATTGTTCGCAGTAATCGCCCCATAGCTGCATCAAAGGTCGTCTTAGCTCGATATATTCTGCTCGGTTATATGCTTGACTGGTTTCATTTCCAATTCTATGAGCAAGGCAACTTTCTGCCGCTCTAAAATCAACTGCTTGTTCTTCTAAATATGTTCTCGCGATAGAGCGTAATCCATGAGAATCTTGAATTCCTTGATAGCCAATTTTTCTTAATGCTCTCGTTATCGTTTCTTTGCTCATTGACTTATTAGGCTGACGATAATGTGGAAATACAAATTTATTTACACCGGTGATAGGTCGTAGATTTTCCAATATTTTAAGCATTTGAGCTGATAACGGTACTGTATGAGGATATTGCCCTTTCCGTGTTTTCTTCATTTTTTCAGCCGGTATAAACCAAAGTTTTTTATCAAAATCAATTTCAGACCATTCAGCACTTACAGCTTCAGCAGGTCGAACCATTGAGAGTAGTTGCCATTTGAAAAGCACTTTCGTAAGAAATTCTCTATTTGAGTTTTGGAAGTCGGTTATTAGCTTAGGTAGTTCACTTGGTGTAATTGCTGGGTGGTGCGTTTGCGCTTCTTTATGATATGCGATACTTACTTTTTGACAAGTATTAAAAGACAACACGCCCACAGTAACGGCATACTCTAAAATCTGATTCGCCAGATTTAGAATTCTGTGTAAGGTATCGTTTTTTCCTGCCTCATTTAATGGCTTTACCGCTTCTATTAGTATAGGGGGCGTTATTTTATCAATAGGATAATGACCGATGTTTGGGAATAAGTGATTTTCTAGGCGCTCCCAGTTTTTCCGCATCGTAGTTTCTTCAACTTCTCTCGCTCTTTTTTCTCTCCATCTTTCTGCCACTTTCAAAAAAGTATTTTCGTTTTTGGCCGCATTTATTCTTTCCTGTTCTTTTTTATGTTCTTGTGGATCGATATTTTTAGCAAGTAAAGCCAAGCATTCCTCTCTGATAGTCCTAGCTTCCGCGAGAGTAACAGTAGGGTAAACCCCTAATGATATTTTGGTTCGTTTTTTACTATATGGGCGAATGTAGTTAAAGCGCCATGTTTTAATGCCGCTTGGTAATACCAATAAGAACAGACCGTAACCATCTGTAAGGCTATATTCTTTATCCTTTGGCTTTGCTTTTTTTATTTCTGTATCTGTGAGCGGTTTAGTTATTTTAGGCATTATGCCCCCTTAATTTTCAGTTTTGTAACCATGAATTCTGATAATTATAGCGTGGTTACAATAATGGTTACATAAAAAGGCGTTAAAGCACGATTAAAAATGAGGGGCTATGATAGCAAGAGGCATTAAAAAATGCCCGTATAACAAGGCTCTAGAGATATTTTTGAGCGGTTATGATGGGCTTTAATTTGGTAAAGTGGTGCCAGTGGTCGGACTCGAACCGACACGCTTATTCAGCGGCGGATTTTGAATCCGCTACGTCTACCAATTTCGTCACACTGGCTAAGAAATTTGTTGGAGGGATTATAGAATAACTCTCATTTCTCTGGCAAGTAAAAAAGCGTTTTTATCTTTTAACTGGAGCAATTTTATGCACTTAAACTGCGGAGTTATTCACACTTTCTGTGGATAACTCCGTGAGTAACCCGAATAATATCTTTCTAACAGATTGATTTTATTAAAGAATAATTCAAATTTTTTAGCCGTTTAAAAAAACATCATCTCAAGAAGCAATTTCTACGACTTCACTTATCACTTGACCTTCTGCTAATCGTGTGCTTAATCGATCGCCTTTTTGAACCTGTTTGGTTGAGGTCAATACTTCACCATTTTCTACTTGAGTGACTGAATAACCTCGGCTTAAAATTTTTAATGGGCTTAATCCATCAACTTGGGCGCATAACGCCTTAAATTGGCTATTTGCCTGCATCCAGCTTTTCTCCATTGCATATTGAAGACGGTAAGCCAACTGTTGCTGATATTGCTGCTTTTTATGCACTTGCATTGGAAGTGGATTACGCTCAAAGCGTTCTAACACACTCTGCCATTGCTGGTTAATATTTTGCCAATATTGTTGAATTTGCAAATCTAAACGCAAATTTAACCACTTGAGTGCTTGCGCTTTTTCAGCTAACTGTTTCACTGGATGCTGAATTTCTGCTCTCTGTTTTAATTGATTCAGTTTTAGAGATTGATGCGCAATGCGTTGTTGCATAGCCAAATTCATACGATTACTCAACTGATGAAGCTGTTGCTTTTGCCAAGCTAAACGCTGATTTGGGTGTTGAGCATTTAAACGAAGCGTAAGCTGAGATAATTGGGTTGTTTTCTCAGACCAAATTCGATCAAAAGCCAAGCCTGCTTTGTCAAATTGATGTTGTAATTGTCTAATGAGTTCTTGGCAATCTCGGCTAACTAACTCAGCAGCCGCTGATGGAGTCGGTGCGCGCAGATCCGCAACAAAATCAGCAATGGTTACATCTGTTTCATGACCAACTGCGCTAATAATTGGAATGTTTGAATGATAAATTGCATAAGCAACCTTCTCTTCATTAAAACACCATAAATCTTCCAGTGAACCGCCACCACGCCCCACAATTAACACATCACATTCTTGACGAATATTCGCTAATTGGATCGTTGAAACAATCTCATCAATCGCTTCTTTGCCCTGAACTTGTGTCGGATAAATGATTACAGAAAGGCTTGGATCACGGCGTGCCAAAACGTGCAAAATATCTTGCAATGCCGCACCACTAGAAGAGGTAATAATACCTACACGCTTAGCAAATGAAGGAATTGGCTTTTTATGTTCTTGAGCAAACAATCCTTGCGCTGCCAATTTCATTTTGAGCTGCTCAAATTGTTGTTGTAATAAGCCCTCGCCAGCCGGCTGCATACTTTCGATAATAACCTGATAATCCCCTCGTGGCTCATACAAACTCACACTTGCACGAACAAGCACTTGCATACCATTTTGTGGCTTAAAATTGACTCGAAGGTTTTTCATTTTAAACATCGCACAACGCACCTGTGCGTGCTGATCTTTTAAAGTCAGATACCAATGGCCAGAAACAGGCTGACTAAAATTAGAGATTTCACCTGTTAGCCAAACTTGTCCGAATTCAACTTCTAGTAAATGACGAACAGAATAATTGAGTTGAGAAACAGTGAGCACATTATTCATAAAAAATGCTTCTATTTGGAAGATAGCTGATATGAAAAAGCCCCCGATAAAATCGAGGGCTAAGTATTTGGTTGCGGGGGCCGGATTTGAACCAACGACCTTCGGGTTATGAGCCCGACGAGCTACCAAGCTGCTCCACCCCGCGTCTGATAGAGCATATAATACACCTTATTTTTATCCGTGCAACGTTTTTTTTGATCAAAATCATATAAATGCCTAATTTTAAAACAAATAAAATGGAAAATAACCTATGTAAGAATTTGCAAAGCCCAAGCTATCCCCTGTTGTTTACTGGTAAATTTTGCTATCCTAATTACTTTATTTCTCTTATTAAAAACTAGGTTAGAAAATGATGAATTGGAAAGCAATTGGAAAATGGACTGCACTAGCTAGCATCGCTTTTTGTGTTGTTTCTTGTACAACGTCTAAAAAAACAACTAAGCCGAACTCAAGTGGCTATTACAATGCTGAAAATGCTAAATTAGGTGCTGTTTATAAAAACCGCCAAATGATGCCAAACTATATGCATTTTGCGCGTGTTAGTAGCGTAGAAAACAAACAAAATATCGTTAACGGACATGATTTCATTCAACAATTGAATAATGTTCGTGCTTACTCTGGCAACATTACTGGCCGCTATGCCGGCGTATATAGCAAAATTCAACGCTGGGTTAGCGCGGGAGCTAATGTAGATGATTTAGCGAAATACGGCATTAACGCTAACTTAATGCGTGGACAAGATGGTTTCCAAAATGTGAACCTGACTGGCTATTACGCACCTGTGTTACAGGCACGTCGTTTCCCTCAAGGCGAATTCCAACATCCGCTTTATCGTCTTCCAGCAAATAAACGCTTTACCCGTGCACAAATTTATAATGGTGCGCTAGCTGGTCAAGGCTTAGAATTAGGCTATTCAAATTCAATGGTTGATAACTTCTTCTTAGGCGTACAAGGTAGTGGATTTATCGACTTTGGCGAAGGACAATTAAGCCATGTTGCCTATGCAGGTCAAAATGGTTTTAAATATGCATCCATAGGTCGCTTATTGGTTGAAGATGGTGAAATTCCAAAAGAAAAAATGTCAGCACAAGCCATTAAAGATTGGGCAAAACGCAACCCTGGCCGTACGCAATCTTTGCTTGAGCGTAATCCATCTTACGTTTTCTTCAAATTTGATGATACCCATGAAGTAAAAGGATCTGCTGGTGTGCCTTTAGTTGCCTTAGCCTCTGTCGCTTCAGATAAAAGCATTGTGCCATCTGGCAGCGTTGTATTAGTTGAAATGCCGTTAATTAACGATCACGGTGATTTTACCGGTAAATATGAAATGCGTTTAATGGTTGCATTAGATGTGGGTGGTGCAGTAAAAGGCCATCACTTTGACATCTACCAAGGCGTTGAAGGCATTCATAAAAAAGCCGCACAAACTGCGGGCTTACTTAAACACTTTGGCCGTGTTTGGGTGCTAAACTAATCGCTTTCCTATCAATCAAAAGGGTGTGAACACACGCCCTTTTTTATCTCATCAGGAAAAAATACAAGCGGTCAGATTTTTGTGAACTTTTGCAAAAATTTCATCAAATCTAACCGCTTGTTACTAACCAAATAGCTGATCCATCTCTTCGATGAGCGCCATGCTTGGTTTATCAAAATAAACGCCTGAGTTAGGCTTTCCATTCATCCCACGCAAGAAGAGATAGGCGACTCCGCCAATATCTCTTTCATAGTCATATTGTTCCCCTAAACGTGTACGTAAATAACGATGCAGCGCTAAAGTATAAAGCAAATACTGCAAGTCATAGCGATACTGCCCCATCGTTTTTTCAATACGTTCAGCACTATAATCTTGGGCTAAAAAACCTAAGAAATTAGATTTATAGTCAATTAAATAAAATTTGCCATTTACTTTAGCAATACAATCTACAAAGCCTCTTACATAACCTTCTAGCTGTGGTAACTGTAAGTCGCCTAAGCGCTGCGCCAGTGGATGATATTGTTTAAGCAGTTGATTTAATTTGCGTAATCCTTGCTTGTTTTTTAAGCGCAAATAGAACTCCCACTCTTTTAAGCAAGCATTTGGCTGAATAGCATTCAGTGTTAGCGCTTCCTTACCAAAAGGTGTCGTCATAATTTGATTAAACCATTGCTCAGTTGGCGCTTGCCATTCTTGCGATAAATCTAACGATGACAATAGTTTTTCCACATTCTCTGAAGCAATCGGTTGTTGGAAATCTTGCGCTTCAAAAAAGTGATGTAATAAGGTGCCCACTTTCGCGCTATGCGGAAACTGATAAGGAGAATATGCGTTATCCATCAACTCTTCTACATCTACATCGGCGATTTCATTCGTCACAATTTGGCTATCATCATCTTCAGCACGAATGAACATTGATACAGGCTGATTCTCTGCTTGCGCTTGATGATAATAATGCAAAGCGGTAAAGCTGGTGGTTTGCCCATCTTGTTTTAAACTGCCGTTAAAATAACGCGGTGTTGGGAGCGATAAACGCTCTTGTTTACTTACCCACGCATCAATCGGTGCGGTTTCAGGTAACATTTTCGTGCAGCAATGTTCAATTTTTTGCTTCAGTAATTGTTCCATTGGAGTATTGATCTGCTGATCGCTTCCCAAACCAATTTCCCCTTGGGTAAGCAAATATAACAATGCGTTCCAACATTTTGGCATCACTTCTGGTAAGACTAAATTGAGTTGCGACTCCGCTCGCGTTAATGCAACATAAAGCAAACGCAAATCTTCCGAATATTCTGCTTTATTTTGCAATTCAGCAATCTCACTGGCCTTTTCTTTATCACCCCAGTGGATTTCTGCATTATCATCTTGGTATAACACTAAGCCTTTATTTCTCGCGATATACTTTGAATTCCCGACAAAAGGCAGCCAAACAATAGGATATTGCAAGCCTTTTGAGCTATGAATCGTGAGAATTTTGATCAGCGCCTCTTCACTTTCTAAGCGCAGCGCATAGTCTGCTTGATCTTCACTCGTTTCCTCGTTGATTTGATGCTCATACCAACGTAATAATGCGGTTTCATTTTCACAATTTTGCTGCGCAGACTGTAATAATTCCGTTAAATGCAACAAATCAGTCACCACCCGATCGGCATCCGTTAAAGTGCCTAATCGAGCAATAATTCCTTCATTTAAATAAAGCTGATGCAACATAGGCAGCACGCCTTCTTGTGCCCAAACTTGTTGATAATGCACAAAACGCTCAACATAAGCATCCCATTTCATCTCGTTATGCTTAATCTCTAATAGCTCACTCGCACTAAAATGCCACAATGTGGTACCAAGGGCTGCAAGTAACGCTCGCTGATCATAAGGCGATAAACAAGCTTTCAAAACCCAACATAAATCTTGTGCAATATCGGCTTCATAAACATTACTACGATCCGACATAAACACTGACTTAATCTGGCGCTCTGCAAGCGCTTGTTTAATTAAATTTGCCTCTTTTCGACTACGTACAAGTACGGCAATATCTTTCGCTGCAAAAACACGAGCCTTTTCTGGATTTGCTAAATTTAGCCCAAATTCACCCGCTTGCATCAATTTCAATTGCTGCTGAATTTGATGAGCACATTGTGTGGCAAGCAAATCATTTTTTGGTGCAGTAATTTTGAGTTCTTGCTTGCCTTTCTTTTCTTCTAATTCTTGATTCGGTTGTAAATAAGCATTGAAATGACTTTGCCCACAGAGCTCTGCATCTTGCTCACCATTTTCAATCGCCTCTAGACGTTCAGTTTTAGCAAGCACAGGCTGAAAACTGATTCCTTCATAGAAAAATGGGGCTGCCTTGCTTTCTTTGCTAAAAGTAAAAAGCGAATTCACCGCACTGACAATTGGTTGTAATGAACGCCAGTTTACCCCTAAGGTGCGTTTTTCTTCTGCTTGGTTTGATGCTTTTAAATACGTGAAAATATCTGCCCCGCGGAATTTATAGATCGACTGTTTCGGATCGCCAATCATAATAAACCCTTGCCCCGCTTCTGGTTGCTGAATGAAAATTTTGCTAAAAATTTCATACTGCGTTACATCAGTATCTTGGAATTCATCGATCATCGCAAAAGAGAATTGACGGCGAATATGCGTGGCTAAATGTGCACCTTGTGGAGATTGCAAGGCTTGATTCAGTAACGTTAGCAAATCATTAAACCCTTTTTCACTATGCGTGGCTTTATATTCAGCCAGTTTGCTACGCAAAGCTGTAAGAAAAATATATTGCAATACTTCTGATTGTTGAGATTGAGCGGCTTCAAATTCTTCCTCGTAAGCGGTCAAAAAATCCTGAATTTTTGTAAAATGGGCATTAAGCTCAAATTCACAGCCTTTTTTAATCGCACCACTAATATAATCGGTTGAAAAGCGCAATAATGCATCTGTCGGAAAACTGCTATCTAACGAATTTTTTGACCACCATGCCAATAGCGCTATGCGCTCAAGCGTTGGGTTTTCTTTGTATTTATTGGCATTAAGTTGACGAGCACTTGCACTAAGATCCGCAATAATTGCTTCCGTAAGTGCAGTTTCATTTTCTCGCCAATAGGTTTTCACTTCTTCTAAAAAATCGAGGTAGACTTGATTTTGTTTTGAAAAATTTCCTGATTGCCAATCTTCTACCCCTTCTGCAATCGCTTGAGGTAAATCGGGCAATTTCTGCTGGTAGATATGTGCACGAACCAAATCAAGTGCCGTTGCCGGATCACTTAAATGCTTTGAAACGGCTTTCGCTTCGACTAAATCACAAGAATAGAATTGTGTTCGCCAAACTGACTGACTCAACTTGCGTAATAGCTCACTTTCATCCGTATGCAATTCAAAATCAAAGCGCATGCCTGATTCAAAAGCAAACTGAGTTAGCATTTTTTGGCAGAAGGCGTGAATGGTATAAACGCTAGCGAGATCCATCTCTCGCTCAGCAATGCGTAAACGTAAAATAGCTGCGGCATAATCCGCTTTTGTCGCTTGGAATAAATCAAAATAATATTGTGATTGGCTATCTGAAGGTGTACTAGGCTCGATTTGCTGTGCTTTAAAATAAGCGTGGCATTGCTGAATGTTTGCGCGAATTCGATCACGCAATTCAGCTGTAGCGGCTTTAGTAAAAGTAACAACCAAAATTTGCTCAACCGTCATCGGCGTACAACCTACACCGAGTAAAAGGCGAAGATAGAGATTCGCCATGGTATAAGTTTTCCCGGTACCAGCAGAGGCCTCAATTAACGCCACTTTATCTAGTGGCATTTCTAATACATTAAGCGGTTTCATATTATTTAATTCTTTCTAAGCGGTTAATTTGTTCTGCTTCCGATAAAGATTGAATTCTACGCATTAAAATAATCAATAAACCAGCAGCAATACTCAAGCTAATACAAAAAATCAGCCAAAAGCCGCTTGCCGCCATGGGTTCAACAATCCAATCCGTACGAGCAAGCACATAACCTAATGGTATACCGATAATCCAATAACAAACAATGGTGACATATAAAATCGGCTGGGTATTTTTATAGCCACGTAAAATACCGTTTGCAACCGCCTGAATAGCATCTGGAATTTGGTAAAATGCAGAAAATAATAATAAATGCGCCGCAATAGTGAGCGAAACAGGATCGCGCGTAAATGCCATTGGAATCCATTGATTACATAATGCGATCACAAGCGCCGCTAAAGTTGCGAAGATAAAACTGGTAAACAGCGCATGATAACTCAGCACCTTCGCTTCATTGATAGCCCTTTGCCCAAGCATTTTTCCTACCACAATAGTAGTCGCAATACTAAAAGACATGGGAATCATAAAAAAGAGTGAGCTGGTTTGTAATGCAGCCTGATGGCTTGCCACAACTTGCGCACCAAGCGGTGAAAGCAATAAAGAAGAAGTCGAAAACAGCATTACTTCCGTAAAAGTTGCAAAGGCAATTGGTAAACCTAATTTGCAAAGTTTTAGCAAAATCTGACCGCTTGGTGGTTCAATCCATTTTTCAAATAGCTTGATATCTTTCTGTGCACGGTTGGTATAACAGTAATGCAGCATCATCAAGAACATTATCCAGTTCACAATCGCTGTCGCCACACCACAACCCACTGCGCCCATTTCTGGAAAACCAAACTTACCAAAAATGAATAAATAGTTAAGCGGGAGATTCAATAATAAACCAAAGAAGGTTATCCGCATAGCTGGAAGTGGGTTCGATAAACCGTCATTCATACAACGCAAATTGATAGCCAGTAGCGCAGGCACAATACCAATTGCCATGATTTGTAAATATTGCTGCGATTTAATCGAGAATGATTCAGGTGTGCCCATAAAATCTAAAATCCAATGACTATGGGTAAAGATAATAATCAGTGGAATAGAGAAACTCAGCACAAGCCACACACCTTGGCGAACCTGACTCGCAATAAGATGGCGTTGGTTTGAACCGTTAAGATAAGAAACTGTCGGCGTAATTGCATTAAGTAGGCCTAACACAAATAAAAATAGTGGAAAGTAAATGGAGTTACTCACCGCAATGGCAGAAACATCTTCATCGCTGACTAAGCCTGCCATTACAATATCAGCAAAACCCATGCCTGCAGCTGAAAGCTGAGAAATGAAAATAGGAAAAGTTAAACGAAAAAGTTTACGTGCATTTTCAAAATATTGTTGCCATTGCCAGTTCATAAATACCTCAAAATAAAATCGGCTTATTATAGCCGATTTTATTAGCTAGTTGCATAAAGCTTATGCGGTTGTCATCTCTTGCAGAATTGGTTGGCGAATAACCCTAGTTTAAAAATTCAAAAAAATAAAAAACACCCCATATCTTTTAAGACATGGGGTGCGATAATCCTCTTAATTCAGTGAAGAATTAACTAAGAAATTCTACGAATGAGGTAATTACACCTAAGTTCACAAGATCGACGAAGAAGGCGCCGACAAGCGGTACAATTAAGAAGGCTTTATGCGAAGGCCCGAATTTTTCTGTGACTGATTGCATATTCGCCACTGCAGTTGGTGTTGCACCTAAACCAAAGCCACAGTGCCCTGCTGTTAAAATTGCTGCATCGTAATCTTTACCCATCACACGGAAAGTCACGAAATAACCATAAAGGATCATCACAACAGTTTGAACTAACAGAATAATTAACATTGGACCCGCTAAACCTGAAAGTTCCCAAAGTTTGATATCCATTAACGCAATCGCTAAGAATAAACTTAATGAAGCATTACCGAAAACATCAATTGCACGGTCGAACATGTCGAATTTGAACACTTTCGTTAAAACATTTCGTAAGATAACACCAAAACCTAACGCCCAAACAAATTGAGGTAAGCTACTGTCTGGTAATAGCATCTTCATCACTTTGGAAAACACTAAACAAGCAGCAAATAACGCCATGGTTTCAATCACAGAAGTTGCCGTAATATAGCGGAAGTTATCTTTATCTTCAAAAGTACTACCATCATATGCATCAGGACTTGCATCCGCTTTTTTAACGTGCGCTTTTTTACCTAATCTAAGTTTATTTACCAAGTGACGAGCAACCGGACCACCAATTAAACCACCAGCAACTAAACCAAAGGTTGCTGAAGCCATCGCCATTTCGGTTACGCCTTGTAAAGCATATTTATCTTGGAAAGTTTTCGCCCATGCTGCACCCGTTCCGTGACCACCAGTTAACGTGATTGAACCTGTAATTAAGCCTAATTTCGGATCTAACCCAAATACAGAAGCTAGACTTACACCCACTACGTTTTGGACAACAATTAAGACACTCACCACGACTAAGAAAATCACTAATGGTATCCCACCTTGTTTTAAGCGGGAGAAGTCTGCTGAGAGACCAACAGAGGCAAAGAAAACCAACATAAAGGCATCTTTTAAGCCTGTATCAAATTTGAAAGACATACCATTCCATTGATACAGTGCAAAGATCAATGCAGCAACAATTAAACCACCAGCAACCGCTTCGGGAATGTTAAAATCTTGTAAAAATTTAATTTTCGCTACAAAGAATCGACCTAAGATCAATACAATGGTTGCAAAAATCAACGTGTAATAGCCATCTAAAACGATTGGTTCCACGGTATGCTCCTTGTTTTGTTATGGTTAAACAGTATGTTAGAGAATTGTTAAAATTCAATCTAACTGTAAAAGTTCACTACTTTTTGAAAATAACGCAATCGTTCTCGTTTGTCAACTTTCAGAAATAAAAATAAATCATGGTACGATTACAAAATTTGATGCAAGCGGTCTAAATTTTTCTCTCATTTGCAAATTTCCCTTTAAACTTAACCGCTTGTCTGTTCAGATAGAGGGAATTCGAGTAGAATAGGGCGTTTAATTTTTTATCATATTTAAGAAGAAATCAGATGAGTCGAACCAAAAAAACACGCCGCATTACCGATATTATGCCAATGCGTAAATCGGATAAAAAACCGGAACAACCAAAAATTTCTAGCGGAAAGAACCGTAAACCAACCCGCTATGAGCTGGATGCCAAAGCGCGTGAAGAAAAGAAAAAACGTAAACATAAAGGCTTACCAACCGGTTCACGTAATGTTGATCAAACTGAACAAAAGAAAACGGTAGTTAAAGAGGTGAAAGACCCTCGTATTGGTAGCCGTAAAAAAGTGCCATTGATGGTTGAATTCGTTAATCGCCCAGAAAAAGGCCAAACCATTAAGCCAGTGCCTGTTGTTGAAGAAATTCGTCCAACGCTTACTGCTGCACAAGAGCTAGAACAGCTAGAAAACAACGAATGTCTTAACCAGTTATTAGATGATTTAGAAGCGGGTAAAACATTATCGGCTGAAGATCAACGTTTCGTCGATGAGTGTTTAGATCGTATTGATGAACTAATGACTGAGCTTGGTATTACCGATGAGGAAGAAGATAACGGCGAAGCTTTATTCCGTCAGTTCTCAACGGTAGATATTAACCAATTTAGATAGGCGCTAGCCTAATTATTTTTAAGTGGGAATTTGAGTGTGATTAGAATCTATTTATTGGTTCTTGCTGCGTTAATTGTGCTTTCTTTAGCTGGTTATGCCGTTTTCTTATGGCTAAAATACCGTGCACAAAAAGCGATGCTGGCTGATGTAATGGCAGAGGCAAAAGAAAAGCATGAGGCACGATTAACACGTATCAAAGAAAGTGTAGATGTCATTGCTAGAGCAATGATTTCTAAACAATGTGATCTTTCTGAAGGTGTTTTACGTTTAAAACCGCTACTGGATGTGCTAGGACATAAACTGAGCCAATATCCAGCCATGTGGGCGCTTTATAATGTGATTGAAAGTCATCCAATTCTAGCGGATCGCAAAGCACTAAAACGCAATGAGCGAATGAAACTTGATTTAGAAAGAGAAGCGAAAGAAGCTGAACTTGAAACTGAAATTATCAATGAATGCCGACAATTATTAGTAAAAATGAAGGAAATGTAATGTCATCAGAAATTATTTGGGATTTTGACCTTATTCAAAAATATAACCAATCCGGTCCACGTTATACTTCATACCCAACCGCTTTGGAGTTTAGCGAAAACTATCATGATGATGATTTTAAAGTCGCAGCCGCGCGCTATCCAGATCGCCCGCTTTCACTTTATATTCATATTCCTTTTTGCCATAAACTTTGCTATTTCTGTGCTTGTAATAAAATTATTACCCGCCATCAGCATAAAGTCGATATTTACCTCGACTATCTTGAGCGTGAAATCACACAACGTGCACCACTATTTAAAAACCGTCTTGTCACCCAAATTCACTGGGGCGGTGGCACACCAACCTATTTAAACGAAGCTCAATCTTCTCGCTTAATGGGGTTGCTTCGTGAACATTTCACCGTTTCAGATGAAGCTGAAATCAGTATTGAGATGGATCCGCGTGAAGTTGATCTCTCTATGCTTGATCACCTACGAAATATCGGCTTTAACCGTATTAGTATGGGGATTCAAGACTTCAATAAAGAAGTGCAAAAATTAGTTAACCGTGAACAAGATGAAGAATTTATTTTTGCCTTAATGAAACGTGCAAAAGAGCTTGGATTTGTGTCAACCAACATCGACTTAATTTACGGTTTACCAAAACAAAATGTCGAAAGCTTTATGTTTACCCTTGAAAAAGTGGTTGAGCTTAATCCAGATCGTATGAGTGTGTTTAACTATGCACATTTACCAAGTCGTTTTGCTGCTCAAATTAAAATTAAAGATGATATGCTTCCGCCGCCAGAAACTAAGCTCACGATTTTACAAAAAACGATTGAGTTTTTAGGAAACAATGGCTACAAATTCATTGGGATGGATCACTTTGCGAAACCAGACGATGAATTAGCGATTGCTCAAAGCGAAGGTGTATTACATCGTAACTTCCAAGGTTATACTACCCAAGAAGAGTGTGATTTATTGGGTATGGGCGTATCTGCAATTAGCTTGTTAGGCGACACCTACGCACAAAACCATAAAGAATTAAAACAATACTACGCAGAAATTGAAGAGCGTGGCATTGCCCTACATAAAGGTTTAGCGCTAAGTCAAGATGACTGCATCCGCCGCGATGTCATTAAAGCGCTCATTTGCAATTTTAAATTAGATTTCGACCGCTTGTCTGAAACCTATCACATTAATTTTAATGAATACTTTGCCGAAGATTTAGCCCTGCTTCAACCTTTAGCAGAAGATGGATTGCTGACGCTAACGGATAAATCAATTGTCGTTTCACCGCGTGGACGATTATTGATTCGTAACATTTGTTTATGCTTTGATGTCTATTCCAGACAACTTGCAAAAAGACAACAATTTTCTAGAATCATTTAAGCGAGAACAGCATGATGAAACCACGTTATAGCCTCCTTTCTTTGGCCATGATGTCTGCATTATATAGCCAATATGCTCAAGCCGATTTGCGTGAACAATGCTTATTGGGCGTGCCGCAATTCCATGGTGAAGCGGTAGACGGCAATATGAATGAGCAACCAATTTATATTGATGCTGACAAAGCAGTCATCAACCAACCGACTGATGCAACCTATACTGGCGATGTCAATATTAAACAAGGTAACCGAACCTTAATTGCTGATGAAGTACGCGTTGAACAAAATGGTGACCAAGCTCGTAAAGCCTTCTTAAAAGGCCAATATCAATACCAAGATGAATTAGTACAAGCGAAAGGGAACGATGCTGCAATTGATCTCACCTCAAAAACAGCGGAACTTTCAAATACAGAATACCAATTAGTTGGTCGTCAAGGACGAGGCACAGCAGAAAGTGGTGAATTTAACGAAGAGACTCGCGTATTGAAAAATGCGACTTTCACCGCTTGCTTACCGAATGACAAATCTTGGTCGATTGAAGCCAATGAAATGATTCAGCATGTTAAAGAAGAATATGCGGAAATGTGGCATGCACGCTTTAAAGTCATGGGTGTGCCGGTCTTCTATTCGCCTTATTTGCAATTCCCTATTGGTGATCGTCGCCGTTCAGGTTTATTAGCCCCAAGTTTTAGCCGTTCAAGTAAAAATGGTTACACTTATTCACAACCGATTTATTGGAACATCGCACCAAATATGGATGCGACGATTACACCAACTTATTATTCTCGTCGCGGCTGGCAAATTAGCCCTGAATTCCGTTATTTAACGACTTTAGGTGAAGGTTTAATTGCTAGTGAATATATGGCAAAAGATCGTTTAGATGAATATACGCCAAGCGATAATGACCGTAAACGCTACCTCTTACACTGGCGTCATTATATGAGCTTTTTAAGCGACTGGCGCTTATCGGTAGATTACACCAAAGTAAGCGATCGCCGTTATTTTTCAGACTTCGATTCGGATTACGGCTCTAGTACAGACGGCTATGCTACTCAACAATTTAAATTAGGCTATTACCAGCCGAATTATAATTTGTCGATTTCAGGTAAAAAATTCCAAACCTTTGACGATTTAGATATTGGTCCATATCGCGTATTGCCACAAATTGACTTTAACTACTATAAAAACGATCTATTTAAAGGCGCAGACTTCTCTTTCTTCGCTCAAGCAGCACGTTTTGAAAATAACAGTAAGTTAATGCCAAAAGCATGGCGTTTCCATGCAGAGCCAACGCTCAATTTACCATTAGCAAACCGTTATGGTAGTTTGAACTTTGAAACTAAACTCTACGCAACACATTACATTCAGCAAAAAGGTGAACACCAAAATGCTGAAGAAATGAAGAAAAATGTCACTCGTGTCATTCCACAAATTAAGCTTGATTTTAAAACCGTCCTAGAAGCAGACAAACAATTCTTTACCGGTTTTAATCAAACCTTTGAACCACGTGTGCAATATATTTATCGTCCGTATAAAAACCAAGCTGACATTGGTTCAAAACGCCATCAAAGCGTAGGGTTAGGTTATGATTCGGCTCTATTACAAAATGACTACTTCTCACTCTTTAGCGATCGTCGTTATAGCGGTTTAGACCGTATTTCATCTGCAAACTTAATTACAGCGGGTGGAACAACACGCTTCTTTAATGAGAAAACAGGTGCTGAAGTTTTCAATTTTAGTGCGGGGCAAACATACTATTTAACACCATCTAAAATTGATGATAACTCTCTTAACAGCACAGCAAAACGTTCTTCGTCTTGGGCATTAGAATCTAACTGGAAATTCCACCGCAAATGGAATTTACATGGCAGTTATCAATATGATACGCGCTTAAATGAAACCTCATTAGCAAATATCTCAGTACAATATAAACCAAGCCAGAACAAAGTTATACAATTGAACTACCGCTACGCGAGTGAAGACTATATCAACCAAAACTTAAGTACTAACCGCTATAACCAAGACATTAAACAAGTTGGTGCGGTTTTAGGTTGGGAACTCACTGACAATGTGGCAATAATGGCGAGTCATTACCAAGATGTAGCATTGAAAAAACCGGTAGAAAGCCAACTTTCCATGAACTACAATACTTGTTGCTGGTCTGCTAACGTTTATGTTGCTCGCCGATTAACTGCAACACCAACTAACGCTAGCGATACTATCAATGATTTCTACTACGATAATAAATTCGGTGTGAACTTTGAGTTACGCTTCGGGACTAATTATAGTAGCGGCGTACCGAAAATGCTGAAAAAAGGCTTAATTCCATATAGCGAACCATACGGAATTAACTAAACTTAAGGCGAGAGAAATCTCGCCTTTTTATCAAGGATAAGATTATTATGGCTTCATTTGTTATTAGAGGGCTTGCTATTGCCCAAGCCGACCGTAAAATTACCTCAGCGCAGCTTGATGAAGAGCTTGGTTTAAAATCAGGCTATATTGCCAAACGCTCTGGTATTCAACACCGTTTTTACCTCAACGCTAAAACCAGTCAATCTGAATTTGCCGCCACAGCGGTCAAACAAGCACTCAAACAAGCACACCTACGTAAATCTGATTTAGATTTATTGATCTCAACCTCTGCCGTCCCTGAACAAGCTATTCCAAGTACTGCCTGCTTTGTTGCCCATCATTTAGGCCTCCCTAAAGGAACGCCCGCTTTTGATATTAACGCTAGCTGTTTAGGTTTTTTAGTCTCCCTTTTTACTGCGATTAACTTACTCGAAACTCAAGCTTATAAACGTATTGCGGTGGTTGCATCAGATCTTGCCTCTCGAGGTTTAAACTGGAACGACCTTCATTCTGCCCCTATTTTTGGTGATGGTGCTGCAGCAATCATTATTGAATCCGCTACACAAGTGGTCAATTCTGAAGGAAAACTTGCAAATTGCTTAGCTTACCTCTTTGAAACCTATGCTGAAGGTCGCCATTTCTGTGAAATCAAAGCAGGTGGCACGCGTATCAATAGCACAACAGAAATGACCGAAACTGACTTCCAATTTTCGATGGATGGCAAAGCAGTGTTTAAAATCGCCATGCAAAAATTAGAAAAATTTATTGAAAAGCTCTTAGCGCAAGCGAATTTAACCTATCAAGACATTGATTGTGTGGTACTGCATCAAGCTAGCCATTTAGGCATGGAACATGCGATTCACCGTATGAAATTTAAACCAGATACCATTGTGAATATTTATTCAGAACATGGTAACCAAGTCAGCGCGTCGATTCCAACGACTCTATTTTATGCTGACCAGCAAGGTAAATTAGCCAAAGGCAACAAAGTCTTACTACTTGGTACAGCGGCAGGCTTTAGCATCGGTGGTATGATCTTAGGGCTCTAGATGAAAATACTCCTTACTGGCGCAACTTCCGGATTAGGTCGAAATGCTGTGGGTTTTCTGCAAAATCGGAACATTCCCTTTATTGCAACAGGAAGAAATCGCACAGTTGGCCAACAACTTATGCAACAAGGTGTAGATTTTCGCGCTTGCGATTTAGCGCAAGCAGATGAATCCGCATTAACTGCATTATTTGATGGCGTGACTGCCGTATGGCATTGTGCTGCACTTTCTTCACCTTGGGGCAATTACGCTGATTTTTATCAGGCTAACGTTGTTGCAACCGAGCAACTCGCTCGTGTTGCAGCTGAACATGGGGTAAGCCGCTTTATTCATATCTCCACGCCTTCTATTTATTTTAATTTTCAGCATCATCATCATTTATCCGAAACTGATTGCGCAGCCAAACGTGCTAATCATTATGCTGAAACAAAATGGATTGCTGAGCAAAAAATTCAGCAACTCGCTAAAAAATATCCACAAACGCAATTTGTGATCTTACGCCCTCGTGCCATTTTTGGTGCTTATGATAAAGTGCTGCTTCCGCGCTTATTAGATTTGCTTACCGAACGTCATGGTGTCTTGCCTCTTCCAAATGATGGAAAAGTGAAAATGGATGTGACTTATGCGCTAAATGTGGTTCATGCTATGTTTTTAGCAACGGAACAAACCTTTCCGTCACAAGATGGTGTACCAACTTTTAACATTACCAATCAAGAACCAATTGAGTTACGCACCTTGTTAGATAAACTTTTCCATCAGCAATTAGGGAGAAATTTTCGCATCAAATCTGTGCCTTATCCCTTAATTGTTACGTTAGCAAAAACGTTGGAATGCCTCGCTAAATTTACAAAAAAAGAGCCAAAATTGACCGCTTATAGCGCAGGCACGCTCTATTTCGATATGATTTTAAATAATGACAAAGCCATCACAGAACTAGGCTATCGCCCATTATATTCACTAGAAGATGCGATTGCCCAAACAGCACAATGGCTTAAAAACGAAGGAGTCGCATGAATATTTTAATTACCTCCCCGCGTGCACCAATTGTGTTGGAATGGATTCGTATCGCTGAACGTGGCGGGCATCAAATTGCACTATGTGATAGCTTACGATTCCCATTAGCACGTTTTAGTCGTACGCCTATTCAATATCATCAAATTCCTGCCCCTCGATTAGACTTTTCAGGCTATCAAAAGGCCATATTGCCGTTAATTGAGTGGGCTGATTGGGTGATTCCAACTTGTGAAGATATTTTCTACTTAGCACAATTGCCACTAAATGAAACGCAAAGACAAAAATGCTTTATGCCGGATAATGCTCTCCTGTTTGGCTTGCATCATAAAATAGAGGTTTACCAACATTTGCCGCAAACCGAACATATTCGTTTTCCTGCTTCTCGTTTAATTACTCAAATCAGCGATGTCGAATATGATACTGCTGCACAAAAAACCGTATTAAAGCCTATCTTCTCTCGATTTGGGCGTTCTGTTATTCGAGGGGTTACCCCAGAAAATACACAAGGCTTATCAATTTCTACTGAATATCCTTGGGTACAGCAACAATTCATTGAAGGGCAAGCATTATGTAATTATGCGGTTTGCGTACATGGTAAAGTAGTTGGGCACAGCATCTATCGTCCGCGTTACTTGCTGAATCAATCTGCTTCCACCTATTTTGAACCGGTTGAAGATGCACGTATTCAAGCATTTATTCACGCTTTTGCCGAACAAACCGGTTATCACGGGCAAGTTGCGTTTGATTTTATTGATGATGGCTGTGATCTTTGGGTATTAGAATGTAACCCTCGCGCAACCAGTGGCTTACATTTACTTGGCGATGCTTTGGAAATCAATACAAGCGGTCAATTATGTGCGATAAATTACCAATCTGTCTCCAGCCAACCAATGAGAGCAGGCAAATTACTTCCATTATTATTTGGCTGGGAAGCCTTCAAAAAAGGCGAATGGCAAACATTAATGGCAGATTACCGTCGGGCGAAAGATGTCACGGCAAGTCTGCCAAGTTACGCAGCATGGCTAGCGTTAGGTGAAATGTGCTACCGCCAATGGCGATATCATAAACCACTAACCAGTGCCAGCACCTTTGATATTGAATTTGATGGATGCCACGATGACCATACCAAGCACAGCACAGTCTGAACGTTATAGCCAATTATTTGCCGCGTATCCACTACCAGACTTAATGCGTAATGTACAAGCACACGCAGAAATTTTTACGATCAAAGGGGTAACTTTTCCTGTCACTCGTGTCGATGAGATACAGCCAAACTGTTTTACTGTATCAACCCATGCGGCACTGATTGATTATGGGCTGGAAGAAACCGCCAAACTGCCTCGTTGGCAACAATGTTTGCTCAAACCTTTTCTAAAAGCAATTGATCGCTATTTACATCAAGTAGGAATTGATAAAGCGCTTTTTCTCAATAACTATGCGCTTTCTACTAATACGTTAAGTGATGAATTTCAACAGCTACCAATCGAAGAGTTAACACAGACGGCGGTGGGTAGATACCCTGAGCACGCATTAGTGATTCGCTCACTAAACGCACAGCATCATGCCGATTTTATGCAACGATTAAAAGCGCAAAACTGGCTATTTATTACCTCCCGACAAGTCTATTTACATGATGATTGTCAAACTGCCTTAACTAAGCATGTTAATAGTCGCCGAGATCAAAAATTACTTAATGATGGCCAATTCCATTTTAGAACGGCTATCTCAGACAGTGACTTTGCTATTGCAGAACAGTGTTACAACCAGTTGTATATAGAAAAATATTCTTCACAAAATGTACAATTTAGTGCATTGGGTTTAAAAAAAATGAGTGAAGCCGGTATTCTAAAATTGTTTATTTTAGAAGAGAGTACTAGCAAAGAGATCGTAGGCACGGTTGGCATGACGATTGAAAATAACGGAATTGTGACTGTGCCCATTGTGGGCTATCTGACACATTTACCCCAAAAATTAGGTTTATATCGCCGTCTGATGGCCTTTGCATTACGCTATTGTGCAGAGCATAATTTACGACTCAATTTCAGCGCTGGTGCGCCTGATTTCAAAAAAGTCCGTGGCGCTCGCCCCGAAATTGAATATATTGCGGTAAATGTACAGCACTTGCCAAATAAACGAGCTAAAGCGTGGCAACGATTAGCAGCTATCAGCCCTTATTACGAACGATTGCTAAAAAAATACCAATTATAGTGAAACAATATGGCAAAAATTACCCTCTTTAAAGCTGGTTACTGTACACATTTAGCCTGCATTGCCATTCGTGGTGCACAAGCTAAAACCTGTCAATTTCCTGCTCAAACTGCGCTCATTGAAGCACATGGTCGTTATTGGCTATGGGATACAGGCTATGCCAACCATTTTTTTGATGCCACGCGTGTCGGTGTCTATGCCCTTTATCCAAAAGTGACGCCCGTTTACTTCGATAGTAATGAATCCATGCTCGCCCAATTACAAGCGCAAGGATTACGCCCACAAGATTTGTCTGGCGTGATTCTTTCGCATTTTCATGGTGATCATATTGCAGGCGCTAAAGATTTCGCACAAACGCCCTTTATCTGTTCCAATGAAGGGTGGCGAAAAATGCGTCCATTAAAAGGGATTAGCGCAGTGCGTAAAGGTTACATTCCCGAATTACTGCCGCCAGATTTTGCTAACCAGACCCAATTTATTGAACAATTTTTACAGATAGATTTACCGGTTGAGCTGGCTCCTTTTACACAAGGTTATGTGTTACCCAACAGCCAGCAAGAGGTTATCTTCGTCCCATTACCGGGGCACGCTGCCGGGCAAATTGGGGCTTTTGTACAAACCGATGATGGCTGGGTATTATTAGCTGCTGATGCGGCTTGGTCTAAAGCAAATTTTCAAGGTAAACCACCTTCACGCTTAGCTCATCTGCTAATGGACGATACTCGGGCTTTTTATCAAACTTTAGAAAAATTAGCCACACTCCATCGCAACGGCGTACAAATTATTCTCAGTCATGAGCCACCAAATGGTTCTATTTTGGATTCAATTCGATGAATATCATTTCACTGCTTTATCATTATTGGCAATGCAAGCGGTTAAAATTTAGAGACCGTTTGCAATTAACCCATTATCAGCAACGTCAATGGGAAAAATTCACTCGCAAAGTCTTGCCGAAAAGCCCCTATTTTTATCCTTATTTGGGGAAACCATTAGCGGATTTTCCGTTAATGAACAAACAAATCATGATGGACAATTTTGACCAACTCAACACAGCCTATCTCAAACTAGATGAGGTGTTGGAATGTGCTCTAGCTGCAGAACATTCGCGTGATTTCCGACCGACTTTAGGGAAATATAGTGTGGGGTTATCTTCTGGTACCTCCGGCAAACGAGGTGTATTTTTAGTCAGCCCCCAAGAACAAGCTAAATGGGCGGGGACTATTTTGGCAAAACTCCTGCCAAATGGCTTATTTCATCCTGAAAGAATTGCCTTTTTCTTACGTGCGAATAACAACCTTTATAATGCCGTTCGCTCGCGCACGATTTCTTTCGAATTTTTTGACCTCTTTTCCTCATTTGAACAATCTATTCAGCGTTTAATAGCCTACCAACCAAGTATTATCGTTGCGCCGGCGCAAGTCTTGTATCAATTAGCCTTAGATGAAAGGCTTTCAAACCTGCCAGTGAAAAAAGTTATTTCCGTTGCAGAAGTATTAGATCCGCAAACCAAAGCTTTATTGCAATCGCGTTTTGAGCAAGTAGGTGAAGTTTATCAAGCCACCGAAGGATTTTTAGCCAGCACTTGCCATTTGGGTCATTTACATCTCAATGAAGATTTACTCATCGTGGAACAGGAAGCAATAGATGAACATCGTTTTATTCCCATCATTACCGATTTTAGCCGCAGCAGCCAGCCGATTGTTCGCTATCGTTTAGATGATGTATTAGTCAAGCACCCTGACCCCTGCCCTTGCGGCTCAGTATTGCAACGTATTGAGAAAATTGAAGGCAGACTTGCCGATACCTTAACATTAGAAGGGGTATCGCAACCAGAAGTGCTTATTTTTGCTGATGTCTGCGAACGAATTTTCGCTCAAGCCTTACCTATTGATGTCGATTACCAACTCGACCAAATTGCAAAAAATCAACTAAAACTGACCGCTTGTTGTGATGAGCTAACGCTCAAAGCTTGCCAAGCGCATTTTATTTCCGTTTTTAATCAACTAGGTGTAGCGACTGATTCACTGCAATGGGAATTAAGTAACCAGCCTATTTCACGAACACTTACCGACAAACGGCGGCGAATTCGTAATTTAATTCATTTATCCGCCAATAAACTTTCGGTACAATGCTCACAATGACAGACCACTCGTCAGAATATGATTTATTAGGAGTTCATATGATCAACAGAAGAAATTTCATCCAACTTGGCGCAAGCAGCATTTTAGCGTTAAGTGCTAGCCGTTTTGCTTTTGCGAAAAGCGACACACAAGTCGATTTACGTATCGTGGCAACGACCGATATTCACAGTTTTTTAACTGACTTCGATTACTACAAAGATGCACCTACTGAGAAATTCGGTTTTACCCGTGCAGCAAGCTTGATTCGTCAAGCTCGTCAAGAGGTAAAAAACAGCGTTTTAGTTGATAACGGTGACTTAATTCAAGGTAACCCAATTGCTGACTATCAAGCAGCTAAAGGTTATAAAGAAGGCAAATCAAACCCAGCGGTAGATTGCTTAAATGCGATGCACTATGAAGTAGGGACATTAGGTAACCACGAATTTAACTATGGCTTAGACTATTTAGCGGATGCGATTAAACAAGCAAAATTCCCAATTATCAATGCTAACGTGGTAAAAGTTGGTACTGAGGAGCCCTATTTCACACCTTATGTGATTCAAACTAAAGAAGTGGTGGATAGCCAAGGTAAAACCCATAAACTAAACATTGGTTATATTGGTTTCGTGCCACCACAAATTATGGTGTGGGATAAAGCAAATTTACAAGGCAAAGTTGAAACGCGCGATATCGTGAAAACCGCACAAAAATATGTGCCAGAAATGAAACAAAAAGGCGCCGATATTATTGTGGCACTTGCACATACAGGCCCATCTGACGAGCCATATCAAGAAGGTGCAGAAAACTCAGCATTCTATCTTGCTGATGTACCACACATTGATGCGATTGTTTTCGGTCACTCTCACCGCCTATTCCCGAATAAAGAGTTCGCCAAATCACCAAATGCAGATATTGCTAAAGGTACTGTAAAAGGCATACCTGAAAGTATGGCTGGCTACTGGGCAAACAACATCAGCGTGATCGACTTAACCCTTGCTCAACACAACGGCAAATGGTTAGTGGCTGATGGTAAAGCGGTACTTCGTCCAATTTACGATGCAGAAAACAAAAAAGCGACCACAGAAAGTGACGCCGAATTGACTGCACTTTTAAAACCTGTGCATGAAGCAACCCGTGAATTCGTGGCACAGCCAATCGGTAAAGCAACCGATAACATGTATAGCTACTTAGCGTTAGTGCAAGATGACCCAACCATTCAAATTGTGAACCAAGCACAAAAAGCTTACGTTGAAAAAGTGGCACCAAGTGTTGCTGCAATGGCGGGCTTACCAATTTTAAGTGCAGGCGCACCATTTAAAGCAGGCGGACGTAAAAATGACCCAACGGGCTATACTGAAGTGAACAAAGGTGAATTAACGTTCCGTAACGCAGCAGACTTATACCTCTATCCAAACACCTTAGTTGTGGTGAAAGCAACCGGTGAAGAACTGAAAGAGTGGTTAGAATGTAGCGCAGGTATGTTTAAACAAATCGACCCTACCAGCGACAAACCTCAATCTTTACTTGATTGGGAAGGTTTCCGTACTTATAACTACGATGTAATTGACGGTGTAAATTATGAATTCGACCTGACTCAACCAGCGCGTTATGACGGCGAATGCAAATTGATTAACCCTAACTCACACCGTGTAGTGAATTTAACCTACCAAGGTAAACCAGTTGATCCAAAAGCAGAATTTTTAATTGCAACTAACAACTATCGTGCTTACGGTAATAAATTCCCAGGCACTGGCGATGCGCACATTGTTTACGCTTCTCCTGATGAAAACCGCCAAATTCTTGCAGATTACATTAAAGCAGAAAGCGAAAAAAATGGCCATGTAAACCCAAGTGCGGATAAAAACTGGCGTTTTGCACCGATTAAAGGTAACGATAAATTAGATGTGCGTTTTGAAACCTCGCCAAGCGAACAAGCAGCGAAATTCATTCAAGATAATGCACAATACCCAATGAAGAAAGTCGGCACCGATGAAGTGGGCTTTGCGGTATATCAAATCGATTTATCGAAATAACAGAAAAAGGGCGTGCTCAGCACGCCCTTTACATATGTATCGTTAAAAATGCACACATCTTATTGATTAGTTTCCTGCATTTTTTTAAACATCTCTAAACTTTTTTCTTGTAGCTTATCTAATTCTTTAAGCATCTCTTCCGTATAGCCTGCTTTTTTAATCCAATACTCTGCTTCTTTAGCATCCATATTGCCTTGCCCGTTCTGAGCTCGAGAAGCTAATGCTTGAGCGGCTAATTCATCAATCGCCTCTTGGTTATCTAATTCTGCGGCCTTCTTAAGGAAGAATAGCGCTTTATCCTCATCTTGTTCAACGCTGATACCTTCATCATAGATATAACTTAACGCAAGTGCAGCATCCGCATGATTAAGCTCAGCTGCACGTTGATAATATTTAATAGACTTAGCTAAATCAGCCTCAGCCCCTTCTGAATAATACACGCCTAATTGATAAAGTGCTTCTGGCTCATCATTATTCGCTGCCCTTTCTAACCAAAATAATGCCCCTTTGTTATTTTCAGAATAAAGATCAAAAAAATTCATTGCGAGTAAATACTGTGCATAGCCATATTCTTTTTTTGCAGCTTTCACTAATAAAGGCTTCGCTTTTTTCAATTTATCTTCTTGAATATAAAGGTCAGCAAGATTCGTCATCCCTAGAGCATTATTTTGTTTTGCAGCCATTTCATAGTATTTCATTGCCTCTTTGATACTCAATGACGTGCCGATTCCAAATTCATAAGCATAGCCTAAAGAATTCGCATAATGCATATCACCAGAATCTACTTTCTTTTTAAGCGCATTGAAACCTTCTTTCATCAATTTTTCATCTTCTTGAATTTCACCTAATTTAATTTTGGCGGCTTCATTTCCCAACTCAAGCGCTCTTTTCGCTACTTGAGTAGCTTCCTTCAAATTGTCATGATTTTGTTGATGAATAGAGAGGAAAAATAAAGCATCCGCATTCTCTAACTTTCCAGCTTCAAGAAAATACTCTACCGCTTTCGCACGATTCACGGGGCGCGTAATACCGTAGAAATAATCATAGCCTTCTTCATAAAGTTTTTTCGCTTTTTCAGCGCGCTGGGCTTGGGTCATGGGTATCTGTTCGATCATCACCAAGTCTGTTAGCCCCTCATTTGATTTCACAGGTATAAGATGAGTTTGTAGATTTAATACGGTTGCTGCAATTAATGCGACAATATTTGTCATTTGGATTCCTTTTGTTAGAGGATTGTTCTGTTTCCATTCAAGAATAACAAGCGGTTAAATTTCTTCCTTGTTTTGCAAAAACACGATGAAATTCAACCGCCCTTTCATTATTTTTTCTTGTTTAATTTTGCTTCTAATGCTTTAATTTTTGCTTTAATTTTTTTGTTATCCCGTTTGGTTTCTTTCTTTTCAATTTCATATCCTTGTTTATAAGCTTCTAATGCCGCATTATCATCTTTGGCGAATTCTTCATAACGCTCTGCCAATTGATAATATACATTATATGAAGCTTTTTCTTTCTCGCTTAAACTTTCATCCAATGAAATTATGTTATTAAATAACGCTTCTGCCATTTCATAATTTCGTTCAACACCTCTGCCTTCTAAATAGCGAATAGAAAGCTCATTCATGGCCTCTAAATTTTGTAATTGAAACGCTTCTTCTAATAACTCAAATGCTTTCTTATCATCCTTTTCTACACCTTCGCCGCTTTCATATAAATAACTTAATTCAAGCATAGCCTGAGAATCATTTAATTCAGCACCTTTTTGATAATAATAAATCGCTTTTTTTATATCCTGATTATGATAATAACTCGCTAAATACATAATGGCTTGGAGGTTATTATTTTCAGCCGCTTTATTGAGCCAATAAAGTGATTCTTCTGAGCCCGCCTCATAAATGCTATAACCTAAATTGTATTGTGCCACATCATTATTTTTTTCAGCCGCTTTCAGCATAAGCGGTTTAGCTTTTTCAATTTTATCTTGTTCAAGATAAAGTTCACTTAAATGTCCTAATGAGATCGCATTACCTTGCTCAGCCGAAGGGGTAAAAACTTTAATTGCCTGTTTAATATTCTCTTCAGTGCCGATACCGAAACGATAAGCATATCCAAGTACATTAGAATAATGTAAATCGCCTTGTTCAACCTTCTCTTTTAATGCCTTAAAGCCTGCCTTATATAATTCTTCAGCATCCCCAAAATATTCCTGTTCGGAAATTTCCGCCAATATATATTTTCCTGCCATGTTTCCTAGTTCAATAGCAGAGTCAGCATATGCTCTAGCTTGTTCAATATCGCCATTCTCTACCGCATTCATCCCTAAGAAAAAGAGAGCATCAGCGTGACCTAAATCGGCAGCCTCTTTTAAAAATTTATCCGCTAAAGTACGATCAACCGTTTTTGTGATCCCATATTCATAATCAAAGCCTTTCTCATAAAATGCTTTTGCTTTTTCAAGACGTTGTTCAGGCGTCATCGAAGCGATGTCGGCAACGACCGCTTCCTGCGTGGAAGATGTAGTCTGTTCTTGTGGTAGCTGAGATGGAGAATTAAATGCAGTTGCCGCAATAAGCGTTGCAATAATATTAATCATGTTATTCCTTTCTATTTTTCAATATTTGTTTTAATTGTAGTGATATTTTTGATATAGCGTCATAATGCATCGCTATCTTTCCAGTATTTTGCAGGCCTCTTCAAATCCTGCTTCACAGGCTTTTTCAAACCACTGTTTGGCAAGTTTACGATTAGGTTTAATGCCAAAACCATTATCGTACATGGTCGCTAGATTATACATCCCTTCCGGATAACCATTTTCTGCGGCAAGTTGGAAATAGACAACGGCATGAGCATCATCTTTTGTCACACCTAACCCATTGAAATATAAACGGCCTAATTCATTTTGTGCCGCACCATTTAGTTCCGAACCTGCTAGTTCATAATAATCTCTAGCAAGTTCATAATTAGGTTTAATGGTCTCCCCTTGCGTATAGAGAAGCCCTAATTGGTAATAAGCCTCAATAATGTCTTTTTTGGCAGCTTTTGCGAAAAACTCAATCGCTTTCTGTTCATTTTTCTCAACCAATTCACCACTTACATATTCTAGCCCCAAATTATAACAAGCCAGACCATGCCCTTGTGCGGCAGAAAGTTTCAACCATTTGAAAGCCTCTTCACTATTTTTTTCTACGCCATCACCATCGTAATAACGCACATAAAGGCTATTTTGTGCATCAGCATCTCCTTGTTCCGCCGCTGCTCTGAACCATTTCACTGCTTCAGCCGCATCTTTCTCAATAGCCTCTCCCCTGAGATAAGCCATTGCTAAATCTTTTTGTGCTGCCAGATCACCACTTTTTGCCTTTTCTAATAAGGCATTAAAATCATTTAATACCGCAATTTGGCTACGAATTTGAGCTAACGTTCGACTAAATTGAGGCTGATTTTTTACCAAGCTTTCCAATAAAGCTTCCGCTTTGGCTAAGTCCTTAGGCACATTTCCTAAACCATCACGATAGATATTAACCAAAGCCCATTGCGCATCTTCAAAACCATATTTCACCGCTTCTGCTAGCCATTCCACAGCTTTTTGACTGTTTTGTTCAACACCATTCCCATCTTTATAGGCTATTCCTACGTAATAATAGGCATCACTTAAGTCATTTTCCGCCGCTTTTAAATACCATTTAAAGGCTTTCTTAGGTTCATTATTGAAACCGTATAAATTCCCTAAATTCAGCATAGCGTGAGCTAAACCCATTTCTGCAGCTTTGAGCAGGTATTTTTCCGCTTTCTGGTAATCAGTCGGAATATCTTCATGCGCGTTATAAAGTGTGCCTAGATTGTTATAAAGTGTTGCTAACAATTCCTCACTAATATCTTTAGCATTCTTCTGTGCAAGCAAATAATACGCTAAGGCTTTTGGATAATCAGGTTGAATAAGAATATCAAAGACACCGTCATACAACTGACCTAAAAAAATGGCTGCATTCCCATATGTTTCCGCAATAGGTTCTAGCATTTCCAAGGCTTTAGCAGTGTCTTGTTCAACCGCAATGCCTAAAAGATAAAATCTGCCTAAGCTAAACTGAGCGCGTTTATCTCCTTGACGTATACCTTGCTCAAACCATTCCACTGATTTTTCAGGTTCGCCTAAATCATCGTAAAGTGCACCAATATTATTTGCGGCCAACGGATAACCTAACGCATTAGCACGATGATATAACGTCATTGCCTTATCGTAATCCGCTTCTACTCTCTTACCCTGATGATAAATTCTTCCTAGTAAATACATAGCTTCTGCATCACCTTGCTCAACTTTTTTCTGCAATGCAGCAACACTATTACGATCATCAGAACGAAATAAACTTAATAATTTTTTAAACATAAGGTTCTCTTTATATTTATTTAAGCCATATCCACCTTTTTCTTAGCAGAAAAAATGACTGTTTTTTCAGATAATACAAGCGGTTAAATTTCTATTCTCTTTTGCAAAAATATCATGAAATCTAACGCTTGTGTTTGATATTAATCTTGTGACAATTTTGTTAAATATCATAATCTTTGAATAATATAGTTATTTAATCAACTACTCAATAGAAAAAGCAGCCAATTTCAACATCAAATAAAAAGATAAGGGCATGTTAAACATGCCCTTATACTAAAATTATTCAATCATTTATCAAAACTGTTCACATTTATACAACTGGTTTTTGTCGATAGAACAGTAATCCTGGTAAGGCTAAACCAAACACAAGTGCACCTAAAATAAAACTGGTATTGATAAAAGAGCTAATCATTTGTTCAAATAATTTATCGGAAAAACCATGATGATGAATTTCTACAATCGCAATCATGGCTTTATAAGCATGAACACCGGGAATCATTGGAATAATCGCCGCCACCGTAAAAACTTTTGGATGGGCTAAATAACGATGAGACAAATGCACACCAATAAAGCCAATTACACAGGTTGCCAAAAAGGTAGCAAAAACAATAGGAATACCAAAGTGTAGCAATAATGTTCGGGTAGCATGGCCAATTGCCGCTAAAATAGCGCAATACTTTAAGGCTTTAGGACCAACGTTAAATACTAAAGCAAATCCGACTGCGGGAATGGCTGCAAAAAGCATATCATCGAGTAAATTCAGCAAAAACATCCTATTACCCCACCCAAGAAACAATATTTAAAAGATTTAATGCAAAGACAATCCCCAAACAGGCACCAAAGGTGAGAACTGTGGCGATAGTCCACCGCCCTATTCCCATGTTGACATAGCCTTTTAAAATATCTGCAAGTGAATTAATTAACGGAAATCCCGGAACAAGTAATAAAACACTAGAAGCTAATGCAATATGCGGATCGTTGCCTAAACTATATTTCAAACTCATACCGGAAATAAGTGAGGCAACAAAAGCGGTAATGGCAAAAACAATGAAGGGATTATAATGACGTTTAGAAATTTCTTGTCGAACAAACATGGCAACGGCGGAAGCAATAAAAGTGATTGCACAAATTACCATGTCGCCGCCAGAAAGATGGGCGAAAGAGGCACAAGATAAACCAATCATAAACACCACCAAATAGCGGTTATATTTTAGTGGTTTTAAATTATCCAATTTCTTCTGTGCCATTGATAAATCATACACATGATGTTCTACTGCAATGACAATACGCTGAACATCGGTAACCATTTGCATATTGATGCCTTTATCAGCATTCTGACGCACCGTGGTAATACAATGCTGTTTAGAAAGCGTTGTCAGTAATACGGCATTTGCCGTTAAAGCACATTCCACACTTTCAACCCCTAACGCAACGCCTAATCGCTGCACCATTTGCACTACAACAGCGCTTTCCGCGCCATGCTGTAATAATAGCAAGGCAGTTTGCACACAAATTCTAGTGACTGCACGTTGATATTGTTGATCCATATCTCTACGCTCTTGGTAACGTACACACGAACGATTATAGATCGATGGATAAAAAATACTAATAAAATGACTGCACCGATGATCCAAGTCAAAAGTTCAGTATTTCCCACATCTATGAATCAATTGAGGTTAAATAGCTTTATCAAAATACAACGATACATTACTTAATTTAGCCATATTCGTGATATAAGCTAAAACTGCTGGCGGGAATTCAATACCTTTTACACAGGTAAGGTTTCGTAATACAGGGAAAACAATAATATCTTCAAGCGAAAGTTTACCGTTTAACGCATTTTGAGATTGAATCAATGCGTCTAATTTCTCTAAATCCCCTCTTAAACGAGCAAGATAGGTTTGGGTATTCGCAATATTTTCCACAAAATCACCAATAAATTCCGTTTTCTTTTTAGTAAAATAATCAATCGCACTTTGCGTTTGAAATTCCGCTAATCCCATTTTGGTAAAACGTGCAGTGGTAAGATGTCCATAATAACTACCAGCGTCTTTTAGCCATGCCTCAATTTCAGGACGAATTTGTTCAGATAATATTTTTTCTCCAAAATGTTCATCGACATAATGTACGATATCTAAACTTTCCGGCATCGCAGTACCATCTTCTTTTACGAGAATTGGCACTACTTTTTTGCCCACTAAACCAATCGGCGTTGCTTCATCGTCATTATCAAGCACTACGAGTTCTACCGGTAAATTTTTTAAACCAAAAATCATGCGAGCTCGTACACAAAACGGGCAATGATCATAAACATATAATTTCATCTTATTCTCCTATAGTTCTTAGACTTTTAAACAGATTCATTCTCTGTTTATCACAATACAAGCGGTTAAATTCATGAGTTATTTTACAAAATATTTTAACCACGTTTTAAACTATTTTTTATCTTTGATTTTTGCTTCCAACATTTTAATTTTATCCATCAACCATTTGTCCTTCAAAATCTCATTCGACTTTTTATAATAAGTTAACGCTTTTTCATCATCTTGTGGCATACCGAGCCCATATTCATAGAATTCAGCCATCGCAATCAAAGCGTCTTCATGATTTAAGGCAACACCTTTTTTCACATAATAAAGCGCTTGGTCATATTCTTTTTTTCCAACATAATAGTTTGCCAGTTTAAGTATGGCTGAAATATGCTGATTTTCCGCCGCCTTTTCTACCCAATAAAGTATGTTTTTCTCATCTTCTTTTTCGGTATAAACGGCATCGCCTAGTAAATATTGTGCTTCAGCATTATTTTTCTCAGCTGCTTGTAATAAATAGGTTTCTGCCTTATCCAAATCATGCAACTCTTCAAGATAAATTTTTCCTAATTCTTCTAAGGCGACTGCATTACCTTGCTGAGCCGCCAATTCATAGTAATGAATCGCTTTATCTAAATCGACAGGCATTCCATTTGGGCCGTAATAATATTCATTGGCAAGGAATATTACATAATGCAAATCGCCTTTATTTTGTGCCTCTGTCATGGCTTTTAATGCTTCTTGTTTCAGCGTGCGATATTTAGCCTCATTTTTAGCTAACCACCAATTTGCTAAAGCATATTTGGCAATTTCACTCCCTTCAGCCACTGCTTCTTGCGCATATTGAAGAGCTTTATCCCGCTGGCCTTGTTGCAAGAAATTTAATGAAAGGAAAAATTTTGCCTCCAGATTGCCTTTAAGTGCAGCTTGCTCAAAATGCGCATTCGCTTTTTGGCGATCCATGATAGTTGAAAGCCCATATTGATAATCGAATCCTTGCTCGAAATCTTGATTCACAGAAGATAACCGCTTTTCAGGCTTATTCACTTTTTCACTCAATGAATTAAATAATGTTTTAAACATAGGCGTTTGATTATGCTCTGTTAAATAAACTCTCACATTTTCAGAAAGATTTAGCGATAAATTTAATGCTATTGAAGCAATTATCGTAGCGATTGGGTATGTCATGATTGGTTATGTTGACGGGAAATAGCTAGTAAATTACAAGCGGTTAAATTTCTAGTCTATTTTGCAAAATTCTCATGAAATCTAACCGCTTTTGTTTGAAATTAATCTTGTGATAATTTTTGAATACCTTTAACAGGTAACATTAAGGTATCACCCACGAAACTTAATGGAACGTCAATAATGATAAATGGATACAAAAGAATTGTGCCAAACGCCTCGCCAACATCTCCTGCTGGAGCTGTTTTAGAAAAGGTAAGACGAGAAACATCTTCTTGAACACCACTATAAACCACTGGTTGATCTAAAGTCATTAAGGTGCCACAACCCGTTAAAGGTAACATCATCGCAGCAAGAAATATTTTAGTTAACGCTTTCATTAAATGCTCCTTAAAAGAAAATTCTATTTCTAAAAATAAAAAATATAACAATACTTAGCAGTGATAATACATCATTAAAACAAAACTGCAAAGTAGCACTTCTGAAAACCCAACTAAAAAAGAATAATATTAAAAGTGTTATTGACTGATTATCTTAGCCATTTTTCGACTAATTCTGGGGTAGTTTCTTTACGAACCCACATGCTTCCTAATTCTGGATAAGGATGTTTAGTATGGTTATAGCCAACAAATTGACGGAAATCGAACACGGCATGCGGATAACCATTAATCAATAAAAAAGCTTGGAAACCATCTTCCGACCAACAAATTTCTAAACGACGTGGCTCTTTTAGACTTTCTGCTTCAATATCAGAAACGTTATAAACAAAAAGACTATCTACAATAGGGTTATCTTTTTGATCTAAATCCATCGCATAAAAATAACCAGTTTCTCCATCATCTTC
The DNA here is from genome assembly GCF_000238795.1 of Haemophilus sputorum CCUG 13788. GTDB lineage: Bacteria > Pseudomonadota > Gammaproteobacteria > Enterobacterales > Pasteurellaceae > Haemophilus_A > Haemophilus_A sputorum. The sequence goes on along the minus strand of NZ_AFNK01000053.1, from coordinate 76,576 downwards.
AAACATCACGACCAGTTGTTCATGTAATGTAGAATGCGCACCATTGCGGTAGCCTTCGCCTAATAAAATTTGATCAGTTAAGACTGAATATAGCATTGGGACTCCTTATGTTTAATTTTGCGATATTTTATCATATTTCATTATGTGGCTAACAAACACGAATCTGGATTTTAAAAAGTTTTCTCAAAACTCAAAGTCAGGTTGTGCATTTTATAGGAATACATTGTATCTAAATTACTTTTTTGTTTTCGCCATTCAAAATTGAGTTTAGGCGTAATGCCCCATAAATGCCAATCACGTTTCCACACTTGTGCAAAAATGGTGTAAATATGATCTTTCCTCGTCTTGCCCAAAGGTAAAATACCGCCGAGAACCGCTTGATCTTTAAATTGGCGATGGGTAAATGATAGATTGAGTTTTGTGGAAATCCCCCAAGCATATTCTTGTAACCAGCCAATCCGCACATTTTTTATATCTGAACTATATTGACGCTCAAGGAGTTTTTGTTGAGAAAAAGCTATCCCTGTATAAAAGATTTGTTCAGGGTTTCGATACCAAATCAAGGTATTTGAGGCGGTTTTAATATTACCAGCTTGGGGATTCTCGATAAAAAAACGGCGTTTTTCATATTCAAGTGCGGTCTGATTTTGCCAATTTTTAGAAAGCCAATAGCTATAACTCATTTCGATCCCATTTGACCAATGGAATGCTTCGCCGCCATACCAACGTTTTTCATAAAACGGCTGTAGCCTGAATGTTGCCTCATTTTTCTTGTAGGCATACCCCACAGAAGTACGGTTAAAAAGATCATCGAATTGATGATTGTCCCAATAGCTTTTTCCGTTAGTTTCATTACTAAAACCTACATAGTGAGAACCCACAATATTAAAATCACGGCTAAAACTCAGGTTGTAGGAAAAACCATGAGCCTTTTGTGGCAACATACGTTCACCCTTAATAAAACCTGTATTTTCAATGCTTGTCGCAGAGGAGACATTTTCCACGTTATCCGTTTTAAGATAGGAAACACTCGCATCAATCAGCCAAGTATTATACGAATTAAGTGCGTCAATATAACGATCAATCTGCTGATAAGCCGAAGCAGGCAAATTTTTAACGCTTTTTACCTTATCAAATTGCAATCTCGCCGCGATGTCTTGACGGTCTGCAAATAACACTTTGGCAAGTTCCATTCGGATAGAAGTGAGCGCTGGACGTTCGCTCAACATTTTTCGGTAAATACGAATTGCAAGGGCATAATCTTGGCGCAAACTCGCTAGTTTCGCTTCCGCATAAGAAAGCAGCAAGGGATCCTGTTGCGTTTGTTGTTGATATTGAGAAAGAAAGGATTGAATTTGCTCTGCATTATTTTGATAAATCGCTTGTTTAAGTTGTTCTTCTAATGCGGTAATTGAACCATTAGATGAAGCCCAGACAAAAGTTGAACAAAAGAAAAGAGAATAAAAAAGCTTACGCATAGAGATGAATTTAAAAGAAAAGCTGCCCTTTTTAGGCAGCTTAATGAAATTAGTAACGAATACCGCCAAATGAGGTGTCATAGCTGTGATTGCCTTCAAAGGTTGCAATACCAGCCGCTTCTTTTGCGCCATTGCCAAATAAGCCACCTTGATATGTCCCTTCTTGTAACAAGGTACTCGCACGACCGCTAAATTTTGTACCGTTTAACTGCGTTTGGTGTAACGTAATATCTTGTGCTCGACCATCTGAAAGCAATGAAAATTCAACTTTTCCATCTACCGTTTTTTTGTCGAAATCCACATTTAATCTGGTTTTACCGCCCTTACTTGGCTGCCCTGTTGTGCCATTTACCCAGTAAGCATCACCTAAATAAGTCGCTGTGCCGCTTGGTAAATTAGTTGCGGCTGTTCCTTGGTAACGCACTTCTTTCACCGTCTTCGCATCGTTGATCCAAATGCCGTAGAAAGAATCGTTACTATTTTGACCATATAATTCGCCGTCCGTGGTTTTTGCACCAATATCGCCTTTAGCACTGTTATCTAAATCCACTTTAGTATTATCAGGTGTCGTTGCGGTTCCACTACCACTACCACCGCCACCACCACTACAAGCAGTTAAAAATCCAACTAAAATTGCAGAAAGAAGTAATTTTTTCATTTTCAGATCCTTATGATGAGTAAAAAAACAAGTTTTTGCTTACTTATTGTTAATAGATGAGTAAGTTGATTTAATTCTACTTATCTATTGCGCTGTTTTCAAGCTTAAAAATCGACAAAATGTGAATAAATAAGTATTTAAGTAAAGACGAAAAATGGCACAGCTATTGGCAGCAGCAACAGACAAGTTAATTGGGCAACGCATTCAGCAAAAAAGGAAAGAATTTGGTTATTCGGCAGAAAAATTGTCGGAAAGCATCAATTTATCTCAGCAACAACTTTCTCGTTATGAACGAGGCGCGAGTAAAATTAATGTAAATCATCTGATTGATATTGCCATCTTTTTTAAAACACCGATCAACTGGTTTTTTCAAGATTGCATTCCTGAAGAATTAATTGCAGGGGATTTAAAAGAATTAGAGCTGAATCAAAAATGGGATAATTTGTCCATTGAACAAAAACGGGCGTTTATTTATTTTTTAGAAACGTTGAGATAAATTTTAGGAAAAAAAACTGCAACATTTCTGCTGCAGTTTTATCTAATCTAATTTACAAAAGTAAATTACGCTTGACCTTTAACTTCTTTTAAGCCATTAAATGGTGCTGGTGTACCTGCACGCTCTAATGCTTCTTCAATACGGATTAACTGGTTGTATTTTGCTACACGGTCTGAACGGCTCATTGAACCAGTTTTGATTTGACCTGCTGCAGTACCTACCGCTAAATCTGCAATAGTTGCATCTTCAGTTTCACCTGAACGGTGTGAGATTACTGCTGTGTAACCTGCATCTTTAGCCATTTTAATTGCTGCTAAAGTTTCAGTTAATGAACCAATTTGGTTGAATTTGATTAAGATAGAGTTTGCGATACCTTTTTCGATACCTTCTTTTAAGATTTTGGTATTAGTTACGAATAAGTCATCACCTACTAATTGGATTTTATCGCCTAACACTTTAGTTTGGTATGCGAAACCTTCCCAGTCAGATTCATCTTGACCATCTTCGATAGATACGATTGGGTATTCTTTTGTTAAACCTTCAAGATAGTGAGTGAACTCTTGAGAAGTGAAAGTTTTACCTTCGCCTTTTAACTCATAGTTACCAGTTTCTTTGTTGTAGAACTCAGAAGATGCGCAGTCCATCGCTAAAGTGACATCTTTACCTAAAACATAACCTGCTTTTTCAACTGCTTCTTTAATACATGCTAAAGCATCTGCGTTAGATGCAAGGTTTGGCGCAAAACCACCTTCATCACCCACTGCAGTATTTAAACCTTTACCTTTTAATACTTTTGCAAGGTTGTGGAATACTTCAGCACCGATACGTAATGCTTCGCGTAATGTTTTCGCACCAACCGGTTGAATCATGAACTCTTGAATATCAACGTTGTTGTCTGCGTGTTCACCACCATTGATGATGTTCATCATTGGTAATGGCATAGAGTAAACGCCCGGTGTACCGTTAAGTTCTGCAATGTAAGCATAAAGCGGTAAACCTTTAGAAGCTGCTGCAGCTTTAGCAGTTGCTAAAGATACTGCTAAAATTGCGTTCGCACCAAATTTAGATTTGTTTTCTGTACCATCTAAATCGATCATGATTTGGTCGATTTCAGCTTGTGCAGAACCATCTTTACCAACGATAGCGTTTGCAATTTCGTTATTTACCGCAGAAACAGCTTTTAATACGCCCTTGCCTAAGAAACGAGATTTGTCACCATCACGTAATTCTAACGCTTCACGAGAACCCGTTGATGCACCTGATGGCGCAGCAGCTAAACCAACAAAGCCACCTTCTAAGTGAACTTCAGCTTCAACGGTAGGGTTACCACGAGAGTCGATGATTTCACGACCGATTACTTTAACAATTTTAGCCATTGTTGATATCCTCTAATTGAGATTTAATAAAAAAAGAATACGGTATATAGTAAAGAAAATTTCTTTTTTTGTCCTCAAAAAATACGCTTTTACTCGTAAAATCCGACAGAAAATTCCTACTATTAAGTAAACTGTTGGGATTATAGCAGAATTTGCAAATCTTGGTAAATTTTATACCGCTTGAGAGGTATTTATGCTTGTTTTTTTGATCTATTCACTAGAAAAGTCAGAACTTCATAATGTGCACTATGAGCAAACATATCGAAAAGTTGCACTTTTTCTAACTGGTAATTGGTCAGTGAGACGAAATCTTGCGCCATCGTTTGCGCATTACAACTAGAATAAATCAGGTAATCGGCACCGCAATCGTTAAGAAATTCCGCCAGTGGCTTACCAATACCACGTCTTGGTGGATTTACAATCACTAAATCTGCAACTTTGCCACTTTGGTTTAACGCAAACCGAGCAGAATCTAGTGCATCAAAACGGACTTGTTTCATTCCTAATTGTTGTGCTGATTTTGTTGCACTTGCAATGGCAGAAGGCGAAATCTCAATTCCCGTTAACGCAACGTTAGGATTACGTGCTTGTAAAGCTTTAGCACAATGCAGCCCCAAACCGCCTACGCCACAGAAAAGATCCCAAAGATGTTCAATCGGTAAATTCGCTACCCAATCTTGTGCGGTTTGATAAAGCTTTTCTGCAACCTGTGGATTGGTTTGAAAGAAACCTTGGGGGCGAATAAAAAGTGGCACACCATTAAAATGCTCTTCAATCGTATGTGTTTCAGTTAAGAAAATCTCCGTTTCGCCCTCCAACACAGCTGCATGCTGTGGTTGAATATTTAAACTCACTACGGAATTTTTCGGTAATTTGGCTAATAAATTAGGCAACTCTCGCTCAACAAGCGGTCGTTTTTGCTCACTTCTTAACACAAAGCGCAGCATGACTGACTGGTTATAGCGACTTTGAGTCAGCAAAATATATTTTAGCTCGCCTTTTTTCTTGGCAATGTTATATGGCACAAGCCCTGCCCGCGCAATAAAATCTTTAAGAATAGGGAAAATTGTCCTAAATTCATTCGGATAAAGTGGGCAATCCGTTAAATCTACGCCACTAGTAGGATCCTGATTATCTTTTAATAAACCAAGAATAGGGCGTTCAACACTGCCACTGACCACCATTTTGGCTTTATTGCGAAATTGCACCAACGCAGAAGATACCGAGGGTAAAATCTGCGTATTTTGCAAAGTAAACGGCAAAATTAACCGCTTGAGTTCGGCTTCTTTCTCTGTAAGCTGCTCAGCATAAGGCTTTTCTAGCCATTGGCATGAACGGCAATTGCCCGAACTATAATGATGACAGTTTAATTTCATGCGTTCTGTTGTGCTTTCCAATCTAACCATTTCCCTTGCCATGCCGATAACTGATTGCTTGCCTCTCGGTAACGGCTTAAGCTTTCTAAAGTACGCCAATCTATGTTTTTACGTTTCATTAAACTTAAATGACGCTCAGTTTGCGCTTTTGTAGGCTGATATTTCAACCCATCTAATACTTGCACTACACCTTGTGGTTCATTGCAAAGTAAAAGCAAATCACAACCAGCCTGAATCGCTTGTTCACTACGCGCAACAAAGTCGCCCATAAAACCCGCGCCTTTCATGCCTAAATCATCAGAAAAAATTACCCCATTAAACCCTAATTGTTCTCGCAATATTGTTTTAAGCCAATAAGTAGAACCGCTAGCCGGTTGACTATCACATTGCGTGTAAACCACATGTGCCGGCATAATGGCTGACAGTTTATTTTTAGCAATTAATTGTTTAAAAGGTTGAATATCTTGCTCAAAAATCGCAGATTTTGGGCGATCATCAAACGGGGTTTCTAAGTGAGAATCCGCAAGCACATGCCCATGACCAGGGAAATGTTTACCTGTGGTTGCCATGCCCATTTCTAGCATGCCATCAATAAAAGCTTCTGCAAGCGGTAACATTTCTGACACATTTTGCGAAAAAGCACGATCGCCAATTGCTTTACATTGATGACCTAAATCCAATACAGGCGCAAAACTTAAATCAATGTCTAAAGCAAACATTTCAGCCGCCATTAACCAACCCGCTTCTTTAGCGATAGCCTGTGCTTCTGCCGCATTTTCAGCTAACGTGGCAAATGATTGCATTGCTGGTAGCTGTGTAAATCCTTCACGAAAACGTTGAACTCGACCGCCTTCTTGGTCAATTGTAATCAGTAATGGCTTTTTCACACGTTGACGAATATCTTGAATGAGCGCTTGAATTTGGGCTTTATCAAAAAAATTACGGCTAAAAAGAATTAACCCCGAAACTAGCGGATGAGATAAAATCTCCACCTCTTCTTGGGTTAATTCTTTGCCTTGAATATCAATCAATAACATATTTTTTCCTAGAAAAAAGCCCTCCAAAATTGAAGGGCGTCTAATTAGTTTGCAGTGTTTTTTTCTTGCAAATGCTTTACTTGGTTGCGACGCATTCTAATATTCAGCAACTCAACGACCACAGAAAAGCCCATTGCCGTATAAATTGCTGATTTTGGAATGTGAATATTAAATCCTTCTGCAACAAGTGAAACTCCAACTAAAACTAAGAAGGCTAACGCTAAATTTTTAATCGTTGGATTATGATCAACAAAGAAACCGATTGGTTTTGCCGCTAACATCATCACAAGTACCGCAATTATGATCGCTAAAATCATCACAGGAAGATTGTCCGCCATAGCTACTGCGGTAATCACGGAATCAAGCGAGAAGATAATATCCATCAATGCAATTTGAATTAAGATCATCAAATAGCTCGCTTTTTTCGCTGATTCGCGAGATTCATGATGCTCTTCTGCACTCACTGATTCTTTTAATTCCATCGCACTTTTTACAATTAGGAAAAAGCCTCCGATAATCAAAATTAAATCGCGCCCTGAAATCCCTTTTTCCCCGATGAAAAAAAGTGGGTCAACTAAGTGCATCATCCATGAAAGAGAAAGAAGCAGTAACACTCGCATAATCATAGCCAACATTAACCCAACAATACGAGCAGATTGGCGACGATTTTGTGGTAATCGGGAAACTAAAATACTGATCAAGATAATATTATCAATCCCTAACACAATCTCTAGTGCGGTTAGGGTAAAAAGCGCAATCCACGCTTCTGGATTGGCTATCCATTCAAACATAATTTAACCTTTTAATAATAAAAATAAGGCTGGTTTTACACCAACTTGAAAGGTCGTAATCATAACGATCGGCGGACAAAAATTAAAGTCTTTCCCGTAAAAAGTTCTGTAAAATTTCTCGCGTAAAAGACTTTCGTAAATAGAATCCTAAAGGCAATGTTTGAATGGGTTCACCATGCTGATTTACAGCATCGGTTAAAACTTGACTATTTTTTCCTTTTGGGCGCAACTGTAGCACTTCGCCATGTCTTGCATCAATTTCTGAAAAGCGTCCAAAAGCAATAAGCTCCATTAACTCTTCCCAATCTTGTTGTAATTGACGGGATTGTTCGCGATTCGGCTGCCACAAAATTGGTTGGCCAATATGCCTTTGCGCTAACGGAATATCGCGGCTGCCTTCAACTGGTATCCATAACACCCGCTGTAATTTATGTCTTACATGTGAAGTTTGCCATGTTACACCATGATTAAGCACTAATGGTGCAAGGCTAACAAAGGTGGTTTCAAGCGGTTCGCCTTGTGCATTTATTGGAATAGTTTTCAGTTCAATACCTAAATGCGCAAAATCTTGCTCAGGCTTGCTTCCAGCTTTAGCCCCTAATGCTACTTCAATTAATTGACCAACCCAGCCTTTATTTCGCTTTAAATCTGGTGGCACTGGCATTTGGAGAAAAGCAGCAATATCGCCTAGCGTAAAACCAGCAAGCCATTGTGCTTTTTCCAATAATTCAGCTTCTGTATGAGAATATGTGGCTAACTGCACCATAAATGAATAATAAGCTAATTACATCCACGCATTGCTACGAATAACACCAACGGCAATGCCTTCAATTTCAATGTATTCTACACGCGGATCAACAATAATTGCTTCAAGTTCATCATTTTCAGGATGTAAGTAGATTAAATCGCCTTTTTTCTCTAAACGTTTTACTGTGACTTCATCTTCTACACGAGCAACCACAACCTGCCCATTTTTAGCATAATTCGTTTTGTGCACAGCTAATAAATCGCCATCTAAAATGCCGATATTCTCCATGGAATTTCCATTGACTTTTAGTAAATAGTCTGCACTTGGGTTGAACATTGCACCATTTACAGGATAATGACATTCAATATGCTCAATAGCTTCAATTGGGCTGCCTGCAGCCACTTTACCAATTAACGGTAAGCCGTCATCATTAGCAGCTTCATCTTCATCGTTAACTAAAATTCGAATCCCACGCGATGTGCCAGAAAGCATTTCGATATAACCTTTACGTGCAAGTGCTTTTAAATGCTCTTCTGCGGCATTTGGAGATTTAAAACCAATTTCACGGGCAATCTCAACACGTGTTGGAGGCATGCCGGTAGTACTAATATGGTTTTTCACAAAATCAAAAATTTCTTGCTGACGAGCGGTAAGATGTTTACGAGCCACGTTATTTCTCCTGAGGTTTTATACAGAATTTTTGACATTATATACAGTATAATTAAATTTGTAACGCATTTTTTTGAAAAATTATGCTAAACTGCCCTTTTATAAATTGGCAGAAAATAAAAAATAACAAAGGAAAAAATAATGTCTAGCCTGTTAAATTTTTACCGTCAGCTTTTAAATATTCCGCTTTCTTTATTGATTAAATCTCGGTCTATTCCAACCGATCCAATTAGTGAGTTAAACCTCGATTTAACTCAGCCTTTACTCTATGTTCTACCTTATACTTCTCAAACCGACTTACTTATTTTACAGAAAAATTGCAAAGCATTAGGGTTACCTGATCCACTAGAACCTAATCAGCTACATGGGCAAGTCTTACCGCGCTTTGTATTCTTAGATGAAAGTCGCCGTTTTTTTAAATCAAAAGGGGTAAAAGAAGAAACCCTAAAAACCGTACAGGACTATTTAAATTTACATAAACAGCATGCCGAAATGGATGTGCAATTACTCCCAGTTTCTGTTCTTTGGGGACGCGCGCCAGGTAAAGAAAAAGCCCCGAATTTACGCTTTTTAGGCGTATTCCAACGCATTTGGGCAACACTTTGGTATGGGCGTGATAATTTTACCCGCTTCTCTCAAACTGTCTCGCTAGGTGAGATGATTAAAACACATGGAAATGATAGCCAACTGGCAAAAAAACTCTTCCGTGTAGCTCGCCTCCATTTTGCTAAACAACGCTATTCAGCAATGGGTCCAAAATTGCCTGATCGTCAAGCCATGTTTAACAAATTACTGGATTCAGCTGCGCTGAAAAAAGCAATTGCAGATGAAGCAGAAAATAAAAAAATCTCACCTGAAAAAGCACGACAAGAAGCCGAAAAAATTCTTGAGGAGATCGCTGCTAAAGTTAACCATGAAAGTTTACGTATTGCAGATCGCATTTTAAGCTGGCTTTGGAACAAGCTATATCAAGGCATCAATGTACAAAATGGCGAACGTGTGCGTAAATTAGCGTTAGAAGGGCATGAAATCGTTTATGTTCCTTGCCACCGTAGCCACATGGACTACTTACTTCTTTCTTACATTTTATATCATCAAGGTTTAGTACCACCGCATATTGCTGCGGGTATTAACTTAAACTTCTTCCCTGCAGGGCCACTTTTCCGCAGTTGGGGGGCATTTTTTATTCGCCGAACATTTAAAGGAAACCGTCTTTATTCCACCATTTTCCGCGAATATTTAGCGGAATTATTCTATCGTGGCTATTCAGTGGAATACTTTATTGAAGGCGGTCGTTCTCGTACAGGGCGTTTACTTGAGCCAAAAACTGGCATGATGTCGATGACCTTGCAAGCCCTTCAGCGTGGTTTAACTCGTCCAATCAGTATTGTGCCGGTTTATATCGGTTATGAACATGTATTGGAAGTAGATACTTACGCAAAAGAATTACGTGGCGCAACCAAAGAAAAAGAAAATGCAGGTTTAGTACTCCGCGTAATTAAAAAACTGAAAAATCTGGGACAAGGTTATGTGAATTTCGGTGAACCTATTCAGCTGAATAACTATTTAAACCAACATTTCCCTGATTGGAAACAAGAAGCTGACGAAGCTCGTCCAAAATGGTTAAACCCTGCAGTAGATAAAGTTGCAAACGAAGTGATGGTTAACATCAATAAAGCAGCTGCATTAAATGCTAAAAACCTAATTGGCTCGATTTTATTAGCTTCTCGCCAACGCGCACTAAGCCGTGAGCAATTACTAGAACAAATCAACAGCGTACTAGAATTAGTTAAGGCAGTACCGTATTCAGATGATATTACGATACCAAATGATGATGCAGAAACCATGCTTAATCACGTATTAGCTCTACCGCGTGCAGGTGTGATTACACAAAAAGACAGCTTCGGTGAAATGATTAGCCTTGAAAGAGAGGCCGCAGTACTAATGACTTATTACCGCAATAATGTGCAACACTTATTTGTATTGCCATCATTAGTAGCGAGCATCATCTTACATTTAGAAGCAGTTTCAAAAGATTTAATCATTAAATGCGTACAACAAGTTTATCCGTTCTTAAAAGCAGAACTCTTCTTGCATTTTGAACCTTCTGAAGTTCGTCATCAGGTGGAATTGATTCTTGCAGAATTTGCACGTCAGCATGTGATTAAAGGCGAAAGCGATCTATTTAAGATCAATCCACCAGCATTACGGACATTACAACTTCATAGCAATGGCGTACGCGAAGTGCTACAACGTTATTACATCGGCTTGAGCTTGTTAATGAGCCAACCTGAAATTTCACGTAGTGAATTTGAAAAAGAAAGCCGCACAATTGCACAACGCTTATCTGTATTACATGGAATTAACGCGCCAGAATTCTTTGATAAAGCGCTCTTCTCAACCTTTAGTAATACGCTCAAAGTGCAAGAATATTTTGATGAAGAAGGCAAAGCTATCGTTGCCAAAATTCAACCAATTGAAGAATTGCTACGTAGTTTAATTTCCGTTGAGATTCAACTCACTATTAAAGGGGCAATGGAAAAAGAAGCGTAAAAGTCATCAAGCAAGCGGTGTGATTTTGTAAAAACTTTGCAAAATTACACCGCTTGTTTTTATTATCCGCTATAATTACGCAAACGTTTGCTTTTTATAACTAGAGGATTTTTCTATGACTACATTAGGTACTCCACTTCGTCCAAGCGCAACCAAAGTAATGATGCTTGGTTCAGGTGAATTAGGTAAAGAAGTCGTCATTGAGCTACAACGCTTAGGCGTAGAAGTGATTGCGGTTGACAGATATGAAAATGCACCAGCTCAACAAGTTGCACATCGCGCCTACACTATTTCAATGCTTGATGGCGAAGCACTAGCAAAACTTATTGAACAAGAAAAGCCTGATTATATTGTGCCAGAAGTGGAAGCGATTGCGACTGCTACACTTGTCGAATTAGAGCAAGCTGGCTATAACGTAATTCCAACGGCTAAAGCAACCCAATTAACCATGAATCGAGAAGGCATCCGCCGTTTAGCGGCTGAAGAATTGGGGTTAAAAACCTCACCTTATCGTTTTGTTGACAACTTTCCTGATTTCCAACAAGCCATTGCAGAAATTGGCATTCCTTGTGTCGTCAAACCCATCATGTCTTCTTCTGGGCATGGGCAATCAATTATCAAATCTGATGCGCAAATTGAACAAGCTTGGCAATATGCACAAGAAGGTGGCCGAGCTGGCGGTGGACGAGTTATTGTCGAAGGTTTCATTAAATTTGATTATGAAATTACCCAATTAACCGTACGTCATGTTGGTGGTACCGCTTTCTTAGCCCCTATTGGTCATCGTCAAGAAAACGGTGATTATCGCGAATCTTGGCAACCACAAGCAATGTCAGCCTTAGCTCAAAAACGTGCACAAGAAACTGCAGAGAAAATTACCACTGCTTTAGGCGGGCGTGGCATTTTTGGTGTAGAGCTTTTTGTTTGTGGCGATGACATCATCTTCAATGAAGTTTCTCCTCGTCCGCACGATACCGGTATGGTGACGATGGCATCCCAAGAGCTCTCTCAATTTGCTTTGCATGCTCGCGCTATTTTAGGTTTACCGATTCCAGAAATTTATCAAATCAGCCCTGCTGCTTCAAAAGCGATTGTAGTGGAAGGTAAATCAGATAATGTTCGATTTGCGAACCTAGAGAAAGTATTATCTGAAGCTGGAGTTAATTTACGCTTATTCGGTAAGGGAGAGGTCAACGGACATCGCCGTTTAGGGGTTATTCTTGCCCGTGATGAAAGCACTGAAAAAGCGCTTGCAAAAGCCGAACACGCTTATCAGCAATTAGAAATCCAACTATAAATAAAGCCCGATGTATTTTTTTACATCGGGCTTTACTTTTATTTATTAGATACCGCTACTTGCACCGCTTTAATGGCTAATATTAACGAACCACCAACTAGGCTAAAGGCTTTGCTGCCAATAATACAAGCGGTCTTTTTTTCACTATCTTTTCCAAATATTAAGCCTAGATAGCAAAAAACCTGTTATCAACTTTGATAACAGGTTCTTCAATCATTCGGTTAAATCGTTAAGATTAACCCATACCGTACTTTTTTAATTTTTTACGTAAAGTACCACGGTTAATACCAAGCATGGTTGCTGCGCGAGTTTGGTTGCCGCGAGTATATTGCATTACCATATCTAACATTGGGTGCTCAATTTCAGATAATACTAATTCGTATAATTCTGTTGGGTCTTCGCCGTTTAATTGTGCTAAATAGTTTTTTAATGCGGCTTTTACGTTATCGCGAAGCGGTTTTACCACTTGTTGACCTTGTGCATTTAATAATGTCACCGTTAATGGGTTATTTACTGGTTGTTCAATCATTTTTCTATCCACTTTATTAAAGAGATTTTACAAAATTTTCCAACGCATTAAGTTGTTCATAAGTTGTTTCTAATGCATTGAAAGTGCGTTTAAAAGTTGAATTCGGCATCAATCTTTCTACATACCAACCAACGTGCTTACGCGCAATTCGATACCCTTTCTCTTCTCCATAGAATTGATGTAGGTCTTCAATATGCTTCAACATCAGCTGGCTTTTTTCCTCCAATGAAATAATAGGAAGCGTGCCGTGCGCTAAAAATGCGCTGATTTCCTTAAATATCCAAGGGCAGCCATAACTTCCTCGCCCAACCATAACGGCATCTGCACCTGTATAATCAAGCACAAATTTCGCTTTTTCGGCAGAGGTAATATCGCCATTTGCAATTATCGGAATCGAAACCGCCTGTTTGACTGCTTTAATACTGTCATATTCTGCTTGTCCTTCAAATAAACACGCTCGTGTTCGCCCATGAATGGTCAATGCAGAGACCCCCGACTGTTCAGCTATCTGAGCAATCTCTAAGCAATTTCGATTATCTTGATCCCAACCTGTTCTAATTTTTAGTGTGACAGGCACATCTACAGCATTTACAACTGCCGATAAAATTCGAGCAACCAAATCAGGTTCACGTAATAAGGCAGAGCCTGCCATCTTTTTGTTTACCTTTTTTGCTGGACAGCCCATATTGATATCAATCATTTGAGCGCCGTATGCGACATTTACCTTAGCTGCTTCTGCCATTTCAGTTGGATCAGAACCTGCAATCTGAACCGCATTTAATCCGATTTCATGATGATGCGCCAAGCGCAACTTCGATTTTTCGGTATGCCAGACATCAGGATTTGTGGACATCATTTCTGAGAAAGTCAACCCTGCCCCTTGTTGATGACACAAACGGCGAAATGGCTGGTCAGTAATGCCCGCCATTGGCGCGAGGAAAATACGGTTTTTAAATTCATATTGTCCAATACGCATTGGCTGACTCTCTTCACATTGCCCCAAATAAAAAGAAGTAAGGCATCCCCTACTTCTTGCTTTCCCAATACACAAGCTCAGCTTGCGTTAAGGTTGCGCATAATACCGATTTTTTAAGCATTTTGGAAGTCTAAATTTTCGACAATTTCACAATTTTTTAAACTTTTTTGAAAATTAGCCTAATTTCTCGGGATTTCTGTGTGAGTTAAACGCGCAATTTTGCCTTGCCAGCATAATTCAGCCATCACAGCTGGATAGAAATGAACCTGAGACTGATCATGTGTTAAAGCACAAACCAAATCAAACACTAAAGGCAAATGCGAAATGAGTAACACGTTTTTTGCGCCTTCATCTCGCAAGAAATCTAAATAATCCACTACAAGTGATTGATTACCATCCGGTGTAATCTCTTCCCATGTTTCAACCAAATTGGTAAAAGATTGCGAAAATCCGACCGCTTGTAGCCCCAGCTTAACTGCTTCAAGCGTTTGTTGGGTGCGCAAATAAGGACTGACTAAAATTTTATCTAGCTGAATTTTTGCCTGATTAAGCCGATTACCTAACCACTGCCCTTGTTTTTTTGCCATTTCAATGCCAAATGGGGTAAGCGTTCTCGCACTGTCTGAACTTGCCGAAAAGCTCGCTTCACCATGGCGCATAATCCAAATATTCATCAGTTAATTTCCTGTATAAGGTTTAAAGTCTAACGATTTAGGCGTATAATGCACTTCGTTTGAGTAAGTCGCAAGACGCTTAGAAAAAATTTTCAAAATCCATCAAAACTACGGAGTTAATCATGTCTAGAAAACTGAGAAGAACCAAAATCGTTACTACCTTAGGGCCAGCAACAGACCGCGACAATAACTTAGAGCGTATTATTGCAGCAGGCGCTAACATGGTGCGTATGAACTTTTCTCACGGTGTACCAGAAGATCATATTGAACGTGCAAATAAAGTACGTGAAATTGCAGCGAAACTTGGTAAAACCGTTGCGCTTTTAGGTGACTTACAAGGTCCTAAAATCCGTGTTTCAACCTTTAAAGACGGAAAAATCTTCTTAAACATTGGGGATAAATTCACTTTAGATGCAGATTTACCACGCGGTGAAGGCCACCAAGACGCAGTAGGTCTAGACTATAAAGATTTACCAAACGATGTAGTACCAGGCGATATTCTGTTATTGGACGATGGTAACGTACAATTAAAAGTATTATCTGTAGAAGGTGTGAAAGTCCATACCGAAGTTATTGTTGGTGGTCCACTTTCTAATAACAAAGGGATCAACAAATTAGGTGGTGGCTTATCTGCGCCAGCATTAACAGATAAAGATAAAGAAGACATTAAATTAGCTGCACGAATTGGCGTAGACTACTTAGCAGTGTCATTCCCACAATCTAGCGCAGACTTAAACTATGCTCGTGAATTGGCTCAAGCTGCTGGTTTAGATGCGAAAATCGTAGCAAAAGTTGAACGTGCAGAAACTGTTGCAACCGAAGAAGCAATGGATGACATCATTTTAGGCGCAGACGTTATCATGGTTGCACGTGGTGACTTAGGTGTGGAAATTGGTGATGCAGCATTAGTAGGCGTACAAAAACGTTTAATCCGTCGCTCACGTAAATTAAACCGTGTAGTTATTACTGCAACACAAATGATGGAATCAATGATCAAAAAACCATTACCAACTCGTGCAGAAGTAATGGACGTTGCGAACGCAGTATTAGACGGTACAGATGCGGTAATGCTTTCAGGTGAAACGGCAAACGGTGACTACCCAATTGAAACCGTGAAATCAATGGCAGAAGTATGCTTAGGTGCAGAATCTATGCCAAGCATCAACATTTCACGTCACCGTATGGAAGGTAAATTCACTGAAATTGATGAAGCAACGGCAATGTCTGCCATGTACACAGCAAATCACTTAGAAGGCGTTTCTGCAATTATCGCATTAACACACTCAGGTGAAACTGCAAAACTAATGAGCCGTATCAGCTCTGGCTTACCAATTTATGCGCTTTCTCGTAACCAACGTGCATTAAACCGTTGTGCGCTTTACCGCGGTGTAACACCAGTATTCTACGATGAAGAAAGCCGTACCATTGATGGCGCGAAAAAAGGATTAGCGATGTTAAAAGAACAAGGTTACTTAGTTAGCGGCGACCTAGTATTATTAACACACGGTGATGAATTAAAAGAAGGCGGTACTAATACTTGCCGTATCTTAAAAGTAGAATAATTCATATCTCACTTTTACAACCCACGTTTCGGCGTGGGTTTTTTGTTAGAATAAGCTTATCCAAAACCCTGATTCAAAAATTGCAAATTTTTATGAAAAAACAACCGCTTGAGATTTGTATTCTCCGTCTTTCTGCCATTGGCGATGTTTGTCATACACTTGCCGTTGTGCAAGCCATTCAACGTCAATATCCTGATGCCCATATCACTTGGATTATCGGTAAACTAGAAGCACAACTCATGGCAGGTTTGCCAAATGTGACTTTAATTCTATTTGATAAAAAATCTGGCTACAAAGGAATGTGTGCATTATGGAAAATGCTCAAAAACAAGCAGTTTGATTTTCTACTAAATTTGCAAACGGCATTTCGCGCATCGATTCTTTCTTTAGGCATTAAAGCTAAGCAAAAAATTGGCTTTAACCGTGATCGCGCACGTGAAATGCAATGGCTTTTTACCAATCAAAAAGTTGAAATTACCGATGCCGTACACGTATTAGATGGACAAATGCAATTTGCAAAAGCAATTGGCGTAAAAGATTTAACGCCACAATGGCAACTTCCTCTTACTGAGAAAGATATCCATTTTGCCCAACAACATCTTTCCACAACACAAAAAAATGTTGTCATTTCACCTTGCTCTAGCAAAGCAGAAAAAGATTGGCTACCAGAACGTTATGCAGAAATTGCAAATTGGTTATTGGCTCATCAGATTAACGTTATCTTAGTTGGCTCTCCTGCCAAACATGAAATTGAGATTTGCCAATCCATTGCTCAACAAGCGCCAGGTTGCCTAAATTTAGTTGGGAAAACAAGCCTCAAACAACTTGCTGCATTGCTAAAATTTGCAGATCTCGTGCTATCGCCAGATACAGGTGCGGCACACATTGCCAGCATTCAAGGCACGCCTG
Organism: Haemophilus sputorum CCUG 13788; assembly: GCF_000238795.1. GTDB lineage: Bacteria > Pseudomonadota > Gammaproteobacteria > Enterobacterales > Pasteurellaceae > Haemophilus_A > Haemophilus_A sputorum. The sequence goes on along the minus strand of NZ_AFNK01000053.1, from coordinate 59,447 downwards.
TTATTGGCTTATATGCTATTCATAACCCAGCGCGTACTGCGCCTTATCAAGACCAAGAGAATGTCATTTCGGTCTATGAACAAGCTATTCTTGATTACTATGGAAAACCTTGGCAACAACTTCCTTGGGCGACTAAAGCCAAAAGTAAACAAGGCGAAAATTTGATGGCTCGCATTGATTGCAAAAAAGTAAAAGAAAAAATGATTGCAATTTTAAAAATAAATGAGTAAATTAGCTGCACTACTTCACTATTACATGAGTACAAGATATGAAACTCGCAGCTAATAACATCAATATTCGTGACGAAGCACTTTTATTAACGCCAGAACAATTAAAAACAGAATTACCATTATCTGCTAAACTTGCTGAACAAATTGACGGTTTTCGCAAAGAAATTGCAGACATTATTCATGGCAGAGATGATCGTAAACTGATTGTCATTGGACCTTGTTCAATTCACGACCCCAAAGCTGCTATTGAATATGCACGTAAGCTTAAAGCACTTAGCGATAAAGTGAGTGATAAACTTTTTTTGGTCATGCGTGTTTATTTTGAAAAGCCACGTACAACAATTGGCTGGAAAGGGTTAATTAACGATCCAAATCTTGATGGTTCTTTCGATATTGAAAAAGGTCTACGTATTAGCCGCCAACTCTGTTTAGAAATTGCTAAAATTGGTATCCCTTTAGCTGCAGAAGCGCTTGATCCGATGACGCCGCAATATTTAATGGATCTCTTTAGCTGGGCGGCAATTGGTGCTCGAACCACTGAATCTCAACCACATCGCGAGTTAGCTTCAGGTTTATCAATGGCTGTTGGCTTTAAAAACAGTACTGATGGCAGTTTGAACGTCGCTTTACATGCGATTCAAGCCGCTTCACAAAGCCATAGCTTTTTAGGTATTAACCAAAATGGCCAAGTTACCGTGCTTAAATCTAAAGGTAATCCGAACGGGCACATTATTTTGCGTGGTGGTAAAACGCCAAACTTTGAAAAACCATACATCGAAGCCTGTGAAAAAGCGTTACGGGAAGCTGGTCTGCCTGAAGCAATTATGGTGGACTGCAGCCATGGCAATTCTAATAAAGATTATCGCCGCCAACCGTTAGTTGCTCGCAATGTGCTCGATCAGATTTTATCGGGCAACCGTTCAATTATCGGGTTGATGATTGAAAGCCACTTACATGCCGGTAATCAATCTTCTGAACAACCCGTTGATAAAATGCAATACGGCGTGTCAATTACTGATGCGTGTATTGATTGGGCAACATCAGAAGAAGTATTAAGCGAATTTGCAAGCCAACTTCGTGCCTTACCACTCGCTGCTTAATTTTTAGGGAACTCTATGCCATTAACACACTTACGAGAACAAATTGACGAAATTGATCAACAACTAATTACTTTGTTATCAAAACGCCTTGCATTAGTAAGTGAAGTTGGTCATGTAAAATCTACCCAAGGCATTCCGCTTTATGTGCCAATGCGTGAAGCAGAAATGATTCAAGCTCGTCGAACTGAAGCAGAAAAGCAAGGTGTTCCCCCTAATCTAATTGAAGATATTTTGCGTCGCATCATGCGTGAATCTTATGTGAATGAAAACAAACATGGTTTTAAAACGGTTAATCCAGACATTCAAAAAATAGTCATCGTGGGCGGAAAAGGAAAATTAGGTGGGCTATTTGGTCGTTTTTTAACACAATCTGGCTATAAGGTTGAATCACTCGATCAAGCAGATTGGGAAAATGCCGCTGACATTCTTAACGGTGCAGATGTCGTTATCGTCTGTGTACCGATTATTCATACATTAAGCGTAATTGAACAACTCCAGCCTTATCTTACGCCAAATATGTTACTTGCCGATTTAACCTCAATTAAGCGTGCACCATTAGAAAAAATGTTAGCTGTGCATAAAGGCGCTGTAGTGGGCTTGCATCCGATGTTCGGGCCAGATATCACCAGTATGGCAAAACAAGTTGTAGCTTGTTGTGATGGCCGTTTTGCTGAACGTTATGAATGGTTACTCGATCAAATCCAGATGTGGGGCGCTAAAATTGAAAAAATTGATGCCCCAGTGCACGATCATGCAATGACTTATATCCAAGCGCTACGTCACTTTTCTACCTTTGCATTTGGCTTACATCTTTCTCAACAGCCTGTGGAATTGTCGCAACTTTTAGCACTTTCCTCACCAATTTATCGCTTAGAGTTAGCAATGATCGGACGACTATTCGCCCAAGATGGTGAACTTTATGCCGATATTATTTTAGACAAACCAGAAAATCTTGCTGTAATTGAATCGTTAAAAACCACTTTTGAAGAAAGCTTAACCTTCTTTAAAACGGGCAACCGTGCGGGTTTTATTGAAGCATTCAATCAAGTACACCAATGGTTTGGTCACTATTCTGAACAATTCCTAAAAGAAAGTCGCCTGCTTCTCCAACAAGCAAACGATGCTAGACAATAGCCTTTTTGCAAAATATCTTAAAAAATTAACCGCTTGTAACGACAATTATTCAGCAAGCGGTCTTTTTTCTCTAAAAATTTTCGTAAAAGAATCGCCTTGCTCATTTGAACAAGGCGATTTTATTTAGCCTAATTGGTTAGAAACCTTTTTCTAAGCTGCTTTTTTCACTTTGAAGAAAATCATCGTAAAGATTTGCCAGAAGAAGGCTAGCGCACCGAAGATGAATACCACATCACCAACTAAACGTACCCAACGTAAGGTATCAAATAATGGTTGTTGCATAAATTCTTCACTACGTGCATACCATAAGCCTTCAGAGATACTTGCATAACCTTGAATAATACCGATAGGTAATAAGCTTGATACGATCATGAGCACTAAACCGCCGTTTAATAACCAGAAGCCCCATTTCATTAATTTATCGTTAAATGGCGTATCTGGGCGTAAGTAACGTGCGATTAAGAAAACAAAGCCTAATGCTAAGAATCCATATACCCCGAATAATGCTGCGTGAGCGTGAACGGCAGTGGTGTTCAAGCCTTGGATATAGTAAAGCGAAATTGGTGGATTGATTAAGAAACCAAATACGCCCGCACCTAACATATTCCAGAATGCTACTGCAACGAAGCAGTAAAGTGGCCATTTTAAACGTTCCATCCAAGGTGCTTTTTGTTTCATTGCCCAGTGTTCCCAAGCTTCATGACCTAATAACACTAAAGGTACCACTTCAAGCGCAGAGAATGATGCCCCTACAGCAATAATTGGAGTGGTTGCACCTGCGAAGTATAAGTGGTGGAACGTACCTGGAATACCACCGATTAAGAATAATGCCGCTTCAGTAATGGTTGCCACAGTTGCTGTACGACGTGAAACTAAACCTAAACTTACGAAGATGAATGAAAGTGCCGCTACAGAGAATACTTCAAAGAAGCCTTCTACCCATAGGTGAACTACCCACCAACGCCAGTATTCCATCACAGAAATGTGAGTGTGCTCGCCATAGAATAATGCTGGGCCATAGAATAAGCCGATTGCAATGACAGAAGCGAAGAATAACGCTAATAAGTTTTTATCACCCGGTTGTTTGAATGCGTTCACTGTACCGCGAAGCATTAAGACTAACCAGAATAAGATGCCCGCGAATTTGACCGCTTGCCAGAAACGACCTAAGTCAATGAACTCATAGCCTTGGTGGCCAAACATGAAACTCCATTCTTCAGGAAGAATATGTGCAATCGCTAAATAGCTACCGGTAAACGAGCCAACAACTAATACCACTAATGCCCAGAATAAAATATCCACACCCAATTTTTGGAATTTCGGATCTTTACCACCATTGATGATTGGTGCCAGGAATAAACCACCAGCTAAGAATGCCATCGCAATCCAGAATAATGCTGCTTGAATATGCCATGTGCGCACTAATGAATAAGGTAAGTATTGAGAAATATCAATCCCGTAAAATTCTTGCCCTTCAACGGTATAGTGAGCAACAATTGCTCCTAAATTTACTTGCACAAAGAAAAGCGCTAACACAGTAAATAAATATTTACCTAATGCGCGTTGTGAAGGCGTTAGTTGTAATTTTGTCAGTGGATCAACTTCTGGCGTAGGTGGATCTTGTTCATCTTCTCGTTTTTTGAATGACCAAATCCAAACGACAAAGCCAATTCCTGCAATGAGGAATACCACACTGGCAATAGACCAAACCACGTTTTCTGGTGTTGGTACGTTATTGATTAACGGTTCATGTGGCCAGTTATTTGTGTAACTTGCGTTTGTATTTGGGCGCTCTGCAGAAGCGGTCCAAGCTGTCCAGAAAAAGAATTTCGCTAAGTCTTTGCGTGCTTGTAAATCTGGAAGGGTGTTATCCTTCATAGCAAAATGTTCACGCGTCGTTTTTGTTGCAGGATCATCGCCATATAAAGAAATGTAATATTGTGCCGTTTTATCCATTGCGGCTAAACGCGTATTTGAAAGCACAACGGTACCGTTTTCAACTTTACTGCCACGATACTCTTTAGTTAGGCGTGCCTTTAATAACGTTTGTTGCTCTTCATCAAGAGCCGCAAAGTTTTTACCAAATTCCTGATTTGCACTAATATCTAGCCAGTTAGTTAGCTCACGATGAAGCCAATCTGCAGTCCAGTCTGGTGCTTGGTATGCGCCATGCCCCCAAACAGAGCCCACTTGCATACCGCCAGTAGTTTGCCATGCGGTTTGTCCATGTAAAATATCATCGTGTGTAATCACTTTTTCGCCACTTTCCGAAACATATTGCTGCGGAATAGGTGGTGCTTCGCGATACACTTCAAAGCCGTAGTAGCCAAGAATAGAGAATGCCCCTATTAACACGGCGACTAACATACACCAAAGTTTTTTGTATTGTCCCATAATCACTCCCTAGGTTATATACAATGGAGGGTAAGAATAAATAAGAAAAAGAAACTCAATGTTGCATTGAATTCCTAAGTGAATAAATTCGCTAGAGCGAAAAGTAAAGATCTTACAAGCGTGTAAAATACCCGAGTAATTATATAAACTAAAGAGGCAAAATAAATTACCTAATCTTGAGTAAAAAAATCAACTTTGATCAAGTTTTTATTACTTTTCCAGATTAAGCAAAAAAGAAAAGAGACCGAAATTTTCATTTCGATCCCTTAGATTATCAATAACTTAATTAGCTATTTAATGCTCTTAAAATATCGTCAACACGTTCTTTTGCATCACCAAATAACATTTGTGTGTTTTCTTTAAAGAACAATGGGTTTTGAACGCCTGCATAACCTACTGCCATTGAGCGTTTAAATACGATAACATTTTGCGCTTTCCATACTTCTAATACTGGCATACCAGCAATTGGGCTTGATGGGTCATCTAATGCTGCCGGGTTTACGGTATCATTTGCACCGATAACCAATACAACATCTGTATTTTCGAAATCATCATTGATTTCATCCATTTCTAAAACCACATCATAAGGTACTTTAGCTTCTGCTAATAATACGTTCATATGGCCAGGTAAACGACCTGCTACTGGGTGGATACCAAAACGTACATTAACGCCTTTTTCACGAAGTTTTGCAGTAATTTCTGCTACTGGATATTGCGCTTGTGCTACTGCCATGCCATATCCTGGAGTAATGATTACAGAACTTGCATTTTTAAGCATTTCCGCAACTTCTTCAGCTGTTGTTTCACGGTGTTCACCTTGTTCTTCATCACCTGAGCTTGCTTTCACTTCTGTACCAAAGCCACCAGCAATTACGCTAATAAATGAGCGGTTCATTGCTTTACACATGATGTAAGAAAGAATTGCACCAGAAGAACCTACCAATGCACCAGTAACGATAAGTAAGTCATTGCTTAGCATAAAACCTGCCGCTGCTGCTGCCCAACCTGAATAAGAGTTAAGCATAGATACAACAACCGGCATATCTGCACCACCAATTGATGCCACTAAGTGCCAACCAAATGCTAAAGCGATTGCAGTCATCAATAATACTGGGAAGATATTTTCTGGATGATTTAAGAAGAAAATCATCAAGAATACAGAAATCACTAATGCAGCTAAGTTTAATTTGTGTTTATGCGGAAGGTTAAGCGCAGAAGAAGACACTTTTCTACCAAATAATTTACCGCTTAATTTACCAAATGCCACTAATGAGCCTGAGAAAGTTACCGCACCAATGAAGATGCCTAAGAACACTTCTACATTGTGAATATTTTGTAATACTGGATCAGCTTCATGTGCTAAACCATAGCTATTAAAACCAACTAATACCGCAGCTAAACCTACAAAGCTATGTAGTACTGCAACTAACTCTGGCATCTCGGTCATTTCAACTTTAAGTGCTTTACGGACACCAATGAATCCACCAATGGCCATTGCAACTAAAATCCAGAATGTACCATGTGAGTCTGGCCCGAAAATGGTTGCAATCAATGCAATTCCCATCCCGACGATACCATACCAACAACCTGCTTTTGCGGTCTCATGTTTAGAAAGACCTGCTAAACTCATAATAAAAAGGATTGCAGCGACAATATAAGCTGCAGTTACAAATCCAAATGACATGCGCTTCTCCTTAACCTTTTCTAAACATTGCAAGCATACGTTGCGTTACTTTAAAGCCACCAAAGATATTGATGCTCGCAACAAGAATCGCGATAAAGGCAAGAATATCAATAAAGAAGCTACTACCTGGTTGAGCAATTTGTAACACTGCCCCAACAATAATAATACCTGAAACCGCATTAGTTACTGCCATTAACGGAGTATGCAATGCATGGCTTACATTCCAAACCACATAATAACCTACCACGCAAGCTAATACGAATACGGTAAAGTGTGATAAAAATGCCGCAGGAGCAACCGAAGCAATCCACATAAAGAGTGCTGCGGCACCCGCCATTGCACCATATTTCACACGAGGATCTGTTGGCTTCTCTTCTTTTTTCTCAACTGGTGCTGCTGCCGCTTTTTGTTGAGGTTGAGCCGAAACTTGAATTGGTGGCGCAGGCCATGTTAGTTCACCATCACGAATAACGGTAACACCACGTAACACTACATCATCAAAGTTAATGTTAATTTCACCATCTTTATTCGGTGCTAAGAGTTTTAATAAGTTTACTAAGTTAGTACCATAAAGTTGTGAAGATTGGGTTGGTAAACGCGCTGGGAAGTCAGTATAACCAATGACTTTCACTTGATTATCTGTCACAACAACTTTACCCGCTTTGGTATATTCACAGTTACCACCCGTTGCAGCAGCTAAGTCCACAATCACAGAACCTGGTTTCATTGAATCAACCATCTCTTTAGTAATTAAGCGTGGAGCTGGTTTTCCTGGAATTGCTGCTGTAGTAATAATAATGTCAACTTCTTTTACTTGTGCCGCATAAAGCTCCATCGCACGACGGTTAAACTCTTCTGACATCACTTTTGCATAACCATCGCCTGAGCCACCTTCTTCTTCAAAATCAATTTCTAAGAAGTCTGCGCCCATTGATTTCACTTGCTCTTTTACTTCAGGACGTGAGTCAAATGCACGAACAATCGCCCCTAAGCTATTTGCAGCACCGATTGCAGCTAAACCTGCAACACCCGCACCAATCACTAATACTTTCGCTGGTGGCACTTTACCTGCTGCAGTGATTTGTCCGGTAAAGAAACTACCAAAAGCATTTGCGGCTTCAATCACTGCACGATAGCCTGAAATATTTGCCATAGAAGAAAGTGCATCTAAAGCTTGTGCTCTCGAAATACGTGGAACAGCATCCATTGCAAGCACATTAATTTTTTTCGCTTGCAATTTTTCCATCAATTCTGGATTTTGTGCCGGCCAAATAAAGCTAACTAACGTTGTGCCTTCTTTAATCAATGCAATTTCTTTTTCAGTCGGTGCATTCACTTTAAAAATAATGTCTGCATTCCAAACTTCTTCTTGTGAGCCGATTTTGGCGCCGGCGTTCGCAAATGCACTATCTTCAAAACTCGCTTTAAACCCTGCATCTTGTTCAATCAGAACATCAAAGCCAAGTTTTTTGATCTGCTCAACGGTTTTTGGCGTTGCCGCCACACGAGTTTCACCATATAGCATCTCTCTTGGTACACCAATAAGCATAAAGACTCCTGTACTAAGTAGTGGATATTAAGCTATCGAAATAGCCCTTTAATTTAAAATAAGTGATGTGCACTTTACCATTAAATCAGAAAAATTTGTAAAAATTTTCTGCCTATCAAATCAATTATTTGACAAAGCTGACAATTCCGCCAATTTTGAAAATTTGATAGAATTTAACAGATATTACCATCCTTAGATAGAATAAAAATGAACATATTAGACCAGATTAAAATTGTCCTGATTGAAACCTCACTCCCTGCCAATATTGGTTCTGTTGCTCGTGCAATGAAGACGATGGGGTTACACCAACTTTGCTTAGTCGCACCACAAAAGGCTATTGATGAACAAGCGGTTGCCTTGGCTGCTGGCGCAAAAGATGTATTAGATAATGCTCACATTGTTACAAGCTTTGATGAAGCCGTTGCTGATTGCCAATTAGTTATTGGCACAAGTGCTCGCTTACGTCACCTACAAAGTAGTCTCATCGAACCAAGGGAAGCGGGAAAATTGATTATTCAGCGTGCAAATTTAGGCAAAGTTGCCCTTGTTTTTGGGCGTGAACGCGTAGGCCTTACCAATGAAGAACTGCTTAAATGTCACTATCATTTGAATTTTCCAACCAATCCTGATTATGGTTCTTTAAATTTAGCAATGGCAGTGCAACTTGCAAGTTATGAAATTAGAATGGCATATTTGGCAGAACAAGCGGTCGAAAATTCACAAAACATAGCAAAAAATGCACCGCTTGCAGAAACAGATTTTCCCAATGCTGCAGCGCTTGAACATTTTTATCAGCATACTGAAAAACTGTATACTACTCTCGGTTTTATCCGTAATGAGGCAGTCATGCTTAAACTTCGCCGATTGTATCAGCGGGCGGAATTAGAAACGAATGAATTAAACCTGTTACGTGGCATGCTTACTGCGGTTGAAAAGCAATTAAAATAAAAAAGCAAGCGGTCTGATTTTTGTAAAAATTTACTAAAATCAGACCGCTTGTCTTAACGTTTCTTACTTATTTAAACTTAAATAGACGAGAAGAAAATCACTAAAATAATAATTGGCACAATATATTTCACATAGTTGAACCAAACATTAGTAAAGGTTTTACCCGCACCGAGCTCTTCTTTTGCTTCATCTTTTAATACGAAGCCCACAAAAATTGCTGTTCCTAATGCAGTTAATACGAAGAATACATTTCCACTGAAATAATCAAAGGCATCAAAAATACTTTTACCCATGATTGTCACAGATTTCCACTCATTATCTCCAAGCACTGATGGAATGTTCCCTAATAAGAAAATCGTACCAAGTGTCACTGCAATCGCCCATTTACGGCTCATTTTTGTTTTTTCTTGTAATGAGGTAATAATTACTTCATAAATGGTAAGCGAAGTAGTTAATGCCGCAACTACCAATAAACCAAAGAAAATAACTGCAAAAACAGTACCGCCCCACATATTTGAAAAGACAATCGGTAAGCTTTGGAAAACTAGCGTTGGACCAGAATCCGGGGCAACTCCAAAACTAAATAAAGATGGGAAAATCATAAAGCCCGCAAGCACCGCAATTACGGTATTCATAATACCGGTAATCGTTGCCGTTCTAACCAAGTTTTCGCCTTTATCAAGATAGCTTGATAAGGTAATTAACACACCAAAACCTAAACTCAGTGCAAAGAATACTTGCCCTAATACAAACACAAAGAGCTGTGGTGTAATTTTAGAGAAGTCTGGCATTAAGTAGAAACGGATTCCTTCCATTGCGCCTGGTAAGGTAATATTTCGAATTACCATCACAATCAGGAAAATAAACAGAATTGGCATTAAATACTTCACTGAACGCTCAATCCCATCCACAATTCCCTTCTCTAAAATAAAGAAGTTAACTAAAACAAATAAGCCTGTATAGCCAATAATTGCCCAAGAGTTATGTTGAATAGATTCTTTATAAAAATTTGCGGTAGTTTCTACTGTGACGGGTTGAGAAAGATCTAAAGCACCCGTCAATAAACTTCCAATATAATTGAGCACCCAGCCACCCAATACCATGTAATAGGCAAGAATACCAAAGGCACCTACTAAGCCCATATAGCCTAAAATTTTCCAAGCTCGATGGATTTTTTTGCCATTCGCCTGACCACCAAATGCATCAATCGCATTCACACGCATACGACGACCAATCACATTTTCCACTAAAATCATTGGGATACCGATGACAATCATCGCCAAACAGAAAAGGGCAACATAAGCCCCACCGCCATGCTGACCAACCAAATATGGAAAGCGCCAAGTTGCACCGAAACCGACTGTTGCCCCTGCAACTGTCATAATATAAGCCAGCCGGTTAGACCAAGACTGACGTTCTGTTTGATTTGACATAAAAACTCCGAAAGAGACCGCTACAAGCGGTCAGATTTTACTTACAATTTACTTAATCAATTCACTAGCAAAAAAGGGCTAGTAATTCATCGACTTTCACTCGTGATGTCGCATTTTGCCCAATTGAGCGCTGTACTTTAATACTTTTAAATCTTGCCCCCTGATAAATTTGCCGAGTAAATGGCGTATCATGATTGGAAATCAGTACCGGCACACCACGCGCTTGTGCCTGTTTTGCTCGCTCAGCCAATGCCTCTTGCTGAATAAGCGTAAAGCCACCACCCGCATATTGGGTAAAATTCGTTTCTTGCTGAATTGGCGCATACGGCGGATCACAATAGACCACAAAATCCGATTCTCCATTCTCAAATGCTTGCAATAAACGATCAAACACATGATGAAAATCCGCACAAATAAACTCTGCTCGTTGAGCTTTTTCTGCAAAAAAACGTAACTCTGTTTCAGGAAAATAATGGCTTTTATAACGTCCAAATGGAACATTATATTGTAGCTTTTGGTTATATCGGCATAAACCATTAAACCCAAAACGGTTTAAATAGAGAAACAACACCGAGCGTTCAACCTGATCATTTGATTGATTAAATGCTTGACGTTGCTGGTAATAAAAGGTTTTGCTATTGGCTTTTGGATGTAAAAATAGCGCTTTAGTTTGACGAATATACTCATTCACATCCGCTTTAACCACATTAAACAAATTGATGAGATCCGGATTGATATCTGCTAATAAATAGCGCTCAAAGTCTGTATTAAGAAACACAGAACCTGCCCCCACAAACGGCTCAACAAAACAAGCCCCCGAAGTTAAACTTGGGGGCAAACATTGTCGAATCTCTGAAGTGAGTCGGTATTTTCCGCCTGCCCACTTCAAAAAAGCACGTTGCTTGGTATTACTCATCGTTAGTTATCAAATTGGCTAAAGCGTTCTATAGCAGCAATGACTTGGGCTTCACTAGCTTGTGCAGTAATGTATGCCTGACCAAGCGACTTTAATAAAATAAGGCGTAGCTGACCACCCAGTACTTTTTTATCTCGCCACATATAAGGTAAATAATCTTGCGGTTGCATATTATCTGGCGAAACCGTTGGCAACACAGCTCGAGCAAATAGGCGCTCAAGACGAGCAACATCTGCTTCGGTTAAGTCCCCTAAAATATGTGAAAGCGCCGCAGCTTCTAAGCAACCTACCGCAACGGCTTCACCATGTAACCAGTTACCGTAACCCATATGCGCTTCAATGGCATGTCCAAAAGTATGTCCTAAATTAAGTAATGCGCGATCACCTTTTTCCGTTTCATCACGCGCAACAACCTCTGCCTTAAGTTGACAACAACGCTGAATACAATACTCTAATGCCGATTGTTTTAAGCTAACCAGTTCATCAATATGTGATTCTAACCATTGGAAAAATGCCGTATCAAAAATCGCCCCATATTTAATCACTTCAGCTAAACCAGCGCTTACTTGGCGTTTTTCTAAGGTATGTAGCGTATCGGTATCAATTATGACAGAAATAGGTTGGTAAAAGGCACCAATCATATTTTTGCCTAACGGGTGATTAACGCCTGTTTTTCCACCCACAGAAGAATCAACTTGTGCCAATAAGGTTGTTGGAATTTGAATAAAACGAATTCCACGTTGATAGCTTGCTGCTGCAAATCCAGCAATATCACCAATCACACCGCCACCTAACGCAATAATAGTTGTATCACGGTTGTGATTTTTCTCTAATAGTGCTGTAAAAATTAAGTTTAATGATTCCAAGGTTTTATATTGCTCACCATCTGGAATAAGCACATGATCAACTTGGCAACCTAATTGTTTTAAGGTTTTCTCTACCGTTTGGAGGTAATGATGTGCAACAGTTGGGTTTGAAACGATCATCACCTTATCACCCGCTTTTAATGGCGCGTAATAACTAGGATCGCACAATAATCCGCTCCCAATAGTAATAGGGTAACGACGCGTATTTAATTCCACATTCACTTGCAACATATTGCCTCCTCAAACTGGATTCGATTTGCTTTACTGCAGATTATCAATTAAATCAATAATATTGCTTGCCACCACTTTTGCACTTTGCTCATCGGTTTGTAAAACAATATCAGCAATTTCTTCATAGAGAGGATTACGAATTTTCGCTAACTCTTCTAAAGTTTGGCGCGGGTTTTCCGTTTGTAACAATGGACGTTTTTTATCACGCTGAGTACGTTCAAATTGTTTATCTACCGTTGTTTCTAAATAGATAACAATACCACGCGCTGATAAAACATTACGGTTCTCTTTCGATAAAATTGAACCACCGCCCGTTGAAAGGACAATACCTTGTCCTTGCGTTAATTCGTTAATGATGCGTGCTTCACGCTTACGAAAACCTTCTTCCCCTTCAACATCGAAAATCCAATCAATATCTGCGCCAGCACGTTCTTCAATCACAGCATCTGAGTCGATAAAATCCATACCCAGCATTTGAGCTAATTGGCGACCAATCGTGCTTTTTCCCGCGCCCATTGGACCGATTAAAAAAATATTACGTTTTTCAGCCATTCTCTTTCTTCTTTATTTAAATAACATTCCGATTTGTGAAGAAAAAACGACCACTTGCAGAAATCAATTCATACAAGCGGTCTGTTTTCCGAAATTTTTTCCAAAATGGAGTTTCGACTAATTATATAAAAATACCACAAATCGCCCAAAAATAATTAGGCGTGATTATCGCAAGAAACCACACCTAATTTCAACCTTATCCGCGAATAAACCGCACTTTTATTAGAATAACTCACCAACACTTGGAGATGAAAGCACTCCTTTCGAAGGTAAGCCTAACCGTTGTTCAATATGCATCCGTTTCGGATCTGAAATCGGCGCTTGATAGATTTGCTCTACCACAACTTTCTTCGTTGGCTCTGTGCCTTTTAAGAAGTATTCCGTTAATGTGCTACCTAAAAAACCACTAATAGGGTCAATTTTTGCTTCAACGATATTCGCCGGTGTTGCTAATTTACGCTCTGGTTTATTAGCTAGCACAGTTTTCATATATTTCGCCCATGCTGGCATTGCGGTTTTACCACCGCTCTCGCCTCGTCCTAGGGTCAATTTATTATCGTCAAATCCAACATAAACAGTGGTGACGATGTTAGCACCAAATCCAGCATACCAAGTGACTTTCGAGTTATTGGTTGTTCCCGTTTTTCCACCAATGTCTTTACGCTTAAACTCTTTTGATAAAGCTCGACTGGTACCGTTCCAACTTTGTCCTGGCTCACCATAAACTGCTGAAGTTAATGCGCTACGCATTAAAAATGCTAATTCAGGACGAATCACACGTGGCGCATAACGGACGGCACTATTACCATCAGCTGCTGCCGTCATCAATTCTGGCGCATCATTTTTCACTTTGCTATCAATTTGTGGATCCGTATCTGTCGCTTCCTCTTCTGAAGCTTCCTCTTCCACAATTACTTGATTCTCGCCTAAATTTGCTGTTAATTGGCTTTCATCGTGAATCTGAACATTATCAAAATATTCCGGTTCAGGATACACAACATTGATATTATCGCATTCTACGCAAGCTACCACTGGATTTGCTTTATATAACTCATTACCTTGCGCATCTAAAATGCGATCAATAATATATGGTTCAATTAAATAACCGCCATTATCAAATACGGCATAAGCTCGCGCCATTTCAAGTGGCGTAAAAGACGCCGCACCTAATGCAAGCGCTTCACTCGCAACAAATTGATCTTTACTAAAACCAAAGCGTTCTAGATAGTCTGCCACATAGCCAACTCCTGCCATTTGTAAGGTACGAATGGCCACCATGTTTTTAGATTTGCCAAGTGCTACACGTAAACGAAGCGGGCCTTCATAACGGCCATCCGCATTTTTCGGTGTCCACGCTTTTTGCCCTGGTTTATTGATAGTAATTGGCGCATCACTTACAGTTGAAGATAAGCTCAATCCTTTATTCATTGCGGCTGCATAAATAAATGGTTTAATAGATGAACCTACTTGAACCAATGATTGCGTTGCACGGTTAAAACGGCTTTGCTCAAAGCTAAATCCACCCACAATTGCTTCAATAGCACCATTATCACTATTTAATGAAACTAATGCTGAGTTTACCGCAGGTACTTGGCCTAAGTTCCACTCTTTGTCTTTACCTTGGCGCACCCAAATTTGTTCACCTGCATTTAATTTAATTAATTTGCCAAATGATGCATTGTTTTTCTTCAACTCTGCTTTATCACCATTTGGTAACATAATCGTATAGCTGTTTTTATTCACTTCTGTAACAACTACGCCAGTAAATGGTTCAGAATTTGGCAATTTACTTAAATGTTCAATAATTTTTTCTTCGTCCCACGCATTGTTGCCGGTCCAAAGTTTTTCCGCACCACGCCAACCATGACGACGGTCATAAGCAATCAGGTTATCTCGTAATGCTTCTTGTGCTGCACGTTGATCGGCAGAAAGCACTGTCGCATAAACTTTAAAACCTTTATTGTAAGCGACTTCTTCGCCATAACGTTTTACCATCTCTTGGCGAATCATTTCTGTAACATAATCAGCTCTAAATTCAAACGCAGTGCCATAAAAACTTGCTTTCACTGGTTCTTTTTTCGCCGCTTCATACTCTTCTTTCGTAATTTTGTTGACTTCTAACATTCGTCCTAACACAACATTACGACGCGCTTCTGCACGTTTAACCGAATAAATCGGGTTCATTGTTGAAGGCGCTTTTGGTAAACCGGCAATAATAGCAATCTCACCTAGCGTTAACTGATCAAGTGATTTATTAAAATAAGTTTTCGCAGCGGCTGCGACCCCATGTGAGCGATAGCCTAAATAAATTTTATTTAAATAAAGCTCAAGAATTTCTTGTTTTGTGAGTACCTTTTCAATTTCTAATGCAAGTACCGCTTCTTTCACTTTACGCTCGAATTTACGCTCTGGCGTTAAGAAGAAGTTTCTTGCTAATTGCTGTGTAATTGTACTCGCACCTTGCGTATCGCCTTGGCTAGAACGATAAATCGCACGTAAAATCCCTTTCGGATCGATGCCTTTATGCTCATAGAAACGCGAATCTTCCGTTGCAATAATCGCATCGATAAGCTTTTGCGGTACTTCTTCTAATTTCACTGGAATGCGGCGCTCTTCACCCACTTCGCCGATTAATTTTCCATCAGCGGTAAAAATCTGCATTGGCTGTTGTAGCTCAACATTTTTCAGCGTTGAAACATCTGGCAAGCCATCTCTAATATGCACATAAAATAATCCACCGATAATACAACCTAGTACTACCAATGAAAGTAAAGCACTTAATATTATTTTTGCGATCTTCATCGAAAAAATCTCTTTTGATAAATGACAAGAAAAAAATAACCAATATATTGGCTCATATCTTTGTAGTATAAACGAAAAACACGCTAATTTTGTCAATTAAACGTAATAAGTCGAAATTTATGTCATTATTTCCACGCTTAAACACCTCGAAAAGCATAAAAAAGCAACAAATTGGTCTCTCTGAAGACGATTCTCGCTATTGTTTAGTGCATTTGCAGGCAGAAATGCCTACAGTTCTTTGGCAAGAAAAACCCTATTCTGCTGAATTACTTTGCCAACAAGCGGTCGGAAATTTGAAAAATTTTACAATTATTCGCCCCATTCCTCACCATTACATCTGGCGAAAATCACTCTTTTTAGCCAAACAAGCGAATCAAGACATTATTTATCGACAAATCATCCAAGTGCTCAAACAAGAATTACCTATTGTGCTTGAAGAGATCTACTTTGATTATCTGATCGAACCTATTACTGAAAGCGATAGTGTGCGCATCGTCATTTACGCACTAAGGAAAAATTTTGCTCAACCGTTGATGCTCAATACGTCAACCATTTTAGATTGTGAGCTGCATTGCGCTCAACGAGCTTTACATTTTCTTTATCCTGAATCCACCGAAAACCAATATCACTTTCGAGGCAAAACGGTTCAATTTAAAGCACATGAGCCTATTTTCTCAGATGTCCCTCAGGGATTGGGGATAAATGACGATCCACTTTATTTAACTGCCCTTGGCGCAGCACTTTGGAGTTAAATAGATGAATACACCTATCTTGCTTGAAAAAGGCCTGAATTTAACTGATTTTCATCAAAAACAATGGGCGAGACAACGTTTACAACAACTGATAAAAATGACAACAGTATTGTTAATAAGTTTATTAGGAAGCCTTTTCTTTTATCAACAATATCAATTGGCTTTAAGTGAATATCAGCAACGGCATATTCAGCTGAATGAACAAAAACAACAGCTAGCTAAAGTAAATCAGCTAATTGAAAATTTAAAAAATCAGACTGAAATGATCACTACCCCATTAAGTCAACAATATATTGAACATGCCCTTTCTCTTATTTGGCAAATTCCGTCTCAAAATGGTGGGTTAGAGAACGTGCAAATCTATATTGAAGAAGGAGAAAAAATGAAGTTAATTGGCAAATATCAGAGCCAAGCGGAATTAAATACCTTACAAGATTACCTTCATGCACAAGGAAAACAATTCACCTTAGATTATTTGCATGCTAATGAAAGCAATGTCGAATTTAGCCTGACCGTTTCAGAAGAGATAAAAGAAGAATAATATGATTTATTGGATAACTTCCTATTACCTCAAACCTAACAGCACACTATTTAAATTTTTTTCCATATTAAATCGGCATTTTAGTTTAATTCTAGCCGCACTATTTTTCCTTATTGTTTTACCTACTTTAACTTACTGGCTACATACGCTGAATTTGGTCAAAAATAGCCAAGAAGAAATACAAAATATTGCTAAAGAATATCAGCAAAAACAAACGCTATATCAAGCGATGAAACAACATCAAAATATGCAAGAAAATAAAAGCAATCAACTTGCACAACTGAGCCAACAAGTAGAAAACATACTAAAACAATACCGTACGCCGATAGAAAGCTTGCAATGGCATACAGAGGAAAATAAACAGTTAACCTTAATTGCTACACAAAAATCCCAAATTATTTTCAACGTGATCAAAGCGTTGAATGAATTTGAAACACTACGACCACAAACGATTGTATTAACTAAACAACCAGAAGAAAAACAACTGCAATTACATACCACCTTAATCTTAGTCAATACAGGAAATACAACGAATAAGGAAGCAAAATGAAGAAATATCTAATAAGTTTAATATTATTTAGCCAAGCCATTTTGGCAGATCCATTTTATGGTGAAACAAAATCTGAAACGACATCTTCTGTTGTCGAAATTACACACAATAAGCCTAATAAAATCTTGAATAATAAATCAATGCCTAATTGTGAATTATCAGAAAATTTAAATCGAATCAATCTTACAGAGGAATTCGAAGATTTAAAGTTAGTGGGATTAGTTAAGATTAACCATAATTTTAAAGCACTATTTAAAAATAAAGATAATAAATTACTGATTTTAAATAAAAATGATTATTTAGAAGCACAATTGATTGAAATAAGTTCTATTGATCTCACAGCAGTTAAGTATATCCATTGGGGACTCACTGAAGATTGTGCAAAACCGCATCAAATGACACTAAGGTTATAATATGAAAAAATGGTTTTTATTAACGCTATTACTCGGTTTACCTTTAGCAGCTGAGCCGATTTCCTTGGTTTTAAAAGAAGCCCCAACGGCAGAAGTCCTTAGCTATTTAGCCGAAGAGACTCAACAAAACATGGTGATTAACCATGATATCTCTGGTACAACAACACTACGCCTAAAAGAGAGCAACTTTTCTCAAATTCTCAAAAGTATTGCGAAAATTAACCAATTATCACTTACCCAAGAGCAAGGGATTTTTTATCTTTCACACAAACCTGAGCATTCAAGTGAAACAACCCCTGTAGCAATAACGCATACAGAAACGGTTTTAGAAAGCAAACCCAAATTACTTACTAAAACAATTAAATTACATTATGCGAAAGCCTCTGAAGTCATTGAATCATTAACTAAAGGGAGCGGTAATGTACTTTCTGAAGCAGGATATTTACATTTTGATGATAGAAGTAACAGTCTCATCATTAAAGACAGTCCAGCATCGATTAAAAATATTACTGCGCTTATTCAGCAGCTTGACCAACCAACTGAACAAATTGCGATTGAAGCTCGTATTGTAACAATTGGTAGTGAAAATTTAAAAGAACTCGGCGTACGCTGGGGTGTATTATCTGGAGATACCAATCATCATCGTTTGGGAGGAAAACTTGAAGGAAATGGTATTGCCTCTACACAAAATCTCAATGTGAACTTTCCTGTTTCAGGTGGCGCGTCTGCCGTGCTACAAATTGCTAGCATAAACTCGCGTGTACTGGATTTAGAACTTTCAGCATTAGAACAAGAAAATAATGTGGAGATTATTGCTAGTCCAAGATTGCTTACGACTAATAAAAAACTTGCAAGCATCAAACAGGGCACAGAAATTCCTTATGCTATTTATGATAGAAAATCGGAAACCTATGATGTGGAATTTAAAGAAGCGGTTTTAGGATTGGAAGTCACGCCACATCTTTCAAAAGATAACCAAATTTTATTGGATTTAGTGGTAACACAAAACTCCCAAGGACAATCTGCCGTTGCAAGTAGTAATGGCACAAATGCACCACCTATTGATAAACAAGAACTTAACACGCAAGTTTTTGCAAAACATGGCGAAACGATTGTATTAGGTGGTATTTTCCAGCATCTAGCAACAAAAGATGCCGATCGCGTGCCAGTATTAGGTTCAATTCCGTTTATTAAGCATTTATTTAGTTATCAAAAAGATCAAATCACTAAGCGAGAATTAGTTATCTTTGTTACCCCTTATATTGTGAAATCTGGTGATATGGCCGTGAAATTCCCCAACTCGACCTCCAAGCCAGCGCTGGCAAATAAACCTCACATAAAATAGGAAATTATGTTAAAATCTTTGATAATTTTAGGCGCCTCGATAGCGCCTTATTTATCTTAATTTAACAACTGAGGTGTTATGAAAATTTCTCCCCGTCGTCGTGCACGCGAATGTGCCGTACAAGCTCTATATTCTTGGTCAATTTCACAAAATAGCGCAGAAGAAATCGAACTAGCTTTTGTTACCGATGCTTTCGCGGGTGAAGATGAAATTGAAGCTAAAGTAGATATGCCTTATTTCCGCAAGTTATTTCGTGGCACTGTTGCAAACATTGAAGCTGTCGATGCTTCAATTCGTCCTTATTTAGACCGTGATGAAAACGAAGTTGACCCAATTGAACGTAGCGTACTTAGAATGTCGGCTTATGAATTACAATTTGAATTAGATGCACCTTACAAAGTCGTGATTAACGAAGCTATTGAAGTTGCTCGTGCATTCGGCTCAGATGATAGCCACAAATACATCAACAGTATTTTAGATAAATTAGCACCGGCTTTAGGTCGTAAATAATCAAAGCAAAAGGTAAGCCTCGCTTACCTTTTTTATTCCATCAAACCGGAGTAAATATGGGTGAATTTGATCTTATCTCACGCTATTTTACGCGACCTCATCAGAAATCAAATGACTTGCCATTATCAATTGGCGATGATTGCGCGCTCATTGAAATTCCATCGCAACACTGCCTTGCCATCACAACAGATACTTTAGTCGAAGGTACTCACTTTCTTCCGAATATTTCAGCAGCCGATCTAGCCTATAAAACTGTTGCTGTAAATTTAAGTGATTTAGCAGCGATGGGGGCAATGCCCCGCTACGTTTCATTAGCGCTCACTTTACCCAAAGTAGAAGAACATTGGTTGGCAGAATTCAGCCAAAGTTTATTTGCCATTTTAGATCGCTATCAAACCCAGCTGATTGGTGGAGACACAACCAAAGGGCCGCTATCTTTAACTTTAACGGCACAAGGTATTTTGCCAACTGGACAAGGGCTATTTCGCCATCAAGCAAAAGTTGGAGATTGGATTTTTGTTTCTGGCACACTAGGCGATAGTGCTGCAGGTCTTGATATTTTACTGAATAAAAATGGTAAAACATCATCAGAACCCGACCGCTATTTGTGCCAGCGTCACTTGCGCCCGACACCGCGTGTCGAATTAGGCTTAGCATTACGCCCTTTTTCTTATTGTGCGATTGATATTTCAGATGGACTAATTGCCGATCTTGGGCATATTTTAGCACGCAGCCAAGTAGGGGCTGAAATTTATCTCGACCAACTGCCACTTTCTCGGCATTTGCGTGAAAATTATAGCGAAGCAGAAGCTGAAAACTTTGCCTTAACTGGTGGGGAAGATTATGAGCTTTGTTTTACTGTAAGTGATGAAAAACGAGAAAGTATGCAGCAATTATTACGTAGCCAAGGTATTTTAGTCACTTGTATTGGACGGATTTTGCCCGCTACAAGCGGTCTAATTTTACAAAAAAATGGCAAAATCATTTCCACGCCTACTCAAAGTGGTTTCGATCATTTTCATGGATAACTTATGCAAGCACCTAATTTAAAAAATCCTATTCATTTTTTTGCTTTTGGTTTTGGTTCAGGCCTATTAAAGCCGGCTCCAGGAACTTGGGGAAGCCTTGCTGGTGTTTTGGTGTCCATTTTATTATGGCAACTGACGCACTCTGCCTTTTTCTTTGCCGTTTTAACTATTATTAGCTTTATTGCCGGCATTTATATTTGTGATAAAACAAGCCAAGATCTCAATGTTCATGACGATGGGAGGATTGTTTGGGACGAGATCGTCGCTATCTTTTTAATGTTCTGCCTACTCCCTGCCTACGATAATTTCTATTATTTATTGGCATTTATAAGTTTTAGATTTTTCGATATTCTCAAACCATTCCCTATCCGTTACTTTGATGAAAAACTGGAAAACGGATTAGGCATTATGGTGGACGATATTTTTGCTGCCATTTTTGCCCTTGCCGCACTTTGGCTGATTCATTTCTTTTTCTAAACAATGTTAAATATTTTATTGATTCATTTGGCTGGACTAGCAAGCCCCGGCCCAGATTTTTTCTATGTTGTTCGCCAATCTGCCAGTCACTCTATTCGTGCAGGCATTTTAGCCGCTATTGGAATTTCACTCGGAATTATCTTCTGGGCAGCTTTTTCTATTTTTGGATTAGTGTGGCTAAAACAACATTTAGGCGATGTGGTGCAATATGTGATTATGGTTGTGGGGGGAAGTTATTTACTTTACATCGGCATAAGTATGTTACGCATTTCAGATAATGTAACATTTGCAAAAAACAGTGAAAATCAGACCGCTTTACACAGCCTCACTGAAATTAGAAAAGGGTTGATGATCAACATTTTCAATGCTAAAGCAGGTGCTTACTTTACTAGCGTTATTTCAGGCTTCCTAGGTAATTTTAGTGAATTACACTTACAAATCGAATTATTGCTGCTCTTTGTAATTTCAACACTCATCTATTTTTGCTTAGTTGCCTTACTCTTCTCTCGCAAGCCTATTCGACAATTTTATAGTCAATATAGTCGCTATATTGACAATGCAGCTGGTGTGGTTTTTGCTGGCTTCGGACTATTGCTCATTTTTGAAGGCATTCAATATTTCATCCAATAAAACATAAAAATAGGGACAAAACAGAAATTTTGTCCCTATTTTTTATAAAATTTACACCGAAAATGGATATTGAATGCTTGGATGAAATTCATACCCCTCAACCTTAAAATCATCTAAGGTTACCCAAGTTTCTAAATCTTCTAACGATTTAATCTCTGGGTTGATGATTAACTTCGGTGACGCTAAAGGTTCACGTTGGAGTTGTACATCTCGCATCAATTCAAGTTGATCTTCATAAATATGTGCATTCACAATTTTATGAAACGCTTGTCCTGCTTGGTGTCCCGTAATTTGTGCCATGAGCGCTAAGAAGGTATAGCATTGAATCATATTCCAGTTTAATCCTAATGGCACATCTGCAGAACGTTGAGTACTGTTAAGATAAAGCACGCCATCTAATAATGAAAAATGGTGGCTATATAGGCATGGGCGCAAGCAGCCCATATGAAATACACCAGGGTGATAAAATGTATAAATCTCACCGCGATTATCCACACCTTTTTTCAAATCATCGACAATTTGACGAAGTAAATCGACTGAACCGCCATCAGGTTTGGGAAAATTCCGACCTACGGCACCATAAACCAAGCCCATATCATCAGTGCCTTTACGATGAGGATTCGCTAACCATGCTGCATTTTCATTTGCATTCGCATCCCAAGATTTGGTGCCTAAAGCACGGAAATCCGCAGCATTATCATAACCGCGGATATAACCTAATAATTCAGCAATTGCTGCTTTCCAAAAACTTCTTCTCGTTGTGACGAGTGGGAACTCGCCATTAGCAACATCATAGGTTAAGTCCGCATTGATAACCGTTAAACAGCGCTTACCAGTTCGTTCATTTTCTACCCATTTTCCTTGCTCAACAATGCGTTTACATAAAGCTAAATATTGTTTCATTACGTTCTCATAAAAATGTTTAGGCAAACATGCCTTTTATTGGGTAGAATAATAGCAGATATCAGATATTTACCCTACGATAAATTGGAGAGCAAAATGAAATTAGTCCATAAAGCCCTATTTCTCTGTGTTGCTGTTTTATTAAGCGCTTGTTCAAACAACACACCAAGCCGTTTAAGCAAAGATCAAATTGATGATAAATCTTATGCGGTCTCTTATGGCGTTACTGGTCAAACATATAAAGACCGCGTGACTGCCAATTATGATATTGCCTCATTCACGAAAGGCGTAAGCGACTGGTACTATGGCAAAGTCAATATGCCAATTGAACAAATTCGTGCTACAACCTTGAATCGTTTAATGGATCATAACGTTTATGCTTATTATAGCGGCATCCTATTTGCCGAGGGGTTCCAAAGTAATGTAAACCATCTAGATGCCAACTGCTGGGGATTATTAGATAAAGCAAGCATGGTACAAGGAATTGATGATGCGATGCATGATTTACAAAAAGGACAAATTCGCGATGATGAATATATTCGCAAAGGTGCAGACGATATTATTCATCTCTGTGTAAAAACCATTATTGATGATGAACATAAAGCTGAACAGGAAAAGCCACAAGCTCAACCTAAAAAAGCAAGTCACAAAGCATCAAAAAAACATAAATAATTCACATAAAAAATGCAGGGATTCCCTGCATTTTTCTATTATATAAGCTGAGGGCATATGTCTTTTTTCACTTACTTTTATTTAGAAAATAAAATGTATTTTCAGGATTATCTAAAATACATTGCTATTTTTGTTACCCTAGGTACCTTATTATTAGCTTCTACACTGTATTTACGCCATCGTATAGAAAGTAAATATCGGGATTTAAGCATTATTTCTTTATTACTTATTATTTTATTGCTTGGTATTCAATATACTCAATATGAGCAAAATCAAATCTATGCCAATGATAGTTCTCAAATTATCACATTCCTAAATTCAGTAAGAGATAATCAGCAGTTAAAAAATGAGGATCTGATAGTTAATGACCAAAAATTAACTAATGGAATGATTATTGGGATTAAAAGTAAATATTTTGAAGTTCATTTTAATAATGACTTTACTGCCTATACTTTATCAGATATTAATTTAGTTAATTCTAATATCAATCTTATTGATAAGGAGAACAAATAATGGAAAGTTACTCTTTCTTAGCCATAAAATTAACTATTGGGATTATCGGGTTAATTCTTCAAATTAATTTAATGGGAAAAGGCAATTTAGCCCCTACCTCTGCCATGGATCAAGTACAAAACTATGTATTAGGTGGAATTATTGGTGCAGTCATTTACAATGATAATATCGGTATATTGCAATTTATCTTAGTACTTATTTTATGGACATTGTTAGTATTTACCCTAAGATTTATTAAAAACCATAACCAATTTGTGAAAAATATTATTGATGGCAAACCGGTATGGGTAATTCTAAATGGAAAAGTTCAAATTGATGAATGTATGAAAAATGGCATTTCAGCACATGATTTAATGTTCAAATTACGTGCAGCTGGAATTTATGAAATCGCCACAGTAAAACGTGCCGTCATCGAGCAAAATGGGCAAATCTCTATTATTCAATATGGCGATGAAGATTTGCGTTATCCACTAATTATTGATGGACAAATTGATTCGGATATTTTAGAACTGCTCAACCGAGATGAAGATTGGGTAAAACAAGAATTAGAAAAAAATCAAATAACCGTTGAACAAGTTTATATTGGAGAATATTTAAATGGAAAACTGATTCCTCATTTATATAAACAATCCTAAATAAAAAAGCTGAAATCTTGATGATTTCAGCTTTTTTACTTTATTTAATAAACATCTCTAAATAATCGCCCTTCAGCAATCAGCGTTGCGATAATATTATTGAAATCATCTACATAAGGCTGGTGTCCGATTTGATCAGCAATCTCAATTAACGCTTCATCCACTGCTTTACTCATCGATTTACTACCACAAAGATAGAAATAAGCGCCCTGTTCAATCAATTGCCAAATCAATTCGCCTTGTGCTTTAATTGCATCTTGCACGTAAAATTTGACCGCTTGATCGCGTGAAAACGCGGTGAAAAGCTGTGTTAATACACCATTTTGCCGATAGTTTTTTAATTGTTCTTGATAAAGGAAATCTTTTGCCTGATAGCGTTCACCAAAGAACAAATAGCTTGCACTTGGCTTATCTTGATTAGCAAAATATTCCAAGAAACCAATATGTGGCGCAATGCCCGCACCTGAGCCAATCATCACAACCGGTGCATTTAATACTTTCGGTAAGTGGAAGGTTGGATTAGATTTCACAAAAACAGAAAGTTTTTGCCCGACTTTAACTTTAGCTAACTGATCACTTGCAGTACCTTGATAAGTTCTGTCATTTAATTGATAGTGAACATGACGTACACATAAATCAACATAATCTGGATGCGTTTTACCACAAGAGCTAATCGAATAAGCACGCGCGGTTAAGTTTGGTAAAATCTCAACTAAATTCTCTAACGTTACCTTTTTCTCTGCATCAAAATCAGTTAATACATCAAATAAATCGTGACCATAT
Source organism: Haemophilus sputorum CCUG 13788 (assembly GCF_000238795.1). Classification (GTDB taxonomy): domain Bacteria; phylum Pseudomonadota; class Gammaproteobacteria; order Enterobacterales; family Pasteurellaceae; genus Haemophilus_A; species Haemophilus_A sputorum. Next base: position 33,856 of record NZ_AFNK01000053.1, on the reverse strand, counting down.
AAATACGCTTCTAATGCTTTTTTATTAGAGATTTTCAGTAAATTTTTTAATTCTGCATGGTCTAAAATTTTATTTAAATCACGTAATACATTTTTACTTAATAAACGTAGCTCTTTTTTCGCTAATAAATTTTTTGCTTCTAGGTTATTAAACCAATCTACATAATTTGCTAATTCATTATCTGGTTGCTCAACCTGAACATAAATTAAATCACCGGCTTGATAGAAAATTCCACTATCCGCTAAAGATAAGCGTAAATGATAAACGGCTGGATCTGATGCTGCTAAATGTTTAACTTCTAAAACTTCTGCCTGATAAACGGTTTTCTCATTATAAACTTTGACAGAAAGAGTATGCGTTTTTGGTAAATCTACTACTTGAGCTAATGTTTGTTGTAATAATGGCAACCATTGTTTAAAAATTTCTGCATAATTTAAATCTGCATCTACGCGCGCAATAAATGGTTTAGCTTGTTTTTTTAACAATAACTCATCAACTTGTTTACTAAACCCACAGAATTTATCGTAAGTGACATCACCCAAACCAAATACGGCATAATAACAGGGTAAAGCGGTTAAATTTTCTAAATTATTTACAAATTCATCCCCATTTGCAGGTGGTTCACCGTCACCAAAAGAACTGGTTAAAACTAATAATAAATCGTTCTCTTTCGGTTGATTTAAATTAAATTCATTTAATGTGGCTAAGGTAGGCGAATAAGCGGCTAACCAATCTTCATTCGCTAATTGTTTTGCCAAAACTTCGGTATTGCCAGATTCTGATGCATAAGCTATATAAATTTTTTGAATCTCGTTGCGCATTTTTTCTCCTTAACATTATAAGCACAATAAAATAAAAGCGTGCCAATTCGGCACGCTCAAATCTTATTTGTCGTAGAAATCGTCAAAAATTTCTTTTGATAATTCTACCGCGTCGAAATTTTGCATTAAGTCGTTAATTACGCGACGCACGCTAATGTAGCTAGTGATTTTACCTTCTGCATCAAAAATTGGCTGAACGGTTGTATCAACAACATACACCACGCCACCTTTACCTACGTTAGGCACGATACCAGTCCAAATTTTACCTGCTTGAATCGTATCCCACATATCTTTATAAACTTCTTTTGGTACAGCTGGATGGCGTACTAAGTTATGTGGTTGACCGATTAACTCTTCACGAGAGTAGCCGGTTAATTTGCAGAAAAGATCATTTGCGTAAGTGATGACACCTTGTAAATCGGTGGTTGAAATAACTAAAGTATCGTGGACGGCTTTAAGAAGCACGTCATTTGAAGGGGTAATTTGTTCAGCCATAGTTAACTCCATTGGTCTGCTCAATTGGTTAGATTAGCGTGTATTTTTTATACACTTCAAGATCCCAAAACGGGAAAGCCAAAATACCCGATTATTATCATAAAGTAAAGCTAGGCTAAATTAAATCTACACATTTTTAATTATCTGCCGTTTTTTCAAGCACCTCTCAAAGGGAAATTCTCTATAAAAAAATCCCCATGGGGATTTCTTATCCATTATAAGCAATACGTTTGATACCATTGATTCAGTAACACACCTGCATTCACTGCGATGTTCAAACCACTGTTCAGCGGATTAGCAAATGAAAGTTGAACAGAGGTATCTTGCTCACTTAACTCTTGGCTCATCACTTCACTTAATACAAAAACAACCTTTTCATTTAATGTTGTTTGCGCTAAAGATTTCGCCTGTTTGCTACGCGTTAAATGCACGATTTGATACCCTGCTTTTCTTAATTGTTCAAAAGCAATTTCTTTATGTTTAGTTTCAAGTGGGCGAACAAATTCTAATCCACCTTCTGCCACACGCGCTGCCGCACTTGAATATAACGAATCAGCCGATTCAACAATTGCCCCTTTCACGCCATAAAATGCACAAGTACGCACAATTCCGCCAACGTTTTGCGCATTGTTCACACAATCTAACAGAACCAAACAATCTTGTTTACGTGGCACTTGTAAATAGCCATCTAAAGTCAACGCAGGCGCTTTTTTCACTAACAAGCACATTTCGCCATGATGTTCCGTGCCCGTTACCCGTTCCATTTCTGCTTTATCTACAACGTGATAAGCTTTTTTATTTGCAGCTAAATAGCTCGTTACTTCGCCTAATTTTTTGGCACCTTCAACCGTTGCCCAAAGACGAACAATTGCTTGTGGACGTTGTTGAAATAAAGTTAAGCAAGCATTTTCGCCATAAACTTTCATTTCTTCAGCACGGTTTTTCTTAATTTTTTCTGGTGCGCGTGGTGAAAGTGGCCCCGTTTTTTTCTCTTTCTCACCTTGCCACGGATTTCCACCTTTCACTAAAATTTTCACTTTTCCTTCACCACTGGCTTTTCGGCCTTCTGAAGGGTAGCTGTAAGCGGTCTGTTTTGCCGAATCTTTTGCAAATTTTCCCTTTGGCTTAGCACGACGCTCTGAACCTTTTTGATCACGTTCATTAAAGCTTCGCTCATTAAAATTGCGAGAGGTCTTTTCACTGCCTTGTTGAAATTTAGCAGATTTTTCTTTGAATGTTGGTTTCATGCTTCGCTCGCTTATTTGTTATTGCGATATTTGGTATGTTGTTTTACTGCCTTGCGGATTTGGCGAATGTTCGCTCTACGACGGTTTTTCGTCACATCCACTTTTGTTTCTGTTTCAGCAGGTAAACCGACTAATTCACGCAGATAGTTAACTTGCTCAAGTCCCATCTCTTCCCAACCACCGCGCGGTAAACTTTTTTCTAATTTGATATTTCCATAACGAATACGAATCAAGCGGCTCACTTCTACCCCTTGAGATTCCCATAAACGGCGAACTTCACGATTACGCCCTTCAGTTAAAGTTACATCAAACCACTGGTTAATCCCTGTGCCACCAACCACTTTAATTTGTTTAAAGTTTGCAGGGCCATCTTCCAGTTGAACGCCTTTACGTAATCGTTGCAACATTGCTTCGTCAACATTGCCAAATACTCGCACTGAATATTCACGCTCGACTTCGCGGCTTGGATGCATTAAACGGTTAGCTAATTCCCCATCGGTGGTAAACAGTAAAAGACCAGAAGTGTTAATATCTAAGCGCCCTACTGCAATCCAACGAGAACCCACTAAACGAGGTAAACGGTCAAACACGGTTGCACGCCCTTCTGGATCAGAACGTGTGCAAAGCTCCCCTTCTGGTTTGTAGTACATAAGTACACGGCAAATCTCTTTTTGCGTTGGAATTAAATTGATTAAATTGCCATCTACACGAATTTTCGTGGCAGAACTCACTTGCACGCGATCACCCAGGCTTGCAATTTTGCCATCCACACTCACTCGGCCTTCTGCGATAATGGTTTCTAATTCACGACGTGAACCTTGGCCTGCTCTTGCTAAGATTTTTTGCAGCTTTTCGCCTACCACTTTTGCTTTTTTTTCTACGCTACTTTTCTTTTCTGCATGATTTGCATCAAGTTGAGTTGGTTTAGCAGGCTTCTTAGCTAATGGTTTTGTTGTTGGGCGCTTTTCATCACGAAATGGCTGTGCTTTTTTCGTTTTATCTGCGAATTTTTTGTCTGCGCGTGAGACTTGAAATGTTTTCATTCGGTTTCCTTTGTCGCTTTCACAAGCGTCTATCAATAAAATGTTTAATTAAATGGGGTTAAATCACCCGCCCCTTCGCGAATAATCACAGGGGTTTCGTCTGTTAAATCTACTACGGTGGTAGGTTGTTGACTTAAATAGCCACCATGAATAATCAATTCCACCCGTTTTTCTAGATAATCTCGAATCTCATCTGGGTCGGATTCTGTCACTTCTGTATGTGGCAGCATCAAAGAACAAGAAAGAATCGGTTCACCTAAAGCTTCTAATAATGCCAAAGCAATCGCATTATCTGGCACACGAATCCCTATCGTTTTACGCTTAGTCATTAAACGACGTGGCAGCTCTTTAGTTGCCGGTAGAATAAAGGTGTATGGATTTGGCGTATTATTTTTAATTAAGCGATAAGACTGATTACTTACCATTGCATACAATGAAATCTCAGACAAATCGTGACACACCAAAGTAAAATTATGATTTTCTGGTAACTGACGAATGGCCACAATGCGATCCATTGCTGCTTTTTCGCCAATTGCACAACCTAACGCATAACCAGAATCCGTTGGGTAAACAATAACACCACCCTTTTTAATAATTTCGACGGCTTGATGAATTAAACGAGTTTGCGGATTATCGGGGTGAATATAAAAAAATTGACTCATGATGTTCTCCTGACGAAGATAGCGCTTATTATACGCTTTTTGTCTATTGATTTATAGGCTTTTCAAAATTCCATCGAAAAGCGCTTGACTTCTTTTTTGTGTACTAGTTTAATAGTGCAAAAATCAATGTAGGAAAAATACTATGACCGTGCAAATTCAACAAACTGTGATTCCTTATTACGAAGATACCACAGTTGCGTTTTATCATTTATGCAGCAATCGTTCACATACGCTGTTACTCGATTCTGCGGAAATTCAAAGTAAAAACAGCTTAAAAAGTCTTATTTTTGCAAAATCAGCCGTTCACATTTTTTGTGATGCACAACAAGTCACATTTGAAGCATTAACCGCAAATGGACAAGCCGTCTTACCACAGATAGCACAAGCTCTCTCACAACTTTCTCCAGCGCCTATTTGCAAATTTTCAGAAAAAAATGACCGCTTGCAAGCAACCTTTCCAACCATTAACCAGCACTTAGATGAAGATAGCAAATTAAAAACGAGTACTGTGTTTGATGGGCTACGCGTAGTCAGCCAACTTTTTACGCAATCTGAAGATGCGGTCTATTTAGGTGGTTTATTCAGCTATGATTTGGTCGCGCACTTTATTCCAATGGATGGCATTGAATTAAAAGACGATGGTTTACGTTGCCATAATTATAGTTTCTATTTAGCTGAACAATTGGTCTTTGTTGATCACCAAAAACAACAAGCTGTTTTACATACTTTCTGTTTTGATGAAAAGGAACAAGGCGCATTAACGCAAGAAGCTAAAGCCTTTAGTGAAACATTAGCGAAATATCAACCTTGTGAATTACGCCTTCCAACACAAGCTGCTTCAGGCGAAGTGCAAACCAATATTGAAGATGAAGATTTCAAAGCGATTGTGACCCAACTTAAACATCATTTAAACATTGGCGATGTTTTCCAAATCGTGCCCTCACGCCGTTTTAGCTTGCCTTGTCCAAACATTTTAGCCGCATATCGCCAGCTAAAAATTAACAATCCAAGCCCTTATATGTTCTTAATGCAAGGGGAAAACTTTACCTTATTCGGTGCATCACCAGAAAGTGCATTGAAATACACTTCACAAAGCCGACAATTAGAAATCTATCCTATTGCTGGCTCACGCCCGCGCGGTTTTGATGCTCACGGGAATATCGATCCAGAATTAGATACTCGCTTAGAATTAGAATTACGCCTTGACCAAAAAGAGCTTGCAGAACACTTAATGCTGGTGGATTTAGCCCGTAATGATGTTGCACGCGTTAGTGAAGCAGGAACTCGCCGAGTCGTGGATTTAATGCAAATTGACCGCTACTCACATATCATGCACCTAGTTTCACGCGTGGTTGGAACATTACGCCACGACTTAGATGCACTGCACGCTTATCAAGCTTGCATGAATATGGGTACCCTCACTGGTGCGCCAAAAATTAAAGCAATGCAACTTATCTATCAAGTTGAGCAGCAAAAACGTCACAGTTATGGGGGCGCCGTGGGTTACTTAACCTCAAAAGGTGACTTAGATACCTGTATCGTAATTCGCTCTGCGTTCGTACAAAATGGCATGGCTTACGTTCAAGCTGGTTGTGGTGAAGTGTTAGATTCAGATCCACAATCTGAAGCCGATGAAACTCGACATAAAGCCCGAGCAGTTTTAAAAGCAATTGCCGAAGTAAATACCAAATAAGGAAAATCCCATGGCACATATTTTATTTGTGGATAATTTTGACTCTTTTACTTATAACTTAGTCGATCAATTTCGCGACCTTGGCCACCAAGTTACCGTATTTCGTAACGACTACCCATTAGACGCTTTTTTAGAAAAAGCGCGTAATACCCCAGAGTGTATTGTGGCGCTATCTCCCGGCCCTGGCACACCAGCAGAAGCAGGAAACTTAATTGAGATTATTAAACAACTTAAACATGAAGTGCCAATGATTGGCATCTGTTTAGGCCACCAAGCGATTATTGAGGCATTAGGAGGAGAGGTTGTCCATACTGGCACCGTGTTACATGGTAAAGTCTCTAAAATTGATCATGACAACCAAGCCATGTTTGCCGGCATTCACAATCCTATGCCCGTTGCTCGTTATCATTCATTGATGGGAGATGATCTTCCTGCGGAATTAGTGGTTAATGCTACTTATGGAAATATTATTATGGCGGTTCGTCATCAGACATTACCGATTTGTGGCTTCCAATTTCATCCAGAATCCATTTTAACGGTACAAGGCACGAAATTATTGGCCCAATCGGTTGAATGGTTATTACAAGCGAAAAAATAAGTTAGTTAGATAAACAAAAAGAGAGGAAAATAAATTTCCTCTCTTTTTTCTTCTAAATCACATTTTTTCTGAGATAAATTCGATAATTTTCACTCTCAGGCGTAGGTTTTATCAGGTTAATCTTCAGCAGAGATTTCGCTGGCAAATAAAACGGCTGCCACCCTTCATTCGCAGCATCTTGACTTTGCGTTGCACCATGTTGGTCATACCAAAAGAATTTTAACGTGCTACTGATTGGCGAATCCGTTTTATTTTCTAGAGTCAAGGTATCCGCTTTCGCATTTACTTCAACAAACTGCTCCATCGGTGATTCAATATTTACTATTGGCTTAGATTTTGCCGGCAAGTAACTTTGTGGATTACTACCACAAGCGGTCAAAAAAAATGAACCGATTGCAAAAACAAATAATGCGTTACGCATAAACCCTCTATTTTTTCGCTAACATCGCACCAAGTGGCTCACCGCCAACTAAATGCATATGAATGTGGAACACTTCTTGCCCGCCATGTTGGTTACAATTCACAATCAAACGGTAGCCATTTTCGGCAATGCCTTCCGCTTGTGCAATTTTCGCTGCTGCTGTAAATAAGCGACCAAGTGTTTGCTCATCTTCAGCTGTGACATGATTAACAGTTGGAATAAATTTATTTGGAATAATCAAAATATGGGTTTTAGCTTGTGGCGAAATATCACGAAAAGCAGTAACCAATTCATCTTGATAAACAATATCTGCCGGAATTTCTTTGCGGATAATTTTACTAAAAATTGTTTCTTGATAAGTTTTTTCAGTCATAACACTGTCCTTTTTATTTTAAATTTAAACATCTTGCCACTGGCGCAAAACTCTTGCGATGAAAAGGCGTAGCACCATATTGGCTTAATTTTTCAAAATGTAAAGCGGTCGGATAACCTTTATGTTTTGCAAATCCATATTCTGGAAATTGTTTATCTAACTCTGCCATTTCTAAATCGCGTGTCACTTTCGCTAAAATTGATGCTGCACTAATTTCTTGTACTAATGCATCGCCTTTTACCACCGCTTGTGCTGGCATTGACAAATTAGGTAAGCGGTTGCCATCAACCAATACAAAATCAGGCGTGATGCTCAAGCCTTCCACAGCACGCTGCATTGCCAACATTGTTGCATGCAGAATATTAAGCGAATCGATTTCTTCTGGCTCAGCTCGACCTAATGACCAACAACGGGCTTTTTCTTTAATTTCTTCAGCTAATGCCAAACGCTTTTTCTCTGAAAGTTTTTTAGAATCAGTCAGCCCCATAATCGGCTTTTGCGGATCTAAAATAACTGCAGCAGTCACTACTGCACCCACTAACGGGCCACGTCCTACTTCATCCACGCCGGCAATCAGTTTTGCTTTTGGATAAATAAACATAATTAGGCAATCTCCGTTCTGAAATGGCGCTGGCTCTTACTTTCGTTTCGACTTTCAATTAAACGATGGTAGTTTTCAAAACGAATCGGATCAATTTTACCTGCTTCCACTGCTTCGCGTAATGCACAACCAGGATCATTGCCGTGTTTACAATCCCTAAATTTACAAGTACCTAGCACTTGTTGGAATTCGCGATAACCTTGCGTAATCTGCTCAGCTTCTAAATGCCACAAACCAAATTCCCGAATCCCTGGTGAATCAATTAAATTTCCCCCCTGTGGAAGATGATATAAGCGAGAAGCTGTCGTGGTATGCTGCCCTAGACCAGAGGTATCACTCACCACTCCTGTTAAAGCTTGCACTTCTGGCAATAACTGATTGATTAAACTTGATTTTCCTACACCAGATTGTCCCACAAAAATAGAGGTGCCTTTCGATAAATAGCTATCTAATGTAGCCATATTTTCGCCTGTATCAGCAGAAAGCAATAATGTTTCGTAACCAATTTTTTCATAAATAGAGAGTTGTGCTTTTACCGCTTCGCGCTCTTCTGGGCTTAATAAGTCAATTTTATTCAGTACAATCAACGCGGGAATGCCTGCCGTTTCGCAAATAACCAAATAACGGTCAATAATGTTAAGCGATAAGGTTGGCAACACAGCAGAAACAATAATAATCTGATCAATATTCGATGCCATCACTTTAATGCCATCATAATAATCAGGGCGAGTTAACTCATTCTTGCGTGGATAAATCGCTTCAATCACACCTGAAATACCTTGCAGTTGCGCGGTTCCTTGTCGCCAAGAAACCACATCACCGACTACCACATTTTTTAGCGTTCGGCGTAAATTACAACGGCAAATCTCTCCATTAGGCGCTTCAACATCAGCATGCTTCGCATGTCGCGTAACTACGATGCCCGTTTGCACTTCGCCAAGCATATCTTCTTGCCACTCAAACTCTTTTTTACTGATTCGTTTATGGTGGTTAGATTGAATACGGCGCTGTTGATTTTGCGTTAATCGTCTTTTACTCAAATTCTGTTCTCAATCAAAAAAATATATAGGTATGCTACCATTTTTGCCTAAACGCGACAAATACCCTGCGCACAAGCAAAAGCCGAAGACCACGCCCATTGGAAGTTATAACCCCCGAGCCACCCCGTTACATCCAAGACCTCACCAATGAAATATAAGCCTTGAACCTTTTGGGCTTCCATTGTTTTAGAAGAAATTTCGGCAGTATCCACACCGCCCATGGTCACTTCTGCAGTGCGATAACCTTCTGTACCATTTGGTAAAAATGCCCAATGATGAATCCATTGTTCCAAATGTGCCAGTTCAGCTTTAGAAAGTTGGGCTAACGTATTTTCTTTTAACCAACCTTGCTCAAACCATAATTCAACCAGTTTTTTAGGCAAATAACGCGCTAAGACTGTTTTAAGCTGTAATTTCGGCGAAGATTGACGCAACTCTTGTAAAATATCGGTAATCATTGCGTTAGGTAACAGATCAATTTCAACACTTTCGCCCATTTGCCAATAGTTAGAAATCTGCAAAATTGCGGGGCCAGAAAGCCCGCGATGGGTAAACAACATCTGATTGCTAAAAGTTTTTCCTTGATTGCTGACACTCACTGGCAAAGAGATCCCAGATAAACTTACAAAAGGCTTATCACTCTCTTTCCAAGTAAAAGGTACAAGGCTGGCTCGTGGTGCCACAACATTTAGGCCAAACTGTTCTGCCAATTTATAACCAAAAGGTGTCGCGCCAAGCCCCGGCATCGAAAGTCCACCGGTGGCTACAACTAAATGAGGGGTTTGGTAACGAGCACAAGCGGTCTGAATTTCAAAACCATTTGCAAATTTTTCGACAGAAATGACCGCTTGTTTTAGCAAAATTTCGACATTGCCTTTTTGACATTCTGTTTCTAGTAATTTAACGATTTGTTCAGCCCCTTCATCACAAAACAGCTGCCCCAATTCTTTTTCATGGTAGCTAATGCCATATTGTGCAACGAGTGCAATAAAATCCCACTGGTTATAACGTGCCAATGCTGATTTAACAAAATGAGGATTCTGGCAAAGATAATGCTGTGGTGTCACTTCTAAATTCGTGAAATTACAGAAACCGCCGCCCGACATTAAAATTTTACGACCGATTTTCTTGCCATTATCTAACACAAGCACACGCTTGCCCGCTTGACCTAATTGCGCTGCGCAAAACAGCCCTGCTGCGCCAGCGCCAATAACAATAACATCAATATCTTGCATTAGAAATTCAATACCTTATCGGCTTGCATTGTCCAGTCTGCTAACTCAATCAATGTCCCAATTTCTACCCCTTCAGCTAAAGGAAGTTCAGTTATACCACGCGCATTCGTACAAGTTTTACAAAGTTTCACTGTAGCGCCTTGTGAGGTTAAAATTTCTAACATTTGCTGTACATGATAGCCTTCTGATGGCGCTTGTTTAGCAAGACCACCGACCACGGCATCCGACATTAAAAAGATGTTAATTTCTGCTTTGTGCTGTTCTTGAATTTGTAGTGCTAAACGTAAACCACTGAAAAAACTTTCATTGCCATATGGGGCAGAATTGATAATAAAAAGTAATTTTTGCATATTGTTCTCCACAGGAAATTGTCATTTTGAAAGAAACCAAGAAATAAAAAGAAAAAAGCGGTGAAATTTGCAAATGTTTTTACAAACTCCACCGCTAGATACGATTAGCCTATCGGGGTAATTTCGATACGTTGCGCTTGTTCTGCAACTCTTGCTCGAATTTTCGCTTCAAGTTGGTCGATGAGTTTATCGTTATCGAACCGTTCTTTTTGACGCACGCCATCAAGATAGAAACCGCTCATTTTATTTGAACCAGTCACACCAAGATCTGAAACTAATGCTTCACCCGGGCCATTTACCACACAGCCAATAATGGAAACATCCATTGGTGTTAAAATATCTTCTAGGCGTTGCTCTAATGCATTTACCGTTGCAATCACATCAATTTCTTGACGCGAACAAGTTGGGCAAGCGATAAAGTTAATACCGCGTGAACGAATGCGTAATGATTTCAAAATATCGAAACCCACTTTCACTTCTTCAACTGGATCCGCTGCTAGCGAAATACGTAAAGTATCTCCGATTCCTTCTGAAAGGAGTAAACCTAAGCCGATAGCTGATTTCACCGAACCTGCGCGTGCGCCACCGGCTTCAGTAATACCTAAATGCAATGGCTGCTCAATCGCTTTTGCTAATAAACGATAAGACTCTACCGCAAGGAATACATCGGATGCTTTTACGCTTACTTTAAATTGATCGAAGTTGAAACGATCTAAAATATCTACGTGGCGTAATGCAGACTCTAATAATGCTTGTGGAGTTGGTTCGCCATATTTTTCTTGAATATCACGCTCCAATGATCCAGCATTAACCCCAATACGAATTGGAATATTTTTATCCTTCGCACAATCAACCACAGAACGAATACGCTCTTCGTTACCAATGTTACCTGGATTGATACGCAAGCAATCTACGCCATACTCTGCGACTTTAAGCGCAATTCGATAGTCAAAGTGAATATCCGCCACTAGTGGCACTTCTACTTGTTGCTTAATTGCTTTAAACGCTTCTGCGGCATCCATCGTTGGTACAGAAACGCGAACAATATCTGCACCCACTTTTTCTAAGGCTTTAATTTGCGCGACGGTTGCTTCAACATCCGTAGTGCGGGTGTTAGTCATAGACTGAACTGAAATCGGTGCATCGCCACCGACAGGAACTTTTCCAACCCAAATCTTTTTGGATTGACGACGTTTAATCGGCGATTGGTGTACTGCTGACATGAGAAATTCCTATTGTAATGGAAGTTTAATACGTGCAACACGTCCGTCAATTTTTAACGGAACTTCTTCACCTTTATAATAAATCTTAACATTTGCTGGCGCGCCGATAGTTAAACGGTATTGTTCATTCTCGTTAAAAGTTAATACTTCACCAGAAGTATACAGTTTTTCCGCTAAACTTTTCTTACTGCTTGCGCCTTTTACTGTAATCCAGCTTTCTTTGCCAGTTACCTCAATACGTAATAATGCATCAATAGGAAGTGCTTGTTGTGGTGCTTGCTCTTCCGCAACAGGTTGTTCTGTCGTTGCGTTATTTTGTTGCAATACATTTACTGCAGATTCAGCATTTGCAGTAGGTTCTGCATTTTCGACCGCTTGAATGCTTTGTTTTTCGCTTTCAGTTTGCGCTGCTGTTTCAGTTGGCGCAGTCACAGCAGGTTGTTCAACCACTGGCGTTTCTGTTTTTACAGGCCCTACTGCTTGCTCAGTTTTTGCTACTTCTACAGCAGGCGCTTCCACTGTTGGTGTACTTTCTTTTGATGCTTCAACTTTTACAGGCTCTACTGCCGGTTGAGCAGCTGTTTCTACTGTTTTGTTTTCTGTTTGTAGCGCGGGTAAGGCAATCTCATTTTTCGCTGGCGCTGCATTATTGGTTTGTTGTTGAGTTTCTTGGTTTGCAGCAATCACAAATTGATCACGGTTTGCTTGCTCTTTTTGATAATCTTGATACCACCAAACCAATGTCATTCCTAAAGCACCCAATAAAATCGCGATGGTTAAATATTTTACCCATTGAGTTTGAGATTTTTGTTTCACTTTAGACGGTTGCGCGTTATTGATTACCGTTTTAGGTAAAATGACCTCTCCATAATTAACGCTAGACACTAAGCCTTCAGGCAAACGTAAAAAACGAACATAGTTACGCACATAGCCACGCACAAAAGTAGGCGCTACATTTTGTAGTACAAAAATATCGTTTTCTAACGATTCAATATGCGATTTTTTTAAATTCGTTTTCTTCGCCACGTCTTCCACAGAAAGACCGAGCGCTTCACGCGCTTGTTTTAACTGTTGTCCGAGCGAAAGTTCCGAGGTTGTGTTAAGAGATTCGGTCATAAAATATAACTCTTTAAAAATTGAACAAAAAATTACTCGAAAGTTTAAAGAGGATAAGCATTTTTTGCAATGCCGATGGACAAAATTTGCAAAAAAATTCAATTCAAGCGGTTAAATTTATAAAAAAATTGATAAAATCTGATATAGGCCAAAAAAATGATTCAAAATTAAGCGTAGAATAATGTTTTTAACCATTTCCTCCATAGGATGTTATGAATACCAGCAAAATCCAACTGTTAAAGCAAAACTTTGCCTCGGGCTTAGTTGTGTTTCTTGTCGCATTACCGCTCTGTTTAGGCATTGCGTTGGCTTCAGGTGCGCCGCCACTGTCAGGGATTATTTCAGGCATTGTTGGGGGAATCATTATCGGTACCCTCAGCACTTCACATATTAGTGTTGCAGGCCCTGCTGCTGGGCTTGTTGCGATTGTTTTGGCAACGATTAACCAATTACACTCTTTTGAATTATTTCTTTGTGCAGGTATGATTGCAGGCATAATGCAAATTACACTTGGTTTTTTGCGTGCGGGCAGTATTACTAACTATATTCCCGTTGCGGTCATTGAAGGGATGCTTGCCGGTATTGGTATTCTAATTATTTTTAGCCAACTCCCTTACGCTTTTGGCAGTAAATTTAGCCTAGCGCAATTATCACACGCCTCAATTGATATTCACTTAGGCTCTCTTATTATTACGCTTATCTCTCTATTCATTATTATTGGCTGGGATAGCTCAACTAAGCTTAAACAAATTAAACAACTTCCTTCCGCGTTGATTGCAGTTATTGTAAGTGTGCTTATTAACCATATCTTTATTGCCACTAATAGCTATTTAGCTATTCCAAGCGAACAGCTAGTGCGCCTTCCCGTGATTGAAAACTGGAATGACTTTCAAACATTTATTACCTTGCCCGATTTTTCTGGTTTTAGTCATCAATTAGTTTGGATTACTGGCGCAACTATTGCTGTCGTTGCCTCTATCGAAACACTACTTTCGATTGAAGCCGCCGATCGCCTTGACTCAAAACGCAGAATTACCGATACCAACCAAGAGCTACGTGCACAAGGTGTGGGGAATTTGGTTTCTTCACTTATTGGTGGTTTACCTATTACAGCCGTAATTGTACGCTCTTCAGCCAATGCAAATGCGGGTGCTACGCATAAAATTTCAAGCATTATTCATGGTTTATTATTGCTTGTTTGTGTACTTACCATTCCGGCATGGCTAAATGAAATTCCATTAGCCACATTGGCTGCCGTGTTGATTTTAGTTGGCTATAAATTAGCCCGACCAGCCGTTTTTAAACATTTTTGGCATAAAGGCATTTATCAATTTATTCCATTTATTGCCACCGCTGCAGCGGTAGTGATATTTGATTTATTAAAAGGCGTTGGGCTAGGCTTAATTATCAGTATTCTATTTATTCTTCATGGCAATATGAAACGAGCTTACTATTTGAGCCGAGAAGAACTAGCCGAAGCAACTACCATTCGCTTAGATTTAGCTGAAGAAGTTTCTTTTTTAAATAAAGCGGCAATTAAGAAAACGTTGAAAAACATCCAACCAGATTCAACTTTAATCATCAATGCCGAAAGAACCTCTTACATTGCCTGCGATGTATTAGAGCTTATTGAAGATTTTGCTAATATTTATGCAAAAGAAAATCATATTCGAGTGATTTTAAAAGGCTTTAAAGCGGATTATGACAATACTGTCGATCAAAGTAGCAATATTCATGTTGAACACGGCAAACGGCTATAGACATGCGAAAAAGAAGGCAATCCGTGAGATTGCCTTCTTTTCTTTATGCGTTAAAGGTTGCTAATTTTTCTAGCGTTTCATATGCTTTTCCGCTTGCAAGTAGCGCTTTTACTTTAGCTGCATTGGCTTTGAGATCTCTTTCGCCAAAGGTTCGCATCAACATTGCTACGTTTACTGCAACTGCATCAATATGCGCGGGTTTTCCATCACCTTTTAATAAGGCTTTCAACATTTCTGCATTCTCTTCCGGCTCACCACCTTTTAAATCTGCTAACGAATGTGTTTGAATACCAAAATCTGCTGGCGTAACACTAAAATAATGAATGTTACCTCCTTCAACTTCTGCAACTAATGTTTCACCATGAACCGCCACCTCATCTAATCCTGCACCATGTACCACGATGGTATGCTCAGCACCTAAGGCTTTTACCGTTTCTGCATAAATTTTCAGAATATCTGGAGAATAGACGCCTAACATTTGACGTTTTGCGTGAGCTGGATTCACAAGTGGACCTAAAATATTAAACAAGGTACGCGTTTTTAATGCTTGGCGAACGGGTGCTGCATGGCGAAATCCCGAATGATAATGCGGAGCAAATAAGAAACAAAGATTCGTTTCATCCAATGCTTTACGCGCTTGCTCCGGTGAAATGCCTACATCAATGCCTAATGCCGAAAGCACATCGCTCGCGCCTGTTTTACTTGAAACGCTACGGCTACCATGTTTAGCAATTTTATAGCCTAAGGTTGCGGCAACAATTGCACTGGCGGTTGAAATGTTAATCGTATTATGTCCATCTCCGCCAGTGCCTACAATATCAGCAAAAGGATAATCTGGTGTTGGAAATGGCGTTGCATTTGCAAAAGCAGCTTCAACTGCTCCAGCAATTTCTTCAATGGTTTCACCACGAACTTTTAATGCAATCAAAGCGCCTGCTAATTGTTCAGAAGAAAGTTTACCTTGAATCACTTGATCAAAGAAAAAATGTGATTCAGCTTGCGTGAGAGATTGTGCATTAAATAATTTTTCTAATAATGATTCAGTTTGCATAATAATTCCTTATTTAATTGCAAAGATTTTGCACTATTAAAATAGTACATCAGCACAAAGTCAAGCAAAATTTCAAGCGGCCTAATTTTATTAACGATTTACCAATTCTACATTTAACGGGAGTTGCCATTGAATTGGTGAAAGTCCTTTTGATTCAAGATAATGATTCGCTTGTGAAAAATGATGACAGCCAAAGAAACCACGATGCGCTGAAAGTGGCGAAGGGTGTGGCGCTCTCAATACACAGTGACGATTTTGGTCAATAAACTGCCCTTTTTTTTGTGCATGGCTTCCCCAAAGTAAAAACACCAAATTTTCACGATACAAGTTGAGTTGTTCAATCACTTTATCGGTAAAGGTTTCCCAGCCAAAATTTGCATGCGAATGTGCTTGACCTTGCTCCACAGTTAACACAGTATTAAGTAACAACACACCTTGTTTTGCCCAATCAACCAAATAACCGTGATGAGGAATTTGAAAATTAGGAATATCTTGTGCAAGCTCTTTATAAATATTCACTAATGAAGGTGGTGGCGCTATTGGTGGCTTGACTGAAAATGCCAAGCCATGTGCTTGGTTTGGCCCGTGATAAGGATCTTGCCCTAGAATGACCACTTTTACGGCTTCAAATTCAGTTAGACTAAAGGCACTAAAGATCTCTGATTGTGGGGGATAAACCGTCTTTCCCGCTGCTTTAGCTTGCTGAACCTGTTGTAAAATATGTTGAAAATAGGTTTTTTGTTTTTCTTCACCAATCGCTTCTTTCCACGTTTTCATTTTTCTTCCTTCTTATTACAAACAATAACGAACATTTTTTAACCAAACAATCCATAAAAATGCTAAATGCTTAAATTTTTATCGCAATCTAAAACTAAAGGGGTATAATGCGCACATCAAATAAATTTGAATCTTTCAAATTATTTTATAAATCTGTTTATTTTTTCTCAACATATGGAGCTTTATCATGATTAAAGGCGTACAAATCACTGAATCTGCAAACAGCAACTTATTAAACTCTTTCTGGTTGTTAGATGAAGCAAAAAACGAAGCACGTTGCATTGCAGCAAAAGGTGATGTTTATAAAGAAGATCAAGTCGTTGCTATCAGCGAATTAGGTCAAATTTCTTACCGCGAAGTACCAGTAAACGTTGCACCAACAATCAAAGTGGAAGGTGGTCAACACTTAAACGTTAACGTATTACGTCGCGAAACTTTAGAAGATGCAGTTAAACATCCTGAAAAATATCCTCAATTAACTATTCGTGTTTCTGGTTATGCAGTACGTTTTAACTCATTAACGCCAGAACAACAACGTGATGTTATCACTCGTACTTTCACAGAAAGCTTATAATATCAGTTTTTCTTTTAACGCACTCAATAGAGTGCGTTTTTTATTGCCAGATCCTTTTTTAACTGTTTTTAAAACCACTGTAAAAAAATTCATAAAATATAGTTGACACTGTTTAGACAATCAGTAAAATACCTGTATAAACCGACAGTCAAGAGAGGAAATTATGGCAAGTCTTCGTCAACTAGATCCAAAACGTGAATTTTCTTATCAGCCTATGCCAATGTATCGTGATAAAGATTCAGAACGATCAATGAAATTAGATCTCAATACATTATGTATCAAACGCCCGACTGAAACCTTCTTCATTTTGGTAAAAAATCCAAATTTAATTGCTTGGGGAATTGAATTAGATGATTTACTGGTTGTAGAAAAAGCTTCAGAATACTTTGTTAATGATCTATTAGTTATTGAACAAGCGGGAGAGTATAAATTCTACCAATTCTTCAATGAAATCAATGGAGAGAAAATCCTATTCTCGCTAGACGCTAATTTACCAAATCGCCGTATTCAAGATTGGGAAGATATTACTATTTCAGGCGTCATTACCAATGTTGTTCATCAAATACGCCCGCGTTTTTCTCCAGTAATGCATGAAAAACGCTATGCAGCATGATGTTCATAAAAAATAAGGCATAGCGCTATATTGCTATGCCTTATGAATTTACTGTTTTTTATTCGTATTCTTCAATCCATTTCATTAGGATTGCTTCTAAAATTTGTTCATTAGAACCCTCTGGGTCATCATCAAAATCTTCTAATTCACAAATCCACTGATGCATATCAGTAAAACGCACCGTTACTGGGTTTAAATCTGGATCACGGTCATATAACTCTTCTGCAATCCGTTGAACATCTGTCCATTTCATTAGTGCGCGGCCTCATTTGCATGGTTTAAGTTATATTTTGGAATTTCAACGACTAAGTCTTCATCACCCACCACACATTGGCAAGATAAACGGCTATCCATCTCCAAACCCCAAGCCTTATCCAACATATCTTCTTCTTGATCTGTGGTTTCATTTAATGAATCGTAACCCTCACGAATCACAACGTGGCAAGTCGTACAAGCACAAGATCCATCACAAGCGTGATGAATCTCCACACCCGCATTATGGGCTAGTTCTAATAGGTTATCGCCTTTTTTTGCCTCAATAACCATACCTTCAGGACAAAATTCTTCATGAGGAAGAAAAACTACTTTTGGCATAAAATCCTCTTTTAAATAATTTCATCAACGGCTTTACCCGCTAATGCTTTTTGAATAGATAAATTCATTCGTTTGGCTGCAAATTCTTGAGTTGCAATATCAAGATCTTTAATGCCTTGTGCAATTGCAGCTCTATCGTTACCTTTTTTAGTCTCAAGCAATTTTTGAATTTCCGCTTCGATGGCTTTAAATTCTTCAACACTCAACACCACTGCCCCATCTGCTTGTAATGCAGAAATAACGGTATCAATCACACGATCGGCTTCAACACGTTGTTCAGCAAGCTGTCTGGCTTCCATATCTTCTTTAGCATTGGTCATTGAAGATTTAATCATCTGTGCTACTTCCTCTTCCGTTAAACCATAAGAAGGTTTAATTTGAATAGAAGCCTGCACTTTAGTTGATTTTTCCATTGCGGTTACACTTAACAACCCATCGGCATCTACTTGATAAGTAACACGAATAGTTGCTGCACCAGCCACCATTGGCGGAATTCCACGTAAAGTAAAACGTCCAAGAGAACGGCAATCTTCTACTAATTCACGCTCGCCTTGTAAAACGTGAACGGACATCGCAGTCTGCCCATCTTTTGCTGTAGTAAATTCTTGTGCACGCGCAACGGGAATAGTGGTATTTCGAGGAATAATCTTCTCGACCAAGCCACCCATTGTTTCAATTCCTAAAGAAAGCGGCACAACATCTAATAAAAGCATATCTGAATCGGGTTTATTTCCCACCAAAATATCTGCTTGAATTGCTGCACCAAGTGCAACCACTTTGTCTGGGTCAATGGAGGTTAATGGTGTTTTACCGAAAAACTCGCCTACCTGCTCACGTACAAATGGAACACGGGTAGAACCACCAACCATAACCACTTCTCGTACTTCATCCGATTCCACACCTGCATCTTTTAAAGCGCGGCGACAAGTCATCAATGAACGTTTTACAAGCGGTTGAATTAAATTATTAAATTGCGAACGGCTAACCGTGCCTGTCCAATTTGCAAATTTCACTTCAGTTTCGACCGCTTGCGAAAGCGCAACTTTAGTTTTCGTTGCAAGGGTCAATAACTCACGTTGCTCATTTGCATTTTGAGGTTGATAATCGGCTTGCGCTGCAATCCAATCAGCTAAAAGGTGATCAAAATCATCTCCCCCTAAAGCCGTATCTCCGCCAGTCGCCAATACTTCAAACACGCCACGACTTAAACGTAAAATGGAAATATCAAAAGTACCGCCACCTAAATCATATACAGCAATCACACCTTCTTGTCCGCTATCTAAGCCATATGCAATGGCTGCAGCCGTCGGTTCATTTAATAAACGTAATACATTTAATCCTGCTAATCTTGCAGCATCTTTTGTACTTTGGCGCTGTGCATCATCAAAATAAGCAGGAACAGTAATAACTACACCGGCCAATTCACCTGCTAAACGTTTTTCAGCAAAAGCATTGAGATAACTTAAAATATCGGCTGAAACTTCAATCGGGCTTTTATTACCCTGCAATGTTTGAATCAGTGGCAAGCCATTATCACTTGCAACAAATTCATACGGTAAATTTGGATAACGCTGGGTAACATCAGCTAAAGAACGACCAATTAAACGCTTAGCCGAAATGATTGTATTTTTTGGATCAACTGCTGCTAATGCAAAGCCTTCTACACCACAGGTTTTCTCATTTTTGCCATAATGCACAACAGATGGCACTAAAGCTCGCTCTTTCTCATCAAGTAATACTTGCGCTTGTCCACTACGTACCGTAGCGACTAATGAATTGGTTGTCCCCAAATCAATCCCTACTGCGAGTCTTGCTTGATGAGGTGCTGCTGTTTGCCCCGGTTCAGCAATTTGAAGTAATGCCATTATTTAATGTTCTCTCTTGAATTATCTTATTTTTATAAAAATAGATTAAGCTACTGAATATCCCATATTTTCAGGGGCAAATACGCCTTGATAGTGGCGTTCAATAGGTATAGCAATTTTACTTTCTAGATTAAAAATTTGATGCCCTTGCAGTTTTGCTACATCAGCTTGCCAATTTTCCCAACGTAAATCTTGATAAAAATCTGCTAAATCCCCTGCTAATGCCCAACCTAAGAATTCTGAATAACTTAAATTTAATGCTTCCCATGTTTTGGTTTGTGGTTGGTGATAATAAACCTGACCGACTTTATCACCTAAACCGCCCGCATTGATAGCAAAATATCCGCCAAGCACATCATCTGCAATCAATAAATAACTTGGCTGCTCTCCTGATTGTTTAAAGGTTTTACCAAAATTCCAATCAAATAACCCCCGAGGCAACTTTTCATTTCCTGAACCTAGAATACGCAACCAGCCGTGATCAATCAAAACACCGCCCGTTTCATATACTATTGCGCCTAACGGCGAACGCGTTGAAAGTTGCATACCAACTAAAGCAGCAGAAGCATCTTCAGCATAGCTTGGTAAAATTTCATAATGATTTTTAGCACTGGCAAACCAATCGCGTAAAATCAACCATGCTGAGTTTTTATCTAATAATTCTTCTAGGGTTTTCATTGGTAAAATTCCTCTAAAAATCAACCGCTTGTAAGCTTTACATTAAAAATCAAAAAACTTCTCTTCAACTTTTTCAATTTGGATCAGTAATTTTTTGAAATAGCGCAGACGATCAGTTAATGCATTCGCTTTCTGCCAATTTTTCTCAGCTAATAACGTTTCAAGTTGGGCTAATACCGCTTTTTGTTCAATTTTAATGGATTTCAAAAAATGCGTTAAAGCTTCTTCATCTTTACGGTGTTCAATACTTTCTAACTGTTCATGCCATTCCATCTGTTGCATAAGGAATTCCACATCTCGCATACTTTTTTCTTCTAAGTTTTTTGCGATGCCAGTTTCAATTTCAATAATCGCTTCAGCACGTAGAATAGGATCTTTTAACACCTCTAAAGCTGCATTAACATCTGCCGATTTTTGGATAGCAACTAGCTGTTCTGCTGCTGAACTATGGGCAAAATTATCTGGATGCAATGTTTTCTGTAAGGCTAGATAACGCTCAGAGAGTATTTGGCTATCTAAATTAAATTGAACGGGTAAATCAAAAAGTGCAAAAGGGTTGGTCATTTTTATTCTCTTATTAAGGCAAATTAAACGCTAAAACTTTCGCCACAACCGCATTCATTTTTCACATTCGGGTTGGAGTATTTAAAACCTTCATTAAGCCCTTCTTTAACAAAGTCTAATTGCGTGCCATCGAGATAAGTAAGGCTTTTTTCATCAACAATCACTTTTACGCCATGCTGTTCAAAAACATGATCATCTTCGTTTAATACATCGACAAATTCTAGTACGTAAGCTAACCCTGAACAGCCAGAAGTTTTAACGCCTAAGCGGAGCCCAATGCCTTTCCCGCGATTTTCCAAGAAAGTTCTTACTCGATTCGCAGCTGTTTCTGTTAATGTAATGCTCATGATGATTTTCCCGTTAAGAATGATGATAATGAAAAGTGCGGCAATTTACCGCACTCTTTATTATTTGTTGTGCTTTTCTTTGTAGTCAGCAATCGCTGCTTTAATCGCATCTTCTGCTAAAATTGAACAGTGCACTTTTACTGGTGGCAATTCTAATTCTTCTGCAATATCGCTATTTTTAATTGCGCCTGCTTCTTCTAATGATTTACCTTTTACCCATTCAGTAATTAATGAGCTTGATGCAATCGCAGAACCACAACCATATGCTTTAAAGCGCGCATCTTCAATAATACCTTCATCATTTACTTTAATTTGTAAACGCAAGATATCACCACAAGCTGGCGCACCAACCATACCTGTACCTACATCTGCCGCTTCTTTGTCAAAGGTTCCCACATTACGTGGATTTTCATAATGATCGATGACTTTCTCACTATATGCCATGTTAATTTTTCCTTCTATTTATTCCCCTCTTTAGTAAAGCGGGGTAGGGGAGATTTGTGTAATATTGATATTTTAAAATCTCCCTCAATCCCTTTTTTAAAAAGGGAGGTTAATGTTATTAGTGGTGATTCCACTCAATTTTTGATAAATCTACACCTTCTTTGAACATTTCCCAAAGTGGTGAAAGTTCACGTAATTTCACAATTGCTTTTTTCACTAATTCGATGGTGTAGTCAATTTCTTCTTCAGTTGTCCAACGACCTAAAGAGAAACGTATTGAACTGTGTGCTAACTCATCATTACGACCAATCGCGCGTAATACGTAAGATGGCTCAAGACTTGCTGAAGTACAAGCAGAACCTGATGAAACAGCGATATCACGTAATGCCATCATCAATGACTCTCCTTCAACAAAGTTGAAGCTAATGTTTAAGTTTGAGCCTACACGTTTACCTGGTTCCATTGAGCCGTTTACATACACTTCTTCAATATCTTTGAAGCCATTGTATAAGCGGTCGCGTAACTTGGTTAAGCGTGCCATTTCTTCGGTCATTTCTTCTTTCGCGATACGATACGCTTCGCCCATACCTACGATTTGGTGAACTGGTAATGTACCTGAACGCATACCACGCTCATGACCACCACCGTGAATGATCGCTTCTAAACGCACACGCGGTTTACGACAAACGTATAAGCCACCAATACCTTTTGGTCCGTATAATTTGTGGCTTGAGAAAGACATTAAATCTACTTTTAATTCTTGTACATTAACCGGCACTTTACCTACGGACTGGGTTGCGTCTACGTGGAAAATAATTTTACGAGAACGACACATTTCACCAATAGTTTTAATATCTTGGATTACGCCCATCTCATTATTAACGTGCATAACAGAGACTAAAATGGTATCTGGACGAATTGCTGCTTCTAATTTTGCTAAATCTAATAAACCATCTTGTTCAGGGTCTAAGTAAGTCACTTCAAAACCTTCGCGCTCTAACTGACGGCAAGTATCTAATACCGCTTTATGCTCGGTTTTTACTGTAATGATATGCTTACCTTTTGTTTGATAGAAATGCGCAGCCCCTTTAATAGCAAGGTTATCTGACTCTGTTGCACCTGAAGTGAAGACGATTTCACGTGCATCTGCACCAATTAAATCAGCGATTTGATTACGTGCAATATCTACCGCTTCTTCAGCTTCCCAACCGAATTTATGTGAACGAGAAGCTGGGTTACCAAAGATGCCGTCTTTGGTCATATATTGCATCATTTTTTGTGCAACACGCTCATCCATCGGGGTTGTTGCTGCATAATCTAAATAAATAGGTAATTTTACTGACATTATTACTCCTAACACGCTTAAACAAGCGGTCATTTTTTTGAATTTTTTACCAAAGGTTATTGGTGAACGTGATCATGACAGTGCGATTTTTCGCAATCATGATCTGAATTTTCCGCCACCAAATCTGCCATTGAAACTGTATCTAAGAAGTTACCAATAAGTATTTCAAGGCGCTCCCATAAATGATGCGTCAAGCAGCGTGAGTCATTTCGGCAATTACCGCTACCTTTGCATTTTGTGACATCCACGTTTTCGTTTACTGCAGCAATAACCATACCTACAGTAATTTCTTTCGGGCTTTTTTCTAATTTATAGCCACCACCTGGCCCACGAACGCTTTTTACAATACCTTCACGACGAAGTTGTGCAAAAAGCTGTTCTAAATAAGAAAGCGAAATTGCCTGACGATCAGCAATATCTGCAAGGCTCACAGGTTCATCTTTTCCGTGAATAGCGATGTCTAAAATGGCGGTTACTGCATAGCGCCCTCTTGACGTTAATCTCATAAGATCGTCCTCTATTAATGTTATTTTTAGTGACACTTACAAAGTGTAAGAATTTTGATATAACAGACTATTCTAGTCAAGGTTATTCTACTTACTTCAACTAATTGATATGAAAGGTTTTGCAAATGAATTGCAAATCAAAAAAGAAGTGAGCAAATCTTAAGTATTCTACGCCACTTTCGCCTTGAAATAAACTCATAGAGTGATTTTCATTTACAATTTTTCAAACACACATTTCATGGATTGGTATGAAGAATTGTTGAAGTTATTTTACCTCATTTTATTGATCTAAATCAAACATCAGCTCTGAACGCTGGTCGAACCACATAAAAAGTAAGTGTTTTTCAGGTTGCATAATCCCTAGCTGCTTCGTAGAATCGCGGAGTTTTTTATTGTTAATTTTTTGTTTTTTTCTGTAAATGAGAATGACACCTTAGGATTAGGATTTCCCCATGAATAAATTTTCAAAAACGCTTTTAGCTTCTTCTCTTTTTGTTTCAGCAGGCGCACACGCAGCCGCTTTCCAATTAGCAGAAGTTTCAACTTCTGGTTTAGGCACCGCTTATGCAGGTAATGCTGCTGTTGCTGATAACGCTTCAGTTGTGGCAAATAACCCTGCGTTAATGACTCAATTCAAACAAGCAGAAATGTCTGCAGGTGGCGTTTTGGTTCAGGCTGATGTGGATATAAATGGCACACTTGCTGGCACAGTAAATGCTTCACACAACAACATCATTCCAAAGGCCGTTGTTCCTAACCTATATTTTGTAACCCCAATCAATGATCGTTTTGCGATGGGGGCAGGAATGAACGTAAACTACGGTTTAAAATCTCGTTTTTCTCCTGATTACAGTGCTGGTGTTTATGGCGGTAATACTCGTTTAAGTGCAATTAACTTCAATTTAAGCGGTGCTTATAATTTAGGTTACGGTTTAAGCATCGGTGCAGGTTTAAATGCCATTTATTCAGATGCAGAAATCGTTCGTCATTTAGGCGTGGGTGGTAAATTATTAAATAGTCGTTTAGGTGCTGCAGCTGCAAATCCAAGAGTTCAAGCTGCATTAGCGGCAAATCCTGTACTTGCAGCGCAATTAAATAGTGCTGCAAAAACCTTAGCTCAAATGGATAATCATACCGAAGTTTCACGTTTAAGTGGTGATGAATGGAGTTTAGGTTGGAATGCAGGTATCGCTTACGATATTAACGAAAACAACCGCATTGGTGCAGCTTATCACTCTGCTGTAAATGTGAAATTTAAAGGTCAATATTCAAATAACTTCCCAACTGCATTTAATGCCTTATTACCACAACTTTCTGTGTTAGGCATTCAAGCGCCGGTTACTCAAGCAACTGGTGGCCAAGAAATCCCTGGTAATTTAACGCTTCACTTACCAGCTTATTGGGAAATTTCGACCTATCACAAAATGACTGATCGCTTAGCAATGCAGTTTAGCTATAAACGTACCGAATGGGAAAAATTCAAAAGCCTAGATGCTTACGGTAATGCAGGTAATACATTATTTAGCAAAGCAGAAAACTATAATGATGCATCTCGTGTCGCACTAGGTGTGTCTTATGATGTGAATGAGGCATTAACGCTACGCGCGGGTATTGCTTATGATGAAACAGCAAGCATCACCTCGCCATCTATCTCAATTCCAGATACAGACAGAACTTGGTATAGCGTAGGGGCAACTTACCGCTTCACCCCGAATCTTTCTACCGATTTTGGTTTTGCACACTTAAGAGGCTCACATAATACCTTTACCGAAGGTAGCGCCGTATTTAATGTGAAATCTCGTGCAAATCTTTATGGTTTAAATTTAAACTATAAATTCTAATCGATCCTTCTCAAAGGCGTGTTAATTTCTCACACGCCTTTTTTCATGGCACCAATTATGACTATTTATTATCAATATTATGCCTCTCCCGTTGGGCAGTTATTGCTATTAGCAAAAGCCGAAGGCTTAATTGCGATTGAATTTGCAGAAGAACAAGCAACGACTGACATTAGCACTTTTACGTCCGCTAGCCAAACAAGCGGTCAGATTTTAGAAATTTTTTGCAAAACCACCGAAATTTTAGACCGCTATTTTCAAGGCGAAACCATTGATTTTAGCCAATTAGATTTCCTTGCCCCACAAGGTAGCCCTTTTCAACAAGCTGTTTGGCAAATTTTGCGCCAGATTCCATACGGCGCTACAACCAGCTATGGAGAAATTGCTAATCAACTAGATAAGCCCAAAGCGATGCGTGCGGTAGGCGGTGCAGTTGGGCGTAATCCTATTTCGATTTTTATTCCTTGCCATCGCGTATTAGGCAAAAACCAAAGTCTGACGGGATTTGGTGGTGGGCTCCCAAGTAAGCGCTACTTGCTTGAGCTTGAAGGTATTTCATATCGCAATCAAGGCATCGAATACGTTAATCCCAAAACTAAAAAATGGAATCGTTAACTACTCAGCCCTGATAAAATTGAACATTCGTGGCTTTCATTACCACAACAGGTACTACTCCACCCTTTTAGCCGATCTAGCATTTGTTGCAGATCGGCAATTTTCTGTTCTAATTCAATGATATGTTGCTCTGTCAGCTGCTTAACTTCTCGGCTGGTACGTTTCGGATTATCGTTCAATGCTAATAATGCTTGAATCTGGGTCAGTGAAAAACCAACTTTTCTTGCATTATAAATAAAATTTAAACGCGCCAAATCATTTGAAGAATAGATGCGATAGCCTGCTTCAGAACGCTGTGTTTTTGGCAGCAAACCTGCTTTTTCATAATCGCGAATTTGCTTCGCAGATAAACCTGTTTGTTTGGCTATTTCACTAATGTTCATATTTCCCTCTTGACTTTAACCTAAGGTCAGGGTTTAGCATATCGGCAAATCATTTTTCTAGCAAACAAAATAAGGAGTTTTTATGACAATCACCTTAACATTATCCGGATTACATTGTGGCAACTGCGTCAAAAGTGTTGAAAAAGCTTTGCATGAAGTACCAGGCGTAGAAAAAGTTAGCGTCACACTCTCCCCACAACAAGCGATTGTTGAAGGCGAAGTAGAAGCGCAAACCTTAATTGATGCTATTGATGAGATTGGCTTTGAAGCAGCTATTGCATAAAGCTAAGAAAGGGGGAAACCCCTTTTATTTTTAGGAGAAAAAGAATGTCTGTTTCCGACAAATTAAATACGAATGAACAACAACTTTTAATTGATGGAATGCACTGCGCAGCTTGTGTTAAAAGAGTAGAAAAAGCCCTCAGCAAGGTTAATGGCGTCAATTTTGCTTCAGTCAATTTAGTCGATCAAATTGCGTTTGTACAAGGTGATGCCGAAGCTGAATCTTTAGTACAAGCGGTCGAAAAATTAGGTTTTCATGCAGAAATGCTTGAAAGTGAAGAAAGTCGCCGCGCCAAACAACAAGCCCAAACGGTGCGCACACTCTCACATAAAAAATGGCAATTTAGCTTAGCCCTTGGTGTTGGTGCAGGTTTAATGTTGTTAGGCTTTATCATTGGAATGCACCTTAATGAAGGTAATTATTTTGCTTGGTGGATAGCTGCTTTTATCAGCTTAGCCACGATGTATTTTGCTGGCCAAGATTTCTTTAAAGGCGCGTGGATGAGCCTAAAAAATGGCGCAGCGAATATGGATACCTTAGTCGCATTAAGTACTGGTGTGGCTTGGCTTTATTCGTTTAGCTTACTGCTTTTTCCACAACCTCATGCACCGCTCTATTTCGAAGCCAGTGTTATGATTCTTGGGTTTATTAGCCTAGGGAAATATTTAGAACTCAAAGCGAAACAACGCTCTTCGCTTGCCTTAGAAAAATTGCTTGATTTAGCCCCGAAACAAGCGGTCATTTTTGAAGAAAATATTGTAAAAACCATTCCAGCCAAAGGCATTAAACCTGAAATGCGAGTTCAAGCACTGACTGGCGATCGGATCGCAGTAGATGGCATCATTGAAAGTGGTTCAATTTGGGTGGATGAATCTATGTTGACCGGTGAAGCACTGCCAATTGAGAAAAAAGTTGGCGATGCAGTACATGCCGGCACGTTAATTGCGGACGGTGCAGCCATTTATATTGCCACTCAAGTAGGCTCAAAAACTGCGCTTGCTCGCGTCATTCATGCCGTTCGCCATGCACAAAGCAGTAAGCCACCTTTAGCAAAATTTGTTGATAAAATCGCAGCGGTTTTCGTGCCTGTCGTGGTGTCTATCGCGCTAATTGCCAGCCTAGTTTGGCTATCGCTTGGGAAAGATTTCGCATTTGCGCTTTCTATTTTCACTACGGTACTCATTATTGCTTGCCCTTGTGCATTAGGTTTAGCGATTCCACTTTCGACTATTGCCGGCGTTGCAAAAGTGGCAGAATTTGGCATATTGGTGCGCAATATTGAAGCACTACAAGCCGCAAGCGAAATTGATACCCTCGTATTTGATAAAACCGGGACACTAACCACAGGCGAAATGCAGGTGGTTTCCGTTGAAACTTATCAAGGCTTTGCTAAAGAAAAATTATTGAACCTCGCTTATAGCCTTGAACAGCAAGCCTCGCATCCAGTTGCTAAAGCGATTGTAAAATTTGCGCAACAATCCGATGCACAGCTTGAAACGGTGGAAAATGTTGAAGTCACGAAAGGATTAGGCATTTCGGGGAATTATCAAGGGCAACGTGTAAAAATAGGCAATGCGGCTTTCATTGGTATAGAAAGTAAAAATCATGCCAAACAAGATTTTGCTACCTTGGTCTATCTCTCATTAGATGGTGTGTTGATTGGGCAATTCTCTCTTGCCGATCAACTTCGCTCAGAAGCTAAAGCGATTGTGCAACAATGCCAACAAGCAGGCTATCATTGCTTGATGTTAACGGGTGATCGCCAAACCAGTGCTGAATATTTTGCTGCACAATTAGGTTTAAATGGTGTGATTGCTGAAGTTTTGCCAGATCAAAAAGCGGATAAAATTCGCCAACTACAAGCACAAGGGCGCAAGGTGGCAATGATTGGTGATGGTATTAACGATGCCCCTGCATTAGCCCAAGCTCATGTTGGTATTGCAATGCATCAAGGCTCTGATATTGCAATGGAAACCGCAGATCTCTCACTTATGCAACCAGGGTTAACCCCTGTTGCTAAAGTCCTGCCTTTTTCTCAACGTGTACTTACGAATATGAAACAAAGCCTACTTGGTGCTTTCATTTACAATATTATCGCTATTCCGATTGCTGCGGGCGTACTTTATCCATTTACAGGTTGGTTGCTAAACCCTATGATTGCAGCTATTGCGATGGCGATGTCTTCCATTACTGTTGTACTCAATAGCCAACGTTTACTTAAAGATTAAGCACATATATAAAAAACGCCCAAAAGGGCGTTTTTTAACGTCGGTAGATATCTTCACCATCTCGGCGTGTTTTGAGTAAACGTAATATCCAAACATATTGTTTTGGATCTTTTTCTACAAAATACTCTACCACTTCATTCATCGCACGAGCTGATTGCTGTTCGGTGCCATCAAAATGAATAGGCGGCAGAATTTCCATCACATATTTGCCTTTTTCAGCATTATAAGTCGCAAACATAGGAATCACTTCTGCTTTTGCCACTTTTGCCATTTTATTCAACCCTGGCAAGGTGGCTTTTTCCGTCGCAAAAAAATCAGCATAGACACTCAATGCTTCACCAAAATCTTCATCAGGTAAGAAATAGCCCATGTTGCCTTGTCGAACATCATTTAAAAACGGCTTAATCCCATTTTGACGGGTATGCATTTTACCGCCAAAGCGTTCGCGCGTAGCATTCCACAACCAATCGACTAATGCGTTACGATGAGGGTTATACATCGAAACCATTGGCATACCATAGGTATGTAACACAATGCCTGATGCATCAATTGACCAAGTATGAGGCACTAATAAAATAATATTTTTACCTTCAGCCTTCGCTTGTGTTAAATGCTCAAAACCACTAAATTCACTGCGTTGTTGCAAGTGCTTGACTGAACGCAATGCAATTTCGCCAATGCCTAACATGGTTTGCGCAACTGTCACAAACATTGCTTCAATGGTTTCTTCTCTTTTTGCCTCACTCCAATTGGGAAAGCAGTAACGTAAATTGACCAATGCACGATGATACTGTTTTTTATTACGCTTTTTTAAATAGTGATAAACGCGTTTGCCTAACCAAGCGGCTAACTTGTCGCGTACACGAAACGGAACATATGCAAACAGTACCAAGAACAGCACACCAAGCCAAACACCCCAATATTTGGGGAGCAAAAAGGACTTTAAAAATTGGTGTTCATACCCTTCTTGAGCAGTAATGCGTGACATAATTCTCTCTTCTATTGTAGGTTATTTTTTATCAATTAGGTTTTTAACTGCTAGCATAATACCTAAACCGATAAATGCACCAGGCGGTAAAATCGCTAAAAGCAAACCTGAGTCTAGGTGTAGCACATCTAAACGTAACGATTTTGCCCAACTTCCTAATAACAAATCTAATCCATCAAATAAAGTGCCGTTGCCCAATAACTCACGAATCGCCCCTAATAATACCAAGCTCATCGTTGAGCCTAAGCCCATGGTAAAACCATCAAAGGCCGCGTGTGCCACACTGTTTTTCGAAGCGTAAGCTTCTGCTCGTCCAATCACGATACAGTTCGTTACAATCAGCGGAATAAAAATCCCTAGTGATTGATAAACTGGATAAGCAAAGGCGTTCATTAACAACTGTACCGCGGTTACCACTGTTGCAATGACCATCACATAAATTGGGATACGGATGTCATTTGGGATAATTTTACGGAATAATGAAATCGCCGTATTCGTGCAAATAAGCACAAACATCGTTGCTAAACCTAGCCCTAGCGCATTCGTTACGCTATTAGACACCGCCAACAATGGGCAAAGTCCTAATAATTGCACTAATGCACTATTATTTTTCCAAACACCATCCCAAAACAGCGTTGACCAAACAGAAGGGGCTTGAGGTGTCACCTCAATTTGGGTTACCGGAATTTGATTTTCTTTAGATACATCACTCATTATTGGCACGCCTCAAATTGCTCTAACATTGCAGGGTTTTGCGCTAACTGGGTGACAACCCATTTTGCTTCTTGGCGAATATTATTTACCACTGCACGTGGGGTAATGGTTGCACCAGTGAATTGGTCAAATTGCCCACCATCTTTTTTCACCGCCCATTGCCCTTCATTTTCAAGACTAAATTTCTTATTCGTAAAAGATAAAATCCACTTAGAAATCCGCGTTTCAATTTTATCTCCAAGCCCCGGCGTTTCAGCATGCTGCAAAACTCGCACACCTAATAAAGTACCATCTGGTTGAATCCCAGATAACAATACAATATTACCTGAATAACCATCTGGCGCCGTTGATTGAATCGCATAAGCGGTCAGATTTTCTGCTTTTTTTGCAAAATAGATTTTATTTAAATATGGTGCATCTGGCAGATGTAACTGCTTGCACGTTGCCAATAAATCGTTATCAAAATAGCTTTGCGGTAGCACTTCTAAAAGCGATTCTCGCTGTTGTGCTGCTGCAACACTCTCAATTCGACTTTTAGTTAGCCAATAAACCGCGGTAGAAATCGCTGTGCAAACCAATGCAATCACGCCGAGGATAAACGCATATTTAACAGTAATTTTGGAAGCGCTCATTTTCTCATTCCATATAATCTAGGTTGGGTGTAATGGTCAATTAGCGGCACGCAAATATTTGCCAACAAGACAGAAAAAGCAACTGCATCCGGATAATTGCCATAATAGCGAATACAATAAACCAACAAGCCAATTAAGCCACCAAAAATAAGTTTTCCTTTTGGCGTAATGGAAGCCGTCACGGGATCTGTCGCAATAAAGAACGCCCCAAACATCATCGCTCCACTAAAGAGCTGCGCTATCACATTTAGATACGAGCCATTACCAAATAAATCTGTCAGCCCACTACACAGTACAAATACCACTAACATAGAAGCGGGAATTTGCCAGTGAATAATGCGTTTATAGATTAAAAATAAACCGCCTAATAAAAAGGCTAAATTCAGCTGCCACCAACCTTGCGCCCAACCATTGAAGATACCATCAAAGAAAATTGGCGATTGCTGAATTTCGCTTAAACTTAATTTCGCTAAACTGGTTTTGGCACTATCTAAAGGCGTAGCTTGGGTAATCCCATCAACACTTTCTACTAATTGATGTAAACTCAATCCATCGCTACTCACGCCACGGAAAATTAAGTGTAAGGCATCATTAAAAGTAGGTGGCTCACTTAATAGCGAAATTGGCACCATCCAAGCAGTCATTTGAACAGGGAATGAAACTAATAGCAACGCATAAGCAACCATTGCTGGATTAAACAAGTTCTGCCCTAAACCACCGTAAATGTGTTTAGCCATCACAATCGCAACCAAAATTCCAATCACGACCACCCAATAAGGCGCATAGGGCGGAATTGACATTGCCAAAATTAGTGCGGTCAGTATTCCAGAAAGATCTGCTATGTAAAATGTCATTGGTTTATGGCGTAACTTAGCAATAACTAACTCTAATACAGCCGCTAAACTAAGCGCAATCGCTGCTTGTACTAATACACCCGTACCAAAAAAATAACATTGCACCGCCAATGCTGGCACCATAGCCACCATGACCCATAGCATAAACTTGACTGTTAAATTGCTCCCATGTGTATGTGGGGAGCTCCCCATTTTAAACATCTAATTTTTCTCTCTTACAAAATACTGGTCGTTAAAACGATATTGAATCCATTTGTTCGTTGGCGTGCCTGAATTGGATGCATCTTTTTCAATTACAACAGGAAAACGCAACTTTTTACTCGTCTCATCATAAAAGAAATTCACTTGCTCCTGTTGCTCCCTTACCGTAGAAGGATCATATACAAAGCTAATCTCATTGGTGAACTTAGACGTTTTGATTAACTTCGCAGGCTGCAAGCCTTGATCTAGAATCTGATAAAGTTCAGCGGTTAGCATATGATTGCGGCCATCGCCAATACTTCGCCCCATGACCCAATAATATGTTTGTTGATTCAGTGAGGTTTGATGCACGCTTTCCACCCAATTAGAACTTTCTTGAAATTTTGTTTTCGTCTTACCTTTTAGCTGACGATATTGCCACATTGAACCAAAATCATGCATTGTGCCACCGGTTTGCCAATCCCAAGAAAAGATTCGCAACCGCTTATCTTCAGACATTTCTACTCGAATGCCCGCTTCTTGCACTTTAGAAAAATCACATTGCCAGCTCTCTGGTGCTTTTAAAAATTGCAAAGTTTCCGTAAAAAGTTTGGTTTCACGCTCAAGCACTTCATCATCAAAATGATCAAAATAAGAGCCAGCATTTTGCATTTTTTGATAATGAATCGTGAGTTTCTCATCTATTTGCGCACAGTTCTGCGCCCAAGTAGGCAAACTTAACACGGCAATCAATAAAAATAATGGCTTCATTTATGCCTCTCCATTCTCATTAAATTGCTTCTCTGCTTTCTTTGCTTTTGCTCGAGCAATCGCTGCAGCCACAGCTGCTTTACGCGGATCTGTAGGTTCAGCAGATTTTGCAATCTCTTCCGATTTTTCGACCGCTTGTTCACCACCTGCTTGCGCTGCTTTTTTCGCTCTCGCACGAGCAAGTGCGGCTTCAACGGCTGTTTTGCGTGGATCATTAGGTTCTGCTGGTTTTGCAATTTCTTCCGATTTTTCGACCGCTTGTTCACCATCTGCTTGCGCTGCTTTTTTCGCTCGTGCACGGGCAAGTGCGGCTTCAACGGCTGCTTTGCGTGGA
>NZ_AFNK01000054.1 GCF_000238795.1 Haemophilus sputorum CCUG 13788 | reverse complement strand
AACCATGTTAAATTGTTAATAGTGAATACAGGGGCTTAATCGCCCCTTTTTTATTTGGTGCGCAGTAAAACTCCGTCCTTCAAGGCGTGGAGAATGCCAGGCGAATGCAGCAATGTAATGTTGCGCCCGTAGCTCGCTGACGCTCACACGCGCAGTACA
Organism: Haemophilus sputorum CCUG 13788; assembly: GCF_000238795.1. Taxonomy (GTDB): domain Bacteria; phylum Pseudomonadota; class Gammaproteobacteria; order Enterobacterales; family Pasteurellaceae; genus Haemophilus_A; species Haemophilus_A sputorum. The sequence continues at coordinate 509 of NZ_AFNK01000054.1, read as the reverse complement.
GCGCCCCGCCCTGCTGCAATGCACCAGGACGGCGTAAACTCGCTGGCGCTCGCGCTAACTGCGGCATTCTGCGGCGCAAATCAGCATGATCATGGCCTGTTGGTCTGTTGGCTTTGCAGGGCGAAGGGATGGCCCTGTGCATCCTGGTATGTTCGTCAGCGGCTGCGCCGCGCTTCGGGGCGATGTGGCCCCGCTGCACCCTGGTATTTTCTTTCGCCCCTTTTATGCCCTGCCGGGCATTATATGAATGTAACTATCTGTATTTGATGGTATTTATTTTAAAGGAAAGAGGAAAAAATACTTGATAATAGGTCAGTTCTGACCTATTATAAACACATCGGGAGGGGATGGCCCCCAATCACCAGAGCCGCTCAGCGGCAGGAGATAAAAATGAAAACATTAACTTTTAATAACGGTACTGTTTCTGTTGGCGATGTGTTTGTATCTTCCTGGGGATATGAGCAAACGAACGTTAATTTCTACCAGGTTATTTCTGTTCATGGCAAAAA
>NZ_AFNK01000055.1 GCF_000238795.1 Haemophilus sputorum CCUG 13788 | reverse complement strand
CCGTTTAAAAAGTATACAGCCCTCAAATTCAACATAACCTGTAGGTCATTATGCGAAATCTAGACGATTAACTATTTAAAGGTATCTCTACCATTTTTTTATATCAGATCTTTAATTCAATAGCCGAAACGTGTATTCTATATCAGATAGCTACGCCTTTGCGTATCTAACTTTTACCCTTTCAAATCAACTAAGGTATTTGACATGTCTAAAAATTTAATTCTTATCCTTAACTGTGGTAGCTCATCTTTAAAATTTGCTATCTTAGACCCTAAAACCGGTGATGAAAAATTATCTGGTTTAGCAGAAGCTTTTCATTTAGAAGATGCGCGCATCAAATGGAAATTACACGGTGAAAAAGGTAATGCAGATTTAGGTGCTGGCGCTGCACATAGCGAAGCGCTTTCATTCATCGCAAATGAGTTGTTATCAGAAGAATTAAAAGCAAGTATTGGTGCTATTGGCCACCGTATCGTTCATGGTGGTGAGCGCTTTACTTCATCTGTTGTTATTAACGATGATGTTATCAAAGGTATCGAAGATGCAGTTCAATTTGCACCACTTCACAACCCTGCCCACTTAATCGGTATTCAAGAAGCATTCCGTATTTTCCCTGAATTAAAAGACAAAAACGTTGCAGTATTCGACACTGCATTCCACCAAACAATGCCTGAAGAAGCATTCTTATATGCACTTCCATATAACTTATATACTGAACACCACATTCGTCGTTATGGTGCGCATGGTACAAGCCATTTATTTATTTCTCGTGAAGTCGCAGAACGTGTTGGTAAACCAGCTGATCAAGTAAATACCATTGTTTGCCACTTAGGTAACGGCGGTTCTGTTTCTGTCGTTCGTAACGGTAAATGTATCGATACTTCAATGGGTTTAACACCGTTAGAAGGTTTAGTAATGGGTACTCGTTCTGGTGATATTGACCCAGCAATCATTTTCTACCTATACAAAAACTTAGGTATGTCAATGGATGAAATTGAAACGACTTTAGTGAAAAAATCAGGTCTTTTAGGTTTAACTCAAGTGACCAGCGACTGTCGTTACGCTGAAGATAACTATGATGATGCATCTAAACCAGAAGCAAAACGTGCTTTAGACGTATATAGCTACCGTTTAGCAAAATATATCGGTGCATATATGGCAATTTTAGGTGATGATCACTTAGATGCTATCGCGTTTACTGGTGGTATCGGTGAGAACTCAGCTCACGTTCGTGAATTAACTTTAAACCACTTAAAATTATTCGGTGTTAAATTAGACCACGACCGTAACCTTGCAGCACGCTTCGGTAAAGAAGGTGTTATTACAGCAGATGATTCAGCATTCAAAGCAATCGTGATTCCGACAAATGAAGAATTAGTGATTGCACAAGATACTGCTAAATTAGCACTATAACTTTTAAGGGCAGATTACTCTGCCCTTTTTTAACTTTATTTTTATAGGAATATAATTATGTCAAGAACGATTATTCTTATTCCAACGACCACAGGTGTTGGATTAACAAGCGTAAGCCTAGGTTTAGTGCACGCTTTAGAACAAAAAGGGACTAAAGTTGGCTTTTTAAAACCTATTGCACAGTCTATTACTGGTGAAGACGTTTTAGACCGTTCAACTTCAATTATCAAGGCAGCTCAATCAACAGAAGTTGGTGTGCCATTTATGTTAAGTGAAGCAGAAACGCTTATCGGTCAAAACCAAACTGACGTTTTATTAGAAAAAGTGGTAGAACGCCATCAAGCATTAGCTAAAAATAACGAAATTATTGTTATCGAAGGTTTAATTCCAACTCGTACAAATGCATATGCTAACAGCATTAACTATGAAATTGCACAAGCGTTAGATGCTGAAATCGTATTAGTTGCCGCACCTGGTTCTGATAAACCAGCTCAATTAAAAGAGCGTGTTGAAGCTGCTGCATCTGAATTCGGTGGTCGTAACAACCCTAACCTTTTAGGTGTGGTTATCAACAAATTTAATGCACCAGTAGATGAATCTGGTCGTACTCGCCCTGATTTAGCAGAAATTTTTGACTCATTCCAACACAGCACACAAAACGTTTCAGAAGTTGAAGCGTTATTTGCAAAAAGCCCAATTAAACTACTCGCTTGTATTGAATGGAAAGCGGATTTAATTGCAACTCGTGCAATTGACTTAGCTAAACATTTACATGCAGCAATCATTAATGAAGGTGAGCTGAATACCCGTCGTATTCGTGGTGTCAGCTTCTGTGCGCGTAGCATTCCACACATGGTTGATCACTTTAAAGCAGGTAACTTATTAGTAACTTCAGCAGACCGCCCAGAAGTGTTAGTTGCAGCATGTCTTGCGGTTATGAATGGTGTTGAAATTGGTGGTATTCTTTTAACTGGTGGTTATAAAATTGAAGCACCAATTGCAAAACTTTGCCAACAAGCGTTTGAAACAGGTATTCCAGTATTCCGTGTTGAAGGCAATACATGGCAAACCGCTTTAAACTTACAAAGTTTTAGCTTAGAAGTGCCAACTGATGACAAAGAACGTATTAACGCAATCAAAGAATATGTTGCAAGTACGTTAAATACAGGCTTCGTAGAAGAAGTTTCTAAAGGTGCAACTCGTGCACGTCGCCTCTCTCCTGCAGCATTCCGTTATCAATTAACTGAATTTGCACGTGAAGCGAAAAAACGTATTGTATTACCAGAAGGTGATGAGCCTCGTACAGTGAAAGCTGCAGCACTTTGTGCAGAACGTGGCATTGCAGAATGTGTTTTATTAGCTAACCCAACAGATGTTCAACGCGTTGCAGAAGCACAAGGTGTAACCTTAGGTAAAGGTATTACTATCATCAACCCAGCAGATGTACGTGAAAACTATGTTGCGCGTTTAGTTGAATTACGTAAAGCAAAAGGTATGACTGAAGAAGCTGCACGTGAACAATTAGAAGACACTGTAGTATTAGGTACTATGATGTTAGAAGCAAACGAAGTTGATGGTTTAGTTTCAGGTGCGGTTCATACAACGGCTAATACCATTCGTCCACCGATGCAAATTATTAAAACTGCACCAGGTAGCTCAATTGTGTCTTCTATCTTCTTTATGTTATTACCAGACCAAGTATTGGTATATGGTGACTGTGCGGTTAACCCAGACCCAACAGCTGAACAATTAGCAGAAATCGCAATTCAATCTGCAGAGTCTGCAAAAGCATTTGGTATCGACCCACGTGTTGCAATGATCTCATACTCAACCGGCACATCAGGTTCTGGTGCAGATGTTGAGAAAGTAAAAGAAGCAACTCGTATTGCAAAAGAAAAACGTCCAGATTTAATCATTGATGGCCCATTACAATATGATGCGGCAGTAATGGAAGATGTGGCGCGTTCTAAAGCACCAAACTCACCGGTTGCAGGTAAAGCAACGGTATTCGTCTTCCCAGATTTGAATACAGGTAACACCACTTATAAAGCAGTTCAACGTTCTGCAGATTTAGTTTCAATTGGCCCTATGCTTCAAGGTATGCGTAAACCAGTTAATGACTTATCTCGTGGTGCATTAGTGGACGATATCGTTTACACCATTGCATTAACTGCAATTCAAGCAACTCAAGCTTAATTTACGTTCATATGATACGCCCAGTTTACACTGGGCGTTTTTTTGCAAAAAATTAAAGAAATTTGACCGCTTGTTGCGGTAGAATACCCAAAATACTTTCTTTATATTGATGAACTATGACAACACCAATTATTGATTTACAAATTGCCAGTGAAAATAGCGAAGGCTTGCCAACACTGGAACAATTTACTCACTGGGTAGAAACTGCCCTCGCCTTTGAAGCCCAAACTGAAGATTTTCCTGAAACAGAAATGACCATCCGTATTGTGGATGAAGAAGAAAGCCAAACACTTAATCGAGAATATCGCGGAAAAGATTACCCAACAAACGTCCTCTCATTCCCTTTCGAAGTGCCAGAAGGTATTGAACTTCCCTTATTAGGTGATTTAGTTATCTGTCGTCAAGTGATGGAACGTGAAGCAAAAGAACAACAAATTTCTTTAGCATCCCATTGGGCGCATTTAGCTGTGCATGGCACGTTACACTTGCTTGGCTATGATCATATTGAAGAGGCCGAAGCAGAAGAGATGGAAGGTCTAGAAACGCAAATTATGCAGAAATTAGGCTTTGAAGATCCTTATTTGAGCGAAAAAGAACTCGACTAATGCGAAAGCTCGTTGTGTTATTAGCAATGCCGTCAGATTTTGACGGCATTATTTTAAATCAAACAAATTTTGCAAAAGCCAAGCAGTATCTCGGCACGCAGCATTTTCAGGCACTTTATGATATACGTAGTCCTGATGGGGTTTGCTTGCATTTAGAAGCGTTAGCCATTATTGCTGGCACCATTATGAATGGTGGAACACTTTTTCTTGTTTGTCCTGATTTTGCACAATTATCCCAAATTCCTGATAGCGATTCTTTACGCTGGAATGATGGGAAGCTGATTACTACACCTAATTTCTATCGCTATTTTCAAAAATTGATTCAAAAATATCAATTTAGCGTGACAATGCCACGAAAACAAGATTTTTTTCCCCCTACAAGCGGGCAAAAAACGCAAATGTTTTGCGAATTTACGCCAGAACAGCAGCAAATTTTCGAACAGCTACCTAAGCACCTCGCTGATATTCATTTAATTTTAGCCGATCGTGGGAGAGGTAAATCTACTCTTGCGGGACAACTTGCAAAAAGCCTTGCGGAACATCACTCAGTAATTATCACCGCTAAAAGCCGCGCTGCACTTCCCCAATTTTTAGCTCAATTAACAGATATAGCTTCACATGATTCTTTGCAATTTATGGCACCCGATCAGCTGATTGCGAGCATTGCGCAAAAATGTATTTCTCCAAATCATTGGTTATTTATTGATGAAGCTGCGAGTTTGCCTTTACCCATGTTACAAACGCTTTGCCGTTATTTTCATAAAGTTGTGCTAACCACAACCACCCACAATTATGAAGGTACAGGGCGAGGTTTCAGTTTAAGATTTAAATCACAATGTTCCCGCACTTATCAAGAATGGCATTTAACTAAGCCACTTCGCTGGGAAGAAAATGATCCGCTTGAGCAGTTTATTAACGAGCTGCTATTGTTAGATGAAAGCGAACACACAGAATCGCTTGCACAATACTATCAATTATTTGCTAATGCGCATTACAAAACGACGCCAACAGACTTACGTCGGTTATTTGATGGAGAAAATCAGCAATGTTTTTCTTATCAAGAAAATGGGCAACTAATTGGTGCAATTTGGGCACTCAATGAAGGCGGATTGTCAGATGCGTTAACAGAGCAAGTATGGTCTGGAACGCGTCGCCCAGCGGGGAATTTAGTGGCGCAATATCTTTGTGCACAAGGGAATTTAAAGTCAGCTTGCACCTTGCATTCAATGCGAATTTCTCGGATTGCCGTTCAGCCAGACAAACAACAACAAGGCATTGGCAAGCGGTTAGTTTCTGACTTTATTTTGCAAATCTTCAAACAAATTCAACCGCTTGATTTTATTTCAGTCAGTTTTGGTATGTCCGATTGTCTGCTGAAATTTTGGCAACAGTGTGGTTTCGTATTAGTACAAATTACGCCTAACCGAGAAGCAAGCAGTGGTTATCAAAGTGCTATGATGCTCTACCCTATTTCTGAGGCAGGAAACCAATTTGTTGCGCAAGCAGTAGCAAAATTTCAGCGTGATGCCCCAGTTTTACCTTATTGCGAAGCGCTTTTCCCTAATAAAGTGGCTGATTATGCTTTAGATGAATCAGACCAACAAAATTTGCATGGTTTTGCATTTGCTCAACGGAGTTTCTCGGCTTGTTTTGCATCACTGAAACGGCTTTATACTCAATATCCTGAAGAACTTGCCATCTTACGAGATAATCTAGAACAAAATAGTCTTACGTTAGCTGCGCCCCAAAAGCAAACATTGGCACAGTTTCGCCTGGCAGTTAGAGATGTGTTAGCAGCAAAATGTCAGTAAAGAAAAAGCCCATTTAAAATACTTTGACTATTTTAAATGGGCTTTCGCCTTGATAACGATTAGCATGTTTTGCTTTACGTTGGTAACTGCCTTTCCCTTTACGATTTCGCATCACGCGGGTTTTAAATAACGGGTCTGTAACTAAAGCTTTTATAGCACTTTCTTGAATTTCGCCACGTTGGTGGGCATATTGATTTTTACTCATCATTTATCCTTATTAAATTAGATTTAATTGCAAAAAATTGCGTGTGCATTCTGCCAAAATTTACTTTTCCTGTATATAAGTTAGGGGTAAAGTTGTGTATAATTTACCGAAATTTCACTTCAAGCGGATAAGTTTTATTCGCATTTTGCAAACACAGAGGATAATATGAAAAAAGAAGAAGTCGGACATAATTTCTTAGCGCGTCTTGGCAAAACTCGTTTGCGCCCAGGTGGTAAATTAGCCACAGATTGGCTTATTGCAAATGCTGATTTTAATGCAAATAAAAAAGTACTCGAAGTCGCTTGTAATATGTGTACCACTGCTATCCAAATTGCTAAGCAATATGGTTGTGAAATTACGGGTGTAGATTTAGACGAAGAAGCATTAGAAAAAGCACGTCATAACATTAAAGAAAATGGCGTAGAAAACTTGGTTAAAGTACAACGTGCAAATGCGACAAAATTGCCATTTGAAGATAACACTTTTGATATTGTTATCAACGAAGCTATGTTGACTATGTTGCCAATTGAAGCAAAAGAAAAAGCGATTCGGGAATACCTCCGTGTACTTAAACCTAACGGTTTCTTATTAACCCATGATGTGATGCTAAACACTGATGATGTGGAAAAAGTGATTGCAGATTTGCGTTCAGCAATCAACATTACAGTAACCCCACTTTCCAAACCAGACTGGAAAGAAACATTCCTTCGTTGCGGTTTTAGAAATGTGGAAACATTTAGCGGTGAAATGAGTTTACTTTCGCCGAAAGGGTTAATTTATGATGAAGGCGTATTGGGTGCGATGAAAATTATCAGTAATGCGTTAAAACCTGAGAATCGTGATACCTTCAAAAAAATGTTTAATACGTTTAACGACCCTGATAAGAAACTTGGTTTTATTGCTATTTGTAGCCAAAAATAATGTTTGAACTATTCCAAACTTGGTATAAAAAGAAATTAGGTAATCCACATAGTGCCGCATTATTGGGTATTCTGCTCTGTGGTTTTGGGATTATCTATTTCTTTAGCGACCTCATTATGCCGCTTTTAGTGGCCATCGTCTTTGCTTATCTGTTAGATACGCCTATTCGTGTATTGACGCAAAAATTTAAGCTCCCTCGCACATTAAGCATTGTGATTGTACTAGGTAGTACACTCTCTTTACTTGCCCTATTTATTACGGTGTTATTACCAAATTTATGGAATCAGACTGTCGGTTTTGTGCGCGATTTACCCAACATGTTTAACTTGCTTAATACGTGGTTACAAGCTTTGCCCGAGCATTATCCTGAGTTGGTAGATTACGCGATGCTAGATAGCCTAATGACCTCATTACGAGCAAAAATTCTAGGTTATGGCGAATCATTATTAACTTTCTCTCTTAACTCACTGGTGAGTTTAGTGGGTTTAGGCATTTATGCATTTTTAGTGCCGTTAATGGTCTTTTTCTTATTGAAAGATAAACCTTTATTTGTTCGTTCATTTTTAAATTTAATGCCTAAAAACCGCCGTTTAACTACGCGTGTTTGGATGGAAATGCAACAACAAATCAATAATTATATTCGAGGAAAATTGTTAGAAATTCTAATTGTTGGTGTAGTTACCTACATTATTTTGATCTTCTTCGATTTACGCTACCCATTACTACTTTCAGTTGCGGCAGGGCTTTCGGTATTAGTTCCATATATCGGTGCGGTATTAGTTACTATTCCGATTGCATTAATTGCATTATTTCAATTTGGTTTATCGCCTGATTTTTACTACGTACTACTCGCTTTCGTGATTAGCCAACTGTTAGATGGAAATATTGTTGTACCCTTCCTGTTCTCTGAAGCCGTTAATTTACATCCACTAACCATCATTGTCGCAGTGCTCATTTTTGGTGGATTGTGGGGATTTTGGGGCGTATTTTTTGCAATTCCATTAGCCACCTTAGTTAAGGCAGTTGTTAATGCTATCTCTTCTGTTGAATAATTAAAATAATAAGGATAATAAAATGCTTGTTTCGGATTTCCATTTTGATCTTCCTGATAATCTTATCGCACGTTACCCTACGCCAGAACGTACTGCGAGCCGTCTTTTAAAATTAGATGGCAATACGGGTGCACTAACCGACCAACACTTCCCCGACTTGCTAGAAGATATTCAAGCGGGCGACTTGTTAATTTTTAATAATACCCGTGTTATTCCCGCTCGTCTTTACGGCCGTAAATCTAGTGGTGGTAAATTAGAAGTACTGGTTGAGCGAGTATTAGATGAACATCGTTGTTTAGCACATATTCGCGCTTCAAAAGCGCCTAAAGAAGGGGCTGAAATTATTTTGGGCGAAGATAAATTAGGCGAAGGAAATGGGTTTCACGCCATCATGACAGCCCGTCATGGTGCGCTTTTTGAGTTGCAATTTAGTGCAACACAACCCTTGTTTGACTTACTGCAACAAGCAGGTCATATGCCTTTGCCACCTTATATTGACCGCCCTGATGAAGATGCAGACCAAGAGCGCTATCAAACTGTTTATAGCAAAGTGTTAGGCGCAGTGGCTGCTCCAACAGCAGGCTTACACTTTGATAATGCGATGTTAGAAAAGCTTAGCGAGAAAGGTGTGCAAACTGCGTTTGTGACTTTGCACGTTGGTGCGGGAACATTCCAACCAGTTAGAGTAGAAAATATCCTCGATCATCAAATGCATGCAGAATATGCTGAGGTTAGTGAAGAAGTGGTTGAAAAAATCCTTGCAACCAAAGCGGCAGGTAAACGAGTAATTGCCGTAGGGACAACTTCTGTGCGCTCTATCGAAAGTGCCGCTCAAGCAGCAGAACAAACAGGAAAATTGATTGTGCCATTCTTTTCTGATACACAAATTTTCCTCTACCCGGGAAAAACTTTTAAAGTGGTGGATGCTTTAGTCACCAATTTCCATTTGCCAGAATCCACACTAATTATGCTTGTTTCTGCCTTTGCTGGTTATCGACATACCATGCAGGCTTATCAACATGCCGTGGCAAATCAATATCGATTCTTCAGTTATGGTGATGCGATGTTTATCACAAAAAATGAAAATGCGACGCAAGATTTACCGCCCAACGCTTAATTAGAAACCTCGAAATAGCCCTGATACCAAGGGCTATTTTTATGTCTTGCTGTTGTAAGCTTTGCTTGTGCCTGAGCGAATTCAATCTTAACCATGCCAACTTCTGCAGTATTTAGTGTTTGAACTCCATGTAAATTTAATCGTTCAATCACTTGTTTGTTTGGCATTTTCCAAGGATTCCACCGCCCACTAGAAATAATGGCTACCCTTGGCTTGGTTTGTTGCAACAAAGTTTCACTACTGCTGGTTTTACTGCCATGATGGGGCACTTGTAAAAAATCTACTTGCCCAACATTTTCCGACCATTCGCGTTCTTGTATAGCACCACTATCGCCTGTCAATAACCAACGAAAATGCCCTATGCTGACTAGCAAAACACAAGAATCTTGATTTTTAGCCATTAACACTGTTTTAGAGGGATAGATAGCTTGCAGTTGAAAATGACCAAACTGCCAGGATTTACCTGCAACACAAGATTCTGGTTGATAACCGGCATAGCGTTTCTGGCTGCTTGAAATTAACCGTGCATGGGGATAATGCTGTAATAAGGTTTCTACCCCACCTGCATGATCATTATCATCATGACTTAGAAAAATAGCTTCCACGGTAATGCCTTCGCGTTGAAGATAAGGCAGAATTTCCAGTTTTGCCATATTATTCGAGCTAGCACCTCCGCCCCAGCTTATGCCTGTGTCGTAAAAAATTGCCTTTTTTTGACCGCTTGTTTCATAAATCAAGGCTTGTGCCAGACCTTGCCCAACATCAAAGGTTATCCAACTAGGTAATGATGCACGCATAAAAGCCATATAACCCAAACCATAAAAAAGTGGAACGATGATACCTAAACTTAACCAATAAACTTTTCGCTTATTTTTCCAAGCATAAAGTCCAATTAAAATGGCTAAATCTAAACTCAATAATTCCCATTGGGTTTGGTAACTTAACGAAATCCAGCTTTCAGATAATGGTGAAATTAACGTGAGACTACTTTGCGCTAGCCAATCTGCCCATTGCCAAGTTGAAAATAAATTATCAGTTATTAACGTTAATAAAATTATGGGCACTAATACAAAGCTATAGAGCGGAACAATAAGAATATTGGCAAGAAAATTCCAGGTAGAACTCCCCTGAAAAAAGAAAAATTGCACTGGCGCAAAAATAAGTAAAATACCAAGTTGTAAATGGAATAACGAAAGCATACCTCGCACAATTCTTGAAAAATTTTGAGTAGCTATCCAGTTGGAAAGTGGAAAATAGCGATACCAAATAATTAAACTTGCAACAGCCGAAATAGAGAGCCAAAAACTATCCGATAATAATGTTAATGGGTCAAGCAGCAATAGTAATGAGACGATACGCCACCATAATTGTGTTGGTGTATAATGTCGGCGAGCAAATTGACAAACTAATATCAATAAAATTGCCCCGATTGCGCGTAATGTGGGAATAGAAAAACCGGCTAAATAACTATATCCTAAGGCAAAAGATAATCCAATTATGCGAGGGAAAAGGTAGTAGTGCCCTATTTTATGAAAAGCCCTTATCGCATAGCGATGATGAGCATATAATATTCCCCATTGCCCCAATTTTGCTAGCCAAAATCCAACAGCCATTGCTAAAGCGATATGCAAGCCTGAAATAGCAATTAAATGCGCTGTTCCCGTTTGTTGGAAAATTAGCCAATGAGTATGATTCAACCAAGCTCGTTCTCCAAAAGCTAACGCCAATAATAGTCCTTGGGTAGGAAAAGTTTCTGTTTGATTAACCACGCGATAAAGCCATTTTGTTCGCCAAGAAGAGGTTTCCTGATTTTCTAGCCATGCTGCTTGTTTAATGGTTGCGATAGCTTGAATATGATTTGCTGCATACCAACGCTGGCGATCAAAGTTGCCTTCATTTAACCGTGCACTAATTGGTCGAAAAGTGGTTTGGATTTGGTAATGTTGTTCCAACTTTAACGGTGTTTGGCTTTGCCAATTTAGATAAATACGCTCCCCATTTTCTAACTGCCCAATCGCAGCTTGATAATCGGTAAGTTTCTGTAATTGCACAATTTTAACCGTTCTGGTTTGCGCTAAAGCGGTCTGATTTTTTAGCTCATTTGCAAAATGTGCTACCCTTGCATAACTGAGTAACACCAAGAAAAGTGTCCATGCTAATAATTTATATCTGGCCAAGATTGCCCATAGCAAAAGCGTACTATAAGCAATGATAAGATAAAGAAAACCAGCTAATGGCAGCCATAAGATAGGCAAGCAAAGCAAAGGAAATAAGATAAATGCGTGGTCTTGTCGTATCATCGCCAAAGAGAACATAAATAATGGCGAGCATATCGAATGGGGAAAAAAATACCCCTGTTTTTATTGGATTTTTCGAGCAAGATCGCAAAATTTCTCTCTTTTGCAAAAAACTTCAGAAAAATGACCGCTTGTTAAGGTAAAATAAACCAATAATTAGAGGGAAAAAATGATGACCGAATTTACTCACATTAATACGCAAGGCGAAGCAAATATGGTGGATATTTCTGGCAAACAGGAAACCGTACGTGAAGCTCGCGCAGAAGCTTTTGTTTCAATGCGTGCTGAAACTTTACAAATGATTTTATCTGGCAACCACCATAAAGGTGATGTTTTTGCAACGGCACGCATTGCGGGAATTCAAGCCGCTAAACGCACGTGGGAGTTAATTCCGCTTTGCCACCCGCTTCTGCTTTCAAAAGTTGAAGTAAAATTAGAAGCTTTGGTTGAAAGCAATCAAGTTCGGATTGAATCACTTTGCAAATTAAGTGGAAAAACAGGCGTGGAAATGGAAGCGTTAACTGCCGCAAGTGTTGCCGCATTAACCATTTATGATATGTGTAAAGCGGTACAGAAAGACATGGTGATTGAACAAGTTCGCCTATTAAGTAAAAGTGGTGGTAAGTCTGGCGATTTCGTTGCGCCATCAACAAAGGAATAATAGTTTATGAGTATTCAAGTTTTATTTTTTGCGCAAACACGAGAATTAGTTGGCGTAGATAGCCTACGTGTTGAAGAAACATTTGATACGGCAGAAGCGCTGCGCGAACATTTAAGCCAACAAGGGCCAAAATGGCAATTAGCGTTAGAAAAAGGAAAATTATTAGTTGCGATTAACCAAACTATTGCGAATTTAGAGAGTGCTATCCAAGATGGTGATGAAGTCGCTTTCTTTCCACCTGTGACTGGAGGTTAAATGCAACAAACATTCATTCAAGTTCAAGAAGACAATTTTGACCAAAATGCAATTTATCAATGGTTAAGCGCTGAACATAGTGTAGGCGCAACGACATTATTTGTAGGAAAAGTACGAGAAATGAATTTAGGCGATAATGTCTCTGGCCTTTATTTAGAACATTATCCTGCAATGACAGAAAAAGCCTTGCAAGAAATTGTCGCACAAGCTCGTCAACGTTGGGATTTGCAACGTGTTGCCGTGATTCATCGTATTGGTCAATTACACACAGGCGATGAAATTGTATTAGTTGGCGTTAGTTCTGCTCACCGAGGTGATGCCTATCATGCAAATGAATTCATTATGGACTATCTAAAAACGCGTGCGCCATTTTGGAAGCGTGAAACCACGCAAGAAGGCGAACGCTGGATTGAAGGTAGAGAAAGTGATCAACAAGCGGCGGATAAATGGGAGTTAAACCATGCTAAATAACCTTGAACTGGAACAAATTATCGACCAAAAATTAAATAGTAACGCAATTGCCGATTATGCACCTAACGGTTTACAGGTTGAAGGTCGTCAAACTGTGAAAAAGATTGTTACGGGGGTAACAGCAACACTGCCGTTAATTGAAAAAGCGATTGAAAAGCAAGCGGACGCAATTTTAGTGCATCATGGCTATTTCTGGAAAAGTGAGAATCCATGTATTCGCGGCATGAAAGGGAAACGAATCAAGCAATTATTGGTTAATGATATTAACTTGTACGGTTATCATTTACCTTTAGATATTCATCCTGAATTGGGCAATAATGCGCGTTTAGCTCAGCAATTAGGTATCGTTGAGCTTGCCGGATTAGAAGATAAACCCAATTCTATTCCTGTTTGGGGGACTTTAGAAACACCTGTTTCAGCGCAAGAATTAGCACAACGACTTGAACAAATTCTGCAACGTAAACCTATCGTTTGCGATGAATTTGTTGCAGATTATCCGCAAAAAATGATTAAAACCGTAGGCATTTGCACAGGCGGTGGACAAGGATATATTGATTTAGCTGCAGCTAAAGGCATTGATGCATTTATTTCCGGAGAAATTTCTGAACAAACCACCCATTCAGCCCGTGAACAAGGGATTTACTATTTCGCTTGTGGTCACCACGCAACAGAACGTGATGGCATTAAAGCATTAGGCGAATGGCTGGCAAAAGAATATGGTTTATCTGTTGAATTTATTAATATTGATAATCCTGCATAAAACATAACATAAAGGGCAATTCACTATGAACTGCCCTTTTTCTTATTTCTCGCTATTTTCAAGCCACAGCATAAAATCTGCAACGGTATGAAATGATCCAAAGACTAAAATAATATCTTCGGCCTTTGCTTCGCTAAATAATTTGACTGCAGCATCGCCAATGTATTTATATGTAGAAGTTTTAGCCTGTGGTAAGACAGCAAGTAGTTTGCTTTCGACCATTTGAGCTTCTTGCCCACGCCAGCAATCAAGCCCCACGCAATACCAACTATCAATCAATTGATCTAATGGTTCGACGATACCTGAAAGATCTTTATCCTCTAGTGCGCTGAAAATTGCAAAAATCTTTCCTTTTTTAACCGCTTGCAAACGAGATGCTAAATAACGCGCTGCATGCGGGTTATGCCCAACATCAATAATGACTCGTGATTTAGGTTGCGGCCCTTGAAAATGGGCAAAATCATTTGCGGTTAATGTCTGGAAACGCCCTGGCATTTGTGCCTCTGCAATCGCTTCCATTATCATTTGTTCACTCATTGAAAATGGCAACTGGGTTAAGACTGCCAGCGCTGTCCCAACATTGGGTACAGGAATTAGCGGCTGAGGCAAATTATCGAAACAAAGCGTATTAGATTGCCACTGCAAGCGGTCATTTTTTTCAATGATTTGCCAATCTTCTCCACGATAAAAAGCGTGACATTGCAACTTAATTACATGATCACGAATGCTTTGTGGGCAGTCTGGCTCACCAATCACAACTGGAATATTAGGTCTAAAAATGCCCGCTTTTTCACGCCCAATCACTTCTCGGTTATCGCCTAGGAAAGCAACATGGTCGATATCAATCGAAGTAATGACTGCAAAATTTGGATCAACAATATTGGTTGCATCTAAACGTCCGCCAAGACCGACCTCTAGAATTACTACATCTAATTTGGCTTGTTTAAATAGCGCTAATGCGGAAAGTGTACTAAATTCAAAATAACTTAACGAAACCTGCTTCTCTTTTTGAATCATCGCAAAGGTTTTAACATGCCATTCATCTGGGAGTAATTCACCTTGAATACGTACACGTTCGTTATAACGAATTAAATGTGGAGAGGAATAAACGCCAACGCGTAAGCCCGCTTTCATCAGTGCAACTTCTAATAAACGACAAGTCGAACCTTTGCCATTTGTACCAGCCACAGTAATGATATAAGGCGCGGGTTGCAGTAAATCGAGTTGTTCTGCTACTGAACGTACTCGTTCTAATCCCATATCAATAGGCTTTGAATGAGCATGTTCAAGGTAATTTAACCAACAGGCTAAGCTATCCGTCTCTTTCGGAGGAATTTGGGTGTTCATAATATATCCTAAAATAGAAAAATCCCTGTAAAAACAGGGATTTTATATCCTTTTTATTGATTAAGCCGTAGCGTCTTCTTCAACGATTAACTCGCCCGTTACCGCTTTAAATGGTGAAGGTCGGAATGTTAGTTTCGCACAAAGACGAGCTAAAGTATCGCGCATCTCTTTACGTGGAACAATCATATCAATCGCACCATGCTCTAATAAAAACTCAGCACGTTGGAAACCTTCTGGTAATTTTTCACGTACGGTTTGTTCAATCACACGTGGGCCTGCAAAACCAATAAGTGCTTTAGGTTCTGCAATATTGATGTCGCCTAACATCGCAAGACTTGCTGAAACACCACCTAATGTTGGGTCAGTCATCACAGAAATATATGGCACACCTTCTTCTTTCATTTTGGCTAAAATTGCACTGGTTTTTGCCATTTGCATTAAAGAGAATAATGCTTCTTGCATACGAGCACCGCCAGATGCAGAGAAACAAATAAACGGAATTTTTTCTTCTAACGCTTTTTCTGCTGCACGAACAAATTTCGCTCCAACTACTGCGCCCATTGAACCGCCCATGAAAGCGAAGTTAAATGAAGCAACCACCACAGGCATTCCGTAAAGTGTTCCACTCATCACAATAAACGAATCTTTTTCACCTGTTTCTTTTTGTGCGGTACTTAAACGATCTTTATATTTTTTGAGATCTTTAAATTTCAACACATCTTGTGGTTCTAATTCTGCCGCAATTTCTTGTGCAGAATTTTCATCTAATAATTGTAATAAACGCGTACGCGCGTTGATTCGCATATGGTGGCCACATTTTGGGCAAACTTCCATATTGCGGCGTAATTCTTCACTATATAATACTTGTTCGCAGTGGCTACATTTTGTCCAAATACCTTCAGGCACTTTAGAAACCCCTGAAGAAGTATTGCCACTTCGACCTAAAATTCTGTCTAACCAGCTCATATTTTTAACCCTTTTTTATGAGAAAAATCGGCGCTATTAAAGCACAAATACACTTATTTTAAAAGCCTTTGCATACTGCTCCGCTTTGTTAGCATCGGATTTGCAAATTTCTTACTAAAACAGACCGCTTGTATTATGAAAAACACTCCCAAATCGGACGGCAGCTCTGCGGTAGCGTAAGCCCTCTGCCTAATTCTATCCAGCCTGTGGGAAAGTGAAAATCTGAACCACCAGAAGCATAAAGTTCAAACTCAGCTGCCCAGCGAGCAATCAGTTGGCGTTGGTCTGGTGTTTGTCCACAGCCAGAGACCTCAATCCCATCGCCCCCTGCTGCTTTAAAATCTGTAATCAAACGGCGAATCCATCTGCCTGTTAATTTATAACGTAATGGATGTGCAATACAAATCACACCGCCTGCTGAATGAGTCACTGCAATGGCTTCTTCTAATGAACACCAGCTTGGTTTGACGTAAGCAGATTTACCTGCACCTAAATATTTCTTAAAAGCATGTTCAATGTTGCGAACATAACCTTGCTCATACAAAAAACGACCGTAATGCGCACGGGTTACTTCCCCTTCAGCAAGCGATTTTGCGCCTTCATACGCATTTGGAATTCCTGCTTTAGCCAGTTTTTCTCCAATTTCAATCGCGCGAGTTGCTCTTAATTCGGCTTGTTTAGCCAGTAGCGTGATCATTGCTGGATGATGTTCATCAATATTTAATGCGGCAAGATGAATATTTTTTTCTTGCCATACCACAGATATTTCAACGCCGCTAATGAGTTGAATCGGCAAATTTTCTGCCGCTTTTTTAGCCTCACTAATGCCAGCGGTAGTATCGTGATCGGTTAAGGCAAGCATTTCTACACCTTGGTTAACCGCGCGTTCTACTAATTCAATGGGG
Source organism: Haemophilus sputorum CCUG 13788 (assembly GCF_000238795.1). GTDB lineage: Bacteria > Pseudomonadota > Gammaproteobacteria > Enterobacterales > Pasteurellaceae > Haemophilus_A > Haemophilus_A sputorum. Next base: position 5,790 of record NZ_AFNK01000055.1, on the reverse strand, counting down.
CTTAATGTTCCATCAGAGGCATTGCTATGGGAGTGTAAATCAAACTTCATCAGTTAATAATCCTGCTCGGATAAAAAATTGTTTATATGCATCCGCCTTTTTAGCCAAACTTAATGGATAAGCGCGAGATGTGGATGGCAAGCGGTATAAAAATAATGCTCTTTTGCTATCAAACGGATAAGCAATACATTCGTTTGTTTTGGGCGCTTTTACTTTTTCAGGTAATAGACCAAGCAATGTGTCGGTTGCTAAGCCACCAGTGGTAAAAATCCATTTTACATGAGGTAAGGTTTTTAACAATTTAGGCATATCCACCGGTTCAACAATTTTTAAATCTTTATCTGATGCATTACCTTTTAAGCGAATAGCGGTTTGAGCTGAAGAACAGAGTGCAATGCCTTTTTCGCGTAAAAAAGCCTCAATACGAACAGGGTCAAAACGTTTTTCTTCACCTACGCGAAAATGATCAGCATTTTGATAAAAAACCAACCCCATAATCCGCCACATATCATTTTGAAAATTAGGGTAATGAAATTGCATACAACGTTTCTCATTGGTTGGTGGAAACGTTCCCATCATCACTACTGTGGCATTTTCAGGCAAAATAGGCGCAAACGGATGATGTTCTAATTCATGTTCAGCTGTCATTTTTCTTCCTATTGAATCAGGGCTTTTAGCATTTTGAGTTTTTCAGCTTTGTTTACGTTTTGTTCAGCAAGCTTATTTAGATCGTTCACCAAATTGGGCTGACTTTCTGTTTGGTTAGCTAAAGAAATCGGTGTTTCAGTCAGTTGTTCTGCATAGGCTGCTAAAGATTCTAGTAATGCCAATTTTTCTGGTTGCTCTTGATATTGTGTAAATAATGTTGCTAATGAACTCGCAAAACTTTCGGTTTTCTCATCAATTTTTTGATGACAATATTTCTGCCATTTTATTTGTTCAGCACGACTGAGTGTTTCAGGGAAATGTCTTGCACGATAATGAAATAAAAGCGGTTCTACTCGTTCATCCGCAAATTTTAACCCATGATGCGCTAATTCTTCTGGCTTAAGGCTACGCAAAATAGCCATGTTATTTTTATCTGCTGCAGAAAAAAAGCCTTGATAAAGCGTTGTTTCTACATTATCACTTACTGAAAATTCACGTGTTTGGGTAAAAATATCTGTCACTTTTTCTCGTATTAAGCTTTTATTGGCTTTGAGCTGTTTTAAATTTGCTAAACAAGCTTCACGATCAATACCTAACCGCTCTGCATTTTCGGGTAATAATACTTTGGCTGGGGCTAAAATTGGACATTTATTGATATGGACCCCTTTTAATGGCACTGGGTTTACACCTTCGGCTAACGCTTCTCGTTTGGTATAAAGACGTTCCCGCAAAACATCAGCTGATTCTGTTAATAATGGTTGAATATCGCCGGTTAAATCACAACAAATCACTTCGTTCTGATTAGTTGGATGCCAAGCCAGTGGTGCAATCCAACTGATATTACTGCGGGCATTGCCAAACATACCAGAAACATGCACTAATGGGGTCATTTCTGCCGTATCAATCAGTTTTTCCGTTTCTTTTTTGCCACGATGCGTAAAGAAAAAATCAAACAATTTCGGCTGTTTGGTCTGAATGAGTTTTGCCATAGCAATCGTGGCATAAACATCTGACATCGCATCATGCGCATTTTCATGCGCAATCCCATTTGCTTTGGTAAGTTGATCTAATTTGAAACTTGGTAACCCGTTTTCATCATGTACCCATTCAATGCCTTCTGGTCTAAGTGCATAACAGGCACGTACCACATCTAATAAGTCCCAACGCGAATTCCCTTGTTTCCAACTATATTCATAAGGATCAAAAAAGTTACGAAAAAACGTATAGCGGGTCATTTCATCATCATAACGAATGTTGTTATAACCGATAATACAAGTATTAGGTTGGCTAAATTGTTCATGAATACGCGCAGCAAATTCAGGTTCGCTTATCCCTTCTTGATTACATAATTGAGGGGTAATACCCGTTACCATAACAGCTTCTGGCGTAGGTAAATAATCTGGCGTTTGTTTGCAATAAAACATCACAGGTTCACCAATAATATTAAATTGGTAATCTGTGCGAATCCCTGCAAATTGTGCTGGACGATCTGTTGCAGGATTCACGCCAAAACTTTCGTAATCGTAGAAGAAAAAAGAAGGAGTATTCATGAGACTGACTAAATAAAAAAATTAGGCAGATTCTAGCACAAATCTGCCTTAACAAGCGGGTTGATTTTTAGGCTTTTTTACAAATTAGCGAACAACCACGGCTGTACCACTCGCACTAATTACAAACATATTTTTAGCACCCATCGTGGTGTAATTCACCTCAATGCCAACTACCGCATTTGCGCCTACGGCTAGTGCACGTTTAGCCAGTTCTTCTAGTGCTTCTTCTCTTGCGCGGCTTAAACGAGATTCATATACGCCTGAACGTCCACCAATAATATCGGTAATGCCAGCGATAAAATCACGCACAATGTTCGCACCTGCAACCACTTCACCAAATACAATCTGTTTATATTCAGCAATTTGTTTGCCTTCAATTTGAGGCGTCGTCGTTAAAATCATGGATATTTCCTTTAATTAAAAAATTTAACAGTATTTAATAAGTATAAGTTCGATATAAAAAAGCGCCAACTAAAATGCACAACATAATAAGAATTTGAATTAAGCGTTTTTTAGTAAGTTTTTCAGCGGCCATTATGGCTCCTTCTTTATTTTTGAATGCCAATTATTATGGGCGAAAGCTGTGGAAAATGCTATATTTTGCAAAACTTTCTTAAAATTTAACCGCTTGAGGAGCCTTTATGCAAACTAATATCGACCAATTTCTAGCAATTATTGCCCAACTTCGAGATCCAGAACATGGCTGCCCTTGGGATATTAAACAAGATTTTAACTCTATGCTGCCACATTTATTAGAAGAAACCTATGAAGTGGCAGAAGCAATTCATACTCAAGATCGTAGTGCGCTGCGTGAAGAATTGGGCGATTTATTACTTCAAGTGGTATTTCTTAGCCAATTAGCCAAAGAAGAAGGAACTTTTGATTTTTATGATGTCTTAAGCGATATTCATCAAAAAATTGTTTATCGCCATCCGCATGTTTTTGGCGAGACTAAAGCAGCAGATAGTGATGAAGCATTAGCGAATTGGGAAGCACAAAAAGCAAATGACGCTAAACACCAACAGCATGAATCTATTTTAGATGATTTGCCATTTGCATTGCCGGCATTAACACGTGCCCATAAAATTCAAAAACGATGTGCGAAAGTTGGATTTGATTGGGATAATCCGCAGGATGTGTTAGCTAAAGTAGAAGAAGAGCTAGATGAGGTCAAAGCTGAAATAGCTAATTATCCGACATCTCAAACTGCATTATTTGAAGAATTAGGTGACTTATTATTTGCGACGGTAAATCTTTGCCGCCACTATCAGCTTGAAGCAGAAAGTGGGTTACGAGAAGCTAATGCTAAATTTGAACGACGTTTCCGCAAAGTCGAAGCAGCAGTAAAAGCGCAAGGAAAAGCGGTTTCTGAATGTAACTTGATGGAACTTGATGCGATTTGGCATCAAATTAAATCTTTAGAATGAATTGACAATTCTCTTTTTAATTTGTAAATTGCAAAAATTACGTCATGTAAATGCACAATTTTTAGCAATTGACATTGCAATTTTAATGTAAGGAAATAACCATGTCGAAAATTTTACTCGTTGATGATGATGTAGAACTTACAAATCTTCTTGCGGAATTATTATCTTTAGAAGGTTTTGATATTCACGTTGTTCATAACGGTCAAGAAGCCTTGACTGAACTTGAGTTACAAACCTACGACATTATTTTATTAGATATCATGATGCCTGTGTTAAATGGTATTGAAACGCTAAAACAACTTCGTCAAAAACTTACTACGCCAGTGTTAATGTTAAGTGCACGTGATGATGATATTGACCGCGTACTGGGTTTAGAGTTAGGGGCAGATGATTATCTACCGAAACCATTTAATGACCGTGAATTAGTTGCACGTATTAAAGCAATTTTACGTCGTACTGCTGGCAACAGCCCGCTTGCAACGGATGTAATTACGCCATCTTCTCAAACAGCAGAAGAAAATAGCAAACAACTTTCATTTGGTGGGGTTGAATTACACCCTGGTCGCCAGCAAGCGATTTTTGAAGGTAAAGATTTAGAGCTAACAGGCACAGAATTTGCACTTTTACAAATGTTGATGCGTAATCCAGGCCAAATTCTTTCACGTGAATTATTGAGCCTAGAAATTTTAGGCAAGCGCCTAACGCCGTATGATCGCGCGATTGATATGCATATTTCAAACCTGCGCAAAAAGCTCCCAGAGCGTAACGATAACTTACCATGGTTTAAAACTTTGCGTGGGCGTGGTTATTTACTCGTAACAGAAAAATAGTAATAAAATCCCTCGACTAGCTTCGGGGGATTTTCGTTTTTTGCTTATTTGTTGGAAATATTTATGCAAAAATTAAAACAATACCTTCAAATACTCCTCTCTTTCCGTCATTTTTTAGCCTACCAGCTATTTGTTTATTTTGGGCTAGCTTTTTTAGTTGTACTGACTATTGCCTTTAATATCTCAAAACTCGATGATCGGGAGTTTACCGCTCTTAATGAAACGGAAATCAGCTTTTTTAATACTGAAAGTAAACACGTACAAAAAGTCTATGATTTAGATGACATTTTTGAACAAGATCTTTCTATTCGTACCCCTGGTGGGTCTAGCGTTATCTTGGTTGAAAAAAACTCTGGCTCTGTCAGTGGTATGGATCAAGATAATCTCAAACCCCTTTTAGCCTTTTTGTATCGCGCGGAAGAATCTAGTGTTCCGTTAGCAAGAAGTTTCGACCACTTACGCATTAACGGGCCATTTATTGTTAAAACCCCCAAACGCGAATATAACGAATATTTTATTCAAACGGTAAACCCACAAAAAGAAGGCTTTAATGAAATTTTCGACTCGCCATGGTTAATGAGCGTGATTGTGATGTGTGTTGCTTTCCCAATTCTCTTTTTCCTTTCTTGGCGTATAACCCGCCCTGTTAAAGAATTGCGTTTAGCCGCGAATGCAATTGCATTGGGGGATTTAAAAACCAATCCTAAAATTGAAAAGCAAGGTATTAAAGAGCTACGTGATGTAGGACGAAGCTTTAATCAAATGGTGACTGCTCTACAAGATTTAAACCAATACCAGCAACGATTATTAGCTGATATTTCGCATGAGTTAAAGACACCATTAGCTCGTCTACAACTCGCCGTTGCAATTATTCGTCGCCGTAATGGGGAATCCAGTGAGATTGACCGGATTGAAAACGAAATCCAAAAACTGAATACAATGATTCTTGATTTACTTTCGCTTTCTCGCCAACAAGTAAACAGCCATCTCGCACGTGCTAAATTCCCGGTTCAACAAATTTGGTTTGATATTTTAGAAGATGCGAAATTCGAAATGAATGAAAATGGCTTAGCGCTTGAAATTCATAATCATATTCCACCCTCTGAACGCTATTACATCAATGGTAATTGCCAACTTTTAAGCAGTGCAGTTGAAAACGTGATTCGCAATGCGAAAAAATATGCAGAAACGCGTGTTTCCGTTGTACTCACTATTCATAAAAAGAATTTAGTCATTGATATCGAAGATGATGGCCCTGGTGTTCCTGAATCCGAATATGAACAAATTTTTAGACCATTCTATCGTGTTGATGAAGCCCGCGCTCGTCAAACAGGT
>NZ_AFNK01000056.1 GCF_000238795.1 Haemophilus sputorum CCUG 13788 | reverse complement strand
AGTAAACTTGAATAATGAAGCGGTTGAGCTCGTCACGAAAGGACGTCATGATCCTTGTGTGGGTATTCGAGCGGTACCGATTGCAGAAGCGATGATGGCGATTGTTTTGCTTGACCATCTTTTACGCTTCAAAGCGCAGTGTCGTTAGACAAGATATAACAAGCGGTAGGATTTTTTTCTTTTTTGCAAAGAATAGTCAAAATCCTACCGCTTGTATTTTATCCCTATCGAGTCCAAAGCGTTTTTTTCGGCATGAGCATTTTTGTGCCAGTATGTTTGATACTCTCTAATTTAAATTCCCACACATCATTGGCTTTTAAGCGTGCCATGGGGTAGTGATGATAATAAATGGCTAATGCTGCGGTGCGTTTATCCTCTTCTTCTAAACAATTCGCAGTAGCTGAGAATTGAATCCCTTCCAATTCAGAAAATTTGTCAATTTGCAGGCTTATTGTGCCGACAATTTGGTTATTACCTAGCATGATTTGTCCATGCCGAGTACTTTTATTTGTTAAAATAATCAGGCGAGCTTGTTCATCGTCAAAAGCATAAAAACAGTTTGCAGCCCAGAAATCACTTTCAGATTTTGCAGCAAAATTCACAATATGGTTATTTACAATAAATTGAACAATATGTTCTGGTAGCTTTATCACACTGACTCCTTGAATATAATCCGACTAAATTACTGTGATAAAATGATATAAAATAAAAGTGAATTAGGCTAGTACTATTTGGAAAGGAAAAATAAAAAGGTAGAAACCGAAGTTTCTACCTAAGGGATTAGTGATGTACTGCAATCATCATCGCAATCACAAAACTAGCAAGCGCCAGTAAAAAATTTCTCATAGAAAATGCAGTGTTGCTTTTGAAAGTTTTGATAGAGAAAAGCACATAAAGCGCGACAAACAGGAATTTTCCATATAACCACCCTAAATCGCCGAATGAGTAGACTTCATTACTGGTATAGGTGTAAACCACAATTGCTCCACTAACTAATAATAGTGTATCAATCAGATGTGGTGCGATTTTTAAAATTTTATACTGGCGCCAATTCACATTTTTTTGCGCTAGAAATCCACGACAAAGCAATAAAATCAGGCTTAAATAGGCAAAGCCTGCATGGCTGTGAATCAGTTTAGGTAATAATTCAATTGATAGCATTACGCCTCCACAATTTCAGTTTTTAAGTATTGAAAAATATCACGATAATTTTTCGCTGGTTTATTTGCTTCTTTTTCTTTTTGCGCGCCACGAATTAAATTACGCAAGTGTTGGCGATCAAGTTGCGGATATTCGTTAAGTAAGTTACTTAATGCGGCATCTCCCATATTCACTAATTGATCACGCACTAATTCTAATTTGTGTAACAAAGCTTGTTGTTGATTGTGGCGATTTTTTACTTTATCCAGTGCTTCTTGAATTGGTTCTGGATCACGATTGCGTAATAACTTACCAATAAATTGAATCTGACGGCGACGAGCCTCTAGTTTAAAACTTTGCGCTTGTCGAATCGCTTCTTTTAAATCGTCATCTAACGGAATTTTTTCTAAATTCTGTGGAGTCAGTTCAATCAATTCTGCACCAAGTTTTTTAAGATGTTCCGCATCTCGTTTAATCTCGCTTTTGCTGACCCAGATAATTTCTTCTTCCTCATCTGTCCAGTCGATTTCATTTTTACTACGTTTTTTCGCCATAATGGTTTCCTGTGCGGTTTCCCACAAAACATTGAAAGGGATAAAAGTGCGATATTTTAACAGAAAATTCAGGTAGAATATATGCCAAGATTAGTTGGTTAATTGGGAAATACTATGTCAATTACGACAAAAGCAGCGCTTCAGGCGCAAGAATTAGAACTTCGAGAAGCGGTTGAATTTGCGTTGCAAATTGCAAAAAAAGCAGGCGCAGAAGCTGAAGTGGGAGTAACGAAAGTCTCAGGGCTGTCTGTTTCCACTCGCTTAATGAATACTGAAAATATTGAATTCAATAACGATGGTTCACTTGGGATCTCGGTCTATTTAGGGCAGAGAAAGGGCAATGCTTCTACCTCAGATTTACAGCCGAAATCTATTCAACAAGCGGTTGAATCTGCATTAGGGATTGCAAAATATACTTCAGAAGATGAATGTGCCGGATTAGCTGATAAAGATTTGATGGCGTTTGATGCACCAGATTTAGACCTTTATCATGAAGCACAAATCAGTGTTGATGAAGCAGTAGAGATGGCGAAAACGGCGGAAGAAAGTGCACTTAATGTTTCAGAACGTATTGTAAATAGTGAAGGGGCTACTTTTAATTCTCATAGTGGTGTTCGCGTTTATGGGAATACACATGGCATGCTACAAAGCTATCTTTCTAGTCGTTATTCGCTTTCATGTAGTGTGATTGCTGCATATGAAGAGCAATTAGAACGAGATTATGAATACACGGTTTCTCGCGAGCTAGATGCGTTAAGCTCACCGATTTGGGTTGGACAGCAGGCTGCAATTAAAGCTGAAGATAGGCTAAATCCACAAAAAATTGCGACATGTGAAGTTCCTGTGATTTTTTATAATGAAGTCGCAACAGGGCTTATCGGGCATTTGGCGGGCGCAATTAGTGGGGGCGCGTTATATCGCAAATCCAGTTTTTTACTTGATAAACTAGGTACTCAGGTATTGCCTTCATGGTTTGAGATTTCAGAACGACCACATTTGCGTAAACAATTAGCTTCTAGTGCTTTTGACAGCGAGGGAGTTAGAACGCAAGATCGTGAAATTATTACTGATGGTATCTTGCAAACCTATCTGATGACGAGCTATTCAGGGCGGAAAATGGGCCTACCAAGCACCGGACATGCTGGCGGGATTCATAACTGGTTAGTGAAACCTAATCGTAGCGGTGGATTAAATACATTGTTAGCAGAAATGGGAACGGGGCTATTAGTGACAGAATTTTTAGGTTCCGCAATCAATCCTGTTACTGGAGAATATTCTCGAGGGGCGGCAGGTTTTTGGGTTGAAAATGGAGAAGTACAATATCCAGTTGCTGAAATTACTATTGCTGGGCAACTTCAAGAAATGTACCAACAAATTATTGCGGTAGGAGATGATATTGAACATCGCTCAAACATTCAAACCGGTTCGATTTTATTAGAAAAAATGAAAGTCTCCGGTCAATAATCACTTAAGAAAATGCCCGCTTGAACGTTAACAAGCGGGCATTTTTTATGAAAGTTTTACCAATTATGACCAACCGCCATTGCGACTACGGCGTTTAGGTAGAATGATTGGTATGATTAGCCCAAGAAGAAGACCAACGACTAATACCGAACCGCCATAAATAAAATACTGAATTGCAATCGTGCGCTTTTCAGCATCTTGCATAATTTCCAGATTACGGTTCTTATTTTTAACGATTTCTAATTCGCGTTTTAATTGGGCATTTTCTTCAAACAAATTACTACTTTGTTTTTCAGCATCTTGGCTGCGGCGTTGCATCTCGGCTGTACGTCTTTGCCAATCGCTATCCATATTTTTAAGTTTTGCTGTAAGAGTTTGAACTTCTTGTTGTAGCTGTGGAATTAACTCTCTTGGACTGGCAGTTTGAGATATTTCGCTAGCTAACACCCAGCCTTCACGGTTACGGCTATCACGAATCAACACAAAATTATCTTTTTTGTCTAATACAGTAACGGGTTCACCTGCTTGGATAGAACCAGAGATTTTAAATTGGTTGCCAGCACCTTTACGCATATAAGTAGTGAGATTTTCGGCAATGTAATCGGCTGCGAAAGCTTGCGCGCTTGCACCGAGTAATACGGCAGAAAGTAGCGCTGTTCGTAGTTTTTTCTTCATAAAGAATCCTTGAATCATAGAAAGCATTTCTAAAATATTTTCAGCAAAATAGCTTAGAAATCGCTGCTAATAAGAGGGCAATAAATTGCCCTCTTCACTTGCAAAATTAGTAAAAAATTGCGTGTAAAATGTAATAAACAATAATTGAGAGAACCGCTCCAGCAGGCAATGTAACAAACCATGATGCTACGATGTTGCGGATAATGCCAAGATTGATTGCTGCAATACCACGCGCAAAACCAACTCCTAAAATCGCCCCAACTAAAGTTTGAGTAGTTGAAATAGGTAAACCTGTGCCTGATGCTAATACAACTGTAACTGCACAAGCAAATTGAGCAGCAAAACCACGGCTTGGAGTAAGTTCGGTAATCCCTGTACCTACCGTTGCCATCACTGATTTACCCATTACCGCTAAACCAACACCCATACCAAATGCGCCTAAAGGTAATACCCATGGCGCCATTGGTGCTTTATCAAGAATCTGACCACCATTATTGATGATAGATTCTACTGCAGCTAATGGACCAATTGCATTTGCTACGTCATTTGAGCCATGCGCGAATGCCATTGCACAAGCTGTTAATAACATCAAAATACTGAAAATTTTCTCAACGCCACTAAACCCACGTTGTTCTTTGACTTTAGACATAAAACGAGCGCTTCGGAAATAGATATAACCGAAAATCGTTGCAAGGATAGCTAAGCCAAATGAAACGAAAAAAGTTTCCCAATTTGAAAGGTGTAAACCAACGTGTTTTAAACCTTTTGAAATTGTTACAATAGAAAGAATAAAAATGGTAATTCCCATGTAGAACGGGCCATATTTTGTAGCTTGTTTAAATGGCTTAGAACGGTTAAAGATCAATTTTTGCGAGTTAACGAAAATCGCAAAGGCAACAATACCAGCTAATACAGGCGTAATAAACCAGCTACCAACGATACCTGTTAATTGTCCCCAACGAATTGATTCTGGGCCAGAAGTAATTACCGCAAAGCCAATTACTGCACCAATAATCGTGTGAGTACCAGAAACTGGCCAGCCTTTTTTGGTTGCCACAATTAACCAGATCCCCGCAGCACATAATGAAGACATCATGCCAAGCACGAGTACCCCAGGTTCGCTAACAAACATATCCGCTTTAATGATCCCGCTTTTAATTGTGTCTGCGACTTCACCACCAGCTAAATATGCACCAGCTAATTCAAATACCATCGCGATGATAATTGCTTGTTTAACAGTAATTGTGCCAGAACCAACAGAAGTTCCCATTGCATTCGATACATCATTTGCACCAATACCGAAAGCCATTAGAAAGCCGAGTACGGCGGTAATAATTACTAATATTGAGCCATATTCTTGCAATAGTTGCATAAATTCTCCTATGCTTTTGCCAGCATTAGCTCAATACGTGAACCAATACGTTGAGCTTGATCAGCTAAAATGCTGACACGTTCGATACATTTATATAAAAACATTACGTCAATTGGATTAAGATTTGCTTCGAGCCCAAATAGCGTACGACGTAATGAAACTTGCAGTTGATCGGTATCATCTTCAATTTTATCAAGTTCTAGGATCATCTCATTTACGAAACGGCGTTCACGTCCGCGGAAGCCTGTTTCAAGTAATTCATCTAATTCACCTAATACTTTACGGACTTGGCGGCAAGAATCGAGACTGCGGAAAAGGAATTGACGGAAAGCTGGTTGCATAATTTCTGGTACAACCAAATGGCGCCCCATAATGCGTCCTGAAATATCTCTTGAATAGTTAGCTAGCTTATCGAGCTGGGTCACGATTTCTAATAAATCGGTTCGTTCGACGGGGAGGAATAAACCTCTAGGGAGTTTTAAGCGAATTTCACGTTTTAGACTATCGGCACGGCGTTCTAAATCAATAATTTGATTGCGAACTTCTTCGGCTTTGTCCCAGTCATGGTTGAAACTTGCTTCAAAAAATGGCTCTAATAATTCACTACATTCTGTTACTTTGACAGAAAGTTGCTTTAGAGGTTTGAGTGGCGATTGTGCGAATAAACCTAAAATGTTATTCATTGCCATAAAATTTCTCCATATATAGATAAGATATTTTGCTGATTTCTGTAAAAGAATTCGGCATCATTTTACTTGATCCATGTGGAAAAATCACGAAATAAGACAATGGTTGTATAGCTTTTCTACGGATTTGCAAAAAAATTGTTAAAAATGACCGCTATTCCTTTACATAGTTAGTCAAATGTAAATTTTACGGTGGTCGATGGTCTAATCTGTTGACACTTCCTTACTTGCTAGTTGAGAAATAAGTCTCCATAATACGCCCTGTTTTCGTTACCATGGTTGGTACAGATAAAGATGAACTTGTCTGTTTTTTAATGGAATCTCCTTGTTAAAAATATAAAAGCGAAAACACCAAAAAAGGCGTGAATGGATTTCACGCCTTTTTCGTTTGGTTAAATATGGTGGATCACCAATCGCTTTCCAGCATGGGTAATCACTTCTGCATCAAGATTGAAGATGGTTTTTAAATTCTCTTCGGTAATTATTTCTTCAGGGCTGCCGATCATGGCAATTTCACCTTGTTTCATTGCGATAATGGTATCCGCATAGGCTGCTGCCATGTTGATATCATGTACGACCATAATTGTCGTTAAATTAAGTTCGTCGGTTAGTTGACGGAGTAACCGCATTAAAGATCTAGCATGAAACATATCTAAATTATTAAGCGGTTCATCTAATAAAACGTGGCTAGTTTGTTGACAGAATGTCATTGCAATTAGTGCACGTTGGCGTTGTCCGCCCGATAATTCACTTAAATAACGAGATTCAAGTTCAGTGAGTTCAAATCGTTGCAATGCTTCATCAACCACTTGATTGTCTTTTTCGCCAACTTTACCTTGATGGTGAGGGTAGCGACCAAACATCAATAAATCACGTACAGTAATACGGCTATGAATAACGTTATCTTGTGTAAGAATTGCCAAATGTTGGGCAATTTGGCGAGAAGGCGTTTCAGAGAGATTTAATGTATCTAAAGTAATTTTGCCACTTTGCAAAGATTGCAGGCGAGCAATCAGTGAAAGTAGTGTCGATTTTCCCGCACCATTTGCTCCAATAAGGGCAGTAATGCCACCATTGGGAATAGTTAAATTGATATTATTAAGAATGGTGGATTGCCCAATTTTGTGTGAAACATTTTCAACTTTAATCATAATTATTTACTATTCCTTAACATTAAATAGATGAAAATTAGCCCGCCGACTAATTCAATGACCACGCTTAACACCCCTTGCATGCTGAGTAAATGTTCAAAAATGGCTTGCCCTAGAATGAGTGTAATGGCAGAAATTAAAAAGACCATCGGGATTCTAACAGCATGATTCACGACAGGGCTAAGTGCATTAGCAATCGCGCAAACTAACAAGCCTAAAAAAAGAATCGGCCCAACTAAGGCAGTTGAAACAGAAACAAGCAACGCACAACAAATTAGTAAGCGGTAAGAGAATTTCGCATAATCTAAACCTAGCCCAATGGCTTTATCTCGACCTAGTAATAATACATCGAGTTGATGACGCTGCATCCAAATCCAAATAGCACTAACAAGCGTGACAATGCCACCAATTGCTAATAATGTTGGATTTGCACTATTAAAACTAGCAAATGAAGAGCCTTGAGTGACTGCGAAATCTTCAGGCGAAATCATTCGTTGCAGTAAATTATTCACACTTCTAAAGAATACGCCAAAAATCACGCCTACTAAGATCATTCTTGCTAAGTCATTATTTTCTTTGTTAATCAATTTGAATAGGAATAGGGAGCCTGCAAGCATTAAACTTGTTTCGAACGCAAATTTTTCGGCGATGCCTAAACTCGCAAAACCTATCCCGCCCAGTAAAAAGACGAGTACGGTTTGAATGAGCAAATAGAGCGAATCAAATCCTAAAATGCTAGGGGTTAAAATAGGGTTGTTGGTGAGTGTTTGAAATAACAAAGTGGACACACCAATGCTATAGGCCACTAACAATAATAATAAGAGTTTTTTGCCCCTAAATGACAAGGTAAAAGCCCAATCTCCTTGATGGTTAAACATCATGAAAAATAGACCGCTTGCAACTAATCCAAACGCAAGGAAAAATAAATAGAAAGAAGCTTTACGCATGTTTTTTCCCCTTAAAGAGTAAATAGAGGAAAATTAGTGTGCCAAGCATACCGAACATGGTAGAAATCGGCACCTCATAAGGGTGGTTGATAATTCTGCCTAATATATCGCACGCTAGCACAAGGTTGGCACCTAATAACACCACAGCTGGTAAATTACGGCGAAGTCTATCTCCAGAGAGTCGAGAAATGATGTTAGGCACAACAAGCCCAATAAATGGAATTTGCCCTACAGTCACAACAATGACTGCGGTAATCATGGCAACAGTCAGTAAGGCAAGCCAAGTCATTTGTTTATAATTTACGCCCAGATTCGTACTAATGTTTTCGCCTAAACCAGCAATGCTGAGTCTGTCCGCCATAAAATAAATCACAATCGCCAAAATTGCCGTTAGCCAAAGCAGTTCGTAACGCCCAGCCAATACGCCAGAGAAATCACCAGAAAACCAGAATGAGAGTAATTGTAGTGAATCCGTTTCGTAAGCAATAAAGGTAGTCACAGCTTCGATAATGTTACCGAATACAATACCAACTAACGGCACCATCAGCTGTTGGTAATCGGGGAGATGTCGAAGGAGTAACATAAATACACCCATACCAATTAAGGCAGAGACTGTGGCAAACGACATTTTAAATAGTAAATCAGAAGCTGGGAAAAGTAGAGAAACGATCAAAACGCCCAATGCAGCGCTTTGGCTGGCACCAATCATGCCAGGTTCTATAAAGCGGTTTTTGAGCACAATTTGTAATACCATTCCTGCCACACTCAGTGTTGCACCGACAAGAATAATGGCGAGTGTTCGTGGAATACGGCTAATTAAAAGTAAGCTAAGTTGTTCTGATTGGCTAAATATGGCTTTCCACTCGAAATCCCCTACGCCAATGGATAAACTACATAAGCTTAATAAAAAAAGTAAAATTAGATTATAAACGGTTAGTTTATGCATAAACGCTCAGATGAATAATCATAAAGAAAAAAAGATGGCATAGCGTATGCCATCCTAAAGGTGCTTATCGGCTAAATGCTTGTTTAATATTAGTTAAATCTTCACGCATTTGTTCTACACTACCGGCTGCTAAATAAGCTGAACTGCTTAAATAGATAATTTGGTTGTTTTTCCATGCTTTTGTTTGATGAACTAATTCATTATCTAGCACTTCTTTGGCTAATTTTCCTTCTTGACCAATTGCGGCAGTTCTATCTAATACAAACAACCAATCTGGATTCACTTTTTGGATAAATTCAAATGAGGCAGGCTCGCCATGGCCAGTCCCTTTGGTGGCAATGTCTTTTGCAGCCATTGGGATCTCTAATGCTGAATGTACCCAACCTAAACGGCCTTTATCCCCAAAGGCAGAAATTTTTCCACCATTGACTAAAATAATTAAACCATTTCCTTTATCTTTCACTGCAGCTTTGGTTTCGTTAATTAAGGTTTCCAATTCAGTCACCAATTTTGCAGCTTCAGCTTCTTTATCAAATAATTGTCCAAAGGTTTTAATATTATCTAAGCCTGCTTGTAGCGTGTTGACATCAGCCGGAGCGGTAACATCAATCGTTTTAGCAATGCTATTTAATTCATCAAATTTTTTGGCTGCGCGGCTGCCCACAATAATCAGATCAGGATGAAGACGATTTAATACCTCATAATTAGGTTCAAAAACCGTACCAATCACTTCTGTTTTTTCAGTGATCGGACGCAAGAAAGGCAAGGTTTTAGCGACATCAGCTGTTCCAATCATCGGCACACCTAGATGTGCGAGTGAATCAATTGCAGCTGCCTCAAACACTGCCACTTTAGTTGGGGTTTGCGCAAAGGTTACTTCACCGCGAGCGGTTGGAATGGTTACTTCTTTTGCAAAAGTGTTACTGGTTAATGTTGCTGCAAGCGTTAGTGTAAAAAGGGCTTTTTTGAACATAGAGAATCCTCCTGGTTACAACTGAAAATAATTCTCAATGATTTTATTCATTTTTTTACATATGTAAAGAAAATTGTAACAATCTTAGTCTCATTGCGGAGATAAATTTTCATTTAGTTCAAATTAGGCTAAACTAGTAATCTCATTCCTCATTTTGATGTCATTTCTGAGAAAGATCATGTCTGAAAATAAGCCTGTAAGCAAAGAACGAAGTAAAGATAAACAAGTTGAGCAAATTGCTATTACGCCTCACTCTATCGAAGCTGAACAAGCGGTGTTAGGTGGCATTATGCTTAGTAACGAGCATTGGGATAGCGTAGCAGAACGTGTCCAACCAAGCGATTTTTACAACTATGCACATCGAATTATTTTCGAGCAAATGACTGAACTAATGCGCAATAATCGACCAATCGATATCATTACGTTAGATCAGGCGCTTAAAGATAAAGGTGTGTTACAAGATGTTGGTGGTTTTGCTTATTTAGCTGAGCTCTCTAAAAATACGCCAAGTGCAGCGAATATTCTTGCTTATGCGGATATTGTTCGAGATCGTTCTGATCTCCGAAGTGTCATCAGTGCAGGTAATAGCATTGCTGAGATGGCCTACCATACACAAGGACGAAATGCGAAAGAGGTATTGGACGAGGCAGAGCGTATCGTTTTTGATATTGCAGAAAAACGAGGCAGTGGCAGCGAAGGCCCACAAAATGTAGATGATATTTTAATGAGTACGCTTGCTCGGATTGAAATTCTTTCAAAAAATAGAAATAACGGCGGGGTGACGGGCGTAACAACCGGCTTTACTGATTTAAACCGCAAAACTGCCGGCTTACAGCCTTCGGATCTTATTATTGTTGCCGCGCGCCCATCTATGGGTAAAACAACATTTGCAATGAATCTATGTGAAAATGCTTCGTTAATGGATGTTGAAGACCCGACGGATTTAGACGAACAGGGCAGACCGAAAAAGAAACCGGCGAAACCAGTATTGATTTTTAGTCTTGAGATGCCGGCTGATCAGATTATGATGCGTATGTTGGCCTCCCTTTCGCGCGTAGATCAAACTAAGATCAGAACGGGGCAAATCCACGATGATGAAGACTGGGCAAAAATTTCTTCAACTATGGCGATTTTGCAAGAGCGTCGTAATATCTTCATTGATGATAGCTCTGGTTTAACACCAACAGAAGTTCGCTCAAGAGCGCGCCGTGTCTATCGTGAAAACAATGGGCTCAGCCTGATTATGGTCGATTATTTGCAACTTATGCGTGCACCAGGCTTCTCTGAGAACCGAACTCTAGAAATTGCTGAGATTTCCCGTTCTTTAAAGGCACTTGCAAAAGAATTGCAAGTCCCAGTTGTTGCGCTTTCGCAGTTAAACCGTAGTTTGGAGCAACGCGCGGATAAACGCCCAGTCAACTCGGATTTGCGTGAATCTGGCTCTATTGAACAAGATGCGGATTTAATTATGTTTATTTATCGAGATGAAGTGTATAACGATAACTCCGATCTTAAAGGGGTCGCAGAAATTATTATCGGTAAACAACGTAACGGTCCAATTGGGCGAGTTCGATTAACTTTCCAAGGACAATATTCACGCTTTGATAATTATGCAGGACCGGAATATGACGACGAATACTAATTTATGTGCCATTTATAAAAGCACTAAAAAAGAAGGTATGTTTCTCTATGTGGCAAAACGTGATCAGTTTGATGCGGTGCCAGAGGCATTACAACAGATTTTCGGAAAGCCACAATTTGTTATGCTGTTTAATTTAAACGGACAAAAGCCACTCAAGCGGGTAAAAAATGAAGAGGTTTTACAAGCTATTCAAACGCAAGGCTTCTTTTTACAAATGCCACCACCGCCAGAAAATTTATTAACGGCATTCCGCCAAGCTCAAATGAAAGGAGAAATCTGATGCGTTGTCCTTTTTGTGGTACAGAAAATGCTAAAGTAATTGATTCACGTGATGCGGCAGATGGTTATCAAATTCGTCGCCGTCGTGAATGTTTAAATTGCAAAGAGCGTTTTACAACCTTTGAATCAGCTGAATTGTTAATTCCCTATATTGTGAAAAATAACGGCGCACGAGAGCCGTTTAACCCAGCAAAATTACGTGCGAGTTTGCAAAAAGCATTAGAAAAACGCCCAGTTAATGCTGAAGATTTGGAACGTGCGATTACTCGAATCACGCTTAATTTACAAGCTACGGGAGAACGGGAAGTGCCAAGCAAATTGGTTGGAGAGCTAGCGATGGAGGCATTAAAAAGCCTAGATAAAGTCGCTTATATTCGGTTTGCTTCAGTTTATTTAAGCTTTGATGATGTGAAAGAGTTTTCTAATGAAATCGCAAAATTAAGCGAGAAATAAATAAAACAACAAGCGGTCATATTTGTAAAAAGTTTTGCAAATATGACCGCTTTAAACATTATAGCGTAGCTAATGCAGCGTCATAGTTTGGTTCGTTTTTAATTTCAGAAACCAATTCACTATATAAAACGTGGTTATTTTCATCTAAAACAATGACGGCACGAGCAGTTAAACCAGCGATTGGGCCAGTGGTGATGTTTACGCCTAATGCATCATGAGCTTCTTTGTGACGGAATGTTGAGAGGTTTACAACATTTTCAATGCCTTCCGCGCCACAGAAACGTGCTTGGGCGAAAGGTAAATCTGCAGAAATACATAATACCACCGCATTATTTAATGCCGCTGCACGTTGATTAAATGTGCGAACAGAGGTTGCACACACACCAGTGTCAATACTTGGAAAAATATTCAATACTTTGCGTTTGCCCGCGAAATCAGCAAGCGTCACGTCAGAAAGGTCTTTATTCGTGAACGTTAAACCATTGACTTGTTCGCCTTGTTTAGGAAAATTACCAATTACTTTGATTGGATTTCCCATCATAGTCACTTGAGACATATTTGCTCCTTTTATAGTCTAGAAAAATTCTCGGGTATTATATCGGCTTGTATTGAGACTGAAAAGGATTCTGTAGTTTCCCTTCTGCTTTCCCTTATGCAAGCGGTCAAATTTTGAAATGGATTTGTAAATTCTTGAGAGTAATGTCACAAAATGGGTAAGGACTATTCGACAATTTAAGGTTGAAGTGGTAGGGTGTCAGTAATCTTTCTATGGTTTTTTTGTTCTGTTATTTAATAAGGAATGCCATATGTCATCTCTAAATTATCCTTTCAAATTTGGTGTAACTGTATTAGCTGCTCTAGTGTTATCTGCATGCGGTAGCAGTGGCAGTAATTCTAATAGTGCGCCACCTGTAAATAATCAAGTTCAACAAACGCCACCAACGCCTACCAAGAATCCTGAGGTTCAGCCTAAGCCGCAAACTGAAATCAGTCCAAAGACTACACCAAATAATCAATCACAACCACCTAAAGTCAATATACCTGCAAATAACGTAGTTCAAGCTAATCCACAAACTGGCCGTGAAACAGGCGCAGTATTGGTTGCTTCAGGTCGTGGTGATAAGGCTTCTATGCATCGGGTAGAGATGAATAATTATACCCCTAAAATGAGTTCAATTAATGTTGAAGGAACTGATGTTGACATTGGTATCCGTGGACTTACAGCAAAGCATTGGCTCAATTTTTTAAAAGAAAAAAAGAAAAGACGTTTTGATGTATGTTGTGGTATCTATTCAGATATGCGTTTTGGTTCAAATAGTGGCTTGATTGATAAGAGCCATATTTATTTCTTCTATAATGGCAACCCAACTAACGATATGCCGACAACAGGTACGGCATCTTATGTTGGTCATGCGATTACTTCAGTAGATCTTAATCCATTAGACCATAGAGATCTCTATCAAGGCGATTCGCAATTTAATGTGGATTTTGGGAATAAAACATTAAATGGCGCATTAGATATTCGAAATTTTCATGCAGACATTAATGCAACAATTGCGGGCAACTATTTTAACGGTACAGCAAATTCATCATTAGTATCGACAGGACGCGTAGAAGGTAAATTTTATGGTTCTCAAGCAAAAGAACTGGCTGGGTTCGTTCAAGCAAATGATAATAGTTGGGGCGCGGCATTTGGCGCAAAGCAAGAATAACTGTTTTAAAATTAAACGAAACAATGCCAGCTTAATGTTTGCTTTGTTTTAGAATAACGTCGCTATCTTTTTAGAAAATAGCAACACATAACTTCACAAAATTGACAAAGAATATAGACAACTTAGAACTGAAATGGTAGGCTCTTGTCAATCCTTTTAGGATAGTTATATTTATTGTTTAGTTTAATAAGGAGTATTACATGTCTTCTGTAAATCACGTATTCAAATTTGGTGCAACTGCATTAGCAGCTTTAGTTTTATCTGCATGTGGCAGCAGTGGTGGCGGTAGTAACAATAATGAGGCTACCCCAGCGAATAATCAAACACAACAAAACCAATCTAATCCATCTGCTGCTAACAATTCAGCACAGCCTAATCAGCAAGCAAGTAGCGGAACAGGAGCTGCACTTGTGGCTTCTGATAGTACCAGTCTTTCTATTCGTCGTGTAGAACTCAAAGGTTATAATACCACTAGCATCAATGTAGATGGAACTAATGTAGCAATTGGTTTTCCAGGAATTTCAGCTGGTGATTGGTTAAATGCTAAAGCTAATGGACGTGATTTAAAAGTGTGTTGTGGTATATATTCAGATATGCGTTTTGGTCTTACTGATAGCTTAGATGATAATGGCAATGCTTATGTATTCTATAATGGCAATCCAACCCGTAACATGCCAACCAGCGGAAGTGCATCATATTCTGGTCAATCTATCATTTCAGCTAATGTTCCAGCATTAGATAAAGAAGGTTTCTACACCGGCACTTCACAATTTAATGTGGATTTTGGCAACAAAACATTAAATGGCTACTTAGGGATCAATAATATTCAACCTGTGAACATTAATGCCTCTATTTCGGGTAACAGCTTTAATGGTACAGCTACTTCCTCATCATTACCGTCTGCTGGGCGCGTAGAGGGTAAATTCTATGGTGATCAAGCGAAACAGCTTGCTGGATTAGCACAAGCGAATGATAATAATTGGGGTGCCGTATTCGGTGCACAAAAACAATAATTAGTTAATTTCAACAATAATAAAGCAAGCCTTGTGCTTGCTTTATTTCTCTTCTTATACTCAAAATGAAATTCACAAAAACTTTTTTATATTCTGTACTCGGTATGACGTGCGCAAACTTAGCCAATGCTGAAGTCGCACAATCTAAAAATGACAATCTAGATGATAACATTCAGGTTGCCACACCCAAATTTCAAGCGCCCACTGTTCAGCCTAAAGTGAATAATCAAGGCTCAGTTTCTATGACTAAAGCTGAGTTGGCACAACATCCAGATTTAATTATACGGGGAATGATTCCTGCGGTATTACAAAATAATGAAGAAGTTGTCTCATTACTATTACCCTTATATCGAGAAATCCCTCAAAAAGATCCCGTCTTGCTGAGTTGGGCAGAAGCGATTGATACGCGCCATCAAGGGAATTATAGTGAAGCTGCGCAGCGTTATCGTACCTTGTTTACTCAGCATTCTGATATCTTACCGCTACGTTATCAGCTTGCTCAGGCACTTTTTTTGAATAATGATAATGAAGCGGCAAAAGATCAATTTCAAAAATTACGTGCAGAAGAGATGGCGCCAGAAATGACAGCCGTCATTGACCAATATTTATCGGCATTAAATCAGCGTGACCAGTGGAAATTTAGTGGCGGTGTCAGTTTTCTGAATGAAACGAATATCAATAATGCACCTAAAGCTGGTACGCATATTGGTAGCTGGCAAGCCTGGAAAAAAGAAAGTGCACAAGGGCTTTCCTATTCATTAGGTTTGGATAAAAAATGGTCTTTACCAAATAACTTTTTTACTCAACTTGGACTTGATGGTCAAGGTAAGTATTACTGGGATAATAAAAAATATAATGAGTTAAATGTACGCCTAGGCTGGGGATTAGGCTATCAAACCTCTCGTTTGGAATTATCTTTAACGCCATTTACTGAAAAACGTTGGTATAGTGGCGGCTCTAGCGGAAGTGATGCACTAAAACAGTATTCAAAAAATTCTGGTGCCCGTTTTGATATCAGTTACTGGCTTAACCCTCGTTGGCAAATTTCCTCTGCATTAGAATATGGCGAGCAACGTTATGATTGGCGTAAGCATTTAAACGGCAATAATTACTTGTTCTCTAACACATTACTCTATGTTCCGAAAAGTGGCCAATATTGGTTTGCAGGGTTAGATTATTCTCGTGAAAACACGCGAGATAAAGATAATGCTTATCAACGAATGGGTAGTCGACTTGGTTGGGGACAAGAATGGCCGTGGGGCATATCTAGCCGAATTACGCTTTCTTATGCTAAACGTCATTATCAAGCGGTAGATTTCTTTAATATTCGCCAGAAAAACCGAGAATATGCTTCAACATTAACCCTGTGGCATCGCGATCTCTATTTCTGGGGCATTACACCTAAAATCACTTGGTCTTATCAAAAGGTGAAAAGTAATCATCCTTTCTATGGCTATGATAAAAACCGTGTATTCTTAGAAATGAGCAAAACATTCTAGCGATAAGCGGTCGTTTTTTTCGAGTTTTTTACAAAAGGAATCATCATGGATTTAGCGTATCTTGCCGAATTACCAAAAGAAGAATTTTTCCTTCGCCGTCAACGGGTATTTGAGCAAATGCAAGACAATTCGGCGTTAATTGTGTTTACAGAAACGGAAAAACGCCGTAATAACGACTGCGATTATCTTTTTCGGGCAGACAGTTATTTTTGGTATCTCACAGGGTTTAATGAACCGCAATCTGCTTTGTTACTCATAAAAAAAGAAGGGCTGTGCCGCAGCATTTTATTTCTGCGTGAGCGTGATCCGCTGATGGAAACTTGGCATGGTAAGCGTTTAGGTGTTGCCCAAGCACCAAGCGTTTTAAATGTGGATGAAGCTTTTGATATTACGCAAATTCAATCAATTTTTGCAGAAAAAACACAAAACTTGACCGCTTGTTATTATGCTCAAGGCTGGCAAACTTGGGGGGATGCCATCGTTCAATCTTGTTTTGATGAGGTAATTGATTGGCGTTTGATGCTATCTGAAATGCGCTTAATAAAATCTGAAGCTGAAATCGCATTGATTCAACAAGCTTGTCATATTTCTGCGTTAGCGCATATTCGTGCAATGAAACAGACTCGTCCAAATCGTTATGAGTTGGAAATTGAAGGCGAGATTCAACATGAATTTAGCCGTTTTGGCGCGCGTTTTCCTGCTTACAATAGTATTGTTGCTAGTGGAGAAAATGCTTGTATCTTGCATTACAACGATAACAATGCCGTATTGCAAGACGGTGATCTTTTGTTGATCGACGCGGGCGCTGAATTTGCTCATTATGCGGGCGACATTACGCGAACTTTTCCGATTAACGGAAAATTTAATGAAGCTCAGCGCGCGTTGTATCAATTAGTGCTAGATTCGATGAAAGCAGCAGTCAAACATCTTGTGCCTAATAGCTCATTCAAAGTAGCTAATGAGGCTGCTATGGAGGTAATGACAGATGGTTTACTGGCACTAGGTATTCTTAAAGGTGAGAGAGAAACGCTATTAGCAGAAAAAGCAGTGAAGCGATTTTATTTGCATAGCTTAGGGCATTGGCTAGGGTTAGATGTGCATGATGTTGGCGATTATGGACAAGAAAAAGATCGCCCGTTACAAATTGGTATGGTGCTGACTGTTGAGCCTGGGCTTTATATTCCGTCTGATGCGGATGTCCCAGAACAGTATAAGGGGATTGGTATTCGTATTGAAGATAATCTGTTGATTACTGAATATGGAAATAAAAATCTTACCTCAGGTTGTCCAAAAGAAATTGCCGATATTGAAGCAATCATGGCAAATCATTAACACTATCAGAAAACAAAACTGCCCCGAAAGGGGCAGCAAGCGGTAAGCTTCTAAAGCAATTTTGCAATTAGCCACCAATTGAGGCTAAATTATTTCGCACACCGCTATCACCGATATGCAAGTAGTGATGCTCTCGTTTCCCTTGCAAAGCGGCTTTTAGGCGAGCTTGTAACTGATAAACTGAAGCCTCTTCAGTTAACAAATCTCGTAACTCAATTCCTTCTTCTCCAAACAAACAAAGATGTAATTTGCCTGTGGCAGAGACGCGAAGACGATTACAACTTTGGCAGAAATTCTTCTCATAAGGCATAATCAGCCCAATTTCGCCTAAATAATCAGGATGACGCAATACTTTCGCCGGGCCATCGGAAAGTGCACGGTTTTGTAATTGCCAGCCCTCACGCAATAATCTTTCCATGACAGATTGCCCAGAAAGATGTTGCGCATGGAAGAAATGATCCATTTCACCAGTCTGCATCAATTCAATAAAACGCATTTGGATAGGTTTATCTTTAATCCAAGCTAAAAATTTATCTAATTCTGAAGCGGTGTATTGCTTCATGAGTACGGCATTAACTTTAATTTTTTGATAGCCAATTTCAAACGCGCGATCGATACCTTTTAAAATAGACTGTAACTTATCTTCGCCGGTAATAAGCTGGAATTGGCGTGGATCTAAGCTATCTACACTTACGTTAATATCAGTAATACCAGCTTGTTGCCAATGTGCTACATCTTTTAATAAACGATAACCGTTAGTCGTTAAGGCAACTTTTCTAATTCCCGAGGTTTGTGAAATCGTATGCGCAATTTCAAGAAAATCTTTGCGTAGAGTTGGTTCTCCACCAGTAAGGCGGATCTTTTCCGTCCCCAATTCCGCAAAAGCAACTGCCAAACGCTGAATTTCAGGTAAGGTTAAGAAAGTTTGTTTATGCGCAGGCGGTTGATAGCCGTCTGGCAGGCAATAGGTGCACTTAAAATTACACACATCGGTAATTGATAAGCGCAAATAAGTGTATTGTCGGTGGAAGCGATCAACCAATCCAGAGATGGTAGATTCTTCCCCTATATTTTTGATAGGAATAGTTTGCATGGACACCTTTCTAAACACGAGAGGAAGTTCCGTTTCCAAAACTTCCCGGCACCAAATAGTATATTTTCTGCTTGATGCGGCATTGTTACCTTATTTTCGCAACTTAGGTAAACAAGCTCGGAGCCTAAATTAAAATCCTATTCTAATAAGCTGATAAAATAACGCAACTAAAATTATCGGATTTACCCCATTTACGTTAATCATTTTTGCAAAAGAATGCGTAAAATAAACCGCTTGTGATATGATAACGCTTTCATAAAAGGAGTATAAAATGAAAAATAAATTCGTCTTTCTTGCAGCGTTAAGTGGCTTCTTTTCGATTTCTTTAGGCGCATTTGCTGCACATGGGTTAGCTAGTAGCCTTGATGAAAAAGCGATGAGCTGGATCCATACTGGCATTCAATATCAAACCTTTCATACGCTTGCCTTACTTGTGTTAGGCTTATTCCAAATTGCAAATAATTTACAAAATCCGCCCGCTTGTCGCGCTAAAGCCTTTAATATTATTGGTGGAAGCTGGTTCTTAGGTATTCTTTTATTTAGTGGCAGCCTTTATGCTTTAGCGTTAGGTGCAAGTAAAGCTTTAGTTTGGGTTACCCCAATTGGTGGTACCGCTTTCTTAGTAGGCTGGGCCGCTCTTGCTTTTATTAGTTGCCAAAATCGTAAGCAAGCGCAATAAGTTGAATAAAAATGAATAAATTAGCTTTATATTGCCGTGCTGGTTTTGAAAAAGAAATGGCGGGGGAAATTAACGATAAAGCCGCTCAACTGGGCGTGTTCGGTTTTGCCTCGGTTAAAGAGAGCAGCGGTTATGTGATTTTTGAGTGTTATCAAGCAGGCGATGCAGATAGATTAGCCAGAGAATTGAGCTTAAAAGATCTGATTTTTGCGCGTCAAATGATTGTGGTTGGCGATTTATTACAAAATTTGCCCGAACAAGATCGTATTAGCCCGATTCTCGAACAATACCAAACACTCAATCCAATTAACAGTAGCGATGTCGTAGTTGAAACGCCTGATACTAATGAAGCCAAAGAACTGTTAACCTTCTGCCGTAAATTTACTGTGCCATTGCGTAACCATTTGAAAAAAGCAGGTTATTTAGGCAAGTCTGATCAGGCAAGAAATAGCATAACTTTGCATATTCTGTTTATTCGTTCTGGTTGTTGCTATGTTGGGTATGCGTATAATTATAACCGTTCACCATTTTTGATGGGCATACCCCGTTTGAAATTTCCATCAGAAGCACCAAGTCGCTCAACATTGAAATTGGAAGAAGCGATTTTAACTTTTATACCTCAAGCAGAAGAGAAAAAACGATTCAGTGATTCAATGACAGGCGTGGATCTAGGCGCTTGTCCAGGGGGATGGACTTATCAGCTTGTTAAACGCGGTGTATTTGTCTATGCGGTTGATCACGGCAAAATGGCGGCAAGTCTTAATGAAACGGGGCGCATTGAGCACTGTGCTGAAGATGGCTTTAAATTCCAACCACCTAAGCGTAAAACAATTGATTGGCTAGTTTGTGATATGGTAGAACAGCCTATTCGCATCAGTAAACTGATTGCAAAATGGTTGATTAACGGTTGGTGTCGAGAAACGATTTTTAACCTTAAATTACCGATGAAAAAACGCTATCAAGAAGTGCAGCTTTGTTTAAATTATTTAAGTGAAGAATTGGCTAAAAATGGTTTCCGTTTTAGCATTCAGGCAAAACATCTTTATCACGATAGAGAAGAGATTACCGTGCATATTGCAGTGCAAAAATAAATAGCAAACAAGCGGTAGAATTTTCACAATAATTTGCAAAATGCTTGTAAAATCGAACCGCTTTAATTAAACATAAAAACAACAAATAAGAGGAAAACACAATGACATTAAAAATTGGGGTAGTCGGCGCAGGTGGACGAATGGGACGTAATTTAATTACGGCAGTCGCAAATGCAGAAAATGCGACTTTAACTGCAGCTTTTGAGCGTGCAGGATCTTCACTGATCGGCGCAGATGCTGGCGAATTAGTTGGCGTAGGTAAGTTAGGCGTTGAGATTAAAGCGACGCTGGCAGAAAATCCTAATTTTGATGTATTGATTGATTTCACTCGCCCTGAAGGTACGCTTGAGCATATTGCTTTCTGTGTGGCCAATCAAAAGGCAATGGTAATCGGCACAACGGGTTTTGATGATGCAGGTAAACAAGCGATTCAAACTGCAGCAGAAAAAATTAGTATTGTATTTGCTTCAAATTATAGCGTTGGGGTGAATTTAGTATTTAAGCTGTTAGAAAAAGCGGCAAAAGTGATGGGCGATTATTGCGATATTGAAGTGATTGAAGCTCATCATCGCCATAAAGTAGATGCGCCATCAGGCACGGCACTGTCAATGGGTGAACATATTGCTAAAACGCTTGGACGTGATTTAAAAACGCATGGCGTATTTGAGCGTCATGGTATTACAGGCGAGCGTAAACGTGATGAAATTGGTTTTGCGACTATTCGCGCAGGCGATGTGATTGGTGAACACTCTGTGTGGTTTGCTGATGAAGGCGAACGTGTGGAGATTGCGCATAAAGCTTCAAGCCGTATGACCTTTGCTAACGGTGCAGTTCGTGCTGCTAAATGGGTTGCAAATAAATCGAATGGCTTATTTGATATGACAGATGTGTTAGATTTGAATAATCTATAAAATTAAAAATGTAATGATATTGATGCGTTAAAAACACCTTTTTATTATAAGGGTAGCGCAAGTAAGGAAATCCAAATGACCAAATTCAACAACATTGAAACCACCTTAGTTCAACTAGGTAATCGTACAGATCCTCGCACAGGTGCGGTGGCAACTCCAATTATTTTATCAACCGCTTACGGTCGTGATGGTTTAGGTGAATCAACAGGATGGGATTATACGCGGACTAAAAACCCAACTCGTGCGGTGTTAGAGCAAGGTATTGCTGATTTAGAAGGCGGTGATGCAGGTTTTGCTATGGCATCAGGTATGGCGGCTATTCAGTTAGTAATGTCATTATTTAAAGCACCGGATGAATGGATCATTTCAAGCGATGTTTATGGTGGATCATATCGTTTATTCGACTTTAGCCATAAGCATCACAATACGGTAAAACCGGTTTATGTGAATACCGCAGATCTAGCTGAGATTGAAGCAGCGATTACACCAAATACGAAAGCAATTTTTGTCGAAACTCCATCCAATCCATTGATGGAAGAATGTGATGTCGATGCAATTTCTGTGATTGCCAAAAAACATAACCTGATGTTAATTGTTGATAATACCTTCTTATCGCCAGTATTATTCCGCCCAATTGAACATGGTGCAGATATTGTCATTCACAGTGCTACCAAATACCTTTCAGGGCATAATGATGTGTTAGCGGGTTTAATTGTTGCAAAAGATTCAGAAGCGACTAAAGTGAATGGTCAGAATCTTTCAGAGCGTTTATTCTACTTCCAAAACTGCGCAGGTGCTGTGCTTTCACCATTTGATTCATACCTTGCCGTGCGTGGTTTAAAAACGCTTGCTTTACGCATGGAACGCCATCAATCAAATGCAACAGAATTAGCTAAATTCTTAAAAGAACAGCCAGAAATTGACAGCGTATTATATTCAGGTAAAAGTGGCATGCTTTCATTCCGTCTGCAAAAAGAAGAATGGGTACCAAAATTCTTAAAAGCGATTAAATTGATTACGTTTGCAGAAAGTTTAGGTGGAACTGAAAGCTTCATTACTTATCCTGCAACCCAAACTCATATGGATATCCCAGAGGCAGAACGTATTGCACGTGGGATTACCAACAATTTATTACGTTTCTCAGTGGGCTTAGAACATGTTGAAGATTTAAAAGCAGATCTTCGCCAAGCCTTTGAACAATTAAAATAATCGCCTATTGCTAAGGGTAAAAAATGAAAAAATATCATGTTGAAACCTTAATTTCAGCGCAAGACGTCCAATCTCGTATTGCAGAAGTTGCGAAAGAAATTAGCCATCACTACCATCATTCAAATTGCGAGAATTTAGTCGTGATTGGGCTGTTGCGTGGTTCTTTTATGTTTATGGCAGATTTGGTGCGTTTAATTGATTTGCCACTTGAGGTAGATTTTATTACCGCATCAAGTTATGGCTCTGGCACAGAATCGAGTCGAGATGTCAGAATCTTAAAAGATCTAGATGGCGATATTGGCGGCAAGGATGTTTTAATTGTTGAAGATATTATCGATACTGGTTTTACGCTTAACAAAGTTCGAGAAATCCTACGTTTGCGTGAGCCTCGTTCTGTTGCCATCTGCACCTTATTAGATAAGCCTTCAAGACGAGAAGTCAATGTACCAGTAGAATGGGTTGGCTTTGCGATCCCAGATGAATTTGTTGTGGGATATGGTATTGATTATGCGCAACGTTACCGTAATCTAGATTACATTGGTAAAGTTGTAATGGACGAATAATTACCGCTTAAAATGAGACCGTTTGACGTTTTTGGGAACTTCAAGCGGTCTTTTTATTCTAATTTTCTGCAAAATTTAAAGGAACATATTATGTGGAAAAAATCGCTGCTTGCCGCCTTATTAGTGGTAAGCCCACTTGCATTTTCGCAAGTAGAAAAAAGCAAAAAAAGCGCCCTTGTCACGTTTAATGAAAGCGAGGTAACTGAAAAAATTACGCTTGCTAAAAGCCAATGGCAACATGATGCAGATAAAACAGCATTATTACTTCAACAGCAACGCGAAAGTTTTTTGGCGTTAGAATATCTGCTTAATGGTGCAGTAAAACAACAATCGCTTTCAGCCTCAACCATTTCATTAGCGCAAGGGTTGATTGAGCGCTTAAATGGCTACCCATTACAGCAAGATGCAGAGTGGGCATTACTTAAAGCCAAAATTGGACTCAATCAAGCCACTGAATCTGATATTTCAGCGTTTCTTCAAAAATATCCCGATTCGATTTATCAATCGCGTTTAACACAACTGCCATTTGAACAATTGTATCAGCAGCAAGCTTATCCAGCGCTATTGGCATATAGCAAGAAAGTGTCTCCTGAATCTGTGCAGAATCAATGCCGTGTATTAGGTGCAAACTACCAGCTATTAGCTGAAAAAATGGAAATCAATCCCGAACTTGCGCAAGCAAACAATGAAAAACCTCAAACTGATTTTGTGATGACCGATCTGCTTAACCAGTTTGAAAAGTTATGGTTAATCATGCCAAACTTGCCTAGTGAATGCGCAAATTTAGAAGCGTATTGGAAAGATAACGGTGGCAAAACCGAAGTAAATATTCGTCAGAAAGCGGTCAATTTATTTGAGAAAAATGCAAAAGAGGCATTACAAGCACTGAATTCAGATAATCCGGCATTAAACGGATGGTTAGCTAATGTGGTCGAATTGTTTAATCAGCCACAAACATTGCCTAAGTTTATTGAGAATACTGAAGTAAATCCTCAAAGTCAGCAAGTGGTTAAATTAGCATTTGCAAAATGGCTCAAAACTTTACCAGAAGAAGGCAAACCTGGTTTTGAATTGCTGGAAACTTGGGCAACGAAACTGGAATTAGATGCGCCAACACTGAATAATTGGAAAATTAGCTATTTAAACCATCTGTTTGATGGTGTTTCTCCTGAATTTGTGGAGTGGCGCGATAGTCAAATTGAGGCATTAAAAGCAGATAATTTAACCGAGCGCCGTATCCGTATGGCATTATGGCAACAAACGGATACTGCAAAATGGCTAGATTTGCTGTCTAATGAAGGAAAACAGAAACTAGAATGGCGTTATTGGGCGGCAAAAAATGAATCTAATTTAGAAAAACGTAAGGCGATATTCAAAGAGATGGTCGGCGAGCGTGGATTTTATCCAATGTTAGCCGCGCAACAATTAGGCGAACTGTATCAGCCGCCTTCAGTCGCTGTGATTGAATTGACTCCTGAAGAAAAAGCCAAGTTACCGCAGTTAGATCGTATTGCCGAACTCATCGCCTTAAAACGTCATGCACAAGCTAAAAATGAATGGGTTAACTTGGTAAAATTGTTACCAAAAAATCAACAACTTAGTGTGATACTCTATGCTTATCAAAAACAATGGTATGCACTGGCCGTTGAGGGCACGATTCAAGCAAAAGCTTTTGATTACCTGTTCTTACGTTTACCAGATGCGTATGCTGATTGGTTTAAAATTGCTTTAAAAGATAAGCCGATTAGCAAAACTTTTGCTCAAGCCATTGCACGACAAGAAAGTGCGTGGAATGTTGAAGTAAAATCGCACGCGAATGCCATGGGGCTAATGCAACTGTTGCCAACAACAGCAGAAAAAACAGCGAAAGAGAATGGGTTACCATTTAATGGCGAAAATGATTTATTCCAACCATTTAATAATATTATGCTGGGAACAACGCATTTGGCGGAATTAAATCAACGGTATCCGAATAATCGTATGTTAATTGCAGCTGCGTATAATGCGGGGGCGGGGCGAGTAGACCAATGGTTAGCAAGAAGTGCAAATAAGCTAGATTTTGATGTGTTTGTGGCTTCTATTCCGTATTATGAAACCCGTGGATATGTACAAAATGTTCTAGCATACGACTATTATTATCAAATTCTGCAAAAAGAAGATGCACCAAAAATGTTCTTAACTTCAGAATGGGATAGAAAATACTAGGTATTAGTACACAACAAAAGTAAAGCGGTAGAATTTTGTAAAACATTTGCAAAATCCTACCGCTTGTTTTTTTAGATTATTCTCATTTAAACATTATTCGAATAATGCTGCATGTAATGAACGAACAATTTCATCTGCTTCGCTATTTTTAACAAGTGTGCAAACGTTGTTGGTGCTTGCACCATAGCTGATTAAGCGAATGTTGTAATTTTCAAGCGTGTGGAATAAACGTTTTGCCACACCGGCTTGCGTATGTAGATGATTACCAATGATTGCAACTAAAGCCAAATCATTTTCAACTTGTACATGGCAGTAGTCGTTGAGTTCTTCTAATAATGCTGGAGAGAGCAGGTCTGTGCCGGTTGATGCGGAACCAGTTTTATCTAGCGTTAATGCGACACTCACTTCAGAAGTGGTAATGACATCTACTGAAATATTGTGTTTGGCTAAAATAGCAAAAACATTTGCTAGGAAACCTTTCGCATGCAGCATAGAAAGGCTAGATAGCGTGACTAAAGTTTGGTTGCGACGTAATGCAATCGCACGGAAAGTTGGGCGAGGCTGTGGATCGCGCGTTACCCAAGTCCCACCTTGTTCAGGCGCTTTGCTTGAGCCAACATAAACAGGAATATTACTACGTACAGCCGGTAATAAAGTTGCTGGGTGTAACACTTTCGCACCGAACGTTGCCATTTCTGCAGCTTCGTTAAATGCCATGGTATCAATACGTTTTGCCGCTGGTGCTACACGAGGGTCAGTAGTATAAATGCCCGGAACATCTGTCCAGATTAACACATCGTCTGCATCTAACACTTCAGCCAATAACGCTGCAGAGTAGTCTGAACCACCGCGACCAAGTGTGGTTGTTTTACCTTCTTCATCACGACCGATAAAGCCTTGTGTAATAGCCACTTTGCCTTCGGCAATCAATGGTTTTAATAAAGCATCCGATTGCGCTTTTGTTTTTTCATCGTTTGGTGCTGCTTTACCAAATTGGCTATCAGTGGCAATCAATTCACGCACATCTAGCCATACTGCTGGGTAACCCCGTTCTTTGCATAATTGAGTAAAGATTTTGGTAGACATCATTTCACCTTGGCAGATAAGTTCATCGGCTAAGGCTGCTGAAGTGGCAAGGCTTGCTGATTCAGCTAATGATTTGATATGCGCCAATACGGTATCAATTTCAGCACGAACACTACTTGGTTCAGCTAATTTATCAATGATATTGTATTGAATGGTGCGTACAGCTTCTAAGATTTCATCACGGCGTTCTTTTTCACAACCGTTAGCTAATTCCACAAGATAATTGGTTACGCCAGCTGATGCAGACAACACGACCACACGGGTATTTGGGTCATTTGTTACGATATTCGCACAAAGCGACATCGCATCAAAATTTGCAACACTGGTACCACCAAATTTCGCCACAGAAAGTTTAGACATAATAAGAATTCCTAAATAAATAAAAAAAGAATGTGGTTGTTGTGGAGATTCGGAAAGGAAATTGAGTAGATTTATTGGTAGGGACCATTCAATCAGAGCACTCCATTTGATTGAATTAAAATCAAATGACAGCTGATAGGATTCAACCTGACTCAGCCGATGTTCATTCCAGTCTAGTGAATTCACACCTCGGCAAACACTCCCATCACCTAACCGTCATACAGCCCTAGTTGCCTAAAGTTAAGTTGCCTGAGTGATGCGCCTCTCTGTGCCGCAAACGTTTGGCTTGCGACAACATCAATTAAAATACGCCTTTTTTAATAAGAGTCAAGTAGAAATATTAGATAGGTGGATAATTGTTCAAAGAACAAACAAAGCAAGCGGTAGTATTTTCTCAAAGATTTGCAAAATGAAGTGAAAAATCCACCGCTTGGAGGAAGAATGTTAGTCTGCTTTTGCAGGAGTTTGCTTATGAGATGCCATTTTTTGACGAATCTCGCGGCGTTGTTTAGATAATTCTGCATTACGAATCATGTAATCATCAACGCGGTTTTCGTAGTCATCACGCATATTTGCAATAATGGCACGAATTTCTTCTACGCTCATATTATCGTTAATGTATTGATTTAAGTTATCTAATAACAATACGCGTTTTTGGTTATCGCGGATTTTACGGTCGTTATCGGCAGTTTCACGATGCAATTTGTTTTTTAAGCGATAAAGATGCACATAATCGAGCATATCTTGGAAGGCTTGTTTTTTGTTTTCGGCCATAAAATGATCCTCTTAGTGGGGTATTAAAAATAAAACATAACTGATGAAATCCTATTCCTTTTCTGCAGTTTCGTCAAAATGTTTTCTTACTTATAGAAAAATTGCTCAAATAAAGCATAAAAATGCGCAAATTTAATGGCAAGAACTATATGCTCTAAGCTAAAAATGCTAAAATTCGACTATTTCTCTTTAATTGAATAGGGCTTGATATGTTTTCTCAACCATCTTCTTCAAACGGATTTCGTGAATTTGCCGCCATTGATCTTGGTTCAAACAGTTTTCATATGATTGTCGCTCGGATAGTCAATGGATCAATTCAAGTGCTATCTCGTATTAAACGTCGTGTTCGTTTGGCGGATGGGTTAGATGAACATCGTATCTTAAGCCAAGAAGCGATTCAACGCGGTGTTGATTGTTTAGCATTATTTGGCGATCGACTACAAGGATTTTCGCCAGAAAATGTGAGAGTTGTTGGCACCTATACATTACGCCGTGCACTAAATAATGCTGATTTTTTAGCACAAGCAGCAAAAGTTTTTCCATTCCCTATTCAAATTATCTCTGGTCAAGACGAAGCGCGTTTAATTTATGCGGGTGTAAGCCATACCCAACCTGAAAAAGGTCGAAAGTTTGTGATTGATATTGGCGGTGGCTCAACGGAAATGACGATTGGGGATGATTTTGACCCCTTACGTGCTGAAAGCCGACACATGGGCTGTGTCAGTTTTGCCAAGCGATTTTTCCCTAATGGTGCATTAACAGAATCCCGTTTTCGAGCTGCTTATCAATTGGCGATGGAAAAATTAGAAGATTTAGAAGCAGAATATCGCGAACTTGGCTGGGAGCATGTATTAGGTTCATCTGGCACGATTAAAACAGTTTCTAAAGTGTTGATGGCAAACGGCTATCGTGATGGCTTAATTACTGAGCCACGTTTAAAAGCGATTATTGCAAACTGTTTAAAATTTAATTCATTATCGGCTATTCAGCTAAAAGGCTTGCTGGAAGAGCGAGCAGATGTATTAGTGCCGGGACTTGCGATTTTACTGGCATTATTTCATACCTTTAAATTGCGTTCGATGCGTTATTCTGATGGTGCGTTAAGAGAAGGGGTTATGTATGGCTTGGAGCAACGTTTCCAAGTTGGTGATATTCGCCAACGTACGGCAGAAGCGCTAGCCCAGCAATTTAACATTGATAAGGCACAAGCAAATCGTGTAGAAGAAACGGCCTTAGCCTTATTTGAACAGGTTGAAGATTGGCAAAACCGCCAACAAACGAAAGAGCTTAAAGCCATGCTGAAATGGGCGAGTTTGCTACATGAAATAGGACTGGTTATTAACCATAATAATGTGCACAAACATTCAGCCTATATTATTGCTAACAGCACCTTAGCTGGATTTGATTCTGAACAGCAACATTTGTTATCAGTGTTAATGTATTTCCATCAAAAAGGATTTAAACGAACCGAAATTAAGCGTATAAATCGTTACAAAAACCGTGACATACTCTCGATTTTGCGTATTTTCAGACTCGCGGTGTTACTTAATCGTGCACGTCAAGCCACCATTAGGCCGAAAGAAATGCAATTATCCGTTGCCGATAATGATTGGAAATTACAATTTGAAGCAGACTTTCTAACACAAAATCCGTTAGTTTTCGCTGATTTAGAAGAAGAGAAAAAACTTTTAGCCCAAATTGATTGCGGATTACAAGCGGTTTAATTTAGATAATTTTTTGCAAAAATAAAGCTCGGTATTCCCGAGCTTTATTTGTTTGGTTGAGCGTTATTCTTGCGAAAGGGCAACAATTGGATTGAGTTTAGAGGCATTTTTTGCCGGCATATAACCAAAAACAACCCCAATTAACGTAGAGAAGAATACTGCTAGTACAACAGATTCTAATGAAAGTAACATTTTGAAATTAGAACCTAAGGTGTTAAACAGCGTGATAATCGTACCTGCCAACAGAATCCCAATCACACCGCCTAATAAACAAATTAAAATGGCTTCAATTAAGAATTGTTGCAAGATATTACGTTGCTTAGCACCAATCGCCATTCTTACGCCAATTTCTTTAGTGCGTTCTGTGACAGAAACTAACATAATATTCATAACGCCAATTCCGCCTACCACTAATGAAATTAACGCGATAGAAGAGATGAGAAGCGTTAAGGTATTTGTGGTGCTTGTAATGGTTTGTTTAATGGTGTCGCTATTCATGATAAAGAAGTCTTTCTTACCATGTTTTGCGCTAAGCAATGAAATTACACTTTTTTCAGCGGTTTGACTTTCCACCTCATCCTTCACTTTTACTGTTAAGGAATCAATATGCTTTTCGCCAGAAATACGTTGCATCAAAGTGGTATAAGGCGTCCAAAGTTTTAGGCTGGTTTGGTGCATATTATTTGACTCTTCCGCTAAACCAATGATCTTCAGCGGTTTTTTATCGACTAAAATCACTTTCCCTTCTACTGGTGCGATAATCCCCAAATCTTTTTGTGTGTTAGCATCAATCACGACTACTTGCGCAGCTTCTTTCACTTCACTGTCATTAAAGAATCGCCCTGAAACCATCTTCATGCCTTTAACATTCAAATATTGTTCTCCTACGCCATTGACTGAGCCAGTTACATTGGTATTACCATAAATTACCGTAGCACTGAGATTGCTTAAAGGCGTAGTACTATCAACAAATCCTTGTTTATTGAGTAATTCTGCATCAGATACGGTGAGGTTTTTAGTTAAATTCGCGCGTCTATCGCCAAATCCAGTACCATTCATAATGGTCATGGTGTTTGTGCCAAGACTATTGATATTAGACAATACCTGTTGCTGTGTGCCTCGCCCTAGCGCCACAACAGAAATCACGGAGGCAATACCAATAACTATCCCTAGCATAGTTAATAATGCGCGTAATTTATGCGCCATAATTGCACTTGTTGCCATTTTGAAGGATTCAACAAGCTGATCCCAAAATCGGGGGGCACGATATTCGCCTTTTGTTAGTTTTTGTTGATGTTGATAAGGTTGTTGGCGTTCATCTTTAATTATTCGCCCGTCTTTAATTTCAATGACACGACTTGCTGTTGCAGCAATGTTAGGATCATGGGTAACCATGATAATGGTGTGTCCTTCGCGATGAAGGTCTTGTAAGATTTCTAAAACGGTTTCACCGCTTTTTGAATCCAGTGCGCCGGTTGGTTCATCCGCAAGAATAATGTCGCCACCATTCATCAGTGCTCGCGCAATACTGACGCGTTGTTGTTGCCCGCCAGAAAGCTGATTAGGCCTATTTTGCGTTTTTTCTTTCAAACCAAGTTTATCTAACAAGGCATCTGCATGTGCTTTTCGTTCACGCGAGGGCATTCCTGCATATACAGCTGGAAGTGCAACATTTTCATTCGCATTTAATGCAGCAAGCAGGTTATAGCGTTGAAAGATAAACCCAAATTTGCGTTGGCGTAAGTTTGAAAGCTCATCTGCATTCATCGCAATGGTTTCTTTGCCATCAATACGACAAACACCACTGCTTGCCGTATCTAAACATCCGATGATATTCATCAACGTGGATTTGCCTGAACCTGAGGCGCCAATAATGGCAACAAAGTCGCCTTGGTCAATGCTAAGGTTAATATCTTTAAGAATATGCGCTTGGTTTTCGCCTGTTCCAAAGTATTTATTTAGCTTCTCAATTTCTATCAATTTCATCTTAACGGTTGCTTTTACAAGCGGTTAAATTTTTTAGGTATTTTGCAAGGTACGGTTCTAGAC
>NZ_AFNK01000057.1 GCF_000238795.1 Haemophilus sputorum CCUG 13788 | reverse complement strand
ACCGCAAGATGCTGCTGGCAACCCTCTGGAACACCGGCGCACGTATCAACGAGGCGCTGGCGCTGACCCGGGGGGATTTTTCGCTGGTGCCACCGTATCCGTTCGTGCAGCTGGCCACGCTTAAGCAGCGCACCGAAAAAGCGGCCAGGACAGCCGGCCGAGCTCCCGCCGGTAGCCAGGCTCATCGTCTGGTTCCGCTTTCCGATCACCACTACGTCAGCCAGCTGCAGATGATGGTGGCCACCCTGAAAATTCCGCTGGAAAGACGCAACAAGCGTACCGGCAGAACAGAGAAAGCCCGCATCTGGGACATCACCGACCGGACAGTACGGACCTGGATTGGCGAAGCGGTTGAAGCGGCCGCCGTCGACGGGGTGACATTCTCGGTGCCGGTCACCCCGCATACGTTCCGCCACTCCTACGCGATGCATATGCTGTATGCCGGCATACCACTGAAGGTTTTGCAGAGCCTGATGGGCCACAAATCGATTAGCTCGACGGAAGTCTATACGAAGGTGTTCGCACTTGATGTTGCTGCGCGGCATCGAGTTCAGTTTCAGATGCCCGAAGCGGATGCGGTAGCCATGCTGAAAGGGAATATTTAAGTACTTAGGAGAATGATGCTGGCGAACGTCCTGCTCGCCGGGGAGGTCTGTCAGACGTTATCTGGACCAGCTGACGGGAATATCTGCTCTGTATTCCTCATACTGCTCATAGATCGCATGCTGAAGCATCGTAATACGTTCTGACAACCTGTTGGCGTCCGACATATGCCGCCATTCCCCCTCAATAGTGGTTTTCTGTCCATCCGGGAGATTGAGCGTGATCAATACCTTTGTATCACGAATAATCACCCCGTCAGTGAAAGAATTAAGACCACTCCTTACGGTATTATCTATCTGTATAGTTTCAAGTTTCATCTTGTTACCTCCTGTTGACCGGATCCCAAGCATAGATATCTGAATTCAAATTGCCTAGTGAAATGTCTGGATATGCCGCATTTTTCCCCTTATACAGCGAAGCTGGCCAAAGGCCAGCCCGCTTGGATTTATCGCTTTTGCCAGTAGATCAGCATGGCAAGGAACAGGATTGTTGCCCCCTGAGAAGCGGTCAGGAAAGTTTCCAGCAATGACATTATCGTAAAACTCCGCATTATTCAGGTGTGTGATTCAGGGGCCTTAGTCCCCCTTTTACAGGACGTAGTGTTCTGTCACGACGGAAGCCAGGGTTAATAAAAACGATTCGAATATGTCTGCAGGGACGATAGAAATCTTCGTGCGGGTTGTCTCGCTGTAGCCGGCTCTGGAGAGCGACTCGGGGGAGGAGTAGTATCTTCCGGCCACGGATATGATCGAGCCAGCAGTGCTCGCCGCAGTCGAGCGACAGGGCGAAGCCCCGAGTGAGCGAGGAAGCACCAGGGAACAAAACTTATAAATTCTGCTTACGCTCAATGCCTGAAAAATCACCTCCCCTCGGGGTTATCCACTTATCCACGGGCATATTTTTATAAAGTACTTTTTTATTCTTTTTCTTTATTTTACATCTTTTAGGGAGCCTGAAAGCCGCGTACAGTGCGGCCTGAGAGGGGGCCTGTATGGGCAACTGGTAAACATAATATGGGAAATTAATCACGTATCAGTGGGTTTTGTGTCAACAAGCTATGGGATACGCATCAACAAGCTATGGGAAAGAGGTCAAGTTCAGTTCTCAATTATCCACTTGTGGATAAAGTGCAGATTTTTCCGGTGGATAAGTATCGCGATAGCTTGCAATTTCTGTTTTCACTGTCATTATGGGTGGGTAAAAATTTACCCATAGGCATTGAAATGGATACTCAAGCACTCTTGCCAGCTACTAAAACGTTTAAAAAACGCGCCAGTATAAAGCAATCTAACGAATTGACCGAAGCTGCATATTACCTGCCTCTTCAGGCAAAACGTGTGCTGTGGTTATGCCTCATGCAGGCCTATTTTAATGACAGCCAGGAAGATGACTCTGACGTATTGCCGCTCTTCAAAATCAGCGTTTCCGATTACGTCAAATACTTCAATGTCGCTACGTCTGTCGCCAGTCGTGATGTGAAGGCTGGGGTAAATGCTCTGGGCGAATCAACGGTTACCTTTTATCCAAAAGAAGGTGAGTTTGAAGAAGTTAAACGTCCGTGGCTGGCTGAAGCAGGAATGAAGCGAGGCCGGGGTTCCTGGCAGATTGAATTTAACTACAAGGTCATGCCATTCCTGGTCGGCTTAACCTCCCAGTTCACTACCTATTCTCTCTATGACTGTGGCCAGCTTAATAGTGTTCGTGTCATCCGGCTTTATGAAAGCCTGTGTCAGTTCCGGAGCACTGGTGTCTGGATCACCACACATGACTGGTTATGTGAAAGGTTTATGCTCCCTGCCTCGCAGAAAAACAATATTGCTGAAATGAAGCGTACCTTCCTGGAACCTGCTCTGAAGAAAATTAATGAGAAGACGCCATTAAAGGTAACATATACCACTGAAGAAGATGGTCGCTTGCTGTTTAATTTTCTTGATAAAAAACAATAGTCTGTAATTTTTATTTCCTCCCCCCTTAGTTTGTTGCTGACATATGGGGGGATACTGAACTTGCTGTGTTTCCCATAGTGCTTGCCTAACTTGACCTGTTTCCCACACTCCCGACCGTCCGAGAAGTTGACCTGTTTCCCATAGTCCGGGCCGTCCGAGAAGCTGACCTGTTTCCCTTAGTCCGGGCCGTCCG
>NZ_AFNK01000058.1 GCF_000238795.1 Haemophilus sputorum CCUG 13788 | reverse complement strand
AGGGCGCTGACTTCCGGTGCCAGCAGGTATTTCGGTAGTTCATCTTGAACGAGCGCCATCTGGCGCAGGGCCAGCGCGGCGGGATAGTCAATGGCCACCGGCATTTGCGCCGGCTGCTGCGGGTGAGAATATGATAAGAGGCCGCTCATTGGTTTGACATTCCATCAGGTATCACTAATTGATTCCACTCCCTGTTGCGGGTAGCTTCAGCAGCGCGCAGGGCTCTTTCGCGCCTCCAGACTTTACGAAACACGGAAACTGCAGACCATTCATCATGACCTGTAAGACGTGTTTCGGGCATCCCGGTTGCCTTGCGCAGACGGACGGCAAGAATGACAGCGTTGATGCCCAAGCGCGTGAACTGATACTGCCGTTCCCTGAAATAGTCCTTATGCCAAGGAGGGTCGGAGTATTCGGCGGCATATGCAATTGCCCTGTGGGCCTCATCCTGGAGCACCGGCAGTTCACGGATGCGATACATAAGACGTGGCTCTAAAGTCCGCCAGTCACCGGAGACATCGATCAGATTCAGTTCAGGGTAATTCGTGACAGCTTTTCTCTCAGGCTGGGGGGCATCATCATCCTGGCCGTCATCCGTCACAACCCGGAAACAACCCTCAGCATACCGTTCAAGCATGAATACCAACTCGGTGGCAATGTAATGCAGTTCCTTTTTCATTTTATCTTCTGACGCCTGTCTCTCACGCTTAAGCGTGAAATAATGTGTCAGCCAGATGCCAGTGAGTGTTATACCCCCAGTAAGCAGGCCAGTGATAAGCCCGGTTGCCACGTTTCCCCAGATCCCCGCCCCTTGATTAATCAGCTGTACGGAAACCGGATG
The DNA here is from genome assembly GCF_000238795.1 of Haemophilus sputorum CCUG 13788. Classification (GTDB taxonomy): domain Bacteria; phylum Pseudomonadota; class Gammaproteobacteria; order Enterobacterales; family Pasteurellaceae; genus Haemophilus_A; species Haemophilus_A sputorum. The sequence goes on along the minus strand of NZ_AFNK01000058.1, from coordinate 1,342 downwards.
GGATGTCGCAGCAACTATACTCTCAGTTGCGGCCTGTATATCAGTCATTGATCATTTACCCCTTTATATTCCTGAGAAATCCCGCCCTCTGTCCGTAGTCAGCGGCCGGCAGCCAGCTCTTCAGCCAGTTTCACAAACCTTTTGTGCTCAGTCTGCAGGTAATGGCTGTAAATCCGGGCATCACGTTCTGTCAGTCCGGATGGATTGCCGGTGAAGTAACGTTGCAGCACCGCAATACAGTGATTGTAGGTATCGAGATCATATTCCCAGTTTCCCAGCTCACCGGCCGCATCCAGTTCCTGGCGAAACTGCTCGTATTTACGGAGCAGAATGCCAAGACCTAATTCTGTTGCAGCATAAAGATTATTTTCTCCTGGCGCGGAAATCGCATTACGGATTTTTTCAAAAGCATAACTGAAATCATTTCTCTCATTGAATGCAGTAAACATGTCCTTTCCTCAGTTGAATAGTTAGCCGTGCAATTTTACCACACCTCAATCATCGTCAGATGAGTGCCACTCTGTCGCGACAGTGACTTTCACGAGAGTGATTTTCACATACTAAAATAATAAGCAGCCATATAACAACGTAATTAAATTACCTGACGGCCGCTCTGGCCGGATCCGACTTTTATGTTATTCCACAGTTTCCGGAAGTGTACCACGCACACGGAATAACCACAGCGCCCTTTCAGGGTGGTGAGCGGCCGGTCACGGGGCAGGGGAGGGGCACAACATATATGGTCACTGACAGCTGGAAACACCGCTACATCTTGTGTTTCCGGGCCGCTGCGCGCCGGCGGGGCTGAATCAGATCCGGAACTGCCTTTTTTCGGATCTGAGCGGGAAAAGTGAGAAACCAACATAGGTGTAACATATCCATATGCCGGGCATCTGCATAGGCAAAGCATACGCATATACCTACCATCTGCATATGTAACACCTATACAAGCCGGGCTTGCAGGCATATACTTCACCTATGCGGGAATACTCCCTGGCACACTCAGCATATGAGGAAAAACCATGCGCACAGTTTCAATATTTAAAAACGGCAATAACCGCGCCATCCGTCTGCCCCGGGACCTGGATTTTGATGGCGTCAGCGAGCTGGAGATCGTCCGGGAAGGGGACAGCATCATTCTGCGTCCCGTCCGGCCGACCTGGGGCTCGTTCGCGCAGCTGGACAGGGCCGATCCGGACTTTATGGCGGAGCGTGAGGATGTGGTCAGCGATGAAGGACGCTTTGAGCCATGAAGAAAACCTGGATGCTCGACACCAACATCTGCTCGTTCATCATGCGCGAGCAGCCGGCAGCGGTGCTGAAGCGCCTGGAGCAGGCGGTG
>NZ_AFNK01000059.1 GCF_000238795.1 Haemophilus sputorum CCUG 13788 | reverse complement strand
TTAAGCTGTACCGCGACAAAATGTTGAACACCAGGCAGAACCTGAGTTAAATCCGTCAGAAATGTTCCCAGAAAACGGGCTGTGGTGAGCTGAAGCGCAATGCCCAGCCTATTATGTTTGCCCCGTCGTTGGTTAATGAAGGCCAGATCCCGTTCATCAAGATGAAAATAGCGCGCCAGTTGCACGTCATTAGGTTCTGCAGCATAACAACCGTAATTCTGTTTTTGGTCAGAGGTTAGAAAGTCGACAGGCATATCAGGCTCCCTACCTGACAGTTATTCATTAACAATTTTGCAACCGTCCGAAATATTATAAATTATCGCACACATAAAAACAGTGCTGTTAATGTGTCTATTAAATCGATTTTTTGTTATAACAGACACTGCTTGTCCGATATTTGATTTAGGATACATTTTTATGCGACTTTTTGGTTACGCACGGGTATCAACCAGCCAGCAATCTCTCGATATTCAGGTTCGGGCACTCAAAGACGCAGGCGTGAAAGCAAATCGCATCTTTACTGACAAGGCATCGGGCAGTTCAAGCGATCGGAAAGGGCTGGACTTGCTGAGGATGAAGGTGGAGGAAGGTGACGTCATCTTGGTGAAGAAACTTGACCGCCTTGGGCGCGATACTGCTGACATGATCCAGTTAATAAAAGAGTTTGACGCCCAAGGTGTATCCATTCGGTTTATTGATGACGGAATCAGTACCGATGGGGAGATGGGTAAAATGGTTGTCACTATTCTATCTGCAGTGGCCCAGGCAGAACGACAGAGAATACTAGAGCGTACCAATGAAGGTCGCCAAGAGGCAATGGCAAAAGGAGTTGTTTTTGGTAGAAAAAGA
>NZ_AFNK01000060.1 GCF_000238795.1 Haemophilus sputorum CCUG 13788 | reverse complement strand
TACTCTGTGGTAAAGGTCGTAACGTGTTGCGCCTGGTACAGTACAATTCTGAAGATATTGCCACCGGAACGTCATCACCTGAACCGCACAATTCCACTCTTCAATCGTCAGATCCACATCCGGGTTATCCGCCAGGTATTTCTCAACGTCCTGGAGAATCCCGCTTTTCAGGGGCAAGTTCTTTTTTTCGTCTGTCCATAGTTGGGGTTTGAGGGCCAATGGAACGAAAACGTACGTTTATGGTATAACTTATTGATTATAATACAGTATACAAAGGTCCCTTTTCAGGGACCCTTTCGTATGTTGTAGCTGATTTTATTTTCTTCTTTTCTTTTGGGTTGCTTTTAATAGCCATATATGATGTTTCATATAAAGTTAAAAGTTTCCCCATCTGTCTATCTATAGCGTCATGTTTTTCAGGATTTCTTAATTTCTGCAGCAGTTTAGATATATATTTCGCAGGTAACTTTATTATTAATGAATTATGGGATTGATACATTTCCTTTGTCCAATCTAAATCTTTTCCTGATTTCAATACCTCACTCTCATCTCTATTAATTATAAAACCGAGCTTTCCATACGGACCTGTTAAATATGATTGTAATTGTCTATACTCAGATGGACCTAATTCTTCAAAAATTTTTAGCATCAAAAACAACTTGTCTTGTTTTATAGTCCTCCAATACTCGTTTCCAAAAATCAGATTTGCCACCATTGGTGCCTATAATATCTCGTCTCT
>NZ_AFNK01000061.1 GCF_000238795.1 Haemophilus sputorum CCUG 13788 | reverse complement strand
ACTAATTATAATATTTACTTCCGATAANAACGGGGGCGCGGCAGCGGCTTTCTTCTGCCCGCTCTCCCGTCAATAAACCCAGCAGTAGAAATCAAACATCGTTGTAGCTATTATAGGGCAAGGATGTTCTTCAGGAATTGTACAATGAAAACAAAACAAGACTGGCTCTTTCAGTTAAGACGTTGCTCAACACTCGACACACTTGAAAAGATTATTGAAAAAAACCAAAACAGCCTCCCCCCTTCTGAGCTTGAGTCGTTTAATGCCGCCGCCGATCACAGGCTTGCAGAACTCACAATGAATAAACTCTACGATAAAATCCCCCCATCCGTCTGGAAATATGTATATTAGTTCTCATCTATTAATATTGGATTTTTGATCGACACAAACATCAGCAATCCCTATACACCTTTCATAGAATGAATTGAACCCTGTATATAGCCTGTCTGAAATGGATATCTGGCAGGCTATCTTAATAGTCACAGAGTA
>NZ_AFNK01000062.1 GCF_000238795.1 Haemophilus sputorum CCUG 13788 | reverse complement strand
AATCCCATTGCATCGGTAGTTCTTCCCGGTGGGGAACGTGGACAAATCATCATTCCACCTGCAACAGAAAATAACAGCGTTGTGATATCTATCCGTAAGCCATCATTAACGCGCTTTACTATAGATGATTATGTCCGAACAGGGCGTTTTGATAATGTCAGGATTGCGACGAAACACGAAGCCATCCTGACTGAACGGCAACGCTACCTGTATGAATTATCCCGGCGTCCAGATGGTCAATCTAAAGCTCAATTTTTAAGAGAGGCAGTTAAAGACCGTCTTAATTTTTTAATCGTCGGTGGGACTGGCTCCGGTAAGACAACTATAGCAAAGGCAATTGCAGATATCTTTCCACCTGAACGGCGTTATATAACCGTTGAAGATGTACCGGAAATGTCTCTGCCGCTGCATCCAAACCATATCCGGCTTTTCTACAAAAAAAATACCGTTGAAGCGAAGGAAATCATTGAAGCGTGTATGCGATTAAAGCCAGATCACATCTTTCTTGCTGAACTTAGGGGTAAC
>NZ_AFNK01000063.1 GCF_000238795.1 Haemophilus sputorum CCUG 13788 | reverse complement strand
CTCGGTGGATACACAGCATTAAGATATTCATCCGTTGATATTTCTTTGCTCAAGTGGGATACATTCCATTCTGTAATCTCAACATTTTCTGGCAACCCACAATATAAAAAACTCGTTTTTATGGCATGGTTTGGATTCAGCGTTCCATTAATATTCTTTGCCATATTCATGTTAATTGTCGTGATTGGGATTATGCCTAAAAAAGTCATCTACGGTGACGCCCGGCTCGCAACTGATATGGACCTGAGTAAATCAGGTTTTTTCCCGGATAAAAAATCACCTTACAAACATCCACCAATACTCATCGGTAAAATGTTCAAGGGGAGATACAAAAAACAATTTATTTATTTCGCCGGACAACAATTTTTAATTCTTTATGCCCCGACACGTTCTGGTAAAGGGGTGGGGATTGTTATCCCCAACTGCGTAAACTATCCAGGAAGTATGGTCATACTGGGATATACAAACTTAGAAAACGTTTGGTTTTTATCAGGCCGGTATTCGAGGAACAAAAAAGTAAGTTAGGGACAAAGAAT
>NZ_AFNK01000064.1 GCF_000238795.1 Haemophilus sputorum CCUG 13788 | reverse complement strand
ACCGACGACGACAAGAAACTAATTAAAGAAATCAGGGAGCGAATCGGCAGCCTGGACGTGCGAGACAATATTGAGCGCCGGGCTTATGAAATTGCTCTGGCATCGCTGGAAGCAGAAGCGCCGAATTTGCCTGGTGGTTTCACAATTGAAGAAGCAAAAGAATTACACGAAAATCTGGTAAAAAGTCACGTAAGCAAGGCTTTAAGTGGCGAAAAAATGAAAAAAGAAAATCGTGATGCCGATTTGCGCTGGATTCATGGCGTAATAGTTCAGGCCGCGTGGTTTGTGAAAGCATCACTAGGGCAGAATGCATAGTGCGTACCTGCTTTTCTCCTGGCAACGGTGGATCTTCCGCTTCCTCGTCACTCGCTCGCTATGCTCGGTCGCTGGACTGCGGCGAGCGGTTAGCTATCAAAAAAAATCCCCGCACAACGCGGGGATAGTTTTATTTATATGCAAGTTCATGACGTGCCGCCTGAGCCAGAAAATGGCTACGATCTTTGTATACGCCGCCACTTTCTCTCACATATCCATCAATACGACGAATCAATACATCAGGCAATGAAATATTAATACGTTGTTGT
>NZ_AFNK01000065.1 GCF_000238795.1 Haemophilus sputorum CCUG 13788 | reverse complement strand
CGTAACGGGAAGGACGGTTATAGCAGAAGTCGTCTCACCCGACGCACGTTTTTTTCAGTTATATCGTCAGTCCGGGCGTCTGGAAGCAAAATCATACTGGCACTATGAACTTGGAGGAATTACCCGTAATCAGCACTTATTACACCTGATTAATCATGGCCTGGTAGATCCGCTGTCCGCACACTTCATATCCCCCATTGACGAAGATAAATACTCAATGCTCCCGGAGGGGACATGGCGATAAAAGATATATTTGAGAAACTCAATTCGATAGAAATTGATTTCTCTGGAATATCCCACTGGCTGGCAAAATACACATTCAGGTATTCCAGAATAAGTTTATATGAAGATTTATCTGGAATGTTAAATGATGGCATAAATGTAAAGCGTGCTCTTACACACCTGATTGATGTAGAAACAGACTACGGGAAGAAAACGGGGTCTTCTGTTCAACCTACTATATTTGTTGTGAGTGCCTTAATGCACTGAATAACACAGGGGCAATATCTTCAGCATTAAAAAAATATATAAAGGAGGATGAATATCAACTGATATCCAGCGGTGAAATTCGCGGCGACCTTGCGGGAGGGTTAGTTCAGGCCATAAAAATTGTCAGAGAGT
>NZ_AFNK01000066.1 GCF_000238795.1 Haemophilus sputorum CCUG 13788 | reverse complement strand
CGGTAACTTCTGGTAACATTTTGTATAGATCCTCTAAAGCATTTGGATTGCCTGTAACTCTCTCATAGAAAGATTTACCGTCTATTTGTCTGATTCTATCGTTTTCAGGTCGTCTAGTTTTGGTTTTATTATCTGATGGCGTAAATGGCTTATCGTATGTTTTACCGTTTACAGGTAGAATTTCAACATAATAACCAACGGTATT
>NZ_AFNK01000067.1 GCF_000238795.1 Haemophilus sputorum CCUG 13788 | reverse complement strand
AGCTTCTTCTGCTTTGCGAGCTTCTTCTGCTTTGCGAGCTTCTTCAGCCTTGCGTGCTTCTTCGGCTTTACGAACCTCTTCAGCTTTACGAGCTTCTTCGGCTTTGCGTGCTTCTTCGGCTTTACGTGCTTCTTCCGCTTTGCGTGCCTCTTCAGCTTTGCGAGCTTCTTCCGCTTTACGAGCCTCTTCAGCTTTGCGAGCTTCTTCAGCCTTGCGTGCTTCTTCGGCTTTACGATCCTCTTCAGCTTTACGATCCTCTTCAGCTTTACGGGCCTCTTCCGCTTTACGTGCTTCTTCAGCTTTACGTGCTTCTTCCGCTTTGCGAGCTTCTTCCGCTTTACGAGCCTCTTCTGCTTTGCGTGCCTCTTCAGCTTTGCGAGCTTCTTCGGCTTTATGTGCCTCTTCAACCTTACGAGCTTCTTCGGCTTTACGTGCCTCTTCCACTTTGCGAGCTTCTTCGGCTTTACGTGCTTCTTCAGCTTTACG
>NZ_AFNK01000068.1 GCF_000238795.1 Haemophilus sputorum CCUG 13788 | reverse complement strand
CCCCGCCTTCCCGATGTTTGGATATGAGCAGCAGACAACTGGTATTGGCAATCAATGCGACGAATGCGATAGCCATCATCACCAGAGATTCAGGCTCACTACCGAATACAAAGCGTCTCACCACCTCTACGAGCACACCCACAGCCAAGATCAGTTGCAGTACACCAGCAAGATGCGCGGCACGTACCTGCATTTTCACGCTATGTCCAACCGCATAAAGGGCAAGCCCGTACACCGCCGCATCGGAAAAATTGTCCAGGGATTCTCCAATCAGGCCGGTGGACTGGGCGATCAGACCGGCAGTCATTTCCACCACGAACAGAAGTGCATTGATGCCGAGCAACCAGCGCAGGGTCCCGGATTCTTGCTTAGCAGAAGCTGCCGAAAACTCGGCGGCCTTGATGGTCTCTGGATTTGCAGCGACGGTTTCCTGAAGCGAGGCGCCTAGCCCCAAGGTCTTCAGTTTCGAGGTGACGGGCTCGACCTCGCCGTCATGCACGACCTTCAGCCGGCGGTTCGACAAGTCGAAGGACAG
>NZ_AFNK01000069.1 GCF_000238795.1 Haemophilus sputorum CCUG 13788 | reverse complement strand
GGGTATTTATCCTTAATTTGTAACCAATCTTTAAGATCTTCTAATTTTATTTCACGTCTTCCAACCGTTTTGTATTGTGAGCATAACTCATAAAGTCGAATCGTATGTGTACTGGTAAATGCACCAATATTCACAAGCTCATATTTAGTATAACGAGCTTTTAAATTAGCAATGTAAGGTAATAATTTTTCGTGAAACTCAATATAAAAACGACCTTCTTTTTTAAAGTACACTCGATCCGTTACAAATGCCACTTCGTGTAAAATACGCTCATCGTTTTGCAACGTCATCCAACGGCTTGAAATCTTTCTAATAGCCTTTTGTACTTGAACGTAAGCTATATCAGGGTTGACATCAGGAAAATGTTCG
>NZ_AFNK01000070.1 GCF_000238795.1 Haemophilus sputorum CCUG 13788 | reverse complement strand
AGTCTTCCCTTGTTATTGTGTAGCCAGAATGCCGCAAAACTTCCATGCCTAAGCGAACTGTTGAGAGTACGTTTCGATTTCTGACTGTGTTAGCCTGGAAGTGCTTGTCCCAACCTTGTTTCTGAGCATGAACGCCCGCAAGCCAACATGTTAGTTGAAGCATCAGGGCGATTAGCAGCATGATATCAAAACGCTCTGAGCTGCTCGTTCGGCTATGGCGTAGGCCTAGTCCGTAGGCAGGACTTTTCAAGTCTCGGAAGGTTTCTTCAATCTGCATTCGCTTCGAATAGATATTAACAAGTTGTTTGGGTGTTCGAATTTCAACAGGTAAGTTAGTTGCTAGAATCCATGGCTCCTTTGCCGACGCTGAGTAGATTTTAGGTGACGGGTGGTGACAATGAGTCCGTGTCGAGCGCTGATTTTTTCGGCCTTTAGAGCGAGATTTATACAATAGAATTTGGCATGAGATTGGATTGCTTTTAGTCAGCCTCTTATAGCCTAAAGTCTTTGAGTGACTAGATGACATATCATGTAAGTTGCTGATAGGTTTCCAGTTTTCCGCTCCTAGGTCTGCATATTGTACTTTTCCTCTTACTCGACTTAACCAGTACCAACCCAGCTTCTCAACGGATTTATACCATGGCACTTTAAAGCCAGCATCACTGACAATGAGCGGTGTGGTGTTACTCGGTAGAATGCTCGCAAGGTCGGCTAGAAATTGGTCATGAGCTTTCTTTGAACATTGCTCTGAAAGCGGGAACGCTTTCTCATAAAGAGTAACAGAACGACCGTGTAGTGCGACTGAAGCTCGCAATACCATAAGTCGTTTTTGCTCACGAATATCAGACCAGTCAACAAGTACAATGGGCATCGTATTGCCCGAACAGATAAAGCTAGCATGCCAACGGTATACAGCGAGTCGCTCTTTGTGGAGGTGACGATTACCTAACAATCGGTCGATTCGTTTGATGTTATGTTTTGTTCTCGCTTTGGTTGGCAGGTTACGGCCAAGTTCGGTAAGAGTGAGAGTTTTACAGTCAAGTAA
>NZ_AFNK01000071.1 GCF_000238795.1 Haemophilus sputorum CCUG 13788 | reverse complement strand
CAACTGCAGCAGGTTCTTCAGCAACAGCAGCAGCATCTTCTGCAACAGCAGCAGAAACTTCAGTGAAACGTATTGAAGATTCTGGTTTGATCAGTAAAGACGGTAAAACAGCATCTGCAGCTGATAACACCAGCAAACGCGATAGTGCGAAAGCGAAAGGTAAAGATGCAACAGCTGTGGGCTATGGTTCAAATGCAAGTGGTGAAAACGGCACTGCGTTAGGCAATAACTCACAAGCGTCAGGTAAAAACTCAACAGCTGTGGGTCAAGGTGCTAAAGCTACTGCAAATAACTCTGTAGCACTTGGTCAAGGCTCTGTAGCAAATGAAGCGAATACTGTTTCAGTAGGTAGCCAAGGCAATGAGCGTCGTGTAACGAATGTTGCGGATCCAATCCGTAGCACTGATGCAGCGAATAAACAATATGTTGATCGTTCAGTTGGTGCAGTTCGTAGCGAATTGAAGAAAACTGATAAGAAACTTCGTGGTGGTATCGCAGGAGCAACAGCTGCAGCGAATATTCCACAAGTGACTAAACCAGGTGGCTCAGTGCTTGGTCTTGGTGTAGGTAACTACAAAGGTCAAAGTGCGGTAGCTGTAGGTTACTCTCGTGCGAGCGATAACAACCGTGTTATCTTCAAAGTGAGTGGTGCGGCAACTACACAAGGTGACTACAATGTTGGCGCAGGTGTTGGTTACCAATGGTAATTAAGCGCTAATTAGTGAATAAATCACTCGGGGTAACCCGAGTGATTTTATTATTTGATGGTTTTTATTTGTAAAATTTGACTAGAATAAGACCGCTTGTGAAAGCTATCAGATAATAAAATTAGAAAGAAACAGGATTAAAAATATGCGTAAATATAAAATTGGGATTACATTTAATTTAGAATCTGATGTGACCGATATTTGGGCGAATGGCGCTAATCAAAATGTCATTCATCTTTTTCATTTATTTCAACATTCATCTATTGTAGAAGATGTGGTTTTAGTATCTTGGGGGCCAGAGAAACGAACCACACCTCCAGAAGGATTTATGTTGGATGGATTGAATCTTAAATATGCTTATATTGAAGATGTTATTGATCAATTAGATGTGTTAATTGAAGGTTCATTGATTATTGAGCCTCATCAAGTGGCTCGTATGCATGAACATGGTGGAAAAGTGGTTTGTTATAAAATGGGTAATGATTTTATTATGGACATGGAATATTTTCTTTTTGATAAGAAAGCCGGCAGAGTCTTTAATGGAACCTTATTTGATGCAGTCTGGATGATTCCACAACATGAAAATACTTGTAAATCTTATTTTTCAATAATGTATCGCTGTTCAGCTTATGTTGTACCGGCAATTTGGTCTCCAATTTTTTGTGATAAAGTAATTAAACAGATTAAAGATGAGCACAATTTAACTTTTGGCTATCAACCTGATCCAGATAAAAAAGCAAAACGAATTGCATCTTTTGAAGCGAATATTAATGTAGTAAAAACTTGTTTTACCCCGATATTGATTGCGGAGCAAGCTTATCGTGAACAGCCAGATAAAATAAAAAATGTTTATATGTGTAATACTTATGATAAAAAAGATAATCCAACTTTTTTTAATTTTATAGGTAGAACAGAGTTAGTTAAAAATGGTGTGATGACAGTAGAAAAGCGTTATCAAATGCCAGATTTTTTGACGCGTTATGTGGATATAGTGTTAAGTCATCAGTGGGAAAATGGTTTGAATTATGCCTATAATGATGCTTTGTATGGTGGCTATCCATTTATTCATAATTCAAAACTAATCCCTAAAGGTGTAGGTTATTATTACGATCAGTTTGATGCATTTGAAGGCGCGAAAGTATTACTTGATGTGATTGATAACCATGATAAACATCATGATGAATATGTAAAAAGAGCAAATGAATACTTGGATTCTCAGTTACCGACAAATCCAATAAATATCTATTTATATGAGAAAGAAATCAAGCGGTTATTTTCTTAGTGAGATTAACAAAAATCCCTCAGCCCGAGGGATTTTTTTGATTTATTTATCTATGTTTGTGAGTAACTCTTTCAACTTGTTAAATTCATCTTGATATGTTTTTTGATGTTCTTCAGCCAGTAATGTGAAAGAATCATAGATAAACTGTTTTTGTTTAATTAAGTATTCACAAAGTCCTTTAGCTAAAGGCGAATTCTTCATATTTTCAATTTTATTTAGTTTTTCTAGTACAATATCTATTAAATCTTTAGTGTTTTTAGGCTTCACAAATTCAGTAATTGATCCTAATCGTTTAGTTCTATAGGTATAAAAATAGCTATCATAAATTGCATAGCTTAAGATATACGGAGCAAGATTAAAGCTCCAATCTAAATCTTCATGATTTTTTCCTTTTGGAAAAAAAAGTTGATTATCGATGATGATTTTTCTTTTAATTACCTTATTACATGCTGAAGGTCTATATATATTTCGATTAGTTAATAGATAAAAGTCAGTAATATAATTCCCGCTTAACCCATCTTTAGAAATAGGATAATGTTCTTTTTTATTATCTTTATAACTAAATGTAAGGTCATAGGTGATAAGATCTGGATTTTCTTTCGAAATATTAGCAAGGTCAGAAAGAATATTTGTGCCTTCCCAATAATCGTCACTATCTAAAAACATTAAATACTCTCCTCGAGCTATTTGAATGCCTGCATTTCTTGCATCAGATAATCCACCGTTAATTTTATGGATAACAACAATATTAGAATATTGTTTAGCATATTTGATGCAAATATCAATAGAATTATCTGGAGAACCATCATCAACGAGAATGAGTTCATAATTGGAGTAATCTTGTGCTAATACAGATTCAATACATTGGGTTAGGTAACGCTCAACATCATAGATAGGCACGATAATACTAAATAGGGGATTTTCTATTTTGGGTTGTAATGTTTTTTGAGGCAGTTTACCTAATAAATAACAAGCTTGGGCTATGTTTTTAGGATCGTAAAATGCGGTGAATTGATCAGCAAGCCAATAGGGCTTAGTTTCATTTAAAAGGGTAGTTAACTTTTTAGCCACATCTTTACGAATGAGATATAGTGAACAACCATAGTTATATTGATTAGTATCGCCATAAATTATGGCATAGGGTTCATCACCAGTTTGAAATAAGCGCTCTCCAGAACGATGAGCACCGTCGTGCTGTAATTTTATAATTCCATAATCAGGATATTTATTAGCATAGTTGATAGCAAGTTGAGTAAAATTCTCAACGAGTTGTATTTCACTTTCAGCAATTAAGGCAAAATCATTCTCTTGTAACTGTTCATTTTCAGCAATAGCTTTCCAGCATTGAATATGAGAAAGCGTACGAGCAATTTCTTTGTCATTAACCAATCTATTACGCTCTTCATTATTTTTATTTATATTAAATAATGCTGATGAATTACCTAATAATTTAACTTGTTCTTTACTTATGGCAGTTATCGGGATAACAACAGAATTATCTGCGCATTTTAAAAAATGGTTAAGCGTCTCAGCCTTTTCAGCGTCATAAATAATGTAACTGGTTAATTTTTCCATAATAGTCTTCTTCTGTATTAAAGTTAAAATTATTTTTTTAATAATCTGAGAATAGGTAAGCTAATTAAACAAAGCAACAAGCCAACTAATGCACCTACAATAAAATCACTCAGTGAGAATAATAAGGGGGATAGATTTAATTGCTCAATAAAATGATGAACAAATGGAAGATTATGTGAGAAAATGCCTCCTCCAACCATAAACATGGCGATAGTGCCTAAAATAGAGAGACTTCTCATCAACCATGGCATGAGAAAAATAATGCTATTTCCAACCATTTTAGCTAACGCATTTTTCTTCTCTAGCATCCATAAACCAATATCATCTAGTTTTACGATGAGCCCAACTAATCCGTAAACAAAAATAGTAATGCCGAAGCCGATTGCGGAAAGGGTAAGGATTTTTGTTAATGTAGAGGAATCTTGTACTGTACCCAATACGATAATGATGATTTCTGCTGAAAGAATAAAATCAGTACGAATTGCACCTTTAATTTTACTAGCCTCAGATACTGCTTCATGATGTTCAGAGGATTTTCGATGAAACAGTGAATGGAGTACTTTTTCTGCACCTTCAAAACAGAGATAAGCGCCACCTAATAGTAATAACACTGTAATGGCTTGAGGTAGGTAAATAGAAAGTAGTAAGGCGAGTGGAATTAAAATGATTTTATTGATAAGGGAGCCTTTAGCAACAGCCCAAACAATCGGTAATTCTCGTTCTGGTCGAATATCTTTACCACTAACTTGATTGGCATTCAGTGCCAAATCGTCTCCGATAACACCGGCAGTTTTCTTTGCTGCAACCTTAGACATAATGGAAACATCGTCTAATACTGCAGTAATGTCATCTAATAATGTAAGTAATGAGCTAAATGCCATTGAGATTCCTAAATAAAGGTAAAAATTAAACTTTGCTATTTTACGCTATTTCACCGTATTACGAAAGAATGCGCTCTGTTATTGCATAATAAAATAAAATCCTTTAAAATCCACAACGTTTATGTCGAATTTACGACGGAATATTCAATTTTGTTGCATAAAACAAAATTGCAAATGCAAACTAACTAGAGGACTAGAATTATTAAACCTGTCAAACGTGTACAATCGAATCGTGCACATCGTCTTAACGATGAAATTCGTGGTGTGAAAGAAGTTCGTTTAACTGATGAAAATGGCGAACAAGTTGGTATCGTTTCCATTCAAGATGCGTTAGCAAGAGCAGAGGAAGCGGAATTAGATTTAGTGGAAATTAGCCCTAATGCTGAACCACCAGTTTGTCGTATTATGAACTACGGTAAGTTCATTTACGAAAAAGAAAAAGCGGCTAAAGAGCAAAAGAAAAAGCAAAAAGTAGTCCAAGTGAAGGAAATTAAATTCCGTCCAGGTACTGATGAAGGTGACTACCAAGTTAAATTACGTAGCATTCTTCGTTTCTTAGAAGATGGCGATAAAGTAAAAATTACCGTTCGCTTCCGTGGTCGTGAGATGGCGCACCAAGACATTGGTTTGGATGTGTTAGAGCGTGTAAAACAGGATACTGCAGAAATTGCAGTGGTTGAAGCTGCACCAGGTAAACTGGAAGGTCGCCAAGCAATTATGGTGATTGCACCGAAGAAGAAATAATAAACAATAAAAAAGCAACCTTGAGGTTGCTTTTTTACTTTGTGTGCAATGCCTTTATTTTAGCTTTTTTAATGCCTCACAGCCTTCTTTGCTTTCCCATTCACAAGATTTTTTATAATTCTTTTCGTCTTCATCAACATCAATTTGGTTTTCATACACAATATTCTCTATAAAAGTGAAGAAACATCAAAATTATATTGAAAAAAATAAAAAAAAAGTATAATGCCCAAGTTTTTCTGTGTAAATAAGAAAAACTAAAGCAAACAGGCAAACTCAGCAGCCTGAGTTGCTTTTTAGATGGCGATGTAAATCGCAAAGTAGTGTAATTAGTGCTAGCAAGTAATTCGCAAGAGTTCGCCTGATTATTCATTTAAACCAAAAACAATGCGGAGTTTTTTAACAATGCCTAAAATTAAAACAGTACGTGGTGCTGCTAAGCGTTTCAAAAAAACAGCTTCTGGCGGTTTCAAACGTAAACAATCTCACTTACGTCATATTTTGACTAAGAAAACCACTAAACGTAAACGTCACTTACGCCACAAATCAATGGTAGCGAAAGCAGACCAAGTATTAGTAGTAGCGTGTTTACCATACGCATAAGCGTTTGCGTGAAGACGTACTTTAGTGAATTTTAGTTTTTAATATACATTAGGAGATTTAATAATGGCTCGTGTAAAACGTGGTGTTATTGCAAGAGCACGCCATAAGAAAGTTCTTAAGGCTGCTAAAGGTTATTATGGTGCGCGTTCACGTGTTTATCGCGTTGCGTTCCAAGCAGTAATTAAAGCTGGTCAATATGCATACCGTGACCGTCGTCAACGTAAACGTCAATTCCGTCAATTATGGATTGCTCGTATCAACGCCGCGGCTCGTCAAAACGGTTTATCTTACAGCAAATTCATCAATGGTTTGAAAAAAGCATCTGTTGAAATCGACCGTAAGATCTTAGCTGACATCGCTGTATTCGATAAAGTAGCATTTGCTGCATTAGTTGAAAAAGCAAAATCTGCACTTTAATTTTAAAGTTAGATAAAAATTAGGACGCCATTGGCGTCCTTTTTTATTATAATTTAGGATAAAATCGCATAACAAGCGGTCTAAAAAATAGATTTTTTGCAATTTATAAGGAATCATGATGAAAAAATTAATGTTATGCAGTTCAATAGCTTTGCTTGCAGCTTGTTCTACACCGCCACAGCAAAGTTCTGTGCCAATGGATATGCAAGCCGTAGCAGCTTATCAGCATCGTGTTGCAACAGGCAAAACGATTGATAAAAATAATCCTGCGAATAATGAAGCTTTAAATCAAAGTGATCGTCGTTCTAAAGAAGTAAGAATACAGTCAGTACCAGCTATTTATCCATCAGTGGGATATGGTTATGGCTGGGGACGTCATCATATTGGTTTGGGTTCTGGATATTGGTATTAAAATAAAAAAATCATTTAGCTTAAGATTTCTTTAAGCATTTCTTGATTTAATAGTTTTAGTACAAAGATTGATGTGGTTGAAAATCACAATAAATGAGCCACAAGCGGTCGTTTTTGTAAATAATTTTGCAAAATCGACCGCTTGTTCTATGAGGAAATTCGATGCGAGTATTATTGATTGAAGATGATAGGCTAATTGGAGAAGGCCTAAAATTAGGGCTAACTAAACAGCAATTTGTTGTGGATTGGTTTGAAGATGGTAAACAAGGATTTGAAGCGCTATTTATGACAGATTATGATGCCGTAGTTTTAGATCTGACATTACCAAAAATGGATGGTATGGATATTTTAAAAAAATGGCGAAAAGAAAACCAAGATACACCTGTTTTGATTCTGACTGCTCGCGATACTTTAGATGAACGAATTTCTGGTTTTCAAGCGGGGGCAGATGATTATTTATGTAAACCCTTTGCGCTAATGGAAGTTGTTGTCAGATTGCAAGCTTTGGCTCGCCGCCGTTATCAGCAAAGCAGCACGAATTTAACAATTGGCTCATTAGTAATTGATCAAAATGCACATACTGTCATGCTCAATAATCAGCCAATTTCATTAACAGCTAAAGAATTTAAATTGTTAGAGCTCTTTGCAAATAATCAAACAAGAGTGCTATCTAGAACAATGATTGAAGAAAAATTATATAGTTGGGATAGTGAGCTAAGCAGTAATGCGCTTGAGGTTTATATTCATAATTTACGTAAGAAATTAGGCAAAAGCTGGATTAAAACGGTGCATGGAATTGGTTATAAATTAGGGAATGGCGATGAATAAAATCTGGGCAAATAAAAGTTTGCGGTTACGGCTAATGCTTGCGTTATCCAGTATTACGCTGTTGATTTGGCTGATTGCGACGGCCATTGAATGTGTCAGTTTTAAAAAAGAGATGAATCGCCAATTTGATACCCAGTTGGTTTTTTTTGCTGAACGGCTCGCTTCCTCTAATTTAATGCAAGGTTTCCATGAAGTTCAAGAGCCTGAAAAACGTTATGAAAAGCATGTTGATGATGATGCATTGGCTTTTGCAGTTTTTACCGAACGTGGTGATCTGATTATGAACGATGGGCGTAACGGGCAATTTATTGCTTTTACTCCTAAAAAAGGGTTTCATACTAGTCAAATTTTAGAGGCCGATGATGATGAAAGCGAAGCGTGGCGAATATTCTGGTTAAAATCTAACGATGTATATATTGCTGTAGCGCAGGAGTTAGATTATCGCGATGATATTATCATGGAAATGATGCTTTCTAAGTTATGGGGAGGTGTAATTGCGTTACCTTTATTGTTGATTGCTATTGGTAGCATACTTTCTAAAGAACTTTCACCGTTAAGACGATTAGAACAACAAGTTTTACAACGTAAACCAGATGATACGAATCCAATAATGGTTCCATCTTTACCAAAAGAAATCCAGCCATTGGTCGCAAGCTTAAATCATTATTTTGAACGTAGCCATACGATGCTCAATCGTGAACGCCGCTTTACTTCTGATGCAGCGCATGAGTTACGCAGCCCACTTGCAGGTTTACGAATTCAAACTGAAATTGCACAAATGACACAAGATGATCCTAAGGCACATAAGCGTGCATTAAACAATTTATTGGGGGGTATCGATCAAATCACACAACTTATGGATCAGTTGTTAACGTTGTCTCGATTAGAAAGTTTAACGGAGCTTGATTCGTTAGAAGAGATTAACTGGCAAACATGGATTGAGCAAGGTGTGAGTCAGTGCTATCATCAAGCAGAATTAAAAGGTTCAGATATTCAATTTAATTGCATTGGAATTCCTAAAGGGCAACAAGGGAAAGGGACTTTATTAGCGATGGTATTGCGTAATCTGCTTGAGAATGCAATAAACTACACGCCAGAGAAAAGTCTAATTCAATTAACATTAAGCCCCAAAAGCTTCATTATTGAAGATAATGGACAGGGGGTGAGTGATGAACATCTAGCTAAACTCGGTCAACCTTTTTATCGCCCTGCAGATCGCCCTGTAGAGTCTGAACAAGATAAAAAAGGCAGTGGTTTAGGTATCTCGATTATTCAGCGTATTTTAACCTTACATGGTTTACGTTTTGCTTTGTCTCGTAGTTCTTTGGGCGGGTTAAAAGCTGAAATTTTCTTTGATTAGCTTAAGGCTATCAATATAAGTAGAGCAACAATGAATAAAAATAGACATTTTCAGACAATTGGAATTGTTGGAAAACCGCGCTATGAAAGCGCATTAGAAACGCATTTAGCGGTATATAATTGGCTTAAAGATCGTCATTATACGATTCTTGTAGAAGCTAAAATTGCCCAATCACTCAATCTACCTAATTCAACAGAATTAGCGGAGATTGGGCAAAAAGCTGATCTCATTATTGTGATTGGTGGTGATGGAAATATGCTAGGAATGGCGCGTTATTTCGCACCACATCAAGTGCCATTGATTGGCATTAACCGTGGTAACTTAGGTTTCCTAACTGATATTGCACCACAATTTGCTTTTGAGCAGCTTTATAGCTGTTTAGAAAAAGGTGAATATGAACTAGAAGAGCGTTTTTTACTTGAAGCAATTGTTGAGCGTAATGGTAAAAAAATTGCTAGCAGTAAAGCGCTCAATGAAGTGGTCATTCACCCAAGCCAAGTGACCAGAACCATTGAATTTGAAGTGTATATTGATGGTAAATTTGCCTTTACTCAACTTTCTGATGGATTAATTATTGCAACCCCAACTGGTTCTACGGCATATTCGCTTTCTGCAGGTGGGCCAATCCTGACTCCTAATATGAATGCGATTGCATTGGTACCGATGTATCCGCATACGCTTTCTTCTCGTCCGTTGGTTATTGATGGAGAAAGCCATATCTCAATGCGTTTTGCACAACATAAACAGCTAGCATTAGAGGTAAGTTGTGATGGACAAGTTGATCTGCCGTTTACTCCAGACGATCGCATAGTTGTTCGAAAAAGTAGTGCGAAATTAAAGTTGTTACATTTAAAAGATTATAATTATTTTACAGTACTTGCTTCAAAGCTGGGGTGGGGAAGTAAGTTGTTTTAGTTAACAGCATTGTTCGTTAAACGAAGAAGGGTTGAATTCAATAATTGAATTCAACCCTTTCTTACATTATGCGACAGACTTAAATTGAATTAAGCCATTATCTGCATAGTCGTTGTCATCATCTGCTTCAAGTGCAGCTGGAACGGCTGGTAGTTCTTCTTCGTCAAATGCAGTGTCTCCTTCAACCCCCGCAATGATTTGACCATGTTTAATGCCTTTGAAATCGAATAACTTCGGATCACAAAGATGAGAAGGTACGATATCTTGCATAGCACTGAACATCGTTTCTAAACGCCCTGGATATTGACGATCCCAAGTGTTTAACATTTCTTTCACCACTTGGCGTTGTAAGTTCGGTTGTGAACCACATAAGTTACACGGAATAATTGGGAATTGTTTTGCAATGGCGTATTTCTCAATATCTTTTTCTTTGCAATAAGCTAATGGACGAATCACAATTTGTTTGCCATCATCTGAAATCAATTTTGGTGGCATAGATTTTAATTTACCACCGTAGAACATATTCAAAAAGAGTGTGGCTAACATGTCATCACGGTGATGTCCAAGTGCAATTTTAGTTGCTCCTAATTCCGTTGCGGTACGATATAAAATACCGCGACGCAGACGAGAGCAGAGTGAGCAAGTTGTTTTGCCTTCAGGAATTTTTTCTTTCACGATGCCATAAGTATTTTCTTCAACAATTTTGTATTCCACCCCAACACTTTGTAAGTATTCTGGTAATACATGTTCAGGAAACCCAGGTTGCTTTTGGTCAAGATTAACGGCCACAATATCAAAATTGATTGGTGCATTGAGTTTTAGATTTAGCAAAATATCTAACAAAGTGTAGCTATCTTTTCCGCCAGAAAGGCAAACCATGACTTTATCGCCTTCTTCAATCATATTGAAATCAGCAATGGCATTTCCTACGTTGCGGCGTAAACGTTTGTGTAATTTATTTAGGTTGTAGTTTTGTTTTTTATCTTTATCAGTTTCAGTCATAACAATTCAATCTAAAGTGAAAATAAAAGGCACAAGCAATGCTTGCGCCGGTGTTAAAATTGGTCGAATTATAACTCATCGAAGTATTTATTGCCCCACGTTTTTTCAGCTAAAGCAAGCAAATTTGCAAAATCTTGGTAAGAAGGCACCGCTTGTACATCGATTTTGACTTGCTCACTCAGTAGTTTTTGGCGCAAGGTTTCATACCAATCTAAAAAATGCAGTGGTAGCGGAGAGTTAGCACGCCGACCTAGCCAAAATAGCCCTTGAAACGGAATACTAAGTGCAAAAAGGGCAGTAATGATGGCGTTAATGAGCACGGATTGGCTTGCATCGTTAAAAAAGTATTGCCATAAAATCGCAAAGCAGGCGAATGCGGGCATAAAACGGTTAGCAAATTTAACCAAACGAATCAGACGATAATCAGGCATAAAAAGCGAGAGTTTTTTCTGATTCGGATAAGTTTGCAAATAGCGCAGACCAGCCTTGAGCATTTCGTTCATGATAGTTCTCAATCAGGGAAATTCAGCTGTTAGAGTAAGGCAAATTTTAATGCACTTCAAGCCATCTGTTGCTATACTTTGCTAACTTTTATTTTGGAAAGGATTTTCTATGCCAATCAATTTTCTACAACTTTTAGAAGAGAGTTGGAATTTTATACGTAATCAAACCCAATTTTCGATTATCGCTGTTGGTTTGTTTTTATCATTGAGTATTTTTAATCTTTATATGGCAGAACAATTTACGTCGGTTACATTAGAACCCACGCAAGGGCAGTCATTATTGGCGATTATACTCAGTTTATTGAATCTTTATGTTTCGGTGTTGATCATTTTAAATATTAAAGCGATCAACGATGGCAGTTTCCGCCATTTCTTTCAATCTGTAGGCATGGCACTTGCTCGTTTACCTGCTGCGATTGGCGTGAGCATGTTGGCGGTATTGCCTCTTTCTTTAGGCGCATCTTCTATTATTGTTGGGAATATGATGGGAAATGGCGTTTCAGTCGTTGGTTTGCCGTTATTAGTATTTGGGATCTATATTTTCCTTCGATTATGCCCAGCGCTGTATGCGACCTTGATTGAAAATTTACCGGTAATGCAAGCGGTCAAATTAACTTGGCGTTTAACCAAAGGCAAAATGTTAGTGATGATAGGCTATGCTGTATTCGCTTATCTTATTCCGCAGCTACTACCTGCATTATTGTCTAACTTGGGTAAGAATTTAGTTTTCCAAGTAATTTCTATTGGATCCAGTATTTTCTTTGCCTTGTTTTTAACGATTTTTGGCTTCCGTTTTTATCAAGTGCTTCGTCAATCTTATGAGGGCTAATATGAAACAGTTGATTGAATTTATTCCGCTGATTCTCTTTTTTGTTGTTTATAAATTATTTGGCACTCAAGAAGCGGCGATTGTTTTAGTGGTTGCAACGCTAGTGCAATTAGTTTTACTTAAAAAGCTGTACGGAAAAATTGAAAAAATGCAGCTGTTTATCGCAGGTTTTGTGGTTGTTTTTGGTGGATTAACCGCTTATTTTAATAACGATGAATTTTTAAAATGGAAAGTGACACTAATTAACGCACTTTTTGCCTTAGCGTTATTATTTAGCCAATTTGTGCTTAAAAACCCTTTAATTAAGCATATTTTAGGTAAAGAGATTCGTTTACCGGATGCCGTGTGGGCAAAATTAAATTTAGGTTGGGCAGGCTTTTTTATTCTCTGTATGCTGTTAAACCTATATGTGAGTTATTATTTATCTAGTGATGCTTGGTACACCTTTAAAGTTTTTGGACTGACAGGGTTGAGCTTAGTTGCCACTTTAGTGACAGGCATTTTTATTTACCCTTATCTTAAAGAACAGGAAAAGTCATAATGAAACAGACGCTTTATACAAAACAACCAGAAGGAAAATTACTACTAAGAACTTTAGCAATGCCTTCAGATACTAATGCAAATGGCGATATTTTTGGTGGTTGGATTATGTCGCAAATGGACTTGGGCGGCGCGATTTTAGCAAAAGAATTAGCAAAAGGCCGTGTGGTCACCGTAACCGTAGATAAAATGATTTTCCACCGCCCAATTTCAGTAGGTGATGTGGTGTGTTGCTATGGCACTTTAGTTAAACTAGGCCGCACTTCAATGCAAGTTAAAGTTGAAGTGTTTATCAAAGAGGTTTATCAAGGCATCAATGAACGTTTTAGAGTCACTGAGGCGCTCTTTACTTATGTAGCGATTGATAAAGAAGGCAAACCAACTCCTGTGCCACGCGAGAATAATCCAGAATTAGACGAAGCGATTCGTATTATGGAAAGTTTAAGCGATGAAGAGCGTGGTATTGTCTCTTAATATTTTTTATTGAAAATTGAACCAAACTATTTAACCCAAAAAAGGAGTCGAACATGTACTATGTAATCTTTGCGCAAGACAATCCAAATATGCTTGAAACCCGTATGGCGGTACGCCCAGCGCATTTAGCCCGCTTAGAAAAATTACAAGCGGAAGGTCGTTTATTAACGGCTGGCCCAAATCCTAGTGAAGATGGCAGCACGGTAACAGGTTCAACCGTGATTGCAGAATTTGATTCATTGGCTGATGCACAAGTTTGGGCATCAGAAGATCCTTATGTAGAAGCGGGTGTGTATGGTGATGTCATCATTAAACCATTTAAAAAAGTGTTCTAAAATTTTGGGGTAACATTTACCCCGCTTATATTTCAGCAAGTGGGGCAATCATGCCCCTTTTTTATTCAATCTAAGGATGCCGCCCAATGCTATTATCCGATTTGCAAAATCTCGCACAAAACTCACCGCTTGCACTTGCTCAAATGCTTTCCCCTTTTGTTGAACAAACCTTACAAAAACAGCCGAAACTGCTTGCCGAGTGGCAGAAAAAAGTGCCAATAGCTGAAAGCACAGGCAATTATGCCGAACGTTTGGCGCAAGTGTTAGCAATGGTTGAAGATGAAGAGGCATTGGCACATCAGTTACGTTTGTTTCGTCACCGTGAAATGGCCACTCTGAGTTTTTTGCAATCGAATAAATTGGCTTCCGTAGATTGGATTTTTGGCCAGCTTTCTGAACTTGCAGAAGTGTTAATTTTAGGTGCTAGAGATTGGCTTTTTGCACGCTGCTGTGAAGAATACGGCACACCGATGAATAGCTTAGGTGAGCCACAAGAGTTATTGATTCTTGGCATGGGAAAATTGGGGGGACATGAACTGAATTTCTCTTCGGATATTGATTTGATTTTCACTTATCCAGATGCAGGAGAAACCGTTGGCGGGCGTAAATCGATTGAAAACAGCAAGTTTTTTACTCGTTTAGGCCAACGATTGATTAAGGCATTAGATCAAATTACCCTAGATGGCTTTGTTTACCGGACAGATATGCGCTTACGCCCGTTTGGCGATAGTGGCGCACTCGTGCTGAGCTTTGCGGCAATGGAAGATTATTATCAAGAGCAGGGAAGAGATTGGGAACGCTATGCGATGATTAAGGCGAAAATCCTAGGTGAAGATCTGCAAAATATCAATCATCGCTATTTGAAATCGATGCTGCGTCC
This sequence comes from Haemophilus sputorum CCUG 13788, assembly GCF_000238795.1. GTDB lineage: Bacteria > Pseudomonadota > Gammaproteobacteria > Enterobacterales > Pasteurellaceae > Haemophilus_A > Haemophilus_A sputorum. The sequence continues at coordinate 192,993 of NZ_AFNK01000071.1, read as the reverse complement.
TTTTGTTTATCGCCGTTATTTGGATTTTAGTGCGATTCAATCGTTGCGTGAGATGAAGGAAAAAATCAGCCGAGAAGTGGTGCGTCGTCAGCTAAATGACAATATTAAATTAGGCGCGGGCGGCATTCGTGAAATTGAATTTATTGTTCAGACCTTCCAAATGGTTAGAGGCGGTCGCGATAAAATTCTTCAAGAGCGAAGCTTATTAAAAGTGTTGCCACATTTAGCGACACTAAAATTATTACAAGCAGAGCAGGTTGAACAGTTGCGCAATGCTTATCTTTTCTTGCGCCAAGTAGAAAATGTATTACAAGCGATTGAAGATAAACAAACTCAAACGCTACCAACAGATGCGCAAGATCAAGCTCGGCTTATTTTTGCTTGCCGTGAATATTGGCAAGGAAGTGGCGAAAATGCGCAATGGATTCAACACGATATGTCAGATTGGTCTACATTTTTAGCGGTATTAGACAGTTATCAGCAACAAGTGCGAGCGGTGTTTAATCAGATTATTGGTGAAGAGGATGATGAAGACGACACGCCATTAAATGCGCAATTAGCTGTTTGGCAAGATATTTTAACCGCTGAAATGACAGAAGAAGATTTAGCAAGCGTATTGCTCAATTATCCAGTCAAACCAGAGGATTATCAGACAATTTTCCAATTACTTTCAGCAACATTCCAAGATTGGGTTAAGCGCCCAATTGGGGTTCGAGGGCGCAAAGTACTCTCTCAACTCATGCCAAAAGTGATTGATGCAATTTGTCAGCGTGAAGATTACTTAGTATTGCTGCCTAGGATTTTAAATATTCTAGATAAAATCACGTTACGAACAACCTATTTAGAGCTTTTGCAAGAAAGAGATCAAATTCTACCGCTATTGCTCACGCTCTGTGGCCAGTCAATAATGATCGCCGAACAAATTGCGCGCCATCCAATGTTGTTAGATCAACTCATTATTCAAAATAGCCTAACACAAGTTATTGCATTAAGTGATTATAAAACGGCACTCAATGAATTTTTGATTCGAATTCCAGAAGATGATGAAGAAGCACTAATTGATACCCTTCGTCAATTTAAACAGAGCCATATCTTACGCATTGCCAGCGCAGATATTTTAGGCGTGCTGCCGGTGATGAAAATTAGTGATCATTTGACTTATTTAGCTGAGGCGATTATTGGTGCTGTAGTGAAAATGGCTTGGAAATCGGTACAACAACGTTTTGGGCAGCCTTCACATTTAGGCGCTGGCGAACAAGGTTTTGCGGTAATTGGTTATGGTAAACTTGGCGGCATTGAATTGGGGTATAATTCAGACTTAGATTTAGTGTTCTTGCATAATGCGCCATTAGATGCAGAGACGGTCGGCGGCAAAAAATCGATCAGTAACCATCAGTTTTATTTAAAACTCGCACAAAAAATCAATGCGATGTTTAACTTAAATACCAGTGCCGGTGTGCTGTATGAAGTCGATATGCGCCTTCGTCCTTCTGGCGAAGCGGGGCTATTAGTGAGCACCTTTAGTGCTTACGAAAGCTATCAGCAGACAGAAGCGTGGACGTGGGAATCTCAAGCATTGGTGCGAGCGCGTTGTGTTTATGGTAATGCTGAATTAATCGAAAAATTTGAACGAATTCGACAAAAAACGCTAGCAAGTGAGAGAGCAAGTGGTCAATTACGTCAAGAAATTTGCGAAATGCGCCAAAAAATGTATCAGCATTTAAGTGCTCACCATAGTGAAAGTTTCAATTTAAAAACCGATAAAGGCGGCATTACGGATATTGAGTTTATTGCACAATATTTGGTGCTTAATTATGCGCATCAATCACCGAAAATGGCGGTGTGGTCGGATAATGTGCGTATTTTTGATGCTGCAGTTGAGTGCGATATTCTCAGTGAATCTGAAGGAGAGTTGCTGAAACATTGCTATACGACCTTACGCAATCGCATTCATCATCTTAATTTGCTCGGACAACCTAGTATTGTGCCACAAGCCGAATTCGTTGAAATGCGCCAGCAAGTTGAACAAATGTGGCAGAAAATTTTTTATGAATAATGCTTTATCGGCATGACAGATTTTAAATGAGGAAATATATGGAATATCAATTTACCCATAGTATGCACGGCGTGATTGCCCGTTGTTCTATGGATCATGAGGCTTTTGCCCGTTGGTTAAATACTGAAATTACAGAAAACAGCAAAGATTTATCGCTTATTCTGACAGAAATTGAGCGCTGTAAACAGGCATTTCCTAATCAATACCAAGCGGTTTTTGAAGGGCGAGAATATACGTTAATTTTAGATAGCGATGAAGTCATCGTTAAAGCCAATAATTTGGAAGATCCGATAGATGAGGATTTAATGGAAGAAGGATTGCAATTTTACGATCAAGAAAGCATTGCTTTTTGTGGTTTAGAAGATTTTGAGGCATTTTTAAATGCCTATCGTGAATTTATGCAACGTTATCATTAAGATTTGTAAATTTTCTGAGAAAATTGACCGCTTGTCACTTAAAAGAAAGCCTCCGTATTTACGGAGGCTTTGACTTTATGCTTTTTCTGAATGGTTAAAACATTTAGCGATAATTGGAATGAGGCAGAGATAGAGCAGTTGTGCGCCAATGCCTTCCCAACTTGGGTAAAATCCAATTTCAGGCAGGGAGAATGTGAAACCTTCTACAATATGTGTTGGTAAAATATTGGTAAGTTGGAGTGCATGCACACTGACACCCAAAATTTTGAAACCTAGTGCATAAATCAGGAATGTCATCACTTTAAATAGGTGATGAATTGGCAATTTGGTTGCACTTTTTGCCATCACAAACGCTAAAACAATTAAGCAGAGAATTGCAAGCCCAATCCCTAGGAGTAAATCGTTTAGACTAATGAGTGGCAGCATACCTACATAGAATAGGATGGTCTCAGCCCCTTCTCGGAATACTGAAAGGAACGCGAGCGAAAGCATTGAGAGTAAGCTCCCTGTAGCTAAGGCTTTATTCACTTGTTTTTGGACAAATTGTTTCCACCCTGTAATAGAGGATTTTGAGTGTAACCAAGCACCAACTAAGAGCATCATTGCAACGGCTAGAATCCCTACACCGCCTTCGATAATTTCACGGTTACTACCTGCAGAAATTGCAGGGAAGAGCTGTTGTAAAGCAATTGCACCTAAAATACTTGCCACAATACCAAGAATGCTACCCGCATAAACCCAGCGTTTGGCTTTCGGTTGGTTTGCTACATTTAAGGTAGTTAGCAACGCCATAATAATGAGTAATGCTTCTACCCCTTCTCTTAATAGAATCAGCATGGCATCCACAACGCCATAGCTGCCAGAAACATCTATCGCTTTTAGCTCGCTAATCAATTGTTGGAATTTGGCTGTATTTTCCGGCGTATTACCTTTAGCAAGAATAACCGGTAATTCACTTTCTACTTTGGTATAAAGGGCAGCATCACGGGTGCTGACTTCACCTTCAAAAATCGGCCATTGTTGAATAAATAGGGTTAAATCAGCTTGTGCACTTGCACTATCATTTTGTGTTAGTGCGGCGTAGCTTTTCTCTAACAAGGCAATACCTTCAGCTAACGTATTTGGTGCATCGGTGCGTTTTTCGACTTTTAATACGTTGCCACTTTTAAAATCAAGCAAGGCTGCTTTAAGTGCTTGGGATTGCGTTTCCATTTCTGCAAAATTGGCAGGATCACTTAACATGGCAATCCGCATTAAAGTCATTGCTGTTTCAATTTTCCCATAATGCCCGATACTGCTTTCACGTACAGCCATTTCATTTGCCGTCCAAGTGTTATTAAAACGCTTGTAGGTTTCTTGTGTTTCTTCAAGATTTTTCGCTTGAATCGCATCCGCTAATTGCTGATAAACTGGCATGACGCGTTTAGCAAACTGTTGGCGTTTAGCCGTATAATCAACAGGGTTTTGCTCTTTTTCAAACGCGACTAAGGCTTTTGAAAGGACAGCTAAGTTATCTAAATCTGGCTGAGAAATAGCCTGATTTAATGCTTCTGTGACCAGTTTTCCTTTTTCAGATTGATGTGCTTCAAGGGCTGAAAATTCCTGTTGTAAGGCTTTCAGTTGTGCTTGCGCTTGTTCTGTTTGATTTTCTTTGGTTGCAGTCATTACATCCGAAAGTTGAACAAACAGATGGCTAACGTTAAGCGCGCCGAAGCTCGGCGCGCCAAATAGCATCAAGCATAATAGCAAGAAGCTTTTAAAGGAAAAACGATTAAACTTGTTCAAATAAGGCTTTGCCCAGATAGTCATCTTGATCTTTTACTCCTGCGAAACAAGCAAAAATACCGCTACCAACGTGGGTAATATACTCGTTCATTTTGTCGATATTGCCCAGCATTTTTTGGATTTTGATAAAGTTTTCCGGATTATGCTGGAAGGAAATGAATAATAAACCGGTATCAAATTGCCCAGTTTTTTGATCTACACCGCTAGCATAAGAGTAAGAGCGACGTAAGATTTCCATGCCCGCTTTTTTAGCTAAATGAACATGTGAATCTTCTGGTAGTATTGGCTTTTCATCTGTACCAAGCTCAACTTTATCAAACTCTTCTTTTTGCCCGTAAGCTGCGCCATTTTGTTTATAGCGCCCGAAGGTATTTTGTTGTTCATTAAGATTGGTGCGATCCCATGTTTCTAAGAACATTTGTACGCGACGAGCAATTAAGAATGACCCCTCTTTTAACCAGTTATTACCTTGATACCAAACTACTTTATCTAGCGCTTCACCCTGTTGATGGTTTGCAGTGCCATCTCTAAAGCCGAATAAGTTACGAGGGGTATGTTTATCAAAAGAGTTAAAACCAGATTGGCTCCAATGCATGGTGATATGGCTACGTGCCACTCTCACTAAATTACGCACGGCATGGAATGCCACTTGGGGATCATCTGCGCAAGCTTGGATACAAATATCGCCGCCGCTATATTCTTCACGTAACTGATCACGAGGGAAATGCGGTAAATCGACTAATTCTGGTGGGCAGAATTTTTCGATATTTAATTTTTTGAAGAAACTTGGGCTAACCCCAAAGGTCAGCGTCAGATTGTAGGTTGGGAGATCTTCTGCTTCACCCGTATCTTTTGGCGGAATATAGCCATTTTCACTATAACCTTCTACCATTTCACCTTTGGTAAGTTTTTGACTGTATTTTGTCCAAGTTTGGAACATTTCTTTAATTTCATTGATGTCTTGGCTGTGTAAATCCAACACCATAAAATAGATATGTTTTTGTGCAGGCGTAGTGATACCAGCTTGGTGAGTGCCAAAAAATGGCGTTTGTTGATGGTCATGATTGCAAGCAGAGGAAGCAGAAGAGGCGGTGGTTTGTGCCACCGCAGGAAGGCTTGAAGTGCCGGCAAGAAGTCCGGCACCAAGAAATCCAGCTTGCTTAATGAAATCACGACGCCCACGAAGTTGTGAATCTTGTTTTTTCATTATTTTTGCCTCGATTATTTACCTAAAATAATACCCATTTGAGAAAGTGGTTCACCTAATTTGTTTACCGCTTCAGCTAGTGCTTTAGTATCCGCTTGGGTAAGTTTGTCATAACCAACGTAGTGATAACCATCTTTAGATTGGTTATATTTAGCTAAAAGCGTATTCACATGAGCAAATTTTGATTCAATATCTTTAGCTAATTTAGCATCTTTTTGAACGATGGTTGGTTTGAGTAAGGCAAAGATTTTTTCAGCCCCTTCAATGTTGGCTTTAAAATCGTAGAGGTCGGTTCTAGAGAAGATGTCTTCTTCACCAGTAATTTTACTGGTTGAAACTTCATTAAGTAGGTCAACGGCACCTGTGACCATCAATTCTGCAGTCACCTCTGTCGTTGGGATTTTTGCGCGTAATTCTTTTACATCTTTTAACAGTTGATCAGCAACAGCTTCTGTTCCTTTGGTAGTGTTTTCAGTCCATAAGATTTTTTCAATTTTATGGAAACCAGTCCATTCGTTTTCAACGGTTTTTTCATCACTTGGCTTGTTGTTGCTTTTTGCATCTTCTTGAAGATCGGCAAGACGAGCATCAATGCGTGGGTCTAATTCACCAAAGCTTTCTGCAATAGGCTCAGAACGCTCATAGTACATACGGGCAAGCGGGTAGATTCTTTTTGCTTCTTCCACATTACCTGCTTTTAATGCTGCCACAAATTTTTGTGTATCTGCTTCTAAGTGATCGATTTGCTCAATCACAAATTGTTTATAAGCATCAGTTTCTTTTTGAAATGGTTGAGCGGCAGAAGCGCTATTTACTATGAAAAGGGCAGTTGAAATGGCAAATGCTAGTGATTTAATACGCATACAAACTCCTAGTGTGTATAAATGAAATAATTCTCATTTATCTTACTATTATTGAGAAAGAGATACAAGAAAGAATCTTTCAAACAAGCGGTCGTTTTTAAAGAAAATTTTGCAAAAAAAACCTAGCACAGGTGCTAGGTTTGTATAAAAAGCGAGAGATTAGTGACCAAAAATTGACATGCCACTAAACATAATTGCTAACATTGCAGTTTGTAATTGCTCTTCAGAAACGGCTTCACCATTGAAGTACATTTTTTGATCATCACGCACTTCAAGTAATCCGTGAATCTGTTTACCATCTTTTGATAAAAGGCCTGACTGTTCAGCATTTTGGCGAATTTGTTCTATCTGTTCTTTTACTAACTCTTCTGATTTTGCACCTTCATCAAATTTAGCTGCTTGGGACAGAATCTGTTCTAGCGAACTTAAATCAATTTTGAGCTCAATTTTTGATGGATTAAAGATTTTGAATGTTTCTGAGATAGTCTGGCTTTGCGCAACATCTTCAGGTTTAAATGGCTTGAGACTAATATCTACGGTTAATTGCTGTTTTCCTTTTTCATTAGTTAAAGAGAAATCATTAAGTTTAAATACTGGAGCATGGTAAAGAAGGTCTGCCTCTTTTTCTAGTATCGCGATAGAATCTTCTTCTGTCATGTTTTTTTTCTGTTCAATGACCGCAGAAAATTCTTCCAATGTTTTCGCATCTAGGTTCATTGCTAAATCTGAATGGAATTGTCCAACTTTCACTAAATTATTCGCATTTGTGCCGAATTTAGCATCAAGTTGAAGGTCCATAGTCCCATCAACGCGATCATTCTTAACTTGGCTATCGCCTTTTATACGGATCTGATCAGCAACTAAAACAGTACCTTTACCATTGATAGTTAGATTATCAATGTTTAAAGAATAAGGACCAATGCCGGTCAGACGAGGATAAGTACTATTTGAGGTAAAATCTGCAGAGTAGTGGAGACCTGAAATGATAGAGTTCTCTTCATCTGTTCCAATTTTGATTTTATCTGCCTGAATACTTTGTTTTGAGGTATTAGAGAAATTACCACTTACCTTGATTTCTGAGCTAGAAATAGTTGAAGTATTGATTGGCGCAATAACATAATGACTATTTGGTGTACCATCATAGCCAACATCGGTTGTGCCTGAAATTAATTCTTTTTGACCAAATAAAGTTTTAGTTTCCTCATTTGCGGCAAAAATATGGTTTTCTGCACTGAATAATACTGGGGCTAAATCTAGTTTAGCTAAGCGATTTAATGGGAAAGGCCCGTGATGGAGTTTATCTTTACCACTAAATTGGTAAGTTTCGCCATCATAGGTGCCTTCTACGGTATAGGTAACATCAGAGCTAAAAAAGCCTTTTGTTAATACAACATCCTTAATTTGCGCGTTTTCAATATTGTATTGAGCAAGTAACTTGAGCTCTTTATTTGAGTTTTCAATCAGTTGCGCGTAACGTTGTTCAATTTGAGAACCGGTAAACCACGCACCGCCGACTGCGGCTACACCAAGTGCTGCTACAAGTGAAATGGCAATTGTCGATTTTTTCATATAAGTCCTTATGAAGTTAAGAAAATAAGTAAAATTTTATTAAAATATGACCGCTTGTTTAGCCTTTAGCTTGCTCAATGAGCCAGTCACAAGGAGCAAAACGTGCGCCATATTGTTGGCTGTGCAGTTTTAATTGATGCACAATTTCTTTCGTACCAATGTGATCCATATAAGCATAAATGCCTCCTAAAAATTCAGGAAAACCGATACCTAATACTGAGGCAACGTTACCTTCTTCTTTAGATTGAATCACATTATCTTGTAAACACCATGCTGCTTCGTTAAGCATTCTCAGCAAGCAACGGCGAACAATTTCTTCGGCTTCTAAATCATTACGCGCGATAGTTTCCATGACATGATAAATACTTTTATCTTCTTGCACACGCTCATTATATCGATCATAAAGATAGAACCCACGTTTATTTTTCAGCCCTTTACGTTCGTTACGAATCAATAAATCTACTTCATCTGGCAAATCAAAACGTTGCCCGAGAGAGGCTGCTAATGTAGGCGTTGCGCGTGTTAAAATATCTAGCCCCATTTCATCAATCATGGCTAAAGGCCCAATTTCAAAACCGAATTCTTGTAATGCTCGGTCAATAAATTCGATAGATTCACCTTCAACTAAGCAATGAATGGCTTCGTTTAAAAATGGCATTAACAAACGATTGATAAAACCGCCTGGCGAATCTGAAACGAGTAGCGGAATTTTGCCTTGTTGAATGGCAAAGTGAATTGCTGTCGCTATCGTATGTTCGCAAGTGCTTTCATGGGGAATAATTTCCACCATTTTCTGTTTAATTACTGGGCTAAAGTAATGAAAGCCAATTACATTTTGTGGACGTTCAGCAACTTTTGCAATTTCCGCAATGCGGAAGGTTGAGGTATTCGTGGCTAAAATAGTCTGTTCACTGTAATACGATTCACTTTCTTTAATAAGCTGCTGTTTAAGCGGCAGATTTTCATAAACCGTTTGAATGACAAAATCTGTTGATTTTGCACCAACTAAACGTTCTCCCCCAGTAATGAGATTCATGCGTTGCAGCATTTCACCTGCAGATAACTGCTGATTTTTGACCGCTTGTTGCATCAATGCATAACTTTTCTGTAACGCTTTTTGAATTTCCGATGGATGAATATCCTTGATACGCACTGGGATTTTAGCATTAAATGCCGTTAAATAGGCAATATCTGCACCAATATAACCTGAACCAAGGATAGTTACTAACGAAACATCTCGCACGTTACCTCGAATGCGGTATTTATCTCGCATTAAACGTTCGGTGCGCTGTAAATCAATCAACACTTTAGAGGTGTTAGAATGCAGCAATTTAGCAAAAGCCACTTGCTCAAGTTTTAACCCCGCTCTAAAGTGCGGCTCTTTAAGTAATTCTAGCAATTCAGTAATTGCAGGGTAGTGCCCAAAGGTTTTCTGCCAGGTTTGGTTTTCGATGCGATCTAATAATTTATTTCGCAGAAATGTATTGCCTTCTAACTGTTTACGCCATTGTTGTATCCAGGTTCGCGTTTTCTTTGGATCTGCTTTTTTGACTTGTTTATTTAACAGTAATTGATAAGCGATTGGCAATAACTGTGGCGAAGGCACAATTTGATCGATAAGCGAAAGCTTTAATGCGCGCTCAGTGTTAATTTTTTCGCCTGTAAGCAATAAATTTGCCGCTTGCCATAAGCCAATTAAACGCGGTAGGCGTTGTGTCCCTCCCGCAAACGGGAGTAAGCCTGAGCGCACTTGTGGCATAGCAAACTGTGTGTGCACCGATTCCGCAGCAATGCGGTAATCGCAGGCTAAAGCGAGTTCGAGCCCTACACCAAAGCAGTTGCCTTCAATCGCAGCAATAACGGGTACTTTCAGCATATTCAGTTCGCGCATTAAATTTTGAGCATCTTCTGAAAAGCTTAATAGTTGTGCTTCGCTATATTCTTGCAATAGACTTGGCTTGAGGCCTTGAATAAATGTATTAGGGCAGTCGGAATAGAAAATAACGCCCTTTGCCTGTGTATATAAAATCTTGCCAATTAAATAACGCAGTTCGCTAATAAAATTAAGCGATAACCAGTTGGCTTCAGCATTTGGCGTACGAATTCGAATTAAGGCAATTTGATTTTCATCTATTTCAAAATGAAAGCTATTTTCTGGAGAAAGTTGTTCTGTCATTGTTACGCCTGCTTATTCTGTTTCTAAAACCATTGCGGCACCTTGTCCGCCCAAACCACTTGAGGCTACGAGAGAAATTCCCCCACCTTGGCGTTTTAACGCATGAAGTGATTGAATAACGGTGCGCAAACTGGTTACTGCGCGTGGATTACCAAAAGCAATGGAGCCACCTAAATGATTGAGCTTAGTTTGGTCAATTTCACCTAAACAAGCGGTGCGATTTAGATGATTTTTTGCAAAATCATTATCTTCAAACAGTCGAATATTCATCAGCATCTGGCTTGCTGAGGTTTCATGAATATCAATTAAATCCATATCTTTTAAAGTCAAACCTGCACCAGTTAAGGCTTTTGAAGAAGCAATTGTCGCGCCCGCAAACATATTTTGCCAAATATCGTTACCAGTAATCGCATAACTTCGAATGTAGCCAAGCGGGGTGTAACCGAGGGTTTTTGCTTTGCTTTCATTCATCAATAACACCGCAGCTGCGCCATCCGTAGGTTGTGGCATATTTGCTTCTGTTACTGTGGCATAGGGTTTATTGATAAGCGAAGAAAAACGCTGATAATACGCTGGTTTAGCCGCTGCTGCTGTTAGGGTATCTGAAACAACAAAATCGGTATAAGGACGAGGGCAAGATTGCATTACCTCTTCTTTTAATAGCCCAACTTTCCACGCATTCAATGCTTTTTCATTTGAATGGCGGGCGTATTCATCTTGCGCTTCACGGCTAATTTGATACTGTTGTGCCATTTGCTCAGAAAGTTCAGCAACTGACATTTGTGTAGTGAAATCTTTAAGGTTTACGCCATGCAATTTAAGATCTCGCCAAGAAAATTGACGAAAACGGCGATACTTTTCTTCTAGCGTATCTGCAGTAAAAATTGACTTAAGCTTATAAATTACGCGAGGGCTCAAGCTTAATGGCGCATTAGAAATGGAATCTGCACCACCTGCGATTCCGGTTGTACTTGCGCCACTTAAGATACTGTTGGTCACATTCACAATTGCTTGCAAGCCTGAAAGGCAAGAGCTACTAATACTGTAGGCTTGAATTTGCGGCATATTTAATGCTAATGCAATTTCACGGGCAGGGTTTGGAATATCGGGTTGTTGAATCACTTGCGCAAAAACTAACTGATCGATTTCTTGGCGAGAAAGTGCCGTGCGACTTAATAATTCATTGGTCACCATCGTACCAAGACTGGTGGCATAGGCATCTTTAAAGCCAGTATCTCGACGAGCAAAAGGCGTTCTTAAGCCAGAAACGATGGCAATACGTTCTCCTTTTGCGGTGCGAAGTGATTGATTTGACATGGATTATCCTTATTAGCGGTATTTGGGCTGGATTTTATCAGCCAAACCCTAAATAAACAAACCGTCTGCAGAAATTAAAAATTCTACAAGCGGTTGTTTTTTGAGTGCGTTTTACCAATTTTTTAGTGAATTAAAAGTCGGTTTTTTCTTTATATTCGCATAAATCTTCAATAATGCAGGAACCACAGCGTGGCTTGCGAGCAATACAAGTATAACGCCCATGAAGAATCAGCCAGTGGTGGACATCGACTTTAAATTCGCTGGGTACAACTTTATTAAGTTTTTCTTCAACCTTAACTACATCTTTGCCTGGGGCAAAGCCTGTACGGTTGGCAACGCGAAAAATATGGGTGTCAACTGCAATGGTCGGATGACCAAATGCTGTATTTAGAACCACATTCGCCGTTTTTCTTCCCACGCCTGCAAGCGCTTCAAGGGCTTCTCGATTTTCTGGCACCTGACTATGATGTTTTTCTACTAAATCTCGGCACGTCTTTATAATATTTTCTGCTTTGCTATTAAATAACCCGATAGTTTTAATATACTCTTTTAATCCATCTACCCCGAGCGCTAAAATTGCCTCGGGTGTATTAGCTACGGGGAATAATTTATCAGTTGCTTTATTGACCCCTTTATCTGTGGCTTGTGCAGAAAGAATGACGGCAATTAGCAATTCAAATGGGGTTGAAAAATTGAGTTCCGTGGTTGGATGTGGGTTTTCGTTACGTAAACGAGTTAAAATTTCAATACGTTTTGCTTGATTCATGTTTAGAAAAATCCTTGGTCGTAGAGCATTTTTGCAACCATTAAAAATGAAATTGTCACTAACATTGGACGAATTAAGCGCTTACCTTTCGTAACAACCATTCTAGCCCCCAGCGTACCGCCGATAAATTGACCTATTATCATCACAATACCAACTTGCCAAATGACTGCACCACCTAAAATAAAGAAGATGAGCGAGGCTAAATTTGAAGTAAAGTTTAGTACTTTTGCATGGGCGACGGCTTTGGTTAAGTTAAAACCAAGTAATAACACAAAAGAAAGCGTATAAAATGAGCCAGCAGCAGGACCAAAAACACCATCGTAAAAACCAATTGTAGCACCCACTAATACCGCAAAAAGTGGATAGCTAATCCGTTGTTTCTTATCATCATCACCAATGCTAGGTGCAAATAAAAAATACAACCCAATTGCGAGTACTAAAAACGGCAAAAATACTTTAAGCGATTGTACATCAATGCGTTGAACTAAAATTGAACCGATTGCCGCACCTAAAAAAGTTAAGGCAATGAGTAAAAGGATTTCACGCAAGTTCACCGCTTTTTTTCTTACAAAATAGAGTGATGCTGAAAAAGAACCGCCACAGGCTTGTAATTTATTGGTGCCCAATGCAATGGCAGGCGGCATGCCTGTTGCAAGCAAAGCAGGGATGGTAAGTAATCCGCCACCCCCTGCGATAGCATCAATAAAACCTGCAAAAGTAGCTACCGAAAAGAGTAGCGCTAAAAGCTCAATAGAGATTTCCATTTAAACCTCAATAAACAACCATTTCGTCACTATGTAAAGCGACTGAACCAAATTCATAACCTAGAATAATTTCAATATCTTGTGATTTTTTGCCCTTAATACGTGCCAAGTCATCGCTACTGTAACGAGTCAGCCCGATAGCAAGTGCTTTACCATCTGCATTAAAAATTTTCACGACTTCACCGCGAGAGAATTCCCCTTTAATTTGAGTAATTCCAACGGGTAATAATGATTTATGTGCAGATAGCGCAGTTTCGGCACCGCTATCAACATAAATAGACCCCACTTGTGGGGCGGCAAATAGCCACTGTTTTCTGCCTTCCAAGCGGTCGGATTGGACTAAAAATTTACTACCAATAGCTTTGCCGTTGGCTAAATCAACCAATACATTTTCACGTGAACCAGAAGCGATAATAGTTTCGACGCCTGAACGCGTGGCAATATCAGCCGCGATAATTTTGGTGCTCATTCCACCTGTACCAAGGCCTGTTGAGCTACCGCCAGCAATTTCACGGATATGCGGAGTAATTTTCTCAACGACGGAAAGTAGCATCGCATTTGGATCTTTACGAGGGTCGGCACTAAATAAGCCCTCTTGGTCGGTTAATAGATAAAGTTGATCTGCTTGCGCAAGTATCGCAACAAGGGCGGAAAGGTTATCGTTATCGCCCACTTTAAATTCTTCGGTAGCAACGGTATCGTTTTCATTGATGACGGGGATAATCCCGTGTTCAAGTAGGGCGTTAAGCGTATCACGCGCATTTAAAAAACGTTCGCGATCATCAATGTCCGCACGAGTAAGTAATATTTGCCCAATATGAATACCATAAATATCGAACAAGCTTTCCCAAGTGCGAATTAACTGACTTTGCCCTACGGCAGCCAGCATTTGTTTATTGGCTAAAGTTTTTGGTAATTCCGGATGGCCTAAATAATCTCTTCCAGCGGCAGCAGCGCCGGAGGTTACAACAATCACACGGTGGTGTTGGTGTAATTGGGCAATTTGTTTTACTAATTCCAGCATATATGGACGGCTTAAACTTTTTTGGCCATGAGTAAGCGTGCTGGTGCCAAATTTAATTACAATTGTTTTTTTCATTATTGCCTCAAATAAGTCGTGAAATTTTTGCAAAAGTAGCACTTTTGTTTGTTAAAATCACGCGTAATTTTTTAGAAAACGGAAGAAATTCATGATTAGTTTAATTGTTGCACGGACTCAAAATCATATCATCGGAAAAGAGAACCAAATGCCGTGGCATTTACCACGAGATTTAGCTTGGTTTCGTCAAAATACATTAGAAAAGCCCGTGATTATGGGGCGTAAAACTTATGAATCTATCGGACGCTTATTGCCTAAGCGCCCTAATATTATTCTTTCTCGTTCAGGTTTTGCCGTAGAAGGCGCATATTCTGCCACTAACTTAGAACAAGCGGTCGAAATTGCACAACGTTTTGCAAATGCTGATGATGCCAATTTTGAAGTGATGATCATCGGTGGAGGCGAGCTGTTTAAACAAGCACTACCGATGGCTAAACGCCTTTATTTGACCGAAATTCAAGCTGAGATTACAGGCGATACTTACTTTGAGTTTGATGAAGAAAATTGGCAGCAAATAAGTTCAGAGCGCGTCGAAGCGGATGAGCAAAACGCTTATGCCTGCCAATTTATGATTTTTGAACGCAAAAGCCCTAAATAGGCGTTAAAGGTTACCAATGATATCAAGTGCATCACTAAGTTTTTTCACGGTAATCACTTCCATGCCTTTAATCGCTTTTTTCGGTGCATTGGCATAAGGCACAATAGCACGTTTAAAGCCATGTTTTGCAGCTTCAGAAATTCGCTCTTGTCCACTGGGTACAGGGCGAATTTCTCCTGCTAATCCCACTTCGCCAAAAACCACTAAATCTTGTGGTAGTGGGCGATTTCTAAAGCTAGAAATCAACGCCAAGATCAAGGCTAAATCTGCGCTGGTTTCGGTGACTTTTACCCCACCTACTACATTAACGAAGACATCCTGATCCGACATTTGTAAACCACCGTGGCGGTGTAATACGGCCAATAGTAGTGAAAGACGGTTATGATCTAGCCCAACAGCTACACGGCGTGGATTGGCAAGCATGGAATGATCGACTAATGCCTGAATTTCGACTAAAAGTGGTCTGGTTCCTTCCCATAATACCATGACGGAACTACCTGCCACTTGTTCATCACTACGGCTTAAAAAGATGGCAGAAGGGTTTTTGACTTCTTTCAGTCCTTGCTCCGTCATCGCAAAAACACCTAACTCATTTACTGCACCAAAACGGTTTTTTTGCGAACGCAAAGTTCTAAACCGTGAATCAGATTCACCTTCCAGTAAGAGTGAGGCATCAATCGCATGTTCCAATACTTTCGGGCCAGCAATCGTCCCATCTTTAGTCACGTGACCAACCATAATAATCGCCACTTGTCTTGTTTTGGCATAACGGGTAAGAAATGCTGCACATTCTCGCACTTGGGCGACTGAACCTGGGGAAGATTGAATATCCGCTAAATGCATCACTTGAATAGAGTCGATAACCATCAGTTTAGGTTTTTCTTGATCAGCAATATTACAAATATGTTCAACAGAAGTTTCTGAAAGCATTTTCAAATGTTCAGTCGGTAAACCTAAGCGATTGGCTCGCATCGCCACTTGTTGAAGAGATTCTTCGCCTGTTACATATAAGGTAGGTAAAGCTTGAGATAAGCCACACATGACTTGTAGTAATAATGTAGATTTTCCCGCACCGGGATGACCGCCAATAAGAATTGCTGAACCGGGAACGACACCACCACCTAACACACGATCTAACTCTTGAAAGCCACTGCTAAATCTTGGCACTTCTTGTAAGCTAATTTCTGAAAGCGCTTGAACTTTGCCCGAAGTTTCACCCGCATAACCGCTAAAACGATCGCCTTTTGATTTATTCTCTTTGGCTGAAATTAAGCGAACTTCGCTAATAGTATTCCAAGAAAGACACTCTTTACATTGCCCCATCCATTTTGAGTATTCTGCGCCACAATCATTACACACATAGGCAGTTTTCGGTGCTTTAGCCATATCATCCCCAATAATCTGTAAAAACAGCCAGATAATAGCAATTTTCACTGAATAAATAAACATGCCTCTAAATTATTTCTGCGATCTCGCTCGAAAATTTGAAAAGCCTTTCTCGCAAAAAATTCGAAAACTTGCAAACTAGCGCCGCGTGAATGGCACGCTTAATAAAGGAACTTTTATGCATTTTTCATTTATGACAAAACCGCTTCAGCGGGCATTTACTTTAATTGAACTGATGATTGTTATCGCCATTATTGCCATTTTGGCAACGATAGCGATTCCGGCATACAGTAATTACACCAAAAAGGCTGCGCTGTCTGAGTTATTACAGGCTTCTTCTACGTATAAATCGGATGTGGAAATTTGTATTTATAACACTAACAATGTGGCTAGTTGTTCTGGCGGTTCAAATGGTGTTCAAGCAAATAAAACCTCGGCAGATGATTCTAAATATTTAGCTAGTGTTTCTGTAGTGAGTGGTGTGATTACCGTAACCGGTAAGGGAAGTCTTAACGGCTATAGTTATGCGATGACGCCAAAATTTAATGCCAATACGATTAGTTGGACAACCAGTTGTAAAGGAGAAGATGTAGGGATATTCCCTGCGAATTTCTGTGGCGCAACAACGGCAAGCTCTGGCACAAATTAAAGCTTAGGTAATGAATAAGGAAATCAAAATGTCTTACTCGGTTTGTGATATTCAAAACCAAAGAATCTTTGAAATTTCAGAACAGCAATGGACAAAAAATTGCCATGAAAAGAACATTTTATTGCGCTATTTGGCGATTCCATTAAAAGAAGATCATGAAACCCTTTGGTTAGCAATAGATAACGAAAATAATCTCAACGCTTGTGAAATTTTTGCATTTATTGCACATAAACAAATTGAGCCCGTTTTGATTTCCTCTTTGGAACTAAAACGACTATTGAGCTTGTTATCGCATGAGGAGTCCGTTAATGAAGAAATAGATGAGATTGCGCATTATCAAATTGTGAGTGAAGAAGAGAACATTGATTATCAAGACCCCATTATTCAAGTACTAGAGAAGCTTTTTAAATATTGTTTAAAAGAAAATGTTTCAGATATTCACATTGAGCCGAAAAAGCAAGATTTAGTGGTTCGTTTAAGAATTGATGGCGTATTGCATCTTTATAAAACCTATTCACAGCAATTTGCTAGCCGCATGATTTCCCGTATTAAACTATTGGCCAAACTAGATATTAGTGAATCTCGCTTACCGCAAGATGGCCAGTTTAGCTTTAAAACTACATTGGCAGAAACCTTAGATTTTCGCGTTTCAACTTTACCAACGGCATATGGTGAGAAATTAGTTTTACGATTACAAAAAAATAAGCCGACTCATTTTGATTTTTTAACGCTAGGACTCACGGAATCGCAGAAATCCAGTTTATTAAATGCTTTAGCACAACCACAGGGGTTAATTTTAGTCACAGGACCTACTGGGAGTGGTAAAAGTATTACGCTATATAGTGCATTAAGCCATTTAAACCAGCCGGATAAGCATATTTTAACAGCAGAAGATCCTATTGAAATTGAGATTGAGGGCATTATTCAAACGCAAGTCAATCGAGGGATTTCACTTGATTTTAGCCAGTTGTTGCGCACTTTTTTACGACAAGATCCAGACATTATTATGTTAGGTGAAATTCGAGACGAAGAGAGTGCAGAAATGGCGCTTCGAGCTGCGCAAACAGGGCATTTAGTACTTTCTACATTGCATACTAATGATGCACCTTCAGCGTTTGAGCGGTTGTTGCAATTAGGTATTAAAGATTATGAATTAGAAAATGCACTGTTGTTAGTGATTGCGCAGCGGCTGGTTAGAAAATGTTGTGTTCATTGTGCTGGTCAAGGTTGTGCAGAGTGTCATCAAGGCTATAAAGGCAGAACTGGGGTTTATCAATTTTTTGCAAAAAATGATAAAACTTTTGAAAAATCGACCGCTTGTTTAGATTTCCAAACGTTAAGAGAGAGCGCAGAACAAAAACTATGTACGGGAGAAACGAATGAAGCTGAAATTTCTCGGGTGTTAGGCTATGTTTAAAATTGCTCAATTTGATTGGAAAGCAACTGATCGTCACCAGCGTATTCAACGTGGAAAAATGTTGGCAAAAAATAGTGAAGCTGTAGAACAAGTTTTACTGGCAAAAGGTTATTTGCCGATTTTTATTCGCCGTAATTTTATTTTAGCAACTAAACCAAAGAAATCAGAAGTAACACAATGTTTATTACAATTGAGTTTATTATTAAATGCAGCGATGCCATTAAAACAAAGTCTGCATTTAATTTTAGATGGCCTTGAAAACATTCCGTTATTTAATTGGTTAAATAATGTTATTTCACAAGTGGATGCAGGTTTCCCTTTTTCTCATGCGTTAGAAAAACAAGCTAAATACCTTTCTAATCAAGAAATTCAGCTGATTAAAATGGCGGAAAAGACAGGTGGTTTAGCAAAAATGCTAGATAATATTGTTCAAGCGCGGTTAAAGTCAGAAAAAATCTTTAAAAAAGTAAAACGAGTCTTGTTTTACCCTATCTTTATTTTAGTAGTTTCTTTTTTACTTTCATTGGCGATGTTAATTTTTATCGTGCCGTCATTTGCTGAACTTTATCAAGGAAAAGAACAAAGCCTGCCATTTATTACAGAGGTTTTATTTAGGCTCTCTCAATTGTTGAGAGAACATGGTGTTTTATGGCTAATTATTAGTTTATTGATAATTGGATTGTTATTTGGCATTAACCAAATAAGTGATGTACTTAAAAAGCTAAAAACAAAAATGATTGCGCATATTCCAATCTTTTCTCAGATTATTCAGCAGGCGCGTATTATTTATTTTACGCAAAATGTGGCATTGATGCTCAATGCGCATATTCGGTTAAGTTTAATATTAACGTCTTTTTTATCTGAAAAACAAACTGACAAAATACTTGAACAAGAAATTCATTGGATGAGTCGATTACTCTCACAAGGTTATTCTTTTGCAGAAGGATTAAATCCTGCGGTTTTTACTACACAAGTGGTTCAGATGATCGCCATTGGTGAGAAAAGCGGTAAATTGGCTATGATGTGTGAGCATGTAAGTGAAATTTATCAACAGCAATTAGATCATCAAATAGATATGCTTTCTCAAATGCTAGAACCTATGTTGATGTTAATCATGGGGGTAATTGTGGGCACTATTATTATCGGTTTGTATTTACCGATTTTTGATATGGGAAGTTTGGTGGGATAAGTTTATGCAAGCGGTCATTTTTTCACTTTGTTTTGCAATTTGGTGTCGCTGGGATTTGAATCGATTTTGTGAACGAATTAATCGGCAAGTTTTTCAAGATTATCAATTTTTACGAGGAAATATTGAAACGTTTTCGCATTTTAAACAACACTCCCGTTTAAAACCAAAATCAATGCCATGGGCAAAAAGTATTTGGTGGTTATTCCCATTATTTGCCTTCATACATGAAAATCCTATTGTTGCCTTTTTATGGATGTTGCTCTATTTTCTTGCTTTACTCGATAGCTATTATTACTTAACAGATAGCCGATATATTTCGGTTATTTTTGTATTGGCGTTATTACAACCTATTCCGCAAATTGATACATTAATTTTTACAATATGCTTTTTTACGGGTTTAACTTTACTACTATTGTTATTTCGCCGAACAGAGAGCTTTGGAATGGGAGATAGCTTACTTTTTATTGCTGTTTCTCCGCTTTTTTCGGTTACGGAAATGCTCCAAGTTATTCTATTTGCTTGCCTCTTTGGTTTGTTTTTTGCACTGATTGTTTTTTGTAAAACGCAGCAAAAAATTGACCGCTTGCCGTTTATTCCTTTTATCAGTTTGGCAGTGGTATTTCTCCTCTAAAACCGATTAGGAAATTCGCGTTACACTTGAACAAGTGCTAAGATACGCACCGATAATAAGGAGACGTTATGCGCTATGTAGTGGGGTTAACTGGTGGAATTGGTAGTGGGAAAAGTTTAATTGCCAATCTCTTTACTGAACTGGGTGTATCGATAGTCGATGCTGATGTAGTGGCAAGAACTGTGGTGGAGAAAGGTTCGCCATTACTTGCAAAAATTGCTGATCATTTTGGTGAATCTGTATTAAATGAGAAAGGCGAGCTCAATCGGGCTTATTTACGCTCATATATTTTTGGACATCCAGCAGAAAAAGAGTGGTTAAATAACTTACTGCATCCAGCGATTCGAACAGAAATGTTAGCCCAAATACAGGCAGTGGAAGCCCCTTATCTTTTATTAGTTGTGCCACTGCTAATTGAAAATCAGTTAACAACGTTATGCGACAGAGTGCTAGTTGTGGATGTGCCAATGGAAGTACAAATTGCTAGAACCACAGAGCGTGATGGGAGTGCGCTTGAAACGGTTAAGCAAATCATTGCCGCACAAGTTAATCGAGAAACCCGTTTGCAATATGCAGATGATGTTATCGAAAATGCACTTCCGTTAGCACAGAATTTAGTGAATTTAAAAGCCCAAGTGCTACAATTACATCAACGTTATTTATCATTAGCTGCACAGAAACAGAAAAAGGAAACTTTATGACAACTATTGTAAATTGCCCAACTTGCCAAACTGAAGTGATTTGGGCGAAAGAAAGCCATTATCGCCCATTTTGTAGTGAGCGCTGCCAGCTGATTGATTTAGGCGAATGGGCAAATGAAGAAAAGCGCATTGCAGCAGTAGAAGATGAGCCAATGAGTGGAGAATTAGAATCTTGGTAATAGAGAAAGCGAAGTTAGACTTCGCTTTTTTATTGCCTAAAATTATAAATAAGATATTTTCATTCTTTTGTGTTCTATTCGTTCTCTTCTAATATTCCTACATAACAATAGTGATGGATGTCGTTATGAATTGGGAATATATCTGGTCTGTTTTACCTCGTTTTGTCGATGCGACAGCTATGACGTTGCATCTTGCCTTTTGGGGCATTTTCATTTCTTTAGTGTTAGGGCTGTTATGTGCTGTGATTACAACTTATCGGATTAAACCTTTCGATTGGATTGTAAAAGGGTACATTGAACTTTCTCGCAACACCCCATTATTGATTCAAGTTTTTTTCCTCTATTTTGGCTTATCGAAAATAGGTATCAAGCTCGATGGCTTTACCTGTGGCGTTATTGGCTTAGCATTTTTAGGTGGTAGCTATATGGCTGAAGCGATTCGGGGCGGATTAGAAGCGGTTTCTAAAGGGCAGATTGAGTCTGCATTAAGCATTGGTTTAACTCCGTTGCAAGCTTTTCGTTATGTAATTTTCCCGCAAGCTTTTGCGATTGCGATACCGGCTATTGGCGCTAATTGCTTATTTTTAATGAAAGAAACTTCGGTAATTAGTGCAGTCGCTGTTGCAGAACTCATGTTTATGGCAAAAGAAATTATCGGAATGGATTATAAAACCAATGAAGCGCTATTTTTGTTAGTTGTGTTTTATCTGATTATTTTATTGCCGGTATCCATTTTAATTCGTTATATCGAGCGTCGTATGCGAGGAGCAAAATATGGGGCTTAACTTATTATGGGAAGGTAGTAATCTGAGCCGTTTGTTAAATGGGCTGGCGATTACCGCAGAAATCGCATTTATTTCCGTCTTCTTCGCTTGCATTTTTGGCGTGGTTTTTGGGCTGATAATGACGATAAAAAATAAATGGGTTCAAGCTATTAGCCATTTCTATTTAGAGTTCGTGCGCATTATTCCTTTACTCGCCTTACTCTTTATTGCCTATTTTGGTTTGGCAAAATGGTTCGATATTCATTTAAATGGCATAACCGTTTGTATTTTGGTCTTTATTTTTTGGGGCACGGCAGAGATGGGCGATTTAATGCGTGGTGCGCTCACTTCAATAGAAAAGCATCAATTGGAATCGGCCTACGCATTGGGATTAAATCGTTTACAAACATTTTACTATATTTTGCTGCCACAAAGCATTAAACGTGTCACACCTAGTGCAATTAACTTATTTACTCGAATGGTAAAAACAAGTTCATTAGCAATGCTAATTGGGGTGTTAGAAGTGATTAAAGTCGGACAACAAATTATAGAAACTTCTTTATTTACCGACCCAAGCGCTGCATTGTGGATTTATGGCGTGATTTTTATGCTTTATTTTGTGATTTGTTATCCATTATCACTCTTTTCGCGTTATTTAGAAAAACGTTGGATAGATTAAGGAATTTTTATGGCGTTATTAGAAATTAAACAATTAGTGAAAAACTACGGTGAAGTTGAAGCTTTAAAGGGAATTAACCTAAGTGTAGAAAAAGGCGAGGTTGTTGTCATTTTAGGGCCATCTGGCTGTGGTAAGAGCACTTTCTTACGCTGTATTAACGGCTTAGAATCAATTCAAAGTGGACAAATTTTACTCGAAGATGCAGGTGAATTAGGGAAAGATATTTCGTGGACAAAAGCACGTCAACGTATTGGTATGGTCTTTCAAAGCTATGAATTATTTTCTCATCTTTCAGTCATTGAAAATATCTTGCTTGGCCCACTGAAAGTGCAGCATCGTGATCGCGCAGAAGCAGAAAAGCAGGCTGATGAATTATTAAAACGAGTTGGGCTTTATGAGCGTAAAAATGCTTATCCGCGAGAACTTTCAGGCGGGCAAAAACAACGAATTGCGATTGTGCGTTCGTTATGTATGAATCCTGAAATCATTTTATTTGATGAAGTGACAGCAGCACTAGATCCGGAAATGGTCAGAGAGGTGCTAGATGTGATTTTAGGGTTAGCAAAAGAGGGGATGACCATGTTAATTGTGACCCATGAAATGAGTTTCGCTCGTCAAGTAGCTAATCGTATTATTTTTATGGATAAAGGCGAGATTATTGAGCAATCCACGCCAGAAGATTTCTTTACTAATCCAAGCTCTAATCGAGCAAAAACTTTCTTAAACATTTTAAATTATGAACCAAGAGGAACAAACTATGAAGACAACATTTAAGAAAATCAGCGCAATTTTAGCTTCTGTATTACTCGCAGTGGGCATTACTGCTTGTAATGAAAAGGAACCTGCAAACGCACAAAAAACAACATCAACAATTGAACAGCTTAAACAGGTTGGCAAAGTTCGTATTGGGGTATTTAGCGATAAACCACCATTTGGTTATGTTGATGCACAGGGTAAGAGCCAAGGCTTTGATGTTGAAATCGCCAAAGCAATAACGAAGGATTTATTAGGCGATGAAAACAAAGCAGAATTTGTTTTGGTTGAAGCAGCCAACCGTGCAGAATATTTAGTTTCTAACAAGGTTGATATTATTCTTGCTAATTTTACGGTAACGCCAGCACGTAAAGAAGTGGTTGATTTTGCTAACCCATACATGAAGGTGGCATTAGGTGTAGTGTCTAAAGATGGTGGAGTCATTACAGATATTGAGCAGCTAAAAGGGAAAACCTTATTACTGAATAAGGGGACAACAGCAGATGCTTATTTCACTAAAAATTACCCAGACATTAAAACTTTAAAATTTGAACAAAATACGGAAACTTTCGAAGCATTACGTGATGGGCGTGGTGATGCATTAGCGCATGACAATACTTTGCTATTTGCATGGGCAAAAGAAAATCCGGGCTTTACTGTGGGTATTAAAAATCTAGGCGATCAAGATACGATTGCGCCAGCAGTGAAAAAAGGTGATACCGAATTACTAAATTGGTTAAATGCAGAAATTCAGAAATTAGGTAAAGAAGGTGTTTTAAAACAAGCTTATGATAAAACTTTATTGCCAATTTATGGCGATGCAATTAGCGAAAAAGATGTGGTCGTCAGTTACTAAGTGATTTTGCAAAACTTTTCTGAAATGAGACCGCTTGTTAGCGAAAAAGCCTCAATCTGCTGATTGAGGCTTTTGTTTATTTATCTTCGTTAATACGGCTTGAAACAGCGCTTTGTTGGTTTTTATATTTGGCATCTTTGCGGGCATAATAAGGTTTTTCTGCGTGTCCGCTTAATACCTCAAAACTTAATGCACCGATTGCCATATTAGGGCGCAATGCCAGTGGTAATTTTCCAGCATTGAAAAATTCTAAAACGATTTTTCCCTCCCAACCCGGGTCAATTCGATGTGCAGTCACATGCACCATCAACCCTAAACGGGCAAGCGATGAACGGCCATCTAACCAGCCGACAATATTTGAAGGAAGTTTTACTGACTCAAGTGTGACTGACAGTGCTAGTTCACCAGGATGTAAGAAGAAGGCTTCATCATCTCCAATCACAATTTCCTCACTCATAACCTTATTCAGTTGTGCCGTGACTGCTTCACGAGGGCCACTGACATCAATATAAGGGGTAGAGTGTTCTCTGAAAATACGAAATGAGTTACCTAAACGTACATCGACTGTTGCACCGGAAATTTTATCATTCGTTGGGCGAGGGGTAATTTCAATTAACCCTTCGTCCAGATAACGAACAATATCAGTATCACAAAGACGCATATTATTTTCCTTTATGAAGTAATTGTTTGATTTGCGCTTTTAGAATATTGATAGCAATACGGTTTTTACCGCCTTTTGGTACGATAATATCTGCATATTGTTTAGAAGGTTCGATAAATTGTAAGAACATCGGACGAACCGTTTGGCGGTATTGTTTAATAATTGATTCCATTGAGCGACCACGCTCAACCATGTCGCGCTGTAAACGGCGAATGAAACAAATATCTAATGGGGCATCAACGAATATAGACACATTGATTTCATTACGAATTTCTTCATCAGTGAGCAATAGAATCCCTTCTAGGATAATGATTTTTTTTGGCTCGAAATGTTTGGTCGTTGTTTTGCGGTTGTGTTCGGTATAGTCGTATTCTGGAATCTCAATCGATTTATTTTGTTTGAGTAAACGTAAATGTTCGACTAATAAATGATGATCCATAGAACTTGGATGGTCATAGTTGGTTTTTATCCGTTCTTCCATGGTCAGATGGCTTTGGTCTTTGTAATACGCATCTTCTGAAATAATCCCGATATCATGCGTGCCTAATTCCTCCTGAAGTTCTTTATAAATGGTTGATGCGATAAGACTTTTTCCTGAAGCGGAAGCGCCTGCAATAGCAATAACAATACAAGCTGGGGTTTCATTTATTTCTAACATGGGATTCTCTCATCAAAAAAATTTGCAGAATTATACCTGATTTTGCCATATATCTCTGCCTATTTATGCAAAAAAATGAATAAAGTTTAGACTTTGATGTATTTTTAGCATATACTTGCCGAGTTTTTCTAAAAACCATTTTTATTATGGTTTTTTATTTTACGTATTAAATAGGATTATTGACGCTTAAGGTGTTCTGGCGAGACAAATATTATGATGAATAAAACAACTGCTTTAACTAAACTCAAACCACTTTTTTTACTTTCTCTTTTTACCGTTTTTAATGGGTATCATGCTAGTGCGCAAGCCAGTTTAAGCAGTCATCAACCTATCTTCTCTCGTATTGTGGCAACAGCAGCAACGCCAGAACAGATTCAAGCAACGGCTGCAACTCAAGCTCAAGTTCAAGCAATTACAGCACCAAGTGTAAAAACTTCAACTTTATCAGGTGAATCTCATCACGTAGCAAATCAAAAAATCAATAAAGTTTATCGTCAATGGGCGGGAACGCGTTATCGTATGGGCGGTACAGGTAGCGGTGGCATTGATTGTTCTGCCTTTGTACAAAAGGCAATGAGTGGCGCATTTGGCTTAGATTTACCCCGTTCAACCTCAGAACAACGTTATGAAGGTCATTCTATTTCAAAATCAGACTTACGTCCTGGCGATTTAGTATTCTTCCGTAAAAATCATCACGTTGGTGTGTATATCGGTAACGGTTTATTTGTTCATGCAAGCACTAGCCAAGGTGTAACGACCAGCTCATTAAGCGAAAGTTATTGGGCAAGAAATTATACCCAATCTCGTCGTGTACTATAAATTTAGCGTTTGTTGTGAAGATAAAAAGAAACCATGCTCTCAAGCATGGTTTTTTGTTTTTTTAGCTATTAGCAAGAATAACGGCACGTTTAGGTGCTGGAAGCCCTTCAATTGTCTTGCTGTGATCGTTAGGATCTAAGAAATCCACTAAGCTTTCATTTTCCAACCAGTCAGTTTTACGCTGTTCTTCAAGTGTAGTGATGGCTTGCTCGACGCAACGTACATTTTTAAAGCCCACTTTCTCTAGCCAGTTAATGAGCGCTGGAACTGATGGAATAAAGTAAACATTTTTCATTTTGGCATAGCGATCAGCTGGGACTAACACATCATTAACATCGCCATCAATTACTAACGTTTCTAAGACTAATTCTCCGCCTTTGACTAATTGTGCTTTAAGTTGCGAAAGATGATCTAAAGGTGATTTCCGGTGATATAACACGCCCATAGAGAAAACCGTATCAAAAGCTGCAAGCGGTTGCATTTCTTCAATACCTAGCGGAATTAAATTAGCACGACGGTCATTACCTAAGAGTTTTCGCACGACTTCAAATTGGCAAAGGAATAATTCAGTAGGGTCAATTCCCACAACCATTTTGGCGCCTTCCCCAACCATTCGCCACATATGATAGCCACTCCCGCAGCCGACATCTAAAATAGTTCGGTCTTTTAAAGGGGCAAGGTGAGGTAGTACGCGATCCCATTTAAAATCTGAGCGCCACTCGGTATCAATATGAATACCATGCAGATGATAAGGGCCTTTACGCCAAGGCATCAGCTGTTTGAGATGGTGTACTATGCGCTGTTGCTCACCGGCTGAAAGTGGTTCTGTTGGAATGGATTCCACTTTGTCTTTTAGGTTAATGCAAGCGGTCGAATTTGGCATAAAATCTGCAATTTTTGCCCACTTTGCATAATCGCCATGGGTTGTTTTTTCCCATTGCTTGAGTTGAGCGGGTAAGGTTTCAAGCCACGCAGAAAGATTCGTGGTGGCAATTTGTTGGTAAAATGGACGGAAGTCTATCATAGTGTTATTGAATGTTATGCTATGGTTTTAGCATAGGTTATGTATAAATCAGCCCCTGATGGGGCTGTGATAAATTAACGAGAAATAGGATTTACTTTCGCTTTTTGCAATTTGCGATAAGCATTCAGTAATTTCTGATGTGCCGCCATATTTTCAAGGGCTTCATCAGAGGCGGTTAAACCGTTAAATGGATTGCCTCCATTGATGGCATTCCAGGCAAATTCAACGGCTTGGCTGCCATACATTTTCTCAAAGACTGAGCGATATTGTGCCGGTTCGCGGTTTTTATCTAAGAACAATTCAATACTTTGAATTAAGCAGCGGTAGTAGTTATTACGCTCTGCTGAGAATACTGAACCATTCATATTTGCAGTCCAGTTTGCCCAATCTAAGGCTTCCTCTAAATTGCCTAAAGCTAAATGTAGCATCGATTTTAATTCACCAATACGTAAAGTCTGCATGGCTGAACCTTTTTCTGCCACGATACCGATGAATTCACGCACGCGAGTTAAATCATCGATGCCTTGCTCATCTAACTCATCTAAAAGCTCTTGATAAGTTTCTTTATCATGATGGAAATGCGGTAGGTCTAATAAAATCTCACGCCAATCCATGCCCATATTGTTATTGGCATAGATAAGGTCGTCCGACGGGTAAATGTTTGACATACCTGGCGATAAAATACGGCAAGCATAAACGCCTAAATGCTCATAATCCATAATATAAACAGGCTGTTTATATTTATTGAAAATAGCCATTAAGTGATTAAATTCTTGTTCGGTAGTACCAGAAAAATCCCAATACACAAATGGATAATCTGCGTCTTTCTTGAAAAGATCCCACGAAATTAGACCGCTTGAGTCAATAAAATGTGTTTCAAGGTTAGCATGTTCAGCTACATCTTCATTATTAAATGAAGGTGGGGCAAATACATCTAAATCTTTTAAACTACGACCTTGTAAAAGCTCGGTAACCGTACGCTCAAATGCCACTTGGAAATTCGGGTGTGCGCCGAAAGAGGCAAAGCAAGTGCCGTTATTTGGGTTTAATAAGATCACACAAATAACAGGGAATTCACCGCCCAATGATGCGTCATAACATAAAATTGGGAAACCTTCTTGCGCTAATTTTTCGATGGAAGCTTTAATTGTTGGGTAACTTTCAATCACAGCTTGTGGAATTTCAGGTAAGCTGATGGCTTCGCTAATAATGCGGTTTTTCACAAAACGCTCAAAAACTTCAGATAAACCTTGTACACGCGCTTCATTTTTGGTGTTACCCGCGGACATTCCGTTAGAAACAAAAAGGTTTGCAATGATGCTTTGTGGAATGTAAACCGTTTGATTGTCTGATTGGCGCACATAAGGCAATGCGACGATACCGCGATCGTAGTTACCTGATTGTAAATCGACTAATAATTCAGGTGTTAATTCACCATTAGGGTCAAAATATTCCCATAAAAAATCATCCATCATTTCTGCTGGTGGGAGTGCTTCATCTTCAATCACAAACCATTTTTCACTTGGGTAATGAACAAAGTCGCTATTTGCAATTTCTTGACCTAAATAGAAATCTGCCCAGAAATAGTTGGTTGATAAACGTTCGAAATACTCGCCTAAAGCAGAAGCAAGCGCTGCTTTCTTACTTGCACCTTTACCGTTTGAGAAACATTGTGGGCAATCAGCATCACGGATATGTACCGACCAAACATTTGGTACAGGGTTTAACCAAGAGGCTTCTTCAATATTAAAACCAAGTGTTTTTAGTTTATGTTGGAATGAGGCAATACTGTCTTCAAGCGCAGCGTCTTTGCCTGTAATAAAAGTTTGTTCAGACATTCAAATAGACCTTAAATGAGGTAAAAAATCGGCGTATTTTAGCAAACTTTAGGGCAAATAACTAAAAAAGATTGTGAGGCGTTCATCGGTATCTGATTTTCTTTTCGATAAGCGAAGTGGTAAACTAAATTTACTAAAATGAATAAAAAGCAATAAATTAAAATGAATAGTGCAGAATTATTAGTCAACGTAACGCCCCATGAAACGCGAGTGTCGTTAGTTGAAAATGGACTTTTAAAAGAGCTTCATATTGAACGAGAAGCTAAACGTGGCATTGTGGGTAATATTTATAAAGGTAGAGTTACTCGTGTTTTACCGGGAATGCAGTCTGCTTTTGTGGATATTGGATTGGAAAAAGCGGCTTTTTTGCATGCTTCGGATATTGTTTCACACACCGAATGTGTGGATGAAAATGAGAAAAAGCAATTCGTTGTAAAAGATATTGGGCAATTGGTGCGAGAAGGTCAGGATATTATTGTTCAAGTAGTAAAAGATCCGCTCGGCACTAAGGGTGCACGTTTAACAACAGATATCACATTACCTTCGCGTTATTTGGTTTTTATGCCAGAAAACAGCCATGTTGGGGTTTCTCAACGTATTGAAAGTGAAGCTGAACGTGAGCGCCTTAAAGCCTTAGTTGAGCCTTATTGCGATGAGTTAGGTGGGTTTATTGTTCGTACTGCAGCAGAAGATGTTGCCTCTGAAAGTATTGAACAAGATACGATTTTCCTAAAACGTCTATGGCGTAAAGTGTTAGAGCGTAAAGCAAAATATCCGCCGAAATCAATGTTATATGGAGAACTTGCACTTGCTCAACGCGTGTTGCGTGATTTTGTTGGCACGCATATTAGCTCGGTAAAAATTGACTCTAAGATGACTTATGAGCGCGTGAAGGAATTTTTATCAGAATTTATGCCAGAATTAACGGACAGTGTTTCGCTTTATAGTGGTACACAAACGTTGTTTGATGCTTATGGTGTGGAAGAAGCCATTCAAAAAGCGTTAGATAAACGAGTGAATTTAAAATCAGGCGGTTATCTGATTATTGAACAAACTGAAGCCATGACGACAATCGACATCAATACAGGCGCTTTTGTCGGGCATCGAAATCTATCGCATACTATTTTCAACACTAATATTGAAGCAACACAAGCGATTGCTCATCAATTACAGCTACGAAATCTTGGCGGTATTATCATTATTGATTTTATTGATATGCAAGAAGAAGAACATCGTCAGCGTGTATTACAATCATTAGAAGATGCACTAAAAGGTGATCGAGTCAAAACGAATGTGAATGGATTTACACAGCTTGGTTTAGTTGAAATGACACGTAAACGCACACGTGAAAGCCTTGAGCGTGTACTCTGCTGTGATTGCCCAACTTGTCATGGGCGTGGCACAATCAAAAGTGTGGAAACGGTTTGTTATGAAATTTTGCGAGAAATTGTGCGGGTGCATCGTTCATTTAGTACTGAAAGAGTACGCGTTTATGCATCCAAAGAGGTTGCAGAATACTTAATTGATCAAGAGTCACATGGCTCGATTGCTGAATTAGAGGCTTTCATCGGAAAAAATATCGAAATTAAATTAGAGCCATATTATCATCAAGATCAGTTTGATGTGGTGGTGATGTAACTGTCTGCAAGCGGTTTATTTTTGCAAATCTTTTGCAAAATTAGACCGCTTGTTTCCTATTCAATCCCTTGAAAATTCGCTATAATTACAAAGTTTTTCAATTTAAATAAAATCCAAAGGTATTCGAATGTCTGAAGTAGAAAATACAGAATTAGATCTTAATGGCGAAATGATTGCTCGCCGTGAAAAATTAGCGCAATTACGTGAGCGCGGTAACCCATTCCCAAATACTTTCCGTCGTGAAGATAAAGCAGCTGATTTACATCAAAAATATAACGACGTTGAGGGTGAAGAATTAAAAGAAAAAGCAATTCCAGCAGCGGTGGCCGGTCGTATCATGTTACGTCGTGTAATGGGTAAAGCGACTTTTATTACCATTCAAGATGTCAGTGGTCAAATTCAGCTTTATGTCGCGCGCGATAATTTACCAGAAGGTGAATATCAAAACACTGTTGGCTTATTAGATTTAGGCGACATTATTGGGGTGAAAGGAACCTTATTTAAAACCAAAACTGGCGAGTTAACTGTTCGTGCTTCAGAATTACAGTTATTAACCAAAGCACTCCGTCCGTTACCAAACAAACATAAAGGGTTAACCGACCAAGAAACTCGCTATCGTCAGCGTTATCTAGACTTAATTGCAAATGAAGAGTCTCGTCGTACCTTTGTGATTCGTTCTAAAGTGGTTTCTGGCATTCGTCAATTCTTCTTAGATAAAGGCTTTATCGAAGTTGAAACCCCAATGTTACAAGTGATTCCAGGTGGTGCAGCCGCAAAACCTTTTATTACTCACCATAATGCATTAGACGTAGATATGTATTTGCGTATTGCTCCTGAGCTTTATTTAAAACGCTTAGTAGTAGGTGGTTTTGAACGTGTGTTTGAGTTAAACCGTAACTTCCGTAATGAAGGTGTTTCTGTTCGTCATAATCCTGAATTTACGATGATTGAATACTATCAGGCTTATGCAGATTACATTGATTTAATGGATAACACTGAAGAATTATTACGTAAATTAGCAATTGATATTTTAGGCACTACCACCGTACCTTATGGCGAATATGTCTTTGATTTTGGTAAACCATTCGAGCGTATTACGATGCATGATGCGATTGTTAAATATGGCAACGGTATCAAACGTGAAGATTTAGATAACTTCGAAAAATCGGTTGAAATTGCTAAAGGTTTAGGCATCGAAATTCAAAAATCTTGGGGTCTAGGTTCAGTAGTGAATGCAATTTTTGAAGAAGTGGCTGAACACCAATTAATTCAACCAACTTTCTTAATGGCGCACCCAGCAGAAATTTCTCCGCTTGCTCGTCGTAATGATGTGAATCCAGAAGTGACAGATCGCTTTGAATTATTTATTGGCGGTCGTGAAATTGGTAATGGTTTCTCAGAATTAAATGATGCTGAAGACCAAGCTGAACGTTTCCAAGCGCAAGTTGCAGCAAAAGAAGCTGGTGATGATGAAGCGATGTTCTATGATGATGATTTCGTGGTTGCATTAGAACATGGTTTACCACCAACAGCAGGTGAAGGTTTAGGCATTGACCGCTTAGCGATGATTTATGCCAATGCACCGTCAATTCGTGATGTAATTCTTTTCCCTGCGATGCGTCAGAAATAATCAATAGAAAATAAGATAAAGGCGAAGAGAGATTCTTCGCCTTTTTTATCGAAAAAATTAAGCGAGTAGTCATTGCTAAAAGCAAATGAACGGTAGATTTTCATCTGTTTAAATGCAATACTACGCTAGTGCAATGGTCGAACTTTTTTCGATTTTATTGTCAAAGAAGCAACTTTCTTTGTCTTCTAAAAGGAATATTTATGAAAACATTTTTTAAAAAATCGTTAATTGGTTTAGCTTTTTTCTCATTATCACAAATGGCATTAGCAGATGCTCAAGCGGTAAGCGAATTACAAAGTCGCTTAGAAAAAGTAAGTCAATATAGCGCGGATTTCGAACAAACAGTACGCTCAAGCAAAGGAAAACAAGTACAAAGTGGAAAGGGCAAATTTCAAGTAAAACGTCCTAACTTATTCCGTATGGATACTAAGTCACCACAAGAAAATTTGATTGTTTCGGATGGTGAAAATGTATGGTTCTATGATCCTTTTGTTTCACAAGTAACGGTAAATACGGTGCAAGATGCAGTAAATAATACGCCATTTGTACTTCTTACCAGTAATAACGAAAATCACTGGGCACAGTATGATGTTACACAAAATGTTGATACTTTCGTACTTAAACCAAAATCGAAGAAAAGTAGCTTAAAACAATTTGATGTGCGTATTGATGCGAATGGATTATTAAAAGGGTTCAGCACCATTGAGCGCGATGGTCAAAGCAATCTTTATAATTTACGAAACATTAACAACAACCCAATTGCAGCTGATCTCTTCAAATTTGACGTGCCAAAAGGCGTAGAAGTGGATGATCAACGCGGCGGTAAAAAGAAAAAATAGCATATAACAAGCGGTCTGATTTTGGCAAAATTTTGCGAAAATGAGACCGCTTTTCTGGTGGCTGATTATGAAAATACTAGAAAATCAACGAGATGCAAATGAGTGGCAAGATTTTATTGATTTACTCAAAGTCGCGGTAAAAGAAGAACGGTTAGATGAATTTTTTTCCTGTTTTCTAACGCCTGATGAGCGAGAGTCAATGGGGCTTCGTTTAAGAATTGTGCAAGCTCTGTTAAAAAATGATTGTTCGCAGCGTGAGATTCAACAAAAGCTTAACACGAGTGCTGCAACCATTACGCGTGGGTCAAATATGTTAAAAACGTTAAATCCCGATTTTTTAGTTTGGATAAACGAGAATTTAAATGGCAAAGCGTAGAAAATCCAGTTGGATGAATCGTCTTTTGCAACAAGTCATTCGTTTTTTTGTGCCAAAGCAGATTCGCTCAAAAATGGGCTGGTTCTGGTTTGGCTCAACTCGTTTAGGGACTAGCCTTGTAGGGGGATTTTTAGCACTCGTGATGCTATTTAGTGTATTACCGGTGCCATACTCTGCTTATATGTTGCAACAGAAAGTTTATCATTTGTTTGCTGATGAACGTTATGACATCCAAAAAAAATGGGTCAGCCTAGATCAAATTGCGTGGCAGATGCAAATGGCCGTGATTGCTAGTGAAGACCAAACCTTTGAAAGCCATTTTGGCATTGATTTAAATGCGATTCAGCGCGCGTTGATCCGCAACGGTAAATCGAAAAAGGTTGTAGGGGCTTCAACCATTTCTCAACAAACCGTTAAAAATATGTTTTTGTGGCATGGACAGAGCTGGATTCGTAAAGGTATTGAGTTACCGATGACTTTAGTGGTGGAAAATGTTTGGGGCAAAGCGCGGATTTTAGAAGTATATCTCAACGTGGCAGAATTTGGTGATGGGATTTTTGGTGTTGAAGCGGCAGCCCGACATTTCTTTAATAAATCGGCTAATCAACTCAGTCTCCAAGAAGCTGCACTATTGGCGGCCTCTTTACCGAATCCACAAGTTTATCGAGTGAATAAACCTGGCCCAACGATGAGAAAACGCCAAGCGTGGATTATGCGCCAAGTGAACAATTTAGGTGGCAAAAATTATTTAGAAAAACTTTAAGAGGTAATATGCAAAGCAAATCAACATTAGAAACGGCATTGGCTCATCGTTCTATTCGAAAATTCACAGATGAGCCGATTTCGGAAAATCTATTCCAACAGCTTATTGCTGCAGGGCAGTCAGCATCAAGTTCCAATCACTTGCAATGTGTAACCGTAATTCGAGTGACAGATCAAGATATTCGTCAACAAATTAGTGCTTTATCCAGTATGGCATATGTCGCGGAATGTGCTGAGTTTTTAGTGTTCTGTATTGATTTTTCAAAACATAAACAGCTTCAGCCAGAATCACAGTTGGATTGGGCAGAGGTTTCATTGATTGGTGCAGTTGATGTTGGCATCTTCGCGCAAAATGTACTGCTTACAGCAGAGTCTTTGGGATTAGGCGGTGTGTATATCGGTGCCTTGCGCAATGAAATTGAAGCAGTCGCAACATTACTTCACTTGCCTCAATATTGCGTGCCATTGGTTGGGTTGTGTTTGGGTTACCCTGCGCAAGATCCTGCATTAAAACCTCGTTTCCCTCAATCATTAGTTTGCTTTGAAAATCAGCATCAACCTTTAAATGAGACTGAATTTGCAAAATATAATGCAGAATTGACCGCTTACTATCAAGCGCGTACGGGGCAAGCTCAAGGTTGGGAAGTGGCACTGAATAAAACATTGAATCAACCGGTTCGCCCACATATTTTGCCATTTTTACAATCTAAAGGATTGATAAAACGATGAAATGGTTGGTACTTTGTCGAGAGCCTCGTTTATATAGTTGTGAACGTTTGAAGCAAGCTTGTGAGGCAAAAGGGATTGAACTGGATATTCTTGATCCAAATAAAATGTCGCTTAAGTTAGTAAAGCAGCAAAATAACGTGCAGTGCGAAGTATGGTATCAAGCGGGTGATAATCCTAAAAATCGCCAAGTTCCAGTTGAAATTAGTGATTACCAAGCTGTTTTACCTCGCTTTGGCACTTCAAGTACAGAAATGGGTTGCAGAGTTGTACAACTTTTTGAGGCGCTAGGCATTCCAACGCTGAATACAGCGCAAGCCATTGGGCTCGCTCGAGATAAATGGCAGAGTTTACAAGTTTTAGCTGCTAATCATATTCCTATTCCGACGAGCTCTTTATCTGGCTCTCTCTTTGAAAAAAAATCGGCAGTGCAATGGCATTCATCACCTGTTGTGATAAAAACTTTAGTTGGTTCGCAAGGCATTGGGGTGATGTTATCTGACAATCAGCCACAAGCGGTCAGTTTATTAGAAACTTTTACGCAAGCAAATATTCAAGCCTTGTTACAAGATTTTGTGCCAGAAGCCAAAGGGCAGGATATTCGCGCTTTTGTTATCGGTAACCAAGTTATAGCCGCGATGCAGCGTTCAGGCGCAGAAAATGACTTCCGAGCCAATTTACACCAAGGTGGACAGGCTAAAAAAATTGAGTTATCTCAAGCGCTACAAGATTTGGCAGTACGTGCGGCTAGAGTGATTGGGTTAGATGTAGCTGGTGTTGATTTAATTCAATCTGCAGATGGCTTTTTAGTGCTAGAGGTTAATGCTAGCCCAGGATTAGAAGGCATTGAACAGGCTACAGGTATGAATATTGCAAAACAGATGGTAGAGTATTTATTTGCGAAAAAAGAGAAAACCGTTTAAGTTTTTTGGGATATTTGAAGTCCTATTTATACCTTATTTGCTTGTTAAAGCACAAAAAAATAGCCGTATATTACGGCTATTTTTTTATAGTAAGAGATTATTCAACACCAACCATTACAGAGGTTGCTTTGATAATCGCATATGCCTCTTTACCAACTGCTAAACCTAATTCTTTTACTGCATCGATAGAGATGGTAGAAGAAATTACGTTACCGTTACCGATATCAATGTGTACAATTGCGTTCACTGAACCAGTTTCGATTGATTTTACAGTACCTTTAAGTTGATTTCTTGCGCTAATTTTCATTAAGCATTTCCTTATGTTTGAGTTAAACAGAGTAGGTATTATATAGGTAAATATATAAGTTGAAAATACTACTTAATAGGTGATAAGCCTTTTAAGATTCGCTCGGCATTTTCTTTACTTAACGCATAGCCGTAATATTTTTTGTAGAAGGCTTGTGTTTTTTCCACCATATTCAAATCTTTAAATTGTTCAGGATGGAAAAGTTGAGCTGCCCAAAGAATTTGTAACGCTTCTTCTGCACTATAGCGATCCCATGGGAATGTGCCGGTTGGGTTGGCATAAATACGATTATTTTTGACCGCACTTATTGATTGCCATGCTGGATCAGCTTTGATTTTTTCGATTGCCGCTTGGGCTTTATTGCCGCTGCTGCCAATAATAATAACATCTGGATTCGCTTGAATAATGCTTTCTACGGTCACGGTTACCATATTGGCTTCATCTGGTAACACGCTTTTACCGCCGGCTAATTTAATCCATTCGCCGATCATGGATTTTCCGCCGTCAATCATCAACAAATCAGAGCCTTTAGTGATATGTAACACCGTTGGGCGTTGTTCATCTTTGAGGTCTTTAAGACGACCCTCCACAAATTGAATGTTACCTTCTAATTCTTTGATATAGCTTTCTGCGATTTCAGGGGCTTTATCACCTAACACTTCAGCTGTGATGCGTACAGTTTTCTTCAAGCCATCAAAATCTTGGAAACTTACACGAACACCTTTTAAGCCCGCTTGTTCCACTTCAGTTAACATGGATTTTTTCGAGAGCAATACTGCATCTGGTTTGTGGCTCAATAGTTCTTCCGTTTGAATGGTTTCGCCGTTGGTTAATACCGGTACGTTTTTGATATTGGGATATACTTCGCTATACCAAGGATTGGCTGCGATAGATGTAGTCGTGCCAACCAGTTTATTTGCACCGCCTAATAACAAGACGATTTGGTTATTGGCATGCCAAAGATCGGCAACGCGTTGAACGTTGTCTGGTAGTTCGATTTTGTTTCCTTCAACATCCGTGATAACTTTCGCT
This sequence comes from Haemophilus sputorum CCUG 13788, assembly GCF_000238795.1. GTDB lineage: Bacteria > Pseudomonadota > Gammaproteobacteria > Enterobacterales > Pasteurellaceae > Haemophilus_A > Haemophilus_A sputorum. The sequence continues at coordinate 155,940 of NZ_AFNK01000071.1, read as the reverse complement.
TGCAGCGGTAGGGCAAAACAGGCAGCAAGAGAAAGGGCAATCAAGCCTTTTTTTAGAGAATGTTTCAACATATGAATTTCCTTCTAGTGGGTTTATAAATGGGTTATCGCACAAATTTGGCGCTGTAATGCCGGCACATCAACTAAGCGTAAATCCGTTTGATAAAGCGCTTTCAGGTTGGCTTCGGTAATGATTTCTGGTGCCGTACCTGTTTGTAATTTGCCGTGTTCATTTAAGATGCTTACACGGCTGTGGGGCAGTGCGCTATGCAACAACATGGGATGATCGGGATTGTGTGTTGTCATGATAATGGTAAAGCCTTGTTGTGAGAGCTCTTTTATTAGGCTTAAGGTTTTAAACACATTGCCATAATCCAATGCCGAAGTGGGTTCATCAAATAAAATTAGTTGCGGTTGTTGCACCAAAATACGCGCAAGATTGACCAGTTGCTTTTCACCGCCACTCATTTGCATATAAATTCTGTCAGCAAAATGGCTAATGCCGAGTTTATTTAAAGCTTCATCAACCAATGCAAAATCAGTTTCATTAGGTTTATCAAGCACACCTAAATGCGCAGCGCGTCCGAGAACCACATAATCACGCACGCGATATTGATAGGTTTGCGGGCTATGTTGCGAGACATAAGCAATTTTTTGAGCAATTTGCTTACTGCTCATTTCGCTTAATTTGCAATTATCCAACAAAATCTGACCGCTCTTTGGTTTCAAAAGCCCCGCGATACAGTTTAATAACGTTGATTTACCACGACCATTAGCACCAAGAATGGTTAGCAGTTCACCTTTCTGTAAAGTGAGATCAATACCATTGAGTAGCGAATGTTCAACGTTGTGCCAGTAATACAGATTGTCAATTTTCAGCATTAGTCCACCACCTTTTGTTTAATCAGAACCCAAGCAAAGAATGGCGCACCGATAAAGCCGGTGAGAATGCCGAGCGGAATTTCTTGAATGTATAAGTTGCGGGCGAGAGTGTCGATAACGAGCAAGAAAATAGCGCCGATAAGTCCAGCTAGCGGTAAACTTTTAACATTGTTATCACCAATGAAAAGACGCGCTAAATGCGGAATCACTAAACCTAGCCAACCGATTGTCCCGCTTAAGCAAACGGATGAAGCGGTCAACAACGTGGCACAAACTACCATTAATCCACGCTCTAATCGAATATTTGCCCCAATTAATTTTGCTTCACGATCCCCCAATGAAAGCACATTGATACGCCAACGCATTAAAAATAAGCCAAGGGTAGTAAGTAAAATGATTGGTGAAAGGACGAGCAAGTTATCGTAGTTAGATTTGGTTAGGCTACCTAATTGCCAGTAAACGATATCAGCCAGCTGAGTTTCAGGATCAGCAAGATATTTCAATAGGCCTAATGTCGCCATCATAAAGCCCGAAACGATAATGCCGGAAAGCACTAAAACAATGGTGGAGTCGCGTTGAATTAAACGTGGTAAATTCATGGTGAGTAAGACGGCAATCAAACCACCGACAAAGGCAAAGGCTTGAATGCCCAGCATCCCTGAACCGATTAAAATCGCCAATGCCGCACCAACACAAGCGCCATTAGATACCCCTAAAATATCAGGTGAAACCAAAGGATTGCGGAAAATACCTTGATATACCACACCCGCAATAGCTAATGAAGCACCGACAAGCATGGCAGCAATTACACGAGGCAAACGAAGGTTAAAAATAATGTTGTTTTGCACATCATTGATATTATTGCCAATAAGACTTTGTACAACATTCTCAAGCGGAATCGCAAAACGCCCCCAAGAAAGCGAACATAAAATGAGCCCAATAAGCAGGCAAAGTAAAAGGGGAAAGGTAAGGGAGGATTTTTTCATGCTCTAATTAAATGGTTATTTATATAATTATATAATGAATTGCATGATAAACTCTTTATGTATTTTTGTATATAGCATTATTGGGTTAAGGAATGTAAGATCAATAAGCAATAAAAAAGCACCTACATTGCTGCGGGTGCTATACAAGCGGTGTGTTTTTTAACGCATTTTGCAAATTAGAAATCGAGTAACTCTTTTTCTTTTGCTGCTAATACTTCATCAACTTTTTTCACATAGCTGTCGGTTAATTTTTGAATTTCTTCTTCTGCTTTGTGTTGTTCATTTTCGCTGATTTCTTTGTCTTTTAATAATGCTTTGATTTGATCATTGGCATCACGACGTACGTTACGAACAGCAATTTTACCTTGTTCGCCTTCAGATTTAACGATTTTGATTAAATCGCGACGACGTTCTTCTGTTAATGGTGGAAGTGGAACACGGATAGTGGTACCAGCAGAAGATGGGTTTAAACCTAAATCTGAAGTTAAAATGGCTTTTTCTACAGCACCAATCAGGCTTTTATCAAATACGTTTACTGCTAAAGTACGTGCATCTTCAGCAACAACGTTAGCAACTTGACGTAATGGTGTTGGTGAACCGTAGTATTCTACTTGTAAACCATCTAATAAAGATGGTTGTGCACGACCTGTGCGGATTTTTGAAATATGGCTTTTTAACGCTTCTAAGCTTTTTTCCATACGAGCTTGTGCATCTTGTTTGATTTCGTTAATCATTCAATTGTCCTTTCAATAGATAAAGATAAACATCGTGATTTTACTGGATTTTTAGCAAATTTTGAATCTTTTATTTTTTCTATAGAAATTTATATTGTGTAAGGTGCAACTTTATAGTATGCTTCAGGGGCTTTAATACCAAAGGAGATTAGTATGATTTTTAGTGGAAAACGTTTATTGCATGTCTCAGCAGCATTATGTGCTTCAATGTGGTTATCTGGCTGTGCAACTTATGCTCATCTAGGTACAACATTATATTGGTCAGGTAAAGATATTAACGAATTTATAGCAGATAAAGGGGTTGAGCCAGATACTAAAAAGATTTGTAAGGATAAAGATAAGCCATTTCTTATTTATGGTTTTGCTAAACCTATTTACCATACATATGACCGTGAAGTAGGCCGAGGCCATCATGCTTATGGTACAACTATTTATACGCAAACAGAACATCAATTTACAGGTAGATATAGATGGAATTATGTATTTACTGACATTGAAGGCAAAATTACTTCTGACCGTTCTGATACGGGGTTTGGTGATATTGATAAAGAATTTAATTGTCAAAATATGGATGAGGTAGCCTATGATGAGGCCAAATTAGCACAAACGTTAACACGACAAAGTTTATGGATGAGTATTGCTAACTCTGCGGATAATAACAAAATGATGTGGGGATCGGATAAAGCATATAGCTCGCGAAAAGAGGCTGAAGAAGATGCTTTAGAGCAATGTAAAGATGATGGCGGTAAGGCTTGTAAAGTAGTTGTATCTTATAGCAACCTCTGTCTATCAAGTGGAACGGGGGAGCGTAATGGGGCTTACTTTGATGTGTTTGGTGTAGGTGCCAATAAAGCAGGCGCAAATAAAGATGTGATTGCGCAATGTCAGTCAAAAGGTGGGCGTAACTGTAAAACGGTCATGGAAGGCCTTTGTGCAACAGCTTGCGATATGGAGAATGAGACAGGTTGTATATTGCCAAAACCAGAAGTCATTACACCATAATATAAAACAAACCGCTTATTGTTAAAGTAAGCGGTTATATTTTCACTAAAAAATTCGATATAAAGAGTTTCATATGAAATATTCAATAAAACCATTATTAAAGCTCGCGTTTTTTACTTCTATTTACGGATTATTAAGCAGTTGCTCCACTTATGTTCATCTTGGTACAACACTTTATTGGTCAGGAAAAGATGTCAATGAATTTATGGAAAGCAAAGGGCTTTATCCAGATGATATTAAACAATGTTCAAGTGAAAAGGAGACTTTCTTAATTTATGGTTTTGCTAGACCGCTTTACAATGTTTTAGAATATGAAGTAGGGCGTGGCCATCATGCTTATGGCACAACCATTTATACCAAAAAAGAAAAAGTCTTTACAGGTAACCATAAGTGGACTTATGTCTTTACCGATATGAATGGCAAAATTAAATCTCATCGTGCTGAGACTGGGTTTGGTGATATTGATAAAGAATTCAAATGTAATGGATATTACGATACAAGCAAACTAGAATTAAAACCTCGCACTTGGTCTGTTGTTGCCGTAAGACAAGGAAATAAAAAACAAGGAATATGGGGTAATGATGTTCCTACTCCAAATTTAGCCAATGCCAAAAAAGAAGCCATTAGCCAGTGTGAAAAAGAAAGTGGTGAACGTTGCGAGTTTCTATTTGGATTTAGTAATGCTTGTTTAAGTGTCGCACATGCAGAGAAAAATGGACCTACATCTTATTTCGGATTAGGGATTCTTGGCCAGCGCTCCAAAGATGACGCCTTAGCAAATTGCAAAGAAGATGGCGCTTCAAATTGCCAAGTATCAAATATTTATCCTGTGTGTTCTACGCCATGCGATTATGAGAAAGATAAACAATGCTTCTTTGATAAGTCACAATTAGCCAAACCAGGCAAAAATGGTCAAGATGACATTTTTAATGCTGGGGAAAAGAACTTATTTTAATTAACAAAAAACGGTAGAAATCATCATTTCTACCGTTTCTTTATTTTTTATTCAGCTTCTATTAGCGAATGGTTGTACCTTCTTCTTCACCTAAAATCACTTGGCGTAATGCACCTGGTTTGCCCATATTAAATACACGAATCGGCATACCGTGGTCACGAGCAAGCGTAAACGCTGCTAAGTCCATCACTTGTAGTTCTTTATCAATCACTTCTGCATAAGAAAGGCTGTTGAATAACTGAGCATCATTGTGTTTTGCTGGGTCTTTATCATAAACACCATCTACTTTAGTAGCTTTTAATACTACATCGGCTTCAATTTCAATACCACGTAAGCAAGCTGCAGAGTCAGTTGTAAAGAATGGGCTACCTGTACCGGCAGAGAAAATGACCACGCGTTTTTCACGTAACATTTTGATTGCTTCAGACCAGTTATAAGTATCACAAATACCATTTAATTGGAAAGCTGACATCAATTTCGCATTCACATCTGCACGGTGAAGCGCATCACGCATTGCTAAACCATTCATTACCGTTGCAAGCATCCCCATGTGGTCGCCTACAACACGATTCATACCCGCTTTAGCTAATTTTGCGCCACGGAATAAGTTACCGCCACCGATGACTACGCCGACTTCTACGCCCATTTCAATGAGTTCTTTAATCTCAAGCGCCATACGATCTAAAATAGACGGATCGATACCAAATCCTTCTTCGCCTTGCAGCGCTTCGCCGCTTAATTTTAATAAAATACGGTTATAAATTGGTTTACTCATTTTAATTGCCTCTATGATTGGTGTACTAAAAACAAAATTGCGTTATTATAGAACAATCTTGTTTAACTAGAAATAGAGAATTCAAACAATGTCTGGAAAGAAAATTGGGTGGGCGTTGCTCGCCTTTTTATTGGCATTTAGTGCAGCTTTTTTAATGTTAAAAGGCTCTGGTTTTTTCCCTGAACCTAACATTTTAGATGTGCTTAGCTTAATGGTGCTTATCATTACCTTAAGTGCTAGTAAAAAAACATTCTACTTTTTGTTACTCCCAATCAGTATTGGTTATGCCCTTTATACGCCAGTAGGAATTACCTTTGGTGCGCCAACTTATCAATATATTGCATCGATTTTTGCGACCGATTTAATGGAAAGCAAAGAGTTTCTCATGCAGATCTCGTGGTTGAACTATGCGAGTGCAGTTGCGATTTTACTAGCGGTCATTTTTTATCGAAAAATTACAAATGAGTTTAATCTTCAGCCGATTAAAAATAAAACTTTTGTGATTTTTGGGGTGCTGTTATTGGCTTTACCATCTAGTGGACTAAAATTTTTCCAAGTTTTTTATACCGAAAGTATGAAGGTAAAAAAAGAGCTAGATGTGCTTAATAACTTAACCATTGAGCCGAAATGGGGTAAATCCACTTTATCAAGTGCATCGAAATATGATGATTATGTGTTAATTATTGGTGAAAGTGCGCGTAAAGATTATCATCATGCGTATGGCTATCCATCTGGAAATACGCCTTTTATGAGTCAGGCAAATGGCACATTAATTGATGGTTTTACCTCTGGTGGAACTAACACAATTGCTTCTTTGCGGTTAATGTTGACTAAACCCGATACGAAAAACTGGGAAAGTAATTATGAGTTGAGCTTGATTGATTTAATTAAATCGGCGGGTATTCAAACTTATTGGCTTTCTAATCAAGGTTATTTGGGTGAGTTTGATACGCCGATTTCATCGTTAGCAAATAAAAGTGATGTGAAAATTTTTACTAAAGCTGGCGATTCATTAAATCAGAATATCAGTGATTTTGAGTTGCTTCCAAAATTTGATGAAGTGCTTAAGCAACCACATCAAGGCAAGCGCTTTATTGTAGTGCATTTGTATGGTTCGCATCCAATTAGCTGCGATCGCTTAACGGATTATCCGAAAATGTATGATGATGAAAGCTTGCCGAAAAAATATTTCAACGTGAATTGTTATGTTTCTTCAATTAAGAAAACAGATGAAGTCATCAAACGTATTTATGAGGCTTTACGCCAGAATGAAACGACATCTAATCGTAGTTTCTCAATGATTTATTTCTCTGATCATGGCTTATCGCATGAAATCAGTGAAGATAATATTAAAATTCACAATAGCAGTGGTAAAAGCAAGCTGCATTTTAATGTGCCGCTGTTTAAAATTTCGAGTGATGATACAGAACGTCATGTTTATAAGGTATTTAAATCTGGTTTAAACTTTACGGATGGTATCGCAAAATGGATTGGTATTGAAAATCCATTGCTGAATAAAGAAGTGGATTTATTCAGTAATCAACCAGATAAAGACGATTATGGTTTAAAAGCCATCATTGATAAAATTGATGCGCCGTTAGATCCAGCAGTTGAGATTCCTAGTCAAGAGAAGAAATAATGAGTATAAATGTAACAGAGATAGTGCTTCACCAACTTCAACAAGGAGAAGGTGAAATGCCAAGTTTAACCACTCATCTAAGAGATAATTTGTTAGTGGTTAATGCTGATGTTGAGCAGATGATGCTGCAACTTCATCAAGCATATCAAGCAAAAGCGAAAGCCTATGGCATATTTAAGTCGGAGTCAGTTTTTGCCCAACAGCTTAATCGCTTGTTAGAACAGGAGGTAGATTTTCTGCCATTTAGCCAAAGCTGTGCCAATATGTTAGCCACAGAGTTAGCTAAATATCCATTTGCTTCAGGTGGAACTTTTATTCTTTGCCGCTATAATTTTTTAGCGACTGACTATTTATTTGTTGCGTTAATTGATAGCAGAAGTTCGATGTTAGTCAATGAACAGCTAGAGATTCAACAAACGCAATATTTAGAGATCACGCAATATGACATTGCTTGTCGAATCAATTTAACTGAATTGAAACTTAACGCGCAATCTAATCGCTATTTAACCTTTATTAAAGGGCGAGTAGGGCGGAAAATTGCAGATTTCTTTATGGACTTTTTAAGTGCAGAAGAAGGTTTTAACCCGCAAGTACAGAACCAAACATTATTACAAGCAGTAAGCGATTACTGTGAACAAGGGGAACTTTCTGCCCCTCAAACGCGCGAAGTAAAAAAACAAGTGTTTGATTATTGCAAAGGTCAAATTGCTAGTGGCGAAGAAATTGTGCTGACAGAACTTTCAGAATCAATGCCAACGTTAAATGAGTTAGATTTTGCGCAATTTGCTCAAACACAAGAATATGGTTTAGAAGAATCTATTCCCCCTGTGCGTAATGCGTTGAAGACGCTCACCAAATTTTCAGGATCTGGAAAAGGGGTCACAATTAGTTTTAATGCTGAACTTTTAGGAGAACGCCTGATTTGGGATGAACTAAACGACACATTAACAATCAAAGGATTGCCGGCGAATCTTCGCGATCAGCTTGAGCGTAATAAATAATCGTCTTTTTCTAGCTAATTTGGTATGATGCGCCAAATTACAGTTTTTCAAAGGTCAACTATATATGAAAATGAAATCTCTTCTTGCAGTGCTTGCATTAGTGATGGGTGTTAGCGCGTGTTCTACGGTAAAAAAAGTCGTCTATCGTATTGATGTACCTCAAGGTAACTATTTAGAACAAGATAAAATTGATCAGATCAAAATCGGTATGACGCCAGTTCAAGTGCAATATTTATTAGGCACGCCAATGTTGAAAAACGTATTTGGCGAAAATCGTTGGGATTACGTCTTTATTAAGCGTGAGGGTTATAACGATCCAATTCAGCGTACTTTATACGTTTACTTCGATAATCAAGGTTTAGTGAGTGATGTGAAGTTAGATAAACCTCTCACTGATAATGCGCCAAACCCAGCTCAATAAGCTCAGCAAGCGGTAGAATTTTTGTAAAATTTTGCAGAAAATCTACCGCTTGTATTTAGTTCGAACTTAGGAGTTTAGTATGAAAAAAATTATTCTATCTAGCCTATTAGCGATAAGTGTATTGTCGTTTTCAGCTTGTCAAAGTCAAGCTGCTTATGTAGAAAGACCAATGCCAACTGAAAAATTGGTGAATAATCAACTTCCAGATATACCGGCGGATTTATTAAAGCCTATTCCGATTTCGAATATGCAATCGCCAACAGGTAAAGATGATTTCACAAAATTCTTCAAGTGGATGTCTGATACGAATAGTACTTTTATGCCGAATTTCGAAGAGCAGCTTTTATCAAGCTGTGAAAAATTTTGTGGTGATTTTGATAAGAAGAATATCAAAATGGTGATTGAGGACTATAAACAAAATGTTTGGAATCAATCGGAAAAAGAAGTTAAACAATTAACGGAATTAAAAGCCAAAGTGAAGGATAAAGAGGTAAAAGCAATTATCCAATATCTAATTGATGTATATCATTTCTCTATGGATAGCTGGGCAAAAATGGCAAATACTTATATTAAGCCAGAAAAAGCTTCAGCCGATGAATTCCGTTTATTTAAAGAAAAAAATATTGAATTTGAACGGAAAGCCCAACCTATTAAAAATATCTTCCTTAATGCAATTTCAAAATTTATGAAAAAGTATGAAGAAAAGTAGTTGTTGAAGAAACACTTTTAATTACCCATCAGGCCTATAAGCTTGGTAGGTTTTTGTTATAAATTTTTCTAATCCATAAAAACTTCTAATAGAGTGCTAAGTGATTAAAAGCGTGATTTCTGTCACAAAAAAATGATAAATTCGCTCTAATTGAGCAAAAAATAGGCGTTTAAACTTAATTTTTCTAATTTATTGCATTATTTTTTGTAATTATACTTTTCAAGTAAAAAAAGTATTGATAAACTCAAAACCACTTTAAAACACAACATTCTTTTAAAATTATAACTAACAGGAGCCAACCATGAGCGAATTACACGCATTAGATTCATTGTTCCAAAAAATTAAACAACGCGATCCAAATCAAGCACCATTCCACCAAGCGGTTGAAGAAGTGTTTATTTCTCTAGCGCCATTTTTAGCTAAAAATCCACAATATACTAAACATGGTATTTTAGAGCGCTTAGTTGAACCGGAACGAGTGATTACTTTCCGTGTAACTTGGGTTGATGATAATGGTAACGTACAAGTTAACCGTGGCTACCGTGTCCAAATGAACTCAGCAATTGGCCCTTATAAAGGTGGGATTCGTTTCCATCCGACGGTCGATTTAGGCGTATTAAAATTCTTAGCTTTTGAGCAAGTATTCAAGAATGCATTAACAACATTGCCAATGGGTGGTGGTAAAGGTGGTTCAGACTTTGATCCAAAAGGCAAATCAGACGCTGAAGTAATGCGTTTCTGCCAAGCATTCATGACCGAACTTTCTCGCCATATTGGTGCAGATACTGATGTTCCTGCGGGTGATATTGGTGTAGGTGGTCGTGAAATCGGTTATATGTATGGTCAGTATAAAAAATTACGTAATGAATTTACTTCTGTACTAACAGGTAAAAGTTTAACTTGGGGCGGTAGCTTAATTCGACCTGAAGCGACCGGTTATGGTGCGGTTTATTTTGCTGATGCAATGCTATCAACCCGTGGGCAAGGTTTTGAAGGCAAACGTGTAGTCATTTCTGGTTCAGGTAATGTAGCGCAATATGCGGCTGAAAAAGCTATCCAAAAAGGGGCAAAAGTCTTAACTGTTTCAGATTCAAATGGCTATGTCTTATTCTCTGATGCAGGCATGACCGAATCTCAACTAGCTGCTTTATTAGTCTTGAAAAATGAACGTCGTGAACGTTTATCTGTGTATGCCAAAGAGCAAGGATTACAATACTTTGAAGGTCAAAAACCTTGGGGTGTAAAATGTGATATTGCATTGCCTTGTGCAACACAAAATGAATTAGATGGCAATGATGCAAAAGAATTGGTTAAAAATGGTTGCATCTGTGTAGCAGAAGGTGCGAATATGCCAACAACTTTAGACGGTGTTGAAGTATTCTTAGCGGCAAAAATTCTTTATGCGCCAGGTAAAGCGGCAAATGCTGGTGGTGTAGCAACTTCAGGTTTAGAAATGAGCCAAAATGCAATGCGTTTATCTTGGACTCGTGAAGAAGTTGATCAACGTTTATTCGGTATTATGAGCGCAATTCATGAAAACTGCGTTGAAAATGGTCGCGAAGCCGATGGTTTTGTGAACTACGTAAATGGTGCAAACATTGCGGGCTTCAAAAAAGTGGCAACAGCAATGTTAGAACAAGGTGTATTATAATTTATTTGTTCAAGCAATTTGAGAAACCCTCCTCGGAGGGTTTTATTTTTTTGTGTAAAAAAATTCTAATTGTTCACGCTCTTGTTTAAAATCGTTATAATAAAACGTTACTATTTTAGAATAAAAGTGAGTTTTTTATGGCGACGATTAAAGATGTTGCAAAACATGCTGGCGTGTCAACCACGACAGTTTCTCATGTTATTAATAAAACCCGATTTGTAGCAGAAGATACAACTAAAGCGGTATGGGATGCTGTGAAAGCATTAAACTATTCGCCTAGTGCAGTTGCGCGTAGCTTAAAAGTGAATACGACTAAATCTATCGGGATGATTATTACAACCAGTGAATCGCCATATTTTGCTGAAGTGGTGCTCGCAGTTGAAGAGCAGTGTTATCGACAAGGTTATTCTCTCTTTTTATGTAATACACAAAATGAGCCGGAGAAAATCCAAAATCACTTAGATATGCTAATTAAAAAACGCGTAGATGGTATTTTAGTTATGTGTTCAGAATATACTGAAAAATCTTTAGCGTTATTTAATGGAACTAATGTGCCTATGGTAGTAATGGACTGGGGCGTACACGATGGTAAAAGCGATCGTATTTTAGATAATAGTGTTGAAGGTGGTTATTTAGCTACGCGTCATTTGATTGAAAAAGGACATAAAGCCATTGGTGTTATTGCTGGATCTTTAGAAAAAACAATCTCTAAATTGCGTTTAGAGGGATTTACTAAAGCTATGGAAGAGGCTAATTTACCTATCAATCAAGATTGGATTTTTGATGGTGACTTTGAACCAGAAGATGGTTTTGAATGTATGAATAATATGTTCCGCCAAAAAGAATTGCCAACTGCTATTTTCTGTTTTAGTGATGTTCAGGCTTTAGGCGCAATTTCATCTATTACTGAAAAGGGGCTATCTGTGCCAAGTGATATTTCTATCATAGGTTATGATAATATTCATAGCTCTCGCTTTTACGCGCCACCGCTAACCACGATTCATCAATCAAAATCTCGTTTAGGTAGAGCTGCCTTAGATTTATTGTTAGAACGTATTCAAAATAGCGAAAAAGCAAGTGAGCCACATACATTAGAATTCCACCCGGAATTGGTTGTGCGTCACTCAGTAAAAGATCTTAATCAACAAGGATAGACATGGAATTTTTAATTGAATTTTTTAGTAGTTATGGTTATTGGGCGGTATTTTTAGTTTTATTAGCCTGTGGTTTTGGTGTACCGATTCCCGAAGATGTTACTTTAGTTTCTGGTGGTGTAATTTCTGGACTGGGTTATACCAATGTTCATTGGATGCTTGTTGTGAGTATGCTTGGCGTATTGGTAGGTGATAGCACTATGTACTGGTTAGGGCGTATTTACGGTGAGAAAATTAGACAATTCCCGCTAATTCGTAATATTGTGACTGAAAGCCGTTATGTGGCAGTGCAAGAGCGTTTTGAAAAACAAGGTAATCGCCTATTATTTTTAGCGCGTTTCTTACCAGGATTAAGAGCGGTTGTTTATTTAGTTTCAGGCATTACTCGTCGCGTAAGCTATACGCAATTTATTGCAGTTGATTTCTGTGCAGCAATTATCTCTGTTCCGATTTGGGTTTATTTAGGCGATTATGGTGCGAAAAATTTAGAATGGTTAGAGCATCAAGTGAAAAATGGACAACATATTATTTTTAGTATATTAGGCGTTTTAGCGCTCTATTTCGGCTGGAAATGGTATCGAAATCGTAAAAATAAATCAGCTTAAAACCAAATTTAATATGAAAGAAAACCTAGCCAAATGGCTAGGTTTTCTATTTAAATAAAGCTGAGAATTGGGCTAATCCTATCCAAACTTGTTCATCGAAGGTTTGTTTGACTTGGCGTTCTAATTCAGCAAGTTTTTGAATAAGTTGATATAGTTGTTGATAGGTTAGGCGTTGGCACGCTTGTTGATAAGCCATTCTCCGATTTTGCCAAATTTTCAAGCGGTCGAATTCTGCACGTAAATTACCAATATAAAGCGGTGTTTGACTATGTAAAACAGGTGCTGGTGAGCGAGTCAGTTCTAGTAGAATCATTAGTTCTTTTTGAATAATACGTAGTAACATAACTGGCTGAACATCTTCATTTTTTAAATGCGCCAGAATACGTTCTGCACGGGCAATTTTCCCATTTAATAACGCATCTACCCATTGAAATGGGTTAAATTGTGCGGATTGCTCAACAATTTCTTTTGCTCGATTGAGCGTGATTTTCCCATCAGTAAAATGTAATTGAAGTAATTGTAATGCTTGTTTGAGTGCTAATAAATTCCCTTCATAGCTATAACAGAGCAATTGAACAGCCTCTAGTTCAATTTGAAGTGATAAGGTCTTTGCACGCATACCTACCCAAGCAGGTAGTTTACTGATTTCGGGCGTTTGGCAGTTTACTTGAATGGCTTGCGCATCAATCTGATGTAGCCAATTTTGCTTTTCAAGTGCTTTTGTCCATTTTGGTAGGCAAAAAATCAATAATAAATCTGAATGGCTGAGCTGACAGAGTGTTTCTAGCTGTTTAGCCTGTTGGGTTGTGATGTTGTCAGGCAGATTAAGAATAATAATCTGGCGATTGAAAAATAAACCCATAGATTGTGCACTTTCCAAAAGCGTGTCCCAAGGCGTTTCTTGATTCACGGTAAATTCCGTTTTTTCATCAAAACCTTGTTCTCTAGCTGCTTGGATAATTTGCACTTTCGCTTCATCTAACAAAAGTAAATCGGTTCCTGTCAGTAAATAATAGGGTGATAGGACTTTGTTGAGCTGTAAAGTGAGTGCTTCAGGAAAGATTCTTTGCATAGTGATAAGAAAATCCCCCAAAATGGGGGATTGGGTTATTTTGCCTGATGAAGTTCTTGATGTAAGCCCGTCATTTTAATAATTAACTGACGTGCAGCTTGTTCATACATATCTTTCATAATCATCTCTTGTTCTGCAGATTTTGCTAATGCAGCACGAGAGTCATCAAAGAAAGTACGGTGTACCGAAACTTCTAGCGGGTAAGCACCTTTGTTTGGAACATCTACAACAGCTTGTACATTTAATGTTAATAATTTTTCTGCCTCGCGAGCCTGTTTAAATACAGACACCACTTTGCTACCACTTGAAGCATTAACTAAACGTAATTTAGCAACATGGTCTTGGCTAGAAACTAATTTTACGTCGTTAAGCTGTAATTGATTACGCAGAACGCGAGACATATCACTGTGTTGATCGGCACTTTCAAATGTTAGTGTGCGCAATTCAGTTGGTAACATTTCATTATTCTTAAAATGCCATCCACAAGCGGTCAGAAAAACCGTTGCCCCAACTAAGCAGATCGTTTTGATTGATTTCATCATAAAAATTACCTGTAAAATTCACCGCACTTTATTTTGTTTAAGAGTCCTTTATGCAACGCTTAGAATAAAATGCGGTTATTTTATGGATTATTGCGGTTTAACCACCACATTTAACAATTTACCTGGTACATAAATCACTTTCACGATTTGTGTATTGTCAGTAAATTTCTTCACATTTTCATCTGCAAATGCAACAGTTTTCACGGTTTCTTCATCCGCATCAGCTGCAACAGTCACTTTGCCACGAACTTTACCGTTGACTTGTACCACGATAAGTTTTTCGTCTTCTACCATCGCAGCTTCGTCAGCTTTCACCCATTCTGCATGGTCGATATTGCTTTCGTTACCTAAAGCTTTCCATAATTCAAAGCAGATATGTGGTGTGATAGGGTAAAGCATACGTACTACAGCGCTTAATGCTTCTGCCATAACCGCACGATCTTGTTCGCTTTCTAATGGTGCACGGGTTAATTTGTTCATTAACTCCATCACTGCCGCGATAGCGGTATTGAAGGTTTGACGGCGACCAATATCATCGCTCACTTTCGCGATCGTTTTATGCACATCACGGCGAAGCGCTTTTTGGTCTGCAGAAAGTGCGGTCACATCTAAAGCGGTTTTTGCAGGATTTTGGCTGTATTCATACACTAAATTCCATACACGGCCTAAGAAACGTTTCGCACCTTCTACGCCGGATTCTTGCCATTCAAGCGTCATTTCTGCAGGAGACGCGAACATCATAAATAGACGCACAGTATCTGCACCGTATTTTTCCACCATCTCTTGTGGGTCGATACCGTTGTTTTTGGATTTCGACATTTTGGTCATACCGGTATGCACCAATTCACGGCCTTCCGGATCGGTTGCTTTGATAATACGACCTTTTTCATCACGCTCAAGGGTCACTTGCGTTGGGCTCACCCAAATACGCTCGTTAGTCGGACTGGTGTAGTAGAACGCATCCGCTAATACCATGCCTTGGCATAATAATTTTTGTGCCGGCTCATCGCTCGTTACGAAACCTGCATCACGCAATAATTTGTGGAAGAAACGGAAGTAGAGCAAGTGCATTGTCGCGTGCTCGATACCGCCGATATATTGATCCACCGGTAACCAGTAATTCGCTTCCTCTTTATCCAACATGCCTTCCGCATAGCTTGGTGAGGTGTAGCGCGCGTAGTACCAAGATGATTCCATAAAGGTATCAAAGGTATCGGTTTCTTTTAATGCAGGTTCACCGTTGAAGGTGGTTTTTGCCCAGTTTGGATCCGCTTTAATTGGGCTTTTCACGCCATCCATGACCACATCTTCCGGCAGAATAATCGGTAAATCTTCGATTGGTGCTGGCACAGTTTCACCGTTTGGTAAGGTGAGCATTGGAATTGGTGCCCCCCAATAACGCTGACGAGAAACGCCCCAGTCACGCAAACGATAGTTAACTTGGCGTTTACCCACGCCTAATTTTTCTAATTTGTCCGCAATACCGTTGAATGCAGCATCAAAATCCAAACCATCAAACTCAGCAGAGTTCACTAATTTACCGTGTTCAACGAAAGCTTGTTTGGTTAAATCAATTTCTTCATCTGCAAGCGGTGCGATTACCTGTTTAATTGGCAAATTGTATTTTTGAGCAAATTCAAAGTCGCGTTGGTCGTGTGCTGGAACCGCCATTACTGCGCCAGTACCGTAGTGCATTAACACAAAGTTCGCGACCCAAATTGGTAATTTTTCACCGGTTAATGGATGAATAGCGAATAAGCCCGTTGCCATCCCTTTTTTCTCCATAGTGGCAAGGTCTGCTTCGGCCACTTTGGCATTTTTCGCTTCACGGATAAATTCAGCCAATTGAGGATTTTTTTCTGCCGCTAATTCTGCTAATGGGTGCGCTGCCGCGATACCTAAATAGCTCACACCATAGAAAGTATCTGGGCGGGTGGTATAAACCGCAACTTTTTCTGCGGTATCTGCCACATCAAATGTAATTTCCACCCCTTCAGAACGACCAATCCAGTTACGTTGCATGGTTTTTACCATATCCGGCCATTGTGGCAGTTGGTCTAATCCACCTAGTAATTGTTCTGCATAGTCAGTGATTTTAATAAACCATTGTGGGATTTCTTTTTGTTCGACCGGAGTGTCACAACGCCAGCAGCAACCTTCGTGCACCTGTTCGTTAGCCAATACGGTTTCATCGTTTGGACACCAGTTTACAGTTGAGGTTTTTTTATAAACTAAGCCTTTTTTATAAAGCTCGGTGAAGAACCATTGTTCCCATTTGTAGTATTCTGGACGGCAAGTCGCAATTTCGCGATCCCAGTCATAACCAAAGCCCAACATTTTGAGCTGGTTTTTCATGTATTCGATATTTTCGTAAGTCCATTTTGCGGGTGCAGTTTTATTTTTAATTGCAGCACCTTCAGCCGGCAAACCAAATGCATCCCAACCAATTGGCTGTAATACATTTTTGCCGTTCATACGTTGATAACGAGAAACCACATCACCGATGGTGTAGTTACGCACGTGACCCATGTGTAAACGGCCTGATGGGTAAGGGAACATTGAAAGACAGTAATATTTTTCTTTAGACGTATCTTTGATCGCTTTGAAGACTTTATTTTCAGCCCAATATTGTTGAACAGCGGGTTCAATCTGGCTTGGGTTATATTGTTGTTGCATAAATGTTAACCTTGTTTGTTCGCAAAAATGATGAGAATCATACCGCAAAATCGCGCTTTTTTGAATGGTAAGCGGTCGGATTTTCCGAAAAGTTTGCAAATTTGCATGATTCATCAGCTAAAGCTGAAAAATGAGCTTTTCTCTATCCCTATTTCTAGGTGGTTTATTGTGATAAATCAAAGCAGCTCTTACAATTATTTGCGTGCTTATAGCTGATTAGCTAGAATAGAAGTCTATTTTTACTGGAATGACGATAACATGACCATATTAGCACTTGGCATTAACCATAAAACCGCATCTGTTGATGTGCGGGGAAAAGTGGCGTTTGATGATATCAAACGCCAACTTGCGTTTATGCAAATTCAAGAAAGAGCGTTGGCAGAAAGTGTGGTGATCTTATCGACCTGCAACCGTACAGAGCTTTATTTCCATCAGCCAAATATTACGCCTCAAGAAGATCATATTGATAACCAAAGCTGGCGAGAGCAGTGTTTAAAATGGTTCGCGGAAATTCACCAAATCAGTGAAAGTGAATTACGTGAATGCATTTATTTTAAACAGAATTTAGAAGCTGCTCGTCATTTAATGAGTGTAGCTTGTGGATTGGATTCTTTAATTTTAGGTGAACCCCAAATCCTTGGACAAGTAAAACAGGCTTATCAATTTAGTGAAGCTTTTTATGCTTCTCAACACCAAAGCATTTCAACTAAATTATCTCGTTTATTCCAACGGACATTCTCCACGGCAAAGCGTGTCCGTTCAGAAACAGAAATTGGTGCGAGTGCGGTGTCTGTAGCTTATGCAGCCTGTGGGTTAGCTCGCCAAATTTTTGATCGTTTTGATAAATTACGTTTTTTATTAGTTGGTGCAGGTGAAACTATTGAGCTTGTTGCGCGCTATTTAATTCAACATGGCGCAAAAAATATTATGGTGGCCAACCGTACTCATGTTCGTGCTGAAATGTTGGCAGAAAAACTTGAAACGCCAATGCAAATCCTTTCACTAAGTGCCATGCAGTTAGGATTAAATCAAGCTGATGTGGTTATTAGCTCAACGGGTAGCCCAGATGTGTTGATTAGTAAAGAAATGGTCGAAATTGCCCAAAAGCAGCGCCAATATGATCCTTTATTGCTGATTGATATTGCGGTCCCTCGTGATATTGATGAAAACGCGGGTGAATTAGATTCAGTATATGCTTATAGCGTGGACGATCTGCAAAATATTATCCAACGCAACTTAGCCCAACGTGAGTTAGCAGCAAAACAAGCGGCAGATATTGTAGATGAAGAGTGTAAAGCATTTTTTGTTTGGTTGAAGCAACAACAATCAAGCGATTTAATTAAGCGTTATCGCCAAGATGCAGAACAACTTCGTCAGCAATTATTAGCAAAAGCTATCCAAGCGCTACAACAAGGGCAAGATAGTGAAAAAGTATTGCATGAATTAAGTTATAAACTGACAAACAGCTTATTACATACGCCAACACAAGCGTTACAAAGTATGGCAAAAGCAGGGAATTCAAAAGGATTGCAAAGTTTTTCTCAAGCTTTAAAAATTGAGGCAGAATAATTTATTTCAGCTATGCTGGAAAACTTGGTTTGCTCAATAATTTTGAGTATAATCAAGGCGTATTTTTTTAAATTGACAAAGAGGTTCTTATGGGTACTTTAGGTTATACCATTTTAACAGTGGCTTTTTCATTAGGTATGATCGTTTTATTCGCATCACTCATTTTCTAATAAAAAGCTTCGGTAGATGGCACAAGCAGAAACTTGTGCCTTTTCTTTTTTATAACCCTAATTTCTTTTATGCAAAAGCTTACTTTCGCCACATTAGATTTTAATGCTCAAAATACACCGGTTTCGACCGTTTTTGACGATATTTATTTTTCAAGCCAAGATGGTTTGGCAGAAAGCTATTATGTTTTTCAAGAAGGCAACCAACTTTGGGAACGCTGGTTAGCTTGCCAGCAAGCGGCTTTTGTTATTGCGGAAACTGGATTTGGCACTAGTTTAAATTTTCTTGCCGTTGCAGAGAAATTTCAACAATTTCGCCAAGCGTATCCAAATAATCCTTTAAAGCGTTTATATTTCATCTCTTTTGAAAAATTTCCGCTTACTTCGGTGCAATTAGCTCAAATACATCAATCTTATCCGCAATTTTCAGTGCTTTCAGAAAAGTTGGTTGACGTTTGGCGTCCACGCCAAACTGGTTGCCAGCGCTATCATTTTAATGAAGTTTATTTAGATCTCTGGTTTGGTGAGTTGGCAGAAAATCTACCGCAATTAGGTGATTTCTATCAAGGCGAAATTGATGCATGGTTTTTAGATGGTTTTTCGCCTGATAAAAATCCAGAAATGTGGCAAGAAAATCTTTACCAGCAAATGTTTCGATTAAGTCGAAATGGCGGAACCTTTGCAACCTTTACTGCAGCAAGTAAGGTAAGAAAAGGATTAGTCGCGGCAGGATTTGACGTATTCAAACGTAAAGGATTCGGTAAAAAAAGAGAAATGCTGTGGGGGCAGAAACCATTAACGGCAGAACACCAAGCGCCGAGTTATCCATATTTCTATACAGAAATAACGCAAAATAGCGATGATATTGCTTTAGTTGGTGGTGGTGTGGCGAGTTTATTTTTGGCGCTTTCTTTATTAGAACGAGGGAAAAAAGTCACACTATATTGTAAGGATCCTGACGTTGCAATGAATGCATCAGGGAATTTACAAGGCGCTATTTATCCACAGCTAAGTGATGATGATGAACGCAATGTGCGTTTTTATATTCATAGTTTTGATTATGCATTGCAGCGCTTAAAACAGCTTTCACCGAAAATTCAATTTGAACAGGGCTTAACTGGCGTTGCGTTAATGGCGTATAACGAGAAAACCGCGCTGAAATTAGCGAAAATAGCCAAACAAATTGATGATTCGAATTTATTTGAACTTTGCACAGCAAAAACCTTAAGTGAAAGAATCGGTTTACCAGTACAAGATGGTGGGGCATTTATTGCTGAGGGGGGCTGGCTTTCACCACATCAATTAGTTAAAAATGGTTTCGATTATTTGATTCGTCAAGGACTAAAAATTGTCTTTAATCACGAAGTTAAATCCCCTATTTTCCGTGATGGTCAGTGGCATTGGCAGTGGCAAAACCAAGATTATGCGCATGATATTTTGGTGCTAACAAATGGCAATGGTCTGATGGCATTTGAACAAAGTAAAGGTATTCCGCTTTACCCGGTTCGTGGGCAAGTTAGTCAGATTCCAACAACGCCAGATTTACAAAAACTACAGTGTGTGGTTTGTTATGATGGTTATTTAACGCCAGTTTCAGCAGAGAATATGCATTGTTTAGGTGCTAGCCATGTGCGTAATAATGATGAACGCCATTTTTCATTGAGCGAACATCACGAGAATTTAGCAAAATTACAGCAAAATATGACCGCTTGCGATTGGACGAAAAATATTGATTTATCCGCAAATTGGGCGAAACAAGGTGTTCGTGCAGCATTGCGTGATCGATTACCGATTGTGGGGGCAGTGCCGGATTATGTGGCACAAAAACAGCAATATGCGAACCTGTACAATGCACTTCGTCGCAAACAAGCGGTTGAAAATGCTAAAAATTTTACTAATCTGTATCTCATTAACGGGCTGGGATCGCGCGGCTTAACTACCGCTCCACTATTAGCGGAAATGTTAGCTGGGTTAATTTGTCGAGAGCCGATTCCGATGGGGGACGATATTTGGCGGATGTTATCACCTAATCGTGCTTGGATGAGAAAATTATTAAAAGGCAGTAAATTAGATGAGTAAGAGGGCAAATGAAGCAGGTTGAAATTTTTACTGATGGGTCTTGTTTAGGCAACCCAGGGCCGGGAGGTATTGGGATTTTGCTGCGCTATCAGGGACATGAAAAAACACTCAGCCAAGGGTATTTTCAAACGACCAATAATCGAATGGAACTTCGGGCGGTCATTATTGCCTTACAACGGCTAAAAGAATCTTGCCATGTTCAGTTACATTCTGATAGCCAATATATGAAAAATGGCATCACACAATGGATTTTTAGCTGGAAGCAGAAAGGGTGGAAAACGGCAAATGGTAAGTCTGTCAAAAACCAAGATTTATGGCAACAGCTTGATAGTGAAATTCGACGCCATCAAATTGAATGGTGTTGGGTAAAAGGGCACGCTGGGCATCGTGAAAACGAAATTTGCGATGAATTAGCAAAAGCAGGTGCAAATGCACCGACACAAGCAGATGAGGGTTACCAAGTAGAGGCTGATTAAAGTATATTGGTAAAATTTTAGTAAAATCAGACCGCTTGTTAAATTATTGTATTTTTATGGTGTTTGCTCTACGCAAACGTTTTCTTTTTTTGTAGAATAGGGGCTGTTTTGCCCATAGAGGTTTTTATGGTTGATATTATTATCATCGGAATTATTGCATTTTCTATCTTAGTGAGCCTATGGCGTGGTTTCGTTAGCGAAGCACTTTCACTAGGTGGCTGGATTATTGCATTTTGGATAGCAAGTAGCTTCTATCCTTATCTTAGCAGCTATTTAGCACAGATTAATTCCGTGTATTTGCAAAATTCTGAATTTTTACGTAATGGCGTAGCTGCGGCAATTTTATTTATTATCACCTTAATTGTTTGCGGCATTATTAGTGGTTTATTGCAAAAAATGGTGGATATGACAGGCGTACTTTCGACTACAGACCGAATTTTAGGCGGTGCTTTTGGCGTATTGCGTGGCGTATTGATTGTTGCAGCGCTTTTATTCTTTGCAGATACCTTCACTTCTATCAACCAAAACGAATTATGGACGGAATCAAAATTGATTCCTCACTTTGATTTTATTGTGAAATGGTTTTTTGAACAGCTACAAGCCAATTCGAGTTTCTTAAAAACGACTAACTAAGAGGTAATTTATTATGTGCGGCATTGTTGGTATTATCGGGCATTCGCCTGTTAATCAGGCTCTTTATGATGGGTTAACACTACTTCAACATCGGGGGCAAGATGCCGCAGGTATCGTTACCATTGACGCTGGAAACTGTTTTCGTTTACGAAAATCAAATGGCTTGGTAAGTGAAGTATTCAGACAAGAACATATGCTTAGACTGCAAGGTAATGCAGGTATTGGGCATGTGCGCTATCCCACAGCAGGCTCTTCTAGTGCATCAGAAGCACAACCATTCTATGTAAATTCACCATTCGGTTTAACGTTAGTGCATAATGGGAATTTAACTAACAGCGCTGAACTTAAAGAGCATCTTTTTAAAGAAGCTCGCCGCCATGTTAATACCAATTCTGATTCTGAAGCTTTACTCAACATTTTTGCACACTATCTTGATCAATATCCTACCAACCACCTTACTCCTGAAAATATTTTCGAAACGGTTCGTCAAACGAATAAAACAATTAAAGGCGCTTATGCCTGTATTGCGATGGTCATTGGCCATGGAATGATTGCATTTCGTGATCCATTTGGAATTCGACCATTAGTGTTAGGCAAACGTGAAGTAGATGGCAAAGTGGAATATATGTTTGCCTCTGAAAGTGTCGCGTTAGATATTGTAGGTTTTGAGTTTGTGCGTGATGTGCAACCTGGTGAGGCGATCTACATTACCTTTGATGGTGAATTATATTCTGCTAGTTGTGCAGAAGATCCGAAACTAAATCCGTGTATTTTCGAATTTGTGTATTTTGCCCGTCCAGACTCGGTTATTGATGGCGTTTCTGTCTATGCATCACGTGTGCATATGGGAGAAATGTTGGGTGAAAAAATCAAAAAAGAGTGGGGGCGCATGATTGATGAAATTGATGTTGTTATCCCAATTCCTGAAACTTCAAACGACATTGCTGTGCGCATTGCAAATGTATTATATAAGCCATATCGCCAAGGTTTTGTAAAAAACCGCTATGTTGCAAGAACCTTTATTATGCCAGGGCAAGAGCAGCGTAAGAGCTCCGTACGCCGTAAACTCAACCCAATTTCGGCTGAATTTAAAGGCAAAAATGTTTTATTAGTTGATGATTCTATTGTTCGTGGAACAACGTCGGAGCAAATCGTCGAAATGGCAAGAGCGGCAGGCGCGAAAAAAGTGTATTTTGCCTCAGCAGCTCCAGAAATTCGTTATCCTAATGTTTATGGCATTGATATGCCAACTAGTGAAGAATTAGTTGCTTATAAACGTAATGTAGATGAAATTGCTCAAATGATTGGCGTTGATAAACTAATTTTCCAAGATTTATCTGCATTGATTAAATCTGTTCAATTAGAAAATCCAGCGATTAAGCAGTTCGATGCTTCTGTCTTTACCGGCGAATATATTACGGGTGATATTGATGAAACTTATTTGAGTGCAATTGCCTCAGCGAGAAATGACAACGCTAAAGCAAAATTAGCTGCACAATCAGCTAATCTAGAAATGCATAATATTAGTTCTAACTAATTATTGTATTAGCCTTAAATAACAACGCCCGTATCAATCTTGAGCGGGTGTTTTGTCCTATATGCCACCAAAATTTAACCGCTTGTTATGCCAAATAATTGGTTACAAGCGGTTATTTTTTATGAAACTTTTACTCATTCTACGCAGGGAGTAAAAACAGCCCTTTCGGTGCAAAAGCCATTTCATAATGGGTAATTTCGCGCTCAAAACTAGCAGAAGAGACCTTCGCTAATAAGGGCGAACCTTGCCAATCCAAATGCAGTTCCAAATAAGCGCCCATATAATCGGCTTTGAGCACTTTGGCTGCGGTATTTGAATCTGGTTTTGCAGGAGATAATCGAATGGCTTCTGGGCGAATGCCTAATCGGCAATCACCATCAGCTAATGTACTTTCTAACCTAATTGTTTGTGAACCCACCGTTATTTTATCGCCCTTTTTCTTGGCTGGAACAAAGCTAGCCTCACCCATAAATTGGGCGATAAATTGATTTTTTGGTGCTTGATAAAGCTGCTCTGGGCTGCCTTGTTGAACAATCTGCCCTTTATCCATCACCACAATTTGATCTGAAACGGCAAAAGCCTCACTTTGGTCATGTGTGACATATACCGCAGTGATATTTAATCGTTGTTGTAATGCGCGAATTTTCTCACGCATAACTTGACGCAAATTGCTATCTAAATTAGAAAGTGGCTCGTCAAACAATAAAATTTTCGGTTTCAATACCAAAGCTCTGGCTAGCGCCACACGCTGTTGTTGCCCACCCGAAATCTGATCGATAAAGCGATCTTCAAAGCCTGCAAGCTCAACTAATGCTAAAGCCTCTTTTACTCGCTCAAGTCGCTCTGTTTTCTTTACACCAGCCATTTTCAAGCTAAATCCTACATTCTCACCAATCGTTAAATGTGGGAAAAGCGCATAAGATTGAAACACGATGCCAATATCTCGATACTGCGGGGCAAGTTGTCCAATTTCGTTATTTTCTAACAAAATCTGACCGCTTGTTGCAAGCTCAAGGCCTGCAATTAGGCGTAAAATCGTTGTTTTACCACAGCCAGAGGGGCCTAGAATTGTCACCATTTTGCCTTTTTCGATGCTGAGATTAAAATCGGTCACAATTTTATTTTGCCCAAATTGCTTGGAAATCTTTTTCAATTCAAGAAATGCGCTCATATTCCTCCTTATCGCACACTATCTGCGCGCATTCTTGGCGCCAGTAATAAGTTAAAAATTAAGATAATACTCATCATCGTCACAATTAAGGTTGCCCCATAAGCGATAGCTAAACCGTAATCCCCATCTTCGACACGATTTAAAATATAAGAGGTTGCGACTCGGGTTGTTGGCGTCACTAAGAAAATAATCGCACTAATGGTTGTCATTGAGCGCACAAAACTGCTGACTAATGCCGACAACAACGCGGGTTTTAATAATGGAAATACAACATAAACCAACGTTTTCCAACCATTTGCTTTAAGCGTGAATGCCGCTTCTTCTAACGATTTATCAATTTGATTTAATGCTGCAATTGCAGAACGCATCCCAACGGGCATATTGCGAGTCACCATTGAAAGCACAATAATCGCACTCGTGCCCGTTAAATAAATTGGCGATTGATTAAATGCTAATAAATACGAAACACCAGCCACAGTGCCAGGAACCGCAAAACATAATAGCGTTAAAAAAGCTAAACTCTCACGCCCTTTAAATGTTTTACGGGTAGTTAAATAAGCTAATAATAAACCAACTAATGCTGTGATTGGCGCGGCACAAAGTGCATATAACACAGTTTGAATCAAAGAAGGGAAACCGCCAAAATCAATGCCTTGTCCGAATAATTTTTGGTAATTTTCAAAGGTAAAACTATGATTTACTCCCCAGTTCACGGTAAAACTGCCAAAGAAAATTGAGCCATAAAGCACTAAATTAAATAATGCCCAGCAACTTAATGCCACAATCACGAGATATTTTATGCCCAGTGGTAGCGCTTGACGATTCGCATGGCTCATTTTGCCAGATTGCGTAACATAAGATTGCTTACCAAGCCAATAATGCTGGACAAAAAAGATGGCCAGTGAAACCAGCAACAAAAGACTACCCAAAGTTGCCGCAATCGCATAATCAGGATTTGCGCCCACCATATAAAAATAAATTTGGCTGGCAAGAACATCAAAATCCCCACCCAATACAAATGGCGTACTAAAATCAGCTAATGATTGAATAAACGTAATCAAAAAAGCGTTCGCTAGTGCAGGTTTCAGGAGTGGCAATAATACATAAAAGAAAATTTGGTTACGTGAAGCGTGTAAAGTATATCCAGCCTCTTCTAGCGTTGCCGGAATCGCTTTTAGTGCGCCTTCAATAATCATGAAAGCCATTGGTGTTAATGCCAAAGTATGAGAAATTGCAATACCATTAAAGCCATAAAGCCAATTTTTACTCATACCGAGATAATTAACTAAAAACTCTGTCACATACCCTGCGCGACCAAACAACATTGCAATACCCAGTCCAACCACAAAAGGTGGAGTTACAATAGGCAACATCGAAAAGGTCTTACTAATAAAGCGAGTTCGCTTACCAATTCGCGTGGTGTAAAGGGCGAATAGCAGTCCGAAGAAAGTAGAAAGCAGCCCAACCGCACCTGAAACTGACAGTGAATTTAAAATTACTCGCCCCATTTGTGGCTGGGAAAATACACTTAAGCTATGGGAAAGATTGAATTGCCCTTCGCTATAAAACAGTGTGCTAAAAAGTATCCCCGTAGGATAGACAATAAATAGCCCGATAATAATTAACATGCCAATAAAGGCAGCAATAATAAAACGGTCACCTTGCATAAACTGGAGCTTAGCCAGGTTTTCAACCAGAAGTGCGGTTAGGGTAATAAAAAGTACAATGCTAGAATAGCCTAAACTAAATTGAGTCAGTTTAGCTGAAATCAACACAAACAGTGTAATGGCTATCAGAAAGATAACGTTCCACTTTGGGCGTTGTAATTTAGCAAGAATTGGCAACAGCCAAGGCAAGGCAAACCAGAACCAACTAAGATTATATTGCGCATAGCCCATCGCCGCATGAACTTCATCTACGGTAGATTCGGCCAAACCATAATATAGCGCTCGACTCGGCAAAACAAAAAAGGCAAGTAGCGACAGCCCAAGCCATAAATAAGAAGAAATACGCAACATAAAGAGAAAACAAGCGGTTAATTTTGTGTAACTTTTTGCAAAGTGTAACAAAGAATTAACCGCTTGCGACATTTCATTAGATTATTTTGTTAATTTATTAGCAAGTTTGACATCATTTAACCATTTATCAATCAAACGCTTGCCTTCTTCGCTCGAACCAAATTTATCAAAATCAAATTCGATTAAATCTAATTTTTTCGGCTCTGGCGATTTCTCTGAGGCTTGCGCATCTACGGTGACTGGAATTTGGTAAAGTTTGTGATCACGCCATGGCATTTCTTGAATTTCTTTAGATAGCACAAAATCTGCAAATAATTTCGCGTTTTCTAAATTACGTGCATTTTTGATAATGCTTGTTCCACCTAATGCATAACCCACTTTGCCTTCTGGAATCACATATTCAATCGGTGCCCCTTTTTCTTTTTCCGTAGTATAAGCATGAATAAAACCAATACTTTCTGTAATTTCACCACGTGTTAAATTCGTGGTGACTAAATTACTTTTTGGATATTGCGAAATGTTTTGATCTAATTTCTTCAAATATTCAAAGGCTTTTTCCTCTCCCATTAAAGAGATAAAGGTTGCCATTGCTGTAAAGGTTGTGCCTGATGAACGAGGATCTGGCAGCTGAATTTCACCACTAAGTTTTGGGTCAAGTAAATCATCCCATGTTTTCGGCATTGGTAAGCCTAATTTTGCAAGTTTCTCCGTATTTACGCCAATTCCCAACACTAACATATATGTAGCAGAGGTATATTCCCCTTTCGATGAACTCATTAAATTTTTAAATTGAGGCAGAATATTAGCCTGATTTTTCGGACGATATGCCTCAAGTAAACCTAACTCTCCTGCTTGAAAGTGAGGTTCAATCGTACCGCCATACCAAACATCAGCCTGTGGATTATCTTTTTCAGCTTTTAATTTACCTAATACAGTACCTGTACTAGCTTGAATAAAAGAGGTTTTCACATCATACTTTTGACTAAAGCGCTGCGCAACATCTTCACATGCTTGATTTTGCACAGTGCAATAAATGGTAAGTCTTCCTTCTGCCTGAGCACTTTGCGATGTAAGTGCAGCGATTGCTAAGCTGCTAGCTAATGTGATTTTTTTTAATGCGTGTTTCATGTGTTATAATCCTACATATATTAGGGGAATTGAGTTGCCAAGTGTAGCATTTAATTTCCTTATTGCAATGTATCTTGCTAATAAAAGTTCGGCATAATGCAGAATTTTTCGGCATATAAAATTATTTTTAAAATTTCTGTTTGACAGCACTCTTAAAATCCGTAAAATACGCAGCATCTCTTCTAGAGAACCTCCAAACGCGGGAATAGCTCAGTTGGTAGAGCACGACCTTGCCAAGGTCGGGGTCGCGAGTTCGAGCCTCGTTTCCCGCTCCATTTTCTTCATCGTTCAAATCTTAGGCGTGTTAGCAAAGCGGTTATGCACTGGATTGCAAATCCATGTAGCTCGGTTCGACTCCGGGACACGCCTCCATTATCTATTTTTTAATACTTAATTTAATATATCTCGGCATATAGGACAAAACCAACGGAACAATCTAACCAAATTTAGTTAGGATTTAATTTAGATTTAAACGTAAATGTTTTATTGCAATGGAAACATTTATAGCGTTGAAGATTATTTTGTCTGACATGCTTCTGAATAGAAGAGTGTAAGCAAAAAGGACAGTTTTTTATTCATATTTCAAAAAGTGTGCTTAAAGCCTTGTACTATAAGGCTTTAAGCACCTTTTTACCAACTATTTTGTCCTATATGGCTAAAAATTTACAAAATACTGAAGGTTAGCCAAGTAAGCTTTTAAGCGCTTGGCCGATATCGGCTAGGCTTCTTACCGTTTTCACGCCTGCGACTTCTAAGGCTGCAAATTTTTCATCGGCTGTGCCTTTTCCACCACTGATAATTGCGCCTGCGTGCCCCATTCGTTTACCTTTTGGTGCAGTCACACCAGCAATGTAGCTCACAACAGGTTTCGTTACATTTGTTTTAATGAACGCTGCCGCTTCTTCTTCTGCAGTGCCACCAATTTCACCAATCATGACAATCGCTTCTGTTTCAGGATCTTCTTGGAAGAGTTTAAGAATATCAATAAAGTTAGAACCTGGAATTGGGTCACCACCGATGCCTACGCAAGTTGATTGCCCAAAACCTTCATCGGTAGTTTGTTTTACCGCTTCATAAGTAAGCGTACCTGAACGGGAAACAATGCCGACTTTACCTTTTTTATGAATGCTGCCTGGCATAATGCCGATTTTGCATTCACCTGGTGTAATGACGCCTGGGCAGTTAGGCCCAATCATACGCACGCCAGTTTCTTTTAATTTTTGTTTTACTAGCACCATATCCAAGGTTGGAATGCCTTCGGTAATACAAACAATTAATTGAATACCAGCATCAATCGCTTCTAAAATGGCATCTTTACAAAAAGCAGCTGGTACATAGATAACCGTTGCTGTTGCGCCAGTGGCTTCTACGGCTTCACGCACGGTGTTAAATACAGGTAAGCCTAAATGTATTGTGCCACCTTTATTAGGAGAGACACCACCTACTAATTGGGTACCATAAGCTAAGGCTTGTTCACTATGGAATGTTCCTTGTCCACCAGTAAAACCTTGGCAGATTACTTTTGTATTTTTATCAATTAAAATCGCCATTTAATTTTCCTCCGCTGCACGAACAGAAAGTGTTGCTGCTTCTGTTAAACTTTTTGCTGGAATAATGCTTAATCCACTTTTGGCAAGAATTTCACGCCCTTGCTCTGCGTTAGTGCCTTCAAGTCGAACAATGACTGGCACATGCACGCCCACTTCATTGAAGGCTGCAATAATACCATCGGCAATTAAGTCACAACGCACAATACCGCCGAAAATGTTAACTAACACGGCTTTCACTTTGCTATCCGAAAGAATTAGTTTAAATGCTTGGGCAACACGCTCTTTCGTTGCGCCACCACCAACATCTAAGAAGTTAGCAGGTTGACCGCCATGTAATTTCACAATATCCATAGTGCCCATTGCAAGCCCTGCACCGTTTACCATACAGCCAATATTGCCGTCTAATGCAACATAGTTAAGCTCCCATTCAGCCGCTTCTGCTTCTCGTGGGTCTTCTTGTTTTGGATCTTGCATCGCTTTTAGCGCAGGTTGGCGATAAAGAGCGTTATTATCCACAATCATTTTGCCATCTAAGCAAATCAACTTATTATCAGGGGTAAGAATTAACGGGTTGATTTCAAGTAGAGCTAAATCTTTCTCAACAAAGAGTTTAGCAAGTTTCACGAAAAGATCAGCAAATTGATGAACCGCTTTTTCTTTTAACCCTAATTTGAAGGCTAACTCTCTGCCTTGATAGGGTTGTCCGCCTACAAGCGGGTCGATTTCGGTTTTAAAAAGCAAATGTGGTGTTTGAGCTGCGACTTCTTCAATGTTCATTCCACCCGCAGAAGAAGCAATAAACACGATTTTTTGTGCACTGCGGTCAATCACGGCACTTAAATAAAGTTCTTGTGCAATTTGACAGGTTTCTTCAATGTAAATGTAATCAACAGGCTGGCCTTGCGCATCGGTTTGGAAAGTCACTAAACGTTGACCTAACCAAAGATCGGCAAAGCGACGAGCTTCTTCTTCATTGTGAACTAATTTCACACCACCGGCTTTTCCTCGACCACCACCATGAATCTGACATTTGGCTGCCCATGATTCACCGTTTAGGCGTTTTAAAGCACTGGCAACTTCATCGGCAGATTGGCATACAATACCTTGGCTAATTGGAAGTTGATATTCCGCTAAAATCTGTTTGGCTTGGTATTCATGTAGATTCATACCTTCTCCTTTTACTAAATAAGTCGAGACTAAATTTTTGTGAAAATTTGCAAATGCCAGTATAAAAATGACCGCTTGTTTATTTCAAACGGCCATTAGTAAAAAGGCTTAAATTTCAAGTAATAAGCGTGTTGGATCTTCTAATAAATCACGTACAGCAACTAAGAAGCCGACAGACTCACGACCATCAATTAAACGGTGATCGTAAGAAAGCGCTAAATACATCATTGGGCGAATTACCACCTGACCATCTACAGCAACAGGACGCTCTTTAATCGCATGCATGCCTAAAATGGCGCTTTGCGGTGGGTTGATAATTGGCGTAGACATCAATGAACCAAAAACACCACCATTGGTAATCGTGAAGTTACCACCAGTTAAATCTTCTACGGTGAGTTTGCCGTCACGCCCTTTTTCAGCTAACACTTTGATGGTTTTTTCAATATCTGCCATCGAAAGTTTGTCGCAGTTGCGTACTACTGGAGTAACTAAACCGCGTGGGGTAGAAACAGCAATACTGATGTCGAAATAGTTGTGATAAACCACATCGTCGCCATCAATAGACGCGTTAACTTCAGGATAGCGTTTTAATGCTTCCACCACAGCTTTAATGTAGAACGACATAAAGCCTAATCGCACACCATGTTGTTTTTCGAATTTATCGCCATAAGTTTTGCGTAAATCCATAATCGGTTTCATATCCACTTCATTAAAGGTGGTAAGCATTGCAGTACTGTTTTTCGCTTCTAATAAACGTTCTGCGATACGTTTACGTAAACGGGTCATCGGCACGCGTTTTTCACTACGTGCAGAGTAAGCAACGGTGCTGATTGTATTGGATTCGCTTGCTTCAGTTCTTGCAGTTTGTGCTTGTTGTTTAGCAATATAAGCATTGATATCTTCGCGCGTTAAACGACCGCCCACGCCAGTGCCTTGTACTTTGTGTGCTTCAATCCCGTGTTCAGCTAATAAACGGCGAATGGCTGGGCCTTGAGAATCTGCATCAGAATGGTCGTTTTCAATCGCAGAAGTGTGGCGATCGCTCGGGGTTGGTTCTACATCAGGTTTTGCAGAAGTTTCAATAATATCGCCCGCTTGTTGTGTAGAAATTTTACCTAAAACTTGTTGTGAAATAACGGTTGCGCCAGTTTCTTGTAAAATTTCAGCTAATACACCATCAACCGGTGCCGGCACTTCTAATACCACTTTATCCGTTTCAATTTCCACTAAAACTTCATCGCGCTTAATGCGGTCCCCAGCTTTTTTATGCCAAGTTGCGACAGTCGCATCAGCTACAGATTCAGGTAATACGGGAGTAAGAATTTCAATAGTCATTTTGTTCTTCCTTTTTTATGGATAACCGAAGAAAGAATTTGCTTCGGTTATCATCAATCGTTTATGCGATTATAAACTTAATGCTTTTTCAATGATTTCACGTTGTTGCTGATTATGTAATGAAACATAACCCACCGCTGGTGATGCTGATGCAGGGCGGCTGACTAAAGTCAATGAAGCGCCTTTTGGAATAGAAGCTTCAAAGTTATGTTTACTACAATACCACGCCCCTTGGTTTAATGGTTCTTCTTGGCACCAAACGAAATCTGTAACATGCGCATAAGGTTCAAGCACTTTTGCCATATCGGTATAAGGGAATGGATAAAGTTGTTCGATACGAATAATCGCAATGTCGGTTTGATTATTTTTACGGCGCTCTTCAAGTAAGTCGTAATAGACTTTACCTGAACAAAGAATAACGCGTTTCACTGCTTTAGGGTTAATTTCATCAATTTCGCCAATCACATTTTGGAATGTACCATCGGTCAGTTCTTCTAAACGCGAAACAGCTAATGGATGGCGTAATAATGATTTTGGAGAAATCGCAACTAATGGACGACGCATTTTGCGTAATGCTTGGCGACGTAACATATGGTAAACCTGTGCAGGTGTACTCGGGATACATACCTGAATATTTTGTTCAGCACAAAGTTGTAGGTAACGTTCAAGACGAGCAGAGGAGTGCTCAGGGCCTTGTCCTTCATAGCCGTGTGGTAATAACATGACTAAGCCACACATTCTGCCCCATTTTTGTTCGCCCGAGCTAATAAATTGGTCAATCACAATTTGTGCACCGTTAGCAAAGTCACCAAATTGAGCTTCCCAAATAGTTAAGGTTTTCGGATCGGTGGTTGCAAAACCATATTCAAATGCAAGCACGGCTTCTTCAGAGAGTACGGAATCCCATACTTGGAAGCGACCTTGGTTAGCATGTAAATGGGTTAATGGTACAAAGCCTGTGCCATCGTTTTGGTTATGGACTACAGCATGGCGGTGGAAGAATGTACCACGGCCAGCATCTTCGCCTGAAATACGTACATGAGTGCCTTCATCTAATAAGGTTGCGTACGCCATGGTTTCAGCCATACCCCAATCGAGCAATTTTTTACCATCAGCCATCTCTTTACGATCAGCATAGATTTTTTCAACACGAGAATGTGCTTTTACGTTTTCAGGATATTCTGAAACACGTTTTGCTAAAGTGGTAAAGCGATCTACAGGGAATTTGTTTTCATATTCCGCAGTCCAGTCGTAGTTAAGGTATTGCAACCAATCTACCGCAGCCATATCCATTTCACGCCATTCAGGCACAACGCATTCGCCTTTATCTAAGGCATCGCGGTAGTTATTCATCATCTCGGTGGCTTCATCTTGATTTAAGACACCTTCTGCGGTTAAGCGATCTGCATAAACTTTACGTGGCGTTGGATGTTTTTTAATGATGCTATACATCATAGGTTGAGTTGCTAATGGTTCATCGGCTTCATTATGACCATGACGACGATATGAAATGAGGTCAATGAAAATATCTCGTTTGAATTTTGTACGATATTCCACCGCCATTCTTGCTGCAAATGCGACTGCTTCTGGATCATCGCCGTTAACATGAATAATCGGTGCTTGGATCATTTTCGCAATATCGGTACAGAATTCGGTTGAACGGGTGTCGTTCGGATTAGATGTCGTGAAACCAATTTGGTTATTGATCACAATACGAATCGTACCACCAACACGATAACCACGCGCGTTAGACATATTCAACGTTTCTTGTACAACACCTTGACCCGTAATAGCAGAATCTCCATGTACGGTAATTGCTAACACCTTCTCGAATTCTTTATCGCCTATGCGTTCTTGGCGAGCACGCACAGCACCAATGACCACAGGGCTTACAATTTCTAAGTGAGATGGGTTAAAGGCGAGGGTAAGGTGTACGCGTTTGTCATCAACCGCAAAATCTGAAGAGAAACCTTGGTGATATTTTACATCACCAGTACGATTATCATGTGCGTGTTTACCGGCAAATTCATCAAAGAGATTCTCAGGGCGTTTACCTAATACGTTAACCAACATATTTAAGCGACCACGGTGTGCCATTCCCATAACGATATCTTTAATGCCATTACGGCTTGCATGGCGGATAATCTCTTTCATCATTGGAATAAAGGCATCAGATCCCTCTAAAGAGAAACGTTTTGCACCAGGGAATTTCGCACCAATATAACGTTCTAAACCATCTGCAGCAGTTAACTCTTCTAATAGATTTACTTTTTCCGCTTTTGTAAATAACGGTTTGTTATTGATGGTTTCAATTTTGCTTTGTAGCCAGTTACGCTGTTCCATATCTTGAACATGCATAAATTCTAGGCCGATAGTACCTAAATAGGTTTCCTTTAACGCTTCGGCAAGTTCACCTAATTTCATGGTGTCTTTGCCATAAACATATTTCCCAACGGTCACGGTTTCATTGAGATCTTGCTCGCTAAAGCCATGGCTTTGATAGTCTAATTCCGGCACGCTAGAGGTTTTCCAACGATAATAGCCTAATGGGTCAAGATTTGCCTGCGTATAGCCACGGAAACGATAGGCGTTAATCCATTGCAATAAACGCACTTGGCGCGCACCTGCATCTGGGTCAACAACATTAATGGATTCTGGAAT
The DNA here is from genome assembly GCF_000238795.1 of Haemophilus sputorum CCUG 13788. Taxonomy (GTDB): domain Bacteria; phylum Pseudomonadota; class Gammaproteobacteria; order Enterobacterales; family Pasteurellaceae; genus Haemophilus_A; species Haemophilus_A sputorum. The sequence continues at coordinate 121,646 of NZ_AFNK01000071.1, read as the reverse complement.
GTTTTCGCGGGCTAATTTTCGGAAATAATCACGAACTTGAGAGTGGGGTTGTTCAACCACTGAGGTTGTCGGGAAACTATTAAAGACGGCTTGCCATGAAGGGTCAACGGAGTGAGGATCGTCCAAATATTGTTCGTAGATTTCTTCAATATAGGACTGGTTGCTTCCCCCAAATGGAGAAGACGCTAACCAATCATCAAAGTTTTTGTATTGTTTTTGCATATGAACCTAACCTGTGTTGAGGGAGATTAGGCGCATTATACCCGAAAGCAAAAGTAAATAATGTGAGCTAAGTCAGATTTTTGAATTTTTTTAACAAAAAAACAACAAAAAAAGAAGTACTTCTCCCTTTTAGCTCTTATTTACATAAAAATTAGCAAAATATTGGAAAAATTTAACCGCTTGTTATGCTTATTTTTCACACTGACAAACACCACTACAGATATCGCCATGTAAATTATGGTGGTGATTATGGTGATGTGAGTAAAAGGCTACGTTCTTCGCAAATTGGTCACCAAAGAAATGAATAAAATGCGGATCATTGGTAATCATTTCTGGAGAACCCGCGCAACAGATGTGTTTGTTTACACATAATACCTCATCGGTATTGGCCATTACGATATTTAAATCGTGCGAAACCATTAAAATTGCGCAATTTAACCAGCTTCTAGTGTGATTTAGTAGTTGATAGAGTTCCGTTTGCCCTGTAATATCCACACCTTGCATTGGTTCATCAAGCACTAACAGTTGTGGGTGATTTAAAATTGCACGCGCTAAAAGCACACGCTGTAATTCTCCACCGGAAAGTTTTTGCATGCTATTTTCGGTTAAATGCGTAATCGAGAGTAGCGTTAAAACTTCTTGGATATTCGTTTCAGTACAATTGGGCTTGAGTGATAAAAACTTATGCACGGTAATCGGCATTGAATGATCAAGATGTAACTTCTGAGGAACATAGCCGATTTTTAAGCCTTTTTGATGAATAACGCTGCCTTTTGTAGGTGTGAGTAACTTCAAAAGTACCTTAAGCAAGGTTGATTTGCCGCCGCCATTCGGACCTACAATGGTTGTAATTGAATTTGGATAAATGGCAAGATTGATATTTTGTAACGCATGATTGCCGTTAAAAGAGACGTCAATATGCTTGAGCTGAACCAACGGTTCTCCTTGCGCAGTAGTATTTTTTGATGAAATAGGCGTGAGTTTAGAAATTTGCATCATAATAAGAAATTAAGAAAAATCCTCATCAAATTAGCGGATTTTGATTAAAATGACAAGAATGAATTTTTGAGCCACGATTTTGTCAATAATTAGCATTTAAAAGAAAAAGAATTAGGATATATTTTGCAACACGTTATTTTAGCCAGAGATCGGAGAAAGAAAAAAAATCGCTTAAAAGTGATCTTGTTTCTTTCTGCGATTTTTTCTGTTTGTATCGGTATTTTACTTGCCGTCAAAAATCAAACGCCAGTAAATGAGCCTGAGCAACAGGCTTATGTTGCGTTAGAAGAGCGCGCGCCGGCAGCAACGGAAACTCAGACAGAAACTCAAACGATAGTAAACGATACGCCAACAGAATCAATAAAAGCAACTGATCCGAACGAAATACAAACAGCGCAATCAAACGAACCAGAAGAACAGGAAGCAGATGAAGAGTCTGAAAGCATGGGTAAAGAAGATCAAAATGCGACTTCTTATGATGATGAATTAGCTTCTGAAGATGATGCAGAAGAAGGCGATGAAACTGCGAAAACAGATGATAAACCTGAAGAAAAACTACCAGCAGAAGCAGAAAAAGTAATTGAAGATTTGCTAGATGTTGCCGATGAAGCGCTACGCATTCAAGACCAATTTAGCTATACGGTTACCAAAGGGGATAAATTAAAAGACGTATTAGAACAATCTGGTTTAGGTAATTCTGTTGCTAAAGCCTTAATCCGCCAATATCCTTCACTTGGGAATTTGGAGGCTGGACAGCAATTTTATTGGGTGTTGGATAAACACGGCGAACTAGAATATATGAACTGGTTGGTTTCTGAAAAAGAAGAACGTATTTACGAACGCCAAAGTAACGGTAGCTTTGCTTATCAAAAAATTGAGAAGCAAGGGGTATGGCGTCAAGATGTAGTTCGTGGTGTGATTCAGGGCAGTTTTGCGTCTAGCTTAAAAGATGTTGGGCTATCGGATCGCCAAATTAACCAACTAGCGGTCGGATTACAGTCACAAATTGCAACTAGCAAATTGAAAAAAGGAGATCGTTTTGCTATTTTGGTGAAACGAGAATATATCAACGGCACTGTGACTGATTTAGGAAATGTGGAAGGGATTTTGGTTTCTAACGAAGGCAAAAAATATTATGCAATTCAAGCGGATAACGGACGTTATTATAGCTCACACGGGGAAACCTTAAGCCGAGGATTTGCGCGAATTCCGCTTTTATTTAATGCACGAGTATCATCCCCATATAATCCAAGACGACTCCATCCAATTACTAAGCGAGTTCGCCCGCATAATGGCGTGGACTTTGGCGTACCAACGGGTACACCAGTTATCGCACCTAGTGATGGGGTAGTTGAACATGTGGCATTCCAAGCACGAGGCGCGGGGCGCTACATTAAGGTTCGCCATGGACATATTACGACTGTTTATATGCACTTGAGTAAACCGCTTGTCAGAGCTGGACAATCAGTGAAAAAAGGGGAGCGTATTGCGCTTTCTGGAAACACAGGTGGCTCGACGGGGCCACACTTACACTATGAATTCCATATTAACGGACGTCCAGTTAACCCGATGACTGTTAAATTACCGGGATCTGGAACCGGAATGGAAAGCAAAGAACGTAAAAACTTCTTAGAACGCGCGAAAAGCGTGGAAGCGAAACTTAAACTTTAATTGAAATAGGAAAATTAAATGAAAAAGACCAAAATTGCCTTATTAGCCTTATCATTATTCGCAGGCTCGGCGATGGCAGATGATGCTTCATTAAAAAGCAGCTTAGAAAAAATCGGGGCAACGAATGTTCGTTTGTCTGAATCGCCTTTACCAGGGTTTAGATTGGCAACCTCGAATGAAGGTATAGTACACATTAGCGAGAATGGTCAATATGTTGTGCAAGGTAATTTTAACGTTCTGGAATTAAAAAACGGTAAAGCGACAGACATTACACATAAAGCACAAATGGCAAGCCTTAATGCGTTAAGTAATGAAATGATTATTTATCCAGCAAAACAAGAAAAACATGTTGTGACTGTATTTATGGATATTACTTGCCACTATTGCCATATTTTATTTGAAAATGTCAAAGCTTATAACGAAGAAGGGATTACATTACGTTTCTTAGCGTTTCCTCGTGCGGGCGTAAACACTCAAACAGCAAAACAAATGGAAGCAATTTGGCAAGCTAAAGATCGTATGAAAGCATTAGAAGATGCTGAAGCGGGTAACTTACCAAAAGAGTTAAAAACCCCAAATCTGGTGAAAAAACATTATGAATTAGGGATTCAATTTGGCGTAACGGGTACACCATATATGGTCACGGATAAAGGGGAAGTTATCGGGGGATATGTGCCGGCTAAAGAATTAGCGAAAATGTTAAGCGAATAAACCCCGATTTACGAAATATTCTATTTATAGACACAAGCGGTCTGATTTTGTAAAATTTTTACCAAATCAGACCGCTTTATATTAGAAAATTTTTAGAGAACATTGTGCAGCCTATTATTCAGCAACGCGCTAGACAGACAACCGCGCATCTATCAGATCATCCATTACTCAATCGTTTATACCAAAGTCGCGGAGTGAAATCTCCCGAAGAGCTTGTGCATACTTTCCCCGCCTTACTTACCCCTAATCGACTAGCAAATATTGAGCCAGCAGTTGAGTTGCTTTTAGGAGCTTTTCAAACACAAAAGCGGATTGTCATTGTGGGCGATTTTGATGCAGATGGTGCAACTAGCACAGCATTGGCGATGTTAGCTTTACGCCAGTTTGGTTTTAAGCATGTGGCGTATTTAATCCCAGATCGTTTCTCGCAAGGCTATGGTTTAAGTGTTGCGGTTGCTAAAATGGTATTAGCAAAAGGCGCTGATTTAGTGATGACTGTGGATAATGGGATCTCATCTTTTGAAGGCATTGCATTATTAAAATCGCATGGTGTTCAGGTATTGGTTACCGATCACCATTTACCAGCAGAACAGCTTCCTGATGCAGATGCAATGGTGAATCCTAATTTAGTTGATTGTGAGTTTCCGTCTAAATCACTTGCTGGAGTTGGTGTGACTTTTTATGTCATGATGGCATTAAGAGCCCAAATGCGTGAACGTAATCTATTTAATGGAAAAGAACCGAATATTGCGAATTTATTAGATCTTGTTGCATTAGGAACGGTGGCTGATGTTGTGCCACTTGATCAGAATAACCGCATTTTAGTTCAGCAAGGATTAGCAAGAATTCGCGCTGGATATTGTCGTCCAGGCATTCGGGCTTTAATTGAGGTGGGAAAACGTAGTTTAGATTCTTTGCAAGCAAGTGATTTGGGTTTTGCAATTGCACCTAGATTGAATGCTGCTGGACGTTTAGAAAATATGTCATTAGGTGTGGAGTTGTTATTAACTGACAATATGGATTTAGCGCGTCAATTAGCTTTAGAGTTAGATGAACTGAATCAAACCCGAAAATCTTTTGAACAAGAGATGAAGGCTGAAGCGTTAGCCATTTGTGCTAAATTACCACAACTTAATCAAGAAGCACAGGCGCATGGCATTGTGCTTTATCAACCTGATTGGCATCAAGGTGTTATTGGTATTTTAGCTTCTCGCATTAAAGATCAATTTCATCGTCCGGTTATTGTGTTTGCGCAAGAATCTGATGAGAGTGAATATTTAAAAGGCTCTGCCCGTTCAATTAGCGGATTGCATATGCGAGATGTGTTAGAACGAATTGATTCACAACATCCAAACCTGATTTTAAAGTTTGGCGGGCATGCCATGGCGGCAGGTTTAACCTTACATCAAGCTAATTTAAGCGCTTTTCAAAAAGTCTTTGATGAAACGATTGATGAGATGTTAACGCCAGAACAATTAAAAGGGATTATTTACACCGATGGTGAATTAAAAGCGGGTGAATTTTCTCTCGAAATTGCAGAATTATTACAACAATCTGGCCCTTGGGGACAGCATTTCCCTGAACCGACTTTTGAAGGGGATTTTCGCCTTTTGCAACAAAGATTATTAGCAGGCAAGCATTTAAAAATGATGGTGGAAAATGCCTATGGCCAATTATTTGATGCAATTTGGTTTAATGTTGATACTCGATTTTTCCCTGATTTTTCCTTAAAACAGGCTAAATTAGTTTATAAACTTGACATAAATGAATACAAAGGTAACCGTAATTTACAATTGCGGGTTGAAAGCGTAATTGTTTAATAAATATCATAGATAAAACTAGAATTAGAAAAAAGAGTGTTGTAGAATTTGAAAGCCTCAATTCAACTAGAACTGATGAGCTGAAAAGTTTTAACTCAAATAAAGGAATAAATAACGATGAAAAAAACAGCTGTTTTTCGTGGATTATTACTTTCAAGTGTAGCACTTGCAGTCGCAGCTTGTGGTAATTTAAGCAAGGTGACAGATGAAGGTACTACGGAGAACCCAGTGTTCCCTAAAATTGCCGAATCTGAATTTAACCATGATGGTTCACAATTTGGTTCATGGCCAAACTGGGAAAATGTGCGTCAAATTGAACGTGGTATGAACAAAGACCAAATCTATAACCTAATTGGTCGCCCACACTTTGAAGAAGGTTTATACGGCGTGCGTGAATGGGATTACGCGTTTAACTACCGTGAGCAAGGCGTGCACAAAATTTGTCAATACAAAATTTTATTTGACAAAAACATGAACGCACAAAGCTTCTTCTGGTACCCGAATGGTTGTAATGGTAACTCTTCATTTAACTTAAGCGGTGACTTCTTATTCGACTTCGATAAAGATACTTTAACTGCGAAAGGTCGTGAAGTGGTTGATAACGTTGCTCAACAATTAAAATCTTCTGGTGCTGCAAAAGTTAAAATTGAAGGTTATACAGACCGTTTAGGTTCAGTAGCATATAACTTAGACTTATCTAACCGTCGTGCTAACCGCGTGAAAAACCGCTTAATCGAACAAGGCGTGAACGCTGAATTCGAGGCAATCGGTCACGGTAAAGCAAACCAAGTTAAAGCTTGTGCAGGTATGAAAGGTCAAGCAGAGAAAGATTGTTTACGTCCTAACCGTCGTGTAATCATTTCTGCAAGTGGTAACGTATTAACACAACAAGAAGGTGCTAACGTTGCAGGTCCTAATGGTCCAGCGCCACTTTACCAAACTCCGGCTTACAACAACGGTAATAAATAATTTACAGGGTATTGAATACTCAGTAGAATGAGAAGGGTAGCGAAAGCTGCCCTTTTTTATTTCTTGTTAACTATCAGAATAAGGAACGATTTATGCAATATCAGGCTATCGCATTTGACCTTGACGGCACTCTACTTTCTCCGAATGCCACAATTTTAGCTTCTAGCAAAGAAGCTATTGAGAAAGCGCGAGCTAAAGGCATTAAGGTCTTTTTTGTGACAGGACGCCATCATACGGCTGTGCGACCTTATTATGCAGAAATTGATTTAGATACACCGGTTGTTTGTTGTAACGGCACTTATCTTTACGATTTTAAACAAGAAAAAGTATTAGCAGGCAATCCGCTTTCACCTACACTTGCCTCCTCCTTAATTAACAGTGCGCAAGCACAGGGCATTCATACAGCAGTTTATTTTCGTGATGCAATGACCTATGAACAGTTAAATCCACATTTTACCAAATTCCAAAAATGGGTTGCGAGTTGCCCTGAAGCGGTTCGCCCAGATGTCCATCAAGTAGAAAAATTCCAACAAGAAATTGATAAAGGTATAACAGTTTGGAAAGTGCTGATTAGTGATCCTGATTTAGCTAAAATGCGTGCTTTTGTTGAAACCTTGCCAACCGATCAAGTTAGTGCTGAATGGTCTTGGGTTGATAGAGTTGATATTACCGCGGTTGGTAATGGCAAAGGCACGCGATTATTAGAATTGTTAGAAATGGAAAATATTGATCCGCAAGCGGTTGTTGCTTTTGGCGATAACTTTAATGATATTTCTATGTTACAAGCGGTCGGATTAGGAATTGCAATGGCAGGTTCTGAAACCGATGTTCAAGCTGCTGCTAAACAAACTATCGGACCAAATAGTGAAGATAGTATTGCTCAAACCTTAAAAACGCTTTTTGATCTCTAATGCGTAGCGTACTTACTCAGTCTAAACACTCGATTGCTTATCGCATTGGGCGTTATTTCTTTATTATGATTGCCTTTGCTACACTGATTAGTGTCATCTCTTTTGGCATTATGTGGAGCAACCAATCCGATGCTAGCCTGATAAACTTATCAGGCTCTTTGCGTTTCCAAAGCTACCGTTTTTTATATGAAATGGATCAATACCCTGCACGGTTACCTGAACGCTTAGCTGATTATCAAAACGACCTTCAACAATTAGAAAAACGTGCCTTTTCCTCAAGTTGGCTTGTTTCAAGTGAAATGCAAGAGAGCTATAAAGAGCTTAAAGCAGACTGGCAAGAAATGGCAGATTATATTCTTAAACAGGATAAAGCCAGTTATTCTGCGAATATTAGCAATTACGTGGATAAAGCCGATCAATTTGTTGTGGCATTACAAAAACAAGCAGAGCGCAAACTAGATATTGCGATTGGCATTATCGTGCTTTCTATGTTGCTGATTGTCGCGCTCGCTTATTATGGCGTATGGTACACACGTCGCCACGTTATTCGACATTTAGATAAATTAGTTACAGCCAGCCAACAGGTGCAAAATCGAGATTTTAACCACATTCAATTAGCAACGGATGAACCGAATGAATTGGGCGTTTTTTCTCGCGCATTTACTGAAATGGCCGATGAACTCAGCCGTTTTTACACCTCATTAGAAGATAAAGTGCAGGATAAAACTCGTCGTCTTACGGCAGTAAACCGTTCATTGATGGTGCTTTATCATTGTTCCCAAATTTTAACTTCTAAACCAATTAACCAAAGCTTATTGAAACAGGTATTAGAAACGGTTTTAAATAATGAGCAGCTTATTGGAATTGGTATTGATGTTTATGGCGCAGATTATTGGAATGTTGAATTAGATAACGATCTGTTAAAAGCATGGCGTTATCATGAAATTGCGATTGAGAATGAAAAAGTTGCGATGTTGCGCTGGAAATCCTCATTGCTTTGTCCAGATGAGCGTTTAATTCACAGTGTCGCAGAAATGATTGGACGTAGCATTTATGTAGTACAAAATCATAAACAGCAACAACAACTGATTTTAATGGAAGAGCGGGCGATCATCGCGCGTGAGTTGCATGATTCTTTAGCACAATCGCTTACGTTCTTGAAAATTCAAGTGAGTTTATTAAAACGAAATTGTGAAGACCCGCAAAAGTTAGCGAATCAAAAAGCAATTTTGTCAGACTTAGAACAAGCGTTAAATGGTGCTTATAGCCAATTAAGAGAGCTACTTTCTACATTCCGATTAACGATTGAAGAAGCAAATCTTACACGGGCATTAGAAAATGTTTTGGATAGCTTACGAAGCCGAACATCAGCAAAAATAGTGCTAGATTGTCGATTGCCATCGTTAATGTTTAATGCTCAACAACAAGTGCATGTGCTACAAATTGTTCGTGAAGCCGTTACCAATGCAATTAAACATGCAAACGCTTCATTGATTGAGGTTATCGCAGAGATTAACGCTGATGGAGAACCTTGTCTGATTATTCGCGATAACGGTAAGGGAATTGGCCAAGCGATTGAGCCTAGTGGACATTATGGGCTCATGATTATGAAAGAGCGCGCTTCAGAGCTTAATGGTGAGTTAAGTATTGGTGATCGTCCTGAAGAAGAAGGCATATCAGGCACGATGATAAAAGTTGTCTTGCCAAATTTAGCGAGCAAGCGGTAGGATTTTTTTGGATTTTTGCAAATTGAGATAAAAGAGATAAGGAGAGAAAATAACCATGCAAATTCGCAAATCAACAGAAGCGGATTTTGAAGCCATTTTAGCTATTTATAACTTAGCGATTCCAACTAAACAAATCACGGCGGATTTAACTTTCGCGACCAAAGAAAATCGCCGTGCGTGGTTCGATTTTCATTTAACCAGTGAGAAATATCCTATTTGGACAGTGGAAGATGAAACTGGTGTTGCAGGTTGGTTTAGTTTTTCTCCGTTTTATGAGCGCGCAGCATTTGCACCAACTTCAGAAATCAGCATCTATTTGGCTGAAGAGGCTAAAGGCAAAGGCTATGGCTCTCAAATTATTGAATTTATGCAAGCAGAAATGCTTAACCATGGCATCCATACTTTGATGGCATATGTGTTTGAATTAAATGAAGTCAGTCAGAATTTGATGAAAAAGCATGGTTTTGCTGAATGGGGGCGTTTTCTCAATATTGCAAATATGAAGCAAACAGAGCAAGAACCTGATTGCTGGCGAACATTATTGATGATGTCTTACCAAAAAGGCATTGAAACTCAGAAAAATGAATAAGGAAAATCCAATGGATAAAATGAAAGTAGTACTTGCCACAGGAAACCAAGGCAAAGTCAAAGAGATGGCAGATGTGCTAGGAAGTTTTGGCTTTGAAGTGTTGGCACAAAGTGAATTTAACTTAGATTCGCCAGAAGAAACCGGGTTAACTTTTGTAGAAAATGCATTATTAAAAGCACGTTATGCTTCTAAAATGACTGGTTTACCTGCGATTGCCGATGATTCCGGCTTAGCTGTTTTGGCATTAGGTGGTGCACCAGGGCTTTATTCTGCGCGTTATGCAGGTGAAGAGGCCGATGATGCACAAAATCGTCAAAAACTTTTACGAGAAATGACAGATAAAACAGATCGCCAAGCAAAATTCGTCTGCTGTTTAGTTTTCTTACGCCATGAGACAGACCCGAACCCAATTATTGCATTAGGCGAATGTCAGGGTGAAATTTTGTATGAAGAACGCGGCGAAAATGGCTTTGGTTATGACTCTCTCTTTTTCTATCCACCTAAAGGATGCACTTTTGCAGAGTTGTCATCGGCAGAGAAAAAATCGGTGTCTCACCGTGGGAATGCCTTAGCTTTATTAAAAGCACAATTAAGCCGTTAATCAAAAACGCCGTTTATCGGCGTTTTGTTTTATGGCTTATTCGCTTGATGTTGCTCGCGTAAGCGATTGGCAATAATTTGAATTGCTTCGCCCATTGGAATGCCTTGTTGGGCAAGCTTTTGAATCTCTTCTACGGCAGCTTGTTGCTGTTCATGTGTGAGTGAAAGTAACGCGTCATCCATTTAATGCTCCTGATAAAATATGCTGAATCGGCCAATTAAAATGTTGGCAAAGTTGTTGCCATTGTTCATCTAGTGGGGCGCAAATTGTAATTACTTGTTGCGTTTTGGGGTGCTTAAAACTTAGCTGATAAGCATGCAACATTAAACGTGAGCATCCAGTATGTGTAGTTAATGCGCGATTTTGGTGTAAATCGCCATATTTACTGTCGCCCATAATCGGATGAAACAGATGTTTCATATGCCGTCTGAGTTGATGTTTTCGTCCAGTTTTTGGGAAAAGTGCGACCAAACTATAACGAGCAGAACTATGTTTTCCCGCTGGATAAGGCATTTCGACTTTTGCAAGTTGTCGATAAAAAGTGACCGCTTGCTGAGCCTCTTTCTCTTGGCTGAATTTATCCGCAATCTTATCTAAAATCACTTTCAGCGGATAATCAATTTCGCCTTCTCCCTCTAAATAGCCACGCACAACCGCCAAATAACTTTTTTGTGTTTGATGCTGTTCAAATTGTTCGCTCATTAAGCGTGCCATTTCACTATTTAGCGCAAAAAGCAATACACCTGAGGTTGGGCGGTCTAAGCGATGAATCGGAAAAACATGCTGACCAATTTGATCGCGCAATGTTTGCATGGCAAATTGGGTTTCATGCTTATCTAACCAACTGCGATGAACCAACATTCCCGCCGGTTTATTGATTGCAATCAGCTCCTCATCTTGATAAAGAATATCTAACAGCATGGCTTAATCTTTCAGCAATAATTCAATGGCTAGCACAGGTTGTGTAATCGCACTTAGATAGATTTCGTTTTTTAATGCTTCTTCCAAATAAGGCGTAATAGCAAAATTACGAGGCAATGTGGCTTTAGCTTCTAATAAAGCATGCATGCGAGGAATAAAGATCCATTGTAGCCATTGTGTTGGGCTTAATGATTCTACACAAAACGGTTGAGTACTTGCTAAAGCCTCTGCGCTTGGGGCAATCGACTCCCATTGTTTATGCGCTTTTAAGGCTGTTTCTAAATCAATTAAATGTTGTTTTAAACGAGATTCCATATTTTCTATTTTAAATGAGTAAGGTAATATTGAACGCAATTTTAACACTTTTAAGCAGGTTCGACTAATGCAACAATTACAAACACAACCAACAATCTTACAAAAAATTGTGCAAGATAAAGCGATTTGGGTAGCGCAGAAGCAACAAGCATTCCCGCTTTCCGAATTTCAAGCGAAAATCACAAAAAGTGAACGTAACTTTTATGCGGCAATGAAGCAAGGCACGCATGATGTACCCGCGTATATTTTAGAGTGTAAAAAAGCTTCACCGTCAAAGGGCTTAATTCGTGCTGAATTTGATTTAGATGCGATTGCGCAAGTGTATAAACATTATGCTACTGCAATTTCCGTACTGACCGATGAACAATATTTCCAAGGCGATTTTGCTTATTTAAACCAAGTTAGTGCGCAAACCAGCCAGCCGATTTTATGCAAAGATTTCATGATTTCTGCTTATCAAGTCTATTTAGCGCGTTTTCATCAAGCCGATGCGATTTTATTGATGCTTTCAGTATTAGATGATGAAACTTATCGTGAACTAGCAGACGTAGCACACTCATTAGGTATGGGCATTTTAACGGAAACCAGTAACGAAGCCGAATTTGAACGGGCATTAGCATTAGGTGCAAAAGTCATTGGGGTAAACAATCGTGATCTTCATACACTAACCATTGATATGAATCGCATTGTACAGCTTGTTGAAAAATATCAAGCACAAATTCCGTCTGATGTTTGTTTAGTCTCGGAATCGGGGATTTATGATCACCAACAAGTTAAAACAATCAAGCCATTTGCCAAAGCATTTTTGATTGGCAGTAGCTTAATGGGAAGTTCAGATCTCAATAATGCAGTAAGAAATGTGATTTATGGTGAGAATAAAGTTTGCGGGCTTACTCGTATTGAAGATATTCAAGCGGTTTATCAGTTAGGTTATTTATATGGCGGATTGATTTTTGCAGAAGGTTCACCGCGTCAGCTTTCACTACGCCAAGCACAAGAGTTAGTTGTGCATGCACCACTGCGCTATGTGGGCGTATTCCAAAATCAAGCGGTCGAATTTGTTGAGAAAATTGCAAAACAACTTTCGCTATTTGCGGTGCAGCTTCATGGTGATGAAGATGAGATCTATATTGCCGAATTAGCCGAAAAATTAGGCGAAGGTATTCAAATCTGGAAGGCATTATCAGTATCAACAGAAGCTGGCCAAATTCACTTTACGGAAAACCCTCGCGTGAGTCGTTATGTTTTAGATTCACAACATGGCACACAACAGGGGGGGACGGGCAAAACGTTTGATTGGTCGCTTATTCCGCAAAGTCTTAAAAATAAAGCTTTATTAGCGGGCGGAATTTCGCCTGATAATATTGAGCAAGCCTTAGCACAAGGCTGCTTAGGGGTTGATCTCAACTCTGGAATTGAACAAAATAAAGGCGTAAAAGATCTGGTTAAATTGACCGCTTGTGCAATTCAACTTTTGAAAGCTTAAAAATCTACATATAGCTATTTCAATCTAGATTCGCTATACTAGCGCCCGAGTTGGTTAGACAATCGCTGGTTTATTGAAGCCCTTAACCGTGTTCGCACGACCTAGTGGGACAAGTAAACGAGAGGAAAGTCCGAGCTACACAGGGCAGAGTGCCAGATAACGTCTGGGCGGCGTGAGCCGACGACCAGTGCAACAGAGAGCAGACCGCCGCGTAAGCGGTAAGGGTGAAAGGGTGCGGTAAGAGCGCACCGCGTGAGTGGTAACATTTCACGGCAGGGTAAACTCCACTCGTAGCAAGACCAAATAGGAACTCAATGGATGGCCCGTCCAGAGTTCGGGTAGGTTGCTTGAGCACAATAGCGATGTTGTGCCTAGAGGAATGATTGTCCACGACAGAACTCGGCTTATCGACCAACTCACTAGATTTCAGCGAATCGTTTTTAAACGGTTCGCTTTTTTCTTATCTAGCCGATTAAAATCACCAAATGGGAATAAAAATGAAATTTCGCGCAATTTTTGCATTATCTAGTTTATGGTTTGCTACAGAGGCAAGCGCCCATCCTCATTCGTTTTTAGATATTCAAACAAAAGCACTCATGCAAGAAACTCAACTCACAGGGTTTCAGATGCATTGGACTTTAGATGAAATTGCTTCCGCTGAATTAATTTACGAAGTAAAAAGCAGTAAAAATCCAGAGGAAACCAAAAAGAAGATCACTCAAGAGATGATTGATACGGCAAAAAATGAGCATTATTTTAGCTATCTTTATAATGCTAACGGAGAGTTGCAGAAATTTACGGATAAACCAACAGACTATGCATTTGAGATTGCGCAAAACCGCATTGTGTTTAGGGTGAAATTTTATTTAGAAACGCCGCAAGAATTAAAAAATGCGCCAGCCACACTGATGAGTTATGAGCCAACTTATTACATGGGCATTGAATATAATCGCCATAGTGATGTCAGTATTAGTAATAGCGCATGTCAGATTCGTATTGAACAGCCAAAAGTCGATCAATCGCTGCGCCTTTATGCGTCTAATTTAGATAAAAATGAGACACCTGATGATCTTTCATTAGGGCGTCAATTTGCACAACGAGTAATAATGGTATGCGAGTAAAAACAGGATTAAGCGTCATTTTGTTATTGATAATAGCTGTCGGGCTTTATTGGCTCTATCCGACATTACTTTATCAGGTGATGGAATGGCAAAAAAGTTTTAACTTAAGCTTATCTTCCGCCTTACATGCCTTAAAAGCGCATGAGCAGCAAGCAGGCTGGACATTAGCTGGAATTAGCTTCCTCTATGGCGTTTTTCATGCGGTTGGACCTGGACATGGTAAGGTAATTTTAAGTAGCTATTTATCATTGGAAAATACAGCAATCAAACATGCCATGAAAATTAGTTTAGCATCAGCGTTGGTGCAGGGCTTAGTTGCGGTTTCATTGGTTTCTGTGATTGTAGTGGTATTTACCTTATCTAGACAGTATTTTAACTTAACATTGCTTTGGGTTGAGCGGATGAGTTTTGCTCTGATGTTACTTTTCGGGCTTTATTGGGTTTATCGCGCTTATCAAGCTCAGCGTAAAGCGAGCACTCCTAAAATGCAGTTCCGTCATTTCACGCCTTTGCAAAAAAATGTGCAAAATCGACCGCTTGTAACACGCTCTTCTTTGAATATATCGTCATCTCATGATAGTTGTGGTTGTGGCCATCAACATTTGCCTTCTCAAGCAGAACTTCAGAAGCCACAAGACTGGCGGACATCATTAATGTTAATTTTCAGTATTGGTATTCGCCCTTGTTCTGGTGCCATTTTAGTCTTATTTTTGGCCTACACATTAGATATTTATGCTTGGGGAATGCTTTCTGCGATGGCCATGGCGTTAGGCACTGGTATCACACTTTGCTTGTTCGCTTTATTGGTATTGGGACTTAGACAAAAAGCTGTTTCTTTAAGTCGCTTTTATTTTTCCACAAAAACAAACCGCCGTTTGCTTTCGATAATTAAGTTTGGACTAGGTTTATTACTTGTTGTCATGGCAATATTGTTACTGCATAGCAGCTTTTTAACAGAAAATGTACCAAATACGTTTTTTAAACGCTAGCTGACTTTTTTATGAATTAGATTTAAAAAACTTTTCAAATGTTGAAAATTCGTTACAATGCAAAAAGTTCATTTTTTAGCATTTAACATAGTGAGGTCTTATGGATACCATTATTTCAGGGTTTGAAAATCTATTAACCTGGTTCGTAAATACCGTAGATGGGCCACTTTGGGATATAACTATTTTGTTACTCCTTGGTGTGGGAATGTTCTTTACCATTACGACCGGCTTAGTGCAGCTACGCTTGTTGCCTAGAAGTATTCGTGAGATGTGGGGGGGGCGCGCTGCAGAAGGCGATTCGTTAACACCATTCCAAGCTTTCGCAACAGGGCTTGCTAGCCGTGTAGGTGTGGGTAATATTGGTGGGGTAGCGACTGCTATCGCATTAGGTGGGCCAGGTGCGGTATTTTGGATGTGGGTTACGGCATTTATTGGGATGAGCTCAGCATTTGCAGAATCAACTTTAGCGCAGCTTTATAAAACGCGTGATCCGAATGGGATGTTTCGTGGTGGGCCTGCTTACTACATCACTCGTGGTTTAAAATTTAAACCGATGGCAATTGCTTTTGCGGTAACTTTAATTTTTACTTTCGGTTTTGCATTCAATGCAGTGCAATCTAACTCCATTGTTGCCGCAACAACCAACGCATGGGGCTGGAAAGGCGAATATGTTGGTGCTGTTTTAGTAATCTTAACTGGCATCATTATTGCTGGTGGGGTAAAACGCATTGGGCAAGTTTCTTCTAGAGTTGTTCCTATGATGGCGCTGTTTTATTTAATTATCGCAGTGATTATTTTAGGAATGAACATGAGTCGTGTGCCTGCTATGTTCAGCTTAATTATTGATAGCGCTTTTGATTTCTCTGCGGTAGCTGGTGGAATGTTCGGTAGCTTAGTTTCTAAAACGATGCTGATGGGGATTAAACGTGGTTTATTCTCTAATGAAGCGGGTATGGGTTCTGCACCAAACTCAGCAGCAACTTCAGATGCAAAACACCCAGTAAGCCAAGGCTTAATCCAAATGCTTGGTGTATTTGTGGATACGATGGTCGTTTGTAGCTGTACTGCAGTCATTATTTTAATGTCAGATAACTATGGCAGCCAAACCTTAAAAGGGGTTGAGCTTACCCAAACGGCATTGCAATATCACTTAGGTGATTTCGGCGTACACTTCCTTGCTTTTATTCTCTTACTATTCTGCTATACCTCAATTATTGGGAACTATGCTTACGCAGAAACCAACATTCGCTATATCAGAAACAAAGCATGGTTTGTTTGGAGCTTTAGAGCAGTTGTATTATTCTTCGTTTACTTTGGTGCAGTACGTGATGGCGGGATTGTTTGGGCATTTGCTGATACCATCATGGCATCAATGGCTGTTATTAACCTCATTGCGATTTTAATTTTGTCACCATTAGTTTGGCGTGTATTAAAAGATTATCTACAACAAGCTAAAAATGGCGAAGAACCAGTCTTTAGAATTGAAGAACATAAAGATCTAATCCATCGCGGCGTTGACCCGTTAGTTTGGAAATCTAAAGAATAATTTTATCAAGCGGTTAATTTGCAAAAAAATCTGACAAATTAACCGCTTGTTTCATTTCTCCCCTTACTCTTCCTTTCCAAAGCCTTTAATTTCAAGTAAAATCACCCGATTAAATTTTTGGCTTATTAAATAATTAACAGGACATTTTTTGCCCTTATGAACATGAAAAATATTCGTAACTTTTCAATTATCGCGCATATCGACCACGGTAAATCAACTTTATCAGACCGTTTAATTCAAACCTGTGGTGGTTTATCTGACCGCGAAATGGCAGCGCAAGTATTAGATTCAATGGATCTTGAGCGCGAACGTGGTATTACCATCAAAGCACAAAGCGTAACCTTAAATTATAAAGCGAAAGATGGTGAAACCTATCAGCTTAACTTCATCGATACTCCAGGACACGTGGACTTTTCCTATGAAGTATCTCGTTCATTAGCGGCTTGTGAAGGCGCATTATTAGTTGTTGATGCAGGGCAAGGGGTAGAAGCGCAAACCTTAGCAAATTGCTATACCGCAATTGAAATGGATTTAGAAGTGGTGCCAATTTTAAACAAAATTGACTTACCTGCAGCCGATCCTGAACGTGTAGCGGAAGAAATTGAAGACATCGTTGGAATTGATGCAATGGAAGCGGTACGCTGTTCGGCAAAAACAGGTGTTGGTATTGAAGATGTGTTAGAAGAAATTGTTCACAAAATTCCTGCACCAGAAGGTGATCCAGAAGCACCATTACAAGCACTGATTATTGACTCTTGGTTTGATAACTATTTAGGCGTGGTGTCATTAGTTCGTGTGAAAAATGGCGTGATTAAAAAAGGCGATAAGATCAAAGTGATGAGTACAGGGCAATCGTACAATGTTGATCGTCTTGGTATTTTCACACCTAAACAAGAAGATACCACCGAACTTAAAACTGGTGAAGTGGGCTGGGTTGTTTGTGCAATTAAAGATATTTTAGGGGCACCAGTAGGGGATACCTTAACCCATCATCACAATTCAGCAACAGAAGTCCTGCCGGGCTTTAAAAAAGTTAAACCGCAAGTTTATGCAGGTTTATTCCCAATTAGCTCAGATGATTATGAAGCTTTCCGTGATGCGCTTGGCAAATTAAGTTTAAATGATGCTTCATTATTCTACGAACCAGAAAACTCCACGGCATTAGGCTTTGGTTTCCGTTGTGGTTTCTTAGGCTTATTGCATATGGAGATCATTCAAGAGCGTTTAGAGCGTGAGTATGATTTAGATCTCATTACAACAGCACCGACCGTAGTTTATGAAGTCCTACAAACCAATGGCGAAAAGGTGTATGTCGATAGCCCAGCAAAATTACCACCAATTAGCAACATTAGTGAAATTCGTGAGCCGATTGCTGAATGTAATATGCTTGTGCCACAAGAGTTTTTAGGTAATGTGATTACGCTTTGTGTGGAAAAACGTGGTGTACAAACCAACATGGTTTATCACGGTAACCAGATTGCGCTAACGTATGAAATTCCAATGGGCGAAGTGGTATTAGATTTCTTCGATCGCTTAAAATCTACCTCTCGTGGTTATGCTTCGTTAGATTATGGTTTCAAACGTTTCCAAACGGCGGATATGGTTCGCGTAGATATTATGATCAACGGCGATCGTGTTGATGCATTAGCGCTGATTGTGCATAAAGATAATGCACCATATCGCGGACGCGAATTGGTGGAAAAAATGAAAGATTTAATTCCACGCCAACAATTTGATATTGCGATTCAAGCGGCGATTGGGAACCATATTATTGCGCGTTCAACCGTAAAACAATTACGTAAAAACGTATTAGCAAAATGTTATGGTGGTGACGTAAGCCGTAAGAAAAAACTCCTTCAAAAACAAAAAGAGGGTAAAAAACGCATGAAATCACTCGGTAACGTAGAAGTTCCGCAAGAAGCGTTCTTAGCGATTCTTCATGTTGGTAAAGATTAGTGATTTAATCTGGAATTTCCCCTTATGCAAGCGGTCAGATAAGATGCAAATTTTGCAAATTGACCGCAATTTTTTGATAAAAGGAGACCCATTATGGGAGTAGTTATACCGGTAGTATTTATTGGTGTATTGTATGGAATTTGGAAATGGTTGGATTCACTACAAATTCCAAACGGCATTTCGATTATCCTTGTTGGCCTCGTGATTATTTGCGGTGGTTGCTGGTTATATGAGAAATGCAGTAGCGCTAAAGAGAAGAAAAACGGCATCAGCGAATTTTTTAGTTCGCTGTTTGGGGTGTTAACGTTAGTCACCATTTTACGTTCTTTCATTTTTGAACCCTTTCAAATCCCAAGTGGTTCAATGGAGCCTACGTTGCGTGTCGGTGATTTCTTGGTTGTGAATAAATTTTCTTATGGCATCAAAGATCCCATTTGGCAAAATACGCTAATTGAAACAGGACGTCCCGAACGTGGCGATGTAATTGTTTTTAAAACACCTAAACAAGCTTTATTAGAAAGTTCTCCACAGCAACGTTCAATTATAGCGAAAGAATTGGATGCGAAAGGCGATAATATGTCGGGTGTGGATTACATTAAGCGTATTGTCGGAATCGGTGGCGATAGAGTTAAATATGATGAAGCGAATCAATCTTTAACTGTAACGCATAAAGATGGTACGGTTAAAGTATTCCAATACGAAGGTGCAAAAGCTAATCCAGATTTCTTCTATCGTGGCGAAATGCAAATTGAGAAAACTGAAATTGGCGACATTACACATCAAATTCTCAACCACCCTAACGCATTCCATTACGCGCCTTACTTCTTCCAACAAGAAGGCCAGCCAACGAATGAATGGTTGGTGCCGGAAGGATATTATTTTGTGATGGGCGATAACCGCGATAACAGTGAAGACAGCCGTTTTTGGGGATTCGTACCAGAGAAAAATATTGTAGGTAAAGCGACATTTATTTGGTTAAGTTTAGATAAAAAACCAAATGAGTTCCCGAAAGGTTTACGTTTTGAGAGAATGTTTACCTCAATTCAATAATTAACAAGCGGTTAAATTTGCAAAATGTTTTGCAAATCTGACCGCTTTAAACCTTTGAAGGGCAAGCAATGCCCTTTGTAACAAAAACTTGGGAAATCCCAAAAAATTATGCAATTAGAACGATTACAGAAAAAATTGGGTTATCAATTTGAAACCCTTGATTACCTCACTCAAGCCTTAACCCACCGCAGTGCGGCATCAAAAAATAATGAGCGTCTTGAATTTTTGGGCGACTCCATCCTGAATTTTGCTATCGGCAAAGCGTTATTTGACCAATTTCCAAAAGCTAATGAAGGCGAGTTAAGCCGAATGCGTGCGACTTTAGTGCGTGAACACACTTTAGCAATGATTGCGCGTGAATTTAACTTAGGAGAATTTCTAAAATTAGGGCCGGGCGAGTTAAAAAGTGGAGGCCATCGTCGAGAGTCCATTTTAGCGGACTGTGTAGAAGCCATTATTGCTGCGATTTATCTTGATAAGGGAATTGAGCAAGCCATGCAGAAGGTATATGACTGGTATGCGGGATTCCTTGCAGAAATTAAACCGGGCGAAGCACAGAAAGATCCTAAAACGCGTTTACAAGAATTTTTACAAAGTCGGAAACAGCCTTTGCCAATCTATGAAGTGATTGATATTAAAGGCGAAGCGCATAATCAAACTTTTAAAGTAAGCTGCCAAGTTACCCAGCTTGATATGCTATTTATTGGTAGTGGGACAAGTCGCCGTAAAGCGGAACAAAATGCGGCGGAACAAGTGCTAGCGGCAATTACGAAAAAATAATCCATAATTGCCCGACTAAGTGGGCAATTGAATGAATAGGAATACAAAATGACAGAAAATCAAAAAACTTATTGTGGCTTTATTGCCATTGTTGGGCGTCCTAACGTAGGGAAATCGACCTTATTAAATAAAATCCTTGGGCAAAAGATCTCAATTACTTCACGTAAAGCACAAACGACTCGCCACCGTATTGTCGGCATTCATACTGAAGGCGCTTATCAAGCGATCTATGTGGATACGCCAGGGTTACATATTGAAGAAAAACGTGCAATTAACCGTTTAATGAACCGTGCAGCCAGTTCTGCTATTGGTGATGTGGATTTGATTATCTTTGTGGTTGAAGGAACCAAATGGACTGAAGATGATGAAATGGTACTAAACAAATTGCGTGCAGCCAAAGCGCCTGTTGTGTTAGCGATCAACAAAATCGACAATGTAAAAGAAAAAGATGAATTATTGCCACATATTACCGAATTATCACAAAAATTTGATTTTGTTGAGATTCTGCCGATTTCAGCTCAACGTGGTAAAAACGTTCATATTCTGCAAAAAATTGTGCGTGATTCTTTACGTGAAGGCGTTCATCATTTCCCAGAAGAATATGTAACAGATCGTAGCCAACGCTTTATGGCATCGGAAATTATTCGTGAAAAATTGATGCGTTTTACAGGAGAAGAATTACCTTATTCTGTGACGGTAGAAATTGAACAATTCAAAGTTAATGAGCGTGGTGTTTATGAAATTAACGGCTTGATTTTAGTTGAGCGCGAAGGGCAGAAAAAAATGGTGATTGGTGCTAAAGGGCAGAAGATCAAAACCATCGGTATTGAAGCGCGTGCAGACATGGAACGTTTATTTGATGCTCAAGTACACCTTGAACTTTGGGTAAAAGTAAAATCTGGTTGGGCAGATGATGAGCGTGCTTTACGTAGCCTTGGTTACATGGACGAATAGTACCCTCTGAATCGGAACTTGGTATGAATGAAAGCATTCCGTTAGAACGTGCTTTTGTGTTGCATCGACGAGAATATAGCGAAAGTAGCTTGCTCGTCGATTTCTTTACGGAGCATCATGGGCGTTTAACTTTATTGGCTAAAGGGGCAAGACGAGGGAAATCTCCGTTAAAAGCCGTATTGCAGTCTTTTACGCCTCTGCTTTTGCGTTGGACGGGAAAGGGCGAGTTGAAAACGTTAACCAAAGCGGAAGCTATTTCAATGACACTGCCGATGATGCCAATGGCTTTATATAGTGGTTTTTATGTCAATGAAGTGCTCACTCGGGTGCTAGAAAATCAAACGCCTTACCCGCAGTTATTTCAGCAGTATTTGCAATGTTTAACGAGTTTAGCGGTGCAACCTAATCAACTTGAACCGACTTTACGAACTTTCGAATTTCATACGTTAAAAGCGTTAGGCTATGGCGTTGATTTTACGCATTGTGCGGCGACTGGCGAACCTGTTTTAGCGAATATGTGGTATCAATTTCGAGAAAACGAAGGATTTATTGCTTCACTTTTACAGAACAATTTGAGTTTCTTAGGTAAAGATTTATTGGCTTTTGAAGCCTTAGATTTTAGCGAGAAATCCACACAACAAGCAGCAAAGCGGTTTACCCGAATGGTATTAAAACCTTATTTGGGCTCACAGCCATTAAAAAGTCGAGAGCTCTTTCAAACTATTTTGCCGAATAAGTTAAAAAGCGGATAACAACAGGCTTTCTAAAGCGTTTAAAAAGCGGTCTGATTTGCAAAAAATGTTGCAAATTCGACCGCTTTTTTCGCTTTCTGTGGCGCTTTGTGGTATCTTTCCAAGAATGATATTAAGAGGAAATATTTATGTCTAAACACCTCACTGAAACACGTTTTTCAGATTTACCGATTCATGAAAAAATTGTCGCTTCACTGAATCAAAGCGGCTTTGAATTTTGCACACCGATTCAGGCGAAAACATTGCCTATTACTTTATTAGGCAAAGATGTCGCAGGACAAGCGCAAACTGGTACGGGAAAAACCATGGCATTTTTAATTGCCACCGTCCATTATTTATTAACGCATCCTATTGAGAAAAAAGCCAATCAACCGCGCGCGATAATTATGTCGCCTACTCGTGAGCTGAGTATTCAAATTGCGCATGATGCTGAAAAATTACTACGTGATACTGGGCTACAATTAGCACTTGCTTATGGTGGGGAAGGGTATGATCAGCAAGTGAATACGATTACGCAAGGGGTTGATATTTTAGTAGGGACAACTGGACGCATGATTGATTATGTCAAACAAGGGATTATTAACCTTGATTGCGTACAAGTTATTGTGCTTGATGAAGCGGATCGTATGTTCGATTTAGGTTTTATTAAAGATATCCGCTATTTAATGCGTAAATCACCGAAGCCGGAACAGCGTTTGACTTTACTTTTCTCAGCTACACTTTCACCAAGAGTTAGAGAGTTAGCTTATGAAGATATGCATGAAGCGCAATATGTTGAAGTCGAACCATTGCAGCGCACAGGGCATCGCATTAAAGAAGAATTATTTTATCCATCTAATGAAGACAAAATGGCGCTTTTGCTAACCCTTTTAGAAGAAGAATGGCCAGAACGTTGTATTATTTTTAGTAATACGAAACATAAATGTGAAGAAATTTGGCGTTATTTACAAGCAGATGGGCATCGTGTTGGATTATTAACGGGAGATATCCCTCAGAAAAAACGTGTAGCGATCTTGGAAGGATTTACCGCGGGCAATGTTGATATTTTGGTTGCAACTGATGTCGCTGCGCGCGGATTGCATATTCCGCAAGTAACTCATGTATTTAACTACGATTTACCAGATGATCGAGAAGACTATGTTCATCGTATCGGGCGAACAGGGCGAGCAGGCGAGAGTGGTCATTCAATTAGTTTTGCTTGTGAACGTTATGCCGTGAACTTACCGGCGATTGAAGAATATATTGGCCATGCCATTCCGGTTAGTCAGTATGATAGCCAAGCGCTATTACATTTACCGAAAGTTTCACAACCACGGACAAGAAGTTATTCTCCAAATAAACGCAAACGTTAATAACCGCTTTATGCTTAGAAAAAGATGGATTTTAGGGATTTTGTTCTCTTTCTTGCTTAGTGCATGTGGAACAGCCAATTTGGATACTGTGTTAGAAGATTTAAATAACTTAGATAAGTTATTCGAACCAGAAGAGCGTCAAGGTGTCCCTGTTTTGAAAGAAAGTCCGCAACAAAATGCGCTGGTGAAAAAATCAAAGAAAACTCGAGCCAAACGAGTTCCTAATACGACAACAGAAAATATGGTAACAACGGTCAGATTAAATACTGCCCAATGCAGTGAACCAGATGATTGGTATTTAGACGGCTATCGGGTAGGGAAATCTTTCCGTTATCAAAAAGAGGCAATGTATCAACAGCGTGTGAACTATTGTCGCAATACGCTTTCTCATACGCATCAATACCAACAGCAGTGGGAAAACGGCTTTAAATATGGCATTAAAAAGGCATAGCCTTTTAAAACTACAAGAGAATCAATTATGGCACACTATGGCATCGCTCAAAGTAAAAATGGGCAAATTATTTCATTAAATTCTAAAATGGCAAACCGTCATGGTTTAATTACTGGTGCAACAGGAACGGGTAAAACAGTCACGTTACGCAAATTAGCAGAGGCTTTTAGTGATGATGGCGTACCAGTTTTTTTAGCAGATGTGAAAGGTGACCTTTCAGGCCTTGCACAAGCGGGCGGATTTAGTGGAAAAGTTGCAGAACGTATTAACCAATTTAATTTAGGCGGAGAGGATTATTTAAGCGGTTATCCAGTCTCTTATTGGGATGTATTTGGTGAAACAGGTATCCCATTAAGAACAACGATTTCTGAAATGGGGCCGATGTTGCTTTCTCGCTTACTTAATTTAAATGACACACAAGAAGGTTTATTAAATTTAGTTTTCCGTGTAGCTGATGATAAAGGCTTATTACTCATCGATCTGAAAGATTTGCGATCAATGCTTAAGTTTGTTGCAGATAATGCTAAAGCGTTCCAAGTGGAATATGGCAATGTTTCAGCCGCGAGTATTGGTGCGATTCAACGTGCATTATTAACCCTTGAAAATGAAGGTGCAGAGAAATTATTTGGCGAGCCAGCATTAAATTTGCAAGATTGGTTACAAACCCGAGATGGCAAAGGCGTTATCAATATTTTAAATTCAGAAAAATTAGTGAACTCTACGCGTATGTATGGTGCGTTCTTGCTTTGGTTTATGGCTGAGTTATTCGAAACGTTGCCGGAAGTAGGCGATTTAGAAAAACCGAAATTTGTACTATTTTTTGATGAAGCGCATTTATTATTTGACGGTGCGCCAAAAGTATTGGTAGATAAAATTGAGCAAGTTGTTCGCTTAATTCGTTCTAAAGGTGTGGGTGTTTATTTCGTAACACAAAATCCGCTAGATTTACCTGAATCAGTATTAGGTCAATTAGGTAACCGTATTCAGCATGCGTTAAGAGCCTTTACTCCACGCGATCAAAAAGCAGTAAAATCCGCTGCCGAAACATTCCGTGCAAACCCTGGCGTGAATGTTGTAGAAGCGATTACCACTTTAGGTGTTGGTGAAGCGCTTATCTCAATTTTAGATGAAAAAGGAATGCCAACACCAGTAGAAATTGCTATGGTTTACCCACCGAAAAGTCAGTTGGCACCATTGAGTAATGAAGAGCGAAATGCCTTAGTAAAACAAGATGATTTATATGCATATTACAGCCAATATGTTGATAATGAGTCTGCTTTTGAAGTATTAAATGGTCAGCAACAAGTGGCAACAGCAGAGAAAGTGGAAGAAGAGGATGAAGGATTCTTAGGTGGCATGCTTTCTTCAATTTTTGGTACCAAAAAGAAAAAAGAACAATCGCTAGCGGAACAAATGGTAAGTCAGGTAGCCCAACAAGTAGGACGTAATTTACGTAATCAGGTTACTAAACAGATTATGCGTGGAATTTTAGGCGCAATTACTAAGAAATAATTTTAATCGATCGAAAATAAGGAGATTGACTATGTCAGATGTATTTCATCTTAATTTAACTAAAGCGCAATTAAAAGGTGCAACATTAGCAATTGTTCCTGGAGATCCAGCTCGTAGCGAGCGCATTGCTAAACAATTAGATAATCCTGAATTTTTAGCGAGCACTCGTGAATATAACTCTTGGTTAGGTTATATCAATGGTCAGCCGATTGTGGTTTGCTCAACGGGTATTGGTGGGCCTTCAACCTCAATTTGTGTGGAAGAATTGGCTCAACTAGGTGTTCGTACTTTCTTACGTATTGGAACTACTGGTGCCATTCAACCGCATATTAACGTAGGGGATATTTTAATCACTACTGCTTCAGTTCGTTTAGATGGTGCAAGTCAACATTTTGCCCCATTAGCGTATCCAGCGGCGGCAAACTTTGAATGTACAACGGCACTCTACCAAGCAGCAAAACAAAAAGGCGTAACGCCTTATGTTGGTATTACAGCATCATCAGATACATTCTACCCAGGTCAAGAACGTTATGACACTTATAGTGGTAAAGTTTATAAAGACTATCAAGGCTTGTTAAAACTGTGGCAAGATCTCAACGTAATGAACTACGAAATGGAGTCTGCAACTTTATTTACGATGTGTGCGGCTTTAGGCTTAAAAGCGGGTATGGTTGCAGGCGTGATTGTTAACCGTACTCAGCAAGAAATCCCAAATGAAGCGACAATGAAAGAAACTGAAGAAAAAGCAGTTTCTGTTGTTGTAGAAGCTGCAAAACAGCTATTGGGTTAACTTGAAATAACCGTTTGCAGTTTATTGCAAGCGGTTATTTTTTTCTTAAAATTTGCAAAAGGAATTTATTGATTAAGGAATGAGCATGAAAAAGAATTTAATATTGGCTTTGATCACAACCGTTTTATCAGCGACATTTGTTACAGAAGTATCAGCGATGTCAAGAGACACTCCAGAGATTATCCTCTCCGTTTTTGATAAAAGACAAAATCCCTCTCCAGATTTACATAAAAAAGAAATTTCTCGTTCAAATAAAAATGAGTTAGTGTGCTGGGTGGCGACAGGGATATTTGATGAGCAGGAAATTGTCACTGAAACTCTTGAAGCTGAAGGAATACATGAATTGTCTACAGATGATTTGAAAAACGCCAAATTGGTTTCATCTCCAGATAAAAAAGTCAATTCAGTTACTTATACTAATCCAAGAAAGACTCCGAATACAATGTCAAATTGTTGGGAATTTGAGCCGCAAGATCCGATTGGTAAATATGTTCTTACTGTGAAAATTGGTAAACATGAATTGGAAAAACAAGTTTTCTATGTTGGGAAATAATTTCTACCATTACAACTGCCATGTTTTAGATTTTCACAATCTATACATGGCTTTTTTTATTATCTTTCTTTAAGCGTAGTATTTCACTTTGGCAGATTTGGCTAAATTCATGCATTAGCGTAAATAATTGGGTCGTTTTTTCTTCACCAAAAGTTGCTAGTGCATTATCACACAATAGATTAGTATTCTGCATGACAGGTTCAGCTTGTATTTTACCTGAATCAGTTAAGCACATGATTCGTTCACGTTTGTCTGTTTCACTTATTTTAAATTCAATCCAGCCTCTTTCTCGATAATCTTTACAAATATTAAATACAGTTTGTTTTGGGAGGTAGTGAATATCGCAAATTTCCTTTTGTGTACATTGCTGATTAGGGGTAGAAGCAAGCGTATAGAGTACAGCAAAATGTGCATAGCTTAGTCCTAATTCGCTAATCCAACTGTCCATTACAGCATCTATTTCCCCAATATGTTTCCCGATAAGATCAAAACTATACATTAACATTCCTTACTCTTTTTGTATTCAATAAAATTGTAGCATGTTTATATAATCAAATAAATAGTCTTAAAATTTACTTGTTTTTGATTTTCAAATGGATTAGACTTTTTGGATTAGTAATTTTTAGGACTTTTATGGCGTTATGTGGAGAATGTTAACAAATATAGCTAAAACTCATCAAAGAAAATTATTGGTGACTTTGGGCTTAGTTGGAGCAGAAAATCTATTATTAATGATTTATCCAGTTTTTGGTGGATGGGTTATTAATGCGGTTATAGACGGCAATATTTTTCAATCATTAATGTATGGTTTAGTTGTGCTATTGATGTGGATGATAGGTGCATTACGGCGGGCAGTAGATACCCGCACTTTTACAAAAATCTATACTCAAATTGCTGTTCCTGTAGTATTAGAACAACGAGAAAAGCAAATATTACATTCGGCAATTACTGCTCGGGTAGCGCTGTCTAGAGAATTTGTTAATTTCTTTGAAGAACATTTACCAATTGCAGCAACGTCTATTGCTTCTATTTTGGGTGCTTGTGTAATGTTACTTGTTTTAGAGTTCTGGGCAGGTGTATTGGCTTTAATTATTTTGGCATTGTTTAGTTGGTTACTCCCTAGTTTTGTAGCAATGAGTGAATCACTTTACTTTCGTTTAAATAATCGATTAGAAAAAGATAATTACTTTATTAAGGAAGGAAAATCTAATCAGCTTTGGCGGCATTATGATTTAATGGCACGTTTTCGGATATTGATTTCTAATCGAGAGGCAATCGGGTATTTAGCTGTTGGCATTGCCATGAGTATACTTTTTGGATTTGCTTTTTCATGGATGGCGATTCAAGGCAATGTAAATGCTGGGCATATTTATTCAGTTAGCACTTATCTATGGATGTTTGCGATGAGCTTAGATGATGTCCCGAGATTAGTTGAACAATATTCTAACTTAAAGGATATTAGCGAAAGAGTGAATTTAGTAAAAGAATAAAAGAAAATAACCGCTTGAGATTATTTATATAGCTGTTACTG
Source organism: Haemophilus sputorum CCUG 13788 (assembly GCF_000238795.1). Taxonomy (GTDB): domain Bacteria; phylum Pseudomonadota; class Gammaproteobacteria; order Enterobacterales; family Pasteurellaceae; genus Haemophilus_A; species Haemophilus_A sputorum. The sequence continues at coordinate 93,367 of NZ_AFNK01000071.1, read as the reverse complement.
GTAAAGCAAAATAGAATATGACCATGTTAGAGAAGGCATATTCCAGAAACATGGTCATTTTAAGATGAAAAATTATTTTTTAACGTAGAAAACTTGTTTTTCTAATTCTTTTTCACCAATTTTAACGGTAAGAACATATTTACCGATAGGATCTTGATTGTCTAATAACCAACAGTTCATCATATATTTACCGTTTTCTATTGTTGGGCGAGTATAGGTGATGGTATGAACTTTTTTATCTGATGATGAAACTACTTTAGCGCCCTCAATGTTGTTTATGGTAAATTTCATTTTTGCTGGCGAGTGGAATATTTCTTTTACGGTTTCTTGTTCTGCAAATGTGCCCGTTGCCACCCAGCAGATTTGCTCATTTTTATTTGAACGAGAGAGTTCTTTTTTGTTTAAATCTGGAGATGGATCTTGTGTTTTATCGAAAACAGAGAGATAAATCGTTGGCAGAGCAGCATTTTCTGATTTATCTTCTTGAGTTGATGTTGATGCGGCAAAGGTTGCTGATGAAATCATTGCGACTAAAGCAAATGTGGAGATTTTTTTCATGTTAATTCCTTAGTTAATGAATAGATTTATTAGCCTACATATTATACCGATACAATTCATTTCTGCTACTATTAAATAGTCATTTTTGCTAATAGGAGAAACTAAGTAAATTGAATAGCAACTAGGTAAAATTTAATGAAAAAATGGCTAATTTGATGGAGAATAACAAGATGAAATCGTTAATTTTTTATAAAACCTAAATAATGTGTTTTTTAACTAAATTGCTTAAAAAAATCGGTAAGTGGCTGCTAATCTTTCTACTTTTTGTTTTCTCTTATCTTTTAGCCGCTTGGATTTTCGCTTCGTTACCGGTTAATCAGGCGCAGCCAAAAGGGGAAATTACGCTATTTTTAGTCAGTAATGGCGTTCATACTGATGTGGTTATGCCCTTGAAAAATGAGATTTTTGATTGGACTAGTGTTGTAAATCCAGTCGATACTATTACTGATGATGCCAATGTAGCCTATGTCGGGTTAGGATGGGGGGAGCGTAATTTTTATTTGTACACGCCAGAATGGAAAGATTTAAGTGTATCTAATGCACTTGGGGCATTAAGTGGGTTAAATCGCACACTGATTCATATCACATATTATAACTTTGAACCAAAAGAAGATGATTATATCGTGAAATTTTCTGCTACTTCTGAGCAATATCAACGGTTAACAAAATTGCTATCGGAGAGTTTTAAGCAAGAAGATGGGAAAACTATCTTACTTAAAGGTATTCATTATCAGTCTAATGATGCTTTTTACGAAGCGAAAGGGCGTTATCATTTATTTAATACTTGCAATACTTGGTTAAATGACCGATTAGTAGAAAGTGGGCTGAAAGGTGTTTATTGGACGCCATTTTCCTCACCATTGCTAGATTTGTATCGGTAGTTTCTAGTTTTCAAGCTAGCCTAATAGACCGAGCTGCTTGTAGTAGAGGTGGAGAAAAAGCAAAATAAAAAAGCAGATCACAATGATCTGCTTTTTTGTATTCTCTAGAGAAAATTAAGCGTTACCGCCAGTGATTTTTGCAACTTCTGCTGCGAAATCTTCTTCAACTTTCTCGATACCTTCACCAACTTCTAAACGGATGAAGTTAGAAACTTTAGTATTTACAGATTTTAAGTAGTCACCTACAGATTGTGAAGGATCCATTACAAATGCTTGACCGGTTAATGAAACTTCACCGGTGAATTTCTTCATACGGCCTTCAACCATTTTTTCTGCGATTTCTTTTGGTTTACCAGAGTTGATTGCGATGTCAATTTGGATTTGACGTTCGTGTTCTACTACATCTGCAGAAACATCTTCTGGGTTAACGAATTCTGGTTTAGAAGCAGCAACGTGCATTGCAACTTTTTTCAATTCATCTTCAGAACCTTCACCAGCAACTAATACACCGATTTTTGCACCGTGTAAGTATTGTGCGATTACTTGGCCTTCTAAGTATTGAACACGGCGGATATCCATGTTTTCACCGATTTTTGCTACTAATGCAGCACGTTTTTCTTCAAATTGTGCTTTTAATGCATCGATAGTGGTGCCTTTGTTTGCTGCAGCAAAATCAACAACTTCGTTTGCTAAGCCTAAGAAGCCAGCATCTTTTGCTACGAAGTCAGTTTCACAGTTCATTTCAACTAATACGCCGAAACCTGCGCCAACGCGTGCAACGATTACGCCTTCAGCTGCTACACGACCAGCTTTTTTAGCTGCTTTAGCTTGACCTGATTTACGCATGTTGTCGATTGCTAATTCGATATCACCGTTTGCTTCTACTAACGCTTTTTTACATTCCATCATGCCAGCGCCAGTACGCTCACGAAGTTCTTTTACTAATGATGCTGTAATTTCAGCCATTTTAATATCCTCAGAATAAATTTAGATAAGAAAACAGGGACGATATTTTGCCCCTGTTTTTGGTAAATGAAGGGCTAAAGCCTCAGAATTATTCAGCTGCTAATTCAGCTTCAACGTTTGAACCTTTACCTTCTTTGATTGCAGCTACAGCTGAATCTAAGTAAAGTTGGATCGCACGAGTTGCGTCATCGTTACCAGGAATGATGTAGTTTACGCCATCCGGTGTAGAGTTGGTATCAACGATAGCAAATACAGGAATACCTAAGTTGTTTGCTTCTTTGATTGCGATATGTTCGTGGTCTGCACCGATTACAAAAATTGCATCAGGTAAGCCGTTCATATCTTTGATACCGCCTAAGCTTAACTCTAATTTTTCTAACTCACGGGTACGCATTAACGCTTCTTTTTTAGTGATTTTGTCAAAAGTACCGTCTTGAGTTTGAGCTTCTAAATCTTTTAAACGTTTGATTGATTGACGAACAGTTTTCCAGTTAGTCAACATACCACCTAACCAACGGTGGTTAACGTAGAATTGTTGGCATTCTACTGCTGCTGCTTTAACTGCTTCAGATGCTGCACGTTTTGTACCAACGAATAATACTTTACCGTTGTTGCTTGAAATGCGAGTTAACTCAGCTAATGCTTCGTTGAATAATGGTAAAGTTTTTTCTAAGTTGATTACGTGAACACCGTTACGCGCACCGAAAATGAATGGTTTCATTTTTGGGTTCCAGTAACGAGTTTGGTGACCATAGTGAACGCCCGCGTTAAGCATATCGCGCATAGAAACTTGTGCCATAAGAATTTTCCTTTTATGTTGTTTGCCTTGCCACTTATGAAAGACAAGACGGGGTTTAGCCTCCACATATCCTAGAAAATCAACGATTTCTCGCACCCCAATCTCTAGCTGATGATATGTGTGTGTTTTAGTGTTAAAAAATAAATCCTGTTTAACGTCTATTAGATAGACGAAAAACGGGCGAAATTATGCCAAAAAAACAACCAAAAATCTAGTATAAATTTGCAAGCGGTCGAAAAAATTTGACCGCTTGTAAAAACTAAATCGCATAAGCGCATTCATAACGAGGCTTACCTAACATGAGCTGTTTATTATGGAAACTTTGTAAGGTACCACGATGACCAACACTGATGATAATACTCTCCGGCAACCAATGTTTTACGGTTCGATAAAGCACCGCCTCAGTTGGTTCATCTAAGGCAGAAGTGGTTTCATCTAGGAAAATCAATTTAGGTTTCGCTAGAATAATACGCACGAACGCAACACGTTGTAATTCACCGGGAGAGAGTGTTGCTTGCCAATCAGTCTCGATATCAAGTGCGTGTGTATATTTATCTAATGCACACACTTCCATCGCTTGCTTAATTTCAAAATCAGTTGCTTCAAGGTGAGGGTAGCAAATTGCCTCACGTAAGGTGCCTTGTGGCATATAAGGTCGCTGAGGTAAGAACAATTGCGAATCAGTACAAGTATGTTCAGCCTCACCAAACGTTTCAAACGGGTAGATACCTGCAAGTGCCTTTAACAAGGTCGTTTTACCGGCACCTGAGGCGCCTTGAATCAGCAATGCATCTCCTGCTTGTAACTCAATATTGATATCTTGTAGTAGCACTTTACCTTCAACATCTTTTAACCCAAAATTTTTAAGATGGAAGCCATTTGCACAAGGCATAGGTTTCTTTTCTGGTAGTGCATCTAGGTTATCTAAGGTTGTAAAAAAGCCATAAAGACGATTTAACCTGGCTTGATAAAGGGTAAATTCCTCATAAAACAGGCGGAAAAATGAGAGCGCGCGCATTAAACGGTTAAATGATTGAACCGTTTGGTGCATATCCCCAAGGCTGGCACTACCTGCAAAGAAGCGCGGCGCTTGTAGCATCAGCGGCAGGATCATTGCGATTTGCGTGACCCCAGTATTAAATCCATCTAATCCCAACATTTTGCGCACAATTTTCCAACGATTTTGAATAATTGCCTCAAATTTATGTTGCAAATGCGTCTGTTCTTTCTCTTCGCCTGAATAAAACGCGATACTTTCAGCGTTATCTTGAACACGAATCAGAGAATAACGATAATCCCCTTGTAGTTTTTCTTTATTAAAGTTGAGATTGATCAGTGGGCGACCAATCCAAATTGACAAGGTAGTAGCAATCAAAATAAAAAGATAGATAAAGAACACGACGCCTTTTGGTATTTCAAGGCCAAATAGCGGAAGAATACCTGAAAGCCCCCAAAGAATAATGGTAAATTCAATTGTCGCAACCACCGAATTAACGACACCGCGCACCATTTCAATGGTTCCTGAAATGAATGCTGTGGCATCTTGTTCAATACGTTGGTCGATGTTATCTGGTAATTCTTTCTCATATTGAACACGAAAGTAATTTTTGTTGTTTAACCAACGCAATAACATCTCTTTATTTAAACTTTCCAGCCATCGAATTTCAACCATTTGGGTCAGAAAATAGTTGAGAATAGAGTGAATGATTTTAGTGATGACTAAAAGTGCATTGATGCCCGCAAAGAACCAAAAGGCACTGGCATCTTTGTCTTGCAAGGATTTATATAATCCGTTGTAAAAAAAAGAATTAAGCACGCTAATGCGCACTTCAAGTAACACCATTAAGAGAAGTAATAATGCCAAGACGATGGCTTTAGGTTGATTAGCTTTTTGCCAACAAGGGCGGGTAATATGCCAGAATTTCTGCCCGAAGGGTGTTTGGCGGATTAGATAAGCGCTAATCACTAGCCCACATGAGGCATAAATAAGCGCCATTATCAGCCAAGAAAAACTTTGGTTGAGTTCAGTTTGCCAATTCATGAATGGTAGAATGTTAGATAAAATCTCTATGACAAAAGGTGCGCGCGAGGCACACCTTCTTGATTACGATGCAAGCGGTCGAATTTTCGTAAAAATTTACCAAAATGAGACCGCTTGTTTTTTTATGTTTAGAATGAATATTCCATATTTGCCCAGTAAGTACGTGGCATACCTAACACCGCAAAGCTGCGGTCATATTGTCCACGTTGAACTTGCCAGTAGTGTTTGTTGAAGGCATTTTCAACGCCACCACGGAAAGTTAGGCTTTGTTTATCACCCATTTTTACTACATATTTTGCGCCGAAATCTACAGTGGTGTAAGAAGGCAATTTGTAGTTTGCAGCTGTATCTTGGTAAGAGCTACCGTAGTATTGTAGTGCTGCATTTAAGGTTAAGTTTGGTACAAATGCAGGATCCCATTCAATAGCAGATTTCGCAATCCAGCGTGGGCTGGTTACTTGTACACCGTTAATAATCGTGTCTTTAAAGGTTGGGAAATCAAATACTTTCGCTTGGTTATATGCCATGCCGATAGATGGACGTAGGCTATTGTTTAACAAGCTTGCATAGGCATTGAATTCTACGCCACGATTACGTTCTTTTCCGTGTTCTTTACCTGCCAGTGATTTCATCGCCTTGGTATTACCACGAATGATGCCTGGACGACGGATTTCATAAACGCTTAAAGTGGTGGTTAGCCATTCATCCCAGTTTTTACGTACACCGACTTCAAGTTGTTTACTCACGCGTGGGCTATTCATTTCCCCAGTTTCTGGATCGGCATTACCTGGTTCTAAATCTTCTAAATAGTTACTGTAGAAAACGGTATCTGGATTTACACTATATGCTAATGCCACCATTGGGCTGAAACGGTTAGCTGTTAATTTTGTGCCATCAGTTTTGTCTAATTGCTTAATCCATTGGAAACGTCCACCCAGGGTTAAGCGAAGGCTATCTTCTATAAAACCAAGTGTGTCAGCAAACGCAAAGCTGCGAGCGGTAAGTTTGCTGTCGGTGTTTTGAGTGGTTGGCGCTAAACTAAAGCTTGAAGCAAGATTGCCAAAAGTTGGTGAATAAATAGAACCGCCAGAAATACGACCATTGGTTTTTGCACTATTATCGTGGTCACGTTGACGAACCACTTGATCATAAGAAAGGTTCCAGTTGTGAGAAACTAGGCCCGTAGCTAATTCACCTTGTAATTTCAGGTTGCCACTGGTTGTGCGGGTGCGGAAATCAAAGCCACGAATACCCGTTACATCAAAATTACCATTTTGTTTAATTGAAGTGATTTGACCAAATGCACCATCGTATCTTGATTCCATATGACCTAAACCACCTGAAAGCATCATGTTGTATGGTAAATCATATTCAAAGGTTCCCATCACAGTTTCATCACGCGTTGTTTGACCAATCCATGCTGGGTTTAAGTTAGTTTTGCCATTAGGGGCAGAAGGTACGGTATAGCTTAAGTATTGCAAGCACCTTCTGGCGGAGTAAGGTTATTCGTTAATTTTTGAATATCCTCTAAATCTCGGCCGGCTTCATCATGCTCAGATTCCATCACTGAAATTGGCATTGCAGCCATTGGGCCTCGACCAGATTTAATCAATGGGAATAACACTTGCTCTTCTTTCATCATATGATTTGTTAAATCATCATAAACTTTACGCACAATATAAGCTAAACCTTTCGGGCAGTTAGGATGATCTTGATGTACGCTTTCTACTTTTTCCGCCATCATAATCAGATCCGGTAATTGCTCACGGTGCGTGTTGTGATAACGCGGAATAATAAAATCAACAATTTCCGCTAACGGAGCTTCAGACCAGTTACGGGTTGATTCACTTGGCTGTTCCGCAATTACAGCAAGAGAAGCTTCAATCACGCTTACATCTAATCCTTTAGCTTGCGCTGCAGCAGCTAAAGTTTGTTTTCCACCACAGCAGAAATCCAACCCTAATTTTAAAAATAGAGAAGTTGAACGAGGTAATTTGGTGGCAATTTCACCTAAAGTTAAATCTTGATAGGACATAATCAGCTCCATAAAAGAAAGGAAAAATAGTTGAGTTATATATAAGGATTTTACGCCGAGAGGAAGAAAGAGAGAATAATCAAAAATGGGTATGTGTTCGTATTCTTTATTGACTAAAACGGATAATTTTGGAGTGAAATTCATAAACTTCAAACAATTTTAGAATTGCTATTGTCATTTTAATCTTAATGTTATATAAATTTGACTTAGACAATTACTATAATAAAAAATTCATGTTTAACGTATATTTTAAGGATTAAAATATGGACGAAACTTCTTCTTGCTATATTCAAACTCAATCATACTACGCCCATTCTGCGCAAGATAAACATCTTGACGGCACGTTCCACCTAACCATCCTAATGTGTGCCAAACACCGCAGCCAAAAGTTCGATGAGAGCCGAGGTCGTCTGAAAAACGGTAAATCCTACCGCGTCATCGCCACTTCATTAATTGAAGCCGGTGTGGATGTGGATTTCCCGCTGGTAATGCGTGCCGAAGCAGGCTTAGACAGCGTTGCCCAAGCCACCGTTATGCGCTTGACCGCTGACAACTTTTCAGACGACCTCATTCCACAGATTTTCGACTTTTCAACACTTCAAGCTAATTTATATAGCTTGTTCGTTAAATTTTGCGCGTTTTGAATTTGGAGAATCGATGTGAATTTCAACTATATAGCCCATGTCCGCAAAGCAGACGGGCAACCGCAATCTTTGCAAACCCATCTGACGGAAACCTCCGAGATCGCCAAATTATTGGCAGCCAAGCTGGATTTGGAGCAGGAGGGCGAGTTACTCGGACTCATGCACGATTTCGGCAAATATTCTCACAAATTCCAAAAATATATCCACGATGAAACTGGGTTGTTCAATCCTGACTTGGATGATGAAGAAAGTACGCCGAACGGCAGTAAAGTGGATCATTCCACCGCCGGTGCACAATGGGTTTACCGCGAATTGAGAAAAATTGGTGCAGAGCAGGGCATCGGCGAATTGTTCGGACAAATGCTGGGTTTATGCATAGCATCACACCACGGTGAAGGCTTGATTGACTGTTTGGATGGAGAGGGTAATCCGAAATGGATTGAGCGGTTTAATAAAACTGATGAACTGACGCATTTGGCAGAATGCGAGCAAAATGCCGATGAAGTCGTTCAGCAAAAAGCACATGAATTGGCAGGAGAAAACCTGATTCGCAACCTGCTCAAAGCAGTAAAACTGATACTTTCCGATTCAACGACTAATGACAAAATTAAAGAATTCTATCTCGGCTGCCTGACCCGCTTTTTATTCAGCTGCCTGATTGATGCCGATCGTATCAACAGTTCGGATTTTGAACGGGAAGCGCAAAAAGAAGTCCGTCGCTTGACGGAAAAACCTGATTGGCAAATGGTGATTGATCAAGTGGAAGCCAAATTAGCAGGTTTTCAAAACCGTTATCCTATTGACGAAATCCGCCGTCGAATTTCCAGCGACTGTCTAAAAAGAGCGGTCGACCCTCAAGGTATTTATACACTCACAGTGCCGACCGGCGGCGGTAAAACATTGGCCAGTCTGCGCTATGCCCTTCATCATGCGCAAAAGCACAATCTAGATCGCATCATCTACATCATTCCCTATACTTCCATCATCGATCAAAACGCCCAAGTCGTACGCGAAATTCTTGGCGAAGATTGGGTACTGGAACATCATTCTAATCTAGAACCCGAAAAGCAAAGCTGGCAGGACAAACTGCTGTGCGAAAACTGGGATAAACCCATTGTCTTCACCACGATGGTGCAGTTTCTAGATGCGTGGTTCGGCGGCGGTACGCGCGGCGCGCGCCATATCCACCCCATGACCAATAGCGTTTTGATTTTTGATGAAATTCAAACTTTGCCGGTGAAATGCGTCCATCTGTTTTGCAACGTATTAAATTGGCTAACGAAATTCGGTAAAAGCACGGCGGTTTTGTGTACGGCGACGCAGCCTTTGCTCGGCGAATTGGGTTTGCAGAATTTTCCTGAAGATAAAAGGGGAGCCATTACCGCACGTGGTTTGTTAAGATTGCCTGAAAACGCTGAAATCATGGGCAAGTATCAGGATTTAGATAAATTATTTGCTGATTTATCACGCGTAGAAATCCGATTCAACGAAAAATCAGGCGGTTGGAATGTGGAAGAAGCAGGCACATTTTTGCTGGAACAATTTCAGACGACCCCAAGCTGCCTGTTTATCGTCAATACAAAAAAATGGGCGCAGGAGCTTTATCAATATTGCCAAAAGCAGAATGTGCCGCCAGAGGCCTTGTTTCATTTAAGCACCCACCAATGCGCGGCGCACCGCAAAGCGATTTTTGACACTATCAAAGCTCGTCTAGAAAACAAAGAACCAGTTATCTGCATCAGCACCAAGTTGATTGAAGCAGGCGTGGATATTTCCATGGCTTGCGTGATTCGTGCTTTGGGCGGATTGGACAGCATTGCCCAAGCGGCGGGGCGTTGCAACCGGCATAAAGAAGTAGATAAAGGATTGGTTTATGTATTGAATTTACAGGAGACAGATTTCTCACAGATACTTCCTGACATTGCAGTTGGGAAGGAAAAAGCGGCAACTATTTTCAGAGAGTTTGAAGAAAAAGATATATTACAGCCCAAAGCCATGAGTCGATATTTTGAGCTTTATTTTTATAATCGTAGCGATGAGATGGTATATCTCATAAATGAAAAAGACAAAAATGATGGTTTACTGCACTGGTTAAGCGATAACTGCTTCAATGCCGGAGCAAAATTTAAAGGCTATTTCAAGAATGATATTTTGAGAAAGCGTGATTTATATCCGTTACTTATGCAGTCCTTTAAAAGTGCAGGACGTATTTTCCAAGTTATTGATGCTCCAACCCGCTCCGTGATTGTGCCGTATGGTAAAGGCAAGGAATACATCACTACTTTATGTGGGGCGTGGGATGTAAAAGAGATGAGTGAAGCAAAGAAAAAAGCCCAGTCTTACAGCGTGAACGTCTTTCCAAAAGTGTGGAATAAGTTACAAGAGAAAAAAGCTCTGCATGAAACCATTAAAGGTTCGGGCATTTATTATCTAGATGAATGCCATTACAACAATGAATTCGGCTTGTCTTTAGATAAGATAAGCGAAATGACTTGCTATATATCTTAAGGAGTAATATGGACTATAACAACCATAAATTCAGTTTCCGTGTCTGGGGGCGGCAAGCCTTGTTTACCGACCCCGTCACCAAAATTGGCGGCGAAAAATTCAGCTACCAAGTGCCGACATACGAAGCCATTAAAGGCATCGTTAAGAGCATCTATTGGAAACCCACCTTGATTTGGTATATCGACCGCATCCGTGTGATGAAACCCATCCGCACCCAAAGCAAGTCCACCAAGCCACTGGATTGGAACGGCGGCAATACTTTGGCGATTTACACCTTTTTGCAGGACGTGGAATACCAAGTAGAAGCCCATTTTGAATGGAATGATCATTGGGAAGAATTGGCAGGCGACCGCAATTTCGGCAAACATATCGCCATTGCCAGAAGAATGTTGGAACGTGGCGGGCGGCAGGATATTTTTCTTGGCACGCGCGATTGCCAAGGCTATGTCGAGCCATGCACTTTCGGCGAAGGCGAAGGGTTTTACGATGAAATCGATAATTTAGATTTTGGCCTGATGTTCCATAGTTTCGGCTATCCCGAAGAAACTGGAAAGCCTGAATTGGTCAGTCGTTTTTGGATGGCGAATATGCAAAATGGTGTGATTGAATTTCCAAGCATCAATGACACAGAAGGTCGTCTAAAAACTCGATTTATCCGTAAAATGAAGCCTGAAAAACCGTTTAAGCGCGGCGAGAATGTGGAACTGGTGGAAGATGAAGCCAAGGAGCTGGGGTTATGAGCTGGATGCAGAAACTTTATCAGACGTATGAATATGTCCAAGAACAAGGTTTGGATGATGAAGACTTGGCATTGCCGTTTCATATGTCTAAAGCGGTTCACTTAAGAGTAGTTTTAAATGACAAAGCGGAGCTTGTTCATGCAGAATCAATTAAAAGACAATTACCTATTCAGGCACCTGAAAACGTATTAAATAAAGCAGGTTCAACAATAGCTCCTAGTGCACTTCATGATAGTTTGAAATATATTGCTAAAACGGCAGAAAAATATCTGACTATTGAATATATTAGCGAAGTGGCAAAGAAGAGAGCTCCACAAAAAGGCGGAAAAAAATGGCAAGAATTTTTAGTAGGCTCAGAAGATAAGAAGCGACAATTTCTAGATAAACAAAAGCAAGAATATAAGGAAAGTTTTATAGCTTATGAAGAACAATTATTCAATTGGGTTCAATTTAGTAACCTACCAGAATTAAAAATTGTTTTGCAATATATTCAAAAAGGCTCATTGATTGAAGATTTGTTAGCGAAACAGATTTTTTCTTTCAAAGACAATATATTGTCGTCTGGAAAAAATGATCCTTTTAGCTTGACTGTTATATGGGCTGTTGAAATACCTAACGATCTACATTCTGATCTATGGAATAAGCCGCGGATACAGAATCAGTGGATTGAGTATCAAGAAAGTCTGATACAAAAAGGTCGCCATAAATCTTTATGTTGTATTACCGGAGATTTAGATTATCCGACTGAAGCCTATCCGAAAATAAACGGTAATGCCAAATTGGTTTCAGCTAACGATGATACCGGATTTACCTTTAGAGGAAGATTTTATGGTGATAAAGATAATGGAGCTAAATCAGAATTAGGCAGTCAGGCTGTGATACTAGGAAAAAATGCTTCACAGAAGGCATTTAGCGTATTGAAATGGATGATTAATCGACAAGGAATACGAAATGGTAAGCAAGTAATTTTAGCTTGGTCGAGCAATTGCATATCGGATGAAGATAAACTTCTATCAGATCTTTATCAAGACGATGTCGTTTATACTTCTTTATTTGCGAAAGATAATATTGATCATTCAGCTGATCTTGGTCTAAAAACTGTGGAACAATTAAAGAAAAAATTCCATGGCTATAAAGAAAAGCTGGCAGCTAATGAGCAGATTTCTTTATTAATGGTTGATGAGCCATCGAAAACGGGTGGCAGAATGTCTTTGACATTTTATCAAGAGAAATTAAGGGATGATTATTTCCGAGATTTAGACGAATGGCAGGATGATTTTGCTTGGTATCAAAAATATAAATCCTCTTGGATTTTTGCTGCACCGTCCTTAGAACGTATTGCAGAAGTAGTGTTAACCAAGACGGAGTTTGGAGATAAGGACAGAAAATCGAGAAGACAGCTTTATGCCCGCCTTCTGCCTGTGATTTCAGGTGGTAAATCGGTGCAGATCCCTTATGACTTGGTGCAAAAAAGTTTTCAGGTAGCCTGTAATCCTTTTGCAAATCATCGCCCCGAAGACGGAGAAAAAATCCGCTCTGAAAATTGGCAAAGAAACATCGGCGTCGCCTGTGCCTTATACAAAGGTTGGTACGCCCGTAAATATACATTACAACGGAGATATTCTATGAGTTTAGATACTAAAAACCGCTCGCGCGATTATTTGTATGGTCGATTAATTGCACAAGCAGAAAGCATGGAGTGGTATGCCTTATATTTGCAGAATGGCAAAAAAACACCGACTCGAGCAACTAATGCAGAACGTTATTTCCAGCAATTTGCACAAAGACCATATAGCACATGGAGAAATCTTGAAAGTGAGAAGTTGGTACCGTATAGAAATTATTTAACGAGTCAAGGAAAAGATTTCTATAAAGACGCCATTAGTGAAATTGTCGAGTTATTTGAAGTCAATGATTTCACCCGAGACGACAAATTAAGCGGTGAATTTCTTTTGGGCTATCACTGCCAAAAAATGGAAATAGCCCGCCGTATTGCCGAGCTTTCCGCCAACAAATCCAAAACTGATGAATAATCCAACTTAAAGGAAAACCAAAATGAGCTTAACCAAAAAAATCGACTTCGCCCTCATTCTGAAAGTAACCAACGCCAACCCTAACGGCGACCCTTTAAACGGCAACCGCCCGCGTGCTGATTTCCAAGGTTTCGGCGAAATGACCGATGTGTGCTTGAAACGTAAAATCCGCGACCGCCTGCAAGACGGTGGCGAGAGCATTTTTGTACAATCGGACGAAAAGAAAACCGATGGCATGACCAGCCTAGCCAACCGTGCTAAAGACAAAGATGTCGGCTTGGGTGCGGATGCCTTTAACGCCAAAAAAGCCAACAAAGATGATACCGCCAAGAAAGCCTGTGAAAAATGGCTGGACGTACGTAGCTTCGGACAAGTCTTTGCATTCAGCGGCGACGGCAGCAGCGGCATATCCATCGCCGTGCGCGGCCCCGTTACCATTCAATCCGCATTCAGCGTTGAGCCGATAAACATTACCAGCACCCAAATCACCAAAAGCGTCAGCGGCGAAGGCGATGGCACGAAAAAAAGCTCCGACACCATGGGCATGAAACACCGCGTCGATCACGGCGTGTACATTGCCTTTGGTGCGATGTCGCCGCAGCTTGCCGAGCGCACCGGCTTTTCAGACGACGATGCCGAAAAAATCAAAGCCGTACTCACCAAACTCTTTGAAGGCGACGCATCATCCGCCCGCCCCGAAGGCAGCATGCAGGTGTTGAAACTCATCTGGTGGGAGCACAACAGCAAATCAGGACAATACTCTTCCGCTAAAGTGCATGGCAGCCTGAAAGTGAATGCCGATGGTAGCTATGAACTGGAAAAACTTGATGGTTTAACTCCGCAAGAAATCGACGGCTTCTAAAATATTTAAAAAAATGACCGCACTTTCAACCGAAAGCCAAGGGGACAATCAGGACACGCGTCTGATTCCCCTTTCCGCCCTGCAACACTACGCCTTTTGTCCGCGCCAATGCGCGTTGATTCACAACGAGCAGGCGTGGGCGGAGAACTATTTGACCGCGCAGGGAAAGGCGCTGCATGAGCGGGTGGATTCGGGCGAGCCGGAAACGCGCAAGGGCGTGCGCTTTGAGCGGACGGTGCATGTGTCGGCGGAGAAGCTGGGCATCAGCGGCGTGTTGGATTTGGTGGAAGTGGATACAAAAACAGGCCGTCTGAAACCCGTGGAATACAAACGTGGCAAGCCCAAACCCGACCCGATGGACGAAATCCAGCTTTGCGCCCAAGGCTTGTGCCTGGAAGAAATGACGGGGCAAATCGTCTCTGATGGCGCGCTGTGGTATATGCAAACCCGCCACCGTATCCCCGTCGTGTTTTCAGACGACCTACGCACCCAAACTCTCGCCACCATCGCCGCCGTGCGCGAACTTCTAAACAGCGGACAAACTCCGCCGCCCGACTACGGCAAACGCTGCAAAGCCTGCTCGCTGGTGGAGATTTGCCAGCCGGAGTTGCTGGGGAAACGGGATAGGAGTGTGGGGTATGTAGCGGAGTTGTTTGGTAAATGCTTTTGATTTATTGGTATTTTTAGGAGAATATATGAAAATATTTTTCGTTATTGTTTGGTTGCTTTTGGCTTTTATTACAAATATTTTTGATAAGTCTTTTCTGGGATTGAATCCTAATAGCTGGTCCATGATATTTGGTGCTTTGTCGTTATTATTTGGAGCTAGTTACATGAGAGATAGATTTGTTAAAAATAATATAAGTGCTAATTTAAATGGAGATAATATACAAAATATTCAAAATTCTGGAAAAATTAATGGCAACATAAATATTAATCAAATAAACAAAAAGGATTAAAAAATGGTTTTGGGAAAAAAATTAACATTATCTCAGGGTGAAAATTCTGTATCTTTACAAAATCAAGGAGACATCACTGGTAATATAAATATTGGGCTTTCAGTTTCTGAAATTCAAAATCTATTTGAGGAACTATTTTCTGATAAGTTACCTAGCTTGATAGAAAATGCAAGATCTGAATCATATAGAGCCATTGCAGATTTAGCATTTAAATTCCATGAAAAGCTAAATTCAACTGTCGATGAGGCTGTAAGTGGTCGAATTGATGAAGAAATGGAGAAAAGATTTGCTTCTTCTGAAGTACAAAGTTTAATTAGTGAAATGGTTAACCAAGTTGGGACAAAGAATGATATTTCATTAAATGAGGTATTGGCAAATTTGTTAATGGATAAACTAAGTAGTAATAATAATGATTATTTAATCAATCAAGCTATATCATATCTAAAATACTTAAACAAGGATCAGGTGTTTTTCTTGTGTTTCATCAAATGCCTTAGAAAGCCTCTTTATGTTTCGGTTCAGCATGATGATGGAGAGTTTTATAGTGATTTTTTTAACGTTTATCAAAAGATTGTTAGTAATGTTAATTCAAAAGAATCCCAAACTAATTTAATACAACAGGCAAAGGAACTTTACAAGAAATATATAAACGGTATTTCAAAATTCTTTATGGAGAATATTTCTTCCCCTGTAAATATTGATTTACTCGCTTTGAATAATATGGTTTTTTCTGATAAATCTTATAAGATTAATACGTTAAAACTTTTGGGTGATTCTCTAGGCGTAAATAATTATAAAACAGAAAATATAAAAACTGACTTCCCAGATCTTATTGAGTTTATTGAATTTATGAAAATAGATGTTTCTGAATTTGACGCGTTAATTAAGCCATTAACTCCATTTGGAGAATGTATTGCGAAAAATTGCAATATAAAAATTGATTAAAAATCGTAGTGTGTATTTAGGCATGTATATTGATGGATTATTTGCTTTTTATTTCAAGCTATCTACAAGTATGATTTTTTAGACAGTCTAAATTGACAAGCCGGTTCAAAACAAAACTGCTGTCAAACCTTAAGGAGTTCTACATGCGCAAACTGCAAAACACACTCTATATCACCACCCAAGGCAGCTATCTGCATAAGGAGCGGGAGACGCTGGTGGTGGAGCAGGAGCGTAAGAAGGTGGCGCAGTTGCCGGTGCATTCCATCGGGCATATTTTCTGTTTCGGGAATGTGCTGGTATCGCCGTTTTTGTTGGGATTTTGCGGTGAAAATAATGTGAATTTGGCGTTTTTTACCGAAAACGGACGTTTCCTGGGACGGCTTCAGGGGCGGCAGAGCGGCAATGTGCTGTTGCGTCGGGCGCAGTATCGGGTGTCGGAGCAAAATCCCGTGCCAATTGCACGCAATATCATTGCGGCGAAGATTCAGGCGAGTAAGCGGGTGCTTCAGCGGCAGATTCGCAATTACGGCGAGAATGCGGCGATTCAAAGTGCGGTCGATGCTTTGAATATTTCGCTGCGGCAGTTGAAGGGCGCGGCCGAACTAGACGTGGTGCGTGGTATTGAGGGCGATGCGGCGGCGCGTTATTTCGGCGTGTTCGGGCAGCTTTTGAGCGAAAAAAGCGGTTTTTCTTTTGACGGGCGCAACCGCCGTCCGCCCAGAGACGGGGTGAATGCGCTGTTGTCGTTTGTGTACAGCATTTTAGGTAAGGATATCAGTGGCGCGCTGCAAGGCGTGGGGTTGGACCCTCAGGTGGGCTTTTTGCATGCCGACCGACCGGGGCGCGATAGTTTGGCGCAGGATATTTTGGAAGAATTCCGCGCGTGGTCGGCAGACAGGTTGGTGTTGTCGCTGATTAACCGAGGACAAATCAAACCGCAGGATTTTGTTACCGAGGCGAGTGGCGCGGTGAGCCTGAAGGCCGATGCGCGTAAGCTCTTGTTCCAAGCTTTGCAGGCGAAGAAGCAGGAGAAAATCGTTCATCCGTTTTTAGGCGAGGAAGTGGAAATCGGGCTGCTGCCGTATATTCAGGCCATGCTGTTGGCGCGGCACTTGCGCGGAGATTTAGCGGAATATCCGCCGTTTTTGATGAGATAAACTATGTTAATGCTGATTACTTACGACATTTCTTTTGACGATCCAAACGGGCGAGCACGATTGCGCCGCATCGCAAAACATTGCTTAGATTACGGCGTGCGGGCGCAATATTCGGTATTTGAATGTGATGTCACGCCCGACCAGTGGGTCATATTGAAAAACAAACTGTTGGAAACCTACGACCCCACATGTGACAGTCTGCGTTTTTATCATTTAGGCAGTAAATGGCGTAATAAAGTGGAACATCATGGCGCAAAACCGGCTGTTGATATATTTAAAGATATACTTGTCATTTAGTTCGCTAACCTATTGTTCTCATTAAAACCCTGATGGGATAGCGATCCTTATTTTCTTTAACAATTTGAATAAGTTAATAATTTGTGTAACAACTAAATGTTAGTTATACTTCCTGATACTCCTTATATTTTAAAGGATAGCGAAATACAGTAAATAACTTACTGATTTTTATCATCTTTTTATATAGGGAGCAGCCGCCTTCGGGCGGCTGTGTGTTGAAACTATAGCGAGCTACAAGAAAATACGAAAATCCCGAACGCAGCCGCCTTCGGGCGGCTGTGTGTTGAAACATTAAAAAAGCGGCTTGCCTCCGCTTTAGTCTCAAGCAGCCGCCTTCGGGCGGCTGTGTGTTGAAACACTTTACACCAGTAGTTGCTGGCGCTGGCGCAAAAGCAGCCGCCTTCGGGCGGCTGTGTGTTGAAACGATAGGGATGCAAAAAAGGCCACCAATACTCCGCACGCAGCCGCCTTCGGGCGGCTGTGTGTTGAAACTTTTAAATGGTAAACAAGGAGAATCCATATGGAAGCAGCCGCCTTCGGGCGGCTGTGTGTTGAAACCGTCATATAGCGATCACGCGCGTAAGAAGTTACCCGCAGCCGCCTTCGGGCGGCTGTGTGTTGAAACCGGAAACAATTAACGCTACTCTTGATCAAGATGCGCAGCCGCCTTCGGGCGGCTGTGTGTTGAAACTTCAATAACAACAGTTGTGATACGTTTTTGTTGGCAGCCGCCTTCGAGCGGCTGTGTGTTGAAACCGTATGAATGGGCTTTATCTGAATTAGTCAAAGCGCAGCCGCCTTCGAGCGGCTGTGTGTTGAAACTGGTTAGGCTATTACCATAGCCGCGCCCCTTGCTTGCAGCCGCCTTCGAGCGGCTGTGTGTTGAAACTTTATATCTTGCTCGCATCCAATCAATATGGGAAAGCAGCCGCCTTCGAGCGGCTGTGTGTTGAAACTTTGAGTAATGTCGAGCGTGCAAAGTTTGTCTCGCGCAGCCGCCTTCGGGCGGCTGTGTGTTGAAACTTGCCGATCAAGAGAAATTAAAAGCAATGTTTGATGCAGCCACCTTCGGGTGGCTATTTTTACTTAATTGATTAAGAAAGGAAAAACTATCTATATTTATTCCCCATACCCTTCACAAATTGCTTGCCAATCGGTTTCATTAAAATGAATACCTAAGCGGGTTTGCTCTTTGTGAAAAGAGCGAAGAAGGCGGTTGAGGTTGTCTTTTTTCCAAGCATCATTAGGTTGAATTTTACATTTGTCAAAATCAATCAGCCAACATTGACCTTTCTCATCAAGCAAGATGTTATGAATATTTAGATCAGTATGACAAACTTGGCGATCATGCATTGCACGAATGACCTTTCCAATTTGATGATATTGCGCAAGAGGAAGAGTAGCTTGTTGTAATAATTTGCTTAGGTCTTGCGTATTAGGAATCTTTTCAATCATAATTTCCGCACGATAATAGCAGTGATGTTTTTCAATTTGAAAAGCTATAGGCTGTGGAACAGGTAGCCCCCATTGGTGCATTTGTTTAAGTAAATCAAACTCTTGCGCTGCGCGAGTTTGAGCAAATGAGTGGAACCAATACTGATCTTTAACTAATTTACCAAATAATCCACCTCGATAATAATGACGTAAAACGATATCTCGCCCTAATTCGGGTTGCGCATTTAAAAACCAAGTAATACCGCGTCCTTTTGAATAGCCTAACAAGCGGTCAGATTTTTCAAAATTTTTGCAAGCAAAGAGTTGTTCGATAAATGACTGTTCGGCAGTGGGAACTAAATCTGAATTAAAGTGCGTGTAAATCATGTTATTAATATTATCTAAGCTGAATGAGCGCATTTTAGTGCTATTTTTTTTGATGTCAATTTGCTAGAATTCCGCTCTCAAATTTAGAGGAACCTGAATGAACATTATCTCCACTGAGGCGCAAAAAGTTCGCCAAGCATTGTTGGCTAAGGGCATTGAAACCCCAACAGTTGAATTAACTCAAGATAAAGATACTCGTCGTGCAGAAATTCAATCTCATATGCGACAGGTAATGGAATTACTTGGGCTGGATTTAACGGATGACAGTTTGGAAGAAACGCCACATCGCCTTGCAAAAATGTATGTTGATGAGATTTTCAGTGGGTTAGATTATGCAACATTCCCCAAAATTACGAATATTGAAAATCGCATGAAAGTAAGTGAAATGGTGTTGGTTGATGATATTACTTTGACTTCTACCTGTGAGCATCATTTTGTGACGATTGATGGTAAAGTTGCGGTGGCATATTACCCGAAAAAATGGGTAATTGGGCTGTCTAAAATTAACCGTGTGGTGCAATTTTTTGCACAACGTCCGCAGGTTCAAGAGCGTTTTACTGAACAGATTCTTACCGCATTTCAAACGATTTTAGAAACTGACGATGTTGCGGTTTATGTTAAAGCAACACACTTTTGTGTGAAATGCCGCGGGGTAAAAGATACAAATAGTTATACGATAACCTCGGCATTCGGTGGTGTTTTCTTAGATGATCGAGAAACCCGCAAAGAATTTCTTCAGTTAATTCAAAAATAATTTTGCAAGCGGTCTGATTTCGTTAAAAAATGACTAAATTCGACCGCTTGTTCGTTAAATAAAGATGAAAATAGCATTAGGCATAGAATATGATGGCGCGCGTTATTTTGGTTGGCAACGCCAAGATGAGGTTGAAAGCGTACAACAAACATTAGAAACGGCACTTTCAAAGGTTGCCAATGTACCCGTTGAGGTATTTTGTGCAGGTCGAACCGATTCTGGCGTGCATGGTACAGGACAGGTGGTGCATTTTGAAACCGATGCGATTCGTCCAATGCAAGCTTGGTGTTTTGGTACAAATGCTAATTTGCCAGATGATATTGCCGTGAAATGGGCAGTGGAAGTAGATGACTCATTTCATGCAAGATTTAGCGCAACGGCAAGACGTTATCGTTATATTATTCTAAATCAAAAATTACGCTCAGCCATTTTACCTAAAGGGGTATCGCATTATCATGTCGATTTAGATCATGAAAAAATGTATGAGGCAGGGCAGTATCTATTAGGTGAAAATGATTTTACCTCATTTCGTGCTGCGAAATGTCAATCACATACGCCGTGGCGAAATGTACACCATCTTCAGGTAAGCCGCCGTCAGAATTATATTATTGTCGATATTCAAGCTAATGCTTTTGTTCATCATATGGTCAGAAATATTGTCGGCAGTTTAATTGAGGTGGGTCAAGGTAAACAACCGCCTATTTGGATAAAATGGCTACTAGAGCAAAAGGATAGGACATTAGCGGCACCAACGGCAAAAGCTGAAGGGTTGTATTTAGTTGATGTGATTTATCCTGAACATTTCGGCTTACCACATAGTTCACTCGGTCCGTTATTTTTGCCCGATGAAGCATAAAAAACAGCTAATTAAGTAAACTCAATTAGCTGTTAATCAATTAGTTTAATGAGAAATTAATGTTCTTTTTTCTCTTTTAAGCGAATTAGTTGAGATTCTAATTTGGTTTGAACTTCATTGATTGCTGTATAGAGATCAGCATGCGTTGCTTTTGCAACTAAATCACCTAATGGAGAACCGATAGTTGCCTCTACTTCATAGTCATTAGGTTGTTTATGAATCATAAAGTGCGGATTGATGAGCTGGGTATGGAATTTATCCAGTTTTGCCAAACGATCTTCAATATGACTACGAATAGCAGGGGTAATGTCCATTTGTTTACTAGAGATATTGAGTGTCATAATGTTGCCCTCTTTATGATTAGGTTGTGTTTTGGTTTAGTTTTAAAGTATGCTTTTCATAAGAAAATATCAAGGCTGATTACTGAATAAAAGTGAATTTTGTGATCAAGTTAACATTTTTAAATGCCCTTAGCTGATAATCTGAACAAAAAGAGGGAATAATGGACAGCAAGAGTAAATTTCCGCCATTTCAATGGCATTTTCTTCATCCTCGTTATTGGGGATTATGGATTGGATTAGTTTTTTTCCGTTTGCTACTTTGCCTACCTTATCCAGTATTAGTCTTTATAGGTAAAGGATTAGGCAAGATCTTTGCTGCATTGGGATTTGGTAAACGTCGTATTCGTATTGCGCGCCGTAATCTTGAACTTTGTTTTCCGCATTATAGTCAAGCAGAAATTGATCGTCTGATCGACCAAAATATTGAATCTGTCGGCATGGCGATTATTGAAACTGGGATGGCTTGGTTTTGGTCCGATAAACGAATTCTTAAATGGTCTCGTATTGAAGGGTTAGAGCATCTGAAAAATCAACCTGAAGAAACAGGGATTATTTTTGTTGGAGTCCATTTTTTAACACTAGAATTAGGTGCAAGAATTGTTGGGTTACATCATCAAGGAATAGGCGTGTATCGCCCTAACGATAATCCGTTATTAGATTGGATTCAATTTCGCGGACGAGTGCGTTCAAATAAATCGATGTTAGATAGAAAAGATCTACGTGGCATGATTAAAGCGTTGAAAAAAGGCGAAACCATTTGGTATGCACCGGATCATGATTATGGTCGTAAAAATAGCGTGTTTGTTCCGTTTTTTGCAGTAAAGGATGCGTGTACAACGACAGGTAGTTATATGCTACTGCGTTCAGCACCAAATAGTGTAGTGGTGCCATTCTCTCCAATTCGTCATGCGGATTATTCTGGCTATACGGTAAAAATTTCCCCAATGGTTGATTTTAGCAATTGCCAAAATGAATATGATACGGCTATAAAAATGAATCAGCTCGTTGAGCAAGAAATTTTACAAGCACCAAGCCAATATATGTGGCTACATCGTCGCTTTAAAACTAGACCAGATATGGATTCACCAAGCCTTTACGATTAAAAATTTAGCACATCAATATTAATTGATGTTTGAAAAACATTTTTTAATAAAAAATACTTGCATATTTCAAATGAATTGCGCAAGCTATTGAACACACAAGCATCATAAAAAGAGGAAAATATTATGTCTATGCCTTTATTTCATGGCAGTATTGTTGCACTCGTTACGCCAATGACACATGGTGAAGTAAACTACACAGAATTAAAAAATTTAGTAGATTATCATGTAAAATCAGGTACGCACGCGATTGTCTCAGTGGGAACAACAGGAGAATCAACCACTTTAAGCATTGATGAAAATGTGAAAGTGATTAAAAAAACCGTTGAATTTGCTGATGGACGAATTCCGGTGATCGCAGGTACAGGCTCTAATGCAACAAGTGAAGCTATCACGCTGACTAAATTATTAACAAATTCAGGCGTTGCAGGTTGTTTAAGTGTTGTTCCCTACTACAATAAACCAACCCAAGAAGGCATGTATCTGCATTATAAAGCAATTGCGGAATCAACAGATTTACCTCAAATTTTATATAACGTACCAGGACGTACTGGTAGCGATTTAAAACCAGAAACGATTGCTCGTTTATCTAAAATTGAAAATATTGTGGGCGTTAAAGAAGCGACGGGTGATTTAAGTCGCTTACCGCTTATTAAGCAACTTGCAGGCGAAGATTTTATTTTCTTAAGCGGTGATGATGCAACCGGCTTAGAATCTATGAAATTAGGTGGGCAAGGCGTGATTTCTGTTACGAATAACGTTGCTGCAGCTGATATGGCAAAAATGTGTGAACTTGCATTGGCTGGTAAATTTGAAGAGGCAGAAGCGATTAACCAGCGTTTAATGGCACTTCATCACGATCTGTTTATTGAAGCAAACCCAATTCCAGTTAAATGGGCAGCTTATAAATTAGGGTTAATTAGTGAGCCGAATTTACGCTTACCATTGACAACCTTATCAGAATCGGCACAACCAGTGGTATTAAAAGCATTACAACAAGCTGGATTGATTTAGTCTTTTTCAACATAAAAGCTCAATATGGATAATATTGAGCTTTTTTTGCGTTTTCTTGGTACAATCAGACATAATCTCGCGAACAAGCGGTTAAAATGTTACAATTTTTTGCAAATATTTAATTAGATTCCTCAATGAAATCACTGATACCTTTTCTTTCCTTATACCGTACCCACTGGGGGCGTTTACTTCTCGGCGTTATTTTAGCGATTACCAGCCTTTCTGCTAGCATCGGTTTGTTAAGTTTATCTGGTTGGTTCCTTGCCGCTTCTTTTCTTGCTGGTTCTGCACTGGTTTTTAACTTCTTTTACCCATCTTCTGGTGTACGTGGTTTAGCGATTGGACGGACTGTTTCTCGTTATTTTGAACGTTTAGTGACTCATGATGCGACTTTTAGAGTGCTCGCTAATTTACGCGTGACTATCTTTAAAAAATTGATTCCATTAAGTCCAAGTGGATTAAAGCGTTATCGTAATAGCGAATTATTGAATCGCTTAGTGGCTGATGTAGATACGTTAGATACGCTTTATTTAAATTTGGTTACGCCATTTGTGAGTGCCTTAATGGTGATTGCCTTTATAGCTATTGGCCTTTCTTTTGTTTCTGGCTTACTTGCAGTCATTATTTGCGGAACGTTATTAGCCTTATTAGCGATTTTTCCAACCGTTTTTTATCATTTAGGCAGAAAATTAGGACAGAATAGCGTACAAAGTCGTGCGCAATATCGTGCACAGTTTATTGAATGGATTCAATTACACGCAGAATTCTTGTTATTTGGTTTAGTGCCAGAAATGACATCGAAGCTGCAAAAAACTGAAGAACAATGGCTTGAACAACAAAGTAAAGAGAGTCATCTCACAGGCTTATCAAATGCTTTATTAGTTTTTTCAAATGGTATCTTGTTGTGCGTAGTCATCTATTTAATTTCTAGCGCAATTCATGCCCCTACGGCAGATTATCCACAAGCGTTAATTGCGTTAGTGATTTTCTGTGTGATGGCATCAACTGAAATTTTAATGCCGATTGGCGTGGCATTTTTACACTTAGGTCAAGTCATTGCAGCGGCTGAGCGCCTTAATGAAATTACTGAACAGCCCGCACAAGTGAGTTTTAATGGTTCAGCAACTTGGCAAGAAGTTGTATTAAATCAGCCTTTAATTGAATTTGATTCAGTTTCATTTTGCTATCCAATGCAATCAGAAATGGCAACTAAATCGATCTCTCTATCCATTAAAGCAGGTGAAAAAATTGCGATTGTAGGAAAAACGGGAAGTGGGAAATCCACCTTATTCCAACTACTTAATCGAAATTATGCACCTACAAGCGGTCGAATTTTGTTGAATCATTGCGAAATTGCGGATTATCCGGAAGCGGTGTTACGTCAACATTTAGTCACATTAAGCCAGCGTGTCCATATCTTTAATGCCTCATTAAAGCAAAATTTATTGATGGGGAATCCAAATGCTTCAGATGCACAATTACTTGAGGTGTTAGAAACAGTTGGTTTAGCTTATTTGAGCGAAGAGGGGCTATCTCTTTGGTTAGGCGAAGGTGGTCGACCGTTATCTGGCGGGGAGCAACGTCGTTTAGGGTTAGCACGAGTGTTATTAAGTCAGGCTGATGTGATCTTATTAGATGAACCAACAGAAGGGTTAGATCGTGAAACCGAGCAGCTCATTTTACGATTGATTTTATCGCATTGTGCAAATAAAACCCTATTGATGATTACACATCGCTTAAAAGGTTTATCTGAGTTTGATCGCATTTATCAGATAGATAATGGACAATTAGTCAATTAACCTGTTGTCAACCTTAATTTAAAAGAAAACGAAAAAATGGTATATTTTCACGAAATTGTGAAATGGTAGTATATGGCAAATTATTCAGAAATTAGTATGGCTTATGCAGGTGTCTGCCAAGCTGCAAAATTAGTGCAAGAGCTAGCACATACAGGTCAAGTAGAGCAGAAAGAGGCTTTTGAAACTTTAATTAAAAGTTTGTTGGTCACTTCTCCAGAATCTACGCTTAATGTTTATGGCGATAGCCTTGCTAATTTGAAAGTGGGATTTGAAACCGCTATGGCGCAACTTAGCAGTGGCCAAGGTAAGCTAGATACCGAAATTGGGCGTTATTGGATTAGCTTATTAGCGCTTGGGCGTAAATTGAATCAAAACAGTGACGCAAAAACACAGTTAGCACAGCGTTTGCAGCAAATTAAACGTCAGCTTTCACTTTATGATGATAATGTGATGGCAGATCAGATGATTGCAAATTTAGCCGCTATTTATAGTGATATTATCAGCCCGCTTGGACAAAAAATTCACGTCTTTGGATTACAAGATTATTTAGTTCGCCCAGACATTCAACACAAAATTCGTGCGGTATTATTAGCTGGTATTCGTTCAGCGATTTTATGGCAGCAAGTGGGCGGTACCCGTTGGCAATTTTTATTTTCACGCCGTAAAATTTTTGACCATGCACGTGAACATTTTCAATCAATTTATTAACCATTGAATATACGGAGAAATCTTAATGGAACTGACAGCCTTAACCGCATTATCGCCAATTGATGGGCGCTATCAAGACAAAACAGCCGCGCTGCGCCCAATTTTTAGTGAATTCGGTTTATTAAAATATCGTGTGACAGTGGAAGTACGCTGGTTACAAAAACTAGCCTCACACGCACAAATCAAGGAAGTTCCAACCTTTTCTGAAAAAGCAAACGATTACCTTGATCAGATTGTTGCTAATTTCTCATTAGAAGACGCTAATCGCATTAAAGAAATTGAACGTACTACCAATCATGATGTAAAAGCGGTTGAATATTTCTTAAAAGAAAAATGTGAGGCATTACCAGAATTACAAGCAATAAATGAATTTATTCATTTTGCTTGCACCTCGGAAGATATCAATAATACTTCGCATGCGCTTATGCTTAAAACGGCGCGTGAAGAGGTGTTATTACCAGAATGGAAAAAAGTGATTGATGCAGTAATTGAGTTAGCAAAACGCTATCAGCATATTCCATTACTTTCTCGTACGCATGGTCAGCCAGCTAGCCCAACGACGATTGGTAAAGAGATGGCAAACGTAGCTTATCGCCTACAACGCCAATATAAACAATTAGAAAATGTAGAAATTCTAGCGAAAATCAATGGTGCGGTAGGTAACTATAATGCGCATCTTTCGGCATATCCAGATGTTGATTGGCATACCTTTAGCCAAGAGTTTATTGAGCAATCTTTAGGTGTGACTTGGAATCCATATACCACACAAATTGAACCACATGATTACATTGCTGAATTCTTTGATTGCGTAGCCCGTTTTAATACGATCGTGATCGATTTTGACCGTGATATGTGGGGCTACATCGCATTAAATCATTTCAAACAACGTACCATTGCAGGGGAAATAGGCTCTTCAACTATGCCGCATAAAGTTAACCCAATTGATTTTGAAAACTCTGAAGGTAACTTAGGGTTAGCAAATGCGGTGATGAGCCATTTAGGGCAAAAATTACCAATTTCTCGTTGGCAGCGTGATTTAACCGATTCTACGGTATTAAGAAATTTAGGCGTAGGATTAGGTTATGCGTTAATTGCTTATGCTTCAACTTTAAAAGGCATTAGCAAATTAGAGGTAAACGAACAGCATTTACGCGATGAGTTAAATCAAAACTGGGAAGTGTTGGCCGAACCTATTCAAACTGTGATGCGTCGTTATGGCATTGAAAAACCGTATGAAAAACTCAAAGAGTTAACGCGTGGTAAACGTGTTGATGAGGCGGCAATGCGTGCCTTTATCGACAGTTTAGCTATTCCAGATGCAGAAAAAGCACGCTTAAAAACAATGACACCGGCAACGTATATTGGATATGCGGTTGAATTGGTTGAAAAACTATAAACCGAAATTTGTAAAATTTAATCAGAAAATGACCGCTTGTGAGCAATATAAGGCTTGCAAGCGGTCTGTTTTATTAGATAATTTACCATTATTTTAGGCAATGATTGCCGTTATCTGGAAATTGAGAAAAGCATGCAGACAAAAATCAAAACTGCCGCAATTAAATTGCAATTAACTAACGAAGCGCTTGTTCAAACAAAAGTGGAAGATAATGTAATCGCTGAAGTGCCAGTGGCTTTAGTGTATAACGGTATTTCCCATGCGGTGATGATGGCAACGCCGCAAGATTTAGAGGATTTTGCGCTTGGGTTTTCTTTAAACGAAGGCATTATTTCGAATAAATCTGAAATTTACGGCATGGATATTGTTCCTCAGTGTGAAGGGGTGGAAGTCCAAATTGAAATGGCAACCCGTTGTTTTGTTGCATTAAAAGAAAAACGCCGTGCGATGACTGGCCGAACAGGGTGCGGCATTTGTGGAGTAGAGCAGCTAGAACAGGTAAACCAAAGTCGCCAATTAGCACAAAAAAATGATCGCTTGAAACAAGTAAACCCGCATATTTTGGCAGAATGTTTAGCGCAATTAGAACAAGCTCAAACATTAGCGCAAGAAACTGGCGCGAGCCATGCAGCAGCCTTTTTCTCCTTAGACGGTAAGCTTCTGGCAATTCGAGAAGATGTGGGGCGACATGTCGCTTTAGATAAACTTATCGGTTGGTATGAAAAAGCAGAACGACCAGTTGGATTTGTCTTTGTGACTAGTCGGGCAAGTTTTGAAATGGTGCAAAAGTGTCTAGCTGTTGGCATTGAAATGCTGTGTGCTATTTCTGCAACAACGGAAATGGCGGTAAATTTAGCAAAAGAAAATCAATTTACGTTATTGGCATTTGCAAGAAAAGGGCGAGCCACAATTTATGCGGGAGAGCATCGTTTAGCGATTTAGTCCCTTTTTATCTTATATTTCGCCTTTTAGTGTTTTTCTGCTATAATTCCAACAATTTTTGGCATAAATGCCACCATTTTTTTGTTATGTTAGGAACAACGAATGTCTGAACTCAATCAACCGAATTACGATTCTTCAAGTATTAAAGTTTTACGTGGTCTGGATGCAGTAAGAAAGCGCCCAGGGATGTATATTGGTGATACCGATGACGGCACCGGTTTACATCACATGGTATTTGAAGTTGTTGATAACGCGATTGACGAAGCGTTAGCGGGTTATTGTAAAGACATTATCGTTACGATTCATTCAGATAACTCAGTTTCAGTGCAAGATGATGGCCGTGGTATTCCTGTTGGGATTCACCCAGAAGAAGGTGTGTCTGCAGCTGAAGTTATCATGACTGTACTTCACGCAGGTGGTAAATTCGATGATAACTCTTATAAAGTGTCTGGCGGTTTACACGGTGTAGGTGTTTCTGTAGTTAATGCACTTTCATCTAAATTGCAATTAACTATTCGCCGTGAAGGTCATGTTCACGAACAATTCTATAGCTTAGGTGAACCTGACGCACCATTAAGCATTATTGGTGATACTGAAAAAACAGGTACCATGGTGCGTTTTTGGCCAAGCCTAGAGATTTTCAAAAATAAAACTGATTTTGAATATAAAATCCTTTCAAAACGTTTGCGTGAACTTTCTTTCTTAAACTCTGGCGTATCTATTCGATTGGTTGATGAGCGTTCAGGTCAGGAAGAACATTTTAAATATGAAGGTGGGATTAAAGCCTATGTTGAGTATTTAAATGAAGGCAAAACGCATATTCATAATACGCCTTTCTATCTTTCTACTGAAAAAGATGGCATTGGCGTTGAAGTTTCTTTGCAATGGAACGATAGCTATAACGAAAACGTATATTGCTTTACCAATAATATTCCACAGCGTGATGGTGGTACGCACTTAGCAGGCTTCAGAGCAGCATTAACTCGTGCATTGAAAAACTACATGGATAACAGCGGTGTGCTTAAAAAAGCAGATGCGAATATTGATGCTTCAGGTGATGATGCGCGCGAAGGTTTAGTCGCAGTGATTTCTGTAAAAGTGCCTGATCCAAAATTCTCTTCACAAACAAAAGATAAATTGGTTTCTTCTGAAGTGCGTGGTGCAGTAGAAAGCACCATGAATGAAGCATTAGCAGAATATTTAGCTGAAAATCCAGATGATGCGAAAAATATCGTGACCAAAATCATTGATGCCGCACGTGCACGTGAAGCTGCGCGTAAAGCACGTGAAATGACACGCCGTAAAGGTGCGTTAGATTTAGGTGGATTACCAGGTAAATTAGCGGATTGTCAGGAAAAAGATCCAGCACTTTCAGAATTGTACTTGGTGGAGGG
Source organism: Haemophilus sputorum CCUG 13788 (assembly GCF_000238795.1). GTDB lineage: Bacteria > Pseudomonadota > Gammaproteobacteria > Enterobacterales > Pasteurellaceae > Haemophilus_A > Haemophilus_A sputorum. The sequence continues at coordinate 63,817 of NZ_AFNK01000071.1, read as the reverse complement.
GGACTCTGCGGGTGGTTCAGCAAAACAAGGTCGTGATCGTAAAAACCAAGCGATTTTGCCATTGAAAGGGAAAATTTTAAACGTAGAGAAAGCACGCTTTGATAAAATGCTTTCTTCTCAAGAGGTTGCAACGTTAATTACCGCATTAGGAACGGGAATTGGTCGTGAAGATTATAACGTTGAGAAGTTGCGTTATCATAAAATCATTATCATGACCGATGCCGATGTCGATGGTGCGCATATTCGTACTTTATTGCTGACTTTCTTCTATCGTCAAATGCCAGAATTGATTGAAAACGGCTACATTTATATTGCGCAACCGCCACTATATAAAGTGAAAAAAGGTAAACAAGAGCGCTATATCCAAGATAATGATGAAATGGCGCAATATGAAGTTGATATTGCTTTAGAAGGTGCAGGGCTTTATGTTAGCGAAGATGCGCCAGCATTAAGTGGTGTGGCATTAGAAAGTTTAATTGGTCAGTATAATGATGTACAAAAACGTTTTGAACGCTTAGTTCGCCGCTACCCACAGCCATTATTGAATGAATTGATTTATACACCAGCACTTTCAGCTGAATTAGTGAAAGATCAAACAAAAATGACCGCTTGGGTAGAACAATTTGTCAACGCATTAGTGTCTAAAGAAACCAGTGGCAATTTCTACCGTGGTAATCTGTTCTTCAATGCTGAGCGCCAAATTTATGAGCCAGAAGTGATTGTTACTACACATGGTATGGATACAACTTATCGTATCGATTTTAATTTCATTTCTAGCCAAGAATACCAAAGCATTGTGGCATTAGGCGAACAACTAAACGATTTGTTAACCCCAACGGCCTATGTAATGCGCGGTGAACGACGTCAAGCAATTAGCAGTTTTGCAGAAGCTTTAGACTGGTTAGTGAAAGAATCTCGTAAAGGCTTAACGATTCAGCGCTATAAAGGATTAGGTGAGATGAATCCGGAACAGTTATGGGAAACAACGATGGATCCGGTTTCGCGTAAGATGTTACAGGTAAATATTACAGATGCTATTGCGGCAGATAAATTATTTAGCACGTTAATGGGCGATGAGGTAGAGCCACGACGTGATTTCATTGAAAGCAATGCATTGTATGCACAATTAGATATTTAACAGAGAAAAGAAAGATGACGAAAGTTATCTTTCTTTTTTTTTATGGGAATGTGATTTTTGGGTTAGCGATAATTTTCTTGAAAATTTGCAAAAATAGTCGTTGATTTATGTCAAGCATAACTATTTTTAATTAGATTTTTCAAAAAATTACGTTAAAATGTAAATTAGTTGAAATTTATTCATATTTATTTAAAGAGGTGATGTTATGAAACTAACGCTTTTAGGTGCAGCTGGTGGTATTGGTCAAACTTTAGCTTTGTTATTAAAGCTAAATTTACCTGCAGAATCAGAGCTAGCTTTATATGATATTTCTCCAGTAACCCCAGGTGTTGCGGTGGATATTAGCCACATCCCAAGTGCTGTAAAAGTGAAAGGTTATGCTGGTGATGACTTAGATAAAGCATTAGAGGATGCACATATGGTGCTAATTACTGCAGGGCTTGCACGTAAACCAGGTATGACTCGTGCAGATCTCTTTAATATCAACGCGGGAATTATTAAAAACCTTGTAGAGAAAGTGGCGGAGATTTGTCCTAAAGCTTGTATCGGTATTGTCACGAACCCAGTAAACACTTTAGTACCGATTGCTGCACAAGTATTACGCAATAAAGGCATTTATGATAAAAGAAAGCTTTTTGGTGTAACAACCTTAGATGTTGTACGTGCGAAGAGTTTTGTTTCCGAGCTGAAACATCAAAATCCAACTACTGTTAAAGTTCCTGTTGTTGGTGGGCATTCTGGTCCAACCATTCTACCTCTCCTTTCACAAGCCCTTTCTCGTGGTTTAAAAATTGAATTAAGAAAAGAAGAAATTGAGTATTTAACTCATCGTATTCAAAATGCTGGTACAGAAGTTGTTGAAGCAAAAGCAGGTGGCGGTTCTGCGACTTTATCAATGGCTGAATCTGGTGCACGTTTTGCGATTGCGGTATTTAAAGCTCTGTTAGGTGATGGCTGTGTTCGTTATGCTTATGTTCAAACACCAGAAGGAAGTGGCTTACCAGAATTCTTTGCTTGCCAAGTACGTTTTGGCTTAGAAGGTGTAGAGGAAGTATTGCCATTAGGTGAGTTAAGCGCTTATGAAAAAGCTAAATTACAAGAAATCGATAGCATTTTAAGAGATGATATTCAAAAAGGTTTAGATTTCGTGAACAATGAATCTGAAAAAGCGTAATTGGAGAATAGTCTATGCAGATAACTAAAGATGCCGTCGCAGGTACATTAGAATCTAGCGATGCACAAATTCGTATCGCGCCACATAGCTCACTTGAAATTGAGTTGAATAGTTCTGTGGGTAAACAATTTGGTGATGATATTTTAGCGACTATCAATGAAGTGCTAGCGCAGTTCAACGTCACTGCCGCAAAAATTATTGTTGAAGATAAAGGCGCATTAGATTGTGTATTACGAGCAAGATTAAAAGCAGCACTTTTGCGTGCAACCGATGAAGCTATTGATTGGGAGAAAGTGCTATGAGTGAGCCGATTAAATTAAGAAGAAGTATGTTATTCGTGCCGGGTTCTAATGCGGCAATGATTAGCAACACTTTTATTTATAAGCCAGATTCAATTATGTTCGATCTTGAAGATGCGGTGGCATTAAAAGAGAAAGATTCTGCGCGTATTCTAGTGGCACACGCACTGCAACACCCACTTTATCAAGAAATTGAAACAGTGGTACGTGTAAACCCACTTGATTCGGAATTTGGGTTAAATGACTTAAATGCGGTTGTCAGAGCGGGCGTTGATGTAGTACGTATGCCGAAAACTGAAACAGCACAAGATGTAGTGGATATGGATTTAGCCATTACAGAAATTGAAAAAGCGTGCGGACGCGAAGTCGGCTCAACCAAAATGCTAGCAGCGATTGAATCTCCATTAGGGATTACTCAAGCGAATCAAATTGCTACGGCTTCAAAACGGTTAATTGGTATTGCACTTGGTGCGGAAGACTATGTGCGTAACTTAAAAACCGAGCGTTCGCCAGAAGGGATTGAATTATTATTTGCGCGTTGCTCTATTTTACAAGCTGCACGTGCAGCTGGTATTCAGGCTTTTGATACAGTTTATTCTAATGCGAATAATGAAGAAGGCTTCTTAAAAGAGGCTGCATTGATTAAACAGTTAGGCTTCGATGGTAAATCTTTAGTTAACCCTCGTCAAATTGAGCTTTTGCACAATCTTTTTGCACCAACACAAAAAGATGTAGATCAAGCAGAGAAAATTATTGCGGCAGCAGAAGAAGCTGAACGTAATGGTTTAGGTGTCGTTTCACTTAACGGCAAAATGATTGATGCGCCAATTATTGACCGTGCAAGATTAGTGCTTGAGCGTGCAAAATCAGGCATTCGTGAAGAGTAAGGGAGAAAGAAGATGACAACCAGAGAACAACGTGTTGCAAAATTTAATGCCAATCGCCCAGTTTACCAAGCTGTACCAAAAGCTGAATCTCTCGCTCGCACTGCAAAAGATCGCAAAATTTGTGAAAGTTTAGAAGAGGCTATCCGCCGCTCAGGCTTAAAAGATGGCATGACAGTTTCTTTCCACCATGCATTCCGTGCTGGGGATTTTGTGGTAAATATGGTCATGAATAAAATCGCTGAAATGGGGTTTAAAAACTTAACTTTAGCGTCAAGTTCATTGATTGATAGCCACTATCCAATTATTGAGCATATTAAAAATGGTGTGGTAACCAAAATTTACTCATCAGGATTACGTGGTCAATTAGCGGATGAAATTTCAAAAGGTATCTTAAATGAGCCGGTTAATATTCACTCTCACGGTGGCCGTGTGCATTTAGTGAAATCCGGTGAGCTTAAAATTGATGTCGCATTTTTAGGCGTACCAATGTGCGATAAATTTGGTAATGCTAACGGCTTTAGCGGCAAAAGCAAATGTGGCTCACTGGGTTATGCCAAAGTAGATGCGGAATATGCAGATAAAGTGGTGTTATTAACCGAAGAATTTGGAGAATACCCATTAAATCCAATCAGTATTGGGCAAGATCAAGTTGATTTAATCGTACAAGTTGATGAAGTGGGCGATCCGAAAAAAATCGGTGGCGGCGCAACACGTATGACGACCAATCCGCGTGAATTGTTAATTGCCCGTAAATGTGCGGAAGTTATTTTCAATTCTGGCTATTTTAAAGATGGCTTTTCATTACAAACCGGCTCAGGTGGTGCAGCATTAGCAGTAACACGTTTCTTAGAAGAAAAAATGCACCGTGAAAATATTACTGCAAGTTTTGCCTTAGGTGGTATTACCTCAAGTATGGTGGCATTACATGAAGCAGGGCTCATTAAGAAACTGATTGATGTGCAATCTTTCGACAAAGATGCCGCAGAATCGTTAGCTCGCAATCCAAATCATATTGAAGTTTCAGCTAACCAATATGCAAACTTTAGCTCAAAAGGCGCATCAGTTGAACGTTTAGACGTGGTTATTTTATCCGCATTAGAAATTGATACGAAATTTAATGTGAACGTATTAACGGGTTCTGATGGTGTGATTCGTGGTGCCTCTGGTGGTCACTGTGATACGGCAGCCTCTGCACAAGTGGCAATTATTGTTGCCCCACTCGTGCGTGGACGTATTCCGACGGTAGTTGAAAATGTGATTACTTGTGTAACCCCTGGTGAAAATATTGATATTTTAGTGACCGATCATGGCGTTGCTGTAAACCCTAAACGTCCAGACTTGATCGAAACTCTAACTAATGCAGGAATTGCCTTATTCACTATAGAACAGCTTTGTGAGCGTGCTTATAGCATTACTGGCAAGCCAAAAGATATTGAATTTACAGACAAACCTGTGGCGGTTGTACGTTATCGTGATGGCACAGTTATTGACACGGTTTACCAAGTAAAAGCGTAAGATAGAAAATAACAAGCGGTCATATTTTGCAAAAGATTTCCAAAACATTCTCGACAGAAGGTGTAGATATTTCACTTGAAGCACTACTTCAAGCACGTGAAGATCGCGCTTTCTTGCAACAACAATTGTTAGCGAAGCATCAACAAACCTTGCTTTCATTCACGTTAACGGCAGTCGGTGGCGTGAAAAAAAATGAATTGTATGATTATCTTTTTGCAAAAGGATTGGAAAATCTGACCGCTTGTTTTAATCGGCTCAACATTAAACCTATTGAGGCATTGATTCGTCCACTTGAAACCGGGCATGAAGCGCTTTTTGTGTTAGCTATTGAAGCGACAACACTGAAAAGTGAAATGATTGCTTTGGAAGATAGTTCACGGTTATCTAGACTGTGGGATTTCGATGTAATAGATAAAAATGGAAAGTTGTTGAGTCGAGCTGAATTTGACTTTCCTCCAAGATCTTGTTTGCTTTGTGAACAAGAAGCAAAAGTATGTGCAAGGCATCGTACACACACAATTGATGAGATTTTGGCGGAAATGCAAAATCGTGCGCAAGCGGTTTATTTTGCAGAACGGATTGCAGAATTAGCCTATAAGGCATTATTAAAAGAGGTTTATCTTAGCCCTAAACCTGGGTTGGTTGATTTAGAGAACAATGGTTCGCACCAAGATATGACCGTGCAAACCTTTGAGCAAAGTGCAGAAGCCCTTCGTCCTTATTTTTTGCAATTTGTGCTAAAAGGGATGACAACTTATAAAGTCGATATTTCGCAAATTTTATCGCAAATTCGACCGCTTGGAATGCTCGCTGAAAAAGCGATGTATCAAGCGACTCAAAATGTGAATACGCATAAAGGCGCGATTTTTGCTTTTGGCTTAGTTTGCACTGCGATTGGTCGGCTATATGCGCAAAATAAGCCGTATGATGTAACAGCGATTTGTCATCTGGTAGCAGAAATGACGCAAGGCATTTGTGATGAACTGAAGCACTACCCGAAAGATCAACCTTTAACGGCGGGTGTGCGTTTTTATCAGCAGTACGGCTTAACAGGTGCAAGAGGGGAAGCTGAAAGTGGTTTTATTCTCGTGCAACAAGCGTTAGCAATGCTTCAATCGTATCAAGATAAATCTTTCGAACATCAATTACAAATTGCATTACTTTTCTTTATGCAACACAACCAAGATACAAATGTAGTCAATCGCGCAGGGATGAGTGGCTTAAGTTTTGTTCAAACTGAAGCTGTCAAGCGGTTAGAAAATAAAGAAATTTTACAAAATGCGACAGCGTTAACACAGAGTTTAAGGGAATTAGATCAGGCTTGTGTTAAACAGAATATCAGCTGTGGCGGAAGTGCTGATTTAGTCGCATTAACGGTTTTTTTTCTATCATTATAACTTTCATATAGAGGTGAAATATGGCGTTATCTAAAACGCAGAAACTAGCAATACTGGTCGCGATTCCAGTGCTATTTTTCTTAATCCCTGCGCCAGAAGGGCTTTCTTTGATTGCTTGGCGTTTATTAGGTATTTATATTGCAACTATCGTGGGGCTTGTGATTAAGCCTTATGGTGAGCCTGTTATTTTATTAGCAGCTGTTGCAGCATCCGCAGCAACGATCGGTAATACCGCAGGTGCTGAAAAATTAGTGAAAGTGGGACAAACCCTTTCAGGTTATCAATCCGGCACAACGTGGTTGATTTTCACAGCCTTCACATTAAGCTCTGCTTTTGTGATTACTGGTTTAGGTAAACGAATTGCCTACTATATGATCGGATGGATTGGTAATACAACCTTACGTTTAGGTTATGTTACGGTATTCTTGGATTTACTATTATCGCCAGCAACCCCTTCAAATACCGCACGTGCGGGTGGGATTGTATTCCCAATTATCAACAGTGTGGCGGTAGCACTAGGTTCTGATCCTGAAAAATCACCAAAATTAGCTGGACGTTATTTATTATTAAATGTCTATATGACGGTAAAAACAACCAGCTATCTTTTCTTAACCGCAATGGCACCTAATGCATTAGCGCTTTCTATTATGGAGCCGGTATTAGGTTTTAAAGTGAACTGGATAGAATGGTTCTTAGCGGCATCTGTACCAGGTCTACTTTGCTTATTTTTAATTCCGTTAATTTGCTATTTCATCGCAAAACCGGAACTTAAACATGTAGATAACAAAAATATTGCGAAAAAAGGCTTAGAAGAATTAGGCCCAATGAGTATGCGTGAGAAATCATTAGCGGTGTTATTTGTGTTAGCGCTTTTTGGCTGGATTTGTGCTGATTTCCTTGGCGTAAACTCAACAACCGTTGCACTTATTACTATGGTGCTTTGTATCGTATTAAATATCGTTTCTTGGGATGACGTACGTAAAAACAAAGCAGGCTGGGATACCTTAATTTGGTACGGCGGTATTATCGGGATGTCAAAAATCCTTGAAAATGCGAAATTCTTTGAATGGTTAGCGGATACTTTAAATAAACATTTAGATTTCGGTGACCACGGTATGTTGGCACTGGTTGTTATCTTAATCTTAAGTGTTTCTGTCCGTTACTTATTTGCTTCTGGTGGTGCTTATGTAGCAGCGATGATCCCAGTATTTGCAACAGTGGGGAAAGTGGCAGGTGCGCCAGTTGAATTATTGACGTTAGGTTTACTATTTGCTAACTCGTACGGTGGTTCGGTAACGCACTACGGCGGTGGCCCAGGTCCAATTACTTTTGGAGCGGGCTATAACGATATCAAATCTTGGTGGACTGCAGGTTTCATCATTGCCTTTGGTAGCCTATTAGTACATACCACTATTGGTTTCGGTTGGTGGAACTTCCTGATGAGTATGGGCTGGTTACCAACAGCTGGACACTAAACTAAAATAGAAAAGGCTGAACAATTGTTCAGCCTTTTTGCGATTTTGAAAATTATTTATTAGCAATAATTTTTGAGCCATCTGCAAATTCAATGCTCATTGGTCCAATGATCGTTTGGATATTACTGTTAGGATTTTCAACCGTTGAGCGGAATTCAGCAGGAATATTTTCTAAGGCTGTGGTTTCATTAAATATTGCTTTTGCTTTTACTGGAATAGCATCTGCAAAATCTAATGGTAAATTTGCTACGTAAAGAATTTTACCTTCAAATGAATAAGCACTAATCCAGTGAATTGCTTTAATTGCTTTATCTCCAGTATTTTCAATGTCATAGGTAACGGAAACTGTTGCATTACCTTTGGCATCTTTTGTTAAAGCACGTTTAGTCGCCGTGATTTTTACAGCTTGCTCAAACTGTGTTTTTGCATCTTGAGCATCAACTTTTTTCTCTTGGGTCGCTTGTGCATTATTTGCTGGTGCTACTTTTTTCTCCTCGTTGCAAGCTGTTAATGCAACTGCGCTGGCAATTAAAGTAGTAAATAAAATAGATTTATTAAATTTCATTTAGCGTTCCTTCATTAAAATATGTAATAGCCTTAATCCTTAATAATGACATTAAGTTTTTGCATTATACGAGGAAGAGCATGGCATACACAGTATTTAAAGGTAAATTTATTAAAATCTAATTAAGCAACTTTTGCCATTTCAAATTCAATTAACATCATTAAAATATGGATAACTTTAATGTGGATTTCTTGTGTGCGGTCAGCATAACGGAAATGCGGTACACGGATCTCAACATCTGCTAATCCAGCCATTGCTCCACCATCTTTACCGGTCATTGCAATCACTTTCATGCCTTTTTCTTTAGCCACTTTAATAGCATTTAACACATTCTTAGAGTTACCTGAGGTAGATAAGCCAAAGAGTACGTCACCTTTATTTCCAACCGCTTCTAGATAACGAGAGAAAACATAATCGTAACCAAAATCGTTACTGACACAGCTTAAATGGCTAACATCTGAAATCGCGATTGCTGGGTAACCTGGACGATTTTCACGGTAACGACCAGTAAGTTCTTCAGCAAAGTGCATTGCATCGCAATGTGAACCACCATTACCACAAGAAAGCACTTTACCGCCTTGTTTAAAACTGTTTGCAATAAGTAGAGCAGCATCTTGAATCAATTGAATGTTTTTTTCATCATTCATGAATTTATCAAGTAGATCTGCTGCTTCTTGTAATTCTGCTTTAATTTCTGCTAAATACATAAAATTTCCTTAACTTAAAAAGAGTAGCGAAAGAAATTAACTTTCGCGGTGAATAATAAAATCAGCTAATGCTTTTAAAGCGCTAGTGTCAAAAGAGAGTTGCGCTAACGCATCTAAGGCTTGCTCATACAAATCTTGTGCTTTTTGTTTTGCGCCCTCTAACCCTAAAAGTTTTGGATAAGTACTTTTATGGAGATATTCATCAGCACCAACCTGCTTACCAATTTTTTCGGTTTCGCCAATAACATCTAAAATATCATCTTGTACTTGAAAAGCTAATCCAATAGCTTGCGCATAACGTTGTAATTGTATCCGGATATGCATATCGTTTGCGGATTGAGAGAGATTGAGTCCCATCATGACCGATGTTTCAATTAGTGCACCTGTTTTATTCCGATGGATTTGCTCTAATTCCGCGAGACTGACCGATTTATCTTCGGCAATCAAATCTAAACTTTGCCCGAAGCACATACCTTTCGCCCCAGCAGCGGTTGCAAGCGCGCTAATTTGTGCAACTTTTTGCGAATCGGTTAATTTCTCATCATCGCTAATCAACGAGAAAGCCATACTTTGCAATGCATCGCCAGCCAAAATAGCGGTGGCCTCATCAAAAGCAATATGGCATGTTGGATTTCCACGGCGAAGCGCATCATCATCCATTGCGGGTAAATCATCATGCACTAGAGAATAGGCGTGAATGGATTCCATTGCCGCCGCGCTAGTGTCTAATTTATCTAGCGAGACACCGAGCATTCTGCCAGTTGCATAAATTAAAAATGGACGTACGCGTTTTCCACCTAACAATACGGCATAAGCCATCGCTTCAGTTAAACGAGCATTAGGATAATGTTTTAATGCTGATTGAATAAAATCGTTAATTCGTTTTTGGAAAAATGCGAGATCGTCAGAAAGCGTATAATTCATGATTAGTTATAATCCGTTAATTCTGCTTGTTCGTTTTTATTTAAAAGAATTTGAATGCGTTGCTCCGCATTTTGTAAGCGTTCTTGTCCTTGCTGAACTAATTTTACAGCATGCTCAAATTCATTTAGCGCTTCTTCAAGTGGCAATTCACCAGATTCTAATAAACTGACAATATTTTCTAATTCTTTCAGCGTTGCCTCAAAGGATGGCGGGGCCGTTACACTTTTTTTAGCCATAAATTTTGCTCAATATTGAGAAATACCAATATGGCAAGTTTACCTGTCGAATAGCGGATTTGCAAATAACTTGCATTGCTAAATAAAGAAAAATGATTGAAGCAAGAGGTAAAAAATTCTATGATGCGATTACTTTATTGACTTTATTGACTTTATTTTACTTAGAGAAAAGGAATACAAACATGACAAAAGTGATTCACACTGAAAATGCACCAGCAGCAATTGGCCCTTATGTACAAGCGGTTGATTTAGGACAATTAGTGTTCACATCAGGACAAATTCCAGTCGATCCGAAAACGGGCAATATTCCTAGTGAGATTACCGCGCAAGCTCGCCAATCGCTTGAAAATATTAAAGCGATTATTGAGCAAGCAGGACTTTCGGTTGCAGATATTGTGAAAACCACGGTTTTTGTTAAAGATTTGAATGATTTCGCAACCGTAAATGCGGAATATGAAGCGTTTTTCCGTGAAAATGCGCACCCTAGTTTTCCAGCCCGTTCTTGTGTGGAAGTCGCTCGCTTACCAAAAGATGTTAGCTTAGAAATTGAAGCTATTGCGGTAAGAAAATAAACAAGCGGTCATTTTTTAAGATTTTTTTGCGAAATGAAAAAGAAACCTAAAGCGATTTTACCAACTTGGCAAGTTCCAGATTCAATTCATGCTTTCACGACATTGCGTACAGGTGGGGTAAGCCAAGCCCCATTTGATAGTTTTAATTTGGGCGATCATGTGGGAGATAGCGTTGATGATGTTATGGAAAATCGACGATTATTAACAGCACAGTTTGGTTTACCGCAACCACCACTGTTTTTAGCGCAAACGCATAGCACTAAAGTGATTCGTTTGCCTTATTCAGGTGAGTCGGTTGAAGCTGATGCGGTTTATACCAATCAAGCAAACCAAGTCTGTTTAGTCATGACAGCAGATTGCTTACCTGTATTATTCGTGAGTCAAAATGGCCAAGAGATTGCGGCCGCACATGCTGGTTGGAAGGGGTTATGTGATGGAATTTTAGAAAATACTATTGCAGAATTTACTTGCCCGACATCAGAAATTCAAGCTTGGCTCGGACCTGCTATTGGTGCAAAAACTTTTCAGGTTGGTCAAGAAGTGGTTGATAAATTTGTAGCACAGAATGCTCAAGCGATAAATGCTTTTGTGCCAGATGAAAAGCAACCAGGAAAGTATTTAGGCGATATTTATCTTCTGGCTAAACAGCATTTGAATAAATTGGGCATTACCTCAATAAGTGGCGGAGAGCATTGTACGGTTAGTGAGCCGGAAAAATTCTTTTCTTATCGAAGAGAAAACCGAACGGGAAGAATGGCGACGCTTATTTGGCGAAGTGAATAAGCAAAGAGGCTTTATGATTATTCATAAAGCCTCTTTTTGTAAAACTTTTAATCAAAATGACCGCTTGTAAATATTGAGATGTCTATTTTTGACTTTTCTTGAACGCTCTTCGTTTTTTAAAAAAATCACTAATTTGTTGGCTGCAAAGAGAACCTAATACTCCACCTTGAATATTGAGTAAATGATTCATCTTAAAATCTTCAAAAAGATGAAAGCGAGAGCCAATTGCACCGGTTTTATAATCACTAGCACCAAAGACCAAACGACCAATTCGGCTATGCAAAATAGCACCAGCACACATTGCACAAGGTTCAAGGGTGACATATAAGGTGCAGTCAGTTAAGCGATAATTTTGCAGAGATTGTCCCGCCATGCGAATGGCCATCATTTCAGCGTGAGCGGTAGGATCATGCATGAGAATAGATTGATTCCAACCTTCACCAATGATTTCACCAGCAGGGCTCACTAATACCGCACCGACAGGAATTTCACCAAGTGCTTCAGCTTTTTGCGCCAGTTTAATAGCATATTCCATCATGGTAATGTCCATTTCAGATGGGATAATTTGGCAATCAGTATAGGATTTCTTAATAAACATAATGGAGCATTTTTAAAATTAAAGGTGGAGAAATCTCCACCTTTAGCTTTACATATTAAACCAGATTAGCGACGACCGCGGTCATTAAAGCGTTTTTCTTTAAAGCCACCTTTACGATCTTTGTTAAAACCATTATCACGTTCGCCACGGCGACGGTCGTTGCGGCGGTCATTACGACGATCATCACGGCGTCCACGATCTTCAAATGATTGACCTGATTGGCTACCAGCTGGACCTAATAATGACATTTGCATTTGTTTATTTAGCACACGAGATTTTTGTGCAAAATGTTGTACTAAATGGTTAGGCATGCCTTGCGGTAACTCAATTGTAGAGTAAGTATCATATAGCTTGATATGTCCGATATAACGGCTGTTAATATCGCCTTCATTTGCAATAGCACCTACAATATGACGGACTTCTACACCATCTTCACGGCCGATTTCAATACGGTATAAATCCATAGCCACACCGTTATTTTCACGATGTTCACGACCACCACGCTCACTACGACGATCATCACGATCACGACGTCCACGTTCTTGACGAGCAGGGCGAATTGCAGGGTCTGGTGGCAGAATCAGTTTTTGTTTCTCTTGTAACATCATCATCATTGCTGCAGCTAATTCTTCATGATCTTGATCTGCTGTAAATAAATCTTCAAGCAATTCACGATATTTTTCTAAATCATGATGTTCTAATTGTTTAGCAACGCGTGCTTTGAATTTCGCCCGGCGTTTTTCCATGAGCATTTCATGGTTTGGAATCGAAACTTCATCAATTGGCTTTTTCATCAAGTTTTCGATGTTGCGCAATAAACGGCGTTCGCGTGGTTCTACAAATAATAATGCACGACCAGAACGACCAGCACGGCCCGTACGACCAATACGGTGAACGTAAGATTCTGCATCAAGTGGAATATCGTAGTTTACCACTAAGCTGATGCGTTCAATGTCAATACCGCGAGCGGCAACATCAGTCGCAACTAAAATATCTAAGCGACCAGATTTTAATTTATCTAAGGTTTGCTCACGCGCTTGTTGGGTCATATCTCCGTTTAATGCTGCAGTACGGAAGCCATTACGTTCGCATAATTCAGTAATATCAACCGTACCAGTTTTTGTGCGAGTGAAGATAATCGCTGCATCAAATTCTTCTACTTCTAAGAAGCGTAATAAGGCATCATTTTTACGGAAGCCATTGACTAACCAATAGCTTTGAGTAATGTCTGGCGCAGAACGTTGCGTAGCTTTAATTTTTACCTCTTGCGGGTTTTTCATAAAACGTTTAGTGATGCGACGAATTGGCTCTGGCATGGTTGCAGAGAAGAGTGCAGTTTGGTGATCTTCAGGTAATTCCGCCATGACGGTTTCAACATCATCAATAAAGCCCATACGTAACATTTCATCAGCTTCATCTAATACGATAGATTGTAAGGCTGAAAGATCTAATGTGCCACGGCGAATATGGTCAAGAATACGACCAGGCGTGCCCACAACGACTTGTGAACCTTGTTTTAATGCACGTAATTGGATGTCATAGCGTTGCCCACCATAAACGGTTACAACACGCACACCTTTCATATTTTTAGTAAATTGTTCACAGGCATCAGCAACCTGAATAGCTAACTCACGAGTAGGCGCCATAACTAACATTTGTGGATGGCGAGCGTTTGGATCAATTTTTGAAAGTAATGGGAGAGAGAACGCTGCGGTTTTACCACTACCAGTTTGTGCCATACCTAAAACATCGCGACCTTCTAGTAGGTGCGGAATAGTTTCTTGTTGAATAGGCGATGGGGTGACGAAACCGATTTGGTTAACGGCATCAAGAATAGATTGAGGAAGACCTAAGTCTGCGAAAGTAATTTGTGATTCAGTTGTCATAAAAATCCAATAATAAGCGTGTTGAACACGCAACAAATAATAGGGTGCCGAGCACCTAAAAATTGCTAGGTAAATAGAAAAGAAAAAGTGAAGCAAACAAATGCCTAAACGATATCCCGTGAGTGCAAGCGGTCGGATTTTAGCTGTGTTTTGCAAAAAACAGATTAATTTGACCGCTTGTTCGTTCCTAATTATTCCCCAACAATAGCCGGAGTTGTTTGAAAACCTGTCAACGCATCCTGATTACGAAGTTGTGACAGTTCAAACAAAGCAAAACGATACTCAACGAAGTTAAACACTTGGTTTGCTAAAGCAAGACGAAAGAGGGTAATGGCTTCTTCTCTTTCATTTGATTTGAGTTTTTGTTTTGCAAGATAAAAATACGTTTCGGTTAAAAGTTCTGCATAATGTGCGCTATTCGGTTGCGCCATCGCATCAATTTTTGAACGTAATTGTGCAAGTGAAAGTTCCCCTAAGAAATAGCGAACAACATTGGTTCCCCAAAAATCAGGTGATAAATTTTTTGCACGTTTCATTAAATTAGCTTTTGCCTCAAGGGGCATCAATTCTAATTCATTGAAATAAAGCCATAATGCACGATAAGGATCTTTCGGTTCATCTTCGTAAAAACGAGTTAAATCTCGTTCTGCTTCAGAGTAACGTCCACTGTAATAAAAAGATAGACCTCGATTTAAATAGGTATAACTATAAGTGGAGTCTAATTCTAAAACGGCATTAAAGGCGTCAATAGCACTATCGTAATCATCATCTAATAGTAAATAAAGCCCCATATAATTGTAGGCTGCTACCATTTTCTGATTAAGAGATAATGCTTGTGAGAAATCATAACGAGCAAGAGACCAAAGACCGAGGCTATCGTAAAGAACACCTCGTTCAAAATAAAGATCTGCACGTTCTGAATTGCTTAGTTTCGCTTCCTCTAAAACTTGGCTTAAACGAACCACCATAACTTCTTGATCGAAGCGTAATTGTGGGTTAAGTTCTGCCAGTGCTAACTTATCGCTAGAAATCATTTCAGATGTACTTCTACTCATACAACCTGAAAGCAAGAATCCCGCTAATAAATTAAGAAAAAAGAATCGAAAAATTTTAGTCTGTAGTGACATGCGTAACACAGCCTTGGGAAAATCAGCCTCAAAAGAGGCTGATATTATTCACTAGATTTCAGCCTGTTCGGTTAATTCTGCAGGCGTTTCTTCAGGAGTTTCTGAGGCAACATTATTCAAGTCTTTCATTGTTAAGCGGATACGATTTTGACGATCGATTTCCACAACTTTCACTTGAACTTCTTGACCTACAGTTAGGTAGTCAGAAACACGTTCTACACGAGCATCAGTAATTTGAGAGATATGTACTAATCCCTCTTTACCGCCTAAGATAGAAACGAATGCACCGAAATCTACAACACGGGTAACTTTACCGGTATAAATTGCATTTACTTCAACTTCTGCCACGATATCTTCAATACGCGCCATTACTGCTTTAGCAGCATTATTATCCGTTGCTGCAATTTTTACAGTACCATCATCATCGATGTCAATAGAAGTACCAGTTTCTTCAGTTAATGCACGAATAGTTGCACCACCTTTACCGATAACATCTTTGATTTTCTTCGGATCAATTTTCATGGTGTGGATACGCGGTGCGTAGTCTGAGATATCTGCACGCGGTGCAGGAATGGCTTGTTCCATTACACCTAAAATGTGCATACGAGCACCTTTAGCTTGGTTTAACGCAATTTGCATAATTTCAGGGGTGA
The DNA here is from genome assembly GCF_000238795.1 of Haemophilus sputorum CCUG 13788. Lineage (GTDB taxonomy): Bacteria > Pseudomonadota > Gammaproteobacteria > Enterobacterales > Pasteurellaceae > Haemophilus_A > Haemophilus_A sputorum. The sequence goes on along the minus strand of NZ_AFNK01000071.1, from coordinate 47,881 downwards.
TACCTTCAATTTTAATATCCATTTGTAGTGCAGTTACACCTTCACGTGTACCAGCTACTTTAAAGTCCATATCACCTAAATGGTCTTCATCACCTAAAATATCAGAAAGCACAACAAAGTTGTCATTTTCTTTTACTAAGCCCATTGCAATACCTGCAACAGCTGCTTTAATTGGCACACCCGCATCCATGAGCGCTAAAGATGCACCACAAACAGAAGCCATTGATGATGAACCGTTTGATTCTGTAATTTCAGAAACCACACGTACAACATATGGGAATTCTTCTGCACTTGGCATCACAGCTAATACGCCACGTTTTGCTAAGCGACCGTGACCAATTTCACGACGTTTTGGAGAACCAATACGACCAGTTTCACCTACAGAGTATGGAGGGAAGTTATAGTGGAATAAGAAACGATCTGATTTCTCACCTGTTAATTCATCAATAATTTGTGCATCACGCTCAGTACCTAATGTTGCAACCGCTAATGCTTGGGTTTCGCCACGTGTGAAGATAGCAGAACCGTGAGTGCGTGGTAATACACCTGTGCAGATGTCTAATGCACGAACTGTGTCTTTAGTACGTCCATCAATACGAGGTTCACCTGCTAAAATACGACCACGCACGATTGAGCTTTCTAATGCAGTAATAATATCGATGATCGCACCTTCAGAAACGGTTTCGTCTTCTGCAGTTAATGTTGCAATTACTTCTGCCTTGATTTCATCAATTTGTGCGTAACGAGCTTGTTTTTCAGTAATACGGTAAGCATCACCAATACGCGCTTCTGCTAAAGCTTTTACTTTGTTGATTAAATCTGTATTTGGTTCTGGTGCAACCCAATCCCAGCGAGGTTTGCCAGCTTCACGAACGAATTCTTTGATGTTTTCGATTACAACTTGTTGTTGTTGATGACCGAATACTACAGCTGAAAGCATTTGTTCTTCGGTTAATACATCTGCTTCAGACTCTACCATTAACACAGCTTTGTCTGTACCAGCAACAACTAAGTCTAAACGGCTTTGTTTTTGTTCTGAAATGGTTGGGTTTAATACGAATTGATCGTTGATGAAACCAACGCGCGCTGCACCGATTGGGCCGTTAAATGGTACGCCAGATAAAGAAAGTGCAGCTGATGCACCAATCATCGCGACTAAATCTGGGCTAATTTGTGGATTAACAGAAACCACGGTCGCAATAACTTGAATTTCGTTGAAGAAACCTTCAGGGAAAAGAGGACGAACTGGGCGGTCGATTAAACGAGCAACTAAGGTCTCGCCTTCAGATGGACGGCCTTCACGTTTGAAGAAACCACCAGGAATCCGACCTGCTGCGTAAGTACGCTCTTGATAATCTACAGTTAATGGGAAAAAGTCTTGACCTTCTTTTACATCTTTTTTAGCAACGACAGTAACAAATACTGTAGTGTCGTCCATGCTTGCCATAACGGCCGCGGTTGCTTGGCGTGCGATTGCGCCAGTTTCTAAGGTAACGGTATGTTGACCGTATTTAAATTGCTTGACGATTGGAGTCATAAAAAATCCTTTATGCTAATAATATCTATACTTATGTTTATTTCTAAAATTGCGACTAGCAGAAAGGTTTTGCTGTCAAAGCATTTCTGATAGCCGCCTCTCAATATAAGAAATAAACGGAAGGCATTATACAGACTTTTTCGGCTAAAAGCGCCGATTTCTTATGAATTTACAAAAAAATCCCCAAAATTGACCGCTTGTAACGGAAATCCACAAGCAATTGACAAAAGTTTTGCTATACTTTGACATTTTTAAGAATAGTATGGAAATTATCCTAAAAGGTTTTATCGTCTCTTTTGGCTTAATTGTCTCAATTGGCGCACAAAATGCTTTTTTACTTAAGCAAGGCATTATTAGGCAGCATGTTTTTTGGATTGCCCTCATCTGTTTTGTCGGTGATGTATTATTGATGGGGTTAGGTGTACTAGGCTTAGGTTCAATTTTGGCTGAATTGCCTGTGTTTAGTTTAGTCATTGCGCTATTGGGCTCGGTATTTTTATTGACTTATGGTAGTCGTTCATTTATTACGGCATTCAAAAGTGCTGATGTATTAGCGATGAATGGGCCACAATCAGCTAGTTTCAAAAAAGTATTATGGATTGCCTTTGCCATCACTTTTTTAAATCCTCAAGTTTATATTGATACGGTGATGATTTTAGGTGGCATTGGTGGGCAATTAGATTTTAGAGGCAAGATAGAATTCCTCATAGGCGCCTTATCTTGTTCGTTACTGTGGTTTTTTGGGCTAGGGTATGGGGCACAATTTCTTTCCCCCTATTTTAAAAAACGTCGCACTTGGCAGATTTTAGATATACTTACCGGGCTAATCATGTATGCCATCGCTGCAAGTTTATTGTTCTACGCATTTCATCTTGCGAAACAGATTTTGGATTTTTAATCGATAATTTTTTAAGTTATGACTACAGAAATAATTAACTACGAAGGCGTTGAGCAAATGCCGATTAAGCGTTTTACTGAAGATGCTTATTTAAACTATTCGATGTATGTAATTATGGATAGGGCATTACCGTTTATCGGTGATGGCTTAAAGCCTGTACAGCGCCGTATTATTTATGCGATGTCTGAATTAGGCTTAAATGCTTCGGCAAAATATAAAAAATCGGCTCGTACTGTCGGAGATGTGTTAGGTAAATTCCACCCACATGGTGACAGCGCTTGTTATGAAGCTATGGTGCTGATGGCACAACCATTTTCTTACCGATATCCACTCATTGATGGGCAAGGAAACTGGGGTGCACCAGATGATCCTAAATCATTTGCAGCCATGCGTTATACCGAATCTAAACTGTCTAAAATGGCAGAGATTTTGCTTGGCGAGTTAGGGCAAGGTACAGTTGATTACCAGCCTAACTTTGATGGAACATTAGAAGAGCCAAAATATTTACCTGCACGTTTGCCGCATATTTTACTTAACGGTACGATGGGGATTGCTGTGGGAATGGCAACCGATATTCCACCGCACAATCTTAATGAGCTAGCAGACGCCTGTGTCATGTTGTTAGATAATCCGAAAGCAAGTTTAGCGGATTTACTTGAAGTGGTACAAGGGCCAGATTATCCAACAGAAGCAGAAATTATTACGCCAAAAGCAGACATTGCAAAAATGTATGAGCAAGGTAAAGGCTCAATAAAAATGCGCGCAACTTGGCGTAAAGAAGATGGCGAGATTGTGATTACAGCGTTACCACATCAAGCTTCGCCTTCAAAAGTGATTGAGCAGATCGCCACTCAAATGCGTAATAAAAAATTGCCGATGGTAGATGATATTCGTGATGAATCTGATCATGAAAATCCGATTCGCTTGGTCATTGTGCCACGTTCCAATCGGATTGATTTTGATGGTTTGATGGATCACCTATTTGCCACTACCGATCTAGAGAAAAACTATCGAGTCAATATGAATATGCTTGGGCTAGATGGTAAGCCGGCAGTCAAAAACTTAGTAGAAATTTTAACAGAGTGGTTAAGCTTTAGACGTACTACAGTGACTCGTCGTTTAAATTATCGACTGGATAAAATTTTAAACCGTTTACATATTTTAGACGGTTTACTGATTGCGTATTTAAACATTGATGAAGTGATTGAGATTATTCGCAATGAAGATGATCCAAAAGCAGAATTGATGGCTCGCTTTAATTTAAGTGAAATTCAAGCGGAAGCAATTTTAAATTTACGCTTACGTCATTTAGCAAAATTAGAAGAGCATGCACTACAAGCAGAGAAAAGCCAGCTTGAAAAAGAGCGCGATGAATTGCAATTAACGTTAAGTTCTGAACGTCGCCTTAACACGTTAATTAAAAAAGAAATCCAGGCGGATGCCAAAACCTTTGCTAGTCCTCGCCGTTCTCCATTAGTTGAGCGTGCTGAGGCAAAAGCTATTTCAGAAAGTGAGCTTACCCCGACCGAAGATGTGACGGTAATCCTTTCTGAAAAAGGTTGGGTGCGTTGTGCAAAAGGCCATGATATTGATGTGCAAGCATTAAGTTATCGCGCGGGTGATGGATATTTAGCTCATGTGCGTGGACGTAGCAATCAGCCAGTTGTTTTCTTAGATAGCACGGGGCGCGCTTATACATTAGATGCCAATAGCTTACCATCAGCACGTTCGCAAGGGGAGCCAATTACTGGCAAAATCAGCTTGCCAGAAGGTGCAGCCGTACAACATGTGTTGATGGCTAATATGGATGCGCAAATTTTAATGGCTTCTGATTCTGGTTATGGTTTTATCTGCCAATTTGAAGATTTAGTTTCGCGTAATAAAGCAGGTAAAGCGGTAATTAGCTTAACTGAAAACGCGCAAGTATTGGCACCGCAATATATTGAAGCGAATGAGGATATATCACTTGTGGCGATGAGTAATGTAGGGCGAATGTTAGTCTTCCCAATTACCGAGTTACCAACACTTTCAAAAGGTAAAGGAAATAAGATTATTAACATTTCTGCGGCAGCCGCTAAAGCGGGGACTGAATTATTAACACGCTTATTGCTGATTAAACCAACCAACTCTCTCGTCTTTATTTCAGGTAAACGTAAAATCACTTTAAAACCAAGTGATATTGACAATTATCGTGGTGAGCGAGCAAGAAAAGGATCACAATTAGTCCGTGGATTAAGTACGAATGCGACAGTAGAGATCGTAGACTAGGCTAACAAGCGGTGAGATTTTGCGAAAGATTTGCAAATCCTCACCGCTTTTTTTTTCGTCTCATTTCTTGTACAATGAGCCACTTTATCAGCCTATTTACTTACCTAATCGAAGCGGATGACAGCGTTATGCAAACCGAACTGGCAAAAACCATTCCAGAACTGATCAATTGGACCAAAGAGAGAGAATTTTCGCTTTCGTTATCCAGCGATCGCCTCGCGTTTCTATTGGCGATTTCCATTTATAATAATGAACAAACGGATGGAGAATTGCTTGAAAGCGATTTAATCGATCTATTTCGTTATGTTTCCCAAACATTTGAGCAATCAGAAAGTAGCTTGAGTCAACGTGCGAATAATGCGATCAATGATTTGGTTAGACAACGCTTTTTAAACCGTTTTTCTAGTGAGTTTACCGAAGGGCTAGCGATTTATCGCTTAACCCCGCTTGGCGTAGGTGTAGCAGATTATTACGTTCGCCAGCGTGAATTTTCCACCTTGCGTTTATCGATTCAATTATCGATTGTGGCTGATGAGATCCAACGTGCTTCAAATTCTGCAGAAGAAGGCGGAGATGAGCGTTTTTGGCGTAACAATGTTTTTGCGCCATTAAAGTATTCGGTGGCAGAAATTTTTGACAGCATCGATCTTTCACAACGAATGATGGATGAAAATCAGCACCAAATTCGTGAACGAATCGCAGAATTATTAAGCCAAAACTGGCATGAAGCGATTACGAGCTGTGAACGTTTGTTAGATGAAACTTCTGGCAACTTACGTGAATTACAAGATACCCTCAATGCCGCGGGCGATAAACTTCAATCGCAATTATTACGTATTCAAAGCTGCCTAATTGGGCGTGAAGATTTAGATTTTATCGATCAGCTCATTGTGAATTTGCAGAACAAATTAGACAGAATTATGAGTTGGGGACAACAGGCGATAGATCTTTGGATTGGTTACGATCGCCATGTGCATAAATTCATTCGTACTGCGATTGATATGGATAAAAACCGTGTGTTTGGTCAACGCTTACGCCAATCTATTCAAGATTACTTTGAATCGCCTTGGTTATTACATATTGCGAAAGCGCAATCTCTTCTTGATTTACGTGATGAGGATGCCGCATTAAATGAAGCAGAGGCTGTCGGTGAGTTGCCAACAGAATTGGAATATGAATCACTTTCTGATGTACAAGAGCAGATCATAGCAATAATGCAAGCACAGCTTGCGCCATACCGTGATAAAGGCAAACCAATGGATTTAGGTGCAATCTTGCGTGAACAGCTTGCTCGATATCCACAAACCCGACATTTTGATGTAGCGCGTATTATTGTGGATCAGGCTGTTAAATTAGGCATGGCAAGTCTAGATAGCCAAGCAGTTTACCCAGAATGGCAAGCGATTAACGACACTGGCGCAGAAGTTCAAGCGAACGTGATTGACCAATATAACAAATAACAAGCGGTAGAATTTTTCTCCCAATTTGCAAATAAAATGACCGATAGAGAATTACAGATGACAGAGCAGACCCAAGACCTTATCTCGCCAAAATTGGCATTGGCTATTGCTAATCCAATCTTCCCGCAGTTAGACAGCCAATTACGTATTGGTAAACACATCAATATTGAACAGCTAGATGAGCATGCTTTTTTAATGGATTTCCAAGCAGAGCTAGAGCAATTTTATCGTCGTTATCATGTTGAATTGATTCGTGCACCAGAAGGCTTTTTCTATTTACGCCCGAAAGCATCTAGTTTAATCAATCGTGCTGCAATGTCTGAAATGGAAATGCTAGTGGGGAAAGTGTTGTGTTATCTCTATTTAAGTCTAGAACGTTTAGCCCAACAAGGGATTTTTAGTCAAGATGAGGTTTATGAAGAACTGCTTAATCTTGCTGATGAAGCTAAATTACTTAAAGCAGTAAACCCTCGTTCTACCGGCTCTGACTTAGATCGCGCAAAATTAGTAGAAAAAGTTGGGGGGGCATTACGCCGCTTGGCTCGTATCGGAATTATTACTCGCGTGGGTGAGCAAAATAGCAAAAAATTTATTATTGCTGAATCGGTATTCCGCTTTGGCGCAGATGTTCGTAGTGGCGATGATCCGAGAGAAGCGCAATTACGCTTAATTCGTGAAGGGGAAGCGACAACACCGGCGCTACTTGCTGAACAAAATGTTGACTTAATGAAAGAGTCAGATAACCCAGACGAAATCGAAGAGAACGAAGAATAATTATTGAGTGGGATTTATCCTGTGAGAAAGTATGTGGTGCTATGAAAGCCACCCTACGAGAGAATCAAAATGACAGAAATAAACGAATTATTTGATGAGCCAAGTATGGCAGATTCGCAAAACGTAACAGAAATCGCACCGCTTGCAGTTGGGGCGAGTCATCATGTGGCACGCGGTAAATTCCGCTCATTAACGCTCATTAACTGGAATGGCTTTTTTGCCCGTACTTTTGATTTAGATGATCTCGTGACCACCCTTTCAGGGGGAAACGGTGCAGGTAAATCAACCACCATGGCGGGTTTTGTAACAGCGCTAATTCCAGATCTTACGCTTTTAAACTTCCGAAACACCACTGAAGCAGGTTCAACCTCAAGCTCTCGTGATAAAGGTTTATACGGTAAATTAAAAGCGGGTGTATGTTATGCCGTATTAGAGTCATTGAATTCACGTGGGCAACGTGTTGTGACTGGTGTTCGCTTACAACAAATTGCAGGGCGTGATAAAAAAGTGGATATTCGTCCATTCTCATTACAAAACATTCCAGCAACTCAGTCGATTATTAGCGTATTAACCGAACAGGTTGGCGATAAAGCGCGTGTGCTAGCGTTAAATGAGCTAAAAGAACAGTTTGAAGGCACAGAGATTACTTTTAAGCAGTACCATGCGATCACTGATTACCACAGCTTTATGTTCGACTTGGGTGTTTTACCAAAACGCCTACGTTCACCGGCAGACCGTAGCAAATTCTATAAATTAATTGAAGCCTCGCTATACGGCGGGATCTCTAGCGTGATTACCAAATCTCTGCGCGATTACTTATTGCCAGAAAATACTGGTGTACGCCAAGCTTTCAAAGATATGGAATCGGCATTACGCGAAAACCGTATGACATTAGAAGCAATTAAGGTTACACAATCTGATCGTGATATGTTTAAGCGTTTGATTACTGAATCAACCAATTATGTATCAGCAGATTATATGCGTCATGCCAATGAGCGTCGTGGTAATGTTCAGTTAGCATTAGAACATCGCCAAGCGTGGTCGCAAACTAAATCGCAACTTACCCTTGAGCAACAACGCTTAGTCGAATTTAGCCGTGAAGTGGCAGAAATTACTGAAAACGAGCAAGGATTAGAGGCAGAATATAATTCTGCGAACGATCATCTCAATTTAGTGATGAATGCATTACGCCATCAAGAAAAAATCGAACGCTATCAAGATGAAGTTGAAGGGCTACAAGAAAAATTAGAAGAACAGCAAATGGCGTTGGAAGAAGTGGCCGATAATATGGATCACGCTCAAGCGCAGGCTGATGAGGCTGATGATCAAGTAGAAGCTTTACGTAGCCAATTAGCAGACTATCAACAAGCGTTAGATGCACAACAAACGCGAGCTTTACAATATCAACAAGCGATTGCTGCGTTAGAAAAAGCGAAACAATTATGTGGTTTACCTCATTTAGACTTACATAATGTGGAAGACTACCATGCTGAATTTAATGCTCAAGCAACAGAATTAACAGATGCCGTGTTCGATTTAGAACAGCGTTTGTCGGTTTCTGATATGGCAAAAGATCAGTTTGAAAAAGCGTATGAATTAGTTCGCAAAGTTTCTGGCAAGATTGACCGGGCCCAAGCATGGGATGAAGCCCGTCAATTATTAAGTGCTTTCCCAGAACAGAAAATGCAAGCAGCACAAGCGGTCACTTTACGTCAAAAATTAGCAGATTTAGAGCAACGCTTAGCGCAACAAGTGCAAGCTGAAGCTTTATTAGCGCAGTTTAATCAAAAAGCACAAACCGCATTTAGTCAAGCAGCAGAATTACAAGATTACGCAGATAGCCAACAAGCGCAACTTGAAGAGGTTGAAGCGGAGTTGGCAGAATTGGTGGAACAACGTTCTGAGCAACGTCAACAACGTGAACAGCTTAATCAGCAATATGCCCAATTAGCTAAAAATGCACCGGCATGGCATGCGGCACAATCGGCACTCACACGTTTAGAAGAACAGTGTGGTGAGACGTTCGAAGCAAGCCAATCTGTAATGCGTTTTATGCAAAATATGCTGACCAAAGAACGTGAGGCAACGCTTGCGCGTGACACGCTTGCGCGACAAGAAGCGGAGTTAGATGAGCAAATTAGCCGATTAAGCCAACCAGATGGTGCTGATGATCCTCGTCTAAATCAATTAGCAGAACGTTTTGGCGGTGTATTACTTTCTGAATTATATGATGATGTATCGATTGAAGATGCTCCTTATTTCTCCGCACTTTATGGTGAAGCGCGTCATGCGATTGTTGTGCGAGATTTAGAAGCAGTTAAACATCAGTTAGAAAAATTAGAAGATTACCCAGAAGATCTTTATTTTATTGAAGGCGACCCAGCAGCATTTGATGATGCGGTATTTTCTAGCGAAGAATTTGGCGAAGGCGTAATTGTTAAAGTCTCTGATCGTCAATGGCGCTATTCTAAGTTCCCTGAAGTTCCGTTATTTGGCCGTGCGGCTCGTGAAAAACATTTAGAAACTTTAAAAGCGCAGCGTGATGAGATTACTGAAAAACATGCTGAGCAGGCATTTGAAGTACAAAAATGTCAGCGCTTACAGCAACATTTAAGCCAGTTCGTGGGAACGCATTTGAGTTTAGCATTCCAAGATAATCCGGAATCACAAATGCAAGCATTAGCGGCAGAGCGTGCGGAAATTGAGCGTGCTTTAAATCAGGCTGCAGGTGAAGAACAGCAACTTCGTCAGCAATTAGAGAGCTTAAAAGCGCAATTGCAAATGTTAAGCAAAATTCTACCGCTTGTAGGCTTACTTGCGGATGAAACTTTAGCAGAACGCGTAGAAGAGTGTCGTGTACAATTAGATGAAGCACAAGAAGATGAGCAATTTATCCGTCAATTTGGTGCGACATTAACTCAATTAGAGCCGATAGCAGCCGCGTTGAAGAGCGATCCTGCAAAATTTGAACAGTTAGAAGCCGAATATGCAACGCAAAAAGCGATGCAAAAACAAGCTCAACAAAAAGTGTTTGCCTTGTCTGATGTTATGCAACGCCGTGTGCATTTTGGCTACCACGAATCTATTAGTGCTGAAGGTTCTGCATTAACTGAACAATTACGGTCACAATTAACGCAAGCACAGCAAATGCGCGAACAAGCGAAAGAGGCACTTCGTCAAGCACAAGCGCAATTTAGTCAATACAATCAAGTATTAACAAGCTTGCGTAGTGCTTATGAAGCGAAAAATCAGATGTTAGAAGAGCTGATTCGTGAAATTGATGATCTCGGCGTTCGTGGTGATATTGGTGCGGAAGCGCGTGCAAGAGATCGTCGCGATGAATTACAACAACGTTTAAGCCAACAACGAGCAAGAAAAGGCTATTTAGATAAGCAATTAGGCACAATCGAAGCGGAAATTGAAAATCTTAATCGTTTGTTGCGTAAAGCAGAACGTGATTATAAAGCACAACGTGAATTAGTCGTTCAAGCCAAAGCAAGTTGGTGCTTGGTATTAAAACTTTCTCGCAATAGTGATGTGGAAAAACGTTTGAATCGCCGTGAATTGGCATATCAATCTAGCGATGAATTACGGTCAATTTCAGATAAGGCTTTAGGTGCATTACGTACAGCTGTTGCAGATAACGAATACTTACGCGATAGTTTGCGTGCTTCTGAAGATAACCGTAAACCAGAAAATAAAGTGGCATTCTTTATTGCGGTTTACCAACATTTACGTGAGCGAATCCGTCAAGACATTATCAAAACCGATGATCCAATTGATGCGATTGAGCAAATGGAAATTGAGTTGGCTCGCTTAACAAATGAGTTGACAAGCCGTGAGAAAAAATTAGCAATTAGTGCAGAATCGGTTGCGAACATTTTACGTAAAACCATTCAACGTGAACAAAACCGCATCTTGCAACTTAACCAAGGCTTGCAAAACATTGCCTTTGGTCAGGTTAAAGGTGTTCGTTTAGTGGTGAATATTCGTGATACGCATGCGATTTTGCTTAACGCGTTAAGTGAAGATCGTGAAGCGCATAAAGACTTGTTTGATAGTCAAAAACTAAGTTTCTCAGAAGCTTTAGCGATGTTATACAAACGTGTCAATCCGCATATTGAAATGGGACAACGCACACCGCAGACCATTGGTGAGGAATTATTAGATTATCGTAACTACCTAGATTTAGAAGTTGAAACCTTACGTGGTGCGGACGGTTGGATGCGTGCGGAAAGTAGTTCACTTTCAACCGGTGAAGCGATCGGTACGGGGATGTCGATTCTCTTGATGGTCGTTCAAAGCTGGGAAGAGGAATCTAGACGTTTACGTGCGAAGGATATTCTTCCGTGTCGCTTGTTATTCCTAGATGAAGCAGCACGTTTGGATGCGATGTCTATCAATACCTTGTTTGAGCTTTGTGAACGATTGGATATGCAATTATTGATTGCCGCACCAGAAAACATTAGCCCAGAACGTGGTACAACTTATAAATTGGTACGTAAAATTACCAATAACCAAGAGTATGTTCATGTGGTTGGATTAAAAGGTTTTGGGCAGCAATAAATAATCTGTTACTAGAACAAGGCAAACAAGCGGTGATTTTTTCAGTTCTTTTTGCAAAAGAATGAGAAAATTTGACCGCTTGTTTTTTTACAACAAAAGGAACAAATAATAATGATGATTTCAAGAACAGAGTATCGGCGCCTTGCGCTATTACGGGTGTTAGCTTTTTCACTCTCTGCTTTTATTTTTAATACCACGGAATTTATTCCTGTGGCATTACTTTCCGATATTGCGCAGAGCTTTGAAATGGAAACATCTACTGTAGGGTTGATGATTACCGTTTATGCTTGGGTAGTATTTTTAGCTTCTTTACCGTTGATGTTATTTTCAGCAAAAATAGAACGTAAAAAACTGTTAATGCTACTGTTTACGGTATTTATTATCAGCCATGGCTTATCCATTATTGCTTGGAATTTTGAGGTTCTGTTGATCTCACGTATTGGCATTGCGTTAGCTCATGCCCTATTTTGGTCGATTACAGCTTCTTTAGTGATTCGTGTTGCACCTAAAGATAAGAAACAGCAAGCATTAGGTTTATTAGCTTTAGGAAGTTCATTGGCAATGATTCTTGGTTTGCCGCTAGGCAGAATGATTGGACAAGCGTTAGATTGGCGTTCTACTTTCGCAGTAATTGCAGTGATTGCTTGTGTAATTATGTTGGTGATGTGGAAATTATTACCGCACTTACCTAGCCAAAATGCAGGTTCATTGAGTAGTTTACCTATTTTAATAAAACGTCCGATGCTAATAGGTATTTATTTAACAACTGTCATTGCGATTTCAGGACATTTTACGGGGTATAGCTATATTGAGCCATTTATCGTTAAAATCAGCCAAGTTAGCGCAGAAACCGGAACAGCCATTTTATTAGTATTTGGCTTAGCAGGCGTAATGGCCAGTTTTATTTTTGGACGCTTATATAAACGTATGCCAAATAAATTTCTTATGGGATGCCTTGGGCTAATTATTTTAATGCAATTTAGCTTATTGCCATTTAGTGAACATATTTGTGCGATTTTTATTGTGGTGTTCTTATGGGGGATGGGTATTACTGGCCTGAGTATTGCCTTGCAGATGAAAGTATTGGAATTAGCACCAGATGCTACAGATGTGGCAACCGCGATTTATTCTGGTATTTATAATATGGGAATCGGTGGCGGCGCGCTTATTGGAAGCCTTGTGATTCAACATCTTAGTTTGGCTCAAGTAGGCAATGTTGGGGGTGCATTTGTTTTAGTCGCATTGCTTTGGCTGGGCTTCCTTTTTATGCGATTTGCTAGCAATCAGAAAAACTAATTTAGCTATAAAAAATATGCCCTCAAATGAGGGCGTATTTTATTTCTCAATAAATTGATTACTTTGTTTAATCAGCTGTAAGAAGATTGGAAGTGGAGGGCGCTCCACTTTTTCTTTCTCACCTTGTGCATTAAATTTCTCAAATTTGCCTTTACGATTAAGATGATATTGTTCTCCATCTGGCAGTATTGCAACATTCCAATCTAAATTAGTCGCTAAAATAAATACACGTTCGTTTGCTTCACTTAAATCAACACCTTGTGCATAGGATTTAATTGGTGTAGTGACTCCAAAGAATTGACGTAAGATCGTCGGCATAAAATCAAGGTGGCTAGAAAGTTGATGGTATTTTTTCGCATCACCTTGCCAATAAACAATAAATGGCACTCGAATATGCGCTTGGCTAAAGTCATTTTTAAGTTGCTCTGATGGTGCTAAGTCAGAGGTAATCACTACTAGGGTGTTTTTTAACGTGCCTTGTTCAGCTAATTCTTGCCAAATTTGGTTGAATAATCGTTGGTCTAAATCAATTAGGTTTTCAGAAGCCGTGAGTTCTAAATAGCTAAAGAACGGTTTTGTGATATCTCTTTGCACAAACCATTTATACCAAGCATTCAGCGTGTTTTCATTCCCTGTTGTTTTGGGAAGCTTGAATTCTTTTAGCATCGCACGTTGATAAATTGGTGCTTTAAAGCTGTTATAAGAGAACAAGCCAAATTGATATTGTTCTTTTTGGAATACCTCAATAAAAGGCGAGGCAGTTTTTTCGCTTAATACAGAATCAAGATATTTGCCACTTAGGCTGTAGAATAAGCCAAGCGTACTTGCTGTTGGGTTATCTGCAGCCGCATAGTGATTAGTAAATTCATGCGAGTTTAAGCTAATCGCTTTTAATGATGGCATGAGCTGCGTATTGATCTTTTCAGGTGCTAATCCACTAATATTGACTAATAACAGATTGACTTTTGCTGATTTCGTTACCTCTATTGCTTGTTTTGGATAATTCAAATAGAAACTATCAACTCGCCCCATGTTCTCAGCTTGTTGTTCTAGTTCTTCAATATCAATTAGCCCATGTTTTTCCAAGAAACTACGTGCGGTCATTGGGTAAGAAAGTGGATAATTTGCTTTTTGTGAGGCAATTGGGCGGTTTAGGTTAGTATCGGCCCATGCATAAATTAAGTGAGTTGCAACAAAGCAACTTAAGAAAAAGCTCGCAACATATTTCCCCCAAGTTTGGCGATTAAAACTACGTAGTTTCTGCCAACACCAACGGGAGTAAAGCATTTCCATTAACAAAATAAGTGGCATGGGAACGAAAAGTAGCTGCCATTGGCGTGCTAGTTCGCCGTTATCTGGATTGACTAATAAATCCCAAACTAAAGGAGAAAGATGGAGATAGAATTGTTTGAAAACTTCGGTATCAAGTAGTAATAATGTTTGCCCGAATGTGGCAAAGATTACCGAAAATGCACGAAAACCACGGACATTTTTGATCACAAAACTCAGTGGAAAAAGAAGCAGCAAGTAAAAGGCAAAAACAACAAAACTGAAATGGCCAAATAAGCTAATAAAGAAATAAAGTTTGCCAGAAAGGGTATTAGGCCAATCGGCATTAAAGGCATAACGAGAAGCAATTAAAATCGCCAGAATAATATTAAACAGCGCAAACCAATGCCCCCATGAAATCCGGTCAGCGGTTTCTTCACGGTATTGGCGGGTATTGGCAGGCAGAGTAGCTTCTTTCAGGCGATTTAACATAGCTTTAAATTATTGTTTGGTTGGCGCGAGTGCGTTTTGAAGCGTATTTCCGAACGCTTGAGCTAAACGCTCACGTTGCACATCATCTTTAGCATTATTGCGAATAATGTTCGTCACTAAATTACCTAATGCCATTAACGCAAGATCATTCGGTGCTTTATGTTGTTCAAGAACAATAAAAAGATCTTGGATTAAATTATCAAGTTGTTCGCTTTTATATTTGGATTGAATTGCCATAGGGATTCCTCTAAAAACTGGCGTGATAGTAACATAAATTGGAGAAAAAATAGAGGGCAGAAAGGGCAAAAAAATGGAAAAGCGGATCGAAAAAAGTAAAAAATTCAGTTGAATATAGTCTGTTATTTTACTAAAATGCCTGCCATTAGTAAAATTTCAGACTATTGGTTGGAGGATAAAAACGCATGGTAAGGATGGAACAGTTAGGACATTCCATTACATATATCAAACAAATGTACACCCTTTGGGCAAAAAATGAAGGGCTAGATAACGTCCATGTATTGTGGATTCTTTGTAGCCTTTTACGACATCCACATCGTAGTCAACAAGAAATTTGCACAGATTTTTTTATTCAAAAACAAACATTATCGCCAATTTGTAAGAATTTATTAAAAGAGGGCATTATTGAGCCCGCCGCAGTTTGTTTAGATAAAAGAGAAAAACGAATTCAGTTAACTGAAAAGGGTAGAGCATTTGCTGAACCTATGATGGCACGTTTAAACATGCTAGAAAATAAAGTGTTTACTCGGTTAGGAGAGGAAAAAAGCGAGGTATTGATTACATTAACTCGCCAATTAAGTGAATTCTTAGGTGAAGAAATTCTAAGCGACATTGATGCTGCCAAATAAATTTGCAAAAGTTTGAGAAAATTAAACCGCTTGTTTTCTAGTTTAGGCATAGCCTATTTATCACAACTTTAAGAAGTAGAATGTTCTGCTTCAGTATTAAATAAAACATGATTGCTTTGTTAAAAAGTGATGGATGTTGAAAGTTTATTAGTCTTACGGAGAATCTATGACAACAGATAATAAAAAAACCTCCACAGGTAGAAAAGTACTGATTGTAATCACTTTGATTATTGTATTAGTCCTTTTTGCTGGTGTGACAGGAATGCAAAAATTTATCTCATTTAAAAAGAGTGAAGCGGCAGCCAATATGCCTGAAAAGGTTAGTCAAGTTACTGCAATGACGGTGAAAACACGTGAATGGACACCGCAAATTGCTGCAGTAGGTTATATTCGCCCTAATCAAGGTGCAATGCTAAGTGCGCAAGCTTCTGGTACGGTTACGCGTGTAAATGTGAAATCAGGTCAGCGTGTTAATAAAGGGGATTTATTGGTAGAGTTAGACGATGCAGTTGAAGAGGCAACATTAAAAGCTTCTCAAGCACAATTACCAAACGCGAAAGCAACGCTTGATCGTTATCGTACTTTAGTAGCATCCAATAGTGCCTCAAAAGCAGAGCTAGACAATGCGCAATCAACTTACAATCAATTGCTTGCGAACATTGAATCTCTAAAATCTTCAATTGGTCGTCGTAAAATCTATGCGCCATTTAGTGGTGTTGCAGGTATCGTGAATGTGAACTTAGGCCAATATATTTCTACAGGAACAGAAATTGTGCGTGTGGAAGACCAAAGTTCAATGAAAATTCGTTTTACTTTGCCACAAACTGATGTAGAGAAAATTGCGGTAGGTCAGAAAGTTACAGCAGAAATTGATGCGCTCCCAGGTCAGACATTCCCTGCGAATATCATCGCAATTGATCCTGCTGTTGACCGTAATACTGGTTTAATCAACCTAGAGGCAGTGATTACTGAAGGTGGTGAAAAATTACTTTCAGGTATGTTCGCTCGTTTAAACGTGGCATTACCGACTAAACAAGAACAAATTGTGGTACCTCAAATTGCAGTTACCTATACCATGTATGGTGAAACCTTATATGTATTGCAACCACTTTCAGATGAAGATAAAAATAAATTATCGGCACAAAATCCTGATAAAGATTTAAGCAAGATGTATCGTGCAAAACAAACGGAAGTGAAGACTTTAGATCGTAATGGCATTTATGCATTATTATCAAAAGGCGTTAAAGCTGGAGATTTAATTGTTACTGGCGGTTTCCAACGTTTAGAAAATCATGCATTAGTCGAAGTTTCTGATCAAGAAGCTGTAGGGGTTATCCAACCGGCTAAAGATTCAAAACTTTAATTGGGGTTTTTAATGAAATTTACTGATATTTTTATTAAACGACCGGTTTTGGCGATATGTATTAGCTTGCTGATTACAATTCTTGGCTTGCAATCTATCAACAAATTACAGGTGCGCGAATATCCGGAGATGACGGTCTCCATCGTTACCGTTAGTGTTAACTATTCGGGGGCTGATGCTAGCCTTATGCAGGCATTGGTTACCTCCCAACTAGAGGAAGCTGTCGCGCAAGCGGATAACATTGACTATGTGACTTCTTCAAGTAGTCCAAGTACTTCAACTGTAACTATTAAGATGAAGCTGAACACTAACCCGCAAATGGCGTTAGCTGATATTTCAGCTAAAGTAAATGCGATTCGTGCGAAATTACCGAGTGGTATTGACGATCCATCAATTAGTGTTTCATCTGGTTCAAACGATGCGTTGATGTATATTCGCTTTGTTTCTGATGAGTTAAGCACACCACAAATTGCAGACTATATTAACCGTGTTGTAAAACCGCAATTCTTTACGGTCAATGGCGTTTCTAGCGTAGATATTTTTGGTGCATCAAACTTTGGTTTACGAATTTGGTTAGATCCAGAAAAAATGGCAGGGAATAACCTTTCTGGTGCTACTGTTTTGGCTGCTTTAAGTGCGAATAACTTGAGTACAGCAGCTGGTAGCGCAAATGGTTATTACACGGTTTATAAAAACAAAGTGGAATCAACTACGCCTTCTGTTGCCGAATTAGAAAATGTAACGATTTCGACAACATCAGATGGTCGTACTATCAAATTAAAAGATATTGCAACAGTTGAATTAGATAAATACCAAGATGCCTCACGAGCAGTAGCTGATGGTAAAGATGCAGTGGTATTAGCGGTTTCAGCAGCAACAACTGCAAACTCACTAACTGTTGCAAAAGATATTTACCCAACCTTTAAGCAAATTCAACGGAACTTACCGGATTCGCTTAATGGGGAAATTATGTATGATAAAACCATTGCAATTGATAGCTCAATTAAAGAGGTTTATAAAACCATTATAGAAGCAACGGTTATCGTATTAGTGGTGATTATCCTCTTCTTAGGCTCATTACGTGCGATGATCGTGCCAGTTGTGACGATTCCAATTTCATTGATTGGGGTATTATTCTTCTTACAAATGTTCGGCTTCTCAATTAACTTGCTGACGCTATTAGCCTTGATTCTTGCTATCGGCTTGGTGGTGGATGATGCGATCGTTGTACTAGAGAACGTGGAACGCCATGTGAAAGAAGGGAAATCACCATTCGATGCGGCAATTATTGGGACACGTGAAATTGCAATTCCCGTTATTTCAATGACAATTACTTTGGTGGCAGTATATTCACCGATGGCATTGATGGAAGGCGTGACTGGCTCACTGTTTAAAGAGTTTGCACTTACGCTTGCTGGTGCGGTATTTATTTCAGGGATTGCTGCATTAACGCTTTCGCCAATGATGTCTAGCCGAGTATTAAAAGCATACAGTGAAGAACATGAAAGTGGCTTTGCAAAATGCGTTAATGGCATGCTAGATAAAATGACAAGCTGCTATACCAATATGTTAAGGGGCGTAATGGCAGTCCGTTGGTTTGTTGTGGTGTTTGCTATCGGTATTTTTGCAACGTTACCAACGTTATTAACATCTTTATCTAGTGAAGTTGCACCAACTGAAGACCGTGGTTTCATTGTTGGTATCGGAAATGGTCCATCTAATACAAACTTAGACTACACGCAACAAGCAACTGAGCAGTTCAATGAAAAAGTTAAAGCGCTTCCAGAAGTGGCAGCAATGATGACAGTTTCTGGTTTTAACGGTACCAACAGCGCGCTTTCAATTATTTCATTAAAAGATTGGAATGAGCGTGATCGTGAACGTGCCGCGATTGCTGCTGATGTCGCAAAAATTGCTAAACAAATTGTTGCAATGGATATCAATGCGATTTCGTTTCCAGAAATTTCAACTGGTGAAAACGGCTTACCGTTCTCATTAGTGATTACGACAGCGGATGATTACAATAAGTTAGCGCAAGTTGCCGGTGATGTGTTGGCAAAAGCACAATCTTCAGGTCAATTTTTCTTTGCAAATTTAGACTTAAAATTTGATACGGTAACAATGAAATGGAAATTTGATCGCGAAAAAATGGGAAGTTATGGTATTACTATGCAACAGGTGAGCCGAACATTAGGCGCATATTTATCTGGTGCAATTATTACGCGTGTAGATATTGACTCTCGAGCTTATCCGATTGTTTCTCAAGCAATTCGAAAAGATCGCCTAAATCCAGAAGATTTAATGAAATTCTATGTGAATACCGCAAGTGGTGAAACGATTCCGCTTGGTTCGATCGTTACATTAGAATTAGCGACAGAACCAGCTTCATTAAATCGAATGAGCCAACTTAACTCGGCTACTATTAGCGGTGTTGTGTCAGGTTCAATTGGTGATGCAGTAAATTGGGCAAAAGCTGAATTAGACAGAACATTGCCACAAGGTTACCAATACGATTTTAGATCTGAAGCACGTCAATATGTTCAAGAAGGCAGTGCAATGGCAATGACTTTTGCTTTAGCGGTGGTGATTATCTATTTAGTGCTTGCAATTCAATTTGAATCTTGGCGTGATCCAATGGTTATCTTAGTTTCTGTTCCATTAGCAGTGAGTGGAGCATTGTTGGTATTAAATGTTCTTGGTATTGGCAAAGTAGCTGGGGCAACCTTAAATATTTATTCACAGGTTGGTTTGGTAACGTTAGTTGGGTTAATTACGAAACACGGTATTTTGATGTGTGAAGTAGCAAAAGAAGAGCAATTAAATCACGGATTATCTCGTTTTGACGCCATTGTTCATTCAGCAACTATTCGTTTACGTCCGATTCTAATGACAACAGCTGCGATGGTAGCGGGCTTAATTCCATTACTATTAGCTTCTGGCGCAGGTGCGATTGCCCGTTTTAGTATGGGGATGGTGATTGTGGCTGGTTTAAGTATCGGTACGCTCTTTACCTTATTCGTATTGCCAGTGATTTATACCTTCTTAGGAGAACGTCACAAACCATTACGTGAATTTGATGAAGAAAAATATGCGAAACCCGCACTAGAAAAAACAGATATTGAACAACAAGCATAATCTGTATTGACTGACAAGCGGTTAGATTTTTGCAAAGAATTGCAAGAAACTAACCGCTTTTTCTATTGTCAATTTCTGTTAAAATAGGCATATTTTGATGATTATGCAGGCATCAACTTGCTGATTTTCATTACAGCAAGTCAACTCTTTTAATTATTTTTAAACAAGGATATTCAAATGACCAAACCTTTAAGTGTGGTAATTCTAGCAGCAGGAAAAGGCACGCGTATGTATTCAGACTTACCAAAAGTCTTACATCCAATTGCGGGCAAACCTATGGTAAAACATGTTATTGATACGGTAAAACAGCTTAATGCACGCCAAATCAATTTAATTTATGGCCATGGTGCTGATTTATTAAAAGAAAGATTAGCTGATGAGCCAGTTAATTGGGTTTTCCAAGCAGAACAATTAGGCACAGGTCATGCGATGCAACAAGCAGCGCCATTTTTTGCAGATGATGAAAATATTATGATGCTTTATGGTGATACACCGTTAATTCAGCAATCGACGCTTGAGCGTCTTATTGCGCAAAAACCAGAAAATGGTATTGCACTATTAACAGTTAAGTTAGAAAACCCAACGGGTTATGGTCGTATTATTCGTGAAAATGGCTCGGTGGTTGCGATTGTTGAACAAAAAGATGCTTCGGCTGAACAGTTAAAAATCCAAGAAATTAATACTGGTGTGATGGTTGCTAGCGGTGCAAGCTTCAAAAAATGGTTAGGCAATCTCAATAACAATAACGCACAAGGCGAGTATTACATTACTGATGTAATTGCGATGGCAAATGAAGATGGATTCCAAGTACAAGCGGTGCAAGCTGATGAATTTATGGAAGTTGAAGGGGTTAATAATCGTCTTCAACTAGCGGCACTTGAACGTTTTTATCAGAAAAAACAAGCAGAAAAATTATTGCTTGCTGGCGTAACTTTAAGCGATCCAAGTCGTTTTGATGTACGTGGTACCGTTGAACATGGAAAAGATGTGTCTATTGACGTTAACGTAATCTTAGAAGGGAATGTTAAACTAGGTAACAATGTTAAAATTGGTGCAGGTTGTGTCTTAAAAAATGTGAGCGTAGGTGATAATGTAGAAATCAAACCATATTCTGTGTTAGAAGATGCAGTGATTGGTGAAAAATCTGCAATTGGACCATTCTCTCGCTTACGTCCAGGCACTCAATTAGCGGAAGGTGCGCATGTAGGTAACTTTGTTGAGATTAAAAACGCACAAGTAGGTAAAGGATCTAAAGTGAATCACTTAACTTATGTTGGTGATGCTGAAGTTGGTAGCAATGTGAACATTGGTGCGGGTGTGATTACTTGTAACTACGATGGCGCAAATAAATTCAAAACTATTATTGGCGATGATGTGTTTGTTGGCTCAGATAGCCAATTAGTTGCACCAGTTGAGATTGCTAATGGTGCGACCATTGGTGCGGGTTCAACCATTACTAAAAATGTGGCTGAAGGCGAATTAGTGATTACACGTGTTGCACAAAAACATATTCAAGGTTGGCAGCGACCAACAAAGAAAAAATAATGTAAAACATATGATTTTGTTTTCATGAATAAATTAGCTCCGATTTAGGTTGGGGCTATTTTGTTGTTTGGGGTTCTAGCCCCTCAATGCTAGAATAAATTGACTATAATGGAATATAGGTAAGGCAATATGAAGAAGGCTTTGGTTATTGCAAATGAAGCTTTTATGGATAATTTTCTTCCAGATTGGAAAGCCCAATTTGAGTTTGAGTATTACAGTGAAAAAATGGGGCAGAAGCAGAGTTTACCTGCGATTCAACAGAACGCTTATGATGCGCTTTTTGTAGATGATGAAGGTCTAAGTTATGACGAAGACACCTTCTTTTGTTGGTTACGCGTGCTGAAAGAAGAGGGGGTTTTAGCTTTAAAATCGAAAGCGGGTATTTCACCTTTGGCATTACATCAACCATTTAGTCAAGTTGTTAGCTATCAAGAAAATACTAATGTGAATGTTTGGCTTTATTTTAAAGACACCAAACGTTTAGGTAAGAGCTATATTGATATTTATGTTGATTTTAATAATGCTCTATTGCGAAATGATTTAATGAGTGCGCTAGAGTCCTTAGAAAATATGGCACTATTGGATCCAGATTCTCCAGCTGCTTTTTTAGCAAAGGTGCAAACCTTGCAAAAAGCAGGAGTTACCAATCAAGAAGAAACGGTTTTTCAGCGTTATTTACGTTATAAGATAAATATTTCTGCTCATCTTTTCAATGTATGTAGTATTTTATTAGCTGGTAATTATCAAGAAGGGTTTAAAGCACGTGAGAAGCTTTTTGAGCTTGTTGAAGAACTATTTCCTGAACGTCGCAGCCCATTTCCACCAAAAGATGAATGGCTTAAAGAAAAGCGCTGGAAAGGAGAGTCTTTAGCTAATAAACATTTGGTCATTTGGAGTGAGTTTGGTTTGGGCGATGAGATTATGTTTGCTCAACTAGCGCATATGCTGAAATTGCAAGGCACTAAAAAAATTACATTAGTGGCACAAAAGCCAATAATTTCATTATTACAAACGCATCCAGATATTGATGAAGTCATTATTCGCGAGAATGCTAATGCCGAACTAACGCATTTCGACTATTGGGTTTATCCTCATGCAATTTTAGCTCATGTGGCAATGCCTTTTCAGCTTCAGCCGAAAAGAATACCTTATCTATCTGCAATACCAGAGAAACAACAACTGTTTTGCAAAAAAATCATTAAAAATGACCGCTTGAAAGTCGGGATAGTATGGCGAGGCGATCCGTCGCATGAAAATGATGCTAATCGTTCTATTCATGATTTGGGGCCGATAGAGAAATTATTTAATAGCGATAATGTTGATTTCTATTGTTTGCAAAAAGAACAAAATGAGGCTGAAAAAGATTTATTAGCACGTTATCAAGTGACGGATTTATCCGCTGATTTACATGATATGGCGGATACTGCTGCGGCAATTAGCTTGTTAGATTGTATTGTGACGGTAGATACATCAGTGGCACATGTAGCTGGCGCATTGAATAAGCCAACATTGTTGATGCTTTCTTACGTTGTTGATTGGCGTTGGGGAAGCTACCAGCGAGAGAATTTATGGTATCCAAATATGCAGTCTATTCGCTGGCGTGCGATGATTGAAGATTGGCATTATGTGATTGATGAAGTAAAGCAAGCTTTAGCTAAAATCTCAACAAGTCGATAAAATGAAACAGGCGCTAAATCAGCGCCTGTTTTGCATTAACCATCAAATTCTTCGCCAGTTTCGTCCCATTTAAAATTCAGCGCGACGGAGTTTAAACAAAAACGTAAGCCAGTTGGGGGTGGTCCATCATGAAAAACATGACCAAGATGAGAGTCACAATTACTACAACGAATTTCAACTCGATGACGGCCTAAAGAGTAGTCGTCTAGATAACGTAGTGCTTCATCTGAAACTGCCTCATAAAAACTTGGCCAGCCGCATCCTGCATCAAATTTTGTATCAGAACGGAATAGTGCTGAATGACAACGTGCGCAACGATAAGTGCCCACACGGTTTTCTTCTAAAAATTTACCCGTAAATGGCATTTCCGTGCCGTGGTTAATGAGAATTTCAACTTGTTCTTCCGTGAGTTCATCAATATCTTTAATCATTTTATCCTCTAAAATTTCACTTAAAAGATAGCTAAAAAGTTCCTAAAAGCAGAGATGTTTTTTACCTAAAAAGCGTTATTTTTATCAAATTTGACATGGATCATAAAAATAGAATCTGATATAGTGATTACGTTCTTTAGGCGTGTTTGCTGCATAAAAACATATGCTATAATGTAAGCATCTTTACAGAGATAGTCTTTCAAGTAAAGAACAATTTTGTTTAACTTTAATATAGGTGAAAAAATCTATGGCTATTAAAATTGGTATTAACGGCTTTGGTCGTATCGGTCGTATTGTATTCCGCGCAGCTCAACTTCGTGATGATATCGAAGTTGTTGGTATCAACGACTTAATCGATGTTGATTACATGGCTTACATGTTAAAATATGACTCAACTCATGGTCGTTTCGACGGTACTGTTGAAGTTAAAGATGGTAACTTAGTGGTAAACGGTAAAACAATCCGTGTAACTGCTGAGCGTGATCCAGCTAACTTAAAATGGAACGAAATCGGTGTTGATATCGCTGTTGAAGCAACTGGTTTATTCTTAACAGACGAAACTGCTCGTAAACACATTACTGCAGGTGCGAAAAAAGTAGTTTTAACTGGCCCATCAAAAGACGCTACACCTATGTTTGTAAATGGTGTTAACTTTGATAAATATGCAGGTCAAGATATCGTTTCTAACGCTTCTTGTACTACAAACTGTTTAGCGCCATTAGCGAAAGTAATTCACAATAAATTCGGTATCAAAGATGGTTTAATGACAACTGTTCACGCAACAACTGCAACACAAAAAACTGTTGATGGTCCATCTGCAAAAGACTGGCGTGGTGGTCGTGGTGCATCACAAAACATCATTCCATCTTCAACAGGTGCAGCGAAAGCAGTAGGTAAAGTCTTACCAGCATTAAACGGTAAATTAACTGGTATGGCATTCCGTGTACCTACACCAAACGTGTCAGTAGTTGACTTAACTGTAAACTTAGAAAAACCAGCTTCATATGAAGAAATTTGTGCAGAAATCAAACGTGCTTCAGAAAATGAAATGAAAGGCGTTTTAGGTTATACCGAAGATGCAGTAGTTTCAACTGACTTCAACGGTGCAACTGAAACTTCTGTATTTGATGCTGCAGCAGGTATCGCATTAACAGATACTTTCGTGAAATTAGTTTCTTGGTACGATAACGAAACCGGTTACTCTCACAAAGTATTAGATTTAGTTGCTCACGTTTATAACTACAAAGGTTAATTGCAACTTGCTATGAAAAACGCCACTCAATGAGTGGCGTTTTGTTTTGTTTAAAGTTAAATGGTTGAAAAACTTTGGCTAAATTAAATTAGTCATTGAAGTAGAGTGGGTTTTTTTGATATATTTATACGCAATTTTTTCACATCATTATTCATGCAAATGCATGAGCAAATTAGTTAATTGACGGATATTCAATATGTTTAAAAAATTTTTAGGATTGTTTTCTAACGATCTTTCAATCGATCTCGGTACAGCAAATACGCTAGTTTATGTAAAAGGACAAGGCATCGTACTTGATGAGCCATCTGTAGTGGCTGTCCGTCAAGATAGAATTGGTTTATCAAAAAGCATTGCGGCGGTTGGAACAAACGCTAAATTAATGTTAGGCCGTACCCCAAGAAGCATTACTGCAATCCGTCCAATGAAAGATGGTGTGATTGCGGATTTCTTTGTAACGGAAAAAATGTTACAACACTTTATTAAGCAAGTTCATACTAATAACTTTATGCGCCCAAGCCCACGCGTGTTAATTTGTGTGCCAGCTGGTGCAACGCAAGTTGAACGTCGTGCAATTAAAGAATCTGCAATGGGAGCAGGTGCGCGTGAGGTTTACCTTATTGAAGAACCTATGGCTGCAGCGATTGGTGCTGGTTTACCAGTACATGAAGCAACAGGTTCAATGGTGATTGATATCGGTGGTGGTACAACAGAAGTTGCAGTGTTATCATTAAATGGTATTGTTTACTCAACTTCAGTGCGTATTGGCGGTGATAAATTAGATGATGCAATTGTTGCGTATGTTCGTCGTCATTTTGGTTCAGCAATTGGTGAAGCAACTGCTGAACGTATCAAAAAAGAAATTGCATTAGCAACGATTCGCGATGAAGATGAAGTTAAAACTATGGATGTACATGGACATAATATTGCAGAAGGTGCACCGCGTACATTTGAATTAAATTCAAGACATGTATTAGAAGCGATTGAGCAGCCATTAGATGGAATTGTTGGCGCAGTAAAATCTGTGCTAGAACAATGTCCTCCAGAATTGGCTGCAGATATTTTTGAACGTGGTATGGTGTTAACTGGCGGCGGTGCTTTATTACAAAATTTAGATATTTTGCTTTCAGAAGCTACAGGTGTACCAGTAATTGTTGCAGATGAACCATTAACTTGTGTTGCAAGAGGTGGTGGTCAAGCATTAGATATGATTGACATGCATGGTGGAGATGTATTTAGTTCAGATGAATAATTTCAGCATCTAATCTAATAAATACTGAATGGATAATGGTTTTGCCATTATCCATTGCCTTTTTCTAGTTCTATTCTTTTAATTCATTCTAAAGAAACAATGAAGCCTATTTTTGCTAAAGCCCCTTCTCCTGGCGTTCGACTTTTCTTAGCTATCTGCTTTTCTATTGCGTTGATTGCTTTTGATGGAAGAAGCTCTGCGTTGATTCATTTTCGTAATATGCTTGAAACGGCTGTTAGCGGATTGTATTACTTTGCCAACACGCCTCGTTCAGTATTAGATGGGGTCAGTAATAACTTTATTGATAACAATAAGCTTCAATTAGAAAATAAAGTTTTAAAAGAGCAGTTACGTGAAAAAAATGCAGATTTACTTTTATTAGATCACCTTAAAGTGGAAAATCAACGATTACGCTTGCTATTAAGTTCACCCTTGCGCCAAGATGAATATAAAAAAATTGCAGAGGTGCTAACGGCAGAGATGGATAGCTATCGCCAACAGGTGATTATCAATCAAGGGCAGGACACAGGCGCTTATGTTGGACAAGCTATTATTGATGAGCGTGGTGTAGTTGGACAAGTTATCTCAGTAGGAGAAAAAAGCAGTCGAGTATTGTTGATTACAGATATTACTCATGCAATTCCAGTGCAAGTATTACGCAATGATGTAAGGGGTATAGCGAATGGTACAGGTCATAATGATGAGTTAATTATTGATAATTTACCTCGTTCGGTTGATATTGTTAAAGGAGATGTATTAGTAACCTCAGGGTTAGGTGGACGTTTCCCTGAAGGATACCCAGTTGCGATTGTAGAATCTGTGGCAAACGACACCAAAAGCCAGTTTGCGCGTATTGTCGCTAAACCACTAGCTTCGTTAGACCGTTTACGTTACCTATTATTGCTATGGCCAACAACAGAAGAGTTACGTAAACAAAAAAGTTTATCACCACAGCAGGTGCGAGATGTTGTTGAAGAACGTAGAAATAGCACAAATCCGATTGAACGTTTGCGCTCCTTAGCTCAGAAAAAGGAAGAAGTAACAGAAGAAAATAGTAAAGAAAACGTTACTGAACCGAATGAAGAGTCTGCAGAAAACCCAGCAGCTTTGCCGGAAAAAGATAGTGATGAAAATCATCATACTGACGTGGGAGCAGAATAGTCATGAGACAAACTTTTTTTCAGATTTTTATCTTAGCCTTTATTTTCATTGTGGCATTTGTGCTAGAAATTATGCCATGGCCTAATGATTTTCAGGGGTATCGCCCAACGTGGGTAGTATTAGTTTTGCTTTATTGGGCGTTAGCGTTACCAGATAAAGTTAGCGTAGGTACAGCATTTGTTGTTGGTATTATTTGGGATCTTGTAGTTGGTTCGATTTTAGGGATTCATGCATTAGTACTGTCTATTGCCATTTATATCATTACTAAGAACCACCAAATATTGCGTAATTTATCGCTTTGGTTACAAAGCTTATTAGTGATGCTATATGTTATTTTAATTCGTTTTATGATTTTCTTTATCGAAATGGTATTAAATAACGCAGAGTTTAATAACCAACAAATCGTGGGTGCAATAATTAGTGGTATCCTTTGGCCATGGGTTTTTTTATTGATGCGCCAAGTAAGACATCAATTACGATTACATTAAAATGATAAGTAGCCTTTCTTTTGATTTTTCCGAGGATTATCGCCCATTAGCTGCCAGAATGCGTCCGCGCACGTTGGCAGAGTATATAGGGCAAAGCCATTTATTGTCTGAAGGAAAACCACTTTATCGTGCAATTCTTGCAGGGCATGCACACTCAATGATTCTTTGGGGACCTCCAGGAACCGGTAAAACAACTTTGGCTGAGATTATTGCTGGGCATTTTAATGCTGAAGTTAAACGGCTTTCGGCTGTAACTAGCGGCGTAAAAGAGATTCGAGAGGCAATTGAACGCGCTAAAATCAATCAACAAGCAGGGCGCCGAACCTTATTATTTGTTGATGAAGTGCATCGTTTTAATAAAAGCCAGCAAGACGCCTTTTTACCATATATCGAAAATGGCACAATTATTTTTATTGGCGCAACCACTGAAAATCCTTCCTTTGAATTAAATAACGCGCTACTTTCACGTGCGAGAACTTATATTCTCAAGCCTTTGCAAGCGGTCGAAATTTTAAAAATTTTGCAAAATGCGTTAGCAGATAAAACCCGAGGATTAGGTTCAGAATCCTTTGTATTGGAAGATGATGTGTTATCGCTTCTCAGTGATTATGTAAATGGTGATGCGCGTTATGCACTAAGCTGTTTAGAACTTATGGCTGATATGGCGCAAAGTACTTCAAAAGGAAAGCTATTAAATAAAACATTGTTAACGGAAATATTAGGCGAGCGTCAAGCTCGATTTGATAAGGGCGGTGACCGCTATTACGATCTTATTTCTGCGTTACACAAATCTATTCGAGGTTCTTCACCAGATGGCGCTTTATATTGGTTTACTCGCATTCTTGCAGCAGGTGGTGATCCACTTTATGTTGCAAGACGCTTGCTAGCGATTGCTAGTGAAGATGTGGGGAATGCAGATCCTCGAGCAATGCAAATTGCATTGGCTGCTTGGGATTGTTACACTCGAGTTGGTGCTTATGAAGGCGAGCGGGCAATAGCACAAGCGGTTATTTATTTGGCGGTAGCACCAAAAAGCAATGCGGTTTATACGGCTTTTAATCAAGCAAAAAAATTAGTCAAAGAAACAGCTGATTATGATGTGCCTGAGCACTTACGAAATGCACCAACTGCGTTAATGAAATCTTTAGGATATGGTGAAGAGTATCGTTATGCGCACAATGAACCGAATGCTTATGCTGCTGGCGAAAATTATTTTCCACCTGAATTATCTGAAACAGTGTTTTACATACCAAGTGAACGAGGAATGGAAAAACAAATTAAGGAAAAAATGGCTTGGCTAAAAGTGCAAGATGAACAGAGCCAACAAAAACGCTATAAATCATAAATGAGTTTGCAGAGAAATCTATGTTTGATATTTTACTTCCCGCCTGGCTTGCCGGATTACTCCTTGCCTTTATAACAGCGCCATTAGGTGCTTTTGTTGTTTGGCGAAAAATGGCCTATTTTGGAGATACACTCTCTCATTCCGCATTATTAGGCGTTGCTTTAGGCATCTTTCTTGAAGTTGATCCTTATATTGCTGTAATTGTGATGACTATATTGCTGGCTTTAGCATTAGTATGGTTGGAGCATAAAACGAATTATTCGATTGATACTGTGCTTGGTATTATTGCTCATGTTAGTCTCTCTTTGGGCGTTATTACTATCAGTTTGCTTGATAATGTTCGGGTTGATCTGATGTCATATTTATTTGGCGATTTGTTAGCCATTGATTATCAAGATGTCATTTTCATTGGCATTGGCGTTTTCGTGATTGCTATTGTAGTCAAATTATTTTGGCAGAAGCTACTCTCAATTACGATTAGCCCTGAACTTGCTCAAATTGAAGGATTAAACGTTGCACGCCTTCGCCTTTTATTGATGACTTTGACAGCATTAACTATTGCATTAAGCATGAAGTTTGTTGGTGCACTCATTATCACTTCTTTATTGATTATTCCCTCTGCAACAGCGCGTTTATTTGCTAGAACACCTGAAAAAATGGTGGGCTATGCCATTTTATTTACTATTTTGGCCATTTCAGGTGGGTTATCTCTTTCTTGGTGGAAAAATACGCCGGCCGGTCCTTCCGTGGTGTTATGCGCAGGAATTTTATTTTTACTTGGACTAACACGCCGAAACCGAAATTAGCGCAGCTTGGCTTTAGATTTAGATCAAAAAGCATTGAACTATTACAATCGGCTATAAAATTATTCGGATTTGCCTATTGAATTCGGGAAGGGTTTCTCCGAAAATAACAAAAAATAACCCTATTATTTTAAGAAGAAAATTATGTGTCAATTACTTGGAATGAATTGTAACACGCCAACCGATATTACTTTCTCTTTTGAAGGTTTCCGACGGCGCGCTGGTATTTGCGATCAGCATACAGATGGTTTTGGAATTGCTTTTTTTGAAGGAAAAGGTGTCCGTATTTTTAGAGATAATCGCCCTGGTGCATCCTCACCTATGGCAGATTTAGTCAGCCAATATAAAATTAAAGCTTATAACGTTATCTCTCATATCCGTAAGGCGACACGAGGCGATGTTAATTTAGAAAATACTCATCCTTTTATTCGTGAGCTGTGGGGAGAAAACTGGGTTTTTGCCCATAATGGCACGGTAGAAGGTGTTAAACCTTGTCCAGATTGTCACTATCAGCCAATTGGTACCACAGATTCTGAAGCTGCATTTTGCTGTTTGCTTTCAAAATTAAAAGAAAAATATCCAGCTAAACCATCAGATAAAGAAATTTTTGATGCAGTAGTAGAGATTACCTCTCAAATTGCAGAAGCCGGCGTATTTAATTTTATTTTATCAAATGGGCATTGGATGATTGCTCGTTGTTCAACCCGTTTATATTATGTTAGACGTAAAGCTCCATTTAGCAAAGCATTGCGTGATGATGATGTGGAAATCGATTTTAGCCAATATACCACTCCAAATGATAAGGTAACGATTATCGCAACGCAGCCATTAACCAAAAATGAAAAATGGCAAAAGATGAAAAATGGCGGTTATGTGATGTTTAAAGATGGTGATTTGGTTGAAGAAATCGAAGGAACACTACCAGATAACCAATCACACGTTTAATTCAAAAATATAAGAAATAGACTGTACCTTAAAAGTTAGACTAAATCATTAACTGACTAGGTGCAGTTTTTTTATAACTAAATATAATCAATTATTCTTTCAATAAGTCAGAAAATTTTTGATCCTGCTCACAATTTCAAAAGAATCGCCTTTCTTTATTTTTAAGCTCTTCTACAATAGTCTCGTTTTTAGTATTAAAAACATACAATTCAATTTAACTTCAGATATCACAAGGGTCTTTTTATGAAAATTTTAACTTGGCCTGTGGTTGCAGGTGCTGCACTTGGTATCGTTGCGCCACTCCTTACTTATAATGGCAATCCCGGAAATATGGGATTTTGTGCGGCTTGTTTCTTACGCGATACGGCAGGATCGCTAGGCTTACATCATGCATCGCCATTACAATATCTTCGCCCAGAACTCATAGGATTAGTGTTAGGTGCATTAGCTAGCGCTTTCTTATCTAAAGAATTTAATCCACGTGGTGGCTCAGCACCACTTGCTAGAATTAGTTTGGGTTTTTTTGCTATGCTTGGAGCACTCATTTTCCTAGGTTGTCCATGGAGGGCTTATTTGCGATTAGGTGGTGGTGATCTTACGGCAATAGCGGGTATCGTAGGATTATTTGTCGGTGTATTAGGCGGCATTTTCTTCGCTAATCGAGGATTCTCATTAGGTAAGTCTAAGGAACAAAGCCAATCTTCAGGTTTAATTGGTCCAATTTTTACCGTGATTTTGCTTGTTTTAGCCTTAACTCAATTTAAATTTGGTGAAAACCTAGCAATTTACACCTCTGAAAAAGGCCCAGGTGCACAACATGCGGCAATTTGGATGTCACTTGCTGGTGGATTACTTCTCGGTGTGCTGATGCAAAAATCGCGTTTTTGCACAATTGGGGCATTCCGAAACTTTATCCTCTTCCGTGATGCGCATTTATTAAATGGTGTGATTGCATTGATCGTTTTTGCGGCAATAACCAATGCCTTATTAGGTCAATTCCATTTAGGCTTTGAAAAACAACCTATCGCGCATAACGATTATCTCTATAACTTTCTTTCTATGGCGCTTTGTGGGCTTTGTTTTGCATTAGGTGGTGGTTGTCTGGGTAAACAATTAGTGAATATAGGTGAAGAAAATAATGATTCAGCACTATTTGTATTAGGTATGGTACTTGGTGCTGCGGTTGCGCATAACTTCGGTTTTGCAGCCTCTCCTACAGGTGTTGTAACCTTCACACCTTATGTTTTAATAGCTGGTTTTGCAGTTTGCCTATATATTGCTTTAACTAATAAATCTGAGGCTTAATAGGTTTATCAGAAAAATAAAAGGACTGAATGAAATCAGTCCTTGAATTTAAATATGTAACCTAACGTTTAGGGGCTCTATTCAGAGCCCCTATTTTTATTATTTGAAGATGATGTCATCTTTTGGATCGTAATCTGTTGCGTTTAATACTTTCTTCTCTTCAAAGTATTTTTTCAACATTTCCGCATCAATAAAGCCTGTATTTACATAAGTTGGGTGAGTTTTCATAATTGGATAACCATCACCACCCGCAGTTAAGTAATCAGGGATAGAGATTTTGTAAGATTTGTTCATATCTAACGGAGTACCGCCAACTTTCACATCAGAGATAGTTTTAGCTTGGCGATCAACTACCATAGAGATATTGGCAAATTGTGGATAGCCACCAGTATCAGTTTCTTTTAATGCAACTGTTGTTAAGAAATCCACTAATTCTTGGCCTTTTAACTCAATAGTAGAGATCATATTACCGAAAGGTTGAACTGAAAGAATTGAACGATAAGTTACATCACCTTCAGGAATTGAAGTACGGATACCACCACCATTCATAATCCCAATATCAGCTTTCACGCGTGTACGTTGAGAATCTGCAATTAAGCGACCTAAGTTGCTTTGATGGAAACGAACTGTTTCACGACGACCATCAAAAGTTCCGCCTTTTACTTCACCAACTTTGATACCAAGAGTTTTGTCACCTTCATCTTGGTATTTTTTCAACTCAGCATATAGCGCTTCGTCAGCTTTAATTTCTGGTTGATAGAGTTCATATTCTTTTGAGCCATCTTCTTTCTTAATGGTTTTTTTCAAGTTAATTGGAATTAACTCATATTTTACTAATGTAGTTTTGCCATCTTTAAATTCGAAGTCTGCACGGCCTAAATATTTACCCCATTCACCCGCTTGCATAATCCAAGTTCCGTTTTGGAAGTCTGGTTTACAAGCTGAACCTGGAATGTATTTTTCGATAAATTTACCTTGCTCATCAAAACAAACCGTATCATGTGTATGACCACCGATAATCATATCAAATGCACCTGCTGGTAATGCACGAGCCATAGAAACATCGCCAGGTGCATTGGTACCGTGTTTACCATCTAAATACCAACCCATATGTGTTAATGCAATGCGCACATCTGGTTTTTCTTTGCTATCGTTAAGCGTTTTTAAGACTTCTTGAGCAGTTTTAGTTGGATCTTTAAATTCCACATTTCCTGTTACATCAGGGTTACCTAATTTTGCAGTATCTTCAGTTGTTAAACCAACAACAGCCACTTTCAAACCACCTTTATCTAATAAAATATAAGGTTTAACTAAAGGTTGGTTTGTCCGTTTGTTGATTACGTTTGCTGATAAGAATGGGAATTTAGCCCATTGTTCTTGCATGGTAAGAATTTGAAGTGGAGAATCAAACTCATGGTTACCTAAAGTCATTGCTTCATAACCGATTGCATTTAACCCCTCAACATCAGGGCGAGCATTTTGCATATCGGATTCAGGCACGCCAGTGTTTAAGTCACCTGCGTTTAATAAAATCACAGAACCGCCTTTTTCGCTGACCTCTTTTTTAATGGCATCGATCATCGTTTTTTGCGGAGCTAAACCAAATTCACCTTTGTTATTATGCCAAAAGTGACCGTGAATATCATTGCTGTGCAATACAGTAAAAGAATAGGTTTTACCTTGTTCGTATGCCATAGCTGATGTTGCAGAAAGTAATGCAACTGAGATAAGCGTTTTTGAGAATTTCATGATTTTCCTTATATAGTGAGTAACGAAGAAATGAGAATATCGGCGTTATGCAAAAAATAGCACTAATAGCCAAGTCATTCCGGCAAGAACCATCGCCATAAAAACAGCTGCAGATCCGATATCCTTGGCTCGACCAGAAAGTTCGTGGAATTCAGAACCGATACGATCCACGACCGATTCCACTGCACTGTTTAGCAACTCAGCCACAAGAATAAGCAAAACGGAGCCGGCAAGTAGTGTTTTTTCAACGCCGGTATTGCCTAAATAAAGACCGATAGGAATAAGTACACAAGCCATCCAAACTTCTTGACGAAAGGCTGCTTCATGTAAATAGGCTGCTTTAAGCCCTTTCATGGAGTAACCTGCAGCACGAAAAACGCGTGCAAGGGTTGCTTTGTTTTCTGGTTTCATAAAATTATCCTGCAATAAAATATTGCCTTATTCTAGCCTAAAGGGAGCAGTTGGGCTAAAAAAATTTTCAATAGACACCATAAAAATTGAACTGTTTTGTAAATTTTTGCAAAAAAAATAGCAAAAATGACCGCTTGGCTATTCCATATAATCTATTTTTAAGCTAATCTCAAGCTCTCAAATTTTTAGGTGGATAGACGGCTAAACCGCTATCTTTTAGTTGTTATATAAAAGTGAACATTTTATGAGTACTTCATTTACATCAAAATTACTTGGCGGTAATTTGGTATTGCGCATTGCAATCGGGTTAGTGCTAGGGCTTGCATTGGCACGCTTGAACCCAGAATGGGCAAAGGCAGTGGGCGTTTTAGGTCAATTTTTCGTAAAATCATTGCGTGCAATCGCACCAATTTTGATTTTCTGCATTGTTTTATCCACCATTGCGAATAAAGAAGTGGGTTCTGACAGTAAAATCAAACCGATTTTAGTGTTATATCTTGTTGGTACCTTTGTTGCTGCGTTAACTGCGGTCATATTAAGCTTTATCTTCCCAACCAAGTTAAAATTGGTTGCCGCAGCTGAAAATATTGCACCACCAGAGGGCATTGGTGAAGTGATTAAATCAGTCGCATTTAACTTAGTCGATAACCCATTACAAGCTTTAGCGAATGGTAATTTTATCGGCATTTTAGTTTGGGCAATTGGTTTAGGTCTTACTTTACGCCATGCTTCACCTTCAACTAAAACTTTCTTAGCTGATTTTTCTGAGGCTGTTTCAGGCGTAGTGAAATTTGCGATTGCGTTAGCACCAATCGGGATTTTCGGTTTAGTAGCAGAAACTTTCGCAACCAGTGGTTTTGAAGCATTTAAAGGTTATGCACGTTTATTAGGTGTATTATTAGGTGCAATGGCGATTGTTGCATTTATCTTAAATCCATTACTTGTATACCTCAAAATTCGCAAAAATCCATTCCCACTAACTTTCATTTGCTTACGTGAAAGTGGCGTAACTGCATTCTTTACGCGTAGTTCTGCGGCAAATATTCCAGTAAATATGGGATTATCAAAACGTTTAGGTTTACGTGAAGAAATTTACTCATTAGCAATTCCGCTTGGCGCAAACATCAACATGGCTGGTGCTGCAATTACAGTAAGTGTTTTAACTTTAGCAGCAGCTTATACACAGGGCATCGTACCAGATTTCTCAACAGCATTATTATTAAGCGTTGTAGCATCTATTTGTGCTTGTGGTGCATCAGGTGTTGCTGGCGGTTCATTATTGTTAATTCCTTTAGCATGTAGCTTATTTAACATTCCAAATGATGTGGCAGCACAAGTAATTGGTGTAGGCTTCATTATCGGTGTGATTCAAGACTCTGCAGAGACTGCATTAAACTCATCAACTGACGTGTTGTTTACTGCAGCAGTAAGTATCGCTGAAGATCAGAAAGCAGCGTAATTATTAGCGTATAACAAGCGGTAAGATTTTGCCTTTATTTTGCAAATCTTACCGCTTTATTTTTTGGTAAGTATCAGAAAATTCGCTATAATCCCTCCGTTTTATCGGCGCATCCAGTGCCGATGTTTTTTATATAAGAGAAGATATGTTTCAAAATAACCCCCTATTAGCGCAGTTAAAGCAACAAATTGAAGCCAGTAAAGAATATGTAGAAGGCCGTGTAAAAGCTTCTGATAAAGCATTTGGTTTTTTAGAATGTGAGAAAAAAGCTTATTTCATTCCCCCAGTGGAAATGAAAAAAGTAATACATGGCGATATGGTTAAAGCAGTGGTTAAGCGTGATGGCGATAAAGAATCGGTAGAAATTGATTCATTGCTAGAACCTATGCTAGATCGTTTTGTTGCGCAAGTTCGCTTTAATAAAGATGGAAAATTACAATTAGCCGTAGATCATCCAAGCATTAAACAAAATGTTAGTGCCAATACGCATAAAAAGGTAACCGAAAAATTAGAAAGTGGCGATTGGGTGGTCGCACAATTAAAAACGCATCCGTTACGTGATGAGCGTTTTTTCTTCGCGCAGGTAACGCAATTTATTTGTAAAGCGGATGATAATTTTGCACCTTGGTGGGTAACATTAGCTCGACATGAACAACCACGCGAACCGGTAAGCAATGAACCGAATTATACTTTGCATGATGAGTTGGATAGAGAAGATCTTTCTTCACTCTATTTCACGACTATCGATAGCCCAAGCACACAGGATATGGATGACGCACTCTATATTGAACCTGTAATGCAAGCAGAAACTCAAATAGGTTGGCGTTTAGTGGTGGCAATTGCAGATCCAACGGCGTATATTCCATTAAATTCAAACATTGAAAAAGCTGCACGCCAACGTTGTTTTACTAACTATTTGCCGGGCTTTAACATTCCAATGTTACCGCGCGAATTATCTGATGATCTTTGTTCTTTGGTGCCAAATGAAAAACGCCCAGCATTAGTGGCTTATATTATGACGGATTTAGAAGGGAATTTAACGCAAGAAGCGACCTTTACTTCTGCATGGGTCGAATCTAAAGCTAAATTGGCTTATGACAACGTTTCGGACTATTTAGAAGGCGTAGAGAATGCGTGGCAGCCAGAATCGGATGAAGTTAAACAACAAATTGATTGGTTGCATCAATTCACTCAAGCACGTATTCAATGGCGTGCAAAAAATGCCTTATTATTTAAAGAATCGGGCGATTATAAATTTGAGTTAGCTGAAGATGGCGAAGTAAAAGATATCCATGTTGAATATCGTCGCATTGCTAACCAAATTATTGAAGAATCGATGATTATCGCCAATATTTGCTGTGCGAGATTTTTAGCAGAACACGCTAAAACCGGTATATTTAATACCCATTCTGGTTTTGACCCGAAAAATTATGAAGCGGTGAGAGCTTTCTTATTGAGTACGTTAGGCACAGAAGAAAATATTGCTGAACTAACGCAACGATATAGCCCTGAACGTTTAGCAACATTAGAAGGCTATTGCGATATGCGTCATGATATTGAGTCTTTCCCTGAAAATTATTTGGAATTACGCTTACGTCGTTATTTGACTTTTGCTGAGTTTAAAGCTGAAGTTGCACCGCATTTTGGTTTAGGAATTAGCCATTATGCGACTTGGACATCTCCAATTCGTAAATATGGAGATATGGTTAACCATCGTTTAATCAAACAAGTGTTATTGAATCAGCCAATTCAGGCGGTAGAAGAGAGCGTATTAGCGCGTTTACAAGAAGCTCGTCGCCAAAATCGTTTAGTTGAGCGCGATATTGCTGATTGGTTGTATGCACGTTATTTACAACCAATGGTTGAGCAAGCGGTCGAATTTGAATGTGAAATTGCAGATGTTTCTCGTGGCGGATTACGTGCGAAAGTGATTGCAAATGGTGCTCAGATCTTCGTGCCATTTTCGACTATCCATTCAAACAAAGATGAAATTGAATTTAGAGCGGAAGAATTAGCGCTTTATATTAAAGGTGAAAAAGCTTATCAAATTGGACAGGCTGTTAAAGTTAAATTAACAGAAGTAAGATTAGATACCCGTTCAATTGTGGGTAATCTTATTTAGTTGACAAGGCGGAGTGAAAAAGTAGCTCCGCCTTTTTACAAGGAGAAATCATGGCAACCTATATTGTGGGAGACTTACATGGCTGTTTTGAAGAATTTCAACGGCTATTAGAAAAAGTTGCTTTTGATCCAGCCAAAGATGAGATTTGGTTAACGGGAGATTTAGTCGCAAGAGGGGAAGATTCTTTAGCTTGCTTACGTTTTGTGAAATCATTAGGTAGCAAAGCGCAAATGGTGTTAGGAAATCATGATTTGCATCTATTATCGACATTGCTTGGGATCAAACGTGTGAAACCAAACGATAAAGTTGATGCTATTTTCCAAGCTGAAGATCGTGAAGATTTGCAAAATTGGCTTAGAAATCAACCGCTTGTTGCGCAACATCCAAAACATGGTTTTTTATTAGTTCATGCGGGAATTAGCCCTCAATGGGATTTAGCTACCACTCTAGCCTGTGCAAGAGAAGTAGAGAAAACATTACGAAGCGAACATTATGCAGATTATTTAGCACAAATGTATGAAAGCCAACCTGATTATTGGCGAGCAGATTTAACAGGAATTGCGCGTTGGCGTTACTGCGTGAATGTGTTTACTCGTATGCGCTTTTGCTATGCGGATGGGCGATTAGATTTTGCTTGCAAATCACCAATAGAAGAAGCTCCTAAAGAATTATTGCCTTGGTTTGCACTTGATAACCCGCTCTATGAACAAACGCCAATTATTTTTGGACATTGGGCAAGTTTAATGGGAAAAGCTAACCGAAAAAATATTTATGCTTTAGATACTGGTTGCGCTTGGGGACAATATTTAACAATGCTACGTTGGGAAGATAAACAGCTTTTTACTCAACCAAGACTTAAATAGTATAAATAAAAAATCCCAGTTCAAGGAACTGGGATTCAGAATAATGGTGCAACTAGCTGGACTCGAACCAGTGACCCCCACCATGTCAAGGTGGTGCTCTAACCAACTGAGCTATAGTTGCAAAATATGGCACTATTTTAACGAAAAAATAAAAGGCTGGCAAGGCAGAATACGTTGTTTGCTTTTATTTTAAACATAAAAGAGTGCTAAAAATTAGCAGTAAACCAAAAGTTGTTAGGCAAACGGTTTAATTCTAGAATTTTTTTACAAAAAAGTCAGGGCAGCGCCTGACTTTTTCTTTTTACTAAAGCAAATTATTCTTCGCCTAATTCACCCATTGCAGTAATGCTAAAACCGGCATCAACATGCAATACTTCACCAGTTACGCCAGAAGCAAGGTTTGAACATAAGAATGCTGCTGAGTTACCTACATCTTCAATGGTTACTGTACGACGTAGTGCTGCAGTTTGCTCGAAAGCGGCTAACATTTTCTTGAAGTTTTTAATGCCAGATGCTGCAAGTGTACGAATTGGGCCTGCTGAAATTGCGTTTACACGGATACCTTCTTTACCTAAATCTGCTGCCATTACACGCGTTGCTGCTTCTAATGATGCTTTTGCTAAACACATTACGTTGTAGTTTGGAATCGCACGCTCTGCGCCTAAGTAGCTTAAAGTTAATAATGAAGCATCTTTATTTAAGAATGGACGAGCTGCTTGTGCCATTGCCACAAAGCTGTATGCACTGATATCATGTGCAATGCGGTAGCCTTCACGCGTTGCTGCATTAACATAGTCGCCATCTAATTGGTCACCTGGTGCGAATGCGATTGCGTGAACAAAACCGTCAAATTTTTCCCATTTTTTGCTTAATTCGGCAAAACAGTTTTGGATGCTTTCATCAGTTGCAACATCTAAAGGTAATACGATATCTGAACCGAATTCTTTTGCAAATTCTTCAACGCGTGGTTGTAATTTATCGTTTAAATAAGTGAAAGCTAATTCTGCACCTTGTGCTTTCATCGCTTTTGCGATGCCGTATGCGATAGAACGGTTGCTTGCAAGACCAGTGATTAAAATGCGTTTGCCTGCTAAGAAGCTCATAAAATTTCCTCTTTTAAATAAATCGGGGTAAAAAACCTTGCAAATTATACCTAAAAAATGACCGCTTGAGCAAATCTCCCTTGGGGGAAATCTACCAACAAGCGGTCTGATCTGACCTGATTTTTACAAAATGCTATTTTATTGCAATCATAGAACCGAAGTTAAAACATTGGAACCAAAGCTCAACTTGTGAGAAACCAGCATTTTTCAAGCGGATCTTATGGGTTTCAATACTATCGGTTAGCATTACGTTTTCTAGCGCCGTTCTTTTTTGACTGACTTCTAATTCACTATAACCGTTAGCGCGCTTGAAGGTGTGGTGTAAATCAATGAGTAATTCGTTCATTTGTGTATTCTCAAATGTGAATTTTTCTGAAAGTACCACTATGCCGTTTGGATTGAGACCTTGATAAATTTTATCTAAGAGCGCAAGACGATCTCTTCGTGGTAAAAATTGCAGCGTAAAGTTGAGCACAACCATAGAGGCATTTTTGATTTCGACTTCGCGAATATCTGCACAATGAATTTCCACAGGCACATCTGAATGATAAGCCTGAATATGCGCACGACAACGCTCAACCATTGGCAGTGAGTTATCCACGCCAATGATTTTAACATTTTCCGCTTGAATATTACGGCGCATAGATAAGATCCCCGCACCACGAGAGCAGCCTAAGTCATAAACTTGCGAATTCGGTGTGACAAAGCGCTGTGCTAACATGCCAATTGCGGTAATAATGTTGGAATAACCTGGTACAGAACGTTGGATCATATCCGGAAATACTTCTGCGACGGATTCATCAAAGGTAAAATCGCCTAATTTTTCAATTGGCATAGAAAAAAGGGTATCTCGATTCATTATTCTTCCTTATCAATAAATTTTTGAATAGCTCGTACAACGGTTTCAGGTTTTTCTGCGTGAACCCAATGTTGCGCATTCGCTACAACAAATACTTGCGCTTTAGGGCATTGTGCTAACACGGCTTCGGTATCTTTTGCTTGAATATAATCAGATGCGCCACCTTTAATAAATAAGGTTGGTTTTTCAAAGAAAATTGGCTGCCAGCCCATTAAATTTGCATAATTGGCTTGAATAGCGGTTAGGTTAAATTTAAAACTGTCAGGCTTCTTCGGA
Organism: Haemophilus sputorum CCUG 13788; assembly: GCF_000238795.1. Classification (GTDB taxonomy): domain Bacteria; phylum Pseudomonadota; class Gammaproteobacteria; order Enterobacterales; family Pasteurellaceae; genus Haemophilus_A; species Haemophilus_A sputorum. Next base: position 6,914 of record NZ_AFNK01000071.1, on the reverse strand, counting down.
TCAAAGGCTTTAAGCATAAATTGCTGTTCAGCTTCATCTTTTACAAATTCACTTAGAATCGCTTTCGCTTCTTGTCGAGTTTGTGGCGCTTGTTCTTTCACAGCAAAGAGTCCTGCAAAATTATTATTATGTCGATGAGTGGGATTATTAACCGGTACAATATCAATCACGACCAGTTTTTCAACTAAGTCTGGGGCAATGTGCGCTAATGTCATCGCAGTTTTCCCGCCCATAGAATGACCGATAACGATGCAATCTTTCAGTTGTAGATGAAGCAGGAGATCGCGCAGATCTTCAGCCATTAAAGTATAATTCATCTCATCAGCATGAAAAGAGAGCCCATGATTGCGCAAATCGACTCTGAGAATGTTAAATTGTGCAGCAAAAGATCGGGCAATAATTCCCAAGTTATTCATATCGCCAAATAGTCCATGCAGGAAAACCATTGTTTTTGCAGAATGGTTTTCTGTCGCGGCTTGGTACTGATAATGTAGAAGCGTTTGTTTAGTCATAATATGATGATTTTGTATTATTTTTTAAATAAGAATCTATAAAAAGATCTGTGAAGTGTATTATAATGCCTAGAATTTTTTGAAATCAAATAATAATCCGTGAATCGGGGAGATCAGATGAAAAACATTGAAGTCGATGATGAATTATACCAGTATATTGCCAGTCGGACACAATCAATTGGTGAAAGTGCTTCTGATATTTTGCGTCGTTTATTGCGTTTGCCTTCCTCTCCACAACCTTTTGTATTGGTGCAACAAAATACGCTAAATGAACTTAAAGAATTGGTTACTGAGAAATCGTTGAAAAAGCCAGTAAAAAATGATCCTGAAACTAATTTGGAGAAAACAGTTCAGCGAGTAGAAAAAGTCTTAAAATCAGAAGCATTTACGCAAGAGAGCAAAAATGTCGTTCGTTTTTTGATGTTGCTAAGCGCATTACATAAAGCAGATCCTGAAACTTTTTCTCAAGCAACAGAATCTATCCGAGGCACGGAACGTACCTATTTTGCTAAAACAGAGCAAGCATTATTGAGTCATGGTAGTAGTGTGAAAGCTAAACAGATCCCAGATTCACCATTTTGGGTGGTAACCAATAATAACACTAACCGTAAAGGTTTAATTGTTACGGGTGTGATGGAGTTTATGCAATTACCAAAACACCTGATTGAACGCGTTAAAATGTTATTCGTGTAATTATGCTAAACGTTGATTGTTTTCTTCCTCAATATTGGGCTAATCAACAACCTGAGCGAACTGCCTTAATTTGGAATAAAGGCAGTTCGCCTTTTTTTCCACAGTTACAAAGCCAGTCGATGACATGGAGTCAATTAAATAAGTTAATTACGCAAATTGTGGAAAAATTTCGTGGCAATGTCACGAAAAATAATATTATTGCCTATTGTGGTGAATCTCGTTTTTGTGGATTGCTTAGTTATTTGGCGGTAATTGCGTTAGGTGGGCGTATTGTGATGCTGAATTCAGCATTAAAAACATCCCAGAAAAATGCCATTTTAACTGATATCGGCGTAGATTTTTTGATAACCGATCAGGATTTCTTATCTCTTGAGAATATTAATAATCTTGGTTCTGTTGATGATGATAATGTCTCTCAAGCATTAACTTTGACCTTAACTTCAGGTTCTTCAGGAAAGCCTAAAGCGGTAGTGCATACCGTTGCAGACCATCTTGCAAATGCAAAAGGCGTTTGTGAGCTGATGGCGTTTTCTGATACAGATAGCTGGTTGCTGAGTTTGCCGTTGTTTCATGTTTCTGGGCAAGGCATTGTTTGGCGTTGGTTATTACAAGGCGCAACTTTACAAATTTGCGAAGATAAATGTGATTTTATGGACGGGCTTGATGAGGTTTCTCATGCATCATTAGTGCCGACACAATTACAACGTTATCTTGAACAACGCCAACAGCCATTAGCGAAGCCGAAATCTATTTTATTGGGTGGCGCATTTATTCCGCCTGAATTAGTTGAATTAGCTAAAAAGAGAAACATCGTCACGTTTTCTGGCTATGGTATGACAGAAATGGCATCCACTATCTGTGCGGGAAGAAATGAATCTCATAATGTTGGCTATCCGTTATTAGGTCGAGAAGTTCGATTAGTTAATCAAGAAATTTGGGTAAAAGGTGCAGGGCTTGCTCAAGGCATTTGGCAAAAAAATGGTGAAATTCGACCGCTTGTAAATGCAGAAGGTTGGCTACAAACTAAAGATAAAGGCGAATGGAATGCCAAACATCAATTGATGGTATTAGGACGATTAGATAATATGTTTATCTCTGGCGGAGAAAACATTCAGCCAGAAGAAATTGAGCAACAAATTTATAGTTCAAATTTAGTCTCGCAAGCTTTTGTATTACCGATTGATGATAAAGAATTTGGTGCTAGACCTGTAGCCTTTATTCAATTTAAAGAAAATCATTTTGAGGCTGAAAGCACTAAACTTCAGTGTTATTTAGCCGAAAAACTTGAAAAATTTAAACAACCTATTCGTTATTTTCCATTAGATATAGCTAAATGGCAGGCACAAGGTACAATTAAGATTTCAAGAACATTACTTCAACAACATTTAATTGAATTATTAGAAGCAGAAAAAACAATATGATAAAACAGATTTATATGCCATTTATGTTGGCATTTGCCGTGCTTTCTGGTGTGAGTTTATCCGCATCAGCTGCGTTACCCTCTGAAAAAGCCCTACAAACGGCAATTGAAAATACTAAAAAACTTGAACAAACAGAAGAGAATAAACAGCAACTTCAGTTATTGGAAGATACGCTAGCGTTTATGACTCAAACTGAAAAAGTGAAAGCAGATAATGATGCGCTAGTGGCAGAGATCACAGGCGCGCATAAAGCGATCGCAGCGAGTAAAGCAAATTTTGAGAAACTAAAAGCGCAAACTTTACCAACTTCAGAAAAATTAGCTGAACAAGACATCAGTGCGCTTCAAGCCTTGCAAGAAGAAACACAAGCAGCACTTGAAAAAGCACAAAATGAATTAACGGCAACGAATACCAAACTCATTGCTCAAAATGCTGCGCCTGATAAAGCTCAAGCTTCACTTTCAGCAAATGCAAAGCGTAAATCAGCATTAAATACCGAATTAGCTAATTCGGCTCTTTCAGATACAGCTAAAAATAAGATTGAAGCAGAACTAGCTTTATTAGATGCGCAGAATAGCTACAGCCAAACTTTATTGCGTGGCAATGAAGAATTGAGTTCGCTATATAACGCTAGATTAGATGAGAAAAAGCAAGCACAACAAAATCAACAACAACTTCTTAGCCAAATTCAGGAAGCACTTAATATCAAATTAGTACAGGCTTCTAAAAATAAGGTGGAAGAGGCGGAAAAATCTCAACAAAAAAATAAAAATACTAATCCGGTCATTAGTAAAGAGTTAGATTTTAACACTTCTATTAGTGAAGAATTACTGAAAAAAACAACAGAAATTAGCCAGTTATCACAAGATAATTTACGTATTAAAAACGTATTAGATAATCTCCAACAAACGCAGCGTAATATTGAAGAACAAATTAGTTCTCTTCAAGGTACGTTGGTGCTATCTCGTATTATCAATAAACAACGCCAGTCTTTACCGCAAGATAAGGTAATTAAAGGTCTATCAAAGCAGATCGCAGATTTGCGCGTCCGCGTTTTTGATATTTCAGAATTTAAAGATAGTTTAGTAGATACGCAAGCTTATATTTCAAAGTTAGAAAGCCGCGAAAAAACAACATTCACTGATGCAGAAAAAGCTCAGCTAGAAGAAATTCTACAAACGCGTAGCAAAACTTTATCTGAATTGCTGAAGCTACTAAATAATCAATTGAATTTATCAATTAACATTGAGCTGAACCAACAACAAGTTAAAACAATCAGTGATGCACTACAACAAAAACTCCAACAGCAGAGCTTTTGGGTAAAAAGTAATAGTGAAATGGATCTTGAGTGGTTTACTCGTTTCCCTGGATTAGCAGGTTATGAGTTAACCGAGATTTCGAAAAAATTAGATTTCTCTAATTGGAAAGATAACCTCGGTTTAGCTGGCTTACTGATTGGCGGATTAAGTTTATTAACCTTCTTTATTCGTCGTCAGCATGATCGTATTAAACAGAAGCTAACGAAAATCAACAACAGCATGTTAACTGTTCCAACGGATAGTCAATGGAATACACCAATGGCTATTTTCTGGACTGTGGTGTTGTGTTTACCAAGCACATTCATGTTCTTAATTGTGTTTGTATTGGTCACCTATATTTGCTTCCTTGACCCAACGGAAGTTTGGCCTTGGGGCTTAAAAATGGCGTTTTATTGGCTTTACTTTGCCTTCATGCTAGCAATGTTACGCCCAAATGGGATTGCTTATCGCCATTTCAATATGCCGCAAAGTAGTAATGCCGTATTTAGAAAAATTCTCAAACACTCGGTTTGGGTAATCGGTTTATTATTAAATACATCAATCTTTAACAATGCGACAGAATATGGGATTGCCTACGATGTGATTGGTCAGGCAATGACTGTATTAGTTCTAATTAGTGTGTTATTTGTGGTTGTACCAGGCTTTCGAATGGGAATCGCAACTTATCAAAAAGCAGCATCTTATAGACGTGATGCAAAACCAATGTTGCTAGGACTTGTTCGTATATTATTAGTTTTAGCACCGATTGCGTTAATTGTTTTAATCGTTATGGGCTATTACTATACTGCCTCACAAATTATTGAACATCTTGTTGCAAGTTATTTTGCAATTGTAACTTGGATTATTATCCGAAATATGGTCTATCGTGGCTTTAATGTCTCTTCTCGTCGTCTTTCTTATCGAAGATTACAGGAGAAGCGCGCATTAGCTCAGGCAAAAGCACAAGCACAGCAGAATGGGCAAGAGCAAACAGTCGAGACTGAAGATAGCGCCTTAGTATTGCAAGATGATGCGATTTCAGTGAGTGATATTAAAAATCAAATGCTCAAAATCACAGATTTAGTGCTTTGGACTGCATTATTTGGTTTGCTTTATTGGGTTTGGTCAGATCTTGTTACAGTGGCGTATTATTTGAAAGAGATCACATTGTGGCAACAAGCAACGACAACTGAAGCAGGTACGGTAATGGAGTCCATTACCTTGCTTAATCTGTTGGTAGCAATGATTGTATTGATTGTGACCTACATCTTAGTGAAAAACTTAGGTGGTCTGTTAGAAACCTTAGTATTCTCTAATTTGAATCTCTCACAGGGTACGCCTTATACAATTACAACAATCTTTACCTATTTATTGATTATTATTGGTGCAAGTATTGCGTTTGCATCATTAGGGATGTCTTGGTCTAAATTGCAATGGCTATTTACCGCATTATCCGTTGGTTTAGGTTTCGGTATGCAAGAGATCTTCGGTAACTTCGTTTCAGGGATTATTATCTTGTTTGAACGCCCTGTACGAGTGGGGGATATGGTAACCATTGGAAGCTTTAACGGTACTGTATCAAAAATTCGTATTCGTGCTACAACTTTAATTGATAATGACCGAAAAGAGGTTATCGTACCAAATAAAGCCTTTATTACTGAACGTGTCGTCAACTGGGCATTAACTTCAAGCATGACCCGCTTGGTAATTACAGTAGGTGTAGCTTATGGTTCAGATCTTGAATTAGTTAAACGCTTACTACTTCAAGCTGCGGAAGAAAATGAGGCGGTATTAAAAGATCCTGCACCAGCAGCATATTTCTTAAGCTTTGGTGCAAGTACCTTAGATCATGAATTGCGTGTTTATGTAGGACAATTAAGTGATCGAGTCAGAACCATTGATGCACTTAACCGCAGAATTGATGAGCTATTTATGGCAAATAATATTGAGATTGCCTTTAACCAACTAGATATTTTTATTAAAAATCAAGCGACGAACGAAGAGGTGAAGTGGGGAACTGAACCGCTTGTTCCCGTAAAAAAATAAGGACACAACATGGCAGGCAACAGCATTGGACAACTTTTTAAAGTCACGACGTTTGGGGAATCTCACGGCATTGCATTAGGATGTATTGTCGATGGTGTGCCCCCTAATATGGCATTATCAGAAGCAGATATTCAACCTGATTTAGATCGCCGTAAACCCGGAACATCTCGTTATACCACACCACGCAGGGAAGATGACGAGGTGCAAATTCTTTCTGGCGTATTCGAAGGAAAAACGACAGGAACAAGCATTGGGCTGATTATCAAAAATGGCGATCAGCGTTCAAAAGATTATGGCGATATTATGGATAAATATCGACCAGGTCATGCTGATTTTACTTACCAGCAGAAATATGGCATTCGTGATTATCGCGGAGGTGGTCGTTCTTCTGCACGAGAAACAGCTATGCGTGTGGCGGCTGGTGCGATTGCGAAAAAGTATTTGCGTGAACAATTTGGTATTGAGGTAAGAGGTTATCTCTCTCAAATTGGCTCAGTAAAAATCAACCCTGAAACGGTTGCAAGCATTGAGCATATCAATTGGCAATATGTGGCTGAAAATCCATTCTTTTGCCCAGATCCAGTTGCTGTAGAACAGTTTGATGCATTGATTCGTGAGCTTAAAAAAGAAGGTGATTCTATTGGAGCAAAACTCACAGTGGTTGCCGAGAATGTGCCAGTTGGCTTAGGCGAACCTGTATTTGACCGATTAGATGCTGATCTTGCCCATGCGCTGATGTCTATCAATGCTGTAAAAGCGGTTGAAATTGGTGATGGTTTTGCAGTCGTTGAGCAAAAGGGCAGTGAACACCGTGATGAAATGACACCAAATGGCTTCTTATCAAACCATGCTGGCGGGATTTTAGGCGGTATCAGCTCAGGCCAACCGATTATTGCCAATATTGCTTTAAAGCCAACTTCAAGCATTATGGTGCCAGGAAAATC
>NZ_AFNK01000072.1 GCF_000238795.1 Haemophilus sputorum CCUG 13788 | reverse complement strand
CAGATGAACCTGCTGCTGTTGCAGATGAGCCTGCCGCTGTTGCTGAAGATCCTGCCGCGGTTGCAGATGAGCCTGCTGCTGTCGCTGAACTTTCAGCCGCGGTTGCAGATGAACCTGCTGCGGTTGCTGAAGATTCTGCCGCTGTTGCAGATGAACCTGCCGCTGTCGCTGAGCTTTCAGCCGCTGTTGCAGATGAACCTGCCGCTGTTGCTGAAGATTCTGCTGCTGTTGCAGATGAGCCTGCCGCTGTCGCTGAAGA
>NZ_AFNK01000073.1 GCF_000238795.1 Haemophilus sputorum CCUG 13788 | reverse complement strand
GTTTTAGCTTCGACTACCTAAAATGGAGGGGGATGCAAGGGGGGATTCCCCCTTGCACACCGCTCGCAAAGCTCGACTATGTTCTTCACTTTGCTTTGTTGTTCTATTCTAAATTTGCATTGGTTATTTGATAGCTAATCATAAAATCGGTTTATCAAAATAGGGTGATTTTCCAATGAAAAAAGCTATCTAATTTTAGATAGCTTTTGCATAAGTATTCAGGCTAGTGCGCGATATAGCTATCAGATGAAGAAAAGAAAGAATTAAAAAGATTATTTATTAATATGGATTTTAAGCAAAAGAAACCATAAAGCCCCGAAGTGGTATATAAAAAATCGGAGCCGTAGGCGACTTCATTCAACTGTGCCAACTGACCAATGCGCATCAGCCTCCTCCCCAACGGATTCTTTACTGTATTGACCTTATAGTAGCTTTATAGTTTAAAATGGTACCACAACATTGTTCAAGTGGAGTCGTATTATGAGCAAATCCTGTGGTGGCGCCTGTGGCGGTGATGCAACGTCCGCAGCGGATACCGATATACAGGCCTCCTCCGAGGTGCCAGGGAGATGGGTCAGTGTTTATGCAGTGCCGAAGATGGACTGTCCATCAGAAGAACGAATGATTCGCCTAGCCCTGAACGGCTTTGAGGAGATTCGGGC
>NZ_AFNK01000074.1 GCF_000238795.1 Haemophilus sputorum CCUG 13788 | reverse complement strand
AAACGGAGACAGAGCCTAGATTTCGTTCTAGGGACGTTATCACTTCATCGCCTGTTTATGCTTCCGCAGTCCGAGCTGAAGACCGTTTGATTTAAGGGGTTCGTTTCTTGTTTACGTCGTTGAGAGGATTTTTTGGTAGTAGGGACGCTTTGCAAATTACTTGCTTTACTAGCTACCCTTTGCTATGATTTGACTTGCTTAGGGTCTGTGATCATAGCAAAGAACGTATGTAACAGATTATAGAAAAAGGGCGTAGATGTCAAAATCTACGCCCTTTTT
>NZ_AFNK01000075.1 GCF_000238795.1 Haemophilus sputorum CCUG 13788 | reverse complement strand
GAAAGGTCTAAAACTGTGCGTTCCAATACTTGAGAAAATACGTCAAGAGTATTACGTCTTAAGTCTTTTTCCTTCCCCTTATTGTCTAGAGCATCTTTAACTAAAGGCTTAAGAATTTCTTTAATTTTATTACGATCAAATGTCATATTTATTCCTTAAAAAGTTCTGGACCTAGCATTCTTAACCCAGTATACTTATCAATACATTAGTTAAAATGAAGGTGTCTTATGGATTTATTTTTCTCAGCAGAAACTATTGCTGATGTTCTTTCAGTATCAAAGCGTAATGTTAGTAGTTGGGCTAATAACGGTAAGCTTATTCCTGAACTTGACCCTGATAAATATCAGAAACCCTATACTAGAAAACAACTAGAGGTTTTCTCTGAATTTAATCAAATGTTCAACTCAAAATGGGATGAACATACATCTATCGAGCCAATTAGAGATTATAGCTTAATTGAACTGTTTGCAGGCGGCGGCGGGTTAGCTTTAGGTCTAGAAAAGGCAGGTTTTAAATCTGTAATGTTGAATGAATT
>NZ_AFNK01000076.1 GCF_000238795.1 Haemophilus sputorum CCUG 13788 | reverse complement strand
CATGAAGGCAAGCTGGATATTCTCGGCCAACGACGTGGTGATCAACCTGGGGGGCATCACCGCCGGCGCCCTGGTCGCGTGGACCGGTTCCAATTATCCAGATCTGATTATTGGCACCATCGCGGGGGGGATTGTACTTAACGGTGCCAGACGCATTTTGGCGTTGAAGGGTTAAATAATGCTCATTATTGGCAAAAAGCTCTCGCCGTATGCCCTGTTTTATCTGCTTATACCCCTGCTTTGTTTTTTCTTTGTTTTTTTAGAGCCTTAATTGCATAGTTAAGCACCTGGTTTCGCAT
>NZ_AFNK01000077.1 GCF_000238795.1 Haemophilus sputorum CCUG 13788 | reverse complement strand
CCATATCCATTTCCTTTATTGGTTATTATTTTGATTATTAAAATACCATAAAACCAAATTAAATGCAAGGTATTTGTTTGTTAAATAAATGGTTATTTTGCACTTAAATACGCCTTATTTTAGCCAAATATTGTATCTACCGCCTTTCGCTGCGCTCCAGTTTCTGAATCACTGCAGGAATTACAACAAGTTGAAATGCCTGCAATGATTAACATTAAATGATGAATATTGAGACCAATAAATGTTATTTATCTAGTTTTTATATTGAGTATAAACTATGGTTATTTTTATTAAATTGGATTTTTATTGATAATAGAAA
>NZ_AFNK01000078.1 GCF_000238795.1 Haemophilus sputorum CCUG 13788 | reverse complement strand
AAAAGATGTTAAATTAGATATTCAGTTTTTAAAGCTCGTTCATCATGATGATATAGCTCCTCTCTTTACTTCTCACATTCCTTTTATTATTTGCTTTTCAATAGCAGACTTTTCCGTTATTCTTTCAGCCATAGTGATTAACTGATAGATTAAATTCGTTTTGCAACTTTCCCTGCCGATTTTACAAATTGATGAAGATACCTTCGAGAATTTTTATACTGAAAATAATGAAGGATTATTAGCTTCTCTACGTCAGAATTTTGTTGAAGTTCAACAACCTTTTTTCTATATTTGGGGTGGTTCGAATTCGGGTAAAACACATCTATTAAAAGCCATCAGCAACCATTATCTGTTAAATGAACAGAGTGCAAGTTACATTCCATTAAGTAAAAGTCAGTATTTCTCGCCTTTAGTATTAGACAATGCAGATAAATTAGACGTAGTCTGTATTGATGATTTAGAGCTAGTTGCTGGTAATGACGAATGGGAGTTAGCCCTTTTTAATCTATTTAATCAAATTAGAGAACAACAAAGTTTGTTTCATAATGGAAATAAGACTTTGTTGATCATTTCTGCGAATTGCCCCCCTCATCAGCTTCAAATAAAATTACCAGATTTGCGTTCTCGTTTAACATGGGGAGAGGTTTATCATCTTCCTGATCTTAATGATGAACAAAAACGCGTAATCTTACAGCGAGCAGCTTATAGTAAAGGGCTAGAATTAACTGAAGAAGTAGCAAACTTTCTTCTTAAACATCTGGATAGAGACCTAAAATCTCTGTTAGAAGTACTGGCTCAGCTTGATCAGGCTTCTCTCCAAGCACAGCGAAAATTAACGCTGCCTTTTGTTAAAGAAACCTTACAGTTATAAGTAGGTTGATTCCCATCAAAATTTGCAAAGAAAAGCTAAAAATAGACCGCTTGTGACTCACAAATTTGCCCTTTTCAGCTACATGATTTTAAGCGCTTATGCTAAACTGCCTACTTTAAATTTTGCATTAACGAATAAGAATATGAACCGACTTGAGCTTAATAACATTGCATGTGAAAGAGGTGAGAATCGCCTGTTTGAAGGCTGCTCCGCTTCAATTTGCAGTGGAGAGTGGATTCAAATAGAAGGTCATAATGGCATTGGTAAAACGAGCTTATTACGCATTTTAGCTGGTCTTGCTTTGCCTGCTGAAGGACAAGTGCTTTGGAATGGCATACCTATTCATCAAGATAGAGAGGCCTATTATTCAGAATTGTTCTATTTAGGGCATCATGCGGGTGTGAAGCCTGAATTAACCCCATGGGAGAATTTACGCTTTTATCAGAAGATACAAGGTTCAGATTTAGGTGATGAAACCTTGTGGGCAGCTTTAGATAAAGTCGCACTTATTGGGCGAGAAGATTTACCTTGTTCTCATCTTTCTGCAGGGCAACAAAGACGAGTGGCGTTAGCAAAATTATGGCTGACTAAACAAAAACTTTGGATTTTAGATGAACCCTTCACCGCTATTGATAAAAAAGGTGTCGCTTCATTGATTAGTCATATTGAGCAACATTGTGCTAATGAAGGCATGGTGATATTTACTAGCCATCAAACAGCACAAAGTGAAAAAGTTAAGATTCTTTCATTAGATCAATTTAAATTATGATTTTATTTACGATTATTCGTCGAGAACTTGCTATCGCCTTTCGTAAGCCAGCGGAAATTTTAAATCCGCTGTGGTTCTTTTTGATGATTATTACGCTTTTTCCATTGTTAATGGGGCCGAATCCTGAACTACTAGGTAAAATCGCTCCAGGTATTGGATGGGTAGCGGCATTGTTGTCTGCATTGCTTTCATTTGAACGTTTGTTTAAAGACGATTATTTAGATGGTTCACTAGAACAATTGATGTTATTACCTGTTGGTTTGCCTCAAGTCGCCTTAGCGAAGGTGCTTGCACATTGGTTGTTAACTGGATTGCCTCTGATTCTGCTTTCACCAATAGCAGCGGTTTTACTTTCATTAGAGATGCATGTTTGGTGGGCTTTAGTTCTGACTTTATTGCTAGGCACACCTATTTTAAGCTGTTTAGGAGCGATTGGGGTCGCTTTAACGGTTGGATTACGAAAAGGTGGCACTTTGCTAAGTTTATTGATTTTGCCACTGTTTTTACCAGTTCTTATTTTTGCTGCAGCGGTGTTAGAAGCGGCAACATTGAATATGGGATATAGCGGGCAGTTAGCAATTATTGGCGCAATATTAGCAATTACGCTTACTTTCTCGCCTTTTGCGATTGCTGGTGCGTTGCGTATTAGCTTGCAGTAGTCAAACAAGCGGTTATTTTTTTCTAATTTCTTACCAATTTGGAGTTTATTTTCTATGTGGAAATTTCTGCATCCTTATGCGAAACCTGAAACACAGTATCGCTTATTAGGAAAAATCCAACCAACACTTGGCTGGTTAAGCCTAATTTTATTAGTCGTTGGATTTATTTGGGGCTTGGCTTTTGCACCAAAAGATTATCAGCAAGGTGATAGCTACCGTATTATTTTTATTCATGTGCCAGCAGCAATTTGGTCAATGGGCGTGTACGGGTCGATGGCATTAGCAGGGCTAGTGGCATTAGTATGGCAAATTCGCCAAGCTAATTTAGCGATGATTTCCATGGCACCTATCGGACTGGTTTTTGCGTTTATTTCGTTAGCAACCGGTGCAATTTGGGGCAAACCAATGTGGGGAACTTGGTGGGTATGGGATGCTCGCTTAACCTCTGCTTTAGTGCTCTTTTTCTTATATATTGGTGTGATGGCGCTATATTCAGCTTTCCAAGATAAACAAACCGGCGCGAAAGCAGCGGGCGTATTATCGGTGGTTGGTGTGATTAACTTGCCAATTATCCACTTCTCGGTCGAATGGTGGAATACGCTTCATCAAGGTGCAACCATTACTAAATTAGATAAGCCATCAATGGCTGTTGAAATGCTTATTCCGTTATTACTCGCAATTTTCGGTAGCTTACTATTTACCGCGTGGTTTAGTATTTGGCGTTATCGTATTGCTTTATTAAATGATGAATATAAACGTCCTTGGGTTAAAGCGTTAGTGAATACAAAATAGGAGCACTGAATGAATTTATCTTTTCAATTTGAAAGCCTTGGCGATTTTTTCGCAATGGGGAATTATGGCTTTTATGTATGGCTCTCTTACGGCGTTTCTATTGCGGCGATGATTGGGCTAATTATTTATTCTCGCCGTGAGCAGCAACAAATTCTGCATAAAGCGAAGCGTGAAGTTCAACGAGAAGCGCAGCAGAAAAAATAACAAAGCAAGCGGTTCATTTTGGTGAAATTTTTGCAAAATCACCTTAATGTCTCATTGTGAGGAAATATGAGAACCACAAAATTATCTGCTCTATTCGCGAGTGTTATTTTACTCAGCGCTTGTCAAACAAGCACGCCACCAATGCCACCTGAAAATACAGGGCATTGGGCCAAGGTTGTTGATAAATCTGTGAATCTTTATCAGGTTGATAAAAAACTCTTTCGAAGTGAACAGCTTAGCGCAAAAGATTACCCGTTACTTAAGCAGCATGATGTTCGCACGATTGTGAACCTACGCTTTTTTGACCGTAATGATGATCAGGAAGCATTTGGTGAAACTGGCATCAAGTTGGTGAATACGCCGTTAATTTCATGGTCGATTAGCCCACAAGAAGTAGCAGATGTCTTGTGGCAAATTCGCCAAGCGCAACAAACAGGAGGGGTCTTGGTGCATTGCTATCATGGTGCAGATCGTACTGGTTTAATTTCAGCGATGTATCGGGTGATTTATCAAAAATGGCCTTTAGCAGAAGCCAAACGAGAGATGATGCAAGGGCCTTATGGTTTTCATTCGATTTGGCAAAATATGCCTAATTTCTTCACAGATGAAAATGTTCAAGCAATTCAACAGCGCTTGGATGAATTAGCTAAAAAATAACCGTTTAATCTGTTTTCAAGCGGTCGAATTTTGTAAAAGTTTTGCAAAATTCGACCGCTTTTTCTTTGCCCATTAAATTAATTTTTTTTAATCAGTAAAACTGCTTGCCCCACTGGGAATGAACCGATAAAATTTCTTACTTTGTGAGGAACTTTTCCTCCCTAAATAAACTCTTTTTTATTATTCACTATCTATCGAGAACCGACATGCAAAGCGCAGATCATCAACATATTACCGTTTTATTACATGAAGCTGTTGAAGGCTTAGCAATTAAAGAAAATGGTATTTATATTGATGGCACTTTTGGGCGTGGTGGCCATTCTAGACTAATCCTTTCTAAATTAGGTGAACAAGGCAGATTGATCGCAACCGATCGCGATCCGCGTGCTATTGCGCAAGCAAATACGATTGAAGATGCACGCTTTGAAATTCACCATACGGCTTTTTCTGCAATTCCAGAGGTTTGCCAGTCACTTGGCTTAATGGGCAAAATTGATGGCATTCTATTGGATCTTGGTGTTTCTTCACCGCAATTAGATGATGCAGAACGTGGCTTTAGTTTTATGCGCGATGGGCCATTAGATATGCGTATGGATACCACAAAAGGGATTTCTGCTGCAGAGTGGTTAGATCAGGTTTCTATTGAAGATTTGACTTGGGTATTAAAAGAATTTGGTGAAGAGCGTTTTGCTAAGCGTATTGCAACTGCGATTGTGAATTTCAATCGTACAAGCGGTCAAAAAATTACCCGAACTTTGCAATTAGCGCAAATCATTAGTGATGCAGTGCCGTTTAAAGATAAACATAAACATCCGGCAACCCGTAGTTTCCAAGCGATTCGTATTTTTATCAATAGCGAATTAGAAGAGCTTGCGCAAGCATTACAATCTGCTATCGAAGTACTCGCGCCTCAAGGTCGGTTATCTATCATTAGCTTCCATTCGCTTGAAGATCGAATGGTTAAGCAATTCATTAAGAAAAATAGTAAAGGAAAAGAAGTGCCGCGTGGTTTACCGATTTTAGAAAGTGAACTGAATAAAGATATTCCCTTAAAAGCGATTGGCAAGGCAATTATGCCAAGTGAAGAAGAAATTCGTGAGAATCCGCGTTCACGTAGTGCGGTGTTAAGAGTGGCTGAGAAAAGATAAGTTGAGGACTGTATGTTAAACCGTGAACGTTATCCCTTATTTCAAATCATCAGTGATGATTTTATCAACCACAATAAGCTCCCAGTGTTATTGTTACTTGGTATTGTTTTTACTGCTATTGGCACAGTTTGGGTTACTCATCAAACGCGCTTATTAACGGCAGAACAAGGGCAATATATTCAGGCAAATCGTAAATTGGATAATCAATATATCCATTTACAATTAGAAGAAAACTCTAAAAGCCAAAAAGCGCGGGTAGAGGCGGCTGCAAAAACTTTTGGATTGCAATCCATTCAAAAAGAGCAAGAAGTGATTCTTGTAGAATAATTATATCGAAAGAGAACACATAGATTCATGGCAAAGTTAGTCAAATTAAAACGTAAGGCTCAATCGCAAGGCACAGCAAAAAATGCGCCTGAAATGCAACCGGCACCGAGCTATTTATATAAACGCTTTGGTACGGTCGCTTTAGTGATGGTTGCCATGCTCTCAGGGCTAGTTTGGAAAGTCGCCGATATTCAGATTTTTGATTCTGAGCGTTTAATTGAAGAAGCTAATAACCGCTCATTACGTACTAAAGAATTACCATTTACACGTGGTCGTATTTTAGATCGCGATGGACGTTTTTTGTCTATTAGTGTGCCAGTTTATTCGATTACGATAGATCCGCGAGAGTATTTTGATAGCAAAGTAAAACGCACTTCAGAAAGTTGGAAAGCTTTAGCGATTGAAACGGGTAGCTCAAAAAGTAAAATTGAAAAAAGTGTCTCTAATTTCTTAGAACGAAAAAATAAATCAACAGAAAAAGTCGATTTTGATCCTCGGGCGATTTTAAATAGCCAAGATGCAAAATATTGGGATTTACTCGCAGACGTTTCTGGTATTGAAAAAAGTTTGTTGATTGAAAAGGTTCGAAGCAATCCAAATTCAGCATTTGTACAATTAGATAATGAGCAAGCAAAAGTTGAGCGAGAAAAATGGCAAGCGTTAGCCAAAGCCACCAACATAAAATATAACGATTTAATGGATCGTCTTTATAAATCTGCTCGTCTGCGTTTTCTTTACCTCTCTCGCCATGAATCAGAAGCGATTGCGCGCTATGCACAAGAACTCAAACTTGATGGTATTGTGCTTAAAGCTGAATCTCGCCGAATGTATCCTTTGGCAGAAGAAGCGTCACAGCTTATTGGTTTTACCGATGTAGATGATATTCATGGTAGTGAAGGGATAGAGCGTAGCTTTGATTCTTTACTCATCGGAAAAAATGGTCGTCAGGTCATTCGAAAAGATGCTCGTGGTAATGTCATTGAAAATATTCGTGATGAAAAACAATATGATCCACAAGATGTTGTATTGAGTATTGATGAAGAATTGCAATCCATGGTCTATGGAGAAATTAAAAAAGCGGTGCAGGAAAATAATGCGGAATCTGGCACTGCAGTGTTAGTGGATGTGCAAACGGGCGAAGTGTTAGCGATGGCAAATGCGCCGTCATTTAACCCAAATAAGCGTGATAGTTTCCGCCCAGAATTGATGCGTAACCGTGCTATTACCGATACCTTTGAACCGGGTTCCACCGTTAAACCTTTAGTCGTACTGACGGCGCTACAAAATGGTGCGACTTATCGCGGTGAAATTATTAACACTCGCCCATTCACGGTTAACGGACATACTATCAGAGACGTTGCGCCAAGAGAAAGCTTATCTCTTACAGGTATTTTACAAAAATCTAGTAACATCGGGGTGAGCCGTTTGGCTTTACGGATGCCTTCTACTGCATTAGTGGATACTTACAGTAAAGTGGGTTTTGGTAAAGATACAGGCTTAGGGCTTGGTGAACAGCGCGGAACGAATGGTGATCGTAAACGCTGGTCCGATATTGAACGGGCAACGATGGCATACGGTTATGGATTGAATGTAACACCACTACAGTTAGCACGTGCTTACGCAACTTTAGGCAGCTTTGGTATTTATCGTCCACTTTCGATTACTCGGGTTGACCCTCCAGTCATTGGTGAGCGTGTATTACCTGAAAAAACAACGCGTGAAGTTGTGCATATGATGGAAAGTGTTGCACAAAAGGGCGAAGGCGGACAACAAGCGATGATCGATGGCTATCGCGTAGCGGTTAAAACGGGTACAGCACGTAAGCTCGAAAAAGGGCAATACGTTGAGAAATACTTAGCTTATACCGCAGGTTTAGCACCAGCGAGTAACCCTCGTTTTGCTTTAGTGGTACTGATCAACGAACCTAAAGCAGGCAAATACTATGGGGGGGCGGTTTCTGCTCCGTTATTCTCAAAAATTATGGGTTACACCTTAAAAGCAAAAAATATCAAACCGGATAATTTAGAAAACAGCGAACATCATCCGGTGACGCAATAGGGCTTACTTTATGAACCGTTTAATTTCCATTTTTCAAACATTAGCGACTAAGCTGCCAAACATTCAATTAAATCAAATGACGCTAGATAGCCGTAAAGTGGGCAAAAACGATGTTTTTGTTGCTTTAAAAGGCCATAGCGTAGATGGCAGAAATTTTATTCCTAAAGCCATTGAGCAAGGGGCTGCGTTAGTCTTAGCTGAAGCCGAAGCTGATGTACAAGCGGTAGAAATTGCAAAAGATTTTACAAATTCGACCGCTTGCGTGTTGAATGTGCCCAATTTAGCAAAAAAACTTTCTGAAATTGCTGGAACATTTTATGGCAATCCAAGCGAAAAATTGACGTTAGCGGGCATTACCGGCACAAATGGCAAAACGACAACAGCCCAGCTGTTAGCGCAATGGCATAATTTACTGGGTGGCAAATCTGCTGTAATGGGGACAATTGGTAATGGCTTATTTGGGCAAGTTCAAGAAGCGGCTAACACCACAGGTTCTGCAGTTGAAATTCAACAAAATCTTGCAAACTTTATTGCGCTTGGTGCTGATTTTTGTGCGATGGAAGTGAGTTCTCACGGTTTAGTGCAGTATCGCGCGGAAGCATTACAATTTGATTTGGCAATGTTTACCAATTTAAGTCGAGACCACCTTGATTATCATCACACAATGGAAGAGTACGCTGCGGCAAAATTCCGCTTGTTTAGTGAGCTTAATACTAAGGCTAAGGTGTTAAACGCCGATGATGAAATGGGTGCAGATTGGTTAGCCAAATTGTCTGATGCCGTTGCAGTAAGCGTAAATCCTGATTTTCAAACTTCACACCGATATGTTAAAGCGACTCGTGTCGCGTTTACCTTACAAGGTGCGACCATTGAATTTGAATCAAGCTGGGGCAATGGCACTTTACATAGCCAGTTAATTGGGGCATTTAATGTCGCCAATTTACTGCTCGCGTTAGCTGGCTTGTTAGTGCTTGGACATGATTTGCAAAAATTAGTTGAAACCGCACCGCTTCTTAAAGGCGTGGCTGGAAGAATGGAGTGTGTGACTGCGGAAAATCGCCCGCTGGTGTTGGTTGATTATGCTCACACGCCTGATGCTTTAGAAAAAGCATTACAAGCTGCACGACTTCACGCTGAAGGCGAACTCTATTGTATTTTTGGCTGTGGTGGCGATCGTGATGCAGGTAAGCGTCCAATGATGGCAAAAATTGCTGAACAGCTTGCAGATCGTGTGATTGCGACAGATGATAATCCGCGTACTGAAGATAATCAGAAAATTATGGCAGATATTCTTAAGGGCTTTGAGAATGTTGGTATTGTTCAAGTCATTCATGATCGCGAACAAGCGATTAAAACTGCCATTCTGCAAGCGAAACCGCAAGATGTGATTTTAATCGCTGGCAAAGGACATGAAGATTATCAAATTATTGGCACGACCAAGCATCATTTTTCAGATCAGGAAGTGGCTAGAAAGTATTTGTAGGGAGATCCCCCTCTTTAGAAAATAGGGGTTAGGGGAGATTTGATTACGATGTTTATTTTTCGTATGGACTCCGTTTTTACTTCTGCCAAATCTCCCCCTCCCCTCTTTGCTAAAGAGGGGATGATCTCTAAGCATCGAATTTTAATGAAGAAAATAGCTGCCCCAGCGGGGCATAATTTATGCGTAACCTAGGGTAACAATCCTAGGAGGAAAATAATGATAAAACAAACAACCCAACAAATCGCCGAAATCCTTCATGCAAGGCTGTTTGGTGATGGTAATGTAACGGTATCGACAGTCAGTACTGATACGCGACAAGCGGTCGAAAATGGCTTGTTTTTTGCATTAAAAGGCGAAAAATTTGATGCACATGATTATGCAGAAAAAGCTGTTGAGCAAGGCTGTGTAGCACTCGTTGTTGAACGTGAATTGCCGATTGCGGTGCCGCAAATTATTGTGGCAGATACGCGATTAGCTTTAGGTCAATTAGCGAAATGGCTAAAAAGCACATTGAATCCTAAAACGGTTGCCATGACGGGCTCATCGGGTAAAACAACCGTGAAAGAGATGACTGCAAAAATCTTGCAAAAAACAGCCGCTTGTGAAGAGGACGTGCTTTATACTTTCGGCAATCTGAACAATGATTTAGGCGTGCCGATGACTTTATTACGCCTAACAGAACAACATAAATTTGCAGTTATCGAACTTGGTGCAAATCATATCGGCGAAATTGCTTATACTACTGCAATTGCACAACCCGATGCTTGCTTAGTGAATAATGTCGCCTCTGCTCACTTAGAGGGCTTTGGGTCGATTGAAGGCGTTGCGGCTGCGAAAGGCGAAATTTATCGAGGTCTCAAAGAAAACGGTAAAGCGATTATTAACCAAGCTTTTTATTATCCGCAATGGCGTAAAGAAATTGGTGATCATGAATTGCAATCTTTTAGCTATACCGGTTCAGACCAAGATTCTTATGCGGATTTTTGGGCAGAAAACGTCTCACTTAATTTGAACGGCTCAACTTTCATTTTGCATGCCTTTGAAGAGGAAATTGAAATCAATTTGCCTTATTTAGGCGCACATAATGTTTCTAATGCTCTAGCGGCAACCTCGTTAGCGATGGCAGTTGGCGCAAGTTTAGCGGATGTTAAAGCTGGGCTTGAACAGCGCTCACAAGTGAAAGGACGTTTATATCCTGTTGAAATTAACGAGCACTGTTTGCTGATTGATGATACTTACAATGCGAATGTTGATTCGATGAAATCAGCGATTTCTGTGCTGAAAAATTATCCAGCATTTCGTATTTTTGCGGTAGGTGATATGGCGGAGCTTGGCAATGAGAGTGCGCAATGTCATCAAGAAGTTGCAGATTTTGCGCAACAGGCAGGGTTAGATTTAATCGTCTCTTTTGGCAAAGAAAGTGCAGTAATTAGTGCTAATGCACAACATCATTTTACCGACAAGCAAACCATGAGCGATTTCTTGTTACCGATTATTTCGCAAAAAATTGCAGAAAAACAACCGCTTGTTTTATTGGCAAAAGGCTCTCGTAGCCAAAAAATGGAAACTTTGATTGCGGATTTATGCCGTGCTTTTCATATTCAATTTTAAGGATTTATTATGCTAGTTTGGCTTGCTGAATATCTTGTTCAGTTTAATACGGCGTTTAATGTCGTTTCTTATATTACTTTCCGTGCCATTATGGCGTTATTGACTGCTCTTGGCATTGGATTATGGATTGGGCCGACTGTTATTCGCCGTTTACAAGTATTAAAATTCGGGCAAGAAGTACGTAATGATGGGCCTGAAAGCCACTTCAAAAAACGCGGCACACCAACGATGGGCGGTGTGATGATTTTAGCCTCTATTGGTATTAGTACTGTGCTTTGGGCAGATTTACGCAACAGTTATGTTTGGTTTGTGTTGTTTGTTTTATTTGGTTATGGGATCGTCGGTTTTGTGGACGATTATTGGAAAATCAAACGTAAAAATACAGATGGTTTGATCGCACGTTGGAAATACTTTTGGTTGTCTGTGATTGCTTTAATTGCGGTATTTGGCATTTATGCAGTCGGAAAAGATACTGCATCAACCCAATTAGTTGTGCCGTTCTTTAAAGAGTTCATGCCACAGCTTGGCATTTTCTTTGTTATTCTTTCTTATTTTGTGATTGTGGGGACCAGTAATGCGGTTAACCTCACGGACGGTTTAGATGGTTTGGCAATCGTGCCAACCATTATGGTGGCAAGTGCATTCGCCTTAATCGCGTGGGCAACGGGGAATTACAATTTCGCTCAATACTTACATATTCCGTTCGTACAAAACGCAGGTGAACTCGTGATTTTATGTACCGCTATTGTGGGCGCAGGTTTGGGTTTCTTATGGTACAACACCTACCCTGCCCAAGTATTTATGGGAGATGTTGGCTCACTCTCATTAGGCGGTGCATTAGGCACGATAGCGGTATTGGTTCGCCAAGAATTATTGCTCGTGATTATGGGTGGCGTGTTTGTGGTAGAAGCCTTATCCGTTATTCTCCAAGTAGGATCTTATAAACTTCGTCAAAAACGTATTTTCCGCATGGCACCAATTCATCACCACTTTGAATTAAAAGGTTGGCCAGAGCCACGTGTTATTGTTCGTTTCTGGATTATTACTTTAATGCTGGTGTTAATTGGCTTGGTAACATTGAAATTACGTTAAGGTCAGTTGAGTAGGCTTTTTTCCACCAAAATATGATGAAAAATCAAAGGTGGGATAAAGCCTATTTTATCAATGAATAAACAGTTAGCCATAACGATGTGAAAAACAAGCGGGCAGATTTAGCAAAACGTTTGCAAAAGGATATGTAATGAAGAATAAAACGCTTTTAGTTTATACAGGTGTTGATTTAAATATGATGATTGCGGAAGGCGGATCGGGATATTAGAAATTAGGCGCTTCTTCTCTTCAACAAGTAGAATACTTGATTGCTTGTAAAAATTACACCAAAGATTGGGCAGTATCAGACAAAAATATCCCACAAGGCACAGCCTTTTTCATGGCTAAAGTGGCGGGATTTCAAAAAATGTTAGATGGGCAATATGAAGGCAGATATTTAATTACTTTCTCTGAATATGCAGAAATTCGTATTCCCAAAGCATGGCAAAAAATTTGTGTAAGAGGCTTACCTGCTGCTCGTTATCTTAATACGCATGACGTTTTGGCGGATTTAGCGATTGAACCTTCAAAACTAGCTTGGAAATCGTTTATTCCTGCTAAAAACACAAGCCCGCAGAGATAGTTATTTATACTCCTTAGCTTGCGGATAGTTGGGAAAGTAAGACAACAAAAAGAGAATAAAAAATGCAAAATCAATACGAAAATAAAACAGTAACGATTATAGGCTTGGGCAAAACGGGCTTATCTTGTGTCGATTTTTTTGCAGATAAAAATGCGAAAGTACAGGTGATTGATACCCGTGAGAAACCGGCTGGAATCGAACAATTATCCAAAGAAATTCCATTACATACAGGCGGATTAAATCTTGAGTGGCTACTCAATTCCGATTTAATCGTGATTAGTCCAGGGCTTGCATTGGCAACGCCTGAAATTCAGCAAGCGATTAACGCAGGCGTAGAAGTGGTGGGCGATATTGAGCTGTTCTGCCGTGAGGCAACTGCACCAATTATTGCCATCACAGGTTCAAATGGTAAGAGTACAGTCACAACATTAGTAACTGAGATGGCAAAGCAAGCGGGTATTAAAGTCGGAATGGGCGGCAATATCGGCGTGCCTGCATTAAGCTTGTTAAATGGTGATTATGCGCTTTATGTATTAGAGCTTTCAAGCTTCCAACTTGAAACGACTTCTTCACTCAAAGCGGTTGCGGCAACCGTACTGAATGTGAGTGAGGATCATATGGATAGATATGATTCGTTTGCAGATTATCGTGCAGCAAAACTTAAAATTTATAACAATGCAGAAAACGTCATTGTGAATGGCGAAGATCCCCAAACGTATCCTGAACAAGCGGTTAAAAAATTGATTCGTTTTGCAGAACACAATGCAGAATATAGCTTGCGAAATGGCGTACTTTATGCAGAAGAGACGGCGATTATTGGGACAAAACAGATGTTAATTCGTGGGCGTCACAATGAGATGAATGCGTTAGCTGCAATGGCGTTGGCTGATGCGGCGGGTATTCCCCGCGAAGGTATTGTGAAAGCACTGCAAGTTTATGGTGGGTTAGATCATCGTTTCCAAGCTGTACCAACGCATGATGGCGTGCGTTGGGTGAACGATTCCAAAGCGACTAATGTGGGCAGTACAGTGGCAGCGCTTAATGGTTTAGAAGTGGCAGGCACACTTTATTTATTATTAGGTGGCGATGGTAAAGCAGCTGATTTTTCAGAATTAAAACCATTAGTGAATAAACCGAATATCGTTTGCTATTGCTTCGGGCAAGATGGCGCTGAATTAGCCAAACTTTCTTCACAAAGTGTGTTGGTTGAAACGATGTATGAAGCGGTTGCTGCTATTCGTCCAAAATTAAAATCGGGCGATATGGTGTTGCTTTCTCCAGCTTGTGCAAGTTTAGATCAGTTTAAAAACTTTGAAGAACGTGGAACAGAATTTGTAAAATTAGCACAGGAAACGACCGCTTGATGTTAGAAAAAATAAAAAATGAGTGGGTAGAGTGGACGCGTTTGACCTCAACAACGGCATTATATGACCGTAGTTTGGTTTGGTTGTTTTTAAGCCTATTGGTGCTTGGGTTTGTGATGGTAACATCTGCCTCTATTCCTGTTAGTACCCGTTTAAATGATGACCCGTTTTATTTTGCGTTGCGTGATGGTGGCTACGTTATTGCATCGATTATTGCGTGTGCGTTTTTCGTCCAGATTAAAATTGAAACATGGGAAAAATACAATGTCTATTTATTAGCCATTTCTATTTTCTTTTTGATTTTAGTACTAGGCGTTGGGCGTGAAATCAATGGAGCAAAACGTTGGATTCCATTAGGAATTATGAATTTCCAGCCAGCAGAATTAGCGAAACTGGCGATAATTTGTTATTTCTCTAGTTTCTATGTGCGAAAATTTGATGAAATTCGTCAACAAAACTGGGGTTTCCTACGCCCAGCAATGGTGCTGGCTATTTTTGGTGTGTTATTGCTTAGCCAGCCAGATTTAGGCAGTACCTTTGTATTGGTTGTGCTCACGTTTTCCATGCTATTTATTATGGGGGCAAAGATTCGCCAATTTGTTTTCTTGATGATTGTGGCAGTTATGCTCTTTATGGGACTCATTGTGACTTCTGATTATCGAATGAAGCGAATGACCTCATTTATGGATCCCTTTGCGGATGCTTATGGAGATGGTTTCCAATTATCGAATTCTCAAATGGCATTTGGGCAAGGAGAATTCTGGGGGCAAGGATTAGGCAATTCTGTTCAAAAATTGGAATATTTACCTGAAGCCCATACTGACTTTGTCATGGCGGTAATTGGCGAAGAATTTGGATTTGTTGGCATTATTGCGGTGATTATTCTACTTATTTTGCTAACTGTTCGGGCGTTAAAAATTAGCCGAGAATCTTTGTTAATAGATGAACGTTTTAAAGGTTTTTGTGCTTTTGGCATTGCAATTTGGATTTTCTTACAAGGCTTTGTAAATTTAGGCGTAGCTTCTGGCTTCCTGCCAACGAAAGGATTGACCTTCCCATTAGTGAGTTATGGTGGATCGAGTTTAGTGATTATGTCGATGGCGATTGCAATTTTGTTACGGATCGATCATGAGAATCGTCTAATGCGAATAGGGCATGCGCACTTGAAAGAAAATGAATAAAATTAGCGGTTTGTTTACAAAAACAAACCGCTTTTCTTTTTCCGAAAAATACAATTTTCCTGTACAATATGACGAATTTGCCTAAAAAAGGCATCGTGCAAGAAAAAGAGAATAACAAATGGCAAAAAAATTATTAGTTATGGCAGGTGGTACTGGTGGACACGTTTTCCCTGCCATTGCTGTGGCACAAGCTTTGCAAGCACAAGGTTGGGATATTCGCTGGTTAGGCACCAAAGATCGGATGGAAGCGGATCTTGTGCCTAAACATGGTATTCCTATTGAATTTATTGAGATTTCAGGTATTCGTGGTAAAGGATTAGGCGCTTTATTAAAAGCCCCTTTTGCGATTTTTAAAGCCGTATTACAAGCTCGTAAAATCATTAAACAATATCAGCCAGATGCGGTATTGGGCATGGGCGGTTATGTTTCTGGCCCAGGTGGAATTGCGGCAAAACTTTGTGGTGTGCCAGTTATTTTACACGAGCAAAACGCCGTAGCAGGTTTAACGAATGTTTGGTTAGCCAAAATTGCTCGTCGCGTATTACAAGCCTTTCCGACAGCGTTTAAAGATGCTGAAGTAGTCGGAAATCCAGTTCGAGCTGATCTTTCCGCTTTACCCTCACCAATGGAGCGTTTTGCTGAGCGTGGTTATCCTATTAACATTTTAGTGATGGGCGGAAGCCAAGGGGCAAGAGTCATTAACCAAACGGTTCCCCAAGTTGTAGCAGCATTAGGAGCAAATGTTTTTGTGAGCCATCAAGTCGGACGGGGTAATTTAGCTGGTGTTGAAGAGATTTATCAACGAACTGGTAATGGTATGGCGGCTGAATTTATTGACGACATGGCAGCTGCTTATGCGTGGGCAGATTTAGTGATTTGTCGTTCGGGCGCTTTAACGGTTTGTGAAATTGCGGCCGCAGGCTTACCAGCTATTTTTGTGCCATTCCAGCATAAAGATCGTCAGCAATATTTAAATGCAACATACTTAGCGGATGCCAGTGCGGCAATTATTATTGAACAACCAGATTTTACCCCAGAAAATTTATATGCAGCGCTCGCGCCTTTAATTGCAGATAGATCTAAATTATTAGAAATGGCAATGCGTGCAAGAGAAAAATCAACGCCAATGGCAGCGGCGCGTGTTGCACAGGTCATTATTGAAGAAGCGAAATAATCAAGCAAAATCTTAAAATGGTAAGGAATTCAATCATGCAAAATTTCCAAGATAAAATTAAAAAGTTGGTGCCTGAAATGCGCCGTGTTAACCAAATTCATTTTATTGGTATCGGTGGTGCTGGGATGTCTGGTATTGCTGAGGTTTTATTAAATGAAGGCTATAAAATTTCAGGTTCTGATATTGCGGAAAGTGCAGTGACACAACGTTTAGCAAAAGCGGGTGCGACAGTATTTATTGGACATGCAGCAGAAAATACTCAAGGGGCAAGCGTAGTTGTTGCTTCAAGTGCCATTGATGATTCAAACCCAGAAGTGGCTGCAGCAAAAGCCGCGAGAATTCCGGTGATTCAACGAGCGCAAATGTTGGCAGAGATTATGCGATTCCGTCATGGTATTGCAGTTGCAGGTACGCATGGTAAAACGACGACCACGGCAATGATTTCGATGATTTATACTGAAGCAAAATTAGATCCAACATTCGTTAATGGCGGCTTGGTTAAATCTGCTGGTAAAAATGCGCACCTAGGGGCAAGTCGTTATCTTATTGCCGAAGCTGATGAAAGTGATGCCTCTTTCTTGCATTTGCAACCGATGGTTTCAGTTGTGACAAATATTGAGCCAGATCACATGGATACTTATGGCGGCGATTTTGAGAAAATGAAAGCGACTTACGTTAAATTTTTACGCAACTTGCCATTCTATGGTTTAGCCGTCATGTGTGCCGATGATGAAACTGTAATGGAAATTGCTCCGCAAGTTGGTCGCCAAGTGATGACATATGGCTTTAGTGAAAAAGCAGATTATCGAATTGAAGATTACCAACAAACGGGTTTCCAAGGGCATTATACGGTTGTTTGTCCAACCGGCGAGCGTATTGATGTGTTATTAAATGTTCCGGGGAAACATAATGCATTAAATGCTACCGCAGCATTAGCTGTAGCAAAAGAAGAAGGCATTGAAAATGAAGCAATTTTAGCTGCATTAGCAGATTTCCAAGGTGCAGGCAGACGCTTTGACCAACTTGGTTCATTTATTCGCCCGAATGGTAAAGTGATGTTAGTTGATGACTATGGTCATCATCCAACGGAAGTTGATGTGACGATTAAAGCAGCACGTCAAGGCTGGGAAGGTAAACGTGTGGTCATGGTATTCCAACCTCATCGATATTCGAGAACTCGCGATTTATTTGATGATTTTGTACAAGTTTTATCACAAGTTGATGCATTAGTGATGTTAGAAGTTTACGCCGCAGGCGAGGCGCCAATTGTTGGTGCAGACAGTAAATCACTTTGTCGTTCAATTCGTAACTTGGGTAAAGTTGATCCAATTTTAGTTTCGGATACGGAACAATTAGGCGATGTTTTAGATCAAATTATTCAAGATGGCGATTTAATTTTAGCGCAAGGTGCAGGTAGTGTGAGCCGTATTTCTCGTGGTTTAGCGGAAAGTTGGAAAGCTTAATTATGATCAAGCGGTGGCTTTTGCAAATATTTTTACAAATATCATCGCTTGTAGAAAGAATATAAATAGAGTAGATAAAATGAGCATTAAAAATGAAAAAATTGCCGTATTATTCGGTGGTATATCGCAAGAGCGTGAGGTTTCTTTAAATTCAGGTGCTGCGGTAACAGAAGCGTTAAAAAGCCTTGGTTATGATGTAGAAGGTATTGATACAAAATTTTTTCCAATTGAAAAATTAAAAGAAAAAGGGATTCAACGTGTATTTAATATTTTACATGGTGGCATTGGCGAGAATGGTGTATTACAAGGTGCGCTAGAGCAAATGGGGATTCCTTATACCGGCTGTGGTGTAATGGCATCAGCAATAACTTTAGATAAATTCCGTACTAAATTATTATGGCAAGCAGTAGGCTTACCAACTGCTGAAATGGTCGTAATTAAAAAAGGACAAGCGGTCAATTCTTCAGAAATTATTGCAAAATTAGGTTTGCCAGTATTTGTTAAGCCTTCTAGTGAAGGTTCAAGCGTGGGTGTGTTTAAAGTGAAAACTGAAGCTGAATTGCAACCTGCTATTGAAGCTGCGCTAGAATTCGATAATATTGTATTAGTTGAAGAGTTCCTGGCAGGGGCAGAATACTCTGTACCAGTGTTAGATGGCGAAGTTTTACCAGCCGTTCAAGTGATTCCGGAAGGCGAGTTTTATGACTATCACGCAAAATATATTTCAGATAACACTCAATATGTGGTACCAGCATTAAGTGACGAACGCCAAGCTGAAGTGGCTAAAATTGTAAAACAAGCGTTTGATGTAGTGGGTTGTCGTGGTTGGAGCCGTATTGATGTTATGGAAGATGCGAATGGGCAATTCCGTTTGGTAGAAGTGAATACCTGCCCGGGTATGACAAGTCATAGTATTTTCCCTAAATCAGCAAATACAGTTGGGCTTTCTTTTGAACAATTAGTTGAAAAGGTATTGGAGCTTAGCGCTTAATATGGCAATTTTTGGCAAGAAGAATAAACATAAAAATGTTCGCTTTAATACCCAAAAGGCGCCGAAAGCACCTAAAAAGTCTTTAGTTCGTGCGCAAAGGTTGGTATCTATTAAGCCACTGATTATGCTATTATGTTTTGCCTTAATGGTAATTGTTTATAGCAACTGGCAAAATTTATTGGATTCGTTAGATCGAACCCCAATTAGAGCTTATGCATTAACGAATAAAACGCAATTTACAACAAATGCTGATATTCGAGAAACTTTATCGAAATCTCCGACTCTAAAAGGATATTTCGGTCAAGATATTCAAGAAGTTAAAGATAAGTTATTGACAATTTCTTGGATAAAAGATGTGGTGGTACGGAAAGTCTATCCTGATCGTTTGAGTATTTCGCTAATTGAATACCAACCCGTTGCTATTTGGAACAATATCCAATATTTATCAGCACAAGGCGATGTATTTAGCTTGCCTGTTGATCGTTTTGATAAAACAGGGCTACCTGTTTTATTCGGCCCAGATAAAGAAAGTAAAATTGTGCTTTCGGCTTGGGATCATATCCAAGCAGATTTAAAAGCTAGGAATTTATCTTTAAAATCGCTTTCTATGGATAACCGGGGTTCTTGGGCAATTACATTGTCAAATAATGTAGAGCTTCGCCTTGGACGAGGAGAATGGACACCTAAAATCGATCGTTTTGTTACCATTTTCCCTAAAATTAATGTGCCGGAAGGACAACAATTGGCATATGTAGATTTACGTTATGAACACGGCGCTGCGGTTGGTTTCCGTCCATTATCACAATAAATAGCAAATATAGTAATCAAATAATATGACAAAAGTAGCAGAATCTCGAACGCTTGTAGGATTAGATATTGGCACATCAAAGGTTGTTGCCGTAGTAGGAGAAGTAAGACCTGATGGTGTTGTGACCGTGCTTGGTCGAGGAACAGCACTTTCTAGAGGGATTGATCGCGGAGGTGTAATTGATCTCGATGCCGCGGTAAGATCGATTGAAAGTGCGGTGGCTGAGGCTGAGTCTATGGCTGATTGCGACATCATGGGCGTGACCTTAGCAATTTCAGGGCAACATATTACGGCTTTAAATGAAAGTGGTACGGTGCCATTATCTGGTTTAGTGACACAAGAAGATATTGATTCAGCGCTTCATCTGGCTCGTTCAGTAAAACTGCCAGATGGGTTAGATATGTTACATATTATTCCGCAAGAGTATCGAGTTGATCATTTACCAGCAACAAAAAACCCATTAGGTTTATCTGGAATGCGTCTAAAAGCACAAGCGCATTTAATTGCTTGTCATCAAGATTGGAAGCGTAATCTGGTTAATGCAGTGGAGCGTGCAAAACTTAAAGTAGAAGACGAAAGTGGTTTAGTTTTCTCTGGTCTTGCATCAAGCTATTCTGTGTTAACAGATGATGAGAAAGAGCTTGGTGTTTGCTTAATTGATATTGGTGGCGGGACTATGGATATTTTAGTCTATACCGATGGCGCTTTGCGTTTTAGTAAAGTATTGCCATATGCAGGTAATAATGTTACCGATTATTTGGCGAACGTTTTTGCAACATCACGAGCGGAAGCCGAAAATATTAAAATTAAATATGGTAGTGCAATTAGTCCTCCAACGCATCATGCTGATCAAAAAATTGAAGTAATTGGTTTAGCGGGAACCATGCGTAGAGGTTTTACTCGGGAACAAGTTGCGGAAGTAACAAGTCAATGTTATACCGATTTATTTAAAGTTGTTGAGCATGAATTGATGCAATTACGACAAGATCTGTTCCAAAAAGGCATAAAACACGATTTAATTGCAGGATTTGTATTAACTGGCGGTGGCTCACAGATTGAAGATGTTGTAAAATGTGCTGAAAATGTCTTCGGTTCTCATGTTAGAGTTGGCAATCCTTTAAACATTGAAGGGCTAACCGATTATGTAAGTAAACCACAGTATGCAACCGTTTTAGGGCTTTTACAGTACAATCACCACAATACAATGCCTAATATGAAAGGCGTATCTGTACCTAAACCAGTTAGTGGTATTTGGGAAGCTGTTAAATATGCTGTTGAAAAAACAGCGACATATGTCAAAAAAAGTTTTTAATTATTTATGATGTTGGCGATTCGTCGACTCTTTAGGGAGATAAAAAACATGTTCGAACCTATTTTCGAATCTACACCTGATGCAATCATTAAGGTTATTGGTGTTGGTGGCGGTGGCGGTAATGCCCTAAACCATATGGTAACAAGCAGTCATGAGATGGATATTGGTAGCGTTGAGTTTTTCTCTGTGAATACAGATGCTCAAGTTTTACGTACTAGTTCTGTTCGTCAAACCATCCAAATTGGTGCTGGAATTACTAAAGGTTTAGGTGCCGGCGCAGATC
Organism: Haemophilus sputorum CCUG 13788; assembly: GCF_000238795.1. Lineage (GTDB taxonomy): Bacteria > Pseudomonadota > Gammaproteobacteria > Enterobacterales > Pasteurellaceae > Haemophilus_A > Haemophilus_A sputorum. Next base: position 63,637 of record NZ_AFNK01000078.1, on the reverse strand, counting down.
CGAATGTAGGTTATCAAGCAGCTGAAGAAGACCGCGATGCATTAAGTAGCATGGTTGCAGGTGCTGACATGGTGTTTATCGCAGCTGGTATGGGTGGTGGTACAGGTACTGGTGCTGCTCCAGTGATTGCAGAAATCGCAAAAAGCCAAGGGGCATTAACAGTTGGTATCGTAACTAAACCATTTAATTTTGAAGGTAGAAAGCGTACAGCTTATGCTGAGCAAGGTATCAAAGAGCTTTCAAAGCATGTTGATTCTCTTATTATCATTCAAAATGAAAAATTATTAAAAGTTCTCCCTAAAAATATTAAATTTAAAGAAGCCTTTAGCGTAGCAGATAATGTATTACGTAATGCTGTATTAGGTATTACTGATATGATTACGAAAGAAGGTTTAGTCAACGTTGACTTTGCAGACGTAAAACGCGTAATGTCTGAAATGGGACGTGCAATGATGGGTACAGGTCTTGCAGAAGGTGAAGGCCGTGCAGAGCGAGCAGCAATTGAAGCGGTTGCAAGTCCATTATTAGAAGATGTAGATTTATCTGGCGCGAAAGGTATTCTTGTGAATATCTCTTCAAGCGACGATTTAGAGTTAGCTGAAGTAAATACTATTGTAGAATACATCACTGAAGCGGTTGACCCTGATGCAACCATTATTGTGGGTTCAACTTTCTATCCAGAAATGGAAGGCCAAATTCGTGTTACATTAGTCGCGACAGGTTTAGGTCAAACTGAAGAGTTACTAATGCCACGTAATACAATGTTAAACACCCAACAACATGTACAAGCAGCTGATCCACGCGTTGCAACCAATAGTGTTAGTCAAACTAATACATTAGGTGGTTTCCAACAACAGTCTGTAGCGTCTCAATCAGTACAACCTGGTTTTAATAATCAGGCTTATGGGCAACAAGCACAGCAGGCTCAACCAAGTCAATTTGGTCAGCCAGCACAACAAACAACACCAAGACCACAACAAGTGGATCCAGCTGGGTTGTTTTCACCGGGTTCAATTCCAGGCTTCATGAAAGGCCGTTAATTAAGATTTAGCCGGTGTATATAGGATATACATATGATTAAACAAAGAACATTAAAGCAAGCAACTAAAGTAACCGGTATCGGTTTGCATAGTGGTAAGAAGGTAACCTTAACATTACGTCCAGCACCGGCGAATACAGGGATTATCTATGCAAGAACGGATTTAGAGCCTGCGGTATATTTTCCAGCAAGTGCAGAATCTATTCGTGATACTCAACTTTGTACTTGCATGATCAACGATGATGGTGTTCGTATTTCAACAGTCGAGCACTTAAATGCAGCAATGGCAGCATTGGGACTAGATAACCTCATTGTGGAGGTTGATGCGCCTGAAATTCCAATTATGGATGGTAGCGCAAGTCCGTTTATTTATCTTTTACTAGATGCAGGTATTGAAGAGCAAAATGCGGCGAAAAAATTTATTCGCATTAAAGAGACTGTACGAGTAGAAGAAGGGGACAAATGGGCAGAAATTAGACCTTATGCGCATGGATTAAAATTAGATTTTACAATTGATTTTAATCATCCGATGATTAGTAAATCAGTATGTAATTTCAAAATGGATCTTTCTGCTGAAAACTTTATTCAGAAAATTAGCCGAGCAAGAACCTTTACTTTCATGAAAGATGTTGAATATCTTCAATCTATTGGTTTAGCATTGGGTGGCAGTTTAGATAATGCTATCGTATTAGATGAATATCGTATTCTCAATGAAGAAGGCTTACGCTATAAAGATGAGCTAGTTAAGCATAAAATGCTAGATTCAGTGGGCGATCTCTTCATGTGTGGTTACAATATTTTAGGTGATTTCCGTGCTTATAAATCAGGGCATGGTGTAAATAACAAATTACTACGCGCTATTTTAGCTAATGAAAATGCGTGGGAATTTGTGACCTTTGAAGACAAAGAAAGCGCACCGGCAGGTTATCGAATTAGCGAGCAAGTCCTAATTTAGTCAATCATATCTTAATGGGTTAGGGTTAAATGCCTTAACCCATTTTTATTTTCTCTTAAATAACATATTCGCTTTTTATTTAAGCCAGTGGGGTTTTCCAATGCAACCTAAAGCAAAATTTAGAAAAGATTATCAAGCACCTGATTTTACAGTTAACGACATTTATTTAGATATTCAGTTAGATGCAGATAGAACTTTTGTGACATCAACTTTAAAAGTTGAACGTAAAAAAGTCGGCGCAAAAACGCTTCGTTTAGATGGACATAGTTTTGATTTTCTCGCATTGAAAGTTAATGGCGTAGCTTATTTGCAATATCAAAAAGATGATGAAGCGTTAACTATTGATGTGTCTGATTTAGCGGATCAATTTGAACTACAAATTGAAACTGCTTTAAATCCAAGCCAAAATACTTCGCTACAAGGTCTATATCAATCGGGTGAAGGCATTTGTACACAGTGTGAGGCAGAAGGATTTAGACAAATCACCTATATGCTTGATAGACCAGATGTTTTAGCAAAATATCGGACAAAAATAACCGCTTCTAAAACCAAATATCCGTATTTACTTTCTAACGGCAATCGTATTGCACAAGGAGAACTAGCGGATGGCCGTCATTGGGTAGAATGGGAAGATCCATTTTTCAAACCAAGCTATCTATTTGCATTAGTCGCAGGCGATTTTGATCTCCTTGAAGATAAATTTATCACTAAAAGTGGACGTGAGGTTGCGTTAGAAATTTATGTCGATCGCGGTAATTTAGATCGTGCAGGCTGGGCAATGGAAAGCCTAAAACGTGCGATGAAATGGGACGAAGAACGTTTTGGTTTAGAATACGATTTAGACATTTATATGATCGTTGCCGTAGATTTCTTTAATATGGGCGCGATGGAGAATAAAGGTTTAAATATCTTCAACTCTAAGTTTGTATTAGCAAAACCAGAAACCGCTACGGATGAAGATTATCTTAATATCGAAAGCGTGATTGCACATGAATATTTCCATAACTGGACGGGCAACCGTATTACTTGTCGAGATTGGTTCCAGTTAAGCTTAAAAGAAGGGTTAACTGTTTTTAGAGATCAAGAATTTACTTCTGATCTTTGGTCTCGTTCGGCAAAACGTATTGAAGATGTTCGTTTATTGCGTACTGTCCAATTTGCTGAAGATGCAAGCCCAATGGCGCATCCAATTCGCCCAGAAAAAGTGATCGAAATGAATAACTTCTATACTGTCACTGTTTATGAAAAAGGGGCGGAAGTGATTCGCATGATTCATACTTTATTAGGTGAAGAGCTATTCCAAAAAGGCATGCAGTTATATGTTGCAGAAAACGATGGAAAAGCAGCAACTTGTGAAGATTTTGTGTCAGCAATGGAGCGTGTTTCAAACATTGATTTAACACAATTCCGTCGTTGGTATAGCCAATCAGGTACGCCTGAATTAACTGTGCGTGATGAGTACGATGAAAATACGCAATGCTATCGTTTGCATATTAGCCAGCTTACTGAACCAACAGCTGATCAATTAGAGAAATTAAATTTACATATTCCGGTTAAATTAGCGTTATATGGTGAAACAAGCGGTCAAAAAATTCCGTTAATTGACAAAAATGGTTCAGTAGGGGATGTGTTAAGTTTGACTCAAGCACAGCAAACTTTTGAGTTTTACCATGTTAGTGAACGCCCAATTCCTGCATTATTAGCGGATTTCTCTGCACCAGTTCGATTAAGTTATGATTATACTACAGCACAGTTAATCCGTTTATTAACTTGCGTCGAGAATGATTTTAGCCGTTGGGATATGATCCAAACCTTGTTCAATCGTGAGTTACGCGAAAACTTATTTAACTACCATCAAGGTGACTTGATGCAGTTTAATATGGACTTTTTGGAAGCACTCAAAGTGCTTATGGATGATGAGAAAGTCGATACTGGCTTAAAAGCATTGATGTTAACTTTACCAAAAGAAACAGAGTTTGCTGAACAGTTCAAAATTATCGATCCACAAGGTATCGCAGTCGTTCGCCAATATCTATTAGAATCGATTGCAACAGCTTGCCAAGATCGTTTATTCCGTTTATATCAAGAAAATCAATGCGGTGCTTATCGTGTTGTTGCAGAAGATATTGATAAACGTGCATTACGAAATGTTTGTCTTTCTTATCTAGCTTTTACTGATCAAGGCGAGGAATTGGTAAGTTCTCATTATGAACAAGCGGACAATATGACTGATACATTAGCAGCATTAACTGCTGCAACGAAAGCACAGTTAGCTTGTCAAGAAGAACTACTAGCAGACTTTGAAGCACAATGGAGTCATGACGGTTTAGTTATGGATAAATGGTTTGCATTGCAAGCAACAAGACCGGATGACGACGTTTTAGCGATAGTTGAGAAATTAATGGCTCATCCAAGCTTTAATTTTAATAACCCGAATCGTGTTAGAGCGCTTGTCGGTGCTTTTGCAAGCCAAAACCCGAAAGCTTTCCATGCTGTTGATGGCTCTGGTTATCGCTTTTTAGTAGAAGTCTTGATTAAATTGAATGAAAGCAACCCGCAAGTTGCTGCACGTTTAATTGAACCTTTAATTAAACTTTCTCGCTATGATAATCAACGTCAAACCTTAATGCGCAGAGGGCTAGAACGATTAAAAGGCCTAGATAATTTAGCGCGTGATTTATTTGAAAAAATAGAAAAAGCTTTATTATAATTTAGGCGAAAACACCAAAGGGTAAAACATTAGTCGTATGTTTTACCCTTTTTCCTAATTTTCTGCTCATTGATAATAATAAGAAATGCTATGAAAAAATATTTTTTAATGACGCTCTCATATTTGGTATTGCTAAATAATGCTTATGCAAAAGCAATTGAAGTATTTAACCCTTGCACACAAGAACAGGTTGTACTTGCACAAATATTATCAAATAAAAATATTTTGCTAGATAAAACAGTAAGTTTAAACGACACTAAGATGTTTCTCATTTCTTATTTAGACCAATCTGGTGAGATTTGTATGCAGAAAAGATATGATGTCTTTTTTAAGAAAAATGGTGAGTATATTTATACTACGAAATTATTTGATGAGTTAGATGAAGTTTTTCCTAGCATAGATGTAGAAAATGACATGTTTATCATAGATTTGGAATATGGAAACGGACAGGCTAATCTTGAAAGGTATTATTTGAAGCCTTCTGGAAATAATATTTTCTTAATCGCTAAAGAAAACTTAGAGACTCGAAATGGGAAAGGTAGGAAAACTCAATTTGATAAAAAAGATATTTCTTCTGTTAAGTTTTCAAAGTTTATTAACACTGATTAGATAATTAAAAAACCTTGTTAAAACAAGGTTTTTTAAAATTCAGAAAAATTAGATTTTTTTCACATTTGCTGCAGAAGCACCGCGATCTGAAGCTTGAACTTCAAATTCTACTTTCGCGCCTTCTTCTAAGGTACGGTAACCGCCGTTGTTTTCGATTGCAGAGAAGTGAACAAACACATCTTCGCCACCTTGATCTGGTGCGATAAAACCAAAGCCTTTGGTTGCGTTAAACCATTTTACTGTACCTGTTTGTTTAGACATAACATTTTCCTTTTTAAAAATAATCAATATGCTCAACGAGAGCGGATGGAACTACTCAGAACGCTCTGGAAAATAGAGATGAAAAAAGAGAACACATTAACGCAACGAAAAGCTTGTTGATTAGACCATTTATCCCCTACTAAAGCAATCAATATTTTTGCTTTTGGTCAGTTTTGACGATTTAGGGAACTTTTTAACGAAACTTCTGCCCCAATAGCGTGAAAATGATAGACTCTCCTAATCAAATAAAATATAGTAGAGACTTTTAATTAAGCGCGTTTTAGGGCGTTTTAGCAAACCAAATTTTTACACCAAAAATGGAAAAATTATGTCAGAACAAGAATTAGAAACCCAAGTATCACAACAGCCATCAGAAAACCAACCGGCTGCAGGTGCAACCAATAAAGTTAACCCTCCAACCAAAGAAGTTATTGCCTATTTAGCACAAAAATTCCCACTTTGCTTTAGTTTAGAAGGTAAAGCTAAGCCATTAAAAGTAGGTTTATTCCAAGATTTAGCCGAAGCACTTGCTGATGATGAAACGGTAAGTAAAACACAACTTCGTCAAGTATTACGTGCTTATACGATGAGCTGGCGCTATTTGGCTTGCTGTCAAGAAAATGCAGTACGTGTTGGCTTACAAGGTGAAGAAGCTGGTGTAGTCGATGCTCAACAAGCAGAACACGCAGCACAAAGTTTAGCGCAAGCGAAAGAAGCTTTTAACGCACGTAAAGCAGAACAACGTAAAGCACAGCGTAAAGAATCATTTAAAAAGAAAGCGAGTGAACAAGCTAAAAAACGCCCATTCAATAAAGTGAAAAAACCACAAAACGCACAAAATAATGGAAAAGCTTCTGCAGAAAGCCTTGCAGCATTAGCCACCAAATTTGGTCGTTAATGCAATCAAGCGGTCGATTTTGTAAAGGTTTTTGCAAAACTGACCGCTTGTAGTTGTTCTTTTTTCTGCAAAGAATATTTGAGGCCGAGCCTCCTAACTGCTTTTAAAAAGTAGATTTTAATTGTGAAGAGAAATGCTAATGAAAGTGAATAAATTTAGCCGATTCATGACAGTATGGTTGATTGGATTATTTACCAGTCAAGTATTTGCGATTGAACCGCAAATTCAACAAAATGAAATTGTTTTACCTAAACCGAGCGAACAACACAAAATTTCGACTAAACGTGTTACAGCTCGCCTAACACAATCGCATTACCACAAATTTAAATTAGATGATGAATTTGCGGGTAAGATTTTTGATCGCTATATCAATATGCTTGATAGTATGCATATGACGTTTTTACAGTCAGATATAGACGAATTGCGAGAGAAATATGCTTCGGTTTTAGATGACCAACTGTATGAAGGTCAGTTAGATGCTGCATTTGCAATTTATGATTTACTTTTAAAACGCCGTTATGAGCGTTATAAATTTGCTTTGTCTCTATTAGATAATGAGCCTGATTTAAAAGGTAATGATGAAATTGAAAATGATCGTGAAAAATCGCCATTCCCAAAAACCGTAGAAGAAGCGGATAAATTATGGGAAGCGCGCGTGAAATATGAAATTATCAATTTACATCTTAAAGATAAAAAATGGCCGGAAATTAAAAAGACTTTAGCCAAACGTTATAACCTAGCAATCAAACGATTAACTCAAACGAAAGCAGACGATATTTTACAAACTTATTTAAATTCATTTGCGCTAGAGATTGATCCACATACTAACTTCTTATCGCCTCGTTCAGCGAAGGCTTTCCAAGAAAGTATGAACCTTTCTTTAGAAGGAATTGGGGCAACGCTTTCAATGGAAGATGATGTCACGACAATTAAATCACTCGTACCTGGTGCGCCTGCAGCACGAAGCAAACGTATTGCGGTAAATGATAAAATCGTTGGTGTTGGACAAGGTGAAAGTGGACCAATCGAGGATGTTATCGGTTGGCGTTTAGATGATGTGGTCGATAAAATTAAAGGGAAAAAAGGTTCAAAAGTTCGCCTAGAAATTGAACCAGAAAAAGGTGGAAAAACCAAAATTATTACTTTAGTCCGCGATAAAGTGCGTATTGAAGATAGTGCTGCCAAACTGACGGTAGATAAAATCGACGGTAAAAATATTGCGGTAATTAAAATTCCTACTTTCTACATTGGTTTAACAGAAGATGTGCGTAAATTGTTAAGCGAAATGAAGGGAAAAAAAGCAGAAGGCTTGATTATTGATTTACGTGAAAATGGCGGTGGTTCATTAACTGAAGTTATTGAACTTACTGGATTATTCATTAAAGAAGGCCCAGTGGTACAAGTCCGTGATGCTTTCGACCGGATTAAAGTGCATGAAGATCCTGATGCAGATACATCGTTATATGACGGCAAAATGATGGTAATGATTAACCGCCATAGTGCCTCAGCTTCAGAAATCTTTGCGGCAGCATTACAAGATTATAATCGTGCGATTATCGTTGGACAGACAACCTTTGGTAAAGGTACCGTACAGCAAAGTCGCTCATTAAACTTTATTTATGATTTAGATAAAGAGCCATTGGGTTATATTCAATACACGATCCAAAAATTCTACCGAATTAACGGTGGAAGTACCCAGTTAAAAGGGGTGGATGCAGATATTAAATTCCCAGAAGTGATTAATGCTGAAAAAACAGGCGAAAGTTTCGAAGATAATGCGTTACCTTGGGATAAAATTCCAGCGGCAAAATATGCTGAAGCGGGTCATGCTCGTGATGTTGTTTCACAATTGACTGACAAACATGAAGCACGAATTGAGCAATCTCCAGAATTTATCGTATTAAATAAAGAAATTGAGATTGCTAGAGAGCGAGATAATCGTAAGTTTACCTCTTTAAATTTAGCTGAACGCCAAAAAGAGGAAGCGGAAGATGATGCTCGTCGCTTGAAAAATATCAATGAACGTTTTAAACGTGAAGGCAAAAAATTGTTAAAACATATTGATGACTTACCGAAAGACTATGAAGCACCAGATTTCTTCTTGAAAGAAGCTGAGCAAATGATGGTCGATTGGTTGGAAATTGATACAAAATAACAAAATTGTTATAATATCCGAACTTGCCGCTTAGCGATGGCTTAGCTAAGCGGTCATATTTTTATGAAAGATTTGCAAAATTGATTATTTATGAAGAAATTTAAACTATTACCGCTGATGATGTTTTCTACCATCGCAGTGGCTGAAACAGCTAATGTGGCAACCCCTGCGGTAACGGCGGTAAGTGCCGGAGATACTGTTTTACCTCAATTAAGTTTTGAAGCACAACAAGCCCGCGCGGCAGAACTTTCAAAGCGTGCTGATTATGCCTATGAGCAAGAACAATTACGCCAAGAACAAGCAAGAAAATTAGCTGAAGCAGAAACCAAAGTCAGAGAAACAGTAGGTGCTAATAGCTTGTTGTTAACGAATGCAACTGCGAAAGTTTATCTAGATAACGATTTCCAACCAATGTGGGAAGATAAAACAGCAACTCGCCAGTTCTTAAAAGAGTATGCTGCATTTGCTGCAAGTGGTGTTTCTGCAAAATCAGCAAAAGCATTGCAACAAATTTTAAGTCAACCAGAAGGTTTAGCGCGTGATATGTTGTTAACAGATAGTTTCTTAGATTATCTTTATTACAACAAAAATGTATATCAAAATGCAAACAGCTGGTTATACAATTTAGGTTCATATAATACAAAAGCACCAAGTGCTGAACACATTGCAGCTTGGATGAGCGCAGTAAAAAAAGGTAACTCAGCGCAATTTGTGGCTAATTTAGTACCGAAAAATCACATCTATCAAGAAACTGTTCAGCGTTTATTTGCTATGTCTCCAAACGGTAGTGTAGCAACGAAATCGGCTAAAGCTAAAAAAGGTAAAGGACAGACTGCAAGTGCTGGCGCAAGTAACTCTGTAACATCTAGCTCATTTTATAAGTTAGCATTAAATGCTCAACGTTTACGCATTATTCCAAGTTTTAATAACGGAATTTTTGTGAACATTCCAAGCTATCAGCTTTTCTATTTCCGTGATGGTAATTTAGCGCTGCAATCTAAAGTAATTGTTGGACGCGATGATCGCCGTACACCGGTAATGTATAGTAAATTGAGTAATGTGGTTGTTAACCCACCTTGGAACGTACCAACAACTATTTTAACCAAAGACATTGTACCAAAGTTAGCGCGTAATCCTGCACTTGCGGATAGCTTAAACTATGAAATTTTCGATGGTGCTGGAAATAAAGTGAACCCACGCAGCGTGAATTGGTCTCAGTATATTAATGCGAAAAGCGTACCTTATCGTATCCGCCAAAAAGCAGGTGATGATAGTGCATTAGGTCGTTATAAGTTCAATATGCCTAGTTCAAATGCGATTTATCTGCATGATACGCCAAATCGTGGGCTATTCGGTCGTACAGATCGTGCATTAAGTTCTGGCTGTGTCCGTGTAGAACAAGCTGATGCTTTAGCGACAATCTTATTAAAAGAAGCTGGTTGGTCAGTTGATAAGAAAGGTCAGGTGTTAGCAAGCCAAAAAACCACTTCGGCACAAATTCGTTCAGATAACCCAGTTTATCTTTATTATGTGACCTCATGGGTGGAAAACGGAACCGTGTACAGCTTACCGGATATTTATAAATTAGATACCAACATTCCGAAAACAGCAATTAGTTGGGAACAAGTGAAAAATGTGATTTAAGTCGCATTTTTGAGAAAAATCTGAGAAACGGGCTCGTTTCTCAGATATTTTATTTTTATAATCGACCTATTTTAGTATAGATTGATTAAATCTCTAGCGTAATAAACGCTATACACTCAAGTTACATTGAGGAAATTAAAATGAATCAAATTAATTTACAACGCCGTAAATGGTTATCACTAGGCGGGTTAGTATTAGGCGCTACAATTTTGCCTAGTAAAGTGATGGCAAGTTTATCTACATCAACCCCTTTAGCATTACGTTTTCATAATATCAATACTGGCGAACAACACGCTGTCAATTTTTTCGGTGGACGTTTAGGGCCGAAAGATCTAAATGCTTTGAATTATTTAATGCGTGATCGACATACCAATCAAGTGAAAACCATTGACCCAAATCTTTTTGTTAAATTAAACCAACTTCAAGGTCGTTTAGGTTTTCGTAATGCAGAAATTTTAGTGTTAAGCGGATACCGCTCAGCGAAAACCAATGCAGCAATGCGTCGTAACCATCGCGGTGTAGCGAGCAATAGCTTCCATATTCGTGGTCAAGCAGTCGATTTCCAAGTTTCAGGCGTGCCATTAGCGAAAGTGAGAGATGCAGCACTTAGTCTGAATAACGGTGGCGTTGGGTATTATCCAAGAAGCAATTTCGTTCACGTGGACACTGGCCCTGTAAGAACTTGGGTTGGCGTGTAAGCGGTCAAAATTTATGTTTAATTTACAAATTATTCCTGTTAGCCCATTTCAGCAAAATTGTACGGTGATTTGGGATGAAAATAAAAATGCCGCTATTATTGATGCAGGGGATGAGGCAGAAAAAATCATTCACTTTGTAGAACAAGAAGGGCTTAAGGTAGAAAAATTACTGATTACCCATGCTCATCTTGATCACATTATGGCAGTTGAGGCCTTGCATCAACATTTCGGTGTAGAAGTCTATGGCTCACATCTGGCGGATAAGCCTTTATTTGAGCAATTGCCTCAAATGTGCGAAATGTTTGGAATTCCTCCTGTTCCTGCCTTTTTGCCAGATCATTGGTTAGAAGAAGGGCAAAGTGTTCAGGTTGGGAATTTAACTTATCAAATTCGTCATTTGCCTGGGCATGCACCAGGGCATATTGGCTTTTTTGATATGGAAAATAAAATTGCTTTTACTGGTGATGTGTTATTCAAAGATAGCATTGGGCGTACGGATTTATATATGGGTAACTTAGAGCAACTTTTAGCTACCGTTCGAACCAAGTTATTTGATTTGCCTGATGATTTTATTATCGTTCCCGGTCATGGCCCACATACGACTATTGGTCGTGAAAAAGTACACAATCCTTTCTTTAAATAAATAAAACCTTGCTTGATGCAAGGTTTTTATTTTTTTAGTTAGTTTTTCATGGCTAACCAATTTCGTAACATTTGCTCACCATATTCTGTTAAAAAAGATTCGGGATGGAATTGTACGCCGTAGATAGGCAGAGATTGATGTTTAAATGCCATGAGGACGTTTTGATCGCATAATGTAGTCGTAACAAGCGGTGTATTTTTTAAGGAGTCTTGCGAAATTGCCCAAGAGTGATAAAGCCCAACTAAGAAATGCTCAGGTAGTCCTTCAAATAATGGGTTATCAAGAATTTGTTGCACAGGGCGTTGTTCGCCGTGTCGAACTTGAGCCAAATTGTAAAGTGTGCCTCCAAAAAATTCGCAAAGTGTTTGGTGTCCTAGGCAAATCCCAAGAATCGGTTTATGGTTGGCATATCGTTCAAGCATTTCAAATGTTTTCGGATAGGCACGTGGGACATCAGGGCCCGGCGAAATAAGGATATGGCTGAATTGCTCCACTTCATCTAAATCAAGTGCATCAGATGAGACGATTTCCATTTCTACTTCAAGTTTTCGAAGCAGATCGACTAAGTTAAACGTAAATGAATCGTGATTATCAATAATAAGTAGCAAAGGGATGTCCTATGAAAAAAGCGAGCCTAAAGCTCGCTTGAAAATTAGAGTTTAACTGGTTGAATAATTTCGCTTGGATAACAACCTAGAATTTTGAAATAACTGGTTACGCTTGCAAGTTCTTTAAGTGCTTGTTGCATATTGTCTGTATGGATATTCGCTTCTAATTCCACATAAAACATCTCTTCCCAAGGTTTACCATAAATAGGGCGAGATTCTAGCTTCATCATTCGAATATCATGCGTTTTGAATACCATCAACGCATCCACTAATGCCCCAGCTTGTTGCGTGGTAGTCATTAACAGTAGTGTTTTAGTTTGTACCTGAGGAGATACTTTTACCGCCTCTTTTGCGACCACAATAAAACGGGTCAGGTTATTGGGTTGGTTGGCAATATCTGATTGAATATTGGTTAAGCCATAGAGTTTGCCACCATCTTCATTCCCAATCGCTGCCACGTTGGGTTTATTCATTCTGGCTACCATTTGCATAGCATGTGAGCTGCTTTCATAGTACTTGATATGTACGCGATTCAGCTGTGCTAAGAATTGGCTGCATTGTTGTGCTGGTTGAGAATGGGTGTAGATAGTGTCAATTTCATTGAGATCAACATTCCCATTGGTTAATAAGCAATGCTTGATGGGATAGGCTAATTCACCAACTACAGCCAAATCTGTGTGCTGTAATAAATCATAAACTTTATTGATGGAACCTGAGGTAGTATTTTCTAACGGCAGCACACCAAATTTTGCTTCGCCTTGTGAGACTTTTTCAAACACTTCAGCGAAGGTATTGCAACTTGATTCGACAAGGTTAGCTTGGAATTTTTTCGCAAATTGACGTGAAGCCATGTTTGAATAAGAGCCACGCATGCCTAAAAAAGCAATAGAGACATTTTCATCAGATTGCGCATTGAGCTTATCTTGCAAATAGTTTTGTTGCGTCAGCACGGAATCTTCAATAATACGTTGGAAAATTTGCGTCACATATTGTGGATCAAGTTGATAGTTTTCTGATTCTGCATGGTTGACTAACGCTTGGAGTAGCTCTTTTTCTCGCTCAATATCACGTAGCGGTTTTTGTGTGATTTCTTTACTGCGCACCACATCAAAAGCAAGGCGATGGCGTTCAGCAAGCAATTTTAGAAGATTGCGATCAAGCTGGCTGATCTGCGTGCGAATATCCGATAAATCTAAAGACATGTCTATTTCTCGTTGCAAATGGAATGGGAAAGATTATAGCGATTTGTTTATCAAAGAAAAGACAAGCGGTCGAATTTGCAAATTTTTTTGCAAAAATGACCGCTTGAAGGATGCTTAAGCGATGCCTTTATGGCGCAATAGTGCATCTAACGTTGGCTTACGCCCACGGAAGCGTTCAAATAACACCATAGGCTCTTCGCTACCACCACGAGTAAGAATGTTATCGAGGAAACTTTGCCCAGTTTCGCGGTTGAAAATACCGTCTTCTTCAAATTTTGAGAAGGCATCTGCTGATAACACCTCTGCCCATAAATAGCTGTAATAGCCTGCAGCATAACCGCCTGCAAAAATATGGCTAAAGCTATGCGGTGTGCGTACCCATTCAGGCGTTTTCACAATAGCAACTTCAGCTTTGACCGCTTTTAGTGTGTCTAGCACTAAGCCTTCACGTGGTTCAGCTAAATGTAAGCGGAAATCAAACAATCCAAATTCTAATTGACGCACCACAAACATGGCTGCTTGGAAGTTTTTCGCTTTGAGCAGTTGAGTTAATTTCTCTTTTGGTAGAGGTTCGCCTGTTTCATAATGACCTGAAATGAATGCCAGCGCTTCTTCTTCCCAACACCAGTTTTCTAAGAATTGGCTTGGTAATTCTACTGCATCCCACGGCACGCCGTTAATGCCTGCGACATCGCCCACTTCAATTTGAGTCAGCATATGGTGGATGCCATGTCCAAATTCGTGGAAAAGGGTAGTAACTTCATCATGCGTAAATAGCGCAGGTTTATTGCCAATAGGTTTGTTGAAATTACAGGTTAAGTAAGCAACAGGTTTTTGTAAGCTGCCATCAGCAAAGCGTTTTTGGTTGATGCAATCATCCATCCACGCACCACCACGTTTATTTTCGCGTGCATATAAATCTAAATAGAATGCACCGCGTTCTTCACCTTGTTCATCGTAGATTTGGAAAAAGCGTACGTCTTTATGCCATGTATCGATACCAAATTTTTCTTCAATGCGTAAACCAAAAATGCGTTTCATTAGCTCAAATAAGCCAGAAAGTACGCGATCTTCAGGGAAATATGGGCGAAGTTCTTCATCGTTAATCGCATAAAGCGCTTGTTTTTGTTTTTCGCTGTAATAAGCAATATCCCAAGGCTCTAGCTGTTCTGAACAAGCGTGATTTGCAAAGGCTTTTAAGGCACAAAGTTCTTCTTTAGCCTGTTTTTTCGCGCGATTTGCAAGATCTTCTAAAAATTCGACCACTTGCTGTGGATTTTCAGCCATTTTGGTTGCTAGAGAATAATCCGCATAGGTGGCAAAACCGAGTAATTGTGCTAATTCACGGCGAAGTTTTAGTTTTTCATCAATGTTGGCTGAGTTATCCCATTTGCCCGCATTGCTGCCTTGATCTGATGCGCGAGTCGCATATTCTTTATACATCATTTCACGCAATTCGCGGTTTTCGCAATAGGTTAAAACAGGGTAATAACTTGGGAATTCTAAGGTAAAGCGATAGCCTTTTTTCCCTTTGCTTTCAGCAGAAAGTTTTGCGGCTTCAAGTGCCGATTCTGGTAAACCTTTTAATTGTGATTCATCTGTAATCACAATATCCCAACCCATTGTTGCGTCTAAGACGTTATTGCTAAAATCAGAACTTAATTCCGAAAGGCGGGCAGAAATTTCGCCGTAGCGTTTTTGTTTATCTTCAGGCAGAGAAATCCCAGAAAGCTCGAAATCACGCAGGCTGTTTTCAATCGCTTTTTTTTGAGCTAAAGAGTAACTTTCAAAAGCTGGGCTGTTTTTAAGTTTTAAATAGCCTTCATATAGCCCTTTATGTTGTCCTGCCCAAGTGCTGTATTCTGATAATAACGGTAAGCAAGTTTGATAAGCTTCACGCAATTCAGGCGAGTTTTTCACCGCATTTAAATGGCCAACAGGCGACCATGCGCGACTAAATTGATCACCAGCGGCGGCTTGCGGTAAGTAGAAATTTTCCCAAGTTGGATTTTCAATTTGTGAAACCTCTTCAATCGTTTCGCGGCAAGTTTTAATGACGGCTTCTACGGCTGGTTTGATATGTTCAGGTTTGATTTTTGAAAAGGCAGGTAAGCCAGTGTAATTTAAAAGTGGATTAGACATATAAAATTCATCCTTTTATCATGCGATAAGGTTGTAAAACTTTCACAATATGAGGCTAAATGGCAGGGAGTTCAAGAAAAAAACGCAAGCGGTCAGATTTTTTCTTCTTTTTGCAAAAAAAGAACTGAATCCGACCGCTTGTTTTCTTAATATTTTACTACGTGTCCGTAGCTTTCAATAATGCCTTTAATTCGTTCTAAGGTTTCTTTTGGCGGTGGTAACACGCCTTCTAACTCATAGTCGTAGCCAAGCGTTTTCCATTTATGTGCGCCTAAACGGTGATAAGGAAGCAACTCGACTTTCTCGATGTTTTGCATACCTTCAATAAATTTACCCAATCGATGAGCAGAATCATCATCATCAGTATAACCGGGCACCACAACATAGCGAATCCAAGTACGTTTATTGAGTTTTTGTAAATAACGTGCAAAATCTAGCGTACGTTTGTTAGAAACGCCGACTAAGTCTTGATGGATTTCATCGTTGAGTTGTTTTAAATCCAACATCACTAAATCGGTCACTTCTAGCATTTCATCAACCACAGGGCTGTAATGGCGGACAAAGCCGTTGGTATCTAAACAAGTATCAATGCCTTCTGCTTTACAGGCTCTAAACCAGTCGCGCACGAACTCCATTTGTAATACGGCTTCACCACCAGAAGCAGTAACACCACCGCCGGTTGCTTTCATGAAGTGTTTATAAGTGATTACTTCTTTCATCAGATCTTCTACACTAATTTCTTTGCCACCATCTAAATCCCAAGTGTCGCGGTTGTGACAATACTTACAACGCATTAAACACCCTTGTAAAAAGAGGATAAAGCGAATACCTGGTCCATCAACGGTTCCGCAAGATTCATAGGAGTGATAGCGAGCTAAAACAGACATGATGCTTTCCTTAAATGATTAAATTAACTATTACGGTGTATTTTAGCAGAAATGCCTTACAAGCGGTCAGATTTCACAAAATAATTGCAGATTTGTTGAGTATGTTTTTTCTCCATTTTTGCTAGAATAATGACCATGCTAATTTTTATTTAATTTTAAAATATGTCCGAATCATCCTCCCTAAAATTCTATCTTGAATTATTACGTTTAATTCCGAAAAACACTTCCATTAGCACATCAGAATTACAAGAAAAATTGCTCGCATTAGGCATTGAGCGAGATGTGCGTAGTATTCAGCGTGCATTGAATACGTTATGTGAACAATTTGAAATTGACTGTAATCGGAGTGATAAGCCTTATAGCTATCGTTGGAAACCCGATGCAAAAGGCTTAGATATGCCAATTTTAAATGAACAGCAATCGTTGGTTTTGATGTTGGCAAAGCAATATTTAGCTGGCATTTTACCTGCCAATATTATGCAATCGATGGAGGGGTTCTTTAAACAAGCAGATTACAATCTTGCTTATGAACTGCATAAAAAAGGGGCTTCAGAATGGCTCAATAAAGTGGCTATTGCACCAACTAGCCAACCATTGTTGCCAGCAAAAATTGATCCTGAAATTTTTAAGCAAATTAGTACCGCACTTTATCAAAACCGCTTTTTGCAAGTGCATTATCGTAGTATTCACGGCAAAGAACATAAGGCAAAAGTTAAGCCTCTAGCCCTTGTGCAACAAGGCCCTAGCAGTTATGTGGTGGCAGAATATGAACATGGCGATATTTTACATTTAGCCTTGCATCGTTTACTTGAAGTAAATGTCAGCACAATGCAATTTGAACGCCCGAAATTTAATCTAAAAGCTTATGTTGAAAGCCAAAAATTTGGCTTTAGCTCTGGTAGAAAGATTCGTTTAACGTTCCGTATTGATAAACAAACGGGAGGCTTTTTGACAGAAACCCCGCTTTCAGCCGATCAAACTGTAAAAGATTGTGGAACTGAATATGAAATTTCCGCGACCGTGATTGAGAGCGCCATGCTGGAATGGTGGATTGCCCATTTTGGTGAAGATTACCAAGAAATTGACCGCACTTATTTAGACAAAAATACCTAACGACATAAATTGTCGCTTCATCTTTTATCATTAAGCCATCAACAGAGAGGGCATTAAAATGAAGAAAATTGTTTATATTGATATGGATAATGTGATGGTTGATTTCCCGTCTGGTATTGCAAAATTAGATGAGAAAACCAAGCAAGAGTATGAGGGGCGATATGATGAAGTCGAGGGTATTTTTAGCTTAATGGAACCCATGCCAAACGCGATTTCTGCGGTTCATAAATTGATGAAGAAATATCATATTTACGCACTTTCTACCGCGCCTTGGCATAATCCATCGGCGTGGAGCGATAAAGTAAAATGGATTCAGCGTTATTTTGGCGAAGAAAAAGGCTCGGCATTATACAAGCGGTTAATTTTATCTCACCATAAAAACCTGAACCAAGGCGATTATTTAATTGATGATCGCACTAAAAATGGCGCGGATAAATTCGAAGGTAAACACTTACATTTTGGTACTGAACAATTTGCTAACTGGAACTGCGTACTATCTTATTTGGACTGTGGGTCTTTTACACCAAGTGATATTTTGCAAGATTGCTTGAAAAAGCCGGCCGCTCTCGTGCAAGTTGAAAATGAAGAGCAAAGTCGAATCATTGGTGCTTTTGCAGATCGCTATAAATGGCAAGTGTTTAATTTGGCATGTGTTTATGCGAATGAAACAACAACCGAACAGAAAACGGTCTATTTAATTATCAGCCCTTATCTCAGTGATGACTTTAAAATGCGTATTGAAGCAATGAGTGTTCATATTCAAGCCGAATATGACGTGTTATTACGCTCAAAATCACAGCTAAAACAATATTTCCAACGCCTTTCAGATAAGCCGTTCTTACATATTGAAAACTATGCTTATCAACCACTTTATAAAGCGGGAAATATATTTGGCATGATGGCTAGAGATAGACAGATTGATGAAATTTTAGAACAAAAAGGAGCGTGAAAAATGACGGCGAAAAATAAACCAATTTGCGTGGTATTAACAGGAGCAGGAATTAGTGCCGAAAGTGGTATTCCAACTTTTAGAGCGGAAGATGGCTTGTGGGCAGGGCATAAAGTAGAAGAAGTTTGCACGCCTGGAGCCTTGCAAAAGAACCGCGCGAAAGTGCTTGATTTCTATAATCAACGCCGTAAAAATGCGGCAGCAGCTAAGCCTAATGCAGCGCATCTCGCCTTGGTTGAACTAGAAAAAGCCTATGATGTGAGAATCATCACGCAAAATGTTGATGATTTACATGAACGTGCAGGCAGCTCGAAAGTGTTGCATTTACACGGTGAATTAAATAAAGCTCGCAGTAGTTTTGATGAAAGTTATGTTGTGGATTGTTTTGGTGATCAGAAATTAGAAGATAAAGATCCAAATGGACACCCAATGCGCCCTTACATCGTCTTTTTTGGTGAAATGGTGCCGATGCTAGAACGAGCGGTTGATATTGTGGAACAAGCAGATATTGTGTTAGTGATTGGCACTTCTTTACAAGTGTATCCAGCCAATGGCTTGGTCAATGAAGCCCCAAGCAAAGCGCCAATTTATTTGATTGATCCTAACCCAAATACAGGATTTGTTCGTAAGCAAGTGATTGCAATAAAAGAAAAAGCGGGCGAGGGCGTTCCGAAAGTGGTCGCTGAGTTATTGGAGAAAATTAAAAAATCATAGAAAATCGACCGCACTTTTTAAACAAATAGCGACTTCGGTCGCTATTTTTCATTACTTATCTTGCTTATATTTAAGCATATGCATAATAAGCCTAATAAGCGTTTCTTTTTGTTTCGGATCAGATTCTGCAACTAATAAAGTGAGTGCTGCAAGCCCAGTATCATTGATAACTGGGTATCCATTATGATCCAACAAACGCCCATTTCTATGTAAGAAATCTACAAATAAAAATGCGCCACTACGTTTATTACCATCTGAAAAAGGATGATTCTTGACGACAAAATAAAGTAAATGTGCTGCTTTTGCTTCAATGCTTGGATAAGCGGGTTCACCAAATACACTTTGATCTAAATTACCTAGGATCGCAGATAAGCCATTATCTCGTTCACGTCCAAACAGATCACTCGCTTCACCTT
Organism: Haemophilus sputorum CCUG 13788; assembly: GCF_000238795.1. Classification (GTDB taxonomy): domain Bacteria; phylum Pseudomonadota; class Gammaproteobacteria; order Enterobacterales; family Pasteurellaceae; genus Haemophilus_A; species Haemophilus_A sputorum. Next base: position 43,994 of record NZ_AFNK01000078.1, on the reverse strand, counting down.
TTGTCATCAGCTGTGATTTTAACTCTGCTAGTGCAGAACAGGCCTCAATATAAGTTGGTAACGTACCGCCTTGCTGTGTTTGTGGTTCGGTAAGTAAACCTTCATCATATTGTTATAGCCATAAAAACGTATGCGTATAACGGCTGACAATATCCACTAATCCACGACCGCTTTCTAGCGTTAATTCCGATGAATTTGCCGTTTTTTGAATAAGTGCAAGTGCTTGTTCTAATTCGTGAGCGTTTTGCTGTAAACGTTTTTGGTTAATGGTATAGCCTTGAGTCAGATATTCTTTTAAACGTGCAGTTGCCCAAATTCTAAAATTTGTTGCAGATTTAGACTTCACTCGATAGCCTACAGAAATAATAGCATCCAAATTATAATGTTTAACCTTACGAGTAACTTGTCTTTTCCCTTCTTGTCGAACTACCGAGAAATCCTCGGTAGTTAAATTTTCATCAAGTTCTGCTTCATTAAAAATATTTTTTAAATGTAGGCTTATGTTATCTGAGCTAGTATCAAAAATATTTGCCATCTGCGCCTGGGAAAGCCAAACGGTATCATTTTCAAATCTCACTTCCACTTGCGTTGTGCCATCTTGAGCTTGGTAAATTTCAATCGGATTTTGGTTATTCATATTTTTTCCTTAATAAGCTATATGTATATATAAACAGATAAATATGCATATTGCAATACGGAAGCTATTATTTGTAAAAAACCTTCTAAAAATAACCGCTTGTAATATTCACTAACGACACGAACTGTCGCTCCCTTCCATATAATTTTTCCATAAAAGAAAGGTTTTACTTCTTATAGCACTCTTAAGCCTTTTTCTAGGGAGTTATAAAAACGACAGAGGAGAAAAATTATGTCAATGAAAGTAACTGATACGCGCGATCCACTTTTTGAGGATGTAAAAAAATTTGTGCAACAAGAAAAATTTACATCTTGTTCACGGATTCAGCGAAAGTTTAGTTTGGGATTTAATCGGGCAGGGAGAATTTTAGATCAACTAGAGGAAGCAGGCGTTATTTCACCAATGAGAAATGGGCAGAGAAAAGTATTATGAAAAATGACTTAAATTATGCAGTGGAACTTATCCGCAAGGCAGACGGCATTTTAATTACAGCTGGTGCGGGTATGAGCGTGGATTCTGGGCTGCCCGATTTCCGCAGCGTTGGCGGATTTTGGAATGCTTATCCAATGTTTAAAGGCCGTAATATCAATTTCCAAGATATTGCGACGCCATTGGCTTATGAAACCCATCAAGAGTTAGCTTATTGGTTTTACGGGCATCGCTTATCGCAATATCGCGCAACAATCCCGCATGATGGCTACCAAATTTTAAAACGTTGGGCAGAAAGCAAACTACATGGTTATTTTGTTTTTACAAGCAATGTGGATGGGCATTTTCAGAAAGCGGGGTTTGAAGAAGGGCGCATTTATGAAGTACATGGCACACTAGAGCGTTTGCAGTGTGTGCATAATTGCCGGGATCTGAGCTGGTCTGCAAAAGAATTTCAACCTGTGGTGGATAATGAAAACTTGCGCTTATTGAGTGAGCCGCCTCGTTGCCCTTATTGTCAGCGTTTAGCAAGACAAAATGTGCTTATGTTTGACGATTATTTTTACAGCAGTAATTATCAAAATTTAAAACGAAATAAGCTCGATTTATGGTTAAAAGAAGTGCAAAATCTCGTCGTCATCGAACTGGGGGCAGGGAAAGCAATTCCAACTGTGCGTCGCTTTTCTGAACGTACGGCAAAAGCAAAAAAGGGCGGATTTATCCGTATTAACCCTCAAGATGCAGGCGTGCCGAAAATGCACTTTTTAAGTCTAGAAATGAAAGCGTTAGATGCGCTAAAAGCGATTGATCGCCTTCTAAATCCTTCTCAACAAGCGGTTGAATAATGGAAAATTTTTGCGAAATTACCTTCTGCCAACAAATTGGCAGTAATAAGCGACACAACCAAGATGCCCTTTTTAATGGCGAGGCGGTGTTTCAATATAAACTCAAAACAGCTGAAAAACGCCTTGAAAACCGACCGCACTTTATTGTGGGCGTGGCAGATGGTATTTCCAATAGCAACCGACCTGAAAAAGCGAGCAAGTTGGCTATGCAATTATTAAGCCAAATAGAAAGCATAAGTCGTCAAACGATCTACGATTTGCAATCCAGTTTATCAGCAGAATTAGCGGAGGATTATTTTGGCTCAGCAACCACTTTTGTAGCAGCAGAGATTGATCAAATAACCCGTAAAGCGAAAATTCTCAGCGTAGGCGACAGTCGTGCTTATTTAATTGATGCACAAGGTAAATGGCAACAAATCACCCAAGATCATTCTATTCTTTCTGAATTGTTAGCTGATTTCCCCAATAAAAAAGAGGAAGATTTCGCCACGATCTATGGCGGCGTTTCTTCTTGTTTAGTCGCCGATTATTCTGAATTTCAAGATAAAATCTTTTATCAGGAAATTGAAATTAAACAAGGAGAAAGTTTATTACTGTGTTCTGACGGATTAACAGATGGTCTTACAGAAGAAGTGAGAGAAAAGATTTGGAAACAATATGATAATGATAAATCTCGATTGACGGTGTGTCGTAAATTAATTGCGAAACAAGGGTTTTATGATGATTTGTCGGTTATAATCTGTGTGTTTTAATTAACCTAAGGAGCCGCTATGGCAAATAATATTAACCAGATAGTTGATTCTTTAATTTCTATCAATCAAGTGATTGAAAATTTTAGATTACAACGTGAAAAAACTGAACTATACGACTCAAATCGTTTTAATCCGTTTCAATTTTTACGAACGGATGAGATGGGATTATCAAAAATTCTTGCATTTTTACTAGATCCGAAAGAAACTCATGGACAAGGAGATTTGTTTTTAAATAGTTTTCTGAAATATATCGAAAAACATAACTTTCTAGCATACGACAAAATTCAGGTGTGTGTTGAAAAAGCAACAAGTGAAAATCGTCGGCATGATATTTTTATTGAGGGATTTTTAAATAATAAACGTCGCTGGATAGTTTCAATTGAAAATAAATTGAGATTTGCCTCTGACCAAGAAGAGCAGCTAAAAGATTATCGAGATGATTTAGAGGGATATAGAGAAGTTGAATACTGTCTTATTTATCTTCCTGTTTTTAAGGAACCTCCTTCCGAAAACTCCATTGAAAAAGATAAATGGGAAGAGCTAATCGGCGCTAAAAAAGCTATCTTACTGTCAGCGAAAGATTTGGTTGATTGGCTAGATAACACATTGATCATAGCACCGGCGGTTAAACAATTTAGTCAGGATTTTAAAAAATTTTTAAGTGAGGAACTTATGGGAAATACTGAAACTAATGATGATTTAGTTAAATATTTAATGAAAAATGAAAATAATGATGCATTACATTCTGCCTTGAGTGTTATCGATTCAAAAGAACAGCTATATGAAAATTTGATAGAGAGGTTAGTTGAACAATTACAAGAACGTTTTGCTTATGATTATAAAAAGTTAAAGAATTACGGCTGGAAATGTGATCTTAATGGAGAAGTAACAGGTAAAGGTTTTGGAATTTACTTTGATGCTGAAGATATTTATTGGGGGGTTGGGGCTGAATTTGATTACGCTAATCTTAGAGGCGGACATTATGGGGTATATTGTCATAAGGATAAATACCCAAAACTATATGATTTACTGAATGAAATTTTTGATAATCCAGATATTAAAGCTCACTTTAATAAAAAAAAATCTTGGGTTATTCGAAAGTATTTTGATGGAAGTCTAAGAAATTGGGATGCAGAAATTCTGAGAAAAATTCCTAATGGAGAATTAGCTGAACAAATTTTTGATTTATGTAAACCTTTATTAGATATCATTACAGATAATCTAGATAAAATAAAAAAGCTGGATATTAAAAAATTCTAACGACACCTTTTGTCGCACCTCTCACTAAAATACTCCTTACTAACCCAGTAAGGAGTATTTTTTATGTCCGAATATAAATTAAACCCACCGACAGTGTCTTCTTATACTGAAAATATGATGCTCAAAATTTTATTTGAGCATAAAGGTTTTTCCGAAGTGTTTCGAGAGAGTAGTTGGCGAAGTGATGAAATTGCCAGTGCGTTTGGGCTGCCTGAAGAATTAGAGAATGATAAAAATCTACGCACGGTTGCTCGTCAGCTTTTAAAAGAGCGTTATAAAACACTTCAAAAATCTACCGCACTTTTATCGGAGTTATGGAAACAAGCTTATGAAAATTTAGCAAGTTTGGCGGAATTTTTGCAGCTGAATCCCGTTGAGCAGGAACTTCTCCGCTTTGCCATGCATTTACGTAGTGAAGGAGCTATGCAGGATTTGTTTGAGTGCTTGCCGAAATCGGATTTACAAAGAACGGCTACGATCATGGCAGATTTACTGAAACAGCCGAAAAATGAGATTCTGTCCGCCTTAAAGAAAGGCAGTAAACTTGATGCTTATGGGCTAATTGAGCGGAATTATCGCCTAGATGGTGTGCAAGATTATTTAGCGTGGGGCGAAACCTTAGATTTTGATGAATTTGTAACACAGCCTCTAAATGAATATGCTCTGTTGAAATCTTGTACAGAAATACCTCAAGTGCCAAGTCTGCAACTGGATGATTTTGTACATATTGCTAGCATGAAAGATATGATGTTGACCTATTTGCAACAAGCACTAAAACATCATCAGAAAGGCGTGAATCTTTTAATTTATGGCGAGCCCGGCACCGGTAAAACCGAATTTGCCGGATTGCTTGCACAAGCATTAGGGATTTCGGCGTATAACATTACTTATATGGATTCTGACGGAGATGTTGTGAAGGCAGAGCAACGCCTGAACTACAGTCGCCTTGCTCAAACGTTATTAAACGGCAAGCAAGCGCTTTTAATTTTTGATGAAATTGAAGATGTGTTTAACGGCTCGCTCATGGAGCGTTCTGTTGCACAAAAAAATAAAGCATGGACAAATCAGTTACTGGAGAATAATAACGTGCCGATGATTTGGCTATCTAATTCTGTTTTTGGCATAGATCCTGCTTTTTTACGTCGCTTTGATTTTATTTTAGAAATGCCTGATTTGCCGTTGAGAAATAAATCGGCACTCATTACGCAGTTGGCCGAGGGAAAATTAAGTCCGGCTTATGTCCAGCATTTTGCTAAAGTGCGGTCATTAACGCCTGCGATTTTAAGCCGCACAATTCGGGTGGCAAAGGAACTCAATACGTCAAATTTTGCTGAGACTTTGCTCATGATGTTTAATCAAACGTTAAAATCGCAAAATAAACCGAAAATCGAACCGCTTGTTTTAGGTAAAGCTGACTATAACTTGGATTATGTGGCTTGTAATGACAATATTCATCGTATAAGTGAAGGGCTAAAACGCTCGAAAAAAGGGCGAATTTGTTGCTATGGTCCACCTGGAACAGGGAAAACCGCTTGGGCAGGTTGGCTTGCCGAGCAGTTAGATATGCCGTTGTTGCTTTGCAAAGGGTCTGATTTGCTCGATCCTTATGTGGGCGGGACAGAACGGAATATCGCACAAGCTTTTGAGCAAGCGAAAGCTGATAATGCATTATTGGTGCTAGATGAAGTGGATACATTCTTATTTTCTCGAGAAGGCGCAAATCGAAGCTGGGAGCGTTCACAAGTAAATGAAATGCTAACGCAAATTGAACGTTTTGAGGGATTGATGGTGGTTTCAACAAACCTGATTGAAGTGCTTGATCCTGCAGCATTACGCCGTTTTGACTTGAAATTGAAGTTTGATTATTTAACGCTGCCACAACGTTTAGATTTTGCTAAACAACAAGCGGAAATTTTAGGGTTGCCGTTGTTATCGGAAGAGGATTTAAGTCAGATTGAATCGCTTAATCTGCTGACGCCTGGTGATTTTGCTGCGGTGGCTCGTCGTCACCAGTTTTCTCCTTTTCAAAAGGTGCAAGATTGGCTGAGCGCATTACAAGGTGAATGTGAAGTGAAACCAGCGTTTTCTGCAACGACAAGGCGGATAGGGTTCTGTTAACCTAAAATAAAACCTCCACAAGCAATTTGTGGAGGTTTTTTTAGCTCATTCTATTGTGTTTTGTTGCTTAGAACGATTCTGTGAAAGTACGTGTAATAACGTCTTGTTGTTGCTCTTTAGTTAAAGAGTTGAAACGCACAGCATAGCCTGAAACACGAATAGTTAATTGTGGGTATTTTTCAGGGTGTTCTACTGCATCTAACAAGGTTTCACGGTTTAACACGTTCACATTTAAGTGCTGACCACCTTCAACCACGGCTTCGTGGTGGAAGTAACCGTCCATTAAACCTGCAAGGTTACGTTTTTGTGCTTCATAATCTTTACCTAATGCATTTGGTACGATAGAGAAGGTATAAGAGATACCATCTTTCGCGTAAGCAAATGGCAATTTAGCAACAGAAGTTAATGAAGCCACAGCACCTTTTTGGTCACGTCCGTGCATTGGGTTTGCACCAGGACCAAATGGTGCACCTGCACGGCGTCCATCTGGGGTGTTACCAGTTTTTTTACCATAAACCACGTTAGAGGTAATGGTAAGCACAGATTGTGTTGGGGTTGCGTTGCGATATGTTTTGTGCGTTTGGATTTTTTTCATGAAACGCTCAACTAAATCAACCGCAATATCGTCTACACGGTTATCATTGTTACCGAATTGTGGGTATTCGCCTTCAATTTCGAAGTCGGTTGCCACATTTTTCGCTACACCAAGCACTTCGCCTTTTTTGTTTTTGATTTCAATATCGCTACGAATTGGTTTTACTTTCGCATATTTAATTGCTGAAAGTGAGTCTGCTGCCACAGAAAGTCCCGCGATACCACAAGCCATAGTGCGGAATACGTCACGGTCATGGAATGCCATTAACGCAGCTTCATATGCATATTTATCATGCATGAAGTGGATAATATTCAATGCAGTCACATATTGGGTTGCTAACCAATCCATGAAGTGATCCATTTTTTCCATTACTTCATCGTAATCTAAGTATTCGCTTGAAATTGGATCAGTTTTTGGACCAACTTGGTCGCCTGATTTTTCATCTACACCACCATTGATCGCGTATAACAAGGTTTTCGCTAAGTTTGCACGCGCACCAAAGAATTGCATTTGTTTACCTACCACCATTGGCGATACGCAACATGCGATTGCATAGTCATCGTTGTTGAAGTCTGGACGCATTAAGTCATCGTTTTCGTATTGAACTGATGAGGTATCAATAGAAACTTTAGCCGCATAGTGTTTAAAGCCTGCTGGAAGCTGTTCAGACCAAAGAATGGTTAAGTTAGGCTCAGGCGATGGACCCATGGTGTATAGGGTGTTTAGAATACGGAAGCTGGTTTTGGTTACCAAAGTACGGCCGTCTAAACCCATACCTGCTAAGGTTTCAGTTGCCCACATTGGGTCGCCAGAGAAGAGTTGATCGTATTCAGGTGTACGTAAGAAACGTACCATACGTAATTTCATTACTAAGTGGTCGATTAACTCTTGAGCTTCAGTTTCGGTAATTTTGCCTGCTTTTAAATCACGCTCGATATAAATATCTAAGAATGAAGAAACACGACCGAATGACATTGCTGCACCATTTTGTGATTTCACCGCAGCAAGGTAAGCAAAATATACCCATTGTACTGCTTCTTGTGCAGTTTCAGCTGGACGAGAAACGTCAAAGCCATAGCTTGCCGCCATCTCTTTAATTTGACCTAAAGCTCGGTGTTGTTCAGCAATTTCTTCACGTAATTGAATGGTTGCTTGAATATCTTCGCCCGCTTCTAAGCGTGGTTGTAATGAAGCAAACTGACGTTGTTTGTCTTTCATTAAGAAATCTGCACCATAAATCGCTAAACGACGATAGTCACCGATAATACGACCACGACCGTAAGCATCTGGTAAACCAGTAATTACGCCTGAACGACGGCAACGAAGAATGTCTGGTGTATAAACATCAAACACACCTTGGTTGTGGGTTTTACGGTATTCAGTGAAGATTTTTTCTACTTCAGGGTTTAATTCGCGACGGTAAACTTGGCAAGAGCCTTTTACCATGTTGATCCCACCAAATGGCATAATTGCACGTTTTAATGGTGCATCAGTTTGAAGACCAACGATTTTTTCAAGCGCTTGGTCGATATAGCCCGGTTTGTGTGAGGTAATGGTAGATGGAATATCGCAATCGATGTCATACGGTTCGTGCGTTTTATTCTCAACTTTGATTTTTTCCATTACTTCTTCCCATAATTTAGTGGTAGCAGGAGTTGCACCAGCTAAGAAAGACTCATCGCCTTCATATGGGGTATAGTTTTTTTGGATAAAATCTCGAACGTTTACTTCAGTTTGCCAGTCGCCACCGACAAAACCGGCCCAGGCTTTTTGTTGGGCATCTGTGAGTTGAGTCATTTTATAAAGTCCTCTGTATGTTATTTCCAAAATGGGTGATGCTAAGCATCGGAGTTTGTAAAATCTTATTCTTTTTTGACCGCTTATGTTTATTTAAAGCGGATATTTTTTCTTCAAAGTATCAAATAACTGGTCGTATTCGGTGTTATCACGTTTTAATTTTTGATTTATTTTCATCGCTTTTACGCTTGGTTTTTTTACAAATCCATTATTCTCAACCGCTTTTTCAATATCTAGTTTATTTTGGATAAAGAGCGTTCTCAATCTGTTAACTTGGGGATCTTTTATCTGTAAGCTATTCATCTTTTGAATTTGCTTGCTATCAATTTCCTTAAGCCATTTAAGTGCGCTTTTTTTTGCTTTATCGCCAGTTAGATGTCCATTTTCAGTAAGGAAATTACGTGATTCATCAATGAATTCGTTATCTAAAGTTTCTGCCATTTTTGCAAATTGGGCAAATTCTTGTTTTGCTGTAGCAGAGCTATCAGCTTTAGGGCTACTACATGCACTGACAATCAATGCCAGAAAAATCATTCGAAGTAATTTCATTTTTAATGCTCCCTAATATGTAAAAACCATTGGACTAAGCCAATAAAGAATACTCCACCGACAATGTTACCAAGGGTAACTGGAATAAGGTTTTTCACGATAAAATGAGATAAATCTAAGTCAGCATAAGTTGCAGGGTCAACGCCAATTGCAGCCCAAAATGAAGGTTCGGCACCTTGTGCAATCGCAATACCCATTGGAATCATAAACATATTGGCAACACAGTGCTCAAAGCCTGAAGAAACGAATAAAGCAATGGGTAAAATCATGATAAAGGCTTTATCAGTTAATGACTTACCAGCATTTGCCATCCATACTGCGACACAAACCATGATGTTACAAAGAATACCAAGCGTGAAAGCTTCCATCCATGTATGATGGATTTTATGTTGGGCAGTTTTTAAGATAGTGAGTCCCCATTGCCCATTGGCAGCCATAATTTGTCCAGCAAACCAAATGAGTGCAACCACGCTTAATCCGCCAATAAAATTGCCGCCATAAACAACAAGCCAGTTTTTAAACATTTGACCCCATGTAATGCGGTGAGTTGCTTTAGCAACGGCTGTTAGGGTAGAAGAAGTAAAAAGTTCAGCGCCAAAAACGACACACATCGTTACGCCGAGTGAAAAGACGGTGCCGCCAATCAGTTTGGCAACGCCCCATGGTATATCTGCACTGCCCGTTTGAGTGGTTGTATAGAAAACAAAGGCAAGCGCAATAAATCCTCCGGCAACAATGGCTGAAATAAAAGAATAGAGCTGATGTTTAGTGGCTTTATACACTGCGCCATCTTCTGTAATTTTTGCCATTTCAGCAGGAGAAAACATAGGCATTCCTTAATTTTAGATTTAAATAATAATTAAAGTTTGTCAGAATTATAGACCTCTTAAGAGGTGGAGCAAACTTATTTCTTACTCAATTTTGGTTAAATTGGAAAAAAAGATTGATTCACATCAAAATTAAACAAAATAGCAAAATTACATTAAAGAATTGATACAGTAATTTAACAAATTTATCACAAAGATCTCCGTATGACTGATTACCTTCTCGCTTTTTTTGGCTTTTTTTCTTCAAATGAAAATCAGTGGTTGTTCTTGTTTTTAAGTGCTTTTTTAAGTGCGACAGTTTTGCCTGGCAATTCTGAAATTGTATTTAGTGCATTAGCTTCAAAATCGATCTATGCCCATGAATCTTTTTGGCATGCTGAGTTGTGGTTATTAGTGTTAGTGGCAACAGTTGGAAATAGTTTAGGTAGTATTGTGACTTATGCGATGGGAATGCTTGCGCCAAAGCCAATAAATAGTCAAAAGAGATTGGTTAAGTGGGCGTTAGAGAAGAGTGAAAAATATGGCGTATATGTCCTGCTACTGAGCTGGTTGCCATTTGTAGGTGATATTTTATGTGCTATTGCAGGCTGGTTACGTTTTCCCGCTGTGGCTAGTGTCATTTTTATTACTATTGGCAAATTTTGCCGTTATTTAATTTTATTAGTTAGCCTGTACCCACTTTTAAAATATGTGGTCGGTTAAATATGCAAGCGGTCATATTTCGCAAAAATTTTGCAGAATATGACCGCTTGTTAGATTATAATATTATAAGCTACGTAACGCTGCGATACGTTTTTCTAACGGCGGATGGCTCATAAAAAGTTCTTTTGTTTTTGGTGCATTGATCATAAATGCAGCTAAAGAACCTTCAAGTTGTTGCGGCTCATGAATGCGTTGTAAGCGTTCTAGTGCCGCAATCATTTTTTCTTTTCCGACTAATTGTGCAGAACCGGCATCAGCACGGAATTCACGATAACGTGAGAACCACATTGCGATCATGGTCGCAATCACGCCAAAGACCATTTGTAACACAATATCAACCACCCAGAAAACTAAAGCGTTTTGGCTTGAGTTACCGTTTTCATCACGAGAGCTAGAAGCTGCGGTAGAAATAATGCGCGATAAGAAAAGCACAAAGGTGTTAAGCACGCCTTGTAATAAGGTCATGGTAACCATATCGCCGTTGGCAATATGAGAGATTTCATGCGCAATAACCGCTTCTGCTTCCGCTTCTGTCATGTTATTTAATAAGCCTGTGCTGACTGCCACTAAAGAATTGCTTTTCGTTGCACCGGTTGCAAAAGCATTAACATCCGCTGAGTGATAAATCGCAATATCTGGTATTGGAATATTAGCTTGCTGTGCTTGGCGTTGCACGGTGTTAAATAACCATTGTTCTGTTTGTGTGCGTGGTGTAGTAATAATTTCTGCACCCACAGAGCGTAATGCCATAGTTTTTGACAAAAATAGTGAAATCAAGGAGCCTGCGAAACCAAAGACAGCAGACATCACTAAAATACCTGCGGTGCTTCCACCTTGAATGCCAGTGACTTTAAAAATAATTTGTAGCACGATGTTCAATACAAACATCACTGCTAAGTTCATCAACAAAAATAAAATGACACGTTTTGCCATTATTGAATTCTCCAAAAAAAGAAAAGTAAAAAAACTTGCCTTATAATGAGGCAAATTTGCGTAATTTCAAGCGTTAGACGCCGATTATTCCCATAAATTTAATTGATGAGTAATTTTTTTATTTGGTAAATGCACGTTTAAGCCAATTAAACGAATTTTACGTTTGGCGCGCCGCTCCCATATTTGTTCTAGCAAGGTAAGAAAACGCGCTAATGTAAGCCCATTCATGGTTCTTTCTAAAGTGGTTTGGCTGAAATCATCAAATTTGAGTTTAATGCCTAATTTCTTAAATTCGCTAAGAGGAATATCTTTACAATTTCTATTTAATCGTTGTTTAAGGGTCTCAAATTGTTGGCTAACAATGTTTTTTGCCTCATCTAGATTATCTATTGGCGTGATTAATGTATTTTCAACTGCAACAGATTTTCTTGGGCGATTGGGCTCAATTGAACGGTTGTCAATGCCGTGGCTAAATGCCCATAACCGTTGCCCGAATTTACCAAAGGTTTTGTAAATTAACGCTTGGTCAGATTGTTGAATATCTGCACAAGTCTGTAATCCGAGCTGTGTTAATTTTTCTTGTGTGACTTTGCCGACGCCAGGAATCTTTTTCAGCGGTAATTGATGAATAAAGTCAGCCACTTTTTCAGGGGGAATAACAAAAATACCGTTTGGTTTGTTTTGGTCAGATGCAATTTTGGCTAAAAATTTTAAAGGCGCTACGCCAGCAGAGGCAGTCAGTTGTAATTCTTGCGCAATCGCTTGCCGGATCGCTTCTGCAATCCAGGTGGCAGAGCCTGAGCAGTGTGCGCTATCCGTTACATCTAAAAAAGCTTCATCAAGTGAAAGCGGTTCAATAATGTCGGTATAGTGGCGAAAAATTTGATGAATTTGTGCTGAAACGCTTTTGTAATAAGCCATATTAACAGGGCGTAAAATTAAGTTTGGGCAGCGTTTAAGGGCTTGTGCAGTTGGCATGGCGCTGTGTAAGCCAAATTTTCTTGCCTCATAATTACAAGTGGTCAGCACGCCGTGTTGATAAACATCGCTACCTACTGCCACAGGTTTGCCAACGAGCGAAGGATCATCACGCATTTCAATGGCGGCATAAAAGCAATCCATATCAATGTGGATAATTTTACGCTGATAATTTTGCAAATTTGCCATAAAATAAGACCGCTTGTAATATGAAAAAATGTATGAAAAAACAGTGTTATTTTAATCACGGAATAGGAAAGGTCAAGTGTTATTGGAGGGCGTATGTTATTTGGATTAGCGATGGTTTTTATCCCGCTTGTATTGGGATATTTTTTTAAAGTTTCACAACCCCGCATCATGCGTTGGGTGGATCGCGTTGTGAGCGCTTGTTTGTATATTATTTTATTAGTGATTGGGATTTCACTGGGGCAGTTAGATGATCTTGGTAGCAAATTACCATTGATTGGGCATACGGCATTTGGATTGAGTATCACTATTCTAAGTTGCAATATTATCGGTATTGGGCTTTATGATAAGTTTTTCCCGATGGTGAGGACAGAAAATCAAAACGGTGAAAAACCTTCTCACTGGCGAATGTTATGGGATTCGTTTCGTTTAATTGGAACGACTGCATTGGGTGCTTTAGTTGGATATTGGACGAAAGGATGGCTTGCTTTTCCAATGGGCACTAGCACTTATGCGGTAATGCTGATGGTGTTTGGGGTTGGTATTCAGCTGCGTAATAGTGGTATTCCACTTAGACAGGTCTTTTTCAATCAGCGAGGCATTTATACGGCGCTCATTTTTATGGTAACTAGCTTGCTTGGTGGGGCATTAGCGGCATGTTATTTAGACTTACCTGTGATGAAGGGCATGGCATTTGCTTCAGCTTTTGGTTGGTATTCGCTTTCTAGCGTGTTGGTTTATGATGCTTGGGGCGCGGTTGATGGTAGTATCGCTTTTTTCAATGACATTTCCCGCGAGATCGTTTGTCTATTTTTAATTCCATTATTGATGCCGCGTTTGCCTTCAACGGCTATCGGGCTAGGTGGCGCAACTTCATTAGATTGTATGCTACCTGTTATTCAAAAATCAGGTGGAACGCAAATGGTACCACTTTCAATTAGTTTTGGGTTTATCACGAATTTACTTCCGCCGATTTTATTGAGTTTATTTATCCATTTAGCGAGTTAAACAAAAGGGCGCTTCTGATAGCGCCCTGTTTTTATCTTATTCTTTTTGTGCGTTATAGGCTTCTAACGCTCTTAAAGAATAGGTATAAGCTGCCCCTGCATTTAACGCGATTGACATTGCTAATGCTGCTGCCACTTCTTCTTCCGTTGCGCCAGCTTTTACCGCTTCTTCTGCATGTACGCCGATACAGCTTTCACAACGCGTTGTAACTGCAACCGCAAGCGCGATAAGCTCGCGCGTTTTTGCATCTAATACATTGCCTTCAGCTGCTGCTGCGCCTAGTGCTTGGTAAGCTTGTAACATTTTAGGGTGTTTTTTACCGAGTGCGCCAAAAGATTTTTTAACATGGGCAACATCGTTTTTCCAATCTGCAAACATAATATTTTTCTCCATTGTATGCGTAATTTATGCGTTTATTTTAAGTAAATTTGGCTATAATAATTGCCAAATTCACTCATTTTTTATTATGGAACGCTCAAAATGGACTATTTAGATAAATTGATACAACTGGCTCAAATTCAAGGTGAGATTAATATTCGTTGCTTGTTTCAAGGCGACTGGCAGATTCAGCATAGTGAGGTTTATGAAACTCAAGGGCTATTCCATTTAATCGAACAGGGGAGTTGTTGGTTAAGTATTGGGAATCAATGTTTTGAATTAGAAGCGGGCGATCTTTTTTTCTTACCTCAACATCAGCAACATGCGTTAGGAACACAAGATACTGAATTAAGCTTGGTCAAAACGGCAAAAGCAGGGCATTTTACCGTGCATCAAATTGGCCAGAGTTCGCCCGATTTTAAAATGTTTTGCGGACGATTTTATTATCAAAAAGAAGCGTTGCTTATTAGTGCCTTGCCAGATTATTTGCACATTCGGTTAAAAGATACGCCAATTTTTCCGTTAATCGAACTGTTTTTACAAGAAGCTAATCATGCAAATATGGGCTCAAAATCGGTCATTGATGCACTTTCAAACATTCTTTTTATTTATATTTTGCGTTATGTTGCTGGGCAAGGCGAATTAAACCAAGGGATTTTGTTTGCTTTAAAGAATAAACGGCTTAATCAAGCGTTAATGGCTATTTTACAAACACCTGAATCAGCTTGGCGAGTGGAAGAGTTAGCCGAGCTATCGAATATGTCGCGCGCTAATTTTTGTCGTGTATTTCAGCAGCAACTGGGTTTACCACCAGCAAAATTTTTAACAAAAATTCGGTTGCAACAAGCTGCTTATTTACTGAAGAGCACGCAAAAAAGTGTATTGGAAATTGCATTAGCCGTTGGTTATCAAACGGAAGCGCATTTTTCTAAAGCGTTTAAAAGTGCTTATCAGCTTTCACCGAGCCAATATCGTAAATAACGAATGTTGATTTCTGTGATCTATTTCACATTCTTTTCACAAATATAACATTAGAATAACGGCATCATTCACACAAAAGGAGAAAAGAATGAGCACACTCAAAATGTATATCAATGGTGAATTTGTAGAATCTAGAAGCGGTAATACTTTTGAAGTATTTAACCCAGCCACTGAAGAAGTCATTGCTGTAGTGACTAAAGGAACAGCAGAAGATGCAAGAGCGGCAATTGATTATGCTGAACAGGCACAACTGGCTTGGGAAAAATTACCTGCAATTGAACGTGCAGGCTATTTACGTAAAATTGCTTCAGGCATTCGCGAAAGATCAGAAGAAATTGCACGTACCATTTCAGCTGAAATGGGTAAAGTTTTACCGCTTGCCCGCGTTGAAGTTAACTTTACTGCAGACTATATGGATTATATGGCAGAATGGGCGCGCCGTTATGAAGGCGAAATCGTCCAAAGTGACCGCCCAAATGAGCATATTTTTATCTACAAAAAACCTATTGGTGTAACAACCGGTATTTTACCGTGGAACTTCCCGTTCTTTTTAATTGCTCGCAAAATGGCGCCAGCGTTGGTTACGGGGAATACTATTGTGGTAAAACCAAGTGTGGATTCACCAATTAACGCAGTTTTATTTTCTGAAATTGTTCATCAAGTGGGTTTACCAAAAGGTGTGTTCAACGTTGTTCATGGCTCTGGTGGCGAAATTGGTTATGAGCTTTCAGCCAATCCAAAAGTTGGCTTGGTTTCATTAACAGGAAGTGAGCCAGCTGGTCGTAAAGTCATGGAAGCGGCAAGCCAAAACATTACTAAAGTCAACCTTGAATTAGGCGGAAAAGCGCCTGCGATTGTATTTGCAGATGCTGATTTAGATTTAGCCGCGAAAGCGATTGTTGCCTCTCGTGTGATTAACAGCGGGCAGGTGTGTAACTGTGCAGAACGTATTTATGTTCAACGTGAAGTAAAAGAAGCCTTTACTGAAAAATTAGTGGAGCTGATGAAAAAAGTTCGCTTTGGTGATCCATTAGCAGATGAGAGTTTAGACATGGGACCAATGGTGAATCTGCAAGGTCAACAACATGCTCAAAAAATGGTAGATGAAGCCATTAAAGCGGGTGGTAAGCTCTTGCTTGGTGGTAAAGCTGTTCAAGGTAAAGGGCATTATTTTGAGCCAACGGTCATTGCTGATGTGAGCAACGATATGGCGATTTTACGTGAAGAAATTTTCGCACCAGTGATTCCAGTGGCTACCTTTGATACAGTTGATGAGGTAATTCAATTAGCGAATGATTGTGAATATGGCTTAACTTCTTCGGTTTATACGCAAAACATCAATAAAGCAATGAAAGTAATTTCTCGCTTAAAATTTGGTGAAACCTATGTTAACCGTGAAAACTTTGAAGCAATGCAAGGCTTCCACGCTGGTTGGCGCAAATCAGGTATTGGTGGCGCAGACGGTAAACATGGTTTAGAAGAGTACCTCCAAACTCACGTGGTTTATCTCCAATACGATCAAGAGATTAACTAATAGTGACAAGCGGTCAGATTTCGTAAAGGTTTTGCAAAATCTGATCGCTTGTAAAAAATTGCCCCGTGATGGTTTTCATCACGGGGCAAATGTTTTTAGCACAGGCTTGTTAATTAGCCTTTATATTTTTGGAAAATTAAGGTCGCGTTAGTACCGCCGAAACCGAAGCTGTTTGACATAACAGTAGTTAATGCTTTGTCTTGACGTTCAGTCACGATATTTAAGCCTTTTGCTTGTTCATCTAATTCTTCAATGTTGATGCTTGGTGCGATGAAATCGTTATCTAACATTAACAATGAGTAGATTGCTTCGTGCGCGCCTGCTGCACCTAAAGAGTGACCTGTCATTGATTTGGTTGATGAAATCGCAGGAGATTTGTCACCAAATACATTTTTAATTGCGCCAAGCTCTTTTACATCGCCTACTGGTGTTGATGTACCGTGTACGTTGATGTATTCCACTTCGCCGTTTACGGTTGCTAACGCTTGTTTCATGCAACGCTCTGCACCTTCACCGCTTGGTGCTACCATGTCATAACCGTCTGAAGTTGCGCCATAGCCTACGATTTCTGCATAGATTTTCGCACCACGGGCTAAAGCGTGTTCTAATTCTTCAACCACGACTACAGCACCACCACCAGCGATAACGAAACCGTCACGGTTCGCATCATAAGCACGGCTTGCTTTGGTTGGTGTGTCATTATATTTAGTTGATACCGCGCCCATTGCATCAAATTCGGTAGCACATTCCCAAGAAAGTTCTTCTGCGCCGCCTGCAAAGACGATATCTTGCTTACCTAATTGGATAAGTTCCATCGCATGACCGATACAGTGTGCAGAGGTTGCACAAGCTGAGCTGATAGAATAGTTCACACCACGAATTTTGTAAGGTGTAGCTAAACAAGCAGAAACACTTGATGCCATGGTTTTGGTTACTGCATAAGGGCCAATCGCTTTCACGCCACGTGGGCCACGCACTGCATCACACGCCACTAATTGGCTATGTGCTGAACCTGTACCTGCACCAATGACTAAGCCGGTACGATCGTTTGAAACTTGATCTTCAGTTAAGCCTGAATCTTCAATCGCTTCTTTCATTGAAAGGTAAGCATAAGCGGCTGCATCACCCATGAAGCGATAAACTTTACGGTCGATAAGTTCAGCTGGGTTTAATTTAATGGTGCCGGCAACTTGGCTACGCATACCGACTTCAGCAAATTCTGGTACGAATTCAATACCTGATTTACCCGCTTTTAATGACGCTAAAACTTCTTCTTTGTTGTTACCAATACTTGAGATAACACCTAAACCAGTGATTACAACACGTTTCATTCTGATTTTTCCTTTTTAATGTGAAAACGATTTAAATTGCGTTCAGCTTACACTTGTTCGCTGATATAAGCTAGAGAAACTTAAATATAATACACTATTTTATTAGTGGTCTGAACAGTGTAGCAAAAACAAGCGCGCTGATCCGAGCTGTTTTTTTACATAATGGAACAAGTGCTTACCGAAATGAAGGCTTTACTTTTGGAGTGAAAATGCTTAAATTGGGCGCATTTTGATTCGTTTAAGGAAGGTGCATGAAAACTCGCGATCTCTTATTGCCTTATAAAAGTGCGGTTTCGCCATTTTCAGCCCAATTAGCCTTTGCTATAGAACGAGTCGAAGCGTTAAATCAATATCGAATCAAACGCGCTTTTGCCGCGAACCAACCTTATTATCGTCATGTTTTCCAACTGATCCCGATTCTGATTCATCTTAATGAACCAGAGTTACCGGGGTATGTGGAAAATGCCCCAGCTGGGATTGCGCACTTTTCTCCTAATCACTATCAACAGCGGTTTATTACTGCGTTATTGCCACAAGCCAAATTAGCAAAACATTTAGAAAAAACTACCGCTTTCGATGCTCTCTATTCAATGGGCAGTACGGGGTCGATTACACAAACACAATATTCCGATTTGGATTTATGGCTTTGTTATCCTGAACATTTAAGTGCAGAACAGCTTCAGCTGATGGAGCAAAAAATTGCACGTCTTTGCGCTTGGGCAAAAGGTTTTGATGTTGATGTAACTATCTATTTAATGAATCCTGCGCGCTTTAGTGCCCATTTAGATCAGCATAGTGTCAGTGAAGAGCATAGTGGTTCAGCACAGCATTTTTTCTTATTAGATGAGTTTTATCGCTCCGCCATTCGCCTTGCTGGTAAGCGTTTACTTTGGTTACATTTAACCGATGAACAATACCAACAACGCCATCATTTGTCAGAAATTGATATGCAGGCGTGGGTAGATTTTGGTGATTTTTCTGCGCTTTCCACCGCTGAATTTTTTGGTGCCAGTTTATGGCAGCTTTATAAGGGAATTGATAATCCATATAAATCCGCCATTAAAATTGTCTTGTTAGAAAGCTATGCGCATAACTATCCACAAACTGTACTGATTTCTAAATCATTCAAGCAAAAATGGTTAAGTAAAACGGAAGTGCGTTATCACTTTGACCCATATTTGGCTATGTTAGATCAGGTCAGTGAATATTTAATTGAGCGTAAAGAGTTCGTACGTTTAAATCGAATTCGTCAATGCTTTTATTTAAAAGCAATGGAAGGTGAAAATGAAGAGAACTGGCGTACTTATCAACTGCAACAATTAGCAAAAAGTTGGGAGTGGGATGAAGAAGAGCTTGAAATCCTTAATCAGCGAGCCAGTTGGAAAACGAAGCAAGTGAAAGTACACCATCAAATGCTGGTGGATTTATTGCTACAAAGTTATCGGAACTTAATTCAATTTGCGCGTAAATTTCATATTGATCCAAGTATTATGGCAAACGATATTGATATTTTAATGCGCAAACTTTACTCAGTGTTTGAAGTATTGCCGGGTAAAGTGACTTTGCTAAATCCGAGAATTTCTCAGAATTTGGCGGAGAAAAATCTTACCTTTATTGAAGGTCGGGAAGGCTCAATGATGAGGCCGGGTTGGTATTTGCTGAATCAAGCACCTAGCTCAGAGTATGAGAATCCCGATCGCTTTGTCGAGTATCAAAAAGATCTCACAAAATTAGTTGCATGGGCATATTTTAATGGCATTTTGACGGCAGAAAGTCGTTTGCATGTTGTCAGCCGCCATGTAAGTTTGCTGAATTTCCGTCAATTCATTACAGATTTACGCATTTCTTTTCCAACCAAAGGGCCTATTGTCGGTAATGAAGAACTATTGCACCCGAATGAGATTCGTCATTTAATCTTTGCGGTGAATTTGACGGTTGATCCGACCGAACATATTAAGACAGAACGTATTCGCAAAATTACCCAAGCGGATTTATTCAATTTTGCGGGTGGGGAAGCGCAGTTGATTGGCAGTGTGGATATTATTTATCGTAATATGTGGAATGAAATCCGCACGCAGCACGTAGAAGGTAAAGAAGCCTTACTTAAGGCGTTAAAATTCCTGTCGAATAAAATCTACCGTGGTTCAGCGCCACCGCAATCAGTTAATGTGTTCTGTTATAGCAAAAAATTGCGTTTGGAATTACGAGAATCTATTGCGGAACTGGTGGATCGTTGTATTAGTATTCACACGGGAACTATTTACGATAAAACGATTATCGAAGTGCAAGTTGAGCAAGAAAAACATTGGGGATTTATTTTTGAAGAAGCGCCATTTGCTCTGTTTTGTTTGCCACAAGCGGTCGATTTAGGCGAAGATTTTGCAAAAAGTGAACGCGATGAAAATGCCGTATATAAAACCCGTTATCCCAAAGTGATTAACGATTTTGCCAGCGAAGGCTTTTTGCAGTTCTTCTTTGAAGATAATGCTAACGGACTGTTTAATGTTTATATTCTTGATGAACAAAATAAGCTAGAAAGTTATTTCAATTGCTTGGGAAGCAAAGAAGAAAAAGTCAAAGAAATCAATCGTTTCTATGCCAAAAAAGAGGAGCGGGAATGGGGAGAGCGGTTTAATTTTCCGCAGTATTATCAGCTTATTGAATTAAGCGATAATGTTCAGATTGTGCCTTTTCAAAGCAAACAGCATCGGGAATATCAACAACGTAAACAACAATAAAAAGCGTGATTTAGCAAAATCACGCTTTTTGCATTTAGGATTAAGCGTTAGTTAAATCGACATCTTTAGTCTCTTTTGATGCCCAAAGCGCTAAGAATGTGATGACAGCGTTGATTGCTAAATAAATACCTACTCCTAAAACACCGTAGTTGGCATTGATTTTAATTGCGAAGGTTGCCGCCACGGTTGCTCCAACAATAGATGCAAAGTTATAAGCAAGAGAGGCGCCTGAATAACGTACTTCTGTTGGGAAAAGCTCCGGTAATAATGCCGCCATTGGTCCGAAAGTGAAGCCCATTAACGCCATACCAATAATTAAGAATAAGAACATAGAAGTTGGCGTGCCGTTTGATAAGAATAATGGCATTGCTAAACCGAAGATTCCCATCGCAAAGGTAACCCATAATAAGAATTTACGGCGACCAATTTTATCTGCGTATAAACCAGAAATGCTGGTGAAAATAGCAAATACAATTGCACTTAAGAGTAATAAGCCAGTAAAGGTGTTAGGTGCAATACCTAATCCCATTGGGTGGCCTGCTTCAGAAAGTGTGGCAGGTGTGCGAGAGTAAACCTGTGCAAAAGCAGTCATGATATAGAACAACACATAAGTTGCTGTCATGATGAATGTACCTAAAATCAATGGTTTTAAGTGATGACGGAATACGGCACTTACTGGTGCTTTTTGTGTTTTACCTTGTTGTTCTGCTTCACGGAAAACATGGCTTTCATGTAAGGTTAAACGTACCCATAAACCAACCATAACCAATATGATCGAAGAGATAAATGGAATACGCCACGCCCATTGTACTAAGGCTTCATGACCAAAGCTGTAACTGACTAAGAAGAAGGCGCCATTTGCCACAAATAAGCCGATTGGCGCACCTAATTGTGGGAAAGTACCGTACCATGCGCGTTTTCCTTCTGGTGCGTTTTCTGTGGCAACTAATGCCGCACCACCCCATTCACCGCCTAAACCTAAGCCTTGACCGATACGGCATAAGCAAAGTAGGACTGGCGCCCAAATACCAATTGTTTCATAGTTAGGCAATAAACCGATCATTACGGTTGAGCCACCCATCAATAATAAGGAAGCTACTAAGGTTTTTTTACGACCGATTTTATCACCGAAGTGACCGAATAATGCAGAACCAATTGGACGCGCAAAAAATGCAAGCGCAAGTGTTGAAAGCGAAAGGAGCTCATCAGAAACAGGGTCGCCACTTTTAAAAAATTGGGTATTGAATACTAATACTGCAGCTGCGGCATAAATATAATAGTCAAAGAATTCGATTGCTGTTCCTACCATTGAGGCAAGCGCAACCTTCTTGGGATCGTTACGAAGTTGAGTTGTCATTTAATTTCTCTTGTAAAATAAATAAAAGTAGCAAAATCCTAACATGTTAAAATGCTAAGAGCAACGCGAGGATTGCTCTTACAAGCGGTGGGATTTTTATAAAATCTTGCAAATTTAATTGTTTTTAGTTTGTTGTGCTGATTTTATGAGAAAGATTGATGGGCGTATCTTGCCGAATGAGATTGTGAAACAAAATAATTTTTTTTGAAGAGAAGTGAAGATTTTTTCTGAAAGAAAGAGAAATTCGGTTGCTTTGACAATTTTTTGTTCAGTTTAAGAAAAACAAGAAATTATCGCAGCAACCGTTTAGGAAAAGCAATTAGTACAATACGCGCGCTTTGATGGTGCCATCAATTGCTTTTAGCTGTTCAAGCGCTGCGTGTGCATCATCTAATTCTACATCAATGACCACATAACCGATTTTCGGATCGGTTTGTAAGAATTGTGATGCAATGTTTACGTTTAAGTCCACAAACACTTGGTTGATTTTGTTTAAGATACCTGGGCGGTTTTCGTGAATGTGTAATAAACGTTTCGCTTTGGTGTGTACAGGCAGAGAAACTTCTGGGAAGTTAACGGCTGATAAGGTTGAACCGTTATCAGAGTATTTCACAAATTTATTTGCGACTTCAGTCCCAATGTTAGCTTGCGCTTCTGCTGTTGAGCCACCAATGTGCGGGGTTAAAATCACGTTATCGAATTGACGTAATGGAGATTCAAACGGATCGTTAATTGAAGCCGGTTCTTCAGGGAAAACGTCAATAGCTGCACCACGTAAGCTGCCATCAGCTAAACGTGCTGCCAGTGCATCAATATCAACGACCGTACCACGTGCGGCATTGATTAAAACAGCCCCTTCTTTTAATTGGCCAATGCGTTCTTTGTTCATTAAATTTTTCGTTGAATCATTTTCAGGCACGTGTAAAGAGATCACATCGCAACTAGAAAGCAACTCTTCAAGGCTTGCAACTTGCTGTGCATTACCTAGCGGAAGTTTGTTTTCAATATCGTAGAAGTAAACATTCATCCCTAGTGATTCTGCAATCACGCTTAATTGAGAACCGATATGACCGTAGCCGATAATGCCTAATTTTTTGTTACGCACTTCGTTTGCGCCGCTAGCAGATTTATTCCACACACCGCGATGAACTTCCATATTCGCTTTTGCCACTTGACGCATGAGTAAAATAATTTCGCCAAGCACTAATTCTGCTACAGAGCGAGTATTTGAGAACGGCGCATTAAAAACCGGAATCCCGCGTTGTTTTGCGGCTGCTAAATCAACTTGGTTTGTTCCAATACAGAAACAGCCGATAGCAACTAATTTAGGCGCTTTTTCTAACACTTCTTTAGTTAAGTGAGTGCGCGAACGTAAACCAATAAAGTGTGCATCTTTGATTGCTTCGATTAACGCTTCACCGTCTAAGGCTTTTTTATAATAATCAATGTTGGTGTAGCCAGCAGCATGAAGCACGTCTAATGCATTTTGGTGCACGCCTTCAAAGAGAACGAATTTAATTTTAGATTTATCTAAAGAAACTTTTTCGAGCATGGTGATTCCTTATGTAATGGATTATTGGTAATGGGAGGATACCTCTTTTTTACCATTAAGTGTGAGAAAATTCACAGATAAAATGTAATGCGTTATGACCAAATGTACTGAAATAAGAAAGCGGTGCGATTTTGCAAAACTTTGACTAAAATCCACCGCTTGTCATTATTCAATAATTTTTGCCCCTTTAGGCGTGCCAACAATGGTCACATTGGCAAAACGTTGTGCAAAAATACCATTTGTGACGACCCCAGCAATATTATTGATGGTGTGTTCCATTTTGAGTGGCTCAAGAATTTCGAAATGATGTACATCTAAAATGACATTGCCGTTATCGGTTACTACACCTTCGCGGTATTCTGGAGAACCGCCTAATTTAACGAGTTCACGAGCAACGTAAGAGCGCGCCATTGGAATCACTTCTACTGGAAGCGGGAAAGTCGAGCCTAACACATTGACCTGTTTAGAACCATCAACAATACAAACGAATTTTTTCGCTAAAGCACTTACGATTTTTTCACGAGTTAATGCAGCACCACCGCCTTTAATCATCGCACCTTGTGGGGTGATTTCATCTGCCCCATCAATATAAACATCGAGCTCAGTTACTTCATTGGCGTTAAATACTTCAATCCCGTGTGAGCGTAAACGTTCTTCAGAAGCCTTAGAAGCCGCTACTGCACCTTTAATTTTATCTTTCATTGAAGCTAGTTCATCAATAAAGCAATTGACTGTCGAACCGCTGCCAACACCAACAATGGTATCAGGAGTGACAAATGCAAGCGCAGCTTTTGCCGCAATTTTTTTCATTTCTTGTTGAGTCATTTTTTATTCCTTGAGTAAAAAAACAAGCGGTCATTTTTGCTCATTTTTTTGCAAAAATAACCGCTTGTCAAATGCTAATTACGTTTTACTGCTTCAACGATTTCTTCAGCACAGCTTTGCGCTAATTCACCATCTTCACATTCCACCATTACGCGAATCAGAGGTTCAGTTCCTGATTTACGCAATAAGATGCGACCTTTGCCACTTAAACGTTTTTCAACTTCTGCAGCGACTGCTTTAACTTCTTCGCTTTCTAATGGATTTGCACCACCGGCAAAGCGTACGTTTAACAACACTTGTGGGAAGAGTGGAACCGCTTTGGCTAATTCGTTCAGCGTTAATTTGTGTTGTGCCATGGCCGCTAATACTTCAAGAGAGGCAATAATGCCATCACCTGTGGTGTTTTTGTCTAACACAATAATATGACCAGAGTTTTCCCCCCCTAATTTCCAACCACGTGCTTTAAGTTGTTCTAACACATAACGGTCACCTACGTTTGCGCGGGTAAATGGAATCGCTAATTCTTTTAGGGCAATTTCAAGGCTCATGTTACTCATTAAAGTGCCAACTACACCGCCTTTTAATTTACCGGCACGTAATGCTTCACGTGCAATAATAAAGAGAATTTGGTCGCCATCGACTTTGTTTCCTAAGTGATCAACCATGATTAAACGGTCGCCATCTCCATCGTAAGCTAAACCAACATCGGCTTCAGCTTCAACCACAACACGTTGTAATGCTGAAACATCAGTTGCACCACATTTTTCATTGATGTTTAAACCGTTTGGATGTGTACCAATCTCAATAACTTCTGCACCTAATTCGCGCATTACATTTGGGGCAATATGGTAGGTTGCACCATTTGCGCAGTCGACCACAATTTTATAACCTTTTAAATTC
Source organism: Haemophilus sputorum CCUG 13788 (assembly GCF_000238795.1). Lineage (GTDB taxonomy): Bacteria > Pseudomonadota > Gammaproteobacteria > Enterobacterales > Pasteurellaceae > Haemophilus_A > Haemophilus_A sputorum. Next base: position 18,782 of record NZ_AFNK01000078.1, on the reverse strand, counting down.
AGGTGAGATGGGAATGTACCTTTACAGAATTCAATATAACGACCAGCGGCATCGTTAATTCGGGTCGCTTTGCCGAGTTCTGCTGAAGCAACACAGTCCATCGGCTCTTCAAGTAAAGCTTCAATCGCTTCTTCAACTTCATCTGGTAATTTTTCACCGATAGATGAGAAGAATTTGATACCGTTATCGTAGTAAGGGTTGTGTGAAGCTGAAATAACAATACCTGCTTCTGCACGGAAGGTGCGAGTTAAATAAGCAATTGCTGGCGTTGGCATTGGGCCGACGAATGCAGCTGAAAGGCCGGCAGCGGCTAAACCTGCTTCAAGTGCAGATTCCAACATATAGCCAGAAATACGGGTATCTTTACCAATTAGCACTTTTTTAGTGCCTTCGGTTGCGAGTACTTTACCTGCAGCCCAACCTAATTTGAGGGCAAACTCAGGAGTAATTGGAAATTTTCCTACTTCGCCACGTACACCGTCGGTGCCAAAATATTTTCTTGCCATAAAAACCTTCTTGAATAAATGAGAGTTAAAAAGTTCTAATAACGAGTTTAGACGTCATTTTTTGCTAATAATTCCTGAATTTCTGCAGGAATTTGCTTTGGATTCGGAATAAAAAGCTGCTTGTGTCGTTGTAATTCGCCTTTTTCAAGCAAAATCGTACTTTTAGGGACTTTAAACAGCTTACTTAAAAATTTCAATAAATGCGCATTGGCGGCACCTTCTACGGGTGGTGCCGTGATAGCAATTTTTAATTCATTATCGTGTAACCCAACAATTTGATCTCGGCTCGCTTTGGGTTGCAGAAAAATGCGTAGCCGTAAACCATCAGGCGCATCTAGCTTTTCGACGGGCTTCATTAAGCTAGCGCCCAAACTGCACCAAATAGTGAGTAGAAAAGCTGATTTACAAAAATCAGAATAAACCCAAGTACCATCACAGAAAAGTCTAACATACCAGTTCTTGGTAAAATACGGCGAATCAGGCCTAAAACGGGTTCAGTAATTTGAGCTACCACATAATCTAGCGGATGATTTCCTTGAGTCACCCAACTCATGAGCGCACGAATTAGCGTGGTAAAAAAGAGAATTTGCCCGAAAATTTTTAACACACCTAATAAAGCCATAAACACACCAAGTGTGATTGGGGCAGAGTAAGCCACTAATTTTTCAATGACTAATACGATAACCGTTAATAAAATCGCGGCAAAGTTAATGCCTTTCACGGTTGGAATAATGCGTGTTAGTGGATCTACCACAGGCGCGGTCATCCGTAATAGTGTTTGAGAAATGGGAAGATGAACAGGAACACGGCAGAATTGGAACCAACTGCGCAACACTAAAATAAAGCTAATAAAGCCAGTAATAATTGTTAAAATTTGAATGAAAAAGGTATCCATAATTTTCTCTTGAGGGTAGATAAACAAGCGGTCAATTCTTAGCAAACTTTTGCAAAAAATTGACCGCTTGCTAGATCAGCAATTAAGACGCTGTTGGGTAATCCCACCAAATATCGAATAATTCGCTGATTTCGATTTGGGTTAAACCATTGTTTTCTAACCAAGTTTTTACTAAAGCTTGGTGAGAAGCATCACATTTGCCTAATTTTTCTAAGCAAACTAAACCTTCCCAATGTAAATAGCCGCTGCCTTCATAAGCTAAGCCGTTTGGTTTGATTACTTCGTTAATGAAGCGATCTACGACAGTATCGATTTGGTCGATGCCAGTATTATCTGCAAATTGGAATTTCACTAAAAAACCTAGTTCTTGGAACTCGGCTAAGTGCATTTTTTTACGTTGACGTGCATTACGTTGAATTGCCATGTTGATTCTCCTATCTCATCATTACACCTAAATGGTGTGCAAGCTATTATCTTAGCGGAGTCTGCCTATGATGTAAAACAAAACCCCTGAATCTGTGGTTTAAGTGTGAAATAATTTAATCATTGCTTGTGATTTACGCGCAATTTCTTGCCATTCCGCTTGTGGTTCTGAACCCGCAACAATACCTGCGCCCGCATAAACAATCAGTTTATTGCCGTGAACTTGGGCTGAACGCAAGGTCACACAAAATTCACTTCGCTCAGGGCTAACGAAACCTAGTGCACCAGCATACCAATTACGTTTAAATGGCTCAGTTTGGGCAATAAATTGTTTTGCGGCTAAGCGTGGTAAACCTGCAATCGCTGCGGTGGGGTGAAGGCGACTTAAACAGCGCATATCACTTACCCCAGTTTTAAGTGTGGTACGAATCGGGCGGCGTAAATGCTGGACATGGTTAAGACGTTTGATTTCTGCCTGCCCAACTTGAAAATCGTCCACTTCATCAGCTAAGTGAATGGCAATATCTTCCACAACTAGCTGGTTTTCAATTTGATTTTTGGTGTCGTTTAATAACCATGCTGCATTGGCTTCAGTTTGTGTATTTTCGCTTGAAGCAGCAACGGTTCCCGCCAGCGCCTCAGTAAAGAGTTGGTTACCTTCACGGGCATAAAGCCGTTCAGGCGTAGCGCCAAGGAATGCTTGTTCGCTGTTTTCTGCCCATAAAAATTGGTAACAACCAAGATTGGTTTTAAGACTTTCTTGGAGCAAATCATAAGGCGAAATCGGGTGCGCAAATGATAACGTATAAGCATTTGCCAAGACGACTTTACTAAATTGGTGCGCATTAATAGCATGAGTGGCTTGCTCAACATGCGCTTGCCAAGCGTCTTCACTGATGGCTTCTTGACGATTTAATAGCGTGTTGGGCGCAAATACAAGCGGTTCAATTTTTTCAAAATTTGCAAAAAATAGCGCAAGTTGTCGTTGTTCAGAGGCTAATTGATCGCTATCGATATAAAGCGTAAAGCGTAATTTTGCTGCCTGTAGCTCTCCCATTAAGCGCGGCAGAATAAAGCAAGCTTTACCTTCAAACGCTACTCGCCCAAGTAGCGTAAAGCCAGTTTGTGAAACAAACTGTTGAGCCAGAGCTTTATCATCAAAATAGATCATTTGCCCCATACCGATAAGCGTTTGAGGGGCATCTCGGTGTTGCAAAAAGTAATGCGGAAAACTGTGTGACTGAGCTTTTAACCAACCGAGTAAAGAAAAATCAGCATCCGTTAATTGCCATTCAGCCGTCAGCGCAACAACGCCTTGATTAGCGTGAAGTTGTGCCATTTGCTCACAAAGTTGTTGCTTTAATTGGGTTAAAATCGACATGCGTAAAAAGGTGAAAATCCACCGCTTTTTATGGGAATATTAAAAAGGCTATATTTTAACGTATTTTCTCTTTAAATTCCTCTAAAATCGGAGTAGAGTTGCAGCATTTTACACAGCACCATTTTTATATAGTTTATATAGGAAGAGATATGGAACGTTTTCCAAAATCAAACAAACTCGCTCAAGTGCGCTATGACATCCGCGGCCCGATTCACAAAGAAGCACTACGTTTAGAAGAAGAAGGCAATAAAATTTTAAAACTTAACATCGGCAACCCTGCGCCATTCGGTTTTGAAGCACCGGATGAGATTTTAGTTGATGTAATTCGTAACCTTCCAACCGCCCAAGGCTATTGTGATTCCAAAGGGCTTTATTCTGCGCGTAAAGCGATTGTGCAATATTACCAATCTAAAGGCATGCGCAACATGGATGTAAACGATGTTTATATCGGTAACGGTGTATCAGAATTGATTACGATGTCTATGCAAGCATTGCTTAATGAAGGTGATGAAATCCTTATTCCAATGCCAGACTATCCACTTTGGACGGCAGCAGCGACATTAGCTGGCGGTAAAGCGGTGCATTATTTATGTGATGAAGAAAACGAGTGGTTCCCTGATATTGCTGATATTAAAGCTAAAATCACGCCAAATACTAAAGGGATTTTAATCATCAACCCAAACAATCCAACGGGTGCGGTGTATAGTCGTGCCGTGTTGTTAGAGATTGCTGAAATTGCTCGTCAGCATAATTTAATTATTTTTGCAGACGAGATTTATGAAAAGATTCTTTATGATGGTGCGGTTCATCATCATATTGCGGCTCTTGCGCCAGATGTGTTAACCGTAACTTATAACGGTTTGTCTAAAGCGTATCGCGTGGCGGGTTTCCGTCAAGGTTGGATGGTGTTAAATGGCCCGAAAAACCATGCAAAAGGCTTTATTGAAGGCTTAGATATGTTGGCTTCGATGCGTTTATGTGCAAACACACCAATGCAACATGCTATTCAAACTGCATTAGGTGGTTACCAAAGTATTAACGAGTTTATTTTACCTGGTGGGCGTTTATTAGAACAACGTAACAAAGCGTGGGAACTACTTACCCAAATTCCAGGGATTTCTTGTGTGAAACCGAAAGGAGCAATGTATATGTTCCCGAAAATTGACACTGAAATGTTTGGCATTAAAGATGATGCAAAATTTATTTACGATTTGCTTCAAACTGAAAAAGTGTTATTGGTACAAGGTTCAGGTTTTAACTGGCATAAACCGGATCACTTCCGTGTTGTAACCTTACCTTATGTTCACCAATTAGAAGAAGCTATCGGACGTTTAGCAAGATTCTTAAAAACCTATAAACAGGATTAGTTCTCCTGTATTAATCTTATCAAACGATCTTTTCTCACTTAGAAGGGCGTGTGGTGCACGCCCTTTTAACATTAAAAACACCCTATAAAATATTTATTGAGGAAAGATTAAACAAGAATATTATTGGATAATTTATGTTAAAAGGTGTTTCGTTTTCCCTTTTTGCTTCCTTACTTTTCGGGTTAATGTATTACCTCGCAATTCATTTGCGCCCTTTATCTGGGGAAGGGGTTTTTGGCATTCGAATGGTCGTTACCTTACCTTTTCTATTTTTATCACTTTTTTTATTTAAACAAACAGATGCTTTTTTAGCCTTCTTAGCACGAATCAAGCAACAGCCTAGTTTATTGCTAGTGATGTTGTTGACCTCTTCCATAGTCGGTTCGCAAATGTGGCTTTTTTTATGGGCACCGAATAGTGGAAAAGCCATTGAAGTCTCAATGGGCTATTTGCTCATGCCGATTGTGATGGTGGCGTTTGGGCGTTTTATGTATAAAGAGCCTCTTTCTCGTCTAAAAAAATGGGCGATTGGCTTTGCGCTTGTTGGGGTGTTGAGCAATATTCTATTGACAGGGAAACTTTCTTGGGAAAGTTTGTTTGTTTGCACAGGTTACCCGATTTATTTCCACTTGCGCCGTAAATTCGGCATCAGTCATTTACATAGCTTTGTGCTAGAAATTGTTTTCCTAATTCCTATTTCACTTTATTTTATGCAGCAAGTGGATATGGCATATATTGAAAGTGAAAATAGCCATATTTATGTTTTCATTGCATTATTAGGCTTAATTAGCGGATCGGCGCTCATTTCCTATACGATAGCAAGCACGATCTTACCGTTTAACGTGCTTGGACTTTTAGGTTACGTTGAACCTTGCTTTATGCTAATTATCTCTTTTTTAATTGGCGAAAGACTGGCGCAAGAGTCTTATTTGTTAATGAGTTCATTGTTAGTGGCAATTTTATTACTCACGTTAGACGGGCTTTCTGTTTTACGCCGACAACGCAAACATTTTAAACGCGGTTAGAACTTTATGTTAAAAGGCATACTTTGTTGCATGAGCGCCAATTTTCTATTTGGGTTGGGCTACTATTTTGCTATTTTGCTGCGACCATTAAGTGGCGAGAGTATGTTTGGCTATCGTATTTTTGTGTTAGCCCCTTTTATTTTATTAGCGATTATTTTGTTTAAACAAGCGGGTAAATTTTCAGAACTTTTGCAAAAAATTCGCCAAAATCCACCGCTTGTATTGCTCATTGCGCTTTTAGCTTTTATTCAAGGCTTTCAGTTATGGCTCTTTTTATGGGCACCAAATAATGGACAAGCGATTGAAGTTTCTATCGGTTATTTATTATTGCCGATTGTGGCTGTGGCGTTAGGGAAAATGGTCTTTAAAGAACGATTCACCACACTAAAATGGCTTGCGATCAGTTTTGCAGCATTGGGCGTGTGCTCAAATATTTGGTTAACGGGCACTTTTTCATGGGCAACTTTAGCGGCAGGGGTTGGTTACCCTATTTATATTACTTTGCGTCGTTATTTCCAAATCAACAATCTTGCGACTTTTTTTGTAGAATTGCTTTTTATTATGCCTTTTGCAGCTTATTTTGCTATGCAAACGAATGTAGACGAAATGGTCGCGCAAAATCCGTTTCTGTTTTATTTTCTCGCGTTGTTTGGCATTGTAAATGGTGCTGCATTTATTCTTTATATTGCTTCAAGTAATATGCTCCCTGTCAATGTGTTAGGCATGTTAGGCTATGTTGAACCGCTTGTGATGTTATTTATTTCCTTCGCTATTGGGGAAGTCTTAGAGGCAAAATCTTACCTTTTAATGATTTGCCTTGCTTTCGCAATTGGTTTATTAACACTCGACAGCTTTAGACGAAAATAATCGGAGAATCATGATGCAAGATATTGTTAATTATTGGGGATTTCTGACCGCTTGTATTTTGCTGAATCTTACTCCGGGTTCGGATACTATTTATATTATTACCCGCACGATTGCAGAGGGAAAAAAATCAGGTATTGTCTCATCTCTCGGGATCCAAACTGGCATGCTCATTCATGTTCTTGCTGTTTCATTTGGTCTAGCTGGCATCGTTGCTCATTCACCAATGTTATTTATGGGCTTAAAATATGCGGGCGTGCTTTATTTACTTTATCTTGGTTTTAAAATGTGGAAAGAGCCGCTTAATGTAGATTCAGTTATGCTGGATAAATTGCCACTGGCTAAAATTTATCGCCAAGGTGTGCTCACAAATGTCTTAAACCCAAAAGTTGTGCTATTTTTCTTAGCATTTTTGCCTCAATTTGTTAGTGCTAATTTAGAAAATACCTTTCTGCCGTTCTTATTACTTGGGCTGACCTTACTTGGTACCAGTACTGTTTGGGTTATTGTACTGGTTATGGCGGCTAGTCCGTTAGGTCATTTTTTACGTTCCAGCCCAACGGTCGGAAATTTCATGAATAAAATCTGTGGCACGATTTTTATTGGCTTGGCTGTTAAAATCGGGCTAGATCGTTAAAGAAATCGATGAAAATTGTTCGTATCGCACTTCCTGTGCCATTAAACCGCTATTTTGATTATCTGCTGCCTGAGACGTTAAGCGTTGAAAAAGGTTGCCGTGTCGTTGTGCCTTTTGGTCGCCAAACACAAATTGGCATTGTGGTGGATTTCCCTCAAGAAAGTGATTTGCCCATTGAAAAACTCAAACCTATTCAAGCAGTGTTAGATAAAGATTCGCTCTTTGATACAGAGATAGAAAAACTTTTGCACTGGGCGGCAAATTATTATCACGGTGCAATCGGCGAAGTATTGTTTAACGCATTGCCAGTTAAATTGCGTAACGGTGAAGTGGCTGAGCGTAAACAGCTAGATCATTTTATAGTAACTGAAAAAGGCAAAATTGCCTTAACCACAGGCGAAAACAAGCGGGCGAAAAAGCAGGAAAATTTGCTAAAAATATTGGCGGGTTTCAATGCGCCGTTTGTAAAATCTGCAGCGTTTTCAGCATCGGCTTGGAAAGGGTTAATAGAAAAAGGCTACATTGCTCAATTTGAGCAGCCTTATGTAGCGGAAAGTTGGCAAAAAAAATTAGAAAATCGACCGCTTGTCAACAGTCAAAATCGTCTTGTTCTAAACAAACAGCAAACGTTAGTAGTTAGTCGCCTTTCTTATACACAAGGGTTTGAAGCCTTTTTGCTTAATGGTGTTACAGGTTCTGGCAAAACAGAAGTTTACCTACAAGCGATTGAGAGTGTGCTCAATCAAGGTAAGCAAGTGCTCGTGCTTGTGCCTGAAATTGGTTTAACACCTCAAACAGTACAACGTTTTAAGGCGAGATTTCATGTTGAAATCGATGTGTTACATTCGAATTTAAATGAAACCGAACGGTTGAATGCGTGGTTGCGCGCAAAAAATGGCGAAAGTGCGATTGTGATTGGCACGCGTTCGGCGCTATTTACTCAATTTGCCGATTTAGGCATGATTATTATTGATGAAGAACATGATAGCTCATTTAAACAACAAGAAGGATGGCGTTATCATGCCCGCGATTTAGCCATTCTACGGGCGAAAAATTTACAAATTCCCATTGTTTTAGGATCGGCAACGCCAAGTTTAGAAAGCATTCAAAATGCGAAAAGTGGCAAATATGTTGAGCTTACCCTTTCCGCTCGGGCGGGTGGATCACAAAATGTAAAACATCAAGTGATTGATTTAAAAACTCAACGGGTTAATGCGGGATTATCTGATAGCCTATTGGCAATGATGCAAAAGCACCTTTCACAAGGCAATCAAGTCATGTTGTTTCTCAATCGCCGTGGTTTTGCACCTGTGTTGCTATGTCATGAATGCGGTTGGATGTGTGAGTGTGAAGCGTGTGAGAAACCTTATACCTACCACCAAAAACAGCGGGTTTTACGTTGCCATCATTGCGCTGCGCAAAAAGTTGTTCCTCGCCAGTGCGGGCATTGTGGCTCAACCAATTTAGTGACCACTGGGGTGGGAACAGAACAGCTGGAACAAGTATTAGCTGAGAAATTCCCTGATTACCAAATTAGTCGAATTGACCGAGATTCTACGGCAAGAAAAGGGGCGTTAGAGGCAGAGTTGCAAGCCATTCGTCAGGGTAAAAGCCAAATTTTAATTGGCACGCAAATGTTGGCGAAAGGGCATCATTTCCCGAATGTGACTTTGGTCGCAATTGTGAATGTGGATTCGGCTCTGTTTTCTACCGATTTCCGTTCAGAAGAGCGCTTGGCGCAGCTTTATTTGCAAGTGGCAGGCAGAGCAGGAAGAGCTGAAAAACCGGGAGAAGTGGTATTACAAACGCATTATCCTGATTATCCTTTGCTAAAAGTATTGCTCAATGAAGGCTATGAGGCTTTTGCACAAAGTGCATTGCAGCTTCGTCAAACCATGCAGCTGCCGCCGTTTTGTGCTCAAGCGTTATTTCGCGCAACAGGTAAACATAACGAGCAAATTGCAAATTTTCTGCAAAATCTGACCGCTTACTTTCAGCAAAAGACGGTTGAATTAGGGTTTCAAGGAATGCAAATTTTGCCACCTTTTTCGGCGCCAATGCCAAAAAAAGCAGGTGCTTACCGTTGGTTGTTGTTGATTCAACATCCTTCTCGCCGTCTATTGCAGCAGCTTTTAGCGCAATTTGAGCAAGATAAGGCAAACCTTGCGATACCAAGCTCAATTCGATTGAGCTTAGATGTTGATCCGCTAGAGTGGAATTAAATCAGTTTAAACAGGCAGCTATGTGCTGCCTGAGAGATTAAGAAGAGAGGGCGGATTCAGGAAAGATTCGTTCTAATAATAAATAACAGCCTTGAATAATCCAACCGACAGAAAGTGCGAATAAAATCGTGCTGATACCGAAAGTGCCACCAAGCCAAATCCCAAAAACGCAGACGCCCACTTCGATAGCTGTACGTACACGCCCTACTTGCCAGCCATAATGTTGACAAATACCGACCATTAGTCCATCACGCGGGCCAGCACCTAATTTACACGAGAGATAAAATGCAGTGCCGATGCCAAAAATGAATAATCCAGCTAACATCAGTGTAAATTGCCCTGCTATGCTTGGCGGTGTTGAGATAGTTTTGGTTGTAAGATCCGCAAAAAAGGCAATAATCAAAATATTCAAAATGGTGCCTAAACCAAAGCGTAGTTTAAATGGAATCCATGCCAGTAAAACTATCACGCTAATCAGCCCAATTGCCATGCCTAGCGACATGCCTGTTTGAAGAGATAAGCCTTGTGAAAGCACTGTCCAAGGGGCATTGCCTAGTTTTGATTGCACTAAAAATCCCTCTCCAACGCCCATAAATGCCATTGCTACAGAAATAATCAGTAGCGTTTGCCATTTTAATGACCATTGATGTGGTGCAGCCCATGGCATAAGTGGAATTGGAGATTTTTTAGACATACATTTCACCTAAAGAAAAGAGCAATTCAACTATAACATAAAGCATTGAAATTGTTAGATCAATTTGGCATATCAAATGGAGAAATACTTTTTTTTGCTTAAAATCTTGAAAAAAAAGGAGATTTTTTAACAGAAAATAGGTATAGTAGTGTAACTTTATGTTTGGGTGCTGATTTTTTATTTAAAAATTAGTAAAGATTATTTAGTTTTGAGGTGTTTATGGGTGCACTAAATAGCCTTCTAGGAATTTTTGTGTTGCTTTTTATTGCTTTTTTATTTTCAAACAATAAAAAAGCAATCAATTATCGTACAGTCTTCGGCGCATTAGGATTACAAATCGGCTTGGGCGCATTAGTTCTTTATGTAGAACAAGGTCGTGCGTTTTTACTAGCGTTAGCAGATGGCGTCAATAACGTTATCGGGTACGGCTTTGAAGGGATTAAATTCGTCTTTGGTGGTTTAGCCAGCGATAAAATCTTCGAAGTAATGGGCGGTGATGGTTTCATTTTCGCAGTCCGTGTTCTCCCTTCAATTGTGTTCTTCTCCGCATTAATTTCTCTTCTTTACTATATTGGTGTAATGCAATGGATCATCAAAATCATTGGTGGTGGCTTGCAAAAATTATTAGGCACTTCAAAAGCAGAATCTATGTCAGCAGCAGCGAATATTTTCGTTGGTCAAACTGAAGCTCCATTAATTGTTAAACCTTATATTAGCAACATGACTGAATCTGAACTTTTCGCAATTATGAGTGGTGGTTTAGCTTCAATTGCCGGTTCTGTAATGGCAGGTTATGCAGGTATGGGCGTGCCATTAACCTACTTAATTGCCGCTTCATTTATGGCTGCACCAGCAGGTTTATTATTTGCGAAAATTTTAGTACCGCAAACTGAACAATTTAATGATGACATGTCTAAAGTAGAACTTGAAAAACCATCAAATATTCTTGATGCAGCAGCAGGTGGTGCAAGTTCAGGTATGCAATTAGCCTTAAACGTAGGCGCAATGTTAATTGCATTCGTTGCATTGATTGCTTTATTAAATGGTATTTTAGGTGGCGTAGGTGCGAAGTTCGGTATGCCAGAATTATCACTTGGTATGCTATTTGGGTGGATTTTCAGACCACTAGCTTGGGTAATTGGTGTACCTTGGGAAGAGGCAACAGTTGCGGGTCAAATGATTGGTACTAAATTAGCAATTAACGAATTCGTAGCTTATTTAGACTTTTCGAAATACTTAACACCTGAAGCACCAATGGTATTAAGTGAAAAAACTAAAGCCATTATTACTTTCGCATTATGCGGCTTTGCAAACTTTAGCTCGATTGCAATCTTAATCGGTGGTTTAGGTGCAATGGCACCAAACAGACGCGGAGATATTGCGCGATTAGGGATTAAAGCAGTACTTGCAGGTTCCCTTGCGAACTTGATGAGTGCAACCATTGCTGGTTTATTCATCGGCTTAGGCGGCGCAGTCTTATAATTTAAAATCAACACCACGACTTGTTCGTGGTGTTGTGCTATATGGCAAGCGAAAACGTTTGCGTTATTTGAAAAATTTTTTTAACCCGACTGTATAGTCATTTTTATAGAGGATTAAATTATGCCAACTCCACATATTAACGCTCCTGAAGGCGCATTTGCTGACGTAGTAATCATGCCAGGCGATCCACTTCGTGCAAAATATATTGCAGAAACTTTCTTAGAAGATGCAAAACTAGTTACCGACGTGCGTAATATGTTCGGTTTTACTGGTACCTATAAAGGTCGTCGTATTTCTGTAATGGGACACGGTATGGGTATTCCATCTGCTTCTATCTATACGAAGGAATTAATTACCGAATATGGCGTGAAAAAAATTATTCGCGTTGGGACTTGTGGTTCAGTTCGTCATGACATCCATGTTTACGATGTTGTTATCGGCCTAGGTGCGTGTACTGATTCAAATGTAAACCGTATTCGTTTTAAAAACCATGACTTTGCAGCAATCGCAGATTTCAACATGGTAGCAGCAGCAGTTGAAGTAGCTAAAGCTAAAGGTGTTGATGTAAAAGTAGGTAACTTATTCAGTGCTGATTTATTCTATACACCAGATCCGGAAATGTTTGACTATATGGAAAAATATGGCATCGTTGGTGTAGAAATGGAAGCGGCTGGTGTTTACGGTGTTGCTGCGGAATATGGTGCAAAAGCCCTTGCAATTTGTACGATTTCAGATCACATCCGTACTCACGAAGTGACAACAGCAGAAGAGCGCCAATTAAAATTCAATAACATGATTGAGATTGCATTAGAGTCTGTGTTAATCGGCGATAAACAAGACTAATTTAGAATGGATAACATCCCTTAACTTTTTAGTTAAGGGATTTTTTTATGGGGTAAAGAATATACATGCATAAACTAAGCATAATTATTCATTTTTGTTGAATTTTTATGAAAATAAGCCTACACTGAATACATTCAATGATGTGGAGGGGAATAATGAGCAAATATAAAATTTTTGTTGATGGCGCAGTTGGCACCACAGGGTTACGTATTTTTGAACGTTTAGGGGCAGCAGAAGATATTGAATTACTGAGTTTGCCTGAATCAGAACGTAAAGATCTCTCTGCACGTTTAGCAAAAGTCGCTGAAGCAGATTTAACTTTTCTTTGCTTACCTGATGAGGCTGCAAAAGAATTAGTGGCTCAAGCGCCTGAAACGGCAAAAATTTGTGATACTTCTACGGCTCATCGTGTGAACCCAAATTGGGTTTATGGGTTTGCAGAATTAACTGGGCAACATGAAAAAATTAAAACGGCTAACCGCCTAGCAGTACCAGGTTGTCATGCCACAGGGTATATTGCTTTGGTTCGTCCGTTAATCGAAAAAGGCCTTTTAGCTGCGGATTACCCACTTTCTTGTCACTCCTTAACAGGCTATTCTGGTGGGGGAAAAGCGATGATTGCAGAATATGAAGCAGATATTCGGGCTGAAAAATATGATGCACCACGTGCTTATGGGCTAAGCCTTACCCATAAACATTTGCCAGAAATGCAAGCGTTAACTGGTGCACAACAACCTCCAATTTTTACCCCTGTTGTGGCTGATTATTATAGTGGAATGCTTGTAACTGTGCCGATTCCACTTTCTGCGTTACAAGCAGTCAAATCTGGTAAGCAAATTGCAAAAATGTTAGCCGATTATTATCAAGGTGCGCCATTGATTCAGGTGCATCCTTTTGCACAATTACCTGAAGATGGCATGCTCAATGCCAATGCATTAAGTGGCAAAGATAATCTAGAAATTTTTGTTTATGGTAATGCAACTCAGCTACTTTTAGTGGCTCGTTTTGATAACTTAGGCAAAGGGGCTTCAGGCGCTGCGATTCAATGTATGAATATTATGCTGGGTCGTGAAGAAACTGCTGGATTGGCGTTATAACAAGGAAAAATGATGCAAACACAAGAAATCTATCAACTTGCAAATCTTTTTGAAAAATCGACCGCTTGTTTAGCAAAATGGCAAGGAAAAACCGTCGTTGTGAAATACGGCGGGAATGCAATGCTGAATGAAGCATTGAAGCAATCAGTGATGCAAGATATTTATCAACTCAATGCTTTAGGTATTCGGATTGTTTTAGTCCATGGTGGTGGGCCAGAAATTTCGCAAGGTGTGAAATTACTAGGCAAAGAACCAACATTTATCAATGGTTTGCGAGTGACCGATGCAGATACTATCAATGTAGTTTTGCAAATGTTAGCAGGCAAAGTGAATAAGAGCTTGGTTGCTATGTTGCATGGAAAAGGAATTGGACTGTGTGGCATTGATGGTGCAATGTTGCAATGCAAAAAATTACAAGCTGAAGTTGATTATGGCTTTGTTGGCGAGATTACTAAAGTAAATCCGCAGCTGATTCAATTGGCATTAGATTCTGGCTTTATTCCAGTTATTTCTACTGTTGGGGTGGATCAAGAGGGACAAGCTTACAACATTAATGCAGATACTGCAGCAAGCGAAATTGCGATTGCATTAAAGGCTGAAAAATTGGTATCGATGACTGATATTGCAGGCTTGTTACGCGATCGTTTTGATGAAAGTACGTTAATTTCACAAGTGACGCGAAAAGAAGTAGAGGCATTAACCCAAGCGGGCGTCATTGCGGGAGGAATGATTCCTAAAATTGCTTGCTGCACCGAATTTTTACAAGCGGGAGGAGAAGAGGCGAGCATCATTGATGGTCGAGTCGATCATGCTATTCTGATTGAATTGCTTGGTAGCGTTGCACATGGTACGCGGTTTATTCCTTAGTCTTTCATTATAAAAGAGAAAAATATGACAAACACACAAATTAAACAATTAGATCAAGATTATATTGCACAAACTTACGGTAGATTTGATGTTGCGCTCTCACATGGCAAAGGCTGTGAAGTGTGGGATTTTGATGGCAAACGTTATCTAGATTTTACCAGTGGCATTGGTGTGAATAGCCTAGGTTGGGGCAATGAGCAGTGGTTGAAAGCGGTGATTGAACAAGCCAGTCAATTAGCGCATACCTCTAACTTATTTTATACCGCACCTTCAGCACAGTTAGCTAAGAAATTAGTGAACGCAAGCGGTCTAAAACGGAGCTTTTTTTGCAATTCAGGCGCTGAAGCAAATGAAGGGGCAATTAAGACGGCGCGTAAATATAGCCATGATAAATATGGCGATGGACGAGCCACAGTATTAAGTTTGGTAAACTCATTCCATGGACGTACTATTTCAACGTTATCAGCGACTGGACAAGCTGTTTTTCATCAGCACTTTTTCCCGTTCACGCAAGGGTTTGAGCATTTGCCTGCAAATGATTTGGAAGCCTTAGAATCCCGTTTAGCACAAGCGGATGTTTGTGCGTTAATCCTAGAAATTGTACAGGGTGAAGGCGGTGTTTGCGCATTAAGTGCTGAATTTTTAAAAGGCGTACAAGCATTATGCCAAGCGAAAGATGTATTGCTGATTATTGATGAAGTGCAAACAGGGATCGGGCGAACTGGTTCATTGTTTGCTTATCAACAATTTGGTTTAGTCCCTGATATTGTGACTCTTGCTAAAGGACTTGGTGGTGGTTTACCTATTGGGGCTTTCTTATTAGGCGAAAAAGTAGAGAATACGCTAGGCAAAAGCGATCATGGTTCAACATTTGGAGCAAATCCAGTAAGTTGTGCCGCAGCGAATGCTGTACTTGAGAGCATTGATTCGGCATTTTTGCAACAAGTCCAATACAAGGGCGAAATATTACGTCAGGCACTTGAAGTACTTCCGCATGTTAAATCAGTTTCAGGCATGGGATTGATGCTAGGTGTAGAATTTGATGAAAAGGTTAAAGCCGCTGATGTGGTAGCAAAATGTATCGAAAAAGGTGTGCTTTTCCTGACTGCAAAAATGAAGTTACGCTTGCTTCCACCGTTAATCATTAATGAAGAGCAAATAGCTGAAGGGATAAAGGTGTTAAAAAGTGTGCTAGCGGAAATGTAGTTATACAATAAATAAGGTGGGAGAACCCCACCTTAAAATTGACTATTTGTATTCAAAAATTACTCTTGGCGTAAGCTTAGTAATGAGCTCATAGCTAATCACGCCAATATGTTTAGCGACGTCTTCAATTAAGAGATCTTCCCCCCAGAAAATAACTTCGTCCCCGACTTTATCTTGGCTGTCTGCACCGAGATCAACCGTCAGCATATCCATGGAAACACGACCAACAATCGGTACAATTCGTCCATTTACTAAAACGGGTGTGCCTTCAGGTGCGTTACGAGGATAACCATCACCATAGCCCATTGCAACCACACCAAGCTTGGTGTCTTTCGGGCTAACCCAAGCGCCACCATAACCAACAGGTTCGCCAGCTTTGTGAGTACGAACGGCAATAAGCGAAGAGGAAAGCGTCATAACAGGTTTAAAGCCTAAATTCGTTATTGGGGTATAGTGAGGCGAAATGCCATGCATAATAATGCCAGGACGAACCCATTCGTAATGCGCGCTTGGCCAGTAAAGAATACCACTTGAGGCAGAAATACTGCGTTGATGTTCAGGGTAAGGCGCAGTTGCCGCTTCAAAGGTAGCAATTTGTTTTTCGGTATAACCGCAGTCTAGTTCATCTGCACGGCTAAAATGGCTAACGAAACTAATGCTTTCAACTAATGAACAGGCTTTTAAACGTTGATAGAATTGATCGACTTGTTCAGGGTGGACGCCAAGACGGTGCATACCCGTATCGATTTTTAACCAAACATGAATGGGAAAATAAATTTTTGCTTTGCGTTTCCAAAATCCTTTTTGTTGTTCTTCATTCCATTCTTTTGCTACTTGTTCTAATAACTCAAGTTGCTCCATGCAGTGAATAACGGTATCAAAACGGCGAGAGAGCGTTTTTAACAATTCTTCCCGATCAAAAAAACCTTCAACCAATAAAATTTTGCCTTGGTAGCCAGTTTCTTGAATTTCTAGTGCTTCACGCAAACGAGCTACACCGAAACCATCAACTAAATCACATAATGCATGTGCTGCGGGTAATAAACCTTGCCCGTAAGCATTGGCTTTAATCATGGCGAGTAATTTTTGTTGAGGCGCAAAAGATTTAATGAGTTCAATATTATGACGAAGGGCTTGTTGGTTGATTGTTGCAATTGCAGGTTTCATGAGTTTTGTTTAAGTTGAAAATTAATGTGGTGGTTATTATACGCCTGCTCGGAATAAATGGACAATCTAGAATGAAAATTGGATAATTTGGCTATTTTATCATTATTGATTTATCGCCTATGCTAGCGTTACTTGAAGATCTCAAAGCTGAAAAATGGCTCTCTGAATTAAATTTCCAATTTGCCAAATTTATTGATCGAAAACAGCAGCCTTATCATTACACGCAAACTCAGCAAAATTTAGCAATATTACTTGCTGCGTTGCTTTCTTACCACATGATGCAAGGTCATACAGCGATGCATTTAGAAACGGCGTTGAAAAATCCGTTTGGTTTATTGGCAAATAAGAGTGAACGAGATTTCTTGGCAGAAATTTTGCAAAAAATTGATCAAATTCCACCGCTTGAATGGCCGAAATATTTAAAAGATCATATTGCCTTTAGTGATTCACCAGAAACAGTTGCGCCGATGTTGTTTCAAGGCGAGCTTGTTTATTTTTACCGCTATTGGCAATCTGAAAATTGCGTCGCAACCTATTTACAGCATGCGGTGAGTTTGCCACAAGAGAGCAGCTCAAGTGATTGGGCGTTTGAGCGGGCGGTTTTAGAAAAGCTTTTTCCAGAAAAACACCCCGATATTAATTGGCAAAAAGTGGCAGTTGCAACAGCCTTAAAAAATCGCTTTAGTGTAATTTCTGGCGGGCCAGGAACTGGGAAAACCACAACAGTAGCGAAGCTTTTAGTTGCGCTTCAAGAAAAACAACAGCATCAACAACAACCATTATTTAACATTGCTTTAGTTGCGCCCACGGGTAAAGCGGCAGCAAGATTAAAAGAGTCGTTGCATCAAAGTTTACAACAAATTGAAACTGATATCGCGATTGAAACATCAGCATCAACGATTCATCGCTTACTTGGTATTCGTCCGCAAAGTGATTTACCAACTTATCATCAACAAAACCCACTTCCGATAGGGCTGTTAGTGGTTGATGAAGCTTCAATGATCGATTTAACGTTGATGGAAAAATTGATGAATGCTCTAAAACCGCAGGCAAGACTAATTTTATTGGGAGATAAAGATCAATTAGCTTCGGTTGAAGCTGGCGCAATTATGGGGGAACTCGGTGATTTTATTACTCAAGGATACAGCCAAGCACATTGTGACTATTTGAATGCAGTAACGGGTGAGAAATTACAATCAAGCGGACAAGCTTCGGCAATTAGTGATTCACTTTGTCACTTGCGAAAAAGTTATCGATTCCACGAGCAATCAGGTATTGGGCATTTGGCTGCATTAGTCAATGCTCAGCAAGCGGGCAAATCTTGGGAGATTTTTGCAAATTCAGATTTTGAAGATTTAGCCTGTGTGGAGTATCCATCAGTAACCGACTTTCCAGACAAAGGGCAATGGCAAGCATACTGTCGTCAGTTAATTATAAAAAAAGCAGTTGAATCTTATCGCGCATATTTAATGCTTGCAGCCAAGCGAGAAAGAGATCCCAAAAGTGTTTCAATTAGTGAGATCTTTGCTGCATTTCAACGCGTGAGATTTTTATCAGCATTACGAGTGAGTGAATTTGGCGTAGAGAGCCTGAATCAGGGGATTGCGGAAGCGTTACGTCAGGCAAGATTGATTCAGTTTAATCATAGTCGGGATCGTTATCATGGAAAACCAATTTTAATTACCCAAAATTCTCCAATGAATCAGGTTTATAGTGGGGATATTGGGTTGATCCTTTATGATGAAGAGAAAAATTTGCGCGTTTATTTTGATACATTGCAAGAAAATGGCGAGCATTATAGTTTGTCGCTTAGCCGCGTACCTGATTTTGAACCAGCTTACGTGATGACAGTGCATAAATCTCAAGGATCAGAATTCGAAGATGTCTACTTTATAATGCCATTGAATTTTTCACCGGTAGTGACAAAAGAATTGATCTATACTGCGATTACCCGAGCAAAATCGCATTTTACCTTGTTCAGTGCACAAAAAACTTGGATTCAAGGTGTTAAAAGTGCCATCGAACGACAAAGCGGACTAGGTGCACAATTAAACCGCATGATCGGATAAGAAATTGTTCTGATCGGTTTAAATGTAAACAATCAGT
>NZ_AFNK01000079.1 GCF_000238795.1 Haemophilus sputorum CCUG 13788 | reverse complement strand
TCAACGCTTTCGGCTGGTTTTGCAATTTCTTCCGATTTTTCAACCGCTTGTTCACTGCCTGATTGCGCTGCTTTTTTTGCTCGCGCACGGGCAAGTGCGGCTTCAACTGCAGATTTACGCGCTTCTGGTTTAGCGGAAGATTCCTCTACGGTGGATGGTTTATTATCAACTGAAGCAGCTTGCTCAGCTTGTTTCGCGAGTCGTCTTGCTCGGCGTTGCGCCATCAATTCGCTATTATCTGGTTCACCATTTGCTTTTGCTTGTACTTCCGCAGCAGGTTCAGCTTTCTTCGCTTTAATGCGAGCAAGTGCGGCTGCAACAGGATCTTCTCCTGCAGCTTGAGCCACTTCTTCACGACGTTTTTCCGCAGCTTGGTTAATTCGTGCAGTACGGGCTTCTTTTTCTTTTTGTAATCGAGCTTCCCTTGCTTCAAAGCGAATTTTAGCTTCTTCAGCTTTACGCTCTTTCTCTTCAATTTCCGCAATTTTTGCTTTTTCTTGGCGGAAATATTGAATCAATGGAATATAACTTGGGCAGACATAAGCACAAACACCACATTCAATACACGCGCTTAAATGGTATTCCTTAGATTTATCATGATCTTCTGCTCGTGCAAACCAATAAAGTTGCTGTGGTAATAAACCAACTGGGCAAGCATCTGAACAGCTAGAACAACGAATACAGTTGCGCTCAGGCTCTGGTGGTGCATACTCAAAATGATCTGGCGCAATAATGCAGTTTGTTAGTTTCGTCACTGGTGACTGTAACGAATGCAGAATAAAGCCTGTCATTGGGCCGCCTAAGAACACAGGGAAACGACTATCTGCACGATAATCCACTTGTTCTAACAAATGCAAAATCGGGGTGCCTAATCGCGCCCAAACATTGCCTTTGTTGCGAATTTTATCTCCAGTGAGTGTGACTACCCGTTCGATCAGCGGTTCATCATCAATGACCGCACGTTTGACCGCAAATGCTGTACCAACATTGTGCATGACAATGCCCATTTCAATCGTTCGCTGCCCTTGCGGAATTTCTAATCCAGTGAGCACTTGGACTAATTGATCAGAGGCTCCTGAAGGATATTTAGTCGGAATCACGCGTAGGTGAATATCGTTAGCCCCTTTTAAACCTTTTTCAATCGCACGAATAGCATTGGGTTTATTATCTTCAATAGCAATGACTACTTCTTCAGGGCGTAAGACATAACGCAGAATACGGATTCCTTCCAGTAATTCATCGGTATAATCCTGCATTAAACGATCATCACAAGTAATATAAGGCTCACACTCAGCGCCATTGATAATTAAGGCTTTACAACGTTTATCAGCAAAACTGAGCTTAGCACCCGTTGGGAACACCGCGCCACCTAAACCTGCAACACCATGTTGATAAACTTTTTCAACAATTTGTTCTGGACTAAGACTTAAGAAATCTTCGATAGGTTGACGATCAATCCACTCATCTCGTCCGTCCGTTTCAATAATTACCGTTATCTCTGGTAAGCCAGAAGGGTGTGAACTGGTATAAGGTTCGATAGCTAAAATCGTGCCGGACGTTGGCGCATGTACAGGCAACTGACGATAGTTATCGCCTTTTGTTAATGGTTGCCCTTTAAAAACATAATCGCCGGTTTTCACGCATAAATCGCCCGCCCAACCAGAGTGTTGCACGACAGGCACATAGAAATATTTTGGTAAATGTAAACGGCGAATCGGTTTTTGATTCGATTGTTTTTTATTTTCTAATGGATGAATACCGCCCGGATAAGTCCATAACTTATTTTGGCGCAGGCGTTCAACGACTAAATTTGGATTACTCATCTTTTACCTCGCCTACAACCAATTTTTTCTGTAATTCAGTCGTGTTGACCACCGGAATAATCAAATTTTTATCGAACTGCCAATTCCATGTTTGCGTAGTTAATTTAATTGGTCGCATTTCAATACAATTCGTTGGGCAAGGTGCCACACATAACTCACACCCCGTACAGAGATCGGCCACAATGGTATGCATCATTTTATTTGTGCCTACAATGGCATCCACTGGGCAAGCTTGAATACATTTAGTACAACCAATACACATTGCCTCATCAATGTAAGCCACTTTTACTTCTGGCACTGCCGCGCCGTCCATTTGAGGGACTTCCACCCCTAATAGATCTGCAATTTTGACAACTGTCGGTTGGCCACCAGGAATACATTTGGTGATGACATCTCCATTTGCAATCGCTTCAGCATAAGGTTTGCAGCCGGGATAACCACATTGGCCACATTGACTTTGTGGCAAGAGTGCATCAATTTGCTCAACAATTGGATCAGCTTCAACTTTTAACTTTACTGAAGAAAAGCCTAAAATCGCCCCGAAAACCAGTGCGATCAGCGCTATTGCCAGCAAAATATACATAATAATGGAAAGATCGAGCATTAGATTTTCACCAATCCAGTAAAGCCCATAAAGGCAAGTGACATTAAGCCTGCAGTAACTAAGGCAATGGAAGCCCCTTGAAAAGGTTTAGGTACATCTGCGGCAGCCAAACGCTCACGCAACGTTGCAAATAGTACGAGTACTAATGAAAAACCTAATGCTGCACCAAATCCATACAGTACCGACTCAATTAAATTATTGGCAAGATTCACGTTCAATAGCGCCACACCTAATACCGCACAGTTTGTGGTAATCAATGGCAAATAAATCCCTAATAAACGATATAGCGTTGGGCTGGTTTTATGCACGATCATTTCAGTTAATTGCACAATGACCGCAATCACCAAAATAAAGACCAGCGTACGCAAAAATTGCGCATCTAATGGGATTAACACAAAGGTCTCAACCAAGTATGCAGAAAGAGAAGCGACAGTTAAAACAAAAGTCGTTGCCAACCCCATTCCAATCGCAGTTTCAACTTTTTTGGAAACGCCCATAAACGGACAAAGCCCTAAAAACTTCACTAACACAAAGTTATTGATTAAGGCGGTGCTAATAATGAGTAGAAGATAATCGACCATAGAATTCACATCAACACAAGCTGGTTTATTTAGGTTAAACCCCTATCTTGGCTTGTAAAAAGAGTAAGAAAAATGGCGCCTATTATCGCTTTTTTTAGCCATCTGAACAACACCTAACCGACAGAAATCCGAAAACGACAATAAATTCAAACGGTTATTTCCGCTCTTCATTTTAGCCTATTTTTTAACCAAAAATCTTTACAATTCCGTATCTACTTGATTTTAAAAATATAAAAAAATTGCAACCCTTAAGCCAAAAATTTATCGATTTTCTTTTTTTATCTCTTCGCCTAGAATCACTATATCTTGTATTTATGTATTAACAAAAACACAACATATTGTGTTTTATTATGAAGCAGTTACGTTTTTATACTCAACAAGTTGTATGGCAAGAAGTGCCAAATGAGACCTCACTCGCATTTTTAATCAGCGGTTGTCCACTCGGTTGCAAAGGTTGCCATAGTGCAGAAAGTTGGAAGCTGGGAAGCGGTCAGATTTTGTCAGAAATTTACCTTGCCGAACAGCTCAAAAAATATCGCCATCTCATCAGTTGCGTACTGTTTATGGGTGGAGAATGGCATCTTGAGCAGTTACTTGCTCGGTTAAAACAGGTGCGAGAAGCCGGCTTAAAAACTTGCCTTTATACCGGATTAGAAATGCATGAATTAGATCTGCGCATTATTTCTGAACTAACTTACCTTAAAACAGGACGTTGGATAGCTGAACTCGGCGGGCTTAACAGCCCAAACACCAATCAGCGCTTTATAGATTTGCGCACGCAAGAAAACCTTAATCATTTATTTATACGTGCTGATTAAATGTCGCAGCATTTTACAAAGTTTACTAAAAAAACCACCGCTTAGCGGATTGATTATCAAATCAGGAGACATAATGATTAGACTTCACCCAGAGCAACTTAACCAAAAGCTCTCTTTTATTGATGAATACATTCAAGCGAAAAACGCAGCTGATGGCTCAAAGCTAGATGCGAATGCCAATGTCACGCAAAAAAATATTGCCACCATGGAACAAGAGTTGATGAAAGATTTCTTTGTGCAAATCAACCGCGCCAAAGTCAGTGGTAAGATTCGTGAACTTTTCGGGCAAGATTTAGCTGACGAATACCTTCGCCAAATTGAAGCGCATGAGATTTATGTGCATGATGAAACCAGTCTTAAACCTTATTGCGTTTCGGTGACGATGTACCCGTTCTTACGCGAAGGATTAAGCAAACTTGGGGGCGAATCACAAGCACCAAAGCATTTAGCTTCGTTTTGCGGATCTTTCATTAACTTTGTGTTTGCCGTTAGCTCACAATTTGCAGGTGCCGTTGCAACGGTTGAATTTCTTACCTATTTTGACTATTTCGCCCGTAAAGATTTTGGTGACAATTATTTAGAAACACATCGCAAAGAGATAGAAAACCACCTGCAACAAGTGGTTTACAGCATTAACCAACCAGCGGCTGCGCGTGGCTATCAAAGCGTTTTCTGGAATATTTCTATCTACGATCAATACTACTTTGATGCCATGTTTGGGAATTTTGTTTTCCCTGATTTTGAACGCCCTAACTGGGAAAGTACGGCTAAACTACAACGCTTTTTCATGCGTTGGTTTAATCGAGAACGCACCAAAGCGATTCTCACTTTCCCTGTAGTAACAGCCGCCATGCTCACCGAGCAAAGCAAATGCAAAGATAGCTCCTTTGCAGATGAAGTCGCACAAGAACTTGCTGAAGGTAATGCATTCTTTATTTACCAATCAGATAATCCGGATTCATTAGCTTCTTGCTGTCGCCTACGCAATGAAATTGCTGATCACACCTTCTCTTATTCATTAGGCGCAGGCGGTGTGGCAACTGGTTCAATCAATGTCATTACCATCAACATGAACCGTTTAGTGCAAGATGGGCGAGATTTAGCCACAGAAGTGAGCAAAATTCATCAATATCAATATGCTTATCGTACATTGATGGAAGAATATCTCGCCGCTGGCATGCTACCGGTCTATGATGCAGGTTTCATTTCGCTAGATAAACAATTCTTAACCATCGGCATTAACGGCATGGTAGAAGCTGCTGAATCGCAAGGTCTTACTGTGGGTTACAACCCTGAATATATGGCCTTTGTTCAAGAACGTTTAAAAATTATTTTCCAAGCAAACCAAGCTGCGTCTAAAAAATATGGGGTGAAATTTAATACCGAATTTGTGCCTGCAGAAAACTTAGGCGTAAAAAATGCAAAATGGGATAAAACGGATGGCTATTTTGTGCCAAGAGAATGCTATAACTCTTACTTCTATGTCGTAGAAGATGAAGAAATTAACGCACTCGATAAATTCCTACTGCATGGAAAAGAACTGATTGAGTGGCTTGATGGCGGCTCCGCTTTACACTTGAATTTAGACGAAGCATTACCACAGTCAGGCTACCGTTCATTATTAGATATTGCCGCCAAAACTGGCTGTAACTACTTCTGTGTGAATGTCAAAATTACTATTTGTAATGAATGCCAACACATTGATAAACGCACCCGCCATCAATGTGCAAAATGTGGTTCAAACAATATTGATTACGGCACACGCGTTATTGGCTATTTAAAACGCGTTTCTGCTTTCAGTAGCGCGCGCCAAAAAGAACATAGTTTGCGTTTCTACCACAGAAAAGCAGCATAAAAATGCTTGAAATCTGAATAAACAAGCGGTCTTTTTTGCAAAGTTTATTGCAAAAAGGACCGCTTGTCGTATATTGGACAAACTCAATTCATCTTTAAAAGGAAATTTTATGAACGCGCAACAACTCGCTCAATATATCGATCATACTGCATTAAGCGCCGAAAAAACCGAAGCCGATATTTTGGCTTTATGCGAAGAGGCTCGCCAGCATCATTTCTATTCTGTTTGCATTAACCCTTGCCATATTCCATTGGCTAAACAAGCCTTAGCCGATTCTTCCGTTAAAATTTGTACTGTAGTTGGCTTTCCTTTAGGTGCAAATGCGACTGTAGTAAAAGCCTTTGAAACAGCACAAGCGATTGAAGCTGGCGCAGAAGAAATTGATATGGTAGTCAATATTGGTTGGGTAAAATCACAACAATGGGAAAAAGTGCAAGAAGATATTCAAGCTGTATTTGATATTTGCCAAGCAGTACCATTGAAAGTCATTTTAGAAACTTGCCTACTTTCTGAAGCAGAAATTATTAAACTTTGCGAAATCTGTAAAACAATTGGCGTTGCCTTTGTAAAAACCTCAACCGGATTTAATAAAGCAGGCGCAACAGTTGAGCATGTTGCCTTAATGAAACGAACTGTTGGCGAAATCGGCGTAAAAGCCTCTGGTGGTATTCGAGATACACAAACTGCGCTGAATATGATTGAAGCAGGTGCAAGCCGTATCGGTGCGAGTGCAGGTATTGCGATTCTTGAAGGCTTAACTGCAGAGAAATAAAACATTCATCAACAAAGAAAAAACGCCTGCATTTTTGATCTGCACCCCAAAATTAGACTAAACTTCTAACTGATTAAGGTGCAGATTTTTTTATGACTAAATACAATCAACTTTTCAAACAACAAGTCGTGAATTTCTATTTCGAACATCACGAAAATCTTGCTTTCACATTAAAACATTTCAATTTACCTAAAACAACCGTTAGCTGCTGGATCGCACAATACAAATATTCAGGCACTAATAGGTTACAAAACATGGAGTAAAATTTACCGCTTGTTATAGTCAAAATTTAACCCAAAAAAACAAAATAGCGTTTTTTAGTAGGACATCTCAACAATTAGTAGATATAATGCGAACTATTCGCAATTGCTAGTGTGATAATTTTATTTGACTAAATATTAAGGACACCTCTATGCAAACTAAACCAACCAAACTTGCTTCTCTTGTTGCACTTTGCTGTGCTTATCCTGCTTTTGCTCAAGAACAAGCCTCCGAAAAATCGGTGAAATTAGACGAAGTTGTCGTTTCTACGATTGCAACCAGTGATGCATTAGTGAACACGCAAGTTGATCGCCAAGCGATTTTCCTTAAACAAGCCAAAGATGTGAAAGCCTTATTTGAGGGCAAAATGGACGTTAACGTCAGCCAACTTAACGGCTCACGTTCAGGCGGTGAAGGCGTGAATATTCGTGGTTTACAAGCCAACCGCGTAACCACCACCGTTGATGGTATTCCGCTGCCAGAAGCTCAAGAAGCGAAACATTTTATCTCTTACGGTTCAGAATTTGGTCGCACCGATTACGTGGAAACATCGGGCTTACGCAGTGCTGATGTGCAATATGCAGGTTCGCAAAATAGCCTATCGGGTAGCGTGAATTTTGCCACCCTTGAACCTTCTGATCTTCACAAAGGCAACGCCGTGGGCGGCTTTTTTGGCACAGGTTACAACAGCGTTGATAACTTCATCTACGGCACATTAGGCGGAGCGGTGAAAACAGGAGCTTATCAAGGTATGGTG
Source organism: Haemophilus sputorum CCUG 13788 (assembly GCF_000238795.1). GTDB lineage: Bacteria > Pseudomonadota > Gammaproteobacteria > Enterobacterales > Pasteurellaceae > Haemophilus_A > Haemophilus_A sputorum. Next base: position 161,682 of record NZ_AFNK01000079.1, on the reverse strand, counting down.
ATGACCACCATTCGAGACGGTGCTCAAACTGAAAATAAAGGCTCTAACGCAGGCACGGGGGTTACTCGCACCGAGCCAAACCCAGCCGATACGCAACAAAACTATGTGTTAACCAAACATTACTACCAGCTTAACGATCAAAATCGCATCGGCTTTGTGTATGAACACCAACGCAAAAAAACGCATACCGATTTATTAAGTCTCACCGACACCAACATTGATAGCGGCACTGGCATGCAATCTAAAGGCTATGCAATTGACCGCGTAAAACGTGATCGTTTCTCGATTAGCCACGATTACAACAGCGATCAAGGTTTCGTGCAAAATGCGAAAACGCAAATTTACTACCAAGATGCGAAATCTGAAAACTATCGCTACCGTTTAGGCTCACGCAATTATCGCCAAGAAGATACGCTTTTCCGTGACGAAACTTACGGCATCAACACCAATTTGATGAGCTATATTGATGGTGAAATTCCACACATCTTGCGTTATGGCTTCACTTACGCACACACAAAATCTAGCAACCACTTGCATTATGAACGCCCAGCTTATGCGAATATGCCATATTCAATGCTTGGTAGTGCGTATTTTAACGGCAATCCAAGTGCAGGTATTAAGCAAGATAAAGTAACAGGTTACTTCGAAGATGAGATCGCCTTTGGCAAATTGGTGGTAACGCCTCAAGTGGGCTTTGCATATTACCGCGTAAAACCGACCGCTTACCAAAGCAATATGACAGAAGCTCTGCACCCAAAAAAACAATCTGATACGGAATTTGCTCCGAAATTAAGCATTGAATACCGCCAATCTGATGGGTTTATTCCATATGCACAATATTCTCGTGGGGTGAGAACACCATCTGCTCAACAATTAACCTCTTATTTCTTAGAGAGCGTTTCATTTAGAACCCCAGCGGGTGTGCAAAGTGCAACCGTTGCGGTGGTGGGTAATCCAAACCTAAAAGCAGAAACGGCAGACAACTTCGAGCTTGGTTTTAAAGGAAAATCGGATCGCTTGGAATATCTTGTAACAGGTTATTACAACCGTTACCACAACTTCATTGATTGGATGTCAAAACCAACTAATGGCTACACCAGCTTTATTCAATACGACAACTTAGATAAAGCTAAAGTGTATGGCGTAACGGCTGATGCAAAATGGAAATTCTATGACGATTTCTACACCCTTGCAGGCTTCTCATACTCTCGCGGTAAAGCGGAAAATAACGGCGTGAAAACCCCAATTAACAGCATTCAGCCAATGAAAACCAAACTTGGTTTTGGTTATGAAGGTGAACAATTTGGGGCTCACATTCAATGGACATATAACCGTGGTAAATCAGATAAAGATATCGAACAATCTTCATCTTACCTTTACAACCCAACAGGTGGCTACTCACTCTTTGATTTAGGGGCGTATTGGAAACCAACGGCGAACCTCACATTAACGGCAAATGTGAATAACTTGTTTGATAAAAAATATTGGAACTGGAACGATATTTCTTATCTTGCCTTGTTAAGTAAAGCGACCCAAGACCAAGGTCGCCCAGCGGCAAGTATTCCAATGGCGATCACCTCACAAAATGCGGATCGCTATAGTGCATCAGGTCGCAACTTTAACGTTGGCTTACGTTATGAGTTCTAATTAAACCAAACCCCACAGGTTCTTGATCTGCACCCAAAAAGTTAGACTAAACTTCTAACTGATTAAGGTGCAGATTTTTTATGACTAAATATAATCAACTTTTCAAACAACAAGTCGTGAATTTCTATTTCGAATATCACGAAAATCTTGCAACGCCTATTAGTGAAAAATAGGATTTCTCAAAGTATGTCGCGAAAAGGAAATTGTTTGGATAATGCGGCAATGGAAAGCTTTTTTGGGCGAATGAAAACGGAGTGTTTTCACGGAAAATCGTTTACTAGCATTGATGAGCTGGAAAAGGTTATCAATGATTATGTGCGGTACTATCATGAAGAACGAATCCAATTAAAATTAAAAGGACTGAGTCCGATACAATATCGAAAGCAGTCCTTTAAATAACAGTCTAACTTTTTGGGGTCAGATCATTTGCTTTGCAGGCATTTTCTTTATCTCTCTAAATACGAGCTTGCATGCCACCAAATGCTTCAATCAATTTTTCACTAAATTGCTGTAGTTCTGCCGTCATTAACAAGAAATCTGCATCAAAGCGCTGAGCGACATCTTCTTTTAAGATATCATCATTTTTCTCGCGCACCACATCGGCAAATTTCAAGCGGGAAAGCGTAGCATCTTCATTTAAGATACAAGAAAAATGATTTTCCCACTCAATCGCTAATTTTGTCACAAATTTGCCCGCTTGTAAGTGTTGGCTAATCTCTTCTGCGCTTAAATCTTGGCGTTTACAACGAATAATGCTGTCGGTGTCAAAGGCTTTGAGTTCTGCCTCTTCTAATAAAGTTAACCAATTTGGCGCATCATCTTGAGCAATCCAGCGGGTCATCACTTCGATTGGTGGAACCGTAAATGAAATTGGCACCACCGGTAATGAGCCTAGCGTTTTACGCAATAACGCTAACGCATCTTCCGCTCGCTTACTTGAGGCAGCATCGACATAAACTAATTGGGTATCTAAATCAATCCAAATCGCCGTAAATTGATGTTTACTAAAAGCACGTGGCAATAACACCGAAACAACCTGATCTTTCACCGCTTGTTTTTCGGTTTTCTTCAACATACGTGCTTCTTTGGTTTCTAACTCTTGAATGCGTAATTCGACCTCTTTTTTCACCACATTCGCAGGAAGTAACTTTTCTTCTTTATGTGCAACCAATAAAAATTGGTTACCTTGCGCAAAATGCAATAACGGTGCACCACTTAACGGTTCGCTCCAACCGAATTGACTCATATCGTGCTGCGAGCATGGATGAAATCGGCAGGCTTGCAACTGTGCTTCTAAACTTTCACTTTCTAAAGTTAATTCGCTGGTGAGGCGATAAATCATGACATTTTTAAACCACATAGCTCTTTCTCGGTTTGATTAAAATGGAGAAATTCTAGCAGATTTTGCCCCTTCGCCCTAACGCAAATACAAGAGAAAACACAAGCGGTCAGAATTTGCCGATTTTTTGCAAAACGGAATCTATAACAAGCATTCGCATTTATTGTACAATAGTGCCAATTTGGCTTTCTGATTGGAGACTTTATGACCTTAACGCCTAAACTTGCCTTTATTGGCACCGGCAATATGGCTTTTGCCATTATTCAAGGCTTGCTTAATAGCGGCTATCCTGCTCATCAGATTTTAGCGTGTAATAAAAGTAACCTAGAACGCCGCGCCTCACTTCAGGCATTAGGTGTCCAACTCCCGAAAAGCAATCAAGAAGCAGTTGAAGCCGCTGATGTGGTGATTCTTGCGGTAAAACCGCAAGTGATGGCAGAAGTGTGTAGCGAATTTGATGCTGTTGATTTTAGCGCTAAAACGGTAATTTCTGTTGCAGCAGGGATTTCAACTGCGCGAATCCAAGCACTTCTTCCAAGTGCTCAAACGATTATCCGCACTATGCCAAATACACCTGCCTTAATTGGTGAGGGACTAACGGGGCTATTTGCAAAAGCTGGCACAAATCCGACCGCTTGCCAGCTGGCTGAACAGTTGATGTCTGCTGTTGGGCGCTGTTATTGGGTAAAAGAAGAAGCACAAATTAACCAAATTATTGCGATTACGGGTTCTAGTCCAGCTTATTTCTTCCGTTTTATGGAAGCCATGCAACAAAGCGCAGAAGAAATGGGGTTTAGCTCGGAAGATGCCCGTCTATTAGTCCAACAAGCTGCACTTGGGGCAGCTAAATTAGTGGTAGCACATCCTCAAACGCCACTTTCTACCTTAAGAGAAAATGTGACTTCTAAAGGCGGCACCACCGCACAAGCGTTAGCCGTTTTTGAACAAGCTCATTTGGCTGACACGGTCAAACAGGCAATGCGAGCCGCCATTTTACGGTCTGAAGAAATGGAAAAATTATTATGATAAAACCGACTGCCTTTCAATGGTCTGCTGCAAACTTCTTTGGTTACTACTGTGCTTACGGCGTAGTTCTGCCCTTTTTGCCTGTATGGTTAAAATCAGTCGGTTACAATACTGAAATTATCGGCTTATTGCTCTCTTTAGGTTATCTATTTCGTTTTAGTGGCGGATTATTTTTCTCTAGCCGAATCAAACAACTTAACCAACTGATTCCGATGAGCCGAAAACTCGCTTGGGGAAGTTTATTCGCGGTCGTGCTGATGGGATTCGCTGCGGATAGCTTCTGGCTGTTATTCCCTGCATTTGGCTTGTTTCATCTGTTAAATGGTGCAGGAATCCCGATGAGCGATACGATTGCCTCAAGCTGGCAACAGCAACAAGGAATGGACTACGCCAAAGCACGGTTATGCGGTTCGCTCGCATTCGTGGTGGGAGCTTTACTTACCGGTTATATTGTGGGATTTTCAGGTGAATCGGTTATTTTAATGATATTAAGTGCCACCTTATTAGCCTTTTGTATGGTACAAATGCTCTCGCCGCGAGTAGGATTTGAAGAGGTAAAGCAAAAGCAAGCTGCATCAACGAGCTACTGGGCTGTATTCAAACAACCCACCACCGCAAAAATGCTGATTATTGCATCACTCGTACAAGCCAGCCATGCGACTTATTACGCCTATGGTTCAATTTATTGGCAATCTATCGGTATTTCTACACAAATTACCAGCTGGTTATGGGGCATTGCGGTCATTGCAGAAATGGGATTATTTTTTATTGCTAAACGCATATTTGGCACACAACCACTTGCACGATTGATGCTATTAAGCGCAATTGGCACCATTATTCGTTGGATCATTATTGCTAATAGCGAAAGCCTTCCGCTCATTGTGTTTTCTCAATTATTGCATGCTTGTAGTTATGCCTTGAACCATTATGCAATTATTCGCTATATTTCGACACAACCGAGTGATCATATACCGAAGCTACAAGGTCTCTATTTTGGTTTAGCTAGCTGTGCTGTCATGGCACTCTTCACGTTGTTAGCGGGATTTGTCTATAATGACTCCCCAACAAATAGTTTCTATTTAATGGCAATTTTGGTTGTGCCATCATTTTTTCTTTTACCGAAAAAACGCGCTGCGTAAAAACGGTTATTTTTAAGGATTCACTGTGTTAAAAATGTTTAAAACGCTCTATCAAATTTTTCGAATGATTCGAGAATTTGTGCTCAGTCTGTTTTTTGTAGTCTTTGTGATGATTTGCTTTGTATTTACTTCACTTTTTACAAGCAGTAATCACACACCACCGATTAAATCGGGCTTTCTTACCTTACGCTTAAACGGCTATTTAGCAGATAATCCGGAAGAATATGGTGACCTCTATCGTTTGCTTAATTCAGAATTGAATCATCAAGAAGAGCCACAAAAATACTCTACTTTTGATATCGCTCTAGCCATTGAACAGGCAGCAAGTGATTCACGCATTGAAGGGATTGTTTTAGATTTAGGCAAGCTACAAGATGCGGATTATCCTGCACTGACCTATTTAGGCAATAAGCTTAAAAATTTCCGCAAAGAGAATAAGCCGATTGTGGCGGTTGGTGTACTTTATTCCCAAGCGCAATATTACTTAGCCTCTTTTGCCGATAAAATCTATCTCAACCAAGCGGGTGCAGTGGATATTCACGGTTTGAGTTATACCCCACTCTACTTCAAATCTCTATTTGATAAGATTGAGGCTAAACCTGAAATTTTCCGCGTGGGGACTTACAAATCAGCTGTTGAGCCGTTAATTCGCGATAATATGTCGCCAGAAGCGAAAGGAAATGCATCACTTTGGCTAAGCGCTATGTGGTCACAAGTGAATGAAACCATTAGTGAAAACCGCCAAATTGCTAAAGAAGCTGTGTTACCTGATCTGCCAATTTTGCTAAAACGCTATCAAGAAGTTTCTGGCAATGATGCGCAATATGCTCTAAAACAAGGCTTAGTTAATCAGCTCTTTAGTGGTGAAGAAGCGTTAAAACGCCAGCTTCGTGATGATTTTAAACTACCAGAGAAACATGAACCTAACTTCATCGAACTGGAAGATTACTTAACTGAAGTGCCTGATCGATTTGAAGAAACTCATGAAAACAAAATTGCCGTTGTTACCGTAGAAGGTGAAATTACGATGGGGGAAAGCACAGAAGATACTGCTGGCAGCGAAACCATTGTAAAAACACTCCAACGCGTGAAAGAAGACAAATATGTTAAAGGGTTAATTCTACGCATTAACAGCCCAGGTGGCAGTGCAGTTGCTTCTGAACTGATTCGTCAAGCAGTCAATGAAGTACAAGCAAGCGGTAAACCTGTTGTGGCATCAATGGGAGGCATGGCAGCCTCTGGGGGTTATTGGATTGCAGCAACCTCAGATAAAATCGTCGCCGATGCTAACACCCTTACTGGTTCAATTGGTATTTTTGGCGTCATGTTTAACTTTGAACAAACGGCTAAAAATTTAGGGATTCGCGAAGATGGCATTGCTACATCAAAACTGGCAAACATCAGTGGCTTAAAACCACTCAGTGAAGAACAACGCCGTCTCATTCAACTGAACATTGAAAATGGCTATCAACAATTCCTAAGATTAGTCAGCCAAGGGCGTGGAATGACAGAAGAAGACGTGGATTACATTGCTCAAGGTCAAGTGTGGATTGGCAAAGATGCTTATCAATCAGGATTGGTTGATGAATTGGGTGATTTTGATTTCGCAGTAAATCTGTTACATCAGATGATTATTAGTCAAAATGAGGAAAATGCACCCAAGAAAGTACAGTGGTTTACCGCTGAAGATAACTCATTTTTCGGCGAACTTTCACGCAACATGAAGCAAAATGCGCAATATCAGTTAGCTAGCTTATTCGACTTACCTGTTGCTAAACAAGCTAAACAAGCAACGGATGTCATGAAAAAATTCAATGATCCGAAAAACAGTTATCTATACTGTCTAGCTTGTGCCAAAGTGCGATAATTTTGCAAGTTTCAAAAGAAATTTAACCGCTTGTAACGCAACCTAAGCGGTTTGAAATCTCTAGACAAAGGGCGTACCAGCAAGTACGCCCTTCTTATTATGGTTTTAGGTGTGTTTTATGGGACTTTCAATCCCAATTTATTAACCTTGATAAGCGGTTAAATCAATCACTTCATCGGCAAAATGCATCAATTCTTGTTGATGAGTAATGAAAATAACAGAAGCAGTTGGCAATTGCTGTTTAATTAAATTAAACATGGATTGTGCGGCAACGCCATCTAAACTGCTGGTTGCTTCATCTAAATAAATGACTTCTGGCTTATTCAGCAACACTCGCGCAAAAGCAATACGTTGTTGTTCACCACCTGAGAAAATATGTTGCCAGCTATGTTGTTCACTTAAGCGATCTTGCCATTTCTCTAACCCAACCGCACGCAAAGCATAATTCATTTCTGCATGGCTATAACAACTTTCATTAGGATAACTCAACACTTCCGCCAATGTTCCTTCATTCAAATAGCTACGCTGTGGCACCAATAAGCTGGAACGATTTGGCGTTTTAAATTGTCCGTCATAGTGCTGCCAAATACCACTTAATACACGTAACAGGGTCGATTTACCTAAACCACTTTTCCCTTTAAGACAAATCCATTTTTGTCCATCTACCGCTAAAGAAAGATTACTCAATAGACGTTGATTTTCAGGCGTGTAAATCGCGAGATTTTCTGTCTCTAATAATTTATCCGTTGGTACTGTTTCGGCAGCAATTAGTTGATCAAGTGCATCCATTTCTTGTTTAAGTTGGCTTAAACGCTTAATCGCTGAAGACCATTTCGGCAAACTGGAATACGCAAATACTAACCAGCTAAATCCGTCAAAGACCACAGAAAATGCTGTGCGAATTTGCATAATGCCACCAAAAGTAATCACTTTGGCTGCCAGTAACGGCATAGAAAATAGCACCGGCATCAATAACGCAAAACGTTCATAACCTACGGTAAAAAAGCTCAAATGCTTTTCTTTATCCATCAATAAACGCCAGTTGCGGACAATCTCTTTAAAGCTATCTGCAAGACGAACTTTTTCAGCTTGTTCCCCTTTATAAAGCGCAATTTGTTCTGCATTATCTTGCTTGCGTATTAAACTCGTACGGAAGTTTGCTTCAAAAACTTGTTGTTGGTAGTTAAGCGTATGTAATTTTCGCCCAATCAAATGCGTAATAATCGTACCTAATCCAGCATAAATTGCCGCCACCCAAACTAAATAACCATCCACGACAAAAGTATGCCCGAAAAGATTGATTTCTGGTGAACTTGCTAGTCTCCAAAGCACCATAAAAAATGCCCAAAGCTGGATAATGTTAAAAATGAGCGAAAGAGTAAGCTCAATGGTGTATTCAATGAAAATGCTAATATCTTCAGCAATACGCTGATCAGGGTTTTCCATCTTTTTTTGGTAAGCCAGGCGGTAATAAATTTGCTTAGAAAGCCATTTATTCAAAAAGTGGTGGGTCATAAATTCCCGCCAACGAATAATCAGTAATTTACGCAACCAAACCCGATAAACATTGATAACAATGAAAATGGAAATATAAAGGAAATAATCCCCTAATAAGCTATAAGATTTCTCAATTTCTAAATTAGAAAGTGAATCATAAAAGCCTTTTGACCAATCCGCGATAAGTACATTTAAGTAAGTAATAGTTGAGCCAATACCGATGACTACCAGCGCAATTAGCCAAGCTAGCCAATGTTTTTTATTCCCCCAATATGGGCGACAAAGTTGATAAAAATTTTTAAAAAAGTCTCTCATAAATTATGCTTTAGAAAAGATGGGCGAAGTTTTACTTCGCCCATGAAAGGTTAATTAGATTTTTTCGGTGTGGTAATAAAGATTTTCTCATTCTCACTAGAAAAAATTTGGCTTGCCATCGCTTGCATGTTTTCTCGTGTAATGTGATCGGCAAGCTGCTTCATTTCACTTAAATACGCTGGTGTACTCAGCTGATTTTCACTTAAGATTAAGCGTGAAAGCCAAGTTTCTGGCGCATTGAGACGCTCTTTCTCCGCCTTAATAAACGCGGCTTTTGCCTGTTGCACATCTTCTTCTGTAATTTGATTTGGTAACTCATCAAATACCGTTTTTGCTCGCGCAATCAGTTTTTCTGTCATCTCAGGATTTGCGGTAAATGCCAACTCGCTCTCAATACGATCCGTTTGTGGATTCAACGTACTTTCAAAACGCAAACTATATACGCTTAATTGCTCCTCTTTTAATGCCGTTTTTAGTTTCTCGGTTGCAATATTACGCAACAATGAAACCAGTACTGCATCTTTAGCTTGCCATTGATGTGAGGTAAAACTCCAAATACGAATATCATCTTTTGATGCACCGTTAATAGTTAATACCGTTTTAGCGTTCCCTTCTGTTGGTAAACCTTGCGTTGAATTTAATCGCTTGCTTCTTGGGAAATCCGCAAGATATTGGGTAACCAATGCTTTAACTTGTGCTTCCTCCATATTATTCATCAAATAATATGTTGTTGGGGCACGCATCATTTTCGTCCACTGCTCATCCAATGCCGTTGCAGTCAGCTGTTCAAGCTCTGCTTTCGTTGGCAAGCTATCATCAGTACTACCCGAACCATAACGTAGCTCAATTAAAGATTTTACTTGAGCTGCTTCATCAGCCTTTTCTTCTCGTGTTTTAAGCGCAGAGAGAATCCCTTTTTTGCCATCGTCTAAACCTTCTTTTACCTTAGTCTCTAAGGTGTAAGCATAAAATAGGCGTAACAAATTCGGCAATTCGCTATTTTCAACATTCCCACTTAAAAGTAATTTATTCGCATCTTGCTTAATCGAAAAATTCACTTTATGTTCACTTTTCCATTGGTCAAGCTGTTCAGCCTCCCAATCAAGCGGTGCATTTTTCTCAACTAATTGCGAAGCTAACTGACTTTGCCACGGATTAAGTCCTTCAGCCTTAAAGCCTGCCGAACTTTCTGCAGCAAAAAAGGTGGTCTCTTTAGCCAAAGGACTTTTTAACCAAACAACTTTATCACCATTAGACAGTCGCCAATGCTTCACTTGCTCTGCATCAAAAGCTTGCTCCTCAGTAATGCTGCCTTTACCTTCAACATTTTCCAACGACATTGGTAAAATATCTTTTGCAGGTTGTGGAGCTGCAATTTCGCGAGTTTGACCATCAGCAATAGCTTGATTGATTTCCGCTTCAGTCAGTGTCAATTTTGTTTCAAGTGGCGGCTGGTAATTAACCAAACGGTCGGTTGCACTTAACCAAGATTGAATACGGGCATTAACGGCTTCTGGCGTAATTTTTGGCAATAATGCTTCCATACGTGTTGCTAATTCTGGCTGCGTTAAAAACGGTTTATCTTTTAAAACCGTTTCATCCATCGCTTTTACCCATTTAGCAAAATCGCGATCGCCGGTATGTTTTTTAGCGTGTTCGATTTGTGATAACAATGTTTTTTTGTATCGCTCTAACTCTTCTGCCGTAATTGGATATTGCTTAATACGTGCAATCTCCTCACTAATTTGCGATAGACCTTTCAAATGCGCGGTTGGATCTACGTTTGCAAAAATACCTAACGCTGCAGTTTGTTGCCCAATGTCAGATTTACGCACGACTAACGTTGATACCCCTTTGGGTAGTTGGCTAGATTGATTGCGTAAACGCTGTGTTAGTGCGGTAAGCGCAAAGCGATCGAGTAAACGCTCATAACGCCCTTCTTCAGTTTGTGCGTGGCTTTTGCTTTCATCAAAACGGAATATATAGGCAATTTGACTCACACCACTACGAGGATCTTGTAATTTAGTAATCAATAAACGTTCAGATAAGCGTGGTTCTAAATAATCTCTTACTGGTAATGTTTTAGTCGGCTGTGCACCAAAATATCTCTGAATGTCTGCTTTTGCTTTTTCTGGCTCAACATCCCCTACTACCAATAAACGCATATTATTTGGCGCATACCAGCTTTGATAGAATTGTTGTAATTGTGTGGCTGGCATGGTGTTAATACTATTTTCTGTACCCATCACACTATTACGAGCATAACGTGAATCAGCACGAACCACTGCTGTACGTTGTTCATTTATCGTTGTACCAACGCCTAAACCCTTGCGCCACTCTTCTAACATAATTTTACGTTCGCTATCGAGATCTTCTTGAGTTAAGTTAGCATGAAAAACCATTTGTGAGAGTGCATCAAAACTTTGATCTAATCCCGCAGTCGTTGGCGGCGTAAGCATATATGTTGTGCTATCTGTTGTCGTTAATGCATGGTAATTTTTGTCTTTGACCCATTTCTGCTCATGCAAATAAGGCATTAAACCATTTGGATGTGCTTTAGTACCACGAAAAACCAAATGTTCGATCATATGTGCAACGCCAGCTTGATCATCTTGTTCATCCACACTTCCTGCATTCACGCGTAAACGAATTTCAATATGCCCTTTCTCATCATGCAACGGCAAAATTGTGTACTGCAAGCCATTTTCAAGTGTTCCTTGAATTGGCGCTGATTTTTCTGCCCAAACTTGAGTAGAAGCGGCTAATAATAGCAATGCCGTTAATTTCATTCGCATTTTTCTATCCTTTTTAAAATAAAATCCCTCGCATAAACGAGCGGAAATCTGGTTTCAAGCGGTCGAATTTTAACAAATTTTTGCAAAATTATGTAGCTGTTGAAGAATCGCTGAAGTTACATAATGCCATAAAAAAAGCAACAACCGACTGGCTGTTGCTTTGTTCTTTGCAAAAGATTTTGGAAATTTAACCGCTTGTTAGAAAGTGTAATTCATACTTAAGCGGAAATCGCGTCCTGCTCCCGCTAAGCTATTGCCACCTGCGCGTTGGCTATGGCTCTTGTAGTTTTTATTAAAGGCATTATTAACCGCAAAGTTAAGCGTTAAATTTTGATTTGCATCCCAACTTGCGAAGAAGTCATTCACGCCATAACCTGCCTGTTTAACCACCGCACTATTGCTGCTAGAACCTCGGCTTGGAGTACCATTTTCACCTTCAACAAAGCGACCTTTCCAGCCAATTTCTAAGCTTGGGTTTTCAAAGCGATAAGAAATTTCGCTTGTCCATGTACGGCCGGTTGCTACTGCAAATACGGCATTATCTAAGCTTGCATTATTGAATGTAAAGGTTTCTGGTTTACTTTCTGCAATACCTAAGCGGAATTTAAAACCACCTTGTTTATAAGCTGCCCCTAACTCATAACCTTTATTACGTAATAATGCGGCATTGATAATCGTATTATCTTTAATAGCATGAGCATCTTTTACTTTTTGCCAGAAATAGCTACCGTTTAAAGAAACATTATCATTCACGTCGTAGTTAAAACCAATCTCGGTATTACGCGCTTTTTCTGCACGTAGATGGTCAGCAACATCACGCTTGGTATTTCCAGATAGCATTGCTTCAAATAGACGAGGGCTACGACTTGCAAAGTTTAAGTTCGTGTTGAAACTTAAATCATCCGTTGCTTGCCAAATTAAACCCGTACTTGGGCTAAAACTACCATGGCTAACTTCTTTGCCAGTATTCGCTCTAAATTTAAAGTGGTCGTAGCGTGCACCTGTCGTTAGTGTTACTGAACCTAATCCCCAAATGCCTTCTAAGTAAACACCTGTATCCGTTTTTTCTTGGCGATTGGTTACCCCTGTTGCTTCTACTTTTTGTGTTCTGCGGTTTTTCGCAAAAGCTTGGAGCGCATTAGGTTTTGCTTCTTGGTGACGATAGTTCACACCATATTTTAACCAGTGGTTTTCGCCAATAGCTGAGTCTAAATCAAGATTTGCCCCGTGCGTTGAAACTCGAGTTGTACTGTTTTCAGCAGGTTCTTTGCGGGCAACTTCAATACGGTAAACATTGGCTTTTGCTTCCGTAATAAAGCCCATGTTTTTACCTTGCCATTCAAGGTTAGTTGTATCTTGTGTGGTCACACGATAGCGTGGACTATTATTAGAATCATTGGAAACCACCGCGCCATTCGCATCTACTTTGCTTGATTGAGAGAAATCAAACTCTTCGCGTAAAGCACGTTCACCGTGGTAGCGTTCTTGACGATGGCTAATCACTACACGTTGATTTTCGTTAAAGTCATACCCTAATTTAGCCAATAAACCTCGTTGCCCTAGTGCGCTGTTTTTAACGACATCTGAACCTTCAAAATTGCGATAACCTTTACCGCCTTTGTAATTTTCATTGGTTTCCCAGTTACCACTTAAAAGCGCATCAAAACCACCCGCTTTTCCATAAACACTCGCACCTTGAGAATGGCCTTTGTTACTACTTACACCCGCATTCAATTTAAAACCGATATCCTGCCCTTCACGTAATAAGTCTTTGGCATCAACGGTTGTTGCTTCAATAGAACCACTCGTTGCACCAATGCCTGCGCTAGCAGAACCTGCCCCTTTGCGGACGTCAATTTTTTTAATCAAACTTGGATCAAGCATAAAGCGACTTTGATGGTGGAAAACCGGTGTGTCACTTGAAGTGTTATCCACTTTAAAATCAATTTGGTCTTGGCCCATGCCACGAATAGTTATCCATTGTGACGTTCCGCCAGTACCGCCACCAAAGTTAATTGCCGGTTCTGCACTTAACACGCCACGTAAATCTTCATTCGTGTTCTTTTTCAGATCTTTTAAAGTCACCACATTGGTTTTACTTTTAGCCCCTGTATTTTCAGTCACAACTTTAATTACATCTAATTGTGCTGTGTCTGAGGCATAAGCGAAAGAAGAGAATGTAGCCAATACGGCAACGGCAAGTTTGGTTTTGGTAAACTGCATAAGGAAATCCCTGTATTGAGAATGATAATAAACTGTAAAAGTTGCGTAAATATATGCAAAAACAAAATAAGAGTCAATCTCATTATCAAGATATTTTCCTAAACTAAAAATAAAAAATCACGCAATCGGTCAATTGCGTGATTCTCTAAAATATGAAGAAACTATATAATATGGCTGCGCTTATTCCATAGCTTACCGATAAGATTTTCGAGCGATAGCTCCACTTGTGCACCAATGCGTTGCGCCAGTTTTTTCTTCTCTTTGAATTTGATTTCGATAACTTCTTTCTCTTTAACCGCAGTTAACAATAAGTCATCACTGGTTGAGATCTCATCGATTAAATGTAACTCTAACGCTTGCTGACCATACCAATGTTCCCCAGTTGCTACTTTTTCAATGTCTAATTGAGGACGGTTAGTTTTCACGAAATCTTTAAATAACTGGTGAGTTGCGTCTAATTCTTGTTGGAATTTTTGCTTCCCTTTTTCGGTATTTTCCCCCATTAAAGTTACCGTACGTTTATATTCTCCAGCTGTCATCACATCAACATCAATATCATGTTTTTTCAGTAAGCGATGAATATTTGGCACTTCAGCTACTACGCCTACAGAGCCAATAACCGCAAATGGTGCAGCCACAATTTTATTCGCAAGGCATGCCATCATATATCCCCCGCTTGCAGCGACTTTATCCACTGCAATTGTTAAAGGAATTTCACGCTCACGTAAGCGTTTCAGTTGAGAAGCCGCTAAACCGTAACCATGTACAACACCACCTGGACTTTCCAATTTTAACAACACTTCATCTTGCGGTTTAGCAATAGATAAAATCGCACTAATTTCTTTACGTAATGATTCCACACCATGTGCGTGTACATCTCCTTCAAAACTTAACAAGAACAAACGGGATTTTTGCTCTTCCTCTGGCTTCTCTTCGCCAGCTTTTAAACGTTTCTTCTCAGCTTTTGCTTTCTCTTTTTCCGCTTTTTTTTCTGCTTTTTCTTGCTGTTTTAGCTCTTCTTCACTTAAAAAACAGGCTTCAAGTGCTTTTTGCTGTTCTGTGAATTTTTCAGTGAGATTGACTACTGAAATAGAACCTTCTTCAGGCTGTTTTTTAGCTTCTAAAATCAGCATCACAATAAAAGCGAGCACACCAAAGACCGTGAGTAGCTCAAGTAGGAAAATACCATAATTAAGTAAAACTTCTTTCCACATCAATAATTATCCTTTTGGTAAAAAATAAAGAAAATTAGACCGCTTGCGGGCTATTTTCATCAGGTTGTGATAACAAATCTACCACAGCTTGCGCAGCACTCGCATCTGCATCACATTGAATGAGTTTGTGTAATTCGGTAAATCGCTGTTTGAGCGCATTTTTTTGCTGTTGGCTTTCAACATCTTCTGCCAAATACTGACTCAAATGAGCAGCTAAATTTTCAGGATTACACGCTTCTTGAATTAACTCCGGTACTAAAGGCGCATTCGCCAATAAATTAGGGAGCGAAATATAGTCTGTTTTGACTAGTCGTTTTGCTAGCCAATAAGTAAACGGCTTCATTTTATACCCCACTACCATCGGCGATTTGCACAACATCGCTTCTAATGCAGCGGTGCCCGATGCTAATAAAGTACATTCCGACGCAATCATCGCTTGACGCGCTTGCCCTTGAATAATATGGAGCGCTAAATTCGGGGCGATTTCCGCTTTTATTGCTTCAAACTGAGCTTGGCGTTTTTCATTTACCATTGGCACTAAAAACGTAATATCGGGATACTGTTCTTGTAAAATTTGTGCGGCTTTTAAAAAAGGCTCTGCAAGAAAATGAATCTCACTTTGGCGGCTACCAACTAACATCGCGACATATCGCTTATCGCTAGGTAAACCAAGTTGTTGGCAAGCTTCAAGGCGATTCGGTTTCAGCGCAATGCTATCTGCCATGGTATGACCGATAAAACGACAAGGCGTTTCAAACTTATCATAAAAGGCTTTTTCAAACGGTAAAAACGCTAACACCATATTAGTTGCTGCTTTAATTTTATGTACTCGGCTTTGACGCCAAGCCCATACAGAAGGGCTAACATAATGAATCGTTTTAATGCCATTCGCTTTAAGTTTTTGCTCTACCGTCAGGTTAAAATCTGGTGCATCAATACCGATAAAAATATCAGGTTTGGCAGCAAGCATGGTTTCAATCACTTCCTTACGGCGTTTAAGCAAACGTGGCAAGTGTTTTACCACTTCTGCTAACCCCATTACAGCAAGCTCTTCCATATCAAACATCGTTTCACAACCAGCTTGTTGCATTCTCTCTCCCGCCACGCCGATAAAGCGCGCACCTGGATAGTGAACTTTCAACGCATTGATAAGCCCTGCACCTAAAATATCGCCAGAAACTTCCCCGGCGACCAAGGCAATTAAAGGAGATTGGTCGTTCATTTTGCTCCCCAAGTTTACATATAAAGGGCTCATTATATTGTCATTCTACCGAATAGCAATCATTGTAAGCAATTCATAAATTTATGAAAAATTATTTGACAAAGATCACGATTTGAAATAATGGCGATTGTATTTCTTTTGATTACAGTTAGAATGAAAAACAGATGAAAATTGATAGTTTTTTAATCTGACTACAAAAAATAGACATTTAAAGCGATGTGCAATTTATTTCACATTTTCTAATCCGTTGAATTCTCATTTTCATTCAACGCCCACTTCCAAATCAAGTGAGGTTTTTATGACACTACTCGTAGCCCCTTCTATCATCAATGCATTTTTTGATGGCACGCACGCTGACCCCTTTTCCGTCCTAGGTATGCATGAAACGGAGCATGGTATTGAAATTCGTGCTCTATTGCCTGATGCCCACAAAGTAATCGTCATCGATAAAGAAAAACAATCTGAGGTATGTGAGCTAAGCCTACTAGACGAACGTGGTTTTTTTGCCGGCGTCATACCAAATACGTTAGATTTCTTTGCCTACCAATTACAAGTCTTTTGGGGACATGAAGCACAAATTATTGAAGACCCATATCGTTTCCATCCAATGCTAGATGATTTCTCCCAATGGTTATTTGGAGAAGGGTCATTGTTACGTCCTTACGAAGTATTAGGCGCGCATTTTATGGAGTGCGAAGGCGTGAGCGGTGTGAATTTCCGTTTATGGGCACCAAATGCGAAACGAGTCTCTGTCGTAGGTGACTTTAACTATTGGGACGGTCGCCGTCATCCAATGCGTTTCCATCCAAATAGTGGTGTATGGGAACTCTTCTTACCAAAAGCGAGTCTTGGTCAACTTTATAAATTTGAATTGATTGATTGCAACGGCAATTTACGCCTAAAAGCTGACCCTTATGCATTTAGCTCACAACTTCGCCCAGATACCGCTTCACAAATTAATGCACTACCACCTTTTGTGCCAATGACCGAAGCACGCAAAAAAGCAAATCAAGCGAACCAACCGATTTCAATTTATGAAGTTCACTTAGGTTCATGGCGTCGCAATTTAGCCAATAACTATTGGTTAGACTACGATCAAATTGCTGACGAACTGATTACTTATGTTAAAGATATGGGCTTTACCCATATTGAATTTTTACCACTTTCTGAATATCCGTTTGATGGCTCTTGGGGTTATCAACCGATTGGCCTGTACTCTCCAACCAGTCGTTTTGGCGATCCACAAGCTTTCCGCCGTTTAGTTGACCGCGCACATGAAGCCGGCATTAACGTTATTTTAGACTGGGTACCAGGACATTTCCCAAGTGATACTCACGGCTTAGTCTCTTTTGATGGTACTGCATTATATGAACACGCCGATCCAAGAGAAGGCTACCACCAAGATTGGCATACGCTTATTTATAACTATGGCCGTTATGAAGTGCGTAATTATCTTTCAAGTAATGCACTTTATTGGTTAGAACGCTTTGGCATCGATGGTATTCGAGTCGATGCTGTTGCTTCGATGATCTACCGCGATTACAGCCGTGCTGAAGGTGAATGGATTCCAAATCAATATGGTGGACGAGAAAATTTAGAAGCGATTGAATTCTTAAAACATACTAACTGGAAAATTCACGAAGAAATGCCAGGTTGTCTTTCTATTGCTGAAGAATCAACCTCATTTGCGGGCGTAACCCATCCAAGCGAAAACGGCGGGTTAGGCTTTAATTTCAAATGGAATATGGGTTGGATGAATGACACGCTTTCCTATATGAAATTAGACCCAGTTTATCGCCAATACCATCACAATAAAATGACCTTTGGCATGATGTACCAATACAGTGAAAACTTTGTACTACCACTTTCTCACGATGAAGTCGTACACGGCAAATGTTCACTTTTAGGCAAAATGCCGGGCGATGCATGGCAAAAATTTGCCAACCTACGTGCTTATTATGGCTTTATGTGGGGTCATCCAGGTAAGAAATTATTATTTATGGGCAATGAATTTGCACAAGGTCGAGAATGGAATTACGAAGAAAGTCTCGACTGGTTCTTACTTGATGAAAATATCGGTGGCGAATGGCATAAAGGCGTTCTGAAATTAGTAAAAGATCTCAACCGCATTTATAAAACGCACCCTGCACTGTTTGAATTAGATAATCAACCTGAAGGTTTCGATTGGTTAGTGGTTGATGATGCTGAACACTCTGTTTTTGCTTTTGAACGTAAAAGCGAAGATGGCGAAAGAATTATTGTGATCAGCAACTTTACACCCGTTCCACGCCACGATTACCGCATAGGTGTGAATGTCGCAGGTAAATATGAAGAGATTTTAAATACAGATTCTATGTATTACCAAGGCTCAAACATAGGTAACTTTGGTTGCGTAGAAAGCGAAGCCATTCATAGCCACGGGCGTGAAAACTCGATTTCTGTCTCGGTTCCGCCATTAGCAACCGTATATTTAAAATTTCAAGGATAATTTTCCTCACTCACGGGCATCAATTCTTTAGGTTAGAAGAGTATGTTTACAGTTTACAACCAAGGCAAGGCTTTCCCGCTAGGCGCTACCCAATATCATAAAACACAAGCGGTCAAAAATGGTAAATCATTTACCAATTTTGCACTCTTTTCATCTGCCGCAACGGCAGTTGAACTCTGCCTGTTTGATGGGCAGAAAGAGACTCGCTTGCCAATGGTGCGTACTGATAACATTTGGCATTTAGCCGTGTTAGGGGCGGAAACTGGCACAGAATATGGTTTTAGAATCCATGGTGAATCTGCTAATTCACAAAAATTGATGCTCGACCCTTACGCTAAAGCCGTTAATGGAAAACCTGATTTAAGCACGCCTGAGGCGAAAAGTTGGTTCTTATTAAATGACCCTCGGGATAACGCAGCTCTCGCACCAAAAGCGGTGGTTATTGATACCCAATTTGACTGGACAGGCGATTGTGCGCCAAATATCCCATGGGCAAACAGCATTATCTATGAATTACACGTTAAAGGCTTTAGTAAGCTAAATGCCAATATTCCTGAAGTTTTGCGTGGCACCTATGCAGGGCTCGCTCACCCAACTAACTTGGCTTACTTTAAAGCTTTAGGCATTACTGCGGTGGAATTACTCCCAATAAACTTCTTTATTGATGAGCCACATTTACAAGCAAAAAATTTGCAAAACTATTGGGGATATAACCCGCTTGCAATGTTTGCTGTAGAGCCCAAATATGCCGCAACAGATAACCCGCTAACAGAATTTAAACAGATGGTTAAAGCGTTGCACCAGGCTGGCATTGAGGTGATTTTGGATGTGGTATTTAACCATACTGCTGAATCAGAAAAAGATTTCCCAACCTTTAGCCAACGCGGTATTGATGATGCTCACTACTATTGGCAAAACGCACAAGGTGAATATCTTAATGCAACCGGTTGTGGCAATACACTGAATATTGCTACCGATGCAGGGTGCCAATGGTTTATCGACTGCCTACGTTATTGGGTAGAAGATTGTCATGTAGATGGTTTTCGCTTTGATCTTGCCACAGTCTTAGGCAGAGCAACGCCAGATTTTCACGCACAAGCTACCTTATTTGAAAAATTAGCGAGCGATCCAATTTTGCAAAAAGTGAAATTGATCGCTGAACCATGGGATATTGGCTATGGTGGCTATCAGGTTGGACAATTCCCCGCTTATTTTGCGGAATGGAATGATCGTTTCCGTGATGATATGAATCGCTTCTGGTTATGGCAAAGTGGCGCGTTAGGCGCATTTGCTGAACGTTTTTCAGGTTCTAGCGATTTATTCGCAAAAAATGACCGCTTGCCACACACCTCTGTTAATTTTATTACCGCACATGACGGTTTCACTTTGCGTGATTTAGTCAGTTATAACACTAAACACAATGAAGCAAATGGCGAAGAAAACTGCGATGGGCGTAATGAAAATTACAGCTATAACCACGGATTCGAAGGCAATGAAATTCTGTCTTCTGAACCCAATAAATCAACAATTGAACAAAACCGTTTTATTACCCAAGCTAGCTTGTTAATAACGCTATTGCTAGCAAATGGCACGCCAATGCTGCTTGCAGGTGATGAATTTGGTCATAGCCAACAAGGCAACAATAACGCCTACTGTCAAGATAACGAAATCACTTGGTTGAATTGGGCAAACTTCAATCAACCACTATTTAATTTTACTGCACAGACCATCGCTTTAAGAAAGCAGATTGCGAGTCTCACGGCTGATCGATGGTGGCATGATGGAAACGTGCAGTGGCTGAACATTCATGGGCAACCTATGGAGATTGCTAATTGGCAAGACTCTAATACTAAAGCCTTCCAAATTTTGCTTGATAATCGCTACTTATTGCTTATTAACGGCAAAACCGTGCCTCAAACCTTTTTATTGCCTAATCAATTTGATTGGGAAGTAGTGCTGAGCTCGCACGATATCACCTGTTCATCGCACCACTTTGAAACGTCTGATAAAACGTTTTGCGTGTTGCAAGTTAAAGATTTTTAAACTTAGAGGAGCTTATTATGAAAAGTCCAAATAAATATGATTTAGTCAAGGATACCTTAGTCCTTATCTTAGCAGGTGGCCGCGGCTCACGCTTGCACGAACTTACAGATAAACGTGCAAAACCAGCACTTTATTTTGGTGGTAACCGTCGTATTATCGACTTCGCATTATCAAACTGTATCAACTCTGGATTAAACCGTATTGGTGTGGTTACCCAATATGCAGCGCACTCTTTATTACGCCATTTACAAACAGGCTGGTCATTCTTACCACAAGAGCGTGGGGAATTCGTAGATATGTTACCAGCACGTCAACAAATTGACGATTCCACTTGGTATCGTGGTACAGCGGATGCGGTTTATCAAAATATGGCGATTATTCGCAATCACTATCGTCCGAAATATATTTTAATTTTAGCGGGTGACCATATCTACAAACAAGATTACAGCGTGATGCTCATGGATCACGTCATCAGCGGTGCAAAATGTACAGTAGGTTGTATTGAAGTGCCACGTAGCGAAGCGCATGAATTTGGTGTGATGGCTGTGAATGAAAATTTAAAAGTCAAAGCCTTTGTTGAAAAACCAAAAGATCCACCAGCCATGGTTGGCAAACCTGATGTTTCATTAGCTTCGATGGGGATTTATGTTTTTGATGCAGACTACCTTTATCAAATGCTAGAAAAAGAAGTCCAAAAACCTTATACCTCTCACGATTTCGGTAAAGATGTTCTGCCAAGATGTTTAGAGGAAGGTACGCTTTATGCGCATCCATTTAGCCGCTCTTGCATGGGTCGTAATACTGAAGGCGAAATTTACTGGCGTGATGTCGGTACGCTCGATAGCTTCTGGCAATCCAATATCGACTTGGTTTCTGAAAATCCACAATTGGATATTTATGACCAAAGCTGGCCAATTCGCGGAAATCCAGTACAAACTTATCCGTCAAAATTCTTCTACAAAAATAACAATATTAAGCCTGTAGATAACTCACTAATTGGCGGTGGCTGTGTGATTACGGATGCATCTATCAGTAATTCAGTCCTCTTTGATAGAATTAAAATCCAAGAAGGCTCTTTTATTGATCACAGCGTTGTTTTACCAGAAGTACAAATTGGTAAAAACTGTATTTTGAAAGATTGTATTATCGACCGCCATTGCACTATTCCAGATAACATGCAAATCGGGGTAGATAAAGCGCTAGATAGCACCCGTTTTAGAGTAAGCTCAACAGGCAAAGTGGTATTAGTCACACCAGCTATGTTGAAAAAACTCCAAGGTGAAGTGGCTGCGCCAGAAGAACATTTAGACTAATAAACAACGGTGGGGCTTAGCCCCACCGCTTTTAATAAGGAACTGCAATGAAAGTATTACACGTTTGCTCGGAACTCTACCCTCTCCTAAAAACCGGCGGACTTGCCGATGTATTAGGGGCATTACCTTTTGCTCAACAAGCAATTGGGATGGACACTCGCATTTTATTACCTGCATATCCTGCATTGACAAAAGGGATTCCTGACACAGAAGTTGTTGCAGAATTTGATAACTTCGCAGGACATGTTACTTTGCGTTATGGGCACTATCAAGGCATCGGCATCTATTTAATCGATGCGCCACATCTCTATGCCCGAGAAGGAAACCCTTATCATGATGCCTACTACAATGATTATGGCGATAACTACAAACGTTTTGCGCTACTCGCTTGGGTTGGGGCTGAGCTTGCTAGTGGGCTTGATAGCTGGTGGAAAGCCGATATTGTGCATGCACACGATTGGCATGCAGGACTTGCCGCAGCTTACTTATTCTATAAGGGCAGACCTGCAAAATCAGTTATGACTATTCATAACTTAGCTTATCAAGGTAAATTTGATCACCGCCATCTTTATGAAATCGGCTTACCAGAACAAATGTTCCATGTTGACGGCTTAGAGCTATTTGGGCAAATCTCATATTTAAAAGCCGGCCTCTATTATTCTGATGCGGTAACGGCTGTTAGTCCAACTTATGCCAAAGAAATTACCACTGCTGAATTTGCTTATGGATTAGAAGGATTACTAAGTGGCTTAGAAGCCGAAGGTAAATTAGTGGGCATTCTAAATGGCGTGGATGAAAATATTTGGCATCCTAGTGTAGATAGCTACATTACCCATCACTACAAAATCAAATCTATGACAGGTAAGAAAAAGAATAAAGCAGAATTACAAGCTTACTTTAACTTACCACAAGATAATGACGCACTACTGTTTGTCATGGTTACCCGCTTAACTGAACAAAAAGGCGTAGATCTCTTAATTGAAAGTGCCGGCGAAATTGTTCGACAAGGCGGGCAATTAGTGATTCTAGGATCAGGCGCAGAGCATCTTGAACATGGCATTCGTCAATTAGCTGAAAGTTATCCAGAACATATTGCGGTAAAAATTGGCTATGATGAAGCGCTTTCGCATTTAATGGTCGCAGGCGGTGATGTTATTTTAGTACCAAGTCGCTTTGAGCCATGTGGCTTAACCCAGCTCTATGGCTTGCAATATGGTACTTTACCATTAGTACGTGCAACTGGCGGCCTAGCAGATACTGTTGTCAATACGACGGCTGACACGATAAAAGATCGCACTGCAACGGGCTTTAGTTTTACAGAAGCTAATTCTGAAGCATTAACTAAAGCGATTATGCGTGCCTTTACACTTTGGCAAAAACCACGCTTGTGGTCTAGCGTAAGAAGTAACGCAATGCACCAAGATTTTAGTTGGAAAACAGCAGCACAACATTATTTAGCGCTTTACCAATCTCTTTAAACTATTAACCTAAAATCATACCGCTTATGAGGTAAATCTCACTTAACAAGCGGTATGATTTTTGTTGTTTTTTACTAAAAAAAGACTAAAATTTATTCGTTTTGTCCTAAAAAAATAGGACAGCCATTTTTGAATTTTCCTTAACATTACAGAGGTTTCCTATGTCAATGGATAATTTTGATTCTCCATTTTTATACAACCGCCCTAAAATTGATACTGAATCATTAAAAAAAGCGATTGTTTCCAAACTTATTTTTTCTATCGGACGCTCGCCTCAAGAGGCTAGCCAACGTGACTGGTTAAATGCCACCTTATCTGCCGTACGTGATTTCGTGACTGAAGGCTGGATTACAACTGCCCGCCAAGCTCGTGCAGAAGATACTCGCCGAGTTTATTACCTTTCTATGGAATTCCTCATCGGTCGCTCACTTTCAAATGCCATGATCGCAGAAGGCTTGTATGAAACTGTACAAACCGCACTTGCAGAATTAGACGTAGATTTAGAAACCATTATTGAAAAAGAAATCGATCCAGGTCTAGGTAACGGTGGTCTTGGCCGATTAGCGGCTTGCTTCATGGACTCGATTGCAACTTTAAATCTACCTGGTATGGGCTACGGTATTCGTTATGAATACGGCATGTTCCGTCAAAAAATTGAAAACGGCCAACAAGTGGAATGCCCAGACGCTTGGTTAGAAAAAGGGGCTCCATGGGAATTTATGCGCCCATCTAAAAAATATAAAGTAGCTTTTGGCGGCCATATCTACTTCGAAGACAAAAAATGTATTTGGAGCCCGCAAGACTGTGTAACCGCATTAGCTTATGACCAGATGATTCCTGGCTATGAAAACAATTCTGCGGCAACCCTTCGTTTATGGGCAGCACATGGTGGTGAATCATTTGATTTAGCAGATTTCAACCGTGGTGATCACTTAGGTGCCGTGGAAGAACGTTCTAGCAAGAAAAACCTTTCTCGCGTACTTTATCCAGATGACTCTACTTGGAATGGACGTGAATTACGTTTACGCCAAGAATATTTCTTAGTAGCTGCTTCTTTACAAGATATTATTCGTCGCCATAAACGCACACATAAAACAATTGAAGACCTTGCGGATAAAGTAGCCATTCACTTAAACGATACTCACCCAACATTAGCAATTCCAGAGTTAATGCGTATCTTAGTAGATGAAGAAGGGCTTGAATGGGAAACTGCTTGGGATATGACCCGCCGCATTTTCTCTTATACTTGCCACACTTTGATGTCAGAAGCTTTAGAAACTTGGCCAGTAGAAATGATGGCAAACATCTTGCCACGTCATTTACAAATCATCTTCGATATTAACGACCATTTCTTAGAATATGTTCGCACTTATATTACAACCGATAATGATTTCATCAGCCGCGTATCGCTCATTGAAGAAGGCTATCAACGTAAAGTGCGTATGGGCTGGCTTTCTGTGGTTGGTTCACACAAAGTCAATGGCGTTGCAGCTATTCACTCTGATTTAATGGTAAGTTCGACCTTTGCAGATTTTGCTCGCATCTATCCAGAACGCTTTACCAATGTAACGAACGGTATCACCCCACGCCGTTGGTTAGCCGTAGCAAACCCGAAATTAGCGGCTTTATTTGATCAATATATTGGTCATCAATGGCGTACTGATTTAGGCCAAATTAAGCAACTTTCTAAATTTGCATCAGAATCAGCATTCAAACGTGCTATTGCAGACATTAAATTTGAAAACAAAGTGAAGCTAGCAAATTATGTGAAGAAAACGCTGGATATTGACCTTGATCCACATGCGTTATTTGATGTGCAAGTAAAACGTATTCACGAATACAAACGTCAAATTCTTAACGTACTTCATATTATTGCACGCTATCAAGCTATGTTGGAAAACCCAGAAAAAGAGTGGCAACCACGTGTATTCATTCTTGCAGGTAAAGCAGCTTCTGCTTACTATGCAGCGAAACAAACGATTCATTTAATCAATGATGTAGCAAATATCATCAACAATGATGAGCGCTTAAAAGGCAGACTCAAATTAGTATTTATTCCAAACTATAGCGTGAGCCTAGCACAATTAATTATTCCAGCAGCAGATATTTCAGAGCAAATTTCACTTGCAGGAACGGAAGCGTCTGGTACCAGTAACATGAAATTTGCCTTAAATGGTGCGTTAACACTAGGTACGTTAGATGGCGCAAATGTTGAGATTCTAGACAACGTTGGCGAAGAGCATATCTTTATTTTCGGTAATACCGTTGAACAAGTAAATGCCCTACGCCAAAAAGGCTATAATCCGGCTGAATACTATCAGCAAGATGAGCAGCTTAACCGTGTTATTGGTGCACTTGTTGCAGGTCAATTCTCTCCAGAAGATCCGATGCGTTACACCAACTTAACGCAAAATCTACAATACCATGACTACTATCAGTCTTTAGCAGACTTTAGAAGTTATGTAGATGCGCAAGCGAAAGTTGATGAAAAATATAAAAATCGTGATAAATGGATTGATAGTACTATTCAAAATATTATCAATATGGGCTTCTTCTCTTCAGACCGTACCATCATGGAATATGCGGATAACATCTGGAAAGTGAAACCACTAAGTAGTAATAAATAATCTTTTTCCTAAACGAAAGCCCCGTTAAATTTAACGGGGCTTTTTTCTAAAATGAAACCAACAAGCGGTCGAATTTCCTTAACTTTTTGCAAATCAAGCAGGATGCGAATCATCTTCAGCTAAAAAACCACCGCTTTGGTGCGCCCAAAGTTTCGCATAAACGCCATTCTCAGCTAATAATTCTTCATGCGTGCCTTGCTCTACAATCTGCCCTTTATCTAACACAATCAATCTATCCATTGCCATGATAGTAGATAGACGGTGAGCAATCGCTAATACCGTTTTACCCTTCATTAGCTCTGTGAGATTTTCTTGAATCGCCGCTTCGACCTCAGAATCTAGCGCACTGGTCGCTTCATCTAATAATAAAATCGGCGCATCTTTTAACATCACGCGTGCAATTGCGATACGTTGGCGCTGACCTCCTGACAGTTTTACACCACGCTCGCCCACATGCGCATCAAACCCGGTACGGCCTTTTGCATCTTGCAAATTCGGAATAAATTCTGCCGCAGCCGCTTTTTCTACTGCTTTCAACATTTTTTCTTCCGTCGCTTGCGGATTACCGTACATTAAATTTTCACGAACAGAACGATGCAATAAAGAGGTATCTTGAGTGACTAAACCAATCTGCGCTCGTAAACTCTCTTGAGTAATTGCAGCCACATTTTGTCCATCAATACTGATTTCACCTTGCTGAATATCATAAAAACGGAGCAATAAATTAGTCAGCGTCGATTTTCCAGCGCCACTGCGCCCAACCAAACCGACTTTTTCGCCCGGCTTAATGGTTAAACTGAAATCCTTCAGCAATGGCTTTTTCGGATCATAAGCAAAATCAACATGTTCAAATTTAATCTCACCATGATTTACCACCAATGCCTTCGCATCTGCTTTATCCACCACACTATGCGGTTTAGAAAGTGTAATCATGCCATCTTGCACGGTGCCTAAATTTTCAAACAAACGAGCGAACTCCCACATAATCCATTGTGAAAGCCCTTTAATGCGCAAAGCTAATGCCGTTGAAGTTGCAATTGCGCCAGCACTAACAAGAGAGGCTCCCCATAACCACAAACCAATAGCCGCTGTTGAAATAATTAAACTAATACTCATAAAGTTGGTTAAGGTTTCAATCACCGTGACCAAACGCATTTGTTTATTGACCGTAACCATAAACTCTTGCATGGACTCTTTCGCATAACTCGATTCACGATTGCCATGAGAGAAAAGCTTCACAGTCATAATGTTAGAGTATGCGTCCGTGATTCGACCTGTCATCAAACTTCTCGCATCCGACTGTTCTTGCGCTGCTTGCGCTAATTTAGGTACAAAAATGCGGATAGTTAAACCTAATCCCAACACCCAGAGCAAAAAAGGTAACAATAACCAGATATCAAGTTGCCATAAAATCACACTTGAAGTGGTTAAATAAACCATGACATAAATCATCATATCCGCACAAGTCATGACGACATCACGTACAGCAAGTGCGGTTTGCATCACTTTTGCTGATACCCTTCCGGCAAATTCATCTTGGTAAAAACCCATACTCTGTCCAAGCATTAAACGGTGGAAATTCCAACGCAAGCGCATTGGAAATACGCCTTGTAGTGCCTGAAAACGAATTGAGCTGGAGACATAAACAAATAACACGCCTAAGCAGGCAATCAAAAACATTGATAAGATAGCACCGCTTT
This sequence comes from Haemophilus sputorum CCUG 13788, assembly GCF_000238795.1. Lineage (GTDB taxonomy): Bacteria > Pseudomonadota > Gammaproteobacteria > Enterobacterales > Pasteurellaceae > Haemophilus_A > Haemophilus_A sputorum. The sequence continues at coordinate 133,749 of NZ_AFNK01000079.1, read as the reverse complement.
TCTCTGCCCAAAGTTCACTTGGGCTAAATTTATTCACCCAATCGACCAAGTCTCCCATGAATTGAAACAGCACCGCTTCAATAATGCCAACCGTCGCGACTAATATCGTCAGCAAAATAATATAAAAACGCATGCCTTTTGTTGCCTCAAAAATAAAAGGGACAACGCCGGCTTTTGGTGTTTTTGGTGCCTCTTCGGGGTACGTTTCAATCCGATTTTCAAACCAAGTAAAAATCTTGTTAAACATAAAACTCCCTAAAAAATGAAGGACGCATAAAATGCGTCCGAAAATTAAGGTATCTCATTTCAACGCTAATATGCGTTTGCAAAATACCACAGAAAATCGACCGCTTGTGTGTAGCAAGTTCACACATGACAGGCAGTTGATTTGATTAAGGATTCAACAATTTCTCATCTAACGCAAGATCTTCGTTGCGATTTACGCCAATGCCTTTTGCTAATACATCACGCGCAATTTGATGTGCTTCTTCCAAAGAGTGCTCTTTATAAGAGCCACATTGATATTCATTCAATTCTGGAATTTTAGAAACATCTGGCACCTTATTTAGCGCATCTTCCATTGAAGCTGTCCACGCGGCAACAACCGCTTGTTCGCTTGGCGCACCGATAAGCGACATATAAAAACCAGTACGGCATCCCATTGGTGAAATATCAATAATCTCCACGCTATCGCTATTTAAGTGATCGCGCATGAACCCTGCAAATAAGTGTTCCATGGTATGAATACCACGCACTGGTAAAATATCAATATTCGGACGGCAAAAACGTAAATCAAACACTGTAATAGTGTCCCCTTTTGGGGTTGTCATGGTTTTTGCCACACGCACTGCAGGTGCATTCATGCGCGTATGGTCAACTTTAAAACTATCTAATAAAGGCATAATTTGCTCCTAAAAATTAAATGGGTACAAAGCTTCTAAATAAAGCTAAATTATTCTGCAATTCCCTGATCCCAAGAAGCGGCATCTTGTGGGATTTTGCGTTGTAAAATAAAGTGGCGATTCGCTTTCGCTTGTGGCTGCACTACACGACCTGACGGCGTAGAGAATTCAATTCCGCCTTTAAGCAATTGCGACATCGTGCCAGAATTCATGCTCACACCTTGCAAGCTAATATCCATGGTATAACCTGAAGCTGCCCAGAATTCAGTATTGTTACGGATCAAGTGCTTGTATTTATTCTCAATCGTTAAATGAATAAAGACACGATCGCCCAACTCACTTAAATTCAAGCGTTTCACGATCCCCACTTGCATGCCTCTAAACAAGACTGGCGCTTCTTCTACAATACCGTGTGCATCGCTCGTTTCCACAATGACAGGGAAACCATTCGCATAAGTGGTACTAATGGTATCGGTATCCGCAATATTAAATTGCGTTTGCGCTTTGCCATTACCCACATCTACCTGAATATAGTTTCCTAAAGCAGCATCTAAATTCTTAACGCCAGAGGTCGTGATTTCTGGTGAAATCACTTTAAAGCTAGAACCTGATTTTGCTACTAAACTAGCATATTGCCCTTCTAGGTAAGCGGTCGCTTTTATCTGTTTTTTTGCAGATTGTAATTCTAGCGACTCTACTCTTCCAACGGTTAAGCCCATATATTTAATCTCCATACCTTTAGAGAGTTTTGCCGCATCTTTAGCAATAAGCGTAATATAGCTGCCGTTTGCAGTCGCCTTTTCCTTGCTCGCAAATAAGGTTTTGTTGTTGGCTTTAGTGCCTTGATTATCAAATCCAATTGCACCTTTTAAAGTACGCATCAATGGTGCTGCTTGAACACTCACGCCTTTTAGAGAAACCTCGGCAGAAACCGCAGGTTCAACCCAGAAACGACTTTGGCTGCCTAATAAATGACGTTGGCTTGGTTCAATAAACAAAGCCACTTCAAAGTGATTCTTTTTAGGCACCACGCTAAGCACTTCCCCAACTTGATAATCGCGATACAACACTACTGAGCCTTTATCAATACCATTCAGTTGGCTTGCAGTAAGCGTTAACGTAGTCTGCTTATCATTTGAGATAATGCCTGCTTGCGCATTTTCGATGTTTTTATATAACGGATAGCTTCTTTGCACTTCGCCTTTAGCTTGGGCTGAGAGCAAGCGCACACCGCCTTTTAACCAATCTGTTGGTGAACCTGCTTGAACACGAACACCATCTAACCCTACATTTACATCTAGGTTAGAAATCGCCACAAACTGACTATTCGCGCCCACTAGATTACGATAAGCAGGGTAAATAATCCCTTCAAAATGAATATTTTCTAAGGTTAATTGGCGTTTAAGAATTTCACCAATTTGAATATCGTTGTAATAAATTCCCTGCCCAACATCTACCCCATAAGATTGCGGGGCAGTTAAATGCAACGGCAATATATTCGGTAAAGAAAGCAAGTAATCAGCTTCTTTTTCTACATGGAAACTAAATTCAGGCTCTCCGCTACCAGCTTGAATTTCAAAGTAAGCACCACGGAAAAGCTCACCAATTTTACTAATTTGCTCTTTATTTAAGTTAAAGCTCGGCTCTTTAACCAAAATTTTGCTACCACTTTTAAGCAAATCTGCATGATTTGGATCAATTAACAATGTTCCAGTAAGCTTACCATGGTTTTTTTCCATGCCTAGATTCTGATTTTCTTCATTATCTGGTGTAAAAGATAAATCTGATAGAATCCCCACTTGTACGTTTTTATAAAAAACAGCGGTTTCGTTTACTTTAAGATTAGTGATTATCGGCAATGTTACCGCCACTTCTATGCCACGTTGCGCGGCTTTTAAGTTCGGATAAAGATTATAAGTCTGCCCTTGTTCTGCATTTTCTGAATTATCCGGTGAATCAAAAGAAACAGCACCAATTACAACCGATGCCAAGCTATCTACCGAAACATCCACACCAGATAAACCAGCCTTAATATTCATCCCACTAATATTCCAAAAGCGTGAATCTTTTTTCACAAGATTGGTATATTTCTTTTCAATTAACAGATCAATTTCAACCTTGTTATGCGCCTGATTAAAACGATAATCTGCCACTTTTCCAACTGGAATTTTTCGATAGTAAACTGCAGCACCTGTGGTCATTGAACCAAGATCATCAGCAACCAAACGCACAATTAAATCACCATCAGTTGCAACAACCATTGGTGGTTCTTCTTCTGCAATAAAAGAAGTTTTTGAATCTGCATTCGGATCAGTATTCGGTTGTAACGTGATGTAATTTCCTGACACCAACGTATCTAGTCCTGAGACCCCGGCTAATGAAGCTGTCGGCTTGACTATCCAAAACAATGTTCCTTCTTTTAAGACCGATTTTGCTTCGGGATTGATCTCTGCCTCAACCTCAACTTTATCTAGGTTATCCACAAAATAGACTTTTTTAACTAAACCAATTTGTAAGCCTTGGTAACGAACTGCCGTTTTACCTGCATTAATCCCATCACCTTCGTTGAATCGAATGCGAATAGTCGTCCCTTGCTCTTTTAATATTTGGAAAAAAAGCAATGCGCCAATTACAAACGCAACAATAGGTAAAATCCAAAATGGTGAAATACGACGAGGCGGCCTAATTTTCGCCTTAGCTACGTTTTCTAAATTCTCTGTATTCTCTGTCATTTTCTAAATTTTAATAAATACACAAGCGGTAAGATTTTGCAAAACTTTTACGAAATCTTACCGCTTCTATTTAAGCTCTAAATAAACCAACTTTATTTTTTCTCTTTTGAAGAGTCACAATGTGCGATATCGCTACATTTGCCATAAAGATAAAGGCTTCTGGTTTCTAATTGAATCCCGTGTTGTTCACTAATTTCACGTTGACGGCGTTCAATATCTGGATCTTTAAACTCAAACACTTTACCACAATCCATACAGATAATGTGATCATGGTCATGATCGATGTTTAACTCAAACACTGCCTTATTAGAATCAAAGCTATGGCGAACTAAAATGCCCACCTCTTCAAACTGATTTAATACACGATAAACGGTCGCTAAACCAATATCAGATCCTTTTTCAAGCAGGAGTCGATAAATATCTTCTGCGGCAAAGTGCTGCATTTCGCTACGCACATCTTGCATTAGGGCAAGAATCGTGAGTCGAGGTTCAGTCACCTTTAACCCAACATTTTTTAATAATTTGATATTTTCTTCAGACATCTCTGTCACCTTTGTCTTATTTAAATTAGATTAAGCAAGTTGATCTAAACACATTTCTTCACGAAGTTGCTTACACCATGCTTTTACACGTTCATTCGTTAATTCTGGTTGACGATCTTCATCAATACATAAACCAACGAAGGTTTCATCATCGATTAATGCTTGTGAAGCATCGAAGTTATAACTCGCTGTTGGCCAATGACCGACAACAACCGCACCATTCTCTTCTACGATTTCACGCAATGTTCCCATTGCATCACAGAAATATTCCGCATAGTCTTCTTGGTCGCCACACCCGAAAATACCGACGATTTTGCCGTTGAAATCAATTTCTTTTAAGGTTGGCATAAAATCATCCCAATCAGCTTGAGACTCACCATAGTACCAAGTTGGAATACCAAATAATAAGAAGTCGTACGCTTCAATATCTTCTTTACTACTTTTAGCAATATCACGAATATCAACTAGGTTTGCACCTAAGTCTTTTTGAATCATTTTTGAAATGTTTTCTGTATTACCAGTGTCACTTCCGTAGAATAACCCTACAACCGCCATATTTTTTTCCTATTGTGCCTATTCAATGTCACCATTGATATAATGATTTAAAATACGTTCGATAAGCTGCCCACGTGTCAGCCCCTCTTCTGCTGCCTCAATTTCTAACCTCTCAACCAAATCTGTGTGTAATTTTAACTCTACACGCTTCAAGCCACTGGATTTATCCCGTTTAAGCTGATTACGTTTGTTGATTCGGATTTGCTGTTCTCGACTTAGCGGATTAGTACGGGGGCGCCCAACTCTAGGTACGGTGGCGAACAAATCTAGCGTGATACAATCTGCATCTTGTTTTGCCATAATCTTCCACACAGTGAGAATTTGCACATTCTCTTAATTGAGAATGAGAAGCTAAATTCTTAATTAGTAAATATATCACAACTCATAAAAAGTTGGAAATCTAAGACAGAAAATTATAAATTTATTCTTTGATTTCTGCAAACTGTGCATCTAGCAATCTAGCTAGATCTTGCGGATTAAGCGAAATATCTAACCCTCTTTTCCCGCCTGAAACATAAATAACCTCAAAATCTTGAGCAGAAGCTTCAATGACCGTTGGCAAACGCTTTTTCTGACCTAATGGGCTAATACCACCTAGGAGATAACCCGTTGTTTTCTGCGCAATCTCTTTATCTGCCATTTCGACTTTCTTAACGCCTAAAGCTTGTGCTGCACGCTTTAAATTGAGCGAAGAAGAAACAGGCACCACCATCACAGCTAATTTTTTCTGATCGCCATTTTCAGCCACTAATAAGGTTTTAAACGTTTGATTTGCATCTACACCAAGCTTTTCGACCGCTTCTTGCCCAAAATTCGTATTATTTGGGTCATGCTCATAAGGATGAAGGGTAAAAGCGACTTTCTGTTTTTTAAGTAAATTTACCGCTGGTGTCATTTTCTCTCCTTTTTAGCGTATAATTTCCCGATTCAATAAAGGAGAAATTATGTCAAATATTCATTTAGCTATCGCCACAGATTTTACACTGGCAGAAAAATTACTTGAAGCCCTAGAACAAAAGGATTTATCAATTGATAAAATTTCTGCAATCGAACTTGAACCATTCGGTGAAGAGCAAAACTTACGTTTTGGTGCAAAAGCAGTCGAACAATTTGAATTAGATAACCTAGATTGGTCGCAATTTACTCATGTTCTTTTTGCAGCCCCAATGGCACAAGCAGAAATTTTAGCAAAAGCAACCCAAGCAGGCTGTATTATTTTAGATTTATACGGTATTACTGCACTGATTAGTGATGTGCCGGTTATCGTGCCAAGCGTGAACAATGAAGCACTAGAAAACTTGCGTGAACGTAATATTGTTGCACTAGCTAACCCACAAATTTCTCAATTAGCTTTAGCATTAAAACCACTTCTTGAACAAGATTTGGCAGATGTTTTCGTAACCTCGCTATTACCAGCTGCTTATTTTGGGGATGAGAAAGTTAAAGAACTTGCTGGACAAACTGCACGCTTATTAAACGGTATTCCATTTGATGAAAATGCAGAGCGCATCGCTTTCGATGTCGTACCAGCAAATGTTCAAGGCGATGAAAAAAAATTACCATTCTCACGAATGTTCCATCTACAACTTGCAAAAGTGTTACCAAATTTGACCGCTTGCGTGCGCTTCCATACTGTGCAAACACCTGTCTTCTACGGTATTTCACAAATGGTCTCGGTATACTCTGCTTATCAGCTTGATGCAACTGAATTAAGTCAACAATGGCAACAAAGTGATTGGTTGAATTTTAATGAAGAAACCGTCATTACTGCGGTTAAAAATGGTGAAGATGAAGAAGAAAATACCCAACTGCAACTTAGCCAATTATTAGCTAGCGCAGAAAATGAACTCCAATTCTGGAGCGTCGCAGATGAACAACGTTTCGGCCTAGCATTCTTAGCAGTTGAACTACTCGCTTTAGTTCTTGATTATTAACATCAATAAAAAAACGCACCTTCGGGTGCGTTTTAACCTTTCAGGCGGAAACGCCCTCGACTATATCTCGTTTTCATTAGCGCTAAAACTTGCTCTTTATCGCTTTTCGCTTCGCCATGATGCTGGCGAGAAACCACCAAAGAGTGCTGAATAGAATGGGCATGTGTAATAGCAATGGCTAAAGCATCTGCCGCATCCGCTTGAGGTTTAGCTGAAAGCTGTAAAATTCGGCTAACCATTTCTTGCACTTGCACTTTATCAGCTGAACCAATTCCTACCACCGTTTGCTTCACTGCTCTTGCGGCATATTCAAACACAGGCAAATCCTGATTCACTGCCGCCACAATCGCTGTTCCGCGAGCCTGACCTAATTTCAATGCAGAATCAGCATTCTTTGCCATAAAAACCTGTTCAATCGCAAACATATCTGGTTGAAATTGGGTAATAATTTCCGTCACACCCGCATAAATGCGCTTAAGCCGTGTGGGTAAATCTTCAACAGCTGTGCGAATAGCCCCACTACCAAGATATTCTAAATGCCGGCCTTGTTGGCGAATCACACCATAACCAGTTACACGAGAACCTGGGTCAATACCCAAAATAATACTCATAAATTCCAATAAAAAATAAACGGCTAGCAATGCTAGCCGCTTTTAAATAACAAATTATAAATTCGCTTTTGCTGTTGCTTTCGCGTTCACATCGCAGTTTTTCACGATGATTTTATCGCTATTTTTGCCTTTTTGAATTAAATTCACTGGCACCACAGAATCAAATTTATCTAAAGTTAAACCGCTATCTACGTTCCACACATAGTTGCCTGAGGTGAAGCTAGTAAAATCGGTTTGTGATTTATCACGAGCAAAGTCTTTCGCAATCACTTTGTTACCTACGCTAACCATTGCGCCTGTTGGCTCTTGGTTTTCGAATTGGTACACTGCAGTTACAGTTTTCTTGTTGCAAGAATAAACGACAGTTTTATCTGTAATGGTAGGTAGAGCTTGAGTCATTGCAGCAGCTTGCTCAGGTGCTTTTTCCATTTTAGGTGCTTCATTTGCACAAGCAGATAATGCGATAGCGGCAGCAAATGCCGGTAAAACTTTAGTGAATTTCATTATTGAATCCTCTTAATATAAGCCCCCGACTTGGGGTACTCACTTAGAAACTTTAAAATAAATAAAGTTCCGATTTTAAAATCAATTGATTAAAGTAGCGCCGCTACTTCGTCACTGATCTCACCGTTATGATAGACATTTTGTACATCATCACAATCTTCTAGCATCTCGATTAAACGTAATAATTTTGGTGCAGTTTCCGCATCTAAATCAACAGAAGTTGATGGAATCATAGTTACTTCTGCTTCTTGAATTTTGAAACCAGCCTTTTCAATACCATCACGCACATCGCCCAAATCTTCCCAAGCGGTGTAAATTTCAAATGAACCGTCATCTTGTGGTTGAATATCATCTGCACCCGCTTCAATTGCTGCTTCTGTTAATGCATCTTCATCGGCTTCTGCAATTAAAATTAGGCCTTTTTTGCTAAATAAGTAACCCACAGAACCTTCTGTTCCTAAGTTACCACCACATTTAGTAAAGCTTGGACGAACCTGTGAAATCGTACGGTTAGCGTTATCACTTAAACATTCCACCATAACTGCAGTACCGCCTGGGCCGTAACCTTCATAGATTTTGGTTTCCATATTGGTGTCATCGCCACCACCTACACCACGTTCAATGGCACGGTTAATAGTGTCACGCGTCATATTGTTTGATAACGCTTTATCTACTGCTGAACGTAAACGTGGGTTTGAAGCAACATCGCCACCACCAATTTTCGCAGCTGTTACTAATTCACGAATTAATTTTGTAAAAATTTTACCGCGTTGCGCATCTTGTGCTGCTTTACGGTGTTTAATGTTAGCCCACTTACTATGACCTGCCATTCTCTTGTTTCCTTCTTTTTAACTATGTTTTGAATTTGGTAAAATAACCTTACACTCAGTAAGAAAATTTGATATTGATGTCAAATCTCCCCCAGCCCCTCTTTTCTAAAGAGGAGGGTTATTTGTTAAATATTTTGCTATCGCCGCCGCATTATTGGGCGATTTTGTTATTTCGATAGCCTTATCAACAGATACCCATTGAAAAGCCAGATGTTCAGTTAAAATTGGGGTTTGCTCATTCGGTAAACCCAATAAAAACCAATGCTCCCGATTATGTGTCACATCAGGCGCGTATTTATACCGAAATTGTGGAAAAATTTCAAAAAGTACCGACTCATTACAATCAACAAGCGATAAATTTTGTGTTGCAATATCAATCCCTGTTTCTTCTCTCACTTCCCGAATTGCTGTTTCAAACGGCTGTTCGTTTGGTTCCAGAGAGCCTGTGACAGATTGCCAAAATTCAGGATCATCTTGGCGTTGCAGCATTAAGACTTTACCTGAATTTTGGGAGTAAATGACGACAAGAACAGAATGAGGATTTTTGTATTTCATTATTTATTAGCGTAATAATGCCCTAATCCAAACCTTAATAAAACATACATAGAAATAGCTCCAATAAACAAAATGAATTGTACAACTCTTTCATTTAATTGATATTTTTCAGTTATTGTATCAATGAGTTTTTTATCAATGTCAATATTCCCTTTTTTTAACTTACTAAGTTGAAGCTGAAAAATGAAACCAATAATTAGCTCAATTAATATCTGATATATAGAATTACTCGGATACCATGAATATTGCTCTAAATTTATCGATTTAGAGAAAATAAACACTACTAAACTGACAGTTGACCACCATTTAAAAGAAAGGGCTAAGTTAGTTGAGTCCTTTTCTTTAATGCTATTAAAGATATTTAGCATTTATTACTCTATGTCTTCTTTTTTCACAACCGCAATCGCTAACTCGTCCAATGCTTGTGGATTTGCATAGCTTGGTGCTTCAGTCATTAAACATGCCGCGGCGGTCGTTTTCGGGAACGCAATTACATCACGGATATTTTCTGTACCTGTAATTAACATGGTTAAACGGTCTAAACCAAATGCTAAACCAGCATGCGGTGGCGTACCGAATTTTAATGCATCAAGTAAGAAACCGAATTTTTCTTGTTGCTCTTGTTCGTTAATGCCTAGAATGTTGAACACAGTTTGCTGCATTTTCGGGTCGAAAATACGTACGGAACCACCACCTACTTCGTAACCATTGATAACCATATCGTACGCATTTGCTACAGCATTAACTGGATTTGCAGCTAACTCTTCTGGAGTTAAACCTTTTGGTGAAGTAAATGGGTGGTGCATCGCTGAAAGGTTGCCTTCTTCATCACGTTCAAACATTGGGAAATCAACAACCCAAAGTGGTTTCCATGCACTTAAATCAGTTAAACCTAAATCACGACCCACTTTTAAGCGTAATGCGCCCATTGAATCAGTAACAACCTGCCATTTATCTGCACCGAAGAATAAAATATCCCCTGTCTGCGCTTGCGTGCGCGCAATTAAAGCTTTGAATACATCTTCGTTTAAGAATTTTGCTACTGGGCTTTGAATGCCTTCCATTCCCGCATTCACATCATTGATTTTCGCCCATGCTAAGCCTTTTGCACCATAGATGCCCACAAATTGAGTATATTCATCAATTTGTTTACGCGTTAAAGCTGCACCATTCGGTACGCGTAAAACAGTTACACGACCATCTTCTGAGTTAGCAGGTTCATGAAATACTTTAAATTCAACATCTTTTAAAATGTCTGCCACATCGACCAATTCTAATGGGTTACGTAAATCTGGTTTATCAGAACCAAAACGATTCATCGCTTCATGCCATGTCATTTGTGGGAATTTGCCTAGATCCACATTTAAGCGGTCTAACCATAAACCGTGGATCATCTCTTCCATTAACGCGCGCACTTCTTCTGCGGTTAAGAATGAAGTCTCCACATCGATTTGGGTAAATTCTGGCTGACGGTCTGCACGTAAATCTTCATCGCGGAAACACTTTACGATTTGATAGTAACGGTCAAAACCAGACATCATAAGAAGCTGTTTGAAAAGCTGCGGAGATTGTGGCAACGCATAGAATTTACCTTTATGTACACGGCTTGGCACTAAGTAGTCACGCGCACCTTCTGGCGTTGCTTTAGTCAACATTGGAGTTTCAATATCTAAGAAACCGTGTTTATCCATATAACGGCGTACAAAGCTAGTGATTTTCGCACGGGTTTTAAGTTTTTCCGCCATTTCAGGACGACGTAAATCTAAGTAGCGATATTTTAAGCGTTGTTCTTCGGTATTGTTTTGGTTGAAGTCAAGCGGGAGAACATCAGCGTTGTTATATACCAACACATTTTTTACTAACACTTCAATTTCACCCGTTGCCATCTCTTTATTGATTTGTGACTCATCACGCGCAATCACTTCACCTTGAATTTGCACACACGCTTCTGCACGCAAACCTGAGGCAACTTTAAATAAAGCTTCATCTTTTTCATCAAAGAAAACTTGCACAATGCCTTCACGGTCGCGAATTTGTATAAAGATAAAACGACCAAGGTTACGCACACGGTGCACCCAGCCACTTAAAGTCACATTTTGTCCAACGTGGCTGCGATTTAATTCACCACAATAGTTTGTACGCATCATATTTTATTGTCCTTTTAAAAAATGGTTCCCTATAGGGAAAATTAGCGGAATTATAGCGGAATTTTGGTGGGATTTGGATAGCCAATCTCAAGCAAGCGGTCTATTTTTAATAGAATTTTGCAAAATCCATGAAAAAATAGACCGCTTGCTTAATTGAAATTTAGAATAAGTGAAGGTGCTCAACCAATTGCACTCTCGTTAAACTAAACACCCCTAAACCGCCATTTTTAAATTCAATCCAGTTAAATGGCACGGTTGGGAACTGTTCAATTAAATGCACCATTGAGTTACCCACTTCACACACTAACACGCCATTATCGGTTAAATAATCTGCAGCTTGAGCCAAAATACGTTTAGTAATATCTAAGCCATCTGCCCCTGATCCTAATGACATTTCTGGCTCAAAGTGAAACTCTTGCGGCATATCGTCTAAATCTTCTTCATCGACATATGGAGGATTGGTGACTATTAAATCATATTTATCTTTCGGAATATCGTTAAAGAGATCAGAACTAATTGGGAAGACACGCTCAGCTAATCCATGACGTTCAATGTTAATTTGCGCTACATCTAATGCGTCTAGTGAGAGATCAACAGCATCTACTTCAGCTTCTAAAAATTGTTGCGCGCAAGCAATGGCAATACAACCACTGCCGGTACACATATCTAAAATGCGCTTTGGCTCATGATCAATCAGGCCTGCAAATTTTTGCATAATCAATTCACCAATTGGCGAACGTGGCACAATAGTGCGTTCATCGACATAAAATTCACTGCCACAGAACCAAGCTGAATTAGTTAAATAAGCCACAGGCTGACGCGTACCAAGACGAGTTTCAATTAAGTGAATCACACGCTCTTTTTCCACTAAGGTTAGGCGAGATTGATACATAGCTTCTGGCACATCCGCAGGCAGATAAAGAGCCACCAACACTAACTGTTGCGCCTCATCCCAAGCATTGTCATAACCATGGCCATAGTAAAGGTCCGAAGCATTAAAATAACTATACGCCCAACGCATCATATCTTGAATGGTGGCTAAATCCTCTACTACCGCACAAGCCTGAATTTCTTCAAGCAACTCAAGGTTGTATTTATACATTATTTGTCCTTTGATTCATTAAGGTTTAATCCGCTTGTTATACCATATTTCGCTTTATGATAGAATGAGAAAAAATTGAGGAGATAAGTAATGTTAAATGATGATGACTTCGCCCTGTTTAGGGAAGCCGCACAAGGCACCAAAAAAATTGAGCAAAATACCTTTGTACCCAAAACACTGCCACGCCAAAAAGTGAGTGATTTCCGTGAACAGCAAGAACAAAAAGATACGGAATTTTTCTTTTCTGATGAATATGAACCGCTGTTAAAAGAAGAAAATGAAAAAGTAAAATACTTACGCGAAGGCGTTGATCCTTATATTCTCAAACAACTTCGACGTGGTGATTTTCAGCCCGAACTCTTTTTAGATTTACATGGGCTAACTAAAGAAAAAGCGAAACGAGAACTTGCCGCGCTGATTTTGGCTTGCGAACGCCAAAAAGTCTATTGCGCCAGCATCATGACGGGATTTGGCACACGGGCTTTAAAAGATCAAATTCCGCGTTGGTTAGTGCAACATCCGAAAATACTTGCCCTTCATCAAGCCCCTCGCCAATGGGGAGGCGATGCCGCCATTTTGATTTTAATCGAACAACAAGAAACTTTAGAACAACTATTTAAACGCTAATACTGATCTGACAAGCGGTCGAATTTTGTAAATTTTTTGTGAAATTCGACCGCTTGCGATTAGAATGCGCCAGCATTTATTTTTTAAGGAGATCTTATGCTTCAGCTTGTTTTAGCTATTTTATGTAGTGTGACTGTGGGGGTATTGATTAAATACGCCCGTATGAAAGGGATTCACATCGCCCAAAGTATTGCAGTCAATTATATTATTACAACAACCCTCACTTATTTCTTACTTAAGCCAGATTTTAAGGGCGAATCGCTCACGGATATTGTGATTCATCATCCTGCAGCTTATATCTTTGTGATTCTAAGCTTAAGTTTACCGATTGTTTTTTTAGTGCAAGCAAAATCATTAGAATACGCTGGCATTATTCGTACTGATGCCGCCCAACGCCTTTCACTTTTCCTACCCATTTTGGCTGCTTTTACCTTATTCGGAGAGACGCCAACCTCGCATAAAATCTTTGCTTTAGTACTTGCATTTATTGCATTAGGCTGTTTACTTTGGAAAGGTCATGAAGGGATGAAAAAAGGAGGAAGAATCGCAATAGTTAGCCTTGCGCTTGTTTGGGTTGGCTATGGCATGATCGATATTCTCTTCAAACAAATTGCGAAATCTGGCTCAGCTTTTCCAGTTACGTTATTGATTGCCTTTATTGGCGCGGGAATTTTTATGTTTACCTACCTCTTTTTAACACGCACGAAATGGCACTTGCCAAGCATGTTAGCGGGAATCTTATTAGGCGTGCTGAATTTCTGTAACATTTTATTCTATATTCAAGCGCACCAAGCGATGAAAGATGACCCAACGTTAGTCTTTACCGGCATGAACTTAGGGGTTATCTGTTTAGGTACCTTTATTGGTGCAGCTGCTTTTAAAGAAAAAATCCATAAAGTGAATTATTTAGGCGTTGCTATTGCGATTGTCGCGATTATCTGCCTATTCTATTGGAATTAATAACCAAAAGGTGCGTGAATTGAAAAACTTACGCACCTTTTTAATCTTTCATATTCACTTTTCTCACTAAATACAACCACCACAGCTACCGCAACGCCAATCTTCTTTATTGACAGCTTGGTAGAACGCTCGAATTATCTCTTCTTCTAAAGGAATATTGTGCTCAATAAACATATCTGAAAGCCATTCGATATTTTCAACAATCCAATCATCTTCATTTAGCCCTTCTCGATAGAGCTCATCATCTGGATCTAAATAATTATAGATATTCTCCGTGCCCATATCTTGATCTCGGCGCGCTCTAGGCAAAACGACTGGTAAATCTAAATAACTAATCTCCCAATGGCCTAAACATAAGGTATTACCTTTTGCAGACCAACTGACTTTAAAAGGATTATTTTGCATAATGAAATAGATAAAATATTCAATGTGCAAAAAGTATATATATGAAACTGAAGCTAACCCATACTAAAAATCAGGTAATTGGCTTGATGAAAATCAAATTAGGATAAAATGCTTTATGCTATTTTTTCCAAAATAGTTTTTCACTACTTTGCCAGATTGTTTCTGCAATATGCTCTGGTGATTCTTCTCTCAATTCACACAATGCTTGAAAACTTACTAAAAGACGTTCTGGTCGATTAGGCTGCCCTTGAAAGCCAAAAACTGGCATATCCGGCGAATCCGTTTCAAGCAAAAGACTCTCTAATGGCAGTTTACGGATAGCTTCTCGTGTTTTATTGGCACGGAGATAAGTAATGGTTCCCCCAACACCAATTTTATAACCTAAATCTACGAAGCGTTTTGCTTGATCGTAACTGCCTGCAAAACCATGTACCACGCCTGTTTGCGGTAATTGTGCTTTTTTTAGAAAAACCGATAAAGCATCATGTGTTTTACGAGAATGCAAATTGACTGGCAAATTAAACCGCTTGGCAAATGCGAGCTGTGCTTCTAGAAACTCACATTGTTTTTGCCAAAGTTCTGGCGTGCTAATCTCTGCAACAGCTTTATCTAATCCAATTTCAGCAATCGCGGTACATTGCGGATCAGATTCATTTAAACGCTGTTCAAGCAATACTAAATCTGCTTGCGTATGCTGCTGAATATAAAGTGGATGTAGCCCTAACCCATAAACTAAATGGTTTGGCATTTGATGGGCGCAAGCGGTCACTTTTTCAAAATTTTTTGCAAAAATAGCCACTATCAGTAGTCGAGAGACACCTGCTTGCTCGGCATTTGCTACAAGCTGTGGAATCGATAAAGCAAGATCTTCTGCAACATAATCAAGGTGAGTGTGGGTATCAAAAAACGGCATAAGCTCTTAATAAAAATAGAAAACAAAAAATAAAAGCGAGGACTTGCCTCGCTTTTCATTGATTTTGTGATTAGTTTGCCACTTCATAAGCGGATTCATCACGTTCGCCTAATGGTTTAAGCAAGGTGAAGAATAACACAATACACAATACTGTTGTCGCAAAACCAAGATATACAGAAAGTTGGTAATCTAAACCAAAACCGATTGGGTTATAGAACAAGTAAGTTGCACAAACCGTTGTGATAAACCACGCAGGAATTGAAGCCACCCAGTGGAATTTTTTGTAACGGTATAAGTATGCCGCAGCAGTCCATAACATAACCATTGCGGTCATTTGGTTTGCCCAGTTAAAGTAACGCCATAATACATCAAATTTAACTAATGAAATTAAGTAACCAATAACAAATAATGGCACTGCAATATATAAACGTTTTACTAATGAACGTTGATCAATACGTAAGATTTCCGCTAATTGTAAACGTGCAGCACGGAATGCGGTATCGCCTGAAGTGATTGGTAATACAACCACACCAAGTACTGCAAAAATACCACCAACAAAGCCTAAGAAGTGTAATGAACTATCATATACCACTTTCGATGGCGTACCTACATCAAGCACAGATTGAAGTGCTTGTGGGTTTTCATAGAAAGCAAGACCAACCATACACCAGATTAGTGCAATCACCCCTTCAGTAATCATCGCGCCGTAGAAAATGAAACGACCTTCACTTTCATTTTCAGCACAGCGAGCCATTAGTGGAGTTTGAGTCGCATGGAAGCCTGATAACGCACCACAAGAAATTGTCACAAATAAAAGTGGCCATGTAGGCATTCCATCTTTTACTTGGAAGTTTTGCATGAATTTCTCTAATGTTAATCCTTGTGAATCTGCAGTATCGATAGTACGGAAGAATTCGATTGGGTCATTTGGATTGAAATGTGCTGAAAGTAAGCCATAAACCATACCTACAGACATGAATAACAATAATGCGCCAAAGACTGGATAGATACGACCGATAATTTTATCAATCGGGAGAAGTGTTGCTAAAATGTAGTAAGCAAAAATAATGAATGTCCAGATCGTTACAATCGTTGCTTGGCTCATACCAAACACAGTAAGACCTGCATCTTTTACTGTTTGAGTAGCCGCTTCTACATCACCTAATTCTAATGGACCTTGAGCTACCCCTAATACATCCATTGTAATCGTACCCATTAATTTTGCTGGGCTTGATACAAATACCACACCTACTAAAACTAATAATACGATTGCTAATGCATTGATAAAGAATTTAACCGGACGACCTAAGAATTTACCCGCTAAATACGGCATTGTTGCACCATTATGACGGATACTTAACATACCACAGAAATAATCATGCACGGCACCTGCAAAAATACAACCGATTACGATCCAAAGCATCGCAACTGGTCCGTATAACGCACCAAGGATAGGACCAAAAATTGGGCCTGTGCCGGCGATATTTAATAATTGAATAAGCCAAATTTTCGTTTTCGACATTGGCATATAGTCGACACCATCATTCATTTGATACGCTGGCGTTTGACGTTTTGGGTTGATGACGAAAATTTTTTCAACAACCTTCCCATAAACGAAATAGCCAAGTACCAAGATGGCAATACATAAAAAGAACCACAACATAGTACAAATCCTTAATAATTTATATTCTAAGTTTAACCAAAAGTAAGTAGCCAAAAGCTGCGTATATTGTAGTGAGCAATACTGATAAAGTAAATTAGGATAATGAATTAAAAATTCAGTAATTTGAAAAATGTGAACAAAATCAAACTTTTTCTCTAAAAAACAAAATAAACTGAATAAAATACAATCAATTAAATATAAAAAAAGCCCCATACATAAACTAATGTATAGGGCTTCAGTAATTTATAAATGAGATTATAGATTATTTAAGCGCAATTCAATCAATGCTTTTTCTTGCTCTGGTGCATCTGCTAAAGCTTGCTGATAAGCACTTTTCGCGCCAGCATTATCACCTTTTGCCACGAGAATATCACCCGTTAACACCGCTTTACGCAATGTCCATGCTTTTTCTTTAATTTGGCCTAATGTTGCCAATGCTGCATCGTAATTTTGAAGTTGATAATCTACTTGTGCTAAACGAAAACGCGCAACGGTTTGTAATGTTGCATCTTCAGTATTAACTGCTTGCTCTAAAACAGTTTTAGCTTTTGCAAAATCACCTTTATTAACCAGTTGCTGTGCTTCTGTAAATTGGGCGAAGGTTGCATAGCTATTATGCCCACTTTCTTTAATAAATTTCTCTACAAGCGGTTCATTTTTTATTGGATCTTGCAAATAGCTTTCAATTACATTGTCATATGCTGCTGAACTTTCTTGCGAAATTTGTTGGTTATGGTTTTTCCAAAAATTCCAACCAAATACTGCGCTCGCCCCCACAAGCATTGCAAGTAAAATTGCACTACCATTTTGTTTAAACCAGCTTTTTGCTTCTTCAAACTGCTGTTCTTCGGTTTTATTAAAATATTGTTCGGTATCCATGATTCACCTTAGAAATGTTTTGTTAATGTTTCAATAATATCCGCTTGGCTAATAGTCACTTGCTCTGCACTTGAACGTAAATCTTTGACTACTACTGTTTTTTCTGCTACTTCCGATTCGCCAATGACTAACGCCAGTTTTGCATCTACTTTGTCTGCACGTTTAAATTGTTTTTGGAATTTACCGCCTGAACAATGTGTCATTACACGAACTTGTGGTAATGCACTGCGGATAGTTTCCGCTAATTGGAATGCATTAAGCGTTGCTCCTTCTCCAGAATAAACCAAATAAACATCAACTGTATTGGCAACTGGCAGGGCAGCATTGACTTCTTGCACTAATAAAACTAAACGCTCTAAGCCCATAGCAAAGCCTACGCCTGGTGCAGCATGACCGCCTAACTGTTCAACTAAGCCATCATAACGACCGCCACCACAAACGGTACCTTGTGCACCTAAGGCTGAAGTCACCCATTCAAACACGGTTTTATTGTAATAATCTAAACCACGGACTAATTTCGGATTCACTTCATAGGCAATGCCCATATCATCTAATAACTGACAAAGCGTTGCAAAATGCGTACGGCTTTCTTCATCAAGATAATCGAGTAATTTCGGCGCATCATTAAGCACTTCTTGTAAGGCTTGATTTTTCGTATCCAAGATACGTAGTGGATTTTTCACTAAACGTTCTTTTTCTTCATCGCCCATTAAATCTTGATGATTTTCTAAAAATGCCACTAACGCAGAACGATAGTTTGCACGCGCTTCTAATGAACCAATAGAGTTAAGCTGTAAAGAAACATGTTGGTCAATGCCTAATGCTTTCCATAAGCGTGCCGTTAAAATAATCAATTCTGCATCAATTTCTGGATTAGCAATACCAAACACTTCCACGCCTGCTTGATGGAATTGGCGATAACGTCCTTTTTGAGGGCGTTCATGACGGAACATGGGCCCCATATACCAAAGGCGCTGTTCGTTATTATAGATCCAGCCATGCTCAATTGCTGCACGTACGCAGCCTGCGGTACCTTCAGGACGTAAGGTTAATTGTTCATCGTTATCCCAGAAAGTGTACATCTCTTTAGAAACAACATCGGTTACTTCTCCAATTGCACGTGCAAAAAGCGGGGTGCTTTCCACGATTGGCATACGAACTTCAGAATAACCGTAGCTAGCTAATACTTGTTTAACTTGTCCTTCCACCCATTGCCATAAGGGAGATTCAGTTGGTGCGCAATCGTTCATACCACGAATTGCTTGAATTACTTTTGCCATTGTTTTTGCCTATTCATCAATAATAATCCGCCTATTCTAAATGAGTTAATGTAATTCTCAAAATGCTTTATCGGTTGGAATGGAGATAGGAGAACAAGCGGTCAAATTTTACAAATTTTTTGCAAAAAACTCCCGCTTGAGAAAGGTTAGCCAAAAATAATCGGCAGTAACTCGCCAATTTGATGAATTTCGTAGGTTGGACGAATGGTCGTGTCGTTCGGTTTATTCGCATGATTAAACCAACAGGTATCAATGCCAGCATTATTGCCACCGAGCACATCCGAAGCCAACGTATCTCCCACCATTAAAATGCGGGTTTTATCTTCACAATCCATTAGGGAAAACGCGTACTCAAACACCTGACGATCAGGTTTAGCCACCCCAATTTGCTCAGATACTACAACAATATCAAAATACTTTTCGGTTTTTGTATTTTCTAATCGGCGTTGCTGTAGCCCTGTAAAGCCGTTGGTGATAATGCCCATTTTGACTTTGCCGTATAACGCTTCTAGCATAGCTTCAACGCCTTCTAATGGTTTGCTAACTAGCGCCATTTCTGACATGAGCATTTGATTTAGCATTAAAGGCTCAACACCAATTTGTTCAGATAGCTTTGCAAAACGGCGTTTTTGAATATCTTCAGCAGTAATTTCGTTATTTTGATAAGCGACCCAAAGTGGCTGATTGATAGCTTGAAACGCCACATAATCCTCTTGATTAAAATCGATCCCATAAGGGGCTAACATGGCTTTCAAACCATGAAAAGAGTTGAATGAATACAGCGTTTCGTCTGCGTCAAATAAGATCCAATCATATCGCATTATTTATAACTTCCTTTAATTTCCTCTGTGATCCACGCCACAAAATGTTCTACTTTTTCGCTTTTTGCCATTTGTGGCGGATAAACAACATAAAAGGCTTTTTCATCATAAACATCGGTTGTAAATGGCTCTACCATTGTGCCTTCATCAATTTCCGCTTGAGCAAGCATTCGGTTTGCTACCACCACACCTTGACAGTGTTTCGCCGCTTGAATTCCCATTGAAGTTGTGCCAAACATTGGGCCTGATTCAATTTCTACACCATCAAGCTGTAAATGATCAATCATCTGCTTCCATTTCGTATGGGAACAAACATGGATCAGGTTTTTGCCCGCCAGATCTTCCGGTTTATTGATCGGGTTATCTTTTAAATACTCTGGAGAAGCAAGTACGAGAATACGCGCTCTGACCAATTCAATTGCCTCAAGGTTCTGCCAATTACCATTGCCATAATAAATCGCCACATCGGTATCTTTTCCAAATAGCCCTTCATCTTGTGGCATGGTGGTTAAACGTACTTCAATTTCTGGATAACGCTTGTGGAAATCATTTAAGCGTGGCACCAGCCAATGCATCCCAAAAGATGGGGTTGTGCTAATAGAAAGCACCTGCCGACTATTTTTTAAGCGTACTTTTTCCGTGGCAGACGCAATTTGTAATAAAAGCGGTTGAATTTCTTGGAAATATTGCGAACCTGTTTCAGTAAGTTCTAGCTGACGATTACGGCGGTAAAATAATTTCGCCCCCAAAAAATCTTCCAATAATTTAATTTGATGGCTGACAGCAGCTTGAGTCACAAAAAGCTCTTCTGCAGCTTTGGTAAAATTCAAATGGCGAGCAGCAGATTCAAAAGCTTTTAACGCATTTAACGGCGGCAGTTTTTTATTCATAATCTTCTTCTTTTAAATAATCGCGAATATCGCGCGAAATTCATTACTTTATTTTATCTTGAAAATAAAAATAATTCATTTGTAGTAGTGGTACGACATCTCTATAATGCGCCCCGTACTTAATAAGGATAGTGATTTTTTGATTTTCGTCAAATTTTCCTGAAATTTTAAGTATGATGTTGTGTTTGCATATTGGTCTAGGTAACTAGACTAGAGTAACGAAAGTTACTCGTTTCACTTCCTGTATATTTCAAACCCTTTTGGTTTATGCCCCTCATTTGAGGGGCTTTTTTTGCCCTAAAAAAATTTATCTATCATTCTAACAGGAAAAAAACTTATCTACAAACTAACGGGCTGGATTTGAAGCTTCACCTTTTTCTTCATTTTCTGAAGTCGAAATTATCGCCTGTGATGCTTTATCCATTTTCACATCAATTTTATGATCCACCACAACATTCATGTTAATCGTAATCCCTTCTGCTGGCGTTTCCAGCTGAATTTTTGGCGTACAAGCGGTTAAATTTAGCAAACAAATTGCAAATAAAAAGTTGAGTTTCATTTATTGTTATCCAGTTTTTGATAAATATGGTTTTCTATTTGTTGTTCAATATTAGAAGCCGCATTCATCAGGTTCCATAAGCCAAAAATATTTTCTTGGTGTGTATAATTAAAATTGACCTTCGCTTTTTCTTGCTGATTCAGCTGCAATTTAAGCTGCGCAGCCAGTTTCATATCGCCACTTTTTGGCACATTGATGCTAGCAGCCATATCCGCCACTTTGGTATCGTTGAGTAGGTACAACAAAATTCGTTCTGAATAACCACTACTTTGCGAAATGGCTTTCATCAAGGCATCCGAAATTTTCAAATATGAAGTTTCTGTTTGCTCCAATCGCCCATCACAAACATAGCAAGGTTCCCCCGATAACCAAAATGGCAAAGTTGCATTTGCTTTACCACGAAGATCAATTTGCTGATAGTTAGCCACTTCCATCATTCGCTCGAATCGAATATTTTCCAACTGCAAAAGCGCCACTTTGACTTGAGGCAAAGAAAAATGTTCCACTTTTAATTTACCATCTAATAAATCAAGCTCTAGCTTGCGCAAATTAAGCGGTTTCTTTTGGCTATAAGGATAATGCCCATCAATGTTTACATGCACATTTTGGATCGGCACGCCTGCATTGATTTCTGCAATCTTCACCGCTATTGGTTTACGTTGACCAAAAGTTAAATGATCGCCTGAAAGTTGGAACGGAAAAGTAAACTCAATGCCATTTATTTCCCCTTTCGGCAAAGAAAGCCCTGCATCAGTAATGGAAAGCTCTCCGCTCGCCACTAAACCTTTTTGTGCTTGAGTCTGGAATTGGGTGTTTCCTTTTACCGTACCAGATTTAATCACCCAGTTCATTTTAGGCGGAATCAAACTTTGGAACACACTTGCCGGCTGCGATGCCCATTGAATGTTGCCCACAAATTCACTGGCATTTGCTTTCAATTGGCGCTTCGCATTGAGCATCAATGGGCCCACTTTTCCTGCTTGGAATTCGCCTTTAAATTGAAGCGTCTCTAACTCACCGTTAAAAGTCACTTTGGCACGTGGCTGTGACAGTTTACCACCATAGTTAAAAGATAATGCGGGCGAGCTGAGTTCTGCGCCACCGGTAAGCGTCCAATCTTCATAGAAAAATTTCACTGGCTCGGTTAGTTTTAGCTGACTTGGCGCTAGCTCAGCATTCCCAATGTTTGTGCCATTCATCTCGCCATCTAGCTGCAAAAATTGAATAACATTGTTATGCCAATTCCCTTTTCCTGCTAATTTGACCTTGCTATTTAGGCTTTTGAGCATCGCACCGCCATCTAATGTCCAGCCCCAAAAATTCTTGTTTCCCTTGCCATCGAAATCATCGAAAACCTCTGAAAGCCCCATTTTAAAATGGCGGGCTTGCCCTTTGAGTTGAAAATCAATGTCGCTAAAATCTGGCGATTCAGCTTTCAAATGTGCTTGAAGTGGGCCACTTACACCATAGCGGTTAATCTCTACCGTGCCTAATGGGATAGTTAATTCCTTAATAGTTAGTAAACGCTCTTGACCGCTAATAATTTGGAACATAGATTTTGGCGAGAAAGTAAGACCAGACTGATTCGCATCAATGGTCGCCTGACTAAACAGACGAAAACCATGATATTTCACATAGCCTGATAAAGTGAGCGGCAGAATAAAATAATCGGGCGATTCAATGACTCCACTTGTTGTCGCAAGGCTGAGCGTATGCTTATCTTCTGAAAACAGGTTCATTCTAAATGCCGTTTCTAGCGGAAAAATTTCGCCTTGCATAATGTTTTTCGGCTTCAACGTGGCTGTTGTTGAGCCGTTAATCGGAAAATCGGGCAACCACCCCCAATGGAACTTTCCTTGGTAAATTTCTAACTGGGTAAAATCAAATTTAAATGGCAGTGCCAATTTATTTTCAGGCTGCGTTTCTGAAATAAAGGTCAAGTTACCCAATAAATTATTCTCATTATCTGACTGCCAAGTGAGCCCAAGACTCCCCTCTTGTAGCCCTTTTTCAGAGATAATATTTTCTGGCAAAATCCAGTGATAGTCACTTTCAAAATATTGCGGAAGTGAAAGGATATTTTCATTGAGTTGTGTCGTAAATAACAGGTTGTGCTTTTCTGTCTCACTTGGGTGATAATTCACATTACCACTTAACCGACCATTGGTAAAATCTCCCTCAAATTCGACCGCTTGTTGTTTCAGAGAAAGCGATAATTTACGTCCTTGATGAACTACTTGAATTTTTGCAGGGGTTGCCAATAATTGACTTAAACGAGGAGAAAGATCCGCTGGCAAATTTTGCCAAGCTAATTCATCTACCGTTAATTTTGTTGCTGGCGCTAATAAAAGCCATTTATTTAAGGAAAAATCAGATTCACCTTTTTCTGATTCAGGAAAAAGGCTAAAGCAGTGATAATCTAACGTCACTTTTGCGGCACTTAATTGATAACCTTGCGGATTAAATGACAAATTATCAAGTGCAACCAACGGACATTGCTGATACTGAACAATCAACTGCGGTAAATGTATGCCTGTTTGATTTGCAGAAAAACCGCCAGATGGCGTAGAAATTTGCCAATTTTCAGGCAAAAAACGGTTTGCAACACCAGAAAAATAGGTGCTGAAAAATAGAAGGCTTGCACTAATGATCAGCAATAGCGACAAGCCTAATAGAACCAATAACGTTTTCTTTATCATTATCCAATAGATACTAGCGGGTAAAGCATCGCCAAAAAGGTAGCCGCAGACCAACCCACTGGATTTTTAATCTGTTTCTCTTTTTTACCCAGTAATAACCAAGCTAATATTGCTAAAATTGCAAATTGCACCACAAAATAGAGAATAAATGGTAAAAATGAAGTTTCTGGCATAATCTGTACTTGTTGGTAAAGCACGAAAACCGTCCAAATATAATTCATGACTAAAGCTAAAATAGCCAGTTGAATTAACAGTTTAAAGAAACCTTCTAAGCGGCTATTTGCTAGCATTAAATACCAACCAGAAAGCAATAACCCTAATTGCAGTTGCGCAAAATTATTCGCCCGCAAGCCATTTAACAATGAAGGAATTTCCCACCAATATACCGCTAAATATTGCAAAATTGCCACGACGGCAACGCCAAAACTACAATAAATCATCGTTTGATAAAGGTTATCTTCATCTGCATCTTGCCAGTAAAGAATGGGTAATAATACCGCCATAACCGCAACTAATAACAATGGAATATGCTTAGGCGTAAAACCATAACTATATGCCAAATTGCCTAAGGCAAATACAGCTAAAAATTTCAACACAAAGGTTAATCGGCCGCGCTGCCCGGGGCAAATTTGCCCTTTCCAAAGCACAACACTCATCACGATACTGACAACTAGAAAGCTCAACAAATAAGGGGAAATAAAAATCATATTTTGCGGCGCAAAATAATAATTAAGACACATTTGAACAAAAAGCATACCGAGCATTGGCAGTAGCGCATGCACTGCAATTTCTAGTTTTTTTTCCGATTCATGTTCGTGCGACATAATAAACCTTATTTAAAATGATTTTGACTTAAGATTATGCCATAATACGACAGTTTTTTTAACGACTTAAGAGGTGAGAAATGAGAATTTTACACACGATGCTACGTGTTGGCGACCTAGAACGTTCTATTAAGTTTTATACTGAAGTTTTAGGAATGAAATTGCTCCGTACTAGCGAAAATGCTGAATATAAATATACTTTGGCTTTTGTTGGCTATGGTGATGAAAGTGAAAATGCGGTTATCGAATTAACCTATAACTGGGGCGTAGATAAATACGACTTAGGCACAGCTTACGGCCATATCGCATTAGGTGTAGATGATATTTATACAACCATCGAAGCGATTCGTGCGGCGGGTGGCAAAATCACGCGTGAACCA
Organism: Haemophilus sputorum CCUG 13788; assembly: GCF_000238795.1. GTDB lineage: Bacteria > Pseudomonadota > Gammaproteobacteria > Enterobacterales > Pasteurellaceae > Haemophilus_A > Haemophilus_A sputorum. Next base: position 108,435 of record NZ_AFNK01000079.1, on the reverse strand, counting down.
GGCCCAGTATTAGGGGGTAAAACGGTTATCGCTTTTGCTGAAGATCCAGACGGTTATAAAATTGAATTCATTGCAAATAAAGAAGCTCAAGCGGCTTTAGGTAACTAACTCTTTTTACAAGCGGTCTGATTTTGTCAATTTTTTGCAAAATTCGACCGCTTGCGTTTTTATTATGACAACAGAAACCGAACAACCAACCGATTATAATTTACTAAAAAATCGTTTTCGTGGCTATTTGCCCGTGATTATTGATGTAGAAACTGCCGGTTTAAATGCCCAAACTGATGCATTGTTAGAACTTGCTGCAATTACCGTGAAAATGGATGATGCAGGTTATTTAGTGCCAGATCAGCAATGTCATTTTCATATTCAACCATTTGAAGGAGCGAATATCAATCCAGATTCTCTTAAATTTAATGGCATCGACATTGATAATCCATTACGTGGCGCGGTTCCGGAGAACATTGCGATTCCAGAAATGTTTAAAATGGTTCGTAAAGCGATGAAAGCACAAGGTTGCCAACGTGCGGTAATTGTGGCACATAATGCTGCATTTGATCAGGGTTTTTTACACGCTGCCATTAAACGTATTAATGCTAAACGTGATCCGTTCCACCCTTTTGCAATGTTTGATACCGCAACCCTTGCCGGGTTTATGTACGGACAAACCGTATTAGTCAAAGCCTGCCAAATGGCAAATATTGCTTTTGATGGCAAACAAGCGCACTCCGCACTTTATGATACGGAAAAAACAACTGAATTATTCTGCCAAATGGTTAATCGTCTAAAAGATCTCGGCGGTTTTCCACTACAAGCGGTTGAAAAATCAAAATAATTTGTAAAAAACAAAAACCCAGCTTTCGCTGGGTTTTCTTTTATAATCTTTTCGATTATTCAGTAACAACGTTGATTGTTACTACTGCATTCACTTCTGGGTGTAAGTGAATTTTAACTTCGTGTTCGCCAGTGCTACGTAATGGGCCTTCGCCTAAACGTACTTCAGCTTTCACTACTTCAACACCTGCTGCAGTTAATGCATCAGCAATGTCTTTAGCAGAGATTGAACCGAATAAACGACCATCATCACCTGCAGTTGCAGAAACTGCTACAGCAGCTAATGCACTTAATTGTGCCGCGCGAGCTTGTGCTTTTGCTAATGCTTCAGCCGCTTTTGCTTCTAATTCTGCACGACGAGCTTCGAAGTGAGCGATATTCGCTGCAGTTGCCATAACCGCTTTACCTTGTGGGATTAAGTAGTTACGTGCAAAACCTGCTTTTACTTCAACTTGTGAGCCTACACCACCAAGGTGAGCAACTTTGTCTAATAAAATAACTTGCATTGTTCTTACCTCTTCTTATTAGTGATTGTGTGTATCAGAATAAGGTAATAACGCTAAGTAACGAGCGCGTTTGATTGCGCGTGCTAATTGGCGTTGGTACTTCGCACGAGTACCAGTAATACGGCTAGGAACAATCTTGCCGTTTTCAGAAATGTAGTTCTTTAATGTAGCGATATCTTTGTAATCGATTTCAACAACATTTTCCGCGGTGAAACGGCAGAACTTACGACGACGGAAATAACGTGCCATTTGGCTTCTCCTGATCTATAAATTCAATATGTTCGGCGTGTAAAACTAACTGGTTCAAACCATGATAATCTTTGTGAGTGTGGAGAAATCCACTAACGCTCACTTTACTGCCGAGCTTTATTTGTTGGGTTATTAAACTAAATTGATTGCCATTTAAAATCACTTGGATTTTACACCACGCCTGACGTTCTAAATTTACTTCAATTTGTGTTGAACGATGTTCAATCCAAAATTTATAACTTGGAATACCTAGCGGGCTTTGGCTTTGTTTAACTACTGAGCAAACTGTACCGCTCAGAATTAAACGATTTTCAATCGGCAAATTACTCGCCTGCTTCTTCTACTACAACTGCTTCAGCAGCTTTGCTTTCTTTAGCTTTCACCATAGGTGAAGCTTCAGTTACTGCAGTTTTAGTATGAACAACTAAGCTACGAAGAACGGCATCGTTGTAACGGAAGTTAGTTTCTAACTCATCGATTACACTTTGTGGTGCTTCTACATTCAATAACACATAGTGTGCTTTGTGAAGTTTGTTGATTGGGTATGCTAATTGACGACGACCCCAATCTTCTAAGCGATGAACTTGACCGCCAGCTTCTTTAACAGATGCTGTGTAACGCTCAATCATTGCTGGTACTTGTTCGCTTTGGTCCGGATGAACCATAAAAACGATTTCGTAGTGACGCATTGACTATCCTTACGGGTTAGCAGCCTCCAACGTTAGCCAGTCACCAGCTTGTGGAAGCAAGGATTAAAAACAAATGTGACTGAACGCGCAAATTATACAGACTATCCGACATTTCGCAAGTTATTTTTTAACCATAATTGCAGACAAGCGGTCAAATTTGGAAAAAGATTTACAAATGAATCTTTGCTAGGTGTTTTTATAGAAATATAGTAGACTTACGCAATCGTTTGCTTAAGCTTATTTCAAGGAAATTCAAATGAATATTTTAATTATTGGCAATGGTGGTCGAGAGCATGCTTTAGCGTGGAAAGTCCGCCAATCTCCTCTTGTAGACAAAGTTTTCGTTGCGCCAGGAAATGCAGGAACGGCACAAGAAAACGGGGTTGAAAATGTCGCTATTTCCGCCACTGACGTACCCGCATTAGTTGAATTTGCAAAAGCCAACCAAATCGACTTAACCATTGTTGGGCCTGAAGCGCCATTAGTTATAGGTGTGGTTGATGCTTTCCGTGCCAATGGATTAAAAATTTTTGGCCCAACTCAAGCTGCCGCCCAATTAGAAGGTTCAAAAGCGTTTACTAAAGATTTCCTTGCTCGCCACCAAATTCCAACCGCTGAATATCAAAACTTTACTGAAGTTGAGCCAGCTTTAGCCTACTTAAAAGAAAAAGGTGCGCCAATTGTGATTAAGGCGGATGGTTTAGCGGCAGGTAAAGGGGTTATCGTTGCGATGACTCTAGCAGAAGCTGAAGAAGCGGTTAAAGATATGCTGTCAGGAAATGCCTTTGGCGATGCGGGTAGCCGTGTTGTCATTGAGGAATTTTTAGATGGTGAAGAAGCCAGCTTTATCGTGATGGTCGATGGAAAACACGTTGAACCGATGGCAACCAGTCAAGACCACAAGCGTGTAGGCGAAGGTGATAAAGGGTTAAATACTGGTGGCATGGGCGCTTACTCCCCTGCACCTGTAGTCACCGCTGAAATTCATCAACGCGTGATGGATGAAATTATCTACCCAACGGTGAATGGCATGGCATCAGAAGGTAATCCTTATACCGGTTTCCTTTATGCAGGCTTAATGATTATGCCAAACGGACAACCCAAAGTGATTGAATTCAACTGCCGATTCGGCGATCCGGAAACCCAACCGATTATGATGCGATTAGCATCTGACTTAGTTGAACTTTGCTTAGCTGCATGCGATGAAAAACTTGATAGCGTTAAATCAACTTGGGTAGAACAAGCTGCATTAGGCATTGTACTCGCAGCAGAAGGCTATCCTGGTGATTATCGTAAGCATGATGAAATTTCAGGTATTCCACAAACACCAAGCGCAAATCAAAAAGTGTTCTTAGCAGGTGTAGAAGAAAAAGCAGGGAAATTATTAACCAATGGAGGGCGCGTGTTATGTGCAACCGCATTAGGTAATTCCGTTTTTGAAGCACAACAATCTGCACTTGCCCTTGCAGAACAAATTCAATGGACTGGGCGTTTCTATCGCCGTGATATTGGTTATCGCGCGATTGCTCGCGAAAAAGCCTAGTTTCCTAAACGCAAGCGGTCATTTTTCTTCATTTTTTGCTATTTGCAAAACCAATGAGAAAAATGACCGCTTGTTTATTTTAATTTTTATGCTTTTAATTGTTTTTGAAGCTTAGTCCAGTTATAGAAACCGTAAATAGAATTCACTAAATAGGCAATGTACATCACTCTCATCGCAGGATTCTCTTCCCACCATAACAGTATTGATAACACATTCAGCACAATCCATAACAACCACTGCTCACGATAACGCAAAATCATCAACAATTGTGCAGCACAAGTGGTAATCGTTGTGACTCCATCTAATGAAGTTGAGCTTCCGCCTGCTGCTTTTAATGCTTCAATAAATAATAAGGTAAATACTGTAAGGCTCACTAGCAATATTGCCCAACCTTTAAAATCCAGTGCTTTAGCAACGACTTCTTCACTGCCCGCATTATCTTTTTGCATATTGGCTTTCCATAAGAAATAGCCAATAAATTGTGCCGGTAAATAAATATAAAGTACGCTATTCATTTCCCCAATATAATTTTGGTGCCAAGCCACATAGAAATAAGTATAAGCAAAGATCAAACCGAAGAAATAGTTACTAATCTTCCCTTTACTGACTAATACCACACAAATAGTGCCGGTAATACCAGAAATCGCATCTAACAAGGGCGCTGAAGTTTGTATCAGCAACCAAAGTTGCGCACCAACACAAAAAACCAATAGTAAAACTTCGAACGGTTTCCAACCAGACAGCTCTTGACGGATAAAATCTGAAAGTGCTTGTTTATTCATTCATTCCTCCAGAATGTAGTTAATTCTTGGCTATTCTACGCTTTATCCGCCAAAAATGTAAAGCATAAACTACATATTTAATGATAATCCGCCTGAAAAACCTAAAAAAACGCATTTGCTTTACAATATGAATTTAATCCTAATTCAGCATTAAAAAAACAAGCGGTTGAATTTTGCAAATTTTTTGCAGAATCCACCCGCTTGTACTCACTAAGCGCCTGATTGCTTGCCATTTATACTAAAATTTTTTAGAATCCTGTCCTTATTTCCATGACTAATATTGAGAATTTTGCATGTCTGACAAACGATATGATGCGGATGAAATCACCGTTTTAAAAGATCTTGAGCCCGTTCAACTGCGCCCTGGTATGTATACCGATACCACCCGTCCTAACCACCTCGGACAAGAAGTTATTGATAATAGCGTGGACGAAGCCCTCTCTGGCTATGCCTCTCATATTGATGTGATTTTACATGCCGATAATTCATTAGAAGTGATTGATAACGGGCGAGGCATGCCGGTTGATATTCACTCTACTGAAAAAATTTCAGGGGTGGAGCTGATCTTAACCAAACTGCACGCTGGCGGTAAATTCTCAAATAAAAACTATACTTTCTCTGGCGGCTTACATGGCGTAGGGATTTCTGTCGTAAATGCACTTTCACAACGCGTTGAAATCAAAATTAAACGCCATGGAGAAATCTATGCAATCGCCTTTGAAAATGGTGTAAAAGTGGAAGAACTCACTGTTATTGGCAGCTGCCCGAAAAAACAAACTGGAACTACCGTCCGTTTTTACCCAAATCCAAAATACTTTGATAGCCCACGTTTCTCGGTAAGCCGTCTGCGTCATTTATTACGCGCTAAAGCGGTATTATGTCCAAAATTGACGATTCGTTTTATCGATCATATCAACAATAATGAAGAAACTTGGTACTACGAAGATGGATTATCTGACTACCTTTCTGAAGCGTTAAAAGAGTCTGAATCACTCCCTAACCCACCCTTTATTGGCGATGTTGTCGGCGAAACTGAAGCGGTAAGTTGGACGTTAACTTGGTTACCTGAAGGCGGAGAATTATTATCAGAAAGTTATGTCAACTTAATTCCAACTTCACAAGGTGGCACCCATGTAAACGGCTTGCGAAATGGTTTATTTAAAGCCATGGTAGAGTTCTGTGATATTCATAATTTACTCCCGAAAGGGGTGAAATTAACCGCAGAAGATGTGTGGAATCGCTGTGCTTATGTGCTTTCTTTAAAAATTCAAGAGCCACAATTTGCTGGTCAAACCAAAGAGCGCTTATCTTCCCGCCAAGCTTCAAGCTATGTTGATAGCGTGATTAAAGATGCCTTTAGCTTATGGCTTAATCAAAATGTTCAGATTGGTAAAACTTTAGCTGATATGGCGATTAGCTCAGCGCAAAGTCGCTTACGTGCTGCGAAAAAAGTGGTACGTAAAAAACTGGTAAGTGGCCCAGCATTACCAGGTAAATTAGCAGATTGTCTTTCACAAGATTTAACTCGAACTGAGCTTTTCTTAGTGGAAGGAGACTCTGCAGGTGGTTCTGCTAAACAAGCGAGAGATAAAGAATTCCAAGCGATTTTGCCACTACGCGGGAAAATCCTAAATACTTGGGAGGTTTCTTCTGATCAAGTCTTAGCTTCACAAGAAGTGCATGATATTGCGATTGCAATTGGTATTGATCCAGATAGTGATAATTTAGAAGAGCTTCGCTACGGTAAAATTTGTATTCTTGCTGATGCCGACTCTGACGGTTTACATATTGCCACCTTACTATGTGCACTCTTTTTACGCCACTTCCCACAATTAGTAAAAGATGGGCACGTTTATGTTGCAATGCCGCCTCTTTATCGCATTGATGTGGGTAAAGACCAAGTCCACTATGCTTTAGATGAAGCGGAAAAAGAAGCTATTTTACACCGTTTGGCAAGCAAAAAAGCCAAACTAAATGTACAACGCTTTAAAGGGTTGGGCGAAATGAATCCAAGCCAACTACGTGAAACGACCATGGATCCAAGTACGCGCCGCTTAGTTCAACTGACGTTAGATGAAGGCGATGAGCAAACACCTTCAACCTTTGAAATTATGGATATGATGTTAGTGAAAAAACGTTCTGAAGATCGTAAAAAATGGTTACAAGAACGTGGCAATGAAGCCGATGTAAATGGCTAATCATAGAGGCAAGATGAATAATCTTGCCTTTTCTTATTTTGTTTTGAATAAATCTCACGAATTTTTAAAAATTTTGTGAATCTTGTCACAAATTTATAACATTCTTATTTAGATTCCCTGATTTACGCAGTATATTGCCATTGAGCTTATTTTTGTGGGAGGCTCTTATGACAACTAATGCACCAACTAACAACTCAAATTTTCGCAATAACCTCATTTTTATTGCTGATGTTGTTATCTTTTTTATCTTATTAAAAGTTTTACCTTTTACACCTGAAGCCAATAAAGGGCTTGCTTTATTGGTTTTTGTTGCAGTGCTCTGGCTCACCGAAGCACTACATGTAACTGTGACTGCCCTTCTAATTCCATTATTGGCAATTGGATTGGGATTAGTGAAATCCAAACAAGCGCTTATTGCTTTTGCTGATCCAACCATTTTCCTCTTCTTCGGGGGATTTGCGCTGGCTACTGCATTGCATATTCAAAAATTAGATAGACTCATTGCCAACAAAATTATGGCACTTTCTAAAGGCAAATTATCTGTTGCCGTGCTCTATTTATTCGGTGTAACTGCATTTCTTTCAATGTGGATGAGTAACACTGCAACTGCGGCAATGATGTTACCTTTAGCAATGGGGATTTTAAGTAAATTAGATCGCGACGCACATCATAACACCTATGTTTTTGTACTATTAGGGATTGCTTATAGCGCAAGTATCGGTGGAATGGGAACCCTTGTAGGGAGTCCTCCAAATGCTATCGTGGCATCACAATTACACCTTACATTTGCTGATTGGATGAAATACGGTTTACCTATTATGCTTATTTTGATGCCATTGATGGTAGGCACACTTTATGTCGTCTTTAAACCGAAATTTAATATCACCTTTGATCAACAATTTGAAAAAATTGAGCTTAACCGCCAACGTGTATTAACTTTAGTTATTTTCTTATTCACAGCATTATTCTGGGTATTCAGCTCTCAACTTAATCCATGGATTTCTGAATTATTAGGTATTTCTGGCAAAATCGGTAGCTTCGATAGTATCGTCGCATTAACTGCTGCAGCAGTCGTTTGTATTACCCGCGTGGCATCTTGGCAACAAGTACAAGAAGGTACTGAATGGGGCGTGTTATTCCTATTCGGTGGTGGCTTAACCTTAAGCGAAGTACTTGGACAAACTGGTGCAAGCAAAATCATGGCTGATGGTATTGTAAGCTTAATTGAAGGTGGTCACTTCTATGTGATTGGCTTAATTGTCGCAACCTTCATCATCTTCTTAACCGAGTTTACATCTAACACTGCAAGTGCTGCATTATTAGTGCCAATCTTTATTTCGATTGCCCAAGCGCTTAATATGCCACCGTTAGGTTTAGCATTGATTATCGGTTTAGGCGCATCTTGTGCCTTTATGTTACCAGTTGCAACACCACCGAATGCAATCGTATTTGGTACCGGTGAAATTAAACAAACCGAAATGGTTAAAGCAGGTTTCTGGCTAAACATTATCTGTATTCTTGTGATTGCAACTATCGGCTATCTCTTCTGGCTAGACTAATTTGCAAAATTCTTCGCAAATTTAACCGCTTGAACATCCCTTGCTTGATGATACTTATCATATCGAGCAAGGGATGTTTGATCTAAAGCAAGAATCTTGATAAAAATTGTACAAAAAATGTATTTCTGTTCATACTTTACACTATCTGATATTTCCTCTGCGTGATTTTTTGTTATAGTAAAAATCCTCTAATATACCTAAGGATGATTATGTCTGAGCAAATACACGACAACACTCAACAAGCTAAAAATTATCGCAACACGATAATTTTTATTTTTGATGTGATTTTATTTTTCACATTATTAGCTTTTTTACCTTTCGACCCTGCACCGAATAAAGCCTTAGCGCTACTTGCATTTGTTGCCGTACTTTGGCTCACAGAAGCTTTACACGTTACTATTACCGCCCTTTTTATTCCCGTACTGTCTATTTTATTAGGCTTAGTTGATTCTAAACGAGCATTGGTTGCTTTTGCTGATCCCACCATTTTCCTCTTCTTTGGGGGCTTTGCGCTTGCAACTGCATTGCATATTCAAAAAATTGATAAACTGATTGCTAATAAAATCATGGTGCTTGCCAAAGGTAATCTATTTGTTGCCGTGCTTTATCTCTTTCTTGTTACTGCCGTGCTTTCAATGTGGATGAGTAATACGGCAACAGCTGCAATGATGTTACCGCTCTCACTCGGTTTATTAAGTAACCTAGATAAAGAAAAAGACCACAACACCTTTGCTTTTGTCATCTTAGGTATTGCATATAGCGCAGGTTTAGGTGGAATGGGCACATTAGTTGGCAGCCCTCCGAATGCGATTGCCGCCTCTCAATTAGGTATTGGCTTTGCAGAATGGCTTTATTATGGCCTACCAATGGTTGTCTTATTATTACCAGCAACTTTAGCTGTACTTTATTTCAACTTCCGCCCGAAATTTAATTCAAGCTTTGAATATGTAGCAGAAAATATCCAGCTTGATCGCAAACGTATTACCACATTAGGCATCTTTTTAGTCATTGCCCTGTGCTGGGTTTTTGGCGACCAAGTTAATAACTTCATCTCACCTTTACTCGGTTTAAAAGAAAAAATAGGTAGCTTTGATAGCCTTGTTGCAATGATTGCAGCCTTAGCACTTTGTGCAACTCGCGTAACCACTTGGAAACAATTACAAGAAGGCACTGAATGGGGTGTATTATTTTTATTCGGTGGTGGTCTCACACTTAGCTATGTGCTTAGCCACACTGGTGCAAGCAAAATTATGGCAGAAGGCATCGTAGAACTGATCGAAGGTAAACACTACTACATTATTTGCTTAATTATTGCTGCTTTTATCTGTGTCTTAACCGAATTTACTTCTAATACCGCTAGTGCAGCATTGTTAGTGCCAATCTTCATCTCTATTGCGCAATCACTTCAAATTGATCCTCGCGCTTTTGCATTGATTATTGGTTTCGGGGCATCTTGTGCCTTTATGATGCCGGTTGGTACACCACCAAACGCCATTGCATTTAGTACTGGTATTGTGACCCAACGGGATATGCTTCGCTCTTATAAAATCAGCTTAGTATGCATCATTGCACTTTCATTAGTTGGCTATTTTGTTTGGTTAAAATAGTTTAGGAAATAAAGAACAGAAGGCAGCTTTAAAGCTGCCCTCTTTTTGCAAAAAATTTTGAAAATGTGACCGCTTGTTAAGCACTTACTTCCCACCAAATTAATGCCCATTTTGTTTGGCCATGTTTAATCGGCTCACCTTTTTCCATTTTGGCTTGATAAAAGGCAGCCAATTTCTCTTTCTCTTCTTCCGTTAATGCCCCTAAAGAAAACTCGACTGAAGCGAGTAAATCTTCAAAACTCTCACCTAAAAATCGCCCTGAATCTGATTCAATAAAATTCACATTCGCTAAAATGCCTTTTTGATACAGTCTATTTACCAAATAAATATAGGTTGGAAAACCGCAATCATCTCGCCCAATAGCCTCAAAAATGGCTTCATCTAAAAAATGAGGTTGCGTCACAGAAGTCAGATAAACACGTTTTTTAGCTTTAGTACAAAGTTTCTCAATCATATTATCAAGATCATCGACTAAAGTAGAACGTGAAGCTAACACAACATCTACTGCTGGCACCTCAGCCCAATCATCTGTCCATGAATAGTGCAACGGTGTAATATTCGATAAATTCATCTGTTGCTGGAATTTGCTAAGCTGAGCCAGCATTCCTTCACTGTAATCTAATGCATATACGGCACGACATTGTTGCGCAAGTGGCAGCGCAAAGGTACCCGGCCCACACCCAATATCCAATACACTTTCATCTTTACCAATCGCTATTTTTTCTAACAATGTTTGATTATAACGGCTTGGCTTTCCCACTAAATTTTCAGCCATCTTCGCAGCTTTTTTATCCCATTTAGTTGCGGGCAAATTAAAGTGATTGCAGGCTCTTAAATGTGCCTGATAAAGCTCGTTAAAATCAATTTGTTGAATTGTCATCTCATTCTCCTTTTTCTTTTTTATACTATGCCAGATAAAAAACAAGGCGCATTAGATAATGCGCCTTGTTTTGTCATTTTCGATAACCAAACCTTCTGGATTAACGAGCACGGAAAATAATGCGTGCTTTACTTAAATCGTATGGGGTCATTTCTACTGTCACTTTATCGCCAGTTAAAATACGAATATAGTTTTTACGCATTTTTCCTGAAATGTGCGCAGTTACCACATGACCATTTTCTAATTCCACACGAAACATGGTGTTAGGTAAGGTTTCTAAAATTGTGCCTTGCATTTCAATGCAATCTTCTTTAGCCATTTATGCCTCTATAAGTCTATCAATAAGTTTTAAAAAACGGGGGATATTATACTCGGATGCGACTAAATTACAATCATTTCCGATTATACAACCGACGGCGACGATGAAAGCGTTGCGCTTGGCCTTGGTTTGACTCTACTGTTTGGCGAACAGGTGTATGAATGACAATTTTCCGTCTTGGGAACAAATAATAGACGACACTCACAAATAACCCGCCGACTAAAACCAGAATAATCAATTCACCATAAAGTTGGCGAAACATTGCCCCGATTTTATCATTCGTATTTTTAATATATTGCGAATCAAAAGTTACACGTAAAAAGCCTGCCAATTCAGATTTCACTAACACCGGTTCTACAATTTGTTGGGTATCAGAATTCAGTAAACTCTGTTTCAGCTCCAAGGCATTTTGACTTTGTGCTATTAACTGACCTGAAGGCGAATAGAGATTTGCATCCAAAATAAAATCTTCTTGCGCAAAGCTATCTAATGCCGCATTAAGCTCCTCTGTTTTCGTATTTTTGGCTAACATCAATGCAAACAAATTTGCCTGCTGACGAACCAACACATGCGATAAACTTGATACTTGGCTCATACTAGAGAGCTGAGAGCCGATTCTAAACTGTTTCACGCCATTGAGGATTACCCCAACCACTGCGACACAAAGCCCCAAAATAAACAGCACTAACAGTACTTTTATCAATTTTTCACGGGAAAGGTACATAAAGAATTGCGAATACCGAACTGATAATAGATAATTTGGCATCATTATCTATAAAAAGAGAACGTTATGTCAAACACCGTCTTGCTTTACGCTCGCCAACTTAATGACGACCAATGCACACAATTTGCACAAAAGAGTCATGCTCAACTCATTAAACGAACAGACTATTTAGGCTATCAACTTGCCTTTTTCAATAGTGAACAACCCGCTCGTACTTTGCGCGCACTGGCTGCAGAATATCAAGCTGACATTGCCGATCTTGATATTGTCGCGCGTTTAAGCCAACCTGGGCTATTAGTGATGGATATGGATTCCACTGCGATCAAAATTGAGTGTATTGATGAAATTGCCAAATTAGCAGGAACAGGCGAAGTAGTTTCAGCAATTACCGCTAGCGCTATGCGTGGTGAGCTAGATTTTGAGCAAAGCCTGCGAAAACGTGTTGGCACACTCAAAGATGCACCAGAGCGTATTTTGCAAATCGTGCGAGAAAATCTACCGCTTATGGATGGCTTTGAAGAGATGATTCGCGTGCTCAAACAACATCACTGGAAGTTGGCAATTGCATCAGGCGGATTCGATTATTTTGCGGATTATCTTAAAGAACGCTATCAACTTGATTTTGCCGCAGCCAACCAACTAGAAATTATTAACGGCAAACTAACAGGAAATGTATTGGGTAAAGTGGTCGATGCGCAATATAAAGCTAATACCTTAGCCAAACTCAAATTGCAATATGCAATCAGTGAACAACAAACTGTTGCCATTGGCGATGGGGCTAATGACTTATTGATGATCCACGATGCTGCACTTGGTGTCGCACTACACGCCAAACCAAAAGTACAAGAACAAGCCAAATTTGTGATAAACTTTGCAGACTTAACTGCATTATGCATATTGCTTAATGCAAACGATTTATTCAATGCTTAAAGGAGGAACCTATGCCATCTTTTGATATCGTTTCTGAAATTACTCTACATGAAGTTCGCAACGCAGTAGAAAATGCGAACCGTGTATTAACCACTCGCTACGATTTCCGTGGTGTGGAAGCTGTCATCGAACTTAATGAAAAAAACGAAACCATTAAAATCACTACCGAATCAGACTTCCAACTTGAACAACTGATCGAAATTTTAATCGGTTCATGCGTTAAACGTGGCATTGAGCATAGCTCATTAGATATTCCAAGTGAATCTGAACACCACGGAAAACTTTATTCTAAAGAGATTAAGCTCAAGCAAGGGATTGAAACAGAAATGGCGAAGAAAATCACGAAACTGATTAAAGATGCCAAATTAAAAGTACAAACCCAAATTCAAGGCGAGCAAGTGCGTGTGACAGGTAAATCACGCGATGACTTACAAGCAGCAATTCAATTAGTTAAAGGCGCGGAGCTAGGTCAACCGTTCCAATTTAACAACTTCCGCGACTAGCTCACAAGTGGTCTGATTTTGCCAACATTTTGCAAAAAATTCACGAAATCCGACCGCTTGCATAAACAAAAAAGGAGACAATAATGAGCAATGAAAATAAAAGTTGGTTTAAAAAAGCCTTAGAAAAATACGATCAATTCTGTGAAGAACTTGGCGTGAATCGCGGCGCGTGCCGTGGTTGTGTGCCTGTTGTTAAATTTGATCCTGAGCGTGATGAAAAACAAGATAACGAATCAACTTTAGAGCAGAAAAATAAACAAGACTAACAAGCACTTTTCTTTTTCGCTTAAAAAATGCTTTTTATAAACAAAAACGGAAGCCGAATTACAGAGGCTTCCGTTTTATTTTTGATGCTTTTCTAGTTCAAATTACATTTTAGGAATTTCAACACCAGATGAAAGCACGTCTTGAATATCTGATTTTAAGACATCTGCTTTTGGCCCATAAATCGCTTGGATACCAGAACCTTTCACGATAAAGCCCATTGCGCCCGCTTGTTTCCAGCTTGCTTCATCACCGACTAAATCTGGATTATGCACGGTGATACGCAAACGTGTCATACAAGCATCAACATCTGCAATGTTATTACGCCCACCAAGTAAGTTGATGATTTGGATAACTTGCGTGCTAGCATTCGCCACTTTTGGTTCATCGCTAGAAGTTTCATCTGAACCTTTTGCATCATAGTTACCATTACGGCCTGCTGTGGCAAGGTTAAATTTCTTAATCATAAAGTTTGCGATAAAGAACATGGCAACGGCAAATAGGATAGATACCCAAATAAAGTTGATCACATCCATACCGATGCCGGCTTTAATCGCCATTGGTGTACGTGTTAAGAACTCAATGTTACCGAATGAATGCACACGTAAGTCCACAATATCTGCCATGGCAAAAGCACAACCTTGTACTAAAGCATAAACAATATAAAGCGGTAATGCGACAAACATAAACATATATTCAATTGGCTCGGTTACGCCTGTTAAGAACACCGCAAGTGCTGATGAAAGGAAAATCCCTTTATAGATTTTTTTCTTGTCTGCATCTACGTTGATATACATCGCAAGAGTCAAGCCCATTAAGATACCGCTTGAACCAATCATTTGCCCTACTTTGAATCGAGCTGGTGTTACTGTTGAAAGTAGCTCGTTATATTGGGTTACATTACCCGCATCTTTCAGGTTAATTAAGTCAGAAATCCATGCAAGCCATAGTGGGTCTTGACCAAAGACTTGTTTGCCTTGTTGTGCACCGGTTAAGAATTCATAAGTACCACCTAATGAAGTGTAGTTCATTGGAATAGTCAACATATGGTGTAAACCAAATGGAAGCAATAGACGCTCTAAAGTACCGTAAATAAATGGTGCCAAAACTGGTGCTGAACTTTGTGAGTTTGCAATCCATTGACCAAAGTGGTTAATACCGGTTTGAACTAAAGGCCAGAATAGCGATAAGATAATCGCCACTAATACGGAACGATAAATCACGACGAAAGGAACGAAACGTTTACCATTAAAGAATGTCAGTACTTCAGGTAATTTACGGAAATTGTAGTAGCGGTTGAAAGTTGTAGCCCCCACAAAACCCGCGATAATACCAACGAACACGCCCATATTTAACGCTGGTTGTCCAAGTACATTCACAAAGTAATGTGCAACGGGAATTTCTCCTGCAAATACGGTACTTACGTGAGCATTTGGATCGGCTAGCATTTCAAGCTTCACACCGAAAAAGTTACCGGTAATTAAGTTAATTAAAATGAAAGCCAGACCCGCTGCAAATGCGCCACCTGCACGCTCATTTGCCCAGCTACCACCAATCGCTAATGCAAATAATAAATGAAGGTTACCAATAATCCCCCAACCAATTTGGGCGATAATGTTTCCGACACGTGCTAGCCATTCAGCATCGCTAATCAAAGGCAGTGAGTTACCAATACTCACCATTAAACCCGCAGCTGGCATCACGGCAATTACAACCATTAGGCACTTACCGAATTTTTGCCAAAACTCAAAACTGAGCATTTTTTTCATATTAATTCTCCTACAAGATGAGATCTACTTCTACGCCAAAATGGTCGGAAACAATCGGTTTATTTTTGCCATTAAAAATAACCTGACTGTATAAAACCCTTTTTGCTTGGTTTAAAAAAATATAATCTAACCGCTTTTCTTGACTATGGCCTTTCCAGCCATCAATCGCCTTCTCCACAGTGATACCGCTATCCTTCTGCTCTGCCATTTCAAACGTATCAAATAAGCCTAAGGATTTAATTCGTTGGTAAGCTTGTTGGTCGCTTATTGCATCGGTATTGAAATCGCCCATCAAGATTTTCAGATTCGCACTTTGACTCCGCTCTACAATATAACGAACATTATCGAGTTGGTTTTCCCCATCACAATTTGGCAAATTGATGTGGCAAGAATAGCATTCAATTAACTGACCTTGATATTCCACCGTCAAACCAATGATTTTACGCGAGAGAATCGAGTCAAGACGTTGATGTTGGCTACAATAAAACGCATCAACATCATAAACGGGCAAACGTGTTAGAAACGCAATACCTTCATCATATTTATCGTAACCAATATGCGAATTGCTCCAAAAAAGCGAGTATTTCTGTGCAACGCGTTGATTGATTTTATTTAACAGAATGACACCATAGTTATCTTGCTTTAACGTTGGCGAAATAGCAGAAGCCGACATCAATTGATTAACCTCTTGTAAGGCAATGATATCATAACCCTTTTCCACAATAGTCTCAGCAAGAACCTCTATTTTTTCCGCTTGGTTAGCTTCTAACCAAGCGTGTACATTCAGGGTAAGTAGTTTCATTGCTTCCCCTTAGCCCTCACAATGCCAAATGTCTGCATTATATTGAGCGATCGTGCGGTCAGATGAGAAAAAGCCCGCTTTTGCGATATTTTGAACGACCTTCTCATTCCAACTATCTTGATCTTCATAATCGGCTAAGATTTGTTCTTTCGCTTCAACATAAGCATTAAAGTCAATTAACGTCATAAACCAGTCTTTATTCAATAATTCATTATAAAGACGTTCTAAACGTGTTTTATTGCCTAATTTCACTACTGCAGGATTCAGAATAAAATCGACCGCTCTTTTAATATCTTTGTCGTTTTCATAATACTCTTTTGAAACATAACCTGCTGTTTCATAAAGTTTAATAATGCTTTCTGAATCTTTACCGAATGTATAGATATTTTCAGCACCGGCTAATTCTGCAATCTCAACATTGGCGCCGTCCATTGTGCCTAACGTTAATGCCCCATTCAGCATAAATTTCATATTACCTGTACCAGAAGCTTCTTTAGAGGCAAGTGAAATTTGTTCTGAAATATCAGTTGCTGGAATGAGTTTTTCCGCCACGCTCACATTATAGTTTTCCACTAAATGGACGTTTAAATACTTGTTCACTTCAGGATCATTATTGATTAACTCAGATAAACAAAGAATTAAGTGAATAATATCCTGAGCAATCACATAAGCGGGAGCGGCTTTTCCGCCAAAAATCACGGTAATCTTACGTTTTGGTAATTTACCTGCTTTAATTTCTAAGTATTTGTGAATAACATAAAGCGCATTCATCTGTTGGCGTTTATATTCATGGAAACGCTTAATTTGCGTATCAATGATAGAATTTTCATCTAACTCAATACCTTTATTTTCTTTAAGGTAGGTTTTTAATGCCAATTTGTTTTCAAACTTAATTTTCGCTAATTGTTGATGAACCTTTTTATCATCTTTAAAGGCTAACAATTTTTCTAATTTGGTTGCATCATGCAAATACTCATCACCAATCAATTCTTTAATGTAAGCGGCTAATGGTTGGTTAGAAAATTCTAACCAACGACGGAAGGTAATGCCGTTTGTCTTATTGTTGAATTTTTCAGGATATAACGCATAGAACGCTTTAAGCTCTGAATTTTTCAAAATCTCCGTATGTAATGCCGCCACACCATTTACAGAATTTGAAAAGTGAATATCCATATGCGCCATATGCACACGTTTTTGTTTATCAATAATTTGTACTGCAGGATCTTGATATTCTGCACGCACTAATTCATCTAATTTTTTAATGATCACTACTAAATGCGGCACCACTTCATCTAAATAATCTAGCGGCCATTTTTCTAATGCTTCAGCCAAAATGGTATGGTTGGTATAGCCCACCATATTACGTACAATTTCAACCGCTTCTGCAAATTTAATCTGATGTTTTTCCGTTAATAAACGAATTAATTCAGGAATCACCATTGAAGGGTGAGTATCATTGATCTGTACATACGCATAATCAGCTAAATCATGTAAATTACTTCCGCGCTCAATCGCTTCATCAATTAATAATTGTGCTGCATTTGATACCATGAAGTATTGTTGATAAATACGTAATAATTCCCCGTTTTTATCTGAATCATCTGGGTAAAGGAATAAAGTCAGATTTTCTTCAATCGCGGTTTTATCAAACTCAATTCCATTTTTAATCAATTTAGAATTTACTGATTGAATATCAAATAAATTGAGATAGTTTTTTGTTTCTTTCTTATAACCTAAAATATCAATGCGATCTAGTTTAGAGGTTAACGTAAATTTCTTAAATGGCACCTCATAGCTAATATCGGTTGGAATTAGCCAAGAGCTATCTTCAATCCAGTCATTAGGTTCAGCATGTTGTTCATTCTTTTTAAAGACTTGTTTGAACAAACCATAATGATAATTTAAACCTACCCCTTCCGCATTTAAGCCAAGCGTAGACATTGAATCAATAAAGCAAGAAGCCAAGCGCCCTAAGCCACCATTACCTAAAGACGGTTCTGGTTCAATATCTTCAATATGGCTTAATGATTTACCCGCACTTTCTAATTCTGTTTTGATATCTTGATACACACCAAGGTTAATCAGGTTATTAGAAAGTAATTTACCAATTAAGAATTCTGCAGAAATATAATAAACCTTACGTTTACCTGTGTTTTTAGGTTTATCTACTGAGAGTGTTTTTACGTAATTTAATAATTGAATATAAGTTTCTTTATCGCTTAATTGTTCAAGCGATTTATTGGTTTCGTTTTTTACAAATGTACTAAATTTCATCATTATGTTTTTCCTGATTCGCACGTTGATATAACGTGGTCATTTTTGCTAAAAAGTCTTTTTTATCTTGCGTTAAATCAGATTGCTGCATTCTCCATTGCCAGTTTCCACCAATTGTTGAAGGAACGTTCATTCTTGAACTGGCTGGCAAATCTAAAACATCTTGCATTGTGGCAATCGCAGTATTGCTAACCGTTGCAAAAAGCTGACGAATCATCGCTTGGCAAATCGATTCATCCTCACGGCGGTGTGTATAATCATTGATATATTGCTGCTGTTGTTCAGTCAGGCTGTTATACCAACCATTAGTCACATCATTATCATGTGTGCCGGTATAAACAATAGAGTGCGGGATGCAATAATGCGGGCTATCTAAGCTTTCTCCGCTAACATCTTCAAAGCCAAATTGCAGAATCTTCATGCCAGGATAGTTACAGTCTGCAAGCAACTTTCTGGCTTTGTCATCAATATTACCTAAATCTTCGGCAATAATCGGTAAATCGCCTAGTTGCTCTTTAACGGCTTTAAATAAGTCATAACCAGGGCCTGGCTGCCAGCTACCATCTTTAGCCACCTCTGCTTTTCCATCTACCTGCCAATAATCAGAGAAACCTTTGAAATGGTCGATACGCAGTACATCATAAATCTTGAAGCTTTCTTCAATGCGGTGAATCCACCAAGCGTAGCCTTGTTTTTTATGTTCTTCCCAAGCGTAAAGCGGATTGCCCCAAAGTTGTCCTGTTGCACTGAATTGATCCGCTGGAACCCCTGCAACAACAAGTGGATTGCGTTCTTCATCTAATTGGAAGAGTTCTGGTTTTGTCCAAACCTCTACGCTATCTGCCGCCACATAAATCGGCATATCACCGATGATCTGAATGCCTTTTTGATTTGCGTAATTTTTTAATTCAGTCCATTGTTTGAAGAAGAAATATTGCGTCACTTTAAAGTAGTGAATTTGCTCCACCAGCATGCTGCGATATTTTTCCAATGCACTTGGATCACGAGCCACAACTTTTTTATCATCCCATTTTTGTAATGCTTGATTACCAAAATGCTCTTTAATTGCCATAAATTCAGCAAAATCGTCTAACCACAAGCGGTTGTTTTTTTCAAAATTTTGGAAATCCGCTTGGAATGCTTGATTCGCTAAAAAATTTTTCACGGCTGTTTCTAAAATCGGACGGCGCGCATAGAAAACGCGTTCATAATCCACGTTAGTTGGATCATCACCAAAATTGACTGATGCATAATCCGCTTCTTTCAACAGACCCATTTGGGTTAATAAGTCAAAATCAATAAGGTGGGTATTGCCTGCAATTGCAGAGAAAGATTGATAAGGAGAATCACCATAACTGGTGGTGGTAAGTGGAAGAATTTGCCAATAAGTTTGTTTAGTTTCAACTAAAAAATCGACAAAATCATAAGCTGATTGCCCAAAACTACCAATACCGAATGCATTTGGTAGCGAGGTAATGTTCATGAGAACACCACTTGAACGAGTAAGCATAATATTTCCTCTAGGAAGTTATCATTTTGGCTCATTCTAACCTAAATGTATTTTTATGCAACAACTTATACGTAAAAGCTAAAACATTTTCGTAAAAGTGTGACTTATATCACATTTTTTACGTATAACATTGTGGGTTTTATGGTATGCTATGGCTATTTTAATGGAACGGCGGAGAATAAAAGGATAAAAAATGAGCAAGTATAAGCAGATCTATAACGAGATAAAGAGCCAAATTAACAATGGTAATTTAGCACCTTTACAAGAGCTTCCAAGCGAAAATGAACTCATGCAAAGCTATGGTTTCTCTAAAGATACTATCCGTAAAGCACTTTCTTTACTTGAAATTGATGGCTATATTCAAAAGCAGCAAGGCAGAAATTCGATTGTTTTAGAACATGACTTATCTAAACCACAAATGCTTTCTGAAATTAAAACCGTCAGCGAATTAAATAGTGCCTCAACCCATCAAGTAAAAACCACATTAACTAGCTTATATATTGTGCAAGGCGAAGAAGAATTGATGGATATCTTTAACGTCAATGATCAAATTGATTTCTACCGCATTGCTCGTCTGCGTGAAATTGATGGCGAAGCCGTTGAATATGAGGTTTCTTATTTTGATCGCCGCATCGTGCCTTTTATTAGCCGAGAAATCGCAGAACACTCTATTTATCACTATTTAGAAAGCGAATTAAAACTAAAAATTAGCCACTCACAACGTAAAATTGTGTTTCGCTATGCAAATGAAGAAGAAAAAAATGCGATGGATCTTGGTGAGTATGACATGGTTGTCAATGTAACGAGCACCACTTATTTAGCAGATGGGCAACTATTCCAATACGGTAGCATTAGCTACCGCCCAGACAAAATTACCTTTGCATCAACTGCGAAACGACATATATAAGTCAGAAGATAAAAGTAATCCTCTCTTTCACTGAAAGTGAGGATTTTTATTTGGTTTGTAAAGAACAAACGAGCAGAAATAATTTGTGAAACGCTACTTCGTCAAATCATAACTCCAATCTAATAACTTAAAAATTTCTTCCGTTTCTACGCCATGATCTAACACTATTGTCAGCCAATGGGTTTTGTTCATATGGTAGGCGGGTAAGAAATTAGGCGATTGCTGTAAGATGCTTACCATATCGGGTGGACATTTGAGATTGATAAAATTAGCCTCTCCTTCTTCTTTTAAACCAAGCTTGGTTTTACTGATTTTACCAATAAGCGCATACCATTTCCTTTTAGCATTGCCATGACGCAAAACGGCATATTCTGGATGTTTTGCCCAAAGATATTCCGGCTGCGTCGCATATTGATTCGCCGCATAATCAAAGACTTGTTGTGCTTGGCGCATGGTTTACTCCTTGAATGAGGATTTCGGTTATTATTATTCTTAGAATAATAAAAAGAAAGGCAGCTTGAAACTAAAATCTCAAACTACCTTTTCCATTTCTAAAAGCGGTCAAATTCTCCAGTATTTTTGCAAATGCTCTTCAAAAATTGACCGCTTGAAGTCTTAACCCGTCTAAAGATCCATTCAATTTATTCAATTCCTAACTTATTATTAATAACCTTTCGTACATCATCATATTTATTCAAGATAATAGGAAAGCCTGTTACATCTAGCACTTTGCTAGTTATAGATACTTCTAGTTTTCCTTCTTCATTAATTCGATGATGAAATATTGATGACTGTCTTCCTAATGTATTCAAATTTTCTTCCCCTTCTGCATAATGGGCATGAATTGGGGAAACAAAGGATAAAAGCTCGTCTCGAATTGCTCTTGATTCATCAATAGATTCACTATCTGACGCATATTTCAAGCACTTCAGAATATCTTGGTATGTGCTTTCAAGCTCGTCTGATGAAGATAAAATATATTCACTTTCAATAACTGCATCCTCAACTTTATCTGTAATTGCATTATTATCATGATAATAGGATTCAAGAGCTCCTTTTCTCAAAATAAACAATCCTGTTTCTTCAAAAATATCAAATAATACACAGAGTCTATTTTTCAACATACTCCAAGCCCCTTTTGAATTTTGTTCATTGAATACTGCACATAAAGCTGAACGTTTTTTATTCAAGGATTCATTTTCTGATAAGGTAAAATATGAATGATTCTGAGCTATATTAGCAATATCATCCCAGTTATTTTGAACTAATAAACAGAAGTCATCATAAATATCCTTGGCAAAATCTAAAATACTTGAATGGCCTTTTTTACTCACTAATCTATCTGCAGTATTCCGTATTTGTTCATTATGAAAATAAGCACGAACTAGATCCAAACTATCTGCAAAAGCATCTGCATCAACTAAAACTGTTGGTGTTTTACCCATTAATCTAAATAACTTAACTGTTTCAGGCATAGCTTCCTTGCCATTAATCGGCAGAATCTGTGAACCTGCTGCTTCGAGATTTAAATCTAATTTATCTGAAAGCGCATTGCAGACAATAACATCAGATGGGCCTTCGACTAAAAGTGGTGTTCTAGAGAATAAGGCTAATTTGTGTTCTTGTCCTAATCGAGTAATAAGAGTTCTTAATTTTCCATTTTTTAACTCCCCTGCATTTTGAGGAATTTGAATAGGCTCCTCTTTTAAATCATTACAAAAAATAAAAGATAACAAATCATCTGTTTTCGAAATCTTGATCATTTCCGTTGAGTGTGTTGCCATCACAATTATTTTTTTATAGCCATCTTTACCAGGGATTCCCGCAACACGTGTAATTTCTTTAAGTAGAAAGGCTTGTAATTGTGGGTGTAATGAAACTTCAGGCTCATCAATAAGTAAAACCCCGACTTCATCATCGTATAGTGCAGATAAAATCCCAACAAGATGTAGTAACCCAGATGCTTCACGCCCAGAGGAGTAATATGAATTACAGTCATCTAGTCTAGCAAATGACACTTTTAACTCTCCAGCATCCCAATCAATTTCAATATTTCGTTTAAACAATTTTTGTAAACGTTCTCTTACCTTGATTAAGATATCAGTGCGAACTGACAGCGTATGTAAATCTCCATTAATAGTTTCTATTTTATGGCGATATTCAGAATCATATTTACTACCATGAATAGCTCTATCTGCATCACCAGAGCGATCATATTGATCATAATTGGAGCGATATTTTTCCAAAGGACCTAAACGCCCAGCAGAAATAAAACGAACTTTTTTATTAGTGTAACTATTAAAACTTCCTTTTAATCCCTTTAATAAATGAGTTTTTCCTGAACCATTTGGCCCGACAATAAATGTTAATGACGATCTTAGTTCAATTTCTCTAGAAAAATTACCTTCATGGCTATTGATATTAGCTGTAATAGATAATGGGAATTCCATAATTTAGTTCCTTATTAATTAACATATTAAAAAACATACAACGGCACATTCACTAGCCAATCCTGTTCCCGATAATCCGCCATGGAAAAACGAATAGCTTGCGCTGGCTGAAATTGTTCTACATACACTTTCAAACTTTTTGCTTTTAAATTTTCTTCTGCTTTGACCTCAATCGGGATAACGGATTGCTTACGTTGCAGAATAAAATCGACCTCTGCCGTACCTTTTTCAGTTGCCCAATAAAAAACAGGGTTTTCTTGCGTGGCAATCAATTGTTGCAAGACATATTGTTCGGTTAAAGCTCCTTTAAATTCAGTGAAAATACGGCTACCTTCTAGCAGTACGCTGGCATCCAAATTGCTTTGTGCGGCAAGTAGCCCGACATCTAACCCATACAATTTAAAGGCGTTATCTTGATAAGCGGAAAGTGGTAAATGTGGTTTCTTCACTCGAGGCACGCTATGTACTAAGCCGCTGTCTTTTAGCCATTGCAAAGCAATTTCATAGTCTTTGCTTCTCGCCCCTTTTTGTAGCTGAGCATAGATAAATTTTTTATTTTCTTTGGCAAGTTGCTCTGGAATGGAAGCCCAAATTGACCGCACTTTTTGCACGGTTTGACCATCGTGAATATGTTTGGAAAAATCTTGTTCATACGCCATCAATAAATTACGTTGTACTTGACGCACTTCATCGACATTTTGTGTTTCGATAAATACTTTTACCGCTTCAGGCATACCGCCAACAAAATAATATAAACGGAGTAAATCAATATAGGTGGTTTTCATGGCGGAAATTAGCGACCAGTCTTTCAGCTCAAGCAATTTCACCAAATCTTGTTTGCCAAGTGCGGTTAAAAATTCGTGAAAATCCATGGGATAGAGTGGTAAAAAGTCCACTTTGCCGACAGGAAAAGAGACTTGATGATGTAGTGATACCCCAAGCAATGAGCCAGCCGCGACAATATAAAATTGAGGTGCATTTTCGTAAAAATATTTGAGTGAAGATAATGCCTGCGGGACTTCTTGTATTTCATCAAAAATAATCAGGGTGTTTTCTGCTTGAATATCGACACCGCTTTCAATTTTCAAACCGAGTATCAAGCGATCAATATCATAGTCGCCAGAAAATAGCGTTTTCATGCGAGGGTTATTATCAAAGTTGATATACGCCACTTTTTCAAAGGATTGCTCGCCAAAGTGTTTCATCGCCCAGGTTTTTCCTACCTGTCTTGCTCCTTGAATAATCAACGGTTTGCGGTTTGTTTTGTGTTTCCAATTTTCTAAGGATTGTATGATTTTACGCTGCATAATGCCCTCCAAAACGACGGATATAGGCTAATTATACAGTGATGAATACACTTTTTCTAATGATATGAGTTTATATATTTACATTTTTTCAAATGAAAAAATGATTGATTTTTGCATTTTTTAAATTGAATTTAAGATAATGAAAAAGCCGTCTGAAATTTCAGACGGCCTTTTCATGCCAAAAAGCGGTCAAATGTTGAGGTGTTTTTGCAAATCATCTTAAAAATTCGACCGCTTGTATTATTCTCATTACATTAATTCTTATCTATTCGCTTAATCAATAAAAAGACCGCCAGTACTAATGCAATCGCACCGCAAATCAAGCTTGGTATTGGTATACCATTGAGCTGAGGGAGATTTTCGTTCAACGATAAAATAGACGCTGCAATAATGAGTGCAGCAATAATCAACATAATGCCCACTCGTTCGACAGTCTTACGAAAATGCTCTAATCCGTGGATTTCATGTTCAAGACGAATTTCCTTATTGCTGATTTTTTGTAAGAAAATTTTGACTTCTTCCGGAAGCGAAAGCCAGTTGTTGTAGCTGTCAGCAATTTTTTCGAAATTTTCACTAATCACGCGTTTAGGTGAAAATCGTTTCTTGAGCATTTGTGTAACATAAGGTTTAAGTACGGCTGCAATATCTAATTCAGGATAGAGATAACGCCCGATTCCCTCAATCTGGGCAAAACCTTTTGCTAGCAAATAAACGCCCTCAGGCATAATAATGCTATTTTCGCTCATAATTTTGGTAAAACGATTCATCAATTCACTGATATCTAACCCTGCCAAATTGCTTTCAGTGAGGAGCATGAAAATCTCAGAAAGATCATTTTCTAGCGTTTTTTCATTCGGCACATTATAACTGACAGCAAGCTGCTTAATGGTCTCGATGATTTTTCGCACATTTTTTTGAGAGGCATAGTACAAACAATTTCCAAGTAATTCGCGTTCTTTAGGACTGAGTTTGCCCATTGCCCCCAAGTCAATAAAAGCAATCTGCCCGTCAGGCGTTAATAGAATGTTGCCAGGGTGGGGATCAGCATGAAAGAAGCCAAACTCAAATACTTGTTTCATATAGAGATCTAATCCAAGTAAAGCAACATCTTTAGCCAGTAAACCTTGTTGTTCAATCTGTGCTTTATTGGTCACTTTTGAGCCATACACAAAATCCATACAAAGAATGTTATTGTTTGATAAATTCGAATAGGTTTGTGGGACTAAAATACGTGAATCTTGCTTAAAATTATTAGCAAAACGCTCAATGCTACGACGCTCACTTTCAAGGGAGAGTTCTGTTGTAATGGATTCTTTGAAGGTATTTAATAACGCTTTAGGTTGAAGGTTAGAAATAATGTCGTTGCGTTGTTCTAGAAAATTCACGAGATCTTGTAAGATAAGTAAATCTGCCTTAATGACCTCATCAATGCCTTCTCGTTTGATTTTTACCGCAACATCTTGTCCGTTTTTCAACCGCCCTTTGAATACTTGACCGATAGAAGCTGATGCCATAGGCTCTGAAGCAAGCATTTCGAAATGTTCATGAATATCTATGCCTAATTCACGCTGAAATTTCTCTGCAATATCAATGGGCTGAACTTCTACTTTATCTTGCAATTTTTGTAGTTCAGTAATCATTTCAACTGGTAGCAAATCACGGCGATCACTTAACATCTGCCCTAATTTAACGTAAGTTGTGCCCAGCTCTTCCATCGCTCGACGGATACGTTCATATACAGACACGCTTCCACTTGATTCATTGGCTAACTTATTTGAAAGGGATTCCGGTAACCACTTCTCTAAATTACTGCGTTCAAAAAACTCATCTAAACCATAACGTAATAAGATTTCTGCAACCTGCTTGGTACGTTGAAATTTGTTAAAAATGGCCATTGTAACTTTCCTCTTTGTGCATGCTATTTAGCGAGTGTTTAAAATAAGGTTGATTTGCGACTAAATTGAGACAGGTCTTTTACATCTCTAACTGAAGATTTTCGAAAATTGCTGATGATTTCAGTTTATCCATTTTTCAATTGGATCTCTACAATTATTTACAAGGCAAGCCACATTAGATTTTTTTAATTTAATACTAATAATCAAAATCTCAATGCGCTAAGTTTTGAAGGCTTTTGATTTAAAAGAGCGGTCAAATTTTACAGTATTTTTGCAAATTACCTTCAAAATCCAACCGCTTGTATTTTTACTTTAATTTAACTGCAATAGTCCCTTATTTAAAGCCGTTTTTTTAATGTCGGCAATATCACATCCCAAGCGGTTAAAGCCTCTTTCTCACTGAGTGGCGAACCTTTGGCATTTTTCTTATTGGTACCAAAAGTCATCTTAAATCTCACACTGCCATCATCTTTTTCCCAGATAAATAAATATCGATTTCCCTGCCACTTAACCAGTTTTTCACTGCCGGTCATACCATTAATATCGCGTTTTCCTTTGCGGATGGTGCTGTATTTCGCCCACGAGAAGAGTTTATCCAAACCACTATCTTTAGTGAAAAGATCGCGTTCTAATAGCGGTTTATCACCTTCCTCCAAAGATCCACCCGTCGTTAGCTCTGTATAAACGTCTTTATAGTCTTTGATTTTAATGCCCGCACTGCCAAAAAACGGTTCAGTTCCCTTATCGGCAATAAATCCTTCTGTTAAACAGACCCCCTGTTGCTGTGGCATTTCAGTATCTTTACGATCTCTCAGCTTGTCAAAAAAATCATTCCGTATCTGTCCAATAGCTTCATCAACTTTACTTTTTTCCAGCTGTTTCAGGTTTGGTGGCGCTTTGCCGTTGACAGGCATAATGCTTGCAAGAGTTGTAATGGAATAGGCATCATTCTTGCTTAACTTGAAATAGAACGTGACATAATAGATCATGCCTTTTAAGTGCTTTGACACCGAGTGTTCCCATGAACCAGGAGCCTGCGTGACCATCGCTATCGCTTTGTTAGGAATAATTATGCGATTTTCTATAAAACTCTCATTTCCGTTATATCCTTTTTCTTTAACCTCTAATACGGATTCTACTTCCAGATTCCAATAATCTGGTCGCACAATTATCTGCCAACCATTATATCGAAGCCAACCAGTCCCACTTATACGGTTAGCAGGTAAGTTAATTTGGTAGCGCCCGCTGCAAAATGGCTGCTCAGTCCAATACGTAGCCACATTTTGAGCATAATTGCTCGCTGCATTTTCTACTGCTGAGTGGGTTTGGGGATGTTGACTGCAAGAAGACAACATAACACTAGTTAAAACAGTGCTATAAAACATCAGTTTAGAAATTTTCATCTTCGGCATGCGATCTCTTCCTTACTGTAAATTTAAGAATGCTAAATAAAATGGAATTTTTAATCTGCTAACTCCTACTTCTCTTAGTTGTTCTACCATCACTTACAAAATTCAATAGTAAAAGGCTGTCTGAAATCTAACTTAAAGTTTCAGATAGCCTGTTATTGTAAAGATAATGTTTCTAGATACACATCGGCCAACAAGAACTACATCCTGTTAATACTATTGCTATAGCACCATATAATAAGCCAATCTTAAATATATTTTTTCTACGATATTTACGGTTCATTTTTGTCTCTTTCTTAAGCTTTAAAGTTAATAAATGTAGTAAGTTTCATTAAAAATCTGATCAAATTCGCTTTTTCAATGTCGGCAATATTGCATCCCAAGCCGTTAAAGCCTCCTTTTCACTTAATGGGGAACCAGTAGAATTGTCATCACTGGTACCGAAAGTCATCTTAAATTTTACGCTTCCATCATCTTTTTCCCAGATAAATAGATATCGATTTCCTTGTAACTTAACCAGTTTTTCACTGCCGACCATATCATTGATATTGCGCTTTCCTTTGCGGATGGTGCTGTATTTCGTCCACGAGAGGAGTTTATCCCAGGCACTATCTTTAGCGAAAAGATCTCGCTCTAATAGTGGTTTATCACCTTCCTCCAAAGCTCCCCCCGTCGTTAGCTCAGCATAAACGTCTTTATAATCTTTGATTTTGATACCCACTCTGCCCCAAAATGGCTCGGATCCCTTATCAGCAATAAACCCCTCTGTCAGGCAGACACCCTGTTGCTGCGGAATATCGCTCTCACTACGATCTCTAATCTTGTTGAAAAAATCATTCTGTAAATACCCAATAGCTTCATCAACTTTACTTTTTTCCAGCTGTTTAAGGTTTGGTGGCTCTTTACCGTTAACAGGCATAATACGTACAAAAGCTCTAACCGTATAGGCATCGTTCTTACTTAATTTGAACCTATAATCGACATAATAGAGCATCCCTTTTACCTCTGGTAACGTCGGATTACTCCATACGGCAGGAGCCTGTGTCACCGTAGCTATCGCTTTATTAGGAACGATTGTACGGTTTTCTATAAAAATATCACTTCCATTATGACCTAGCTTCTGGATCTTTGACGCCAACTCTACTGATTTATTCCAATAGTCTGGTCGTACGGTTACCTGCCAACCATTGTATTTAATCCAACTGGTGCCATCTTTACGATTAACCGGTAAGTTAATTTGGTAGCGACCACTGCAAAATGGCTGTTCAGTCCAATACCTTGTCGCTTTTTGAGCACCATTGCTTGCTGTATTTTCTACTGCTGAGTGGGTTTTGGGGTGTTGACTGCAAGAAGACAACATAACACTAGTCAAAACAGTGCTATAAAACATCAGTTTAGAAATTTTCATCTTCGGCATGTGATCTCTTCCTTACTGTAAATTTGAGAATGCTAAATAAAATGGAATTTTTGCTGGCGCCTTTCTTTCCATATTGCGCTTGGTCGATAAGTTTATATGTTTTTAATGATAAGTGCAACTTTACACTATATTAAATAATGACATTATCAAGCACATTGCGTGACATATACAATCCATTTTAAAGAGAATATATTACTCGTTTCTGGTAGGTTTCTGTAAAAAAGCCCGCTAAACAAGCGGGCATATTTTTCTTAAGATTTGCAAAATTACTGTTGCACTTTTAATTTTGCCTGCGCTTCTGCAATACTTTGAATCACAGCGCGTCTATCCAGCGCTTCATTATCGCTATCTAAAACACGGCGCCAATAACTCACAGCGCCAGCATAATCTTTATTTCGATAAGCATCGGTTGCAAGCAACAGCAGACTAGCACTCTCTTTAGCATCTAATTTTAAAGATTCAGCAAGCCACGCTTTGGCATTTTCTGATAAGTTTTGACCATTTTCATAGTAATCAGCAGTTGCCATTGCGCCTAAAATCGCCGCCTTTTTACCTAGCACTTTTTGTGCGTTGTCAAAGCAGATAATGGCTGCATTAAAATCATTATTTAATGCATATGCTTGCCCCAATTCATACCACAAATCGCCATCGTTAGGGTTTGCACGTAATCTATCTTGTAGGCTGAGAATATAATGACTGTTTTTCTGTTCTTTACTTTCTAGCGCAGATTGCACTTCAAAAGCTTGGTGAAGCTGCTCGCCTTTTTGCACAATTTGAAAACGTCCGGTTTGCGCATAAATACCCACGGCCACTGCAGCTACTAACGCTAATACCAATATGGCTACGATAACAAGCGGGCGTTTTTTGGTAAATTTTTGCGATTTTTCGACCGCTTGCTGCTCAAACTCAAAACGGGCTTGCGCTTCTTCTTTTAACTCAGCCGCTAAATCATTTGGTAAGTGTTGCGCTAACTTTAATGCTTGCTCATAAGTTTCTTGGCTGATTTCAGCACGTGTTTTCATAATTTTGCCTCCGCTTTACGGCGTTTGGTTCGCCAGAAAATAGCAGAAAATAAAATCACCACTAGCCCAACCGGAATTCCCCAAAGTGCCCAAGTGTGCGGGTTAAATGGGGGATTGTAATTTACAAACTGCCCAAAACGTTGAGTCATTATTTCAATGATTTCTTGATCAGATTTCCCTTCATTGACCATTTGATAAACCTCAAGACGAAGTTTATAAGCCGTCGTCGCATTCGATTCCACTAAGTTCTGGTTTTGACATTGCGGACAACGAAGTGATTTTGCTAACGCCACCGCACGAATACGATCGGCATCGGAATGGAATTCAAAGGTATCCACCATTTCTGCTTGAGCAACAACACTCATGACAAGCGGTAAAATTAAAGCCATTTTTTGCAAAATTTTTCGCATTATTTTTCCTCTCGTAAGGCTTTTAAGCGAGGCAGAAAATCTTGCTCGAAATCAGGGTTGTAGCCTTTTTGTTGATAACGCACTACGCCGTGTTTGTCGATCAAATAGCTTGAAGGCGCAGAAGAGACTTTCAGGGTTTGAATTAAGAAGCCTTTTTCATAATCATCAATCACTAAATGAAACGGGTTTCCCCATTGCGTTAATGCCTCTCTTGCATCATTAGGCTGATCGCTATAAGTCAGCCCAACAATTGGCACGCCTTCTGCCTTAAGCTTGTGCAAAATCGGGAATTCTTTAATACACCAAGTGCACCAACTTGCCCAAACATTAAGAATATAGGGCTCTTTCGGCAAACTGTTATTATTTAAACGTGCGTTTGGATCAAGCAAATTTTTCCCCACAAACTCAGGAATGGGCTTATCGCGCCAATCTTCAGTCGGTGAAAGATTGTCTTTATTCATTAACGGCACTGTAAGCATTGCTACAATCGCCACCAATAACAACAGCGGTAAAAATAAAAAGGCTTTTTTCATTCTATTTTTCTCATTTATTACTTTGTTTATGCGCTTTTCTATTCGCTTGGCGATAGCCAAATAATGCTAATAAAGAGGCAAATACCATCACAATGCCACCAAGCCAAAGTGCGCGAACATAAGGTTTATAATGCAATCTAAACGCATATTCTAAATTGCCAAATTTATCGCCCATGACAATATAAATATCATCTAAGAAATGATGATAAAGCCCTACTTCTGCCATCGTCATGGTTCGTACATCATAATAGCGACGTTCTGGGGCTACTTGTGCAAGCGTTTCGTTCTCTTTAGCAATCTTAAAAATAGCACGCTCAGCCGTGTAGTTTGCGCCAATCACATCTTGATAATCATCGTAAGTGAAACTAAACCCCGCTAAAGTGGCAGACTCATTCGGTTTTAATCTTACCCCTTTTTCATCGCCATAATAACTGTTCATCATCGCTCCAATCACGCAAATTGCAAAACCGATATGCGCTAGGCGCATTGCAAGCGGTCGAATTTGCCACATATATCGCAAATAAGGCAAATGAGTCAGAATAATCCAAATTGCCAAGCTAATAAAAATTGTCGGCAAAATTTGTAATGTATAAGCAACTTGTGTCAACGTTTGCATAGTAAGTGCTACAGCAAGCAGTACGGCTACCGGCAATAAATAGAGTCGCCATAAGATCTGTTTAGTTGGCACACTCTTCCAACGCAATACGACTGCAATTCCCATCGCAACCATTAACAACAGCGCAAGCGGCGTGAATACGTGGTTAAAATATGGCGCGCCAACGGAAATTGATCCCCAGTTCATTGCCGTAAAAACCATTGGATAGAAGGTACCAACCAATACCGCAGAAGCCGCTACGGCAAACAAACCGTTAATCAGTAAAAAGGCGGTTTCTTTTGACCAAAGTAAGAAACGTACTTCGCCTTGCCAAAGATTCACACGGAAAGCAAATAATGCCAATGCAATAAAGCTTAAGCTAAAAAAGAGAATAAGCAATGCCATGCCACGGTCAGGATCCACCGCAAAAGCATGAACAGAAGTTAAAACTCCAGAGCGAACAATAAAGGTACCAAGCAAACTTAATGCAAAAGCAAAAATCGCTAATAGAATCGTCCAGTAATTAAACACACCACGTTTTTCACTGACTATCAATGAATGCACTAACGCAGTGCCTAATAACCACGGCATTAAAGAGGCATTTTCAACAGGGTCCCAGAACCACCAGCCGCCCCAGCCTAACTCATAATATGCCCACCAAGCACCAAGAATAATCCCCGCGGTTAAAAAGCCCCAAGAAATCATCGTCCATGGGCGAATCCAGCGCGCGACTGCGGCATCAAAACAGCCTGATACCAAACTTGCCACAACCATTGCAAAACTAATGGCAAAACCAACATAACCTAAATAAAGCAATGGTGGGTGAAAAATCAGCCCCACATCTTGCAACATTGGGTTTAAATCTCGCCCTTCTGGTGGTGGCGGGAAACTTCGCTCAAATGGGCTTGAAACAAGCAAGATAAAAAGCATGAACCCTAACGCAATGAGCCCAATCATGGCTAAAGTACGATGGTAGAACAAGCGGTCAGATTTATCCGCAAAAATGCAAAATACGCCTGTCCAAAGTGTTAATGCGGCAAGCCAAAACAACATGGAACCTTCATGCCCCCCCCACGTTGCCGCAAATTTAAAGAAATCAGGTAATTGGCTATTAGAATGCTGGGCAACATAGATAACGGTAAAATCATCCGTTAAAAAAGCGTGCGCTAACAGAGCAAAGGAAAGCAGAGAAAACAGCGACTGTACGCCGGTTAATAGCGGATTTAACGCTAAATAATGCGGTCGTTTAAACAGTTCGCTAAAAAGAGAACAACCCACTTGAAAGGCGGCAGCCACCGCCGCCAAAATTAATGAAAAATAGCCCAATTCCGGAAGCATAATAAAATCATCGCAAAAAAATTTGGGCTATTATGCCACATCTATGCCAAAGACTGAGAGAACTAGATCAATCTTTGTCAAAAAACGTTGATTTATTCACCAAAAAATAACCGTTATGGCGCTAAATCAACAACATAGTCTGTGACCGAAAACTTGTTTTTGATTAACCCTTGTTGCTGCATGAAATCAGCCATTTTTTCATAAGTGGCAAAATCAAATGCGCTTGGCTTCTCAGTTAGATAAGGCAGCGTATCTTTCCATGCGCGACGATTCAATTCATTATCTAGCTCAGCGGGTTTATAACTGACAAACAACTCCCAGCTTTCTTGTGGATGCGCTTTTAAATAAGCACTCGCCTGTGTTAAAGCCCGCACAAAGTCACGATATTTCGGCGCTTCCAGCTTATCTTTATTTGCCACAATAATGAGCTCATCATAATTTGGCACGCCATGCTTTTCAGGGAAAAACGCTTTGCCTTGATGCCCTTCAATTGCAAGTTGATTCAATTCAAAATTACGGAATGAACCAATAACGGCATCAACTTGTTTGCTGATAAGTGAAGGAGAAAGCGACCAATTCACATTCACTAGCTGCACATCTTTGAGGCTTACCCCTGCAGACTTAAGCATGGTTTCTAGTAAAGCCGTTTCAAAGCCACTGACCGAATAGCCAATTTTTTTGCCTTTCAAATCCGCTAACGTTTTAATTTCACTATTTTCTAACACCACTAAGCTGTTTAACGGTGAATTCGCAAGCGTTGCAATACGAACTAAAGGCAGTTTTTCATCTAACTGCATTTGTAATTGAGGTTGGTAATCTACCGCTAAATCTGCTTTACCTGCCGCCACTAATTTAGGGGGTAATGAAGGGTCAGCCGGCTCAATAATTTCCACTTCCAAATTCTGCTCTGCAAAAAAGCCTTTTTGTTGTGCCACAATCAATGCAGCATGATCTGGGTTGACGAACCAGTCAAGCATTAACGAGATTTTTTGCTTTTCTGCCGCTTGGCTATTTAGCGCTAAGGCGCTCGCAAGCAATGTGAGTAAGTAACGTTTTTTCATTTTGTCTCCTTTTATTATTCAGATAAATCTAGCCCCATTTGCCAAAACCCAATTTCTAGGCGAGTGGCTGTGGTAAAAATTTTTTGGATATTCTGTAATTGTTCGGCATTAAGATGAGCACAGCATTGATTAAGAAAATCAGCGGTTTCTTTTGCTACTTGTTGGAAATCCTCGCTGGCATAAGTATCAATCCACGTTTGATAGGGATTATTCGGCAGTCTAGGATAGTTATCACAAATATAACGGCCAACTTCAGCATAACCGACCGCACAAGGGGTAATTGCAGCGTAAATTTCTGCTAAACCGCCATTTGCACCACAATCAAGTAGATAACGTGTATAAGCAATACAGGCTGCACTTTCTTGTGTATTAAAGATTTCTTCTTCGCTAATTCCCCATTCTTGGCAATAATTAAGATGCAGCTGGATCTCTTGGCAAATAGCGTCTAATGCTTTACGAGGTGTTTCCATTTGCGCAAAATCTTTTGCTTTAAAAATCGCTAAAGCGAAAGCTCTGCTGTAATGAAAAAGATAGATATAATCTTGTTTTAGATAATGGCGAAAACAATCGGCAGGTAATGAACCTGTAGCTAACTGTTTGACAAAATCGTGCTCAATATAATGCTGCCAGTCAGGCTGCGATTGCTGAATAAGTTGTTTTAGCATAAAACCTCTTAATGAATATAACGAACCCAAGGTAGTGATCGGCGTAGCCAGTAATCAGTGAAAAAATATAAGCAAAGCGCAATTAGTAACAATAAAAATAGTGCAGCAAACATTAGATCAATTTGCATTCTGGCATTGGCTTGCAACATTAAATAGCCTAACCCTTCTGAAGACCCCACCCATTCGCCAACCACTGCCCCAATGGGTGCAATAGAAACTGCAATTCGTAGGCCTGAAGCTAATGCGGGCAATGCAGCAGGCAAACGCACCTTAAACAACATTGCCTGTGGAGAAATTTGTAAAGTTTGCGCCAGTTGTACCCAAGATTGAGGCGTATTACGTAAACCGTCATAACAAGCAGCCGTAACGGGGAAATAGATAATCAATACTGCCATAGCGATTTTAGAAGCCATGCCATATCCCAACCACAACACTAAAAGTGGGGCAATCGCGAAAACAGGCACTGCTTGGGAGATAACCAGCAACGGCATTAAAAAGGCAGAAACGCGGCGTGAAAGTGTGAGCAATAAAGCAGAAATTAACCCCAATATAAACCCACAAATTAAGCCCAATGCGATTTCAATTAGAGTAACCTTAGCATGGCTGAGCAATAAATCAGTGTGCTGTAATAAACGCTCAAAAACCGCTATCGGTGAAGGGAAAAGATAGGTTGGTAAGATAAATATTGAAACTACCGCTTGCCATAAGCCAATCAATAAAAGAAACAAGCCAAGCCAATTAGCTAATTTTTTCATGATGCCTCCTGCATTAACTTAGCAATCAGTTCTTCTTGTAATTGCCAAGCGGTTGCTTGAGCCATGTTATGTGGTTTCGCGCCACTTAATTGACTCACTAAATGCATTTGCGCAGGGTGACCTTGCAAAATATAGAGGCTATCGGCTAACCGAATGGCTTCTTGTGGATCATGCGTCACTAAAATGACGGTTTTCTCATGCAACAACTCACATGCGAGATCTTGTAGCTGCATACGCGTTACCGCATCTAATGCAGAGAAAGGCTCATCCATTAAAATTAAATCCGCCTCTTGCATCAAGGTTCTAGCTAATGCGACACGTTGGCGTTGCCCGCCTGACAGTTGATAACAAGCCTTGTGGATATGTGCTTGCATATTGACTGCAGCTAATAATGCTTCAGCTTTTGCTAAACTTTCAGCATTTTTTGTGCCTTTTAAATGTTGTGCAAGCTGAACGTTATCTAATACTGAAAGCCAAGGAAAAAGGCAATCCTGTTGCGCCAACCAAGCTAATTTGAGATGAGGGGCAAAATGAATCTTTCCTGCACTTACGGCGGATTGCTCAAGCCCCGCAATTGCGCGTAAAAGCGTTGATTTTCCAACGCCTGAGCTGCCTAAAAGTGCAACCCATTCGCCTTGCTTCACATTAAAGTTCAAATTATCAAACAGCGATTGTCCGGCAAATTGCAAAGATAAACCTTGGACTTGGAGGCAAAACATAGCAACCTCATCAAGCGTTCAAAGGGAAAATAGCAAGAAAAGCAAAAAGGGGAGAAAATAAAAGAAATGGTTTCATCATTTAGTTTCCTACGTCAGTGTTAACTGTTTCAGGTTCACGGGTATTATCTCAGCCTATGGCACCCCGACTAATATGTTGCAAAATTCTAGTAAAAACCGAGAACAAAAACAAACTTTTCATTTAAATTTTGTGATCTACCTCACATTACAAGCGGTCTGATTTTAAAAATTTTTTGCAAAAAAAGCGCATCTACAAGATGCGCTTCATCACTTATTATTGTTAGGCATTCTGCCCTTTTTCTTTTGGTAAGATTAAGTTCATGATAATCGCTGCGATGGCACAAAGGCTAATACCTTTAAGCGAGAATTCACCTAGATTGATGAACATACCACCAATACCGAAGGTCATGACCACAGAAACGATCACAAGATTACGTGCCTCACCCATATCCACTTTGGCTTTAATCAGTGTACTCATGCCCACAGCCGCAATAGAACCGAATACGAGCATCATGATGCCACCCATCACAACACTTGGAATCGTCTGTAAGAAAGCGCCAACTTTTCCACAAAATGAGATCGCAATCGCCCAACAAGCTGCCCAAGTCATGATTTTCGGGTTAAAGTTTTTAGTGAGCATTACAGCACCCGTCACTTCTGCATAAGTCGTATTTGGTGGACCACCAAGTAAAGATGCCGCCGAGGTTGCAATACCATCGCCTAATAAGGTTCGGTGAAGCCCCGGTTTTTGTAAGAAGTTTTTACCCGTTACCGAGCTAATCGCCATAATACCGCCAACGTGCTCTACTGCTGGTGCAATCGCAATTGGGAGTAAGTAAAGAATGGCTTCTAAATTAAATTGTGGTGTGGTTAAAGTTGGGATAGAGAACCAGCTAGCCTCGGAAACTTTAGTAAAATCAACTAAACCAAGATAAAGTGAAAGCAAGTAACCAACTAAAATACCGAACATAATCGGAATAAGCTTCATTAACCCTTTAGCGAATACAGCAACGATAACAGTGGTAACTAAGGTTACCATAGAAACTAAAATCGCAAGATTTTGCTCAATCTGCATATTTTTGCCAACCGCCATATCCACCGCAACAGGCGCAAGCCCTAAACCGATGATGATAATAACCGGACCTACCACTACAGGTGGGAAAATTCTGTCCATGATTTGTGCGCCACGCCATTTTACTAAAGCGCTAAGCACGACATAGACTAAACCAGCACAGGCTAAACCGCCCATTGTTGAAGGAATTCCCCAATGTTGTACACCGTATTGGATAGGCGCGATAAAAGCAAAAGAAGAAGCTAAGAAAATCGGTACTTGACGACCGGTGCAGAGTTGAAAAAGAAGGGTACCAATACCTGCAGTGAGCAAGGCAGTGTTTGGGTCTAAGCCCGTAATAAGTGGCACTAAAACTAGGGCGCCGAAGGCAACAAATAACATTTGTAAACCGACAAACGCTTGTTTTGGCGTGCTAATAGTTTGTTGAGTCATGTTAGGTAAGTCCAGTTAAGTGAAAAAACGAAAACGTTATCTTTCGACAACTGGAAATTAATTATAGATCAAAACCTAATTGCTGACGATGCCTCTTTAACAATATAAAAGAAAAATCCCGTTAACTGCTGATAATTTATTAACGGGATTGGAAATTATGCTTTCTCTTCAGCTAAAAAGGCTTTGTTGGCTTTATCAAAAGTTTCTAACACTTGCTGATTCGGCATTGGTGTTATCAGAGAAACAATAATAATTGCCAAAATAGCAAGGAAGAATCCAGGAATCATTGAATAAACATCAGGCAATGCCAACCAAAGCGTAATATCTTTCCAGAAATACACCACTAAAGCCCCTGTTAGCATCCCCGCAATCGCACCAAAACCATTCATCCGTTTCCAAAACAATGACAACAACACAATTGGGCCAAATGCAGAGCCAAAACCTGCCCATGCATCTTTCACTAAGCCAAACACTTGGCTATTTGGATCTTGTGCAATATAGATGGCTAACCCAGCAACCGCTAATACCATCACTCGACCTAACCAAATCAATTCACGATCGCTTGCTTTTGGTCTTAAAATGCCTTTGTATAAATCTTCGGTAATCGCGCTTGAGCAAATCAATAATTGTGCAGAAAGTGTACTCATTACCGCAGCAAGAATAGCAGAAAGCAATACGCCAGCTGTCCATGGATCAAATAATAATTTTGCTAGTTCAATAAAAATCTGCTCATTGTTTTGACTCACTACACTGGATTTTTCTGGGAATTTGAAAAAATACAACATGCCGAAATAGCCAATACCAATCGCGCCCACTAAGCAGATAACCATCCACGCCATACTGATTCGGCGCGCATTTTTAAGTGATTTCACACTTTCTGCTGCCATAAATCGCACAACGATATGCGGTTGTCCAAAATAACCTAATCCCCACGCCATGAGACTTAACACGCCTAAAACTGTGGTGCCGCTAAACATATCATTATAATTTTTGCCACTCGCTGCTTCTGCCAACGCTAAAGTGGATTTGATCTCATCAATACTACCAATGCTTAATACAACAAAAAGTGGCGTCAGCAATAATGCAAAGACCATTAGCGATGCTTGGATCGTGTCCGTCCAACTCACGGCTAAAAAGCCGCCAATAAAGGTATAAAGAATAGTAGCAACCGCACCATACCAAATGGCATCTGCATAAGGTACCCCAAAGAGATTTTCAAAGACGCGCGCACCCGCAACGACGCCAGAAGCACAATAAACAGCGAAAAAGAGTAAGAAGATAAACGCAGAAAGGATTTTAATGAGCTTAGTTTTATCACCAAAACGGTTATGAAAATACTCAGGTAAAGTTAGCGCATCGCCACTATATTCGGTATGAGCACGCAATCTACCGGCAACTAATTTCCAGTTTAAATAAGCCCCGATCGTTAAGCCAACTGCTAACCATGCTTCAATCAGACCACCTGCATAAACGGCGCCGGGTAAGCCCATCAATAGCCAACCCGACATATCTGATGCACCAGCCGATAATGCAGTAACGAAACTGCCTAAACGGCGCCCACCTAAAATGTAATCAGAAAGGTTATTCGTGACTCGGTAAGCAATCAATCCTATCAGGATCATCGCCACAATATAGATAAGGAATGTTGTAGTGGTTGGATCAAACCCAAACATGCGCGCCCCTTAAGCCTTAAAATGGAGGAAAAGGCAAAAGATTACCCATTTTGGCTTAAAAAATCAATGTTTTAACCAAGAATTAGGTGATCTAATGGCTCATCCCAAGCTGCTAACGGTAATTCTTCAACCTGTTGACAACGATGCGCTAGCCCCACACTAATGGCTGAAGATTGACTTAATGTACGATCATAAAACCCGCCTCCATAACCTAAACGCCCATTCTGTTTATCACAAGCCACTAATGGCGTAAAAATCATGTCTAATTCATTTAAAGGCAATACTTTTCGAACATCTAACTTAGGCTCTTGCATGCCAAGAGAATGTGTAATCCGCTCATCGTTTGGTTCATAAGCTATAAATAACAAATTACCAGAGCTAAATGGATGCACAACGGGCAAATAAAGCGATTTACCTTGTTTATGCAATATTTCCATCAATGCAAGCGGTGAGATTTCACCATTAAATGGCAAATAAAAGGCAATATGCTGAGCTTGATATCGAGCGATTAAATCTAATGCCGGTGTAATAATTGCCTGACTAGCCTGTTGCTGCGCTATAGGGGAAAGTTGTTGACGTTTGATTTTCATTTCACGCCGAAGAGATTGGCGTAAGGCTTGATGTGAATCCAATGAAGTGTTCATAACCAGATGGTGTCCGAGGTGCCGTAACCTATTGTAGTCCTTGAACCAGAAGGTTCAAGGGAGTCAAACGTATTCGCCTTTAGGCTTCTTACTCAAGGTAAGCTTGCTCACCGGCGATTAGATGTCCAACTCAAGGTTTTAAATTATCGGCTCAGGGACGTAATAAGCTACGCACACCCCCGACAAGATTTAATATAACGGAAATTCGCTGTTTTTCCTAGCAATAAAAAAATAAAAATAATTAACCGATCAGCTTTTAAGCAGTTTATTGATTCGTATCAATTACGCCTAAATTATTCAATTTCCCTAACGAACTATCAAGCTGGTGAATACAAGCTTCTAACACGTTTTTGTTGTTTTCATTTTTTTGCTTTTCTAATTCAAGCTCGTAATTTAAGTTCAGCGCCACAATTGCCAAG
Source organism: Haemophilus sputorum CCUG 13788 (assembly GCF_000238795.1). Taxonomy (GTDB): domain Bacteria; phylum Pseudomonadota; class Gammaproteobacteria; order Enterobacterales; family Pasteurellaceae; genus Haemophilus_A; species Haemophilus_A sputorum. The sequence goes on along the minus strand of NZ_AFNK01000079.1, from coordinate 67,752 downwards.
ACTTTTTCAAGCTGGATAATACCTGATTGCTCTTTTAAAACCGCTACGCGCTCTTCTAAACGCTCAGCAGAAGCTAATAAATGTTGCTGTTGTTCCGGCGGACAATGCAAGCGAAGCACCTGTCCAAAAATTTGGACTTCAATATAATTTGCCGACATAGGCGTAAAATCCTCACTTATCTATAAAATTTTTGTTATTATGCCATTCTTTCTAAGAATAACAAAGACGATACTATGTCAAATCTTCAACCAACCGAATTTAAGCAACTGATTGCACAATTAGCTATTGAGCTTAATCCCGCTGAGTTTCACGGCTTTTTAAGCGGGTTAATTGCTGGCGGCATTCAAGATGAATCTTGGAAAACACTGACTTATCAATTTACTAACGATGGTCATACTTTCTCACAAGTTCCTCTTCAAGCGCTCAGTCAATTTTATGAAACATTAAGTCAGTCATATCGTGAGGCGAATACGCTCTTTTCACTCTGGTTGCCAGAAAATGAAAACGATGGTATAGCTTTAGCTGAAAGCATTGCCGATTGGACAAGCCAATTTATTTTAGGTTTAGGCTTAGCACAACCCAAATTAAATGAAGAAACCGATGAAGTTGGTGAAGCCATTGATGACTTAGAAGAAATCTCAAAACTTGGCTATCATGAAGATGACAGCAACGAAGAATTACTCGAAGCTGGCGAAGAAGTCGTAGAATACTTACGCGTATTATCTCTTTTCCTCCACAGCCATTTTGCATTAAATGCAACGGAGAAGCCAACCAATATCCACTAATGTTACCGACCGCAAAAATTGCTAAAAATTCATCTTCGCAAGCGGTCAAATTTAAAAAAGAATTTGCAAATTCCTGTTTTCGCTAAATTATGAAGGAAACCTCATGACACAATTAAAAAATGATCGTTATCTTAAAGCATTATTACGTGAACCCGTAGATATGACCCCTGTTTGGATGATGCGCCAAGCCGGTCGCTATTTACCAGAATATAAAGCCACTCGAGCAGAAGCTGGCGATTTTATGTCATTATGCCGTAATGCAGATTTAGCTTGCGAAGTTACCCTTCAACCCTTACGCCGTTATGCTTTAGATGCGGCAATTCTCTTTTCTGATATTTTAACTATTCCTGATGCGATGGGATTAGGCTTAAGTTTTGGTGCTGGTGAAGGCCCGAAATTTGCTCGTCCAATTGAAACAAAAGCACATGTAGATAACCTTCCAATTCCAGATCCAGAAAGCGAATTACAATATGTGATGAATGCCGTTCGTACCATTCGCCGTGAGTTAAAAGGTGAAGTACCGTTAATTGGTTTCTCTGGTAGCCCATGGACATTAGCTACCTACATGGTTGAAGGTGGTTCAAGTAAAGCATTTACTAAAATCAAAAAAATGATGTACACCGAACCTCATCTTCTTCATGCATTATTAGATAAACTTGCCGATAGCGTCATCTTATATTTGAATGCACAAATCAAAGCTGGCGCACAAGCAGTGATGGTTTTTGATACTTGGGGCGGCGTATTAGCACATCGTGATTATCAAGATTTCTCATTACGCTATATGCACAAAATTGTAGATGGCTTGATTCGTGAAAACGAAGGCCGAAAAGTGCCTGTCACACTCTTTACTAAAGGCGGTGGCTTATGGTTAGAAGCCGTAGCCGAAACAGGTTGTGATGCAATTGGTTTAGACTGGACGGTTAACTTACACGATGCACGTCAACGTGTTGGCCATAAAGTTGCATTACAAGGCAACATGGATCCAAGTGTACTTTATGCCTCTGCTGCGCGCATTGAGCAAGAAGTACAGCAAATTTTAGCTGACTTTGGACAAGGTTCAGGTCATGTCTTCAACCTTGGGCACGGTATCCATTTAGATGTGCCAACCGAGAGCCCGAAAGTGCTGGTTGATTCAGTGCATGAATTCTCAAAGCCTTACCATAAATAATTAAAATGATCTCAAGCGGTTTGGTAAAACATAATGAAAATTGAACCGCTTGTTTGAGGGAAATATATGAGAAATCCAATTCATAAACGAATGGAACGTTTTGAGCCCTGGCAACACCTCACTTTTATGGCATGTTTATGCGAGCGCATGGCGCCTAATTTTCAGCTTTTTTGCGAGGTAACGGAACAACCTGATAATAGCAAGGTCTATCAGAATATCTTAAATCTAGTTTGGGAATCTCTTACCGTTAAAGGTGCCAAAATCAATTTCGATAATCAATTAGAGAAATTGGAAGCGATTATTCCAGATGTGAATGATTATGAGTTTTTTGGCGTATTACCAGCACAAGAAGCCTGTGAAGCACTGTCTGAATTACTACACAGCTTAATTGCAGGTGCAACCTTAGAACAAGCAATCCGCATTAGCCAAATTTCATTAGGTACGGTGGCTAGCTATGTGGAAATGCAAACAGGTGAAGAGTTAAATGAACAAGCTTTGAAAAACTCTGCTGAAATTCAAGCCGAATTAGATGTGCAATGGCAAATTTATCGCCTGCTCAATGAGTGCGAAGAACGCGATACTCAGCTCATTCTCGAGCTCAAAAATGAGATTCGCACTGAAGGAATTAGTAATATTGGTGTAAATTTTAATCAATAAACTAAAAATAAACACAAATATGCATTTTAGCTATTTGAGAAATCGGTAGTTTGAATTAAGCTACACACTAGATTGACGCTCCTTGTCATTATTATAGCAACAACATTCTTTTAGAGGATTAACACTATGAACAAAACTGAATTAATCGATGCAATCGCAGCGAAAGCAGAATTAAGCAAAAAAGATGCAAAAGCAGCTTTAGAAGCAACTTTAGAAGCGATTTCTGAAAGCTTAAAAGCAGGCGATGCAGTTCAACTAATCGGTTTCGGTACTTTCAAAGTTAACGAGCGTAGCGCACGTACTGGTCGCAACCCTCGCACTGGCGAAGAAATTAAAATTGCTGCAGCTAAAGTACCAGCATTCGTTGCAGGTAAAGCATTAAAAGATTTAGTAAAATAATCTTAATCTCTGAATGTACAAAGGCGTTGAAGAACTCTTCAACGCCTTTGTTTTTTTGACTTATCCACCCGCTTTGCGGTTAATCGCATCAAATAATGCTGTCGGTAACAACCGCCGTAGCCACCAAAATAATTGAGTAGGGAAAGTAACCTGATAACGAGCTTTCGGTTTTTTCGCCGTTAAGGCTTTAAAACACGCCTCTGCACAAGCTGAAGCAGGCAAAGTAAATGGATTACCATTACTCGCTGCTGTCAGACGTTGTAGCTGTTTTTGATTAAAGTCTTGATGGAAAGAATCATCCAAATCAATGTATTGCTTTAGTTTTTCCACAGAATTTGGGCGGAATCGACTTTGGATTGGGCCTGGTTCAATCAAGCTAATATAAATATTTGAACCATAAAGTTCAGCCCTCAACGTATCGGCCATTCCTTCTAACGCAAATTTCGTCGCATTATATGCCCCTCGATAATGCATTGCTGCAAACCCTAAAATACTGCTGGTTACCAATATTCTCCCATGATTTTGTCTTCGAAAAATTTTTAGTGCAGCATTCATCACTTCCCAAGTTCCGAACACATTCGTTTCAAAAATCTCTCGTAGTGCTGCGCGAGGTACATCTTCCACGCAACCAGGCTGCCCATAACCCGCATTGCAAAACACTGCATCTAATTGACCGCTTGTTTGAATATAATCAAAGGCTGCGTTAATCTCGCTACTATCGGTCACATCTAACTTTATGCATTCAAATCCTTCTTGTTGCAAGCGCATAACATCTTCAGTTTTTCGGCAGCTAGCAATCACTCGCCAACCTTGCTGCCGTAAATAAAGTGCTGTTGCATAGCCAATGCCAGATGAGCAGCCAGTAATTAAGATAGTTGGCATCACTTCACTACTTAATCACGTCAAAGAAACCATCAATTTCTTCTGGCTGACGCGCAAGCGAAATACCAGATTCTGGATCTTTAGGTGAACCTACTAATAATAAGCCCACAACTTTATCGCCTTCTTCGCAATTAAATAGCGCACGTAATTGAGTCCCTTCAACCCATTTTTTGCTAATCCAAACGGTTTCAAACCCTTGCGCATTTGCTGCTAATTGCATTGCATAAGCGGCACAGCCAGTAGTAAGCATTTGCTCCCATGCAGGAATTTTCGGTGATTCATGATCAATTTTGGCGATCACACCAATCACCATTGGCGCTTGGTTGGCTAGTTTATCCGCTTTAGCTGCATTTTTTTCATCCATATCAAATTCAACTGCTGCTGCTTCTAAGCAAGCCTTTAATGTTGGCATAGCCGATTTTTGCAATACAACAAAATGATAGGGCTTAAGTCTGCCATGATCAGGGGCTCGTAAAGCCGCTTTAATCATATTTTCTAATTGCGCTTGGTTTGGAGCAATCTCGCCAAATTGTTTACTTGAACGACGGTGATGTAATAATTCTAAAATTTGCATTTTTTCTCCTGAAAATGACCGCTTACTTTAATTGCTCTTCAATCACACCGCCACCAAGGCATACTTCACCTTGATAGAACACCGCTGATTGTCCTGGTGTGACCGCAATTTGTGGCTCATCAAAAATCACTTTTACCGTATTTTCATCTATTGGGAAAACTTCACAAGCAATATCCGTTTGACGATAACGGGTTTTCACTGTACAACGAAGTGCTTCACGCAGAGGTTCACCACTAATCCAATTTAATTGTGAAGCAATAAGCCCGCTTGAAAGCAACGCAGAATTATCATGCCCCTGAGCAACTACTAACACATTATTGATGAGGTCTTTCTCTACCACATAGAACGGATCTTCGCTTAAGCCTTTTACGCCACCAATTCCTAATCCCTTGCGTTGCCCAAGCGTGTGATACATTAAGCCATCATGACGCCCAACTAACTTGCCATCAACCGTTCGAATCTCCCCTGGCTGTGCAGGTAAATAACGTGCTAAGAAATCTTTAAACTTACGCTCCCCAATAAAACAAATGCCTGTGGAATCTTTTTTCTTGGCTGTCGCTAACCCTAAATCTTCAGCAATGGCACGTACAATCGGTTTTTCAATTTCGCCTACTGGAAATAGACTCTGCCCAACTTGTTTTTTAGTAATCGCATGTAAAAAATAACTTTGATCTTTATTCTCGTCTAGCCCACGCAACAATTGTGCATTATCATCACTGCCTGCGCGACGAACATAGTGCCCTGTGGCAATATAATCCGCACCTAAATCTTCTGCGGCGTATTCTAAAAACGCTTTAAACTTAATTTCTTTGTTACAAAGAATATCTGGGTTTGGCGTGCGCCCTGCTTTATATTCATTTAAGAAATGTTCAAAAACATTATCCCAATACTCTGCGGCAAAGTTGATTTTATGCAGTTTCATTCCAAGTTTATCAGCCACCGCTTGTGCATCAGCTAAATCAGCTGCAGCAGTACAATAATCGGTGTCATCATCCTCTTCCCAGTTTTTCATAAACAAGCCTTCAACCTGATAGCCTTGTTGTTGCAAAATAAACGCAGAAACTGAAGAATCAACCCCACCAGACATGCCGATAATGACTTTTTTCTTAGCATTCTCAGCAAGTTGTTCAGGGGAAAGTGTTGGAAAGTGTTGGTTATAAGTGTTTGAAATTAACATAAGTCTCCCGTAACTTCGGTTAAGGCGAAGCACATTTGGTGATTTGATAGAAAACTATCACAAAGAAATAAAGCGGCAAAATTTGCAAAACATCACACAAATATTACCGCTTGCCATAGATAAATTTATTTTACTTCGTAAAATTTAGGCTCTTCTTTTGCAAAGCGAGCAACTTCTTCTGGATCTGCTGTGCCATCTGCAATTTTTGATTTGAGGTTATCGCATGGCTCTTCACAGTCACACATTTTTTTCATACCTAACGCAGAGATGCCGCCACAACTCCCTTTTAAGGCATTACCTTTAATTAAAAAGCCAATTGACATTGCAAAGACAACGGCAATAAAAAAGCCGAATGTAAGTAATAAAGTTTCCATTATTCACTCCAATTATTTTTGGTTAATAATTTTCTCAAATTCGCTCGACATTTTGGTTTCAAATGACGAACCACGTTTAATAATCAAAAAGACAGCTAAATGCTCACGCTCAGCCACTTCTAAAGCTTTATCTTCGCCTAATACAAATAAGCCTGTTGATAAGCCATCTGCAGTCATTGACGTTGGCGCAAGTACTGTAATTGAGGCTAAATTATGCTTGACCGGACGTAATGCTTTCGGATCAATGATATGCGAAAGACGATTTCCTTGCTCATCTTCAAAATAGTTACGATAATCACCAGAAGTTGCCATACCTAAATTATGTAGTGGCACCACAATTTGAGCCTTTTCACCTTGCACTAATGCAGGCTGCTCGATGGCAATACGCCAATCGTTGCCTTGCGCATTTTTACCCTTACCGCGTAATTCCCCACCAATCTCAACTAAGTAATTTTCTACACCAAATTGCTCTAATTGTTCTGCCACTTTATCAACACCGAAGCCTTTGGCAATAGAAGATAAATCTAAATAAAGTGCAGGGGCTTTTTTAGTTAGACTAAATCCACTTTCCGTATTGACACTTAATTTATCAATCCCCACACTAGGCGAAAATTGGGCAATCTGTTCTGCACTTGGGGCTTTATTTAAGCGTTTATCGGGCCCAAACCCCCAGAGGTTAACTAATTTTCCAACGGTAACATCTAATGCACCCTCGGTAACTCGATTTAAACGAATCGCTTCTTGGGTGACTTTAGCAAAATCAGCAGAAACAGTAAAAGGTACATTGACTTCTTGGCTTTGGTTAAAACGACTGATTTCTGAATCTTTTTGATAAGTGGACATTTGATTGTTCACTTCTTTTAAAACGGCATCAACTTGCTGTTGCACATCCTCAATCTTAGGTAAATTTACTTTACCATTATCAATATATTTAACTGTATAGGTCGTTCCCATTGTTTTGCCTGAAAAAGCCATTTGCTCAGGCACTTTTTCGCAAGCGGTCAAAAAAAGTGAACCGATTGCAAGAAATAAAAGCGATTTTAATTTCATTATATCCTCTTGATTGAGATGCCTAGTATTTCATTCTAATGCTAGGTTAAGCATAATTCAGCTCATTAAAAAATATAAAAAGACTGAATTATGTTTAACCTATGACATAAGTCATAGGCAAAAAGCGGTGGAATTTGCAAAACATTTTACAAATCCAACCGCTTGTTATGGTCAGAGATTAGCCACCGAAGTCATCTAATAAGATGTTTTCATCTTCAACGCCTAAATCTTTCAGCATTTTAATCACTGCTGCGTTCATCACTGGAGGACCACACATGTAGTATTCACAATCTTCTGGTGCTTCATGATTTTTTAAGTAGTTTTCATAAAGTACGTTGTGAATAAAGCCGGTGTAACCTGTCCAGTTATCTTCTGGCAATGCATCAGAAAGTGCCACATGCCATACGAAGTTTGGATTTTCAGCTTGTAATTGGTCAAAGTCTTCTTGGTAGAAGATTTCACGTTTAGAACGCGCACCATACCAGAATGACATTTTACGTTTAGAGTGTAAACGTTTTAATTGGTCAAAGATATGTGAACGCATTGGCGCCATACCTGCACCACCACCAATGAAGACCATTTCATTATCGGTTTCTTTCGCGAAGAATTCACCAAATGGACCAGAAATAGTCACTTTATCACCTGCTTTTAATGACCAAATGTATGAAGACATTTGACCTGGAGGTGCATCAGGTTGGCGTGGAGGAGGTGTTGCAATACGCACGTTAAGCATAATGATACCTTTCTCTTCTGGGTATGAAGCCATTGAGTAAGCACGAATAATATGCTCGTCAACTTTAGACACATAACGCCATAAGTCGTATTTATCCCAGTCCTCGTGGTATTCTTCTGGAATATCGAAATCTTTATAGTTCACCACATGTGGATCAGCTTCGATTTGGATATAACCACCCGCACGGAAAGGTACTTCCTCACCTTCAGGGATCGCTAATTTTAACTCTTTAATGAAAGTTGCTTTGTTATCGTTAGAAATAACAGTACATTCCCATTTTTTCACACCGAAGATTTCTTCAGGTAATTCAACGTCCATACTGCCTTTCACGTTAACTTGACATGCTAAACGATAGCCTTCTTTCGCTTCACGTTTGTTAATGTGAGAAAGTTCGGTTGGTAAAATTTCACCACCACCACTTTTCACTTTAACAATACATTGACCACAAGAACCACCGCCACCACAAGCAGATGAAACGAAGATACCTTTACTCGCTAACGCGCCTAAAAGTTTACCACCTGCTGGTAAAGTAATTGCTTTTTCTGGGTCATCATTAATGCTGATAGTAATATCGCCTGAATCCACTAATTTTGATTTAGCGAAAAGGATAATTGCGACTAAGACTAAAACGATTGCAGTAAAGGCTACAACACCAAGTAAAAGAATATTTAATTCACTCATTATTGTCTCCTATAACTGAATACCAGAAAATGACATGAAGCCAAGCGCCATTAAGCCTGCAGTGATGAAGGTAATCCCTAATCCTTTTAAGCCAGCTGGTACATCAGCATATTTCATTTTTTCGGTTAAGCCTGCAAGAGCAACAATTGCCAACATCCAACCTAAACCTGCACCAACACCATACACAGCTGATTCAGCAAAAGTGTATTCACGTTGTACGGCGAAAGATACACCACCGAAGATCGCACAGTTAACCGCAATAAGAGGTAAGAAGATACCTAATGCATTATAAAGTGCTGGGAAAAATTTATCTAAAGCCATTTCAAGTAATTGAACAAGACCTGCGATAATCCCGATGAAAGTAATAAAACTTAAGAATTCAAGACTTACACCATCAACTAATGCACTATCTTTTAAAACGTGTTCATAAACAAATTGGTTAGCTGGTACAGCAATACCAAGCACTACCACAACTGCAATACCTAAACCGAACGCAGTTGATACTTTTTTAGATACGGCTAGAAATGTACACATCCCCAAGAAGAAGGAAAGTGCCATATTTTCAATGAAGATCGCCTTAACTAATAAGCTAATATAATGTTCCATTGATTATTTCTCCTGTTGCTCGGGTTTCCACGTTCTTAAGCCCCAAATAACGAAGCCAATGATGAAGAACGCACTTGGTGCAAGAAGGAATAAACCGTTTGGTTGATACCAACCACCATCTTGGATAGTTTGGAATACAGGGAAACCTAATAGACGACCAGAACCGATAAGTTCACGTAATGTGGCAACAATTAATAAAATTACCCCATAACCTAAACCGTTACCAATACCATCAACAAAGCTCTCTAATGGACGAGATTTCATTGCAAATGCTTCCGCACGCCCCATTACGATACAGTTTGTAATAATAAGGCCAACGAATACTGACAACTGTTTTGATAAACCGTAAGCAAACGCTTTTAAGGTTTGGTCAACTACGATTACTAAAGAAGCAATAATCGCTAATTGCACAATGATACGGATACTATTTGGAATATAGTTACGAATCATTGAAATAAACATGCTAGAAAAACCGGTTACTAAACTTACCGCAATTGCCATTACGATAGCCGTTTGTAACTGAGTAGTTACCGCTAATGCAGAACAGATACCTAAGATTTGTAATGCAATCGGGTTATTTTTAGCAATTGGATCTAATAAAAGACCTTTTAAATTTACTTTTCCTTCAGCCATTATTTGATTTCTCCTGCTTTAAATTTCGCTAAGAATGGGCCAAAGCCATTTTGGCTGAACCAATAATCAAATGAGCCTTGCACACCGTTACTAGTCAAGGTTGCACCAGATAAACCATCTACACCATGCTCTTTATCTGCAGAGATACCTTTGTAGATTTTAAATTTCTGATTACCTTGTTCGTCAAATAATTTCTTATCAACGAACTGTGCTTGCCAACGTGGGTTTGCAATTTCACCACCTAGACCGGCTGTTTCACCTTGGTCATAGTAAGTGATGCCTTTGATAGTATTCGCATCTGGTGCAACAGAAACGAAACCATACATGGTTGACCATAAACCACGACCATACATAGGTAACACTACTTGGTTCACATTGCCTTGCTCATCTTTAACAAGATAGATACGTGCTTGGTTAGCACGCACTTTAATGCCTGCTTTATCTGCTTCTTGCGGAATTACTTGGCTTTTAGCTGGATCTTTAATGGCATCTTTTGGTTCAAATTTATTGATCTCTTCAGCCGATGCTTGAACAACATCACCCGTTTGTAAATCAACTAAACGAGGTTCAATGAATTTACCGTATGTTTCTTTGATAACAGAAGCATTATCTTCTTTCATTAAACCAGCAACAGTTAAAATGTTGCGTTGTACGTCAAGGGATTTTTGTTCATCTTGTTTTGCTTTTAATGCCACTGCAGCACCAGAAACAACGATAGAACATACTAAACTTAGCAACACAACGACGGTAACTGTACCGCCTACGCTATCTTTATTAAATTTAGCCATTTGTTCTTGCTCTCCGACGTTTGATATTTGCTTGAACCACGATGTAGTCGAAAATTGGTGCAAATAAGTTTGCAAATAAAATCGCTAGCATCATACCTTCTGGGTAAGCAGGGTTTACTGTACGAATCAATACAGCCATAACACCGATTAACGCACCGTACCACCATTTACCAGTATTAGTAAATGAAGCAGAAACAGGGTCGGTTGCCATGAAAATCATACCTAATGCGAAACCACCTAATACAAAGTGCCAATGCCAAGGCATTGAGAACATTGGGTTAGTATCTGAACCAATGATATTAAATAAGGTTGCAGTTGCCGCCATACCAATCATTACGCCAGCCATAATGCGCCAAGAAGCGATGCGAGTGAATAAAATCAGTGCACCACCAATTAACAATGCAAGTGTTGAAACCTCACCCATTGAACCAGGAAGGTTACCAATAAATGCATCCATCCAAGTAATTGGTTGACCACTTACTGTATGTTGTAATGCTGCTTGACCACCTTGTGACCATTGTGAAAGCGCAGTTGCACCAGAGAAACCATCTGCTGCAGTCCATACTAAATCACCCGAAATTTGAGCCGGATATGCAAAGAATAAGAATGCACGACCTGCAAGCGCTGGGTTCATAAAGTTACGGCCTACACCACCAAAGATCTCTTTTGCAACAACGATACCAAAAGTAATACCAAGCGCTGCTTGCCATAATGGTAATGTTGGTGGCACGATTAACGCGAAAAGAATGGTAGAAACGAACATCCCTTCATTCACTTCGTGGCCACGCACTACTGAGAATAATAATTCCCAAATAGTACAAACAGTAAATACCACTAAGTAAATTGGTAGGAAGAAAATCGCACCTAGCGCCATTTTGCTGCCCCAGCCTGCATCTAGACTTAAATCTAAACCTAAAGCATGCGCAATAGCATAATGCCAGTCATTTGCGATCAATTCATTTAAGTTACCTAATTTAGCAATCGCTGGAATTGCTTGGTGACCTACGTTATACATTCCATAGAAAATCGCAGGAAATAACGCTAAGAACACCGTAATCATCATACGTTTTGAATCTAACGCATCACGAACGTGTGTTGTTTTTTGCGTTGCCGTACCTGGTGTATAAAGCAAGGTATAAATCGATTCAAAGATCGGATAAAGCTTGCTGTATTTACCACCAGGTAAAAACGCGGGTTCCATTTTTTCAAAAAGATTTTTTAAACCCATTTTTAACCTTCCTTCTCAATCTTGTCTAATGCTTGACGCAAGAATGAACCGTAGTCAGCTTTACCTGGACACACGAAAGTACAAAGTGCTAAATCTTCTTCATCTAACTCTAATGCACCTAATAATTGTGCCGAATCGGTATCACCTACTTCTAAATCACGCAGTAATAATGTCGGAAGAATATCCAACGGCATCACACGCTCATAGTTACCAATTGGAACCATTGCACGGTGGCCACCATTTTCTGCAGTCGTGAAATTAAACAATTTCTTACCAAAATGACCTAAAACAGTACGAGTGATTGAAAATTTATTTGGTTGAGGAGTAATCCAACCAAAGAACTCTTTTTCTGTATCTTCTGCAATAACAGATACTTGTAATGCATAACGACCTAAATAATCGTGAACACCAGCGGCTTTTGCACCGTGAAGTACAGAACCAGAAATAACACGGTTATTACCCGCATTTAATTCATTTGCCGTTAATTGTGAAAGATTTGCACCTAAACGTGTGCGTACTAAACGTGGATTTTTCACTTGTGGGCCTGCTAGTGCAACTACACGGTCAGTGAATAACTCACCAGTAGTAAATAATTTACCGATAGCAATAACATCTTGATAATTTAAATGCCACACTTGTTTAGTTGCGCCAACTGGATCGATAAAGTGAATATGCGTTCCCACTAAACCTGCTGGATGAACACCTGCAAATTCATGCACTTCTACATTTGATACAGAAGGAATATTTGCGCCAGCTGCTTTTACTAAATTCACTTTTGCTAATTTAGTTAATACGGCTAGACCATGTTCAAAATCTGCTTTGTATTCATTGATAATCACAGCCGGATCTGCCGCTAATGGGCTTGTATCCATCGCATTGACAAACAGAGATGAAGGGGTTGCATCTAACGCAGGAACTTTGCTAAATGGACGAGTACGTAATGCTGTCCATAAACCAGATTCAACTAAATTTTGTTTTACTTGCTCGTTAGTTAAAGAGGCTAATTGTGCTGCCTCATAACGAGTAAAGGTAACTTGCTCATCACCCTCAATTTTGATCACAACGGATTGAAGAACACGCTTCTCACCACGGTTAATAGCAACCACAGTACCACTTGCTGGAGCCGTAAAAACTACGCCTGGATTCTTTTTATCTTCAAAAAGAACCTGACCTTTTTTCACTACATCGCCTTCACGAACTTTCATTGAAGGACGCATGCCCACATATTCTTCACCAAGGATCGCAACTTCCGTCACGGTATTGCCGTTATGGATTACTTGTGCTGGTTTACCTGAAATTGGTAAATCCAAGCCTTTTTTGATTGTAATCATATTATTTGCACTACTTTTGCTTGGGTTAATCACTGACTGCGAATCTCGCAATCGCTTTATTGAGTCGCAACTTTAAATGAATATCAAAGGAATTCCCCACTTATTCCTAAAGTTACATTAAGGTCTCAAATCAGATTCCGTCTAACTTCTAAGAAAGACAAAATAAACGCCCTATTTTAGCCTATAACGGGGGGAGATTCTAGTTAAAGCCACATTATTTGCAAAAATAGCCATTGAAAAAATGAACTTTGTTAATATTTATCAAATAATAAAAAACACTATTAACTACAAAGAGTTACCCTGTTAGCAATTTTTAACAAGCAGTCTAATTTCTGCACGCATTTGCAAAATTCTTTCTAGATTAAACCGCTTCTAGAGCGTAAAATGACACACAAATTTACTCAAATATTGAATACAAGAGACTTAAAGAATGGAACAAGAACAACTTACACACATTAGCATTTCAGATGAAGCACAAGCGCATTTTTTACGCTTATTAGAGCAACAAGAAGAAGGGACGAATATTCGTATTTTTGTCGTTAACCCTGGTACACCAAGCGCAGAATGTGGTGTTTCATACTGCCCACCAAATGCGATTGAAGAAACCGATACCGAATTTCCGTACAACGGTTTTTCAGCTTTCGTCGATGATGTCAGCTTGCCTTTTTTAGATGAAGCGGAAATTGACTATGTGACAGATCCTATGGGATCGCAATTAACTTTAAAAGCGCCAAATGCCAAAATGCGTAAAGTCGCCGATGATGCACCTTTTATTGAGCGTTTAGATTATGTGATTCAAACACAAATCAACCCACAGTTAGCAAGTCATGGTGGTAAAGTGACACTGATTGAAGTCACAGATGAGAAGCTCGCCATTTTACAATTTGGCGGTGGCTGCAATGGTTGTTCAATGGTAGATGTCACGCTAAAAGAAGGTATTGAGAAACAACTTCTTGCTATGTTCCCAGATGAATTAGTCGGCGTTCGAGATGTTACTGAACACCAACACGGTGAACATTCTTACTACTAAAAGCCCACACTAAACATAAAGACAAGCGGCCAAATTTGTAAAACGTTTTGCAAATTTGACCGCTTGTTGATTTTGCTAAAAATTATTTTGAACAGCCACAGCCTCTTGCACCCTCTAAGAAACTTTCAAAATCTTCTTTAAAGACCGCACACGCCTTTGGATCGACTTTCGCTTTTTGGTTATTTAGTCTGTGATGTTTTTCAATAAAATAATTGGCGGAATCTTCATCCTGTTCTAAGAACGCATAATTATCACCAATAATCTCAGATAATAGACGATTACTCATATAATCCCAGGTTTTCTTTTCAGCATCAGATTGCTTGCTATACACTTGTGCTTCTGCTTGCTCATAAGAAAGTCCTGCCAACTGCGGATAAATACATTGTTCACGATTATTAAGTTCGAGAATATACTTTTTTACCTCTTTGTCGGTAATTTTATATTTAGCATTCGGATAATTCGTTACCTCATTGCCACAAGCCGTTAAGAAAAATAAGATTGAAACTGTAAATAATTTTTTAAGCATAGTTTTTGCCCTTTATTAAAAATAAACCATTACTAATAAAAAAGGATAGCTATTATTAAATAATAACGATCCTTTCATTATTTACCCTTCGCAGCTTGAGCAGCTTAACAAGTTGCGGTTAAACACCTGTGCCGCACTCATTGAGTATTGGTAATAAATGGATTTCAACCCCAATTCTTCGGCAGTTAAATACAACTGGTTCAAATCACGCGCTGGCGTATTTGGATGGACCATAATGTTGATACTCTGTCCTTGGTCAATATATTTTTGACGTTGTGCAGCCTGCTGAATGATACTTAATTGGCTAATTTCAGAGAAGGTTTTAAACACCTCTTTTTCTTCATCACTTAACTGTGTTAAGTGTTGAACAGAACCATCATTATGTAAAATAGATTCCCAAATCTCTTCTCTATCTAATCCTTTTTCTTGAAGTAATTTCTCTAAGAATGGATTCTTATAAACTGTCTTGATTTTTGATAAATCTTTTACATAGTAGTTTGATTTAAACGGCTCAACTGATGGTGAAACACTACCCAAAATAAAGCTACTTGATTTTGTCGGCGCAATAGACATCAAAGTTGTATTGCGACGTCCATAACCTTTTAATAATTCAGGCTGACCAAAACGATGCGCTAATTCTTGTGAAGCTTTTAAAGTTTTTTCTTGTAATGTGCGGAAAATCTCATTGTTTTTCTGCATTGCTTCAAAACTATCAAACGCAATATTATTTGCCTGTAAATAACTATGCCATCCCAATACACCTAAACCCAATGCACGATGACGCACAGCAAAACGGTTCGCCTTATGTAAGAATGGGATATCTTTACTTTTTTCAATGAACTCAGACATAACAACATCTAAGAAATAGGTTAATACTTCTGGTGCATCAGTATCTTTCCACTCATCAAAATAAAGTAAGTTCATTGAAGATAGACAACAAACGAAACTCTCTTCCGAACTTGATGGCAACATGATTTCTGTACATAAGTTTGAAGCATGTACAGTCATGTTTTTATCTTTATACACATCTGGACGACCAGCATTTGCATTATCTTTAAAGAATAAATACGGAATACCGGTTTCAGTTTTACGTTGTAATAATTTTGCCCAAAGTTGGCGTTTGTATGGATCGCCTGCTTTCATGGATTCTAACCAATCATGCCCTACACAAACACCGTAATACATGAGCTGAATTGGGTTACCTTCAGTATGAATATCTAACCACTCATCAATATCGCCATGTTCAATATCAATATAGCCAGCAAACTGTCCTTTACGGGAAGTTCCTTGTGAAATAACATCAATCACTGTATCAAATAACTTGCTGAAGTTAAATGAACCGTCTGATTTACCGTTATTTTTGATTGCAGAACCACGCGGACGAATATCACCAAAATAGGCTGATGTACCGCCACCAATTTTACTCATCATGCCTACTTCTGCAGTAGTTTCCATGATTTCATAAATTGAGTCGCCAATATAGCTTCCAAAGCAAGAAATCGGTAAACCACGATCTAAACCAAAGTTAGACCAAATAGGCGAAGAAAGCGAAAAATAACCACGCGCCATATAGTGGTAGAATTTATCAGCATAACCTTCAATGCCAAGCTTACGCTCAGCATGTTCTGCAATAAAACGAATACGATCTAACGCGGTGGTACCTTCTAGTAAATACCCACGTTGTAAAAATAAACGGCTATCTTCATTAAGCCAAGCAAAGTCAGGACGAGAATTAGAATAAGTCATCTGCGGTAATCTGTTTCATTTTTTTACTATAATCTGTACTACGTTTGTTAAAGAAATCTGTTTCTTTCGTTGACAGAATTTCAATATCAAACCACTCTGTTTCTTTTAACAATTCAGGATTGATATCATGAGGTGGTTCTAAACCCAATGTACTTAATGAATTGTTATAACGGCTTTTAATGTAATTAAGCACCGTTTCTTTGGTGAGAAAACTTAAATCACCTTCTTCAAAAATCCAATCTAAAATGCCTTTTTCAGCATCAAAAGCTTGATTAGCTAGCGTTTGCAACTCTTCGAAAAATTCAGGCGTAAATAGCTCGCTATGTTCATCACGTAAAATCTCATATAACGCAATACCGAATTTACCGTGAATTTCTTCTTCTTTTGAGGTTGCTTCTACCGCATTAGAGATACCTTTAAACAAGTTTTTGTACTTGTTAAACGACATCATAATTAAGAATTGACCGAATAAAGAAATATGCTCAACAAAAAGTGAAAATAGCACTAGTGAGAGCACAAACTCGCCTTTACCCGCATCCTTATCTTTCATGAACGATTCCATATAGCGGATGCGATTCATTAACGGTTCAATATTTTGAATATCGGCAAACATATCGTTTAAGCCGAGTTTCTCTAACAAGAAAGAATAAGCATCTTTATGGCGCACTTCTGATTCTGCAAAAGTACCGCCTACATCATCCATTTCAGGTTTTGGGAAGTAACGATAAAGCTCACCCCAGAAACGCTTTACATTTACTTCTACTTGAGAAATCGCCAACATTGCGCGGGTTAATACATGACGTTCATGATCCGTAATCGTAGTTCGATAGTCTTGAATATCACCTGTAAAGTTAAATTCCGTATGTAACCAATATGAATGGCGAATCGCATCTTTAAACTCTAGGAGTTCAGGATACTCGTATGGCTTGATGTTCAAGCGCTTTTCGAAAATATTACGTTTTTTCATTATGTATCGCTCTACCGTTAAGTGTGAAATCGGAGGGGGATTTTAGGGAAAAATTTTTATAAGAACAAGTCTTGACAATTTGCGTTTTTGACTAGGTTCTTGATTTATCTATGTTTATCCTAAAAAAAATTTTTTTCGTACCAAAAAACAATATCTTGTGTTTTATTATTGGAAAAACACAAGATATTGTGATAGTCGTTGCCGACAAGCAATAACCTAATCAGCGTGATAATGCACAAAGGCTTTAACAACACCACCATTGCCTTGGCAAGCTTGTTCAATAGGAGATTTAGAATAAGAACCATCCACGCAGATGGCTGTTACGCCTTGTGGAATTTTATCTGATGATTTTGCACGGAACTCTGTTTTAGTTTCAGGTGCTTTAGCAACTTCAACACCGTGACGAGGGGTACATGCAGCTAACATAGCTACGCTTAATAGCGAAAAAATATAATGTTTTTTCATATCCATCTTCCTTATAGAAAAAAAATCCATTATTTGCTTTGCAAACCTAATTTGCTAAAGTACTTTGAGCTCAATATAGCTAAAAAGAGCCTAGGACTCAACCCGTTTTAGGTAGAAGTTTATATTATTTCTTTTTTATTGCTTTTTATGCATAGTTAAGCAAGAATAGTGCATATTTTTGAACTTTTATTGGAATATTTATGAATAGTTTATCAGAAGCATTCAAAGCCCTACTCAAGGAAGAAAAATTTGGCTCACAGAGCGAAATTGTGGCTGCTTTGCAAGAAATGGGGTTTGAAAATATCAATCAGTCCAAAGTTTCTAGAATGCTATCGAAATTTGGCGCGGTAAGAACACGCAATACAAAAATGGAGATGGTCTATCAACTACCTGCAGAATTAGGCGTGCCAGCAACCTCTAGCCCGTTAAAAAATTTGGTAACCGATATTGATCATAATGAATTGCTAATCGTTGTCAAAACTAGCCCAGGTGCCGCACAACTGATCGCTCGCTTACTCGATTCTGTGGGTAAAAGCGAAGGCATTTTAGGCACGATTGCCGGTGATGATACTATTTTCATTACACCAACTGCGCATACTCCAATTATTGAACTGGTTAACCGTATTACAACACTTTTTGAAACGACACTCTAATGCATATTTTTATGACAGGTGGGACAGGCTTTATCGGGCAAAGACTGACCACAAAACTCATTAATGCGGGGCATAAGCTCACTATCTTAACTCGCCAAATACAGAGAAAGCCTTCGCAAGCGGTCTCTTTTTGTCATTCACTTGCAAAATTACCTAATTTAAATGGTTTTGATGCTGTAATTAACCTAGCTGGCGAACCTATTTTTGACAAACCTTGGAGCAATGCACAGAAAGCACGCCTCATTGAAAGTCGGGTTACGCTTACTACTCAATTAACACGACTCATTCAACAAAGTGAGCAACCGCCTCACACCTTTCTCTCTGGCTCTGCAACAGGTTATTACGGAGATTTGCCTTTAACTCTGAAAAAGGCAGACGAATCTACAACTGCTGGAACGCATTTTAGTGCCCAATTATGTCAACAATGGGAAGCTGCTGCACTTCAAGCACAAAATACAGAAACACGAGTTTGCTTACTTCGCACAGGCTTACCACTATCGGTTGAAGGAGGCGTATTAAAAAAAATGTACCCTATTTACCGTTTAGCACTTGGTGGGAAAATTGATTCTGGAGAACAACACTGGGCATGGATTGCACTAAGCGATTACTTACAAGCGGTCATTTTTTTATTAGAAAATGTAAATTTGCAAGGCGCATTTAATCTTAGTGCGCCAACACCGGTAACCAATGCACAATTCAATGATTGGCTTGCTAAACAATGCCATCGACCAGCATTTGCAACGGTACCAACTTGTTTGGTTAAACTCGCTTTTGGTGAACGTGCGCAACTTTTACTCGATAATCAACCTATTATTCCACAAAAACTCATTGATGCGGGTTTCAAGTTCCAATATCCACATCTTAATGATTTCTCTCTTTAAACACATTCCAATTTATCTAAAACAAAAGGCAAGCGTTATGCTTGCCCTTATCTATCTCATTATTATTTACGCTGAAAGCATTGCTTTTGCGACAAGAATTGCCTCTTTAACGCGTTCAGGATTTACCCCACCTTTCGCACAACGTTTTTCCAAACAAGACTCTAATGAAAGAATTGGGTAAACATCTTCTCCAATTACTGAATGGAATTGCTGGAATTCTGCAACGGAAAGTGCTTCTAAAGGTTTACGTTGTGTAATCGCATAGACGACTGTTTCACCCACAATATGGTGTGCTTCACGGAATGGAATACCTTTAGCTACCAAGTAATCCGCCAACTCGGTCGCATTTGAGTAACCTTGCTGTGCAGCTTCTCTGGTACACTCAACATTCACACTAATATCTTCTAACACCAATGCACCAATTTCTAAACATGCCTGCCAAGTTTCAATCGCATCAAAGATACCTTCTTTGTCTTCTTGCATATCTTTGTTATATGCTAATGGCAAACCTTTTAAAGTGGTTAATAACCCCGTTAACGCACCAAATACTCGACCAGATTTACCACGAATTAGCTCGCAAGCATCTGGATTTTTCTTCTGTGGCATTAAAGATGAACCTGAGGTTACGCGATCAGATAATTCTAAGAATGCAGATTCACCACTGTTAAAGAAAATTAAATCTTCTGCAAAACGAGACAAATGCACCATGCTGATTGAAGCGCTTGAAAGTAATTCTAAAACGTGATCTCGATCTGATACTGAATCCAAACTATTACGTGTACCAATACGGAAACCTAGATCTTGCGCTAACACATCACGATCAATGGCATAGGCTGTCCCCGCTAAAGCCCCCGATCCTAATGGACAAGTGTGCATACGCTGATAAGCATCACTTAAACGGCTATAATCACGTTCTAACATTTCAAAATAGGCCATACACCAATGCGCAAATGTAATTGGCTGAGCACGTTGTAAATGCGTATAACCAGGCATTACCGCATTTTGGTTTGCCTCTGCAGTTAAAACTAACTTTTCTTGTAAATTGCGAATACGATCTTGTAAAACAAACACTTGAGCCTTACACCACATTTTCATATCCACCGCAACTTGGTCATTACGACTACGGCCTGTGTGTAATTTTTTACCTAAATCGCCTACTTTTTCAATGAGTTTAGACTCTACCCAGCTATGAATATCTTCCGCATCATCTTTTAAAATAATCTCAATTTTAGGTTCAATTTCTGCGCGCAACGCTTTAAGTGCCGCAACTAATTCTTGATATTCGTTTTCAGTGAGAATTCCAACTGATTGAATTGCTTTAGCCCAACCAATTGAACCATCAATATCTTGTAATGCTAGACGGTAATCAAAACGTAGAGAATCGTTAAAAAATTTGAATTTTTGGTCTGCTTCTTGTGTAAAACGTCCGCCCCAAAGTGCCATATACGCGCTTCCTTATTAACTTATTAAATGAGATACCGCATTGCGGTTGATTTCTGCTTATTTTGCATAAATATGCAAAATTATTCAATAATTATTTAACTCAAGCGGTTAAATTTTCAAATATTTTGCAAAAAAAGAAAAAAACAGACCGCTTGGTATAGCATCTGTTTTCCAAAAAGAAAACCTCAAGGTAAGAACCTTGAGGTTTGAAAAATAGATTTAGGATTACGCAGAGATAGTGAGTTGTCCTGCATACAAGATGAAGAAACGTAAGCAGAATACCCCAATTAAGTCGAAAATCGATACTAAGATAATGAATTTCGGACTATATTTAACGGTATGTGAGCCGAAGAGATTCGCAATTAACGGAATTAAAATCCCGATAAGGAATACACCAACCCAGAATACCATGCCCCATGTTCCAGTTAAGGCATTATGTAAGGCTAATTGTTTATCTGCTCCACCGAAGTGTAAACCTACAAAGAAAGCAACTAATAAACCTAATTCAGTTACCATAATTGGCACTTCGAATTTATGGATAAAGTGTACCTCTTTGCTATCACCAGACAATTTCCCTGCAATTAAAATCATTAAGAAAGTTGCCGCAATACCGGATGAAGTACCTGATGCCAAGAATAACGCAGGTAATACTGGGTTATTTAACATCGGATAACTAATTAATGCAGAAAGTAAGAAACCAGTATAAGCACCAAGCACAGCTGCAAAGGTAAAGAGTACAAACTCAATTGGTTTTAATAATTTACTTTCAGCAAAATCAATCCAAGGTAAGATGAATTTAAACATCGGTAGATAACGATTGATTAACACAGCTAACCAATCTTTAAACATGATCGCAATCCATACGACAAGCACTGCCATATAGGCTTGGAACAACATTACCCCCATAGACATTACAGAAGTGCCATTGTAGTTAAACATTAACTTCCAGAATGTCCAAGGCTTGGTTAAGTGGAAAACCAACAAGGTCAAACCGATAAGGGTCGGGATTGTCCCTAAAATTGCCGCACTGCGAATCATCCAGTTTTCACTAGGCTTTTCAATCTTGAAGCTATTACGGTAAGCAATAGCTAATTGCACAGCACCAGATGAAATCCCTAATAAGAAAAGGTAGATCGCAATCGTACTATCCCAAACTAAATTCGGGGTCTGAAATGGAATATGCTCGTTCATTATCGATGCTCCCCTTTACCGAATGGAATATGGTATAGATTTGGTTGCGTACCAAGTGAAACTTTCGTGCGATAAACTGGGTTATCACGCACTTTTTTCGCTACATCACTATTTGGATCATTCATATCACCAAAAGTTAATGCTTTGGTTGGGCAAGCTTCTACACAAGCTGGTTGTTTACCTGCTGCCAGATTAGTATCACGACAGAAGTTACATTTATCTGCAGATTTTTTCTCTGGATGGATAAAACGAACACGATATGGACAAACCGCGATACAGTACTGACAACCTACGCATAAATCAGAATGAACATCCACAATGCCGGTTTTAGGATCTACGAAAGAGGCACCTGTTGGACAAACTGAAACACAAGGCGCATTCGTACAGTGCTGGCAAGATTGACGGAAGAATTCATATTCTGCGTTAGGGAACTCACCATAAGGTTCGCTACGAATAATCTCTAGGCGAGAAACACCTTCAGGTACATTGTTAGTAGTGCGACACGCATCCATACAAGCTGTACAACCGATACAGGCGGTTTCATCATGAACCATCGCATAACGAATTTTTTTCTCTTCTTTCTCAGTAGCTAGAGTTACTGAGGTAGCAAGCCCAGTGCTTGCTACGACAGCGATTGCACCAGCCCCTGAGACGAAGTCTCTACGGGTGCAAGTCATTATTTATTTTCCTTAGCTTCCTGAGCTTTTAATTCAGCTTCTTTTTTGGCTTGAACTTTAGTATGGCAATCTGTACAAAGTTTGATACGTTGTTTTTCAGGAATGCCTTTCATTGGTTCTTTTTCCGGGTGTAATTCATGGCAGTTTGCACAAGCGATTTTATTTGCATGTGTATCATGAGCCCAGAATTTTTCGCGTAATTTATCCGCTGTATGACAACCTACACAAACTTGATTTTGTTCATGAACAGTACGTTCAAGTTGTGGATTGCTGGCTTTACCAATTGCATTGAAACGCATCACATCTTTAACCCCTTTACGGTGGTTTTCAGACATATTGCCATGACAGCTTACACAAGTAACTTGCTGACCATTATTTGGGCTTTTTGCATCACTTTGGAAGTGTTTGCCCGCGTGGCTAAATTGTTTACCTGTTGCATTTCCTGTTTCGTGACATTGCGTACAATATTTGTTCGGATCACGACGTGCATCTTCAGCAATTTGGCTGTCTGATTTTGCTTCCCACATTTGCTGTGGAAGCGGTGGCATTTCCGCATGTGCGGTGGAGATTGCAAAACAACTTGCAAAAATGACCGCTTGGAGGGCGATTGCTCGCCCTGCTTTTGAGATTAAATTTTTCATTTGGTCACCTCAAGCTTAATTATTTCGCTTCTGCTTTTGGTGTAGTAACTTCTTTTGGCGCTTCTTCAGCAGGTAATAAACCTTTTTCACGCGCTTGTTTTTCCCATTGTGGAACAACTGTACGTAAGAATTCATCTTTTGCAGCTTGTTCTTTAGGAATATCTAAACCAATCGCTTTTTGTGCTTTTTCACGAGTTGAAATATCAGGAATTGCAACTGGTGTTGTTACACCGTGTTTCGCTAATACTACGCCTAATTTAGCACGCGCATCTGCCGCACGATCGATACCTGTTGCAATAACATGTAACATTACGTCTGGAGCATGCATATGGCTACCGTGACCTGCTGCAGAGTAGTCCCAACGCCATTGAGCGTGACGAATTGCTTTTAATATATCTTGCATTTCTTCTTGAGTTGCACCAGCATCCCAAGCAGCTTTCGCTTCAAAGTGCGCCTTAACTAATTGATCTTCTAATTTGATCATTGCATCTTTTACTTGTTTTTTGTGCTCAGCTACACGTTTTTGTAGTGTTTCTTTGCTTTGTTCGTGACAAGTTTTGCAGCTTGCATCAAATTGATCGAATGGGTTACCAATTTTGTGATCAGTATAAACTTTGCCGTCTTTATCTTTCACTTTCGGCATGTGACAGTCGATACAAGTCACACCATTTTTACCGTGAACACCTTGTGACCAAATTTCAAAGTCTGGGTGTTGTGTTTTTAACATTGGTGCTTTTGATAATGCGTGAGTCCAGTCAGCAAATTCAATTTCATCGTAGTATTTTTCAATACTATCTACATCAACGCCTTTATCCCATGGGAAAGTTACGTGTGTTTTGTCTTTGAAATAGTATTCAACGTGACAGTTAGCACATACAGCTACACGTTTACCATGTTTATCTAGGTCTTCGAATTTCCAACCAACAGTTTCTAACGCACGTAAAACGTGAGGTCGCGCAACGCGTAATGCTGGTTTACCTTCTTCAAATTCTTTTGATTTAGTATCGTGACAGTCACCACAACCAACTGAGTTTGCGATTTCTGCACCATATTTAGCCCATTTTGCATTGAAATAGCCATCTTCGCCTTTCTCTTCGATTAAGCGAGGAACATCTGGGCCTTTACATGTCCAACAAGCCATTGGTTGCGGGCCATCATTTTCATCTTTAGGTGCGCCAGTACGTAAGATTTCACGCACGTCAGTTACTGCATAGTAGTGACCACGTGGTTTGTTATAATCTTTAGCAAATGAATAACCTGCCCATAGAACTACATAACGTGGGTCTGCAGATAATGCACTACTACGGTCTGTTGATTCAGAGGTTGATTTCCAAGAGTTATATTGGAGTGGATATTTCTCAGCAAATTTATGGTTTGCTGATTCGATTTCTACGCCTAATTTTTCATGTTTTAGCGCTTTATCGGTTAAAGATTCTGCCGCTTTTTCCTCAGCTTGCGCCGATTGAAAGCAACCTAGCATCGCAATGGCTGTCATTGCTAAAGTTTTGGTTAAACGTTTCACGTTATGCCCCCACAAGATGTAAACAACAATAGATGAGAATGTTTCTTATTTACTTTAAAATCAATAAGATACAATAAATTTTTACTCTTCCAAGCATACGAAACGGCAAGGGCTTTTTCTACTAGAAAATGACTTTTTTTTGAAATAAATCAACAAAAATAGGTAGAATACCTCTTTATGGTTAACTTAATACTTTAGTGTTATACTATACTATAGAAGGGAAAACGAAAGAATCTCAAAAAGATAAAACAAAAATGGGTAGTAAAAACCGCTTTTTACCTACCCATTTTGCCTAAAATTAACTTTATTTACGTAGCAGTTGGTAAACTTTTTTTAGCAGTGCTAACGGTAAAATCCGAGGAATCGCTCTCATTAAAAAGATCGGGAATCCAGAAATTGGATCATGGATATGGCAGCGATTTTTTAAACGATAAAGCGTCCATTCATAAGCGAATTGATTCCAACCACGGCGACGCCCAACCATGCCATTACCTACTCGCGCATAAACCAACATATCAGGTAAGTTTGCCACTTTTAATCCTGTTGCGATCATTTTGATCCATAGCGTGTAATCCTCTTGTAAACCTTGATAACCGCCACATTCAATCACTTTCGATTTTTGATATGCAACTGTCATATGGTTAAACGGGCAACGCAAGCGGGCAAATTTTCGAATATTTTGCAAATCAGTTGGAACATTACGATAAGCGACAATATCCTGAATACTTTGCCCAAATTCTGCGATCTGACCACCAAAAATAATCACATCTGGATTTGCTTCAATAAACGCAACTTGTTTTTCAAAGCGCTCTGGCACACAAATATCGTCAGTATCCATTCTAAACACCCATTCATTTCGGCAATAATTTAAACCATCATTGAGTGTTTTGCCTAAGCCTCGATTTTGCGCAAATTTAACTGCATTGATTGGTAATTTATCTTGATAGTTTTCTACAACTGCCTCTAGTTCTGGTGTTACTGTCCCATCAAATAATACAACGATCTCATCTGCAGGATAGGTCTGTGCCACAAGGCTATCAAAACATTCACGGAGAAATTGAGGATCCTCTTTAATATATAACGACATTAATACTGAAAATTTCATTAGAAAAACCTTTTCATATTGATTGCCAATTTTGGCGACATAAAAGTTAATAAAGCAATAGCGAGATGTTTCGGGCTATGACTTAATTGAAACATTTTAAAATAATAACTAGCTGCCTGACGTGAGAGATTCATCGCACATGGATAAGCCAGCATATATAAAGCGTTAATCGCAAAATTTTTCGCTTGCGTTTCCGTTTTCACAAATTTTTCACGAATCACTGCGATCGCTTTTTCTGTATTAGAAGTATTGGTTGAAACGCTTGCACGCTTAGTATGAAACCCACAAATGCTCAACGGCGCATCAAGTCTAAATGCTCGTAATTTTGCTGAACTGGCAACTTTAAGCATAAAGTCATAATCCTCTAACGATTTTAAATCAGTAGAAAGACCACCTAATTCAAAAAAGAATGCTTTTTGAATCGCAACCATTGGCATACCACCGATCTTATTCGCTAATAGAATGTTATCTACATTGATCTGTGTAGGATCTATTGGGTTGGTCACGTAACTAAAACCTTCATTGACCATCACACACTTGGCTGGATGATAAATAAAATTGATATCAGGATTAGCCTTAATGCTCTCCATCAGCATAGCGCATTTTTCTGGTGCGAAACGATCATCATCATCTAAAAACAGTAGCCATTCATGCTGAGCATGGCGTGCTCCAATATTACGGCTCTCAGCGGCACCTTGATTTTGTGCATTACGAATTACTTGTACATGAAAACCGTAATTTTCTGTCACTATGACTGGTGTTTGGGAACAATCGTCAACAATCACTACCTCAAAATTTTGTTGAGTCTGCTCAGTCAAACTGGCAAGCAATGCAGGAATTTCGGTATGACGATTATATGAAGGCACGATAATACTAAACATTTTTAGCCGTTTCCTTTTGGTAAAAAATTGTTTTAATTCGACCGCTTGTTCCAAATAATGAGAGGAACATGAGCAAGACAAACATAACACCCGGATAAGCATAAGTGTCTGCTTTCACATTTAATATGGTTAAAATCAGCATTGTTGAAATCACAAACTTCCAACTGCCATTAAACCAGTTATCTGCAATTCGCTTAACAAAATAGAAAGTAAAAACAAAGCACACCAGAATGTAACCAACTCCGCCATAAAGCGCTTGGCGAATAAAGCCTGAATCTGAACCACCATAATAGCTCCATCCATTTGGCGCATAATATAAGCCATCTCCCATCAATAACTGTTTTGTTGTTGGCATAAACAGATGCTTATTTAACAAAGTATCTGTGGAAGAGCTCAAACGTTCTCCCCCGTTGATTAAGTTAATGATGGGTTCTAGAGCATGTTCAACATAAATATTCTGTGGATAAAAATACGCTAAACCGACAATAAGCACGCCAAAAGCAATCAATGCAGGCAGATAACGCCAACGAAAATAGATGACGATGCTTAGTACAGAAAACATAAGGAAAGTACGACCAGAAATTAAACCAATCACTAGTAATAAAAATAAGTAAATTCCTGCTAACGGCTTTGTTTTTGCATGATAGGCTAATAAAAAATGTAATAACATTAAATAAAATGCACTTAATGGAAAAAACGCCGATGAGGTTAAGTTATATAAGCGATACTCTTGCTCAGATCCGATAAATCGAGGTAAATGCCCTCCCATTGGTGCATTTGTATTGATAGCTAAATCAATCACAAATGGTACACCTAACAAGGCCAAGATCCCAATTGTAGCCTGTAATAGAATGCCTAATTTGAGATCACGAATTAACTGAGTTTTACCTTGATTTTGTTGATAAAACGCATTGTAAATCACTACGCCAAGTCCAAAGGCAATAAGCGCTTTGATATACATGCTTAAAACACCTAGCTCTTTTGTCCCATTAACAAACAATGGAATACAAGAAACTGCGCAAAGTGCAACGCAAGCGAATAAACTATCTAGTGGTAAACTTAGGCTCATTTGACGTTTTGAGAACCAACGATAACCTAAATATAACAAGGCAATTCCACCAATAATTAAGCTCATTCGTAGCACATGGAAAAACCAAGGATCGTATAAATAAAACAGACTAATCCAAGCACTCATTATTGATTTCTCTTAATCGCAAGTAATTTTTTTAAAGGATACTTCAACCATTTTTTCACTGTATTGTGATGTAAGGCGCCTCTTAAATCAGCTAAGTTACTGATTAAATTAGGATTTTCAATGGCCATCAGCGGGCGAACGACTAAAGTTTTTAGATTAAATTGCTGCCCAAATAAAATGTAATCATCAGCTAACCAAAACGGTTTTGCACTATTGGCTTTAGCTAAAAAGGTTCGTGCTGCTGATTTTTTAATTAAATAGGCAACCGTTCCCGCAAAATAATCTTTATAGGGGTAAGCATAACGATAAGCAGTATTCCCAATAGGTTTACGCCAAAAAGTAAAAGTAGTGGGATAATTGATTTCAAGTTCAAGATCATCAAATTTCAAGATTTTTGATTGGCCAACTAGCACCATATCTGTACTTGGTTTTTCAGCTAACAAAGCATCTAGTGTAATTTGAAAATTAGGTGCAAATAAACAGTCATCTTCACATACTAAAGCGTATTCTTCTTCGCCAATAGTTTCATCACCTACAATGAGTTGATACACACCCAAATGGCTTAATGTGCAGCCAATTTCACCCTTAGTGACAGCGCGTCCATAATGTGCTTGAAATGCCTCGAAATCAAATCGCGCACTCAACGCTGCTTCTTCTAGCTGCATAGTGTTAATCGCATCAAATAGGTAAAAGTCAGCCGTATTCGGTTGCGAAAAAAACAAGGTTCGACGCTCGCTATCCTTTGCTAAGGAAATTAAATATTTTTTCATACGGATTCCGTTTTCTCGGTCTGTGTTATATGCACCGGATATTTAAAATAGTAAACAATAGAAATCAATAAACGCACTAAACTGCTACCAATAAAGGCATAGGCAACGCCATAAAGTTGTTCATTTCTAAATAGATAAAATAATCCGACAAATACTGCAATCGCAATAATTTGGCGAGTAAATAACTGAACTTGTTTACCTAATAACAACATATTTTGCGAAAGCACCCAAGAAAGCCCTGCAATAATGGCATTAAGAATAAACAAGACTAACACCGGTGCAACTTCTATATACTTCACACTAAAGAAAAAGCGAATAACGGGTTCTGCCAACCAAGGCACGCAAATGATGGCTCCCACGCTCATCAATGCAACCACTGCCAACACAGCTTTTAGACGATTCTGACGATTTAATAAACCCGAATAGTAATAATCCGCCAGCATATTAATGAATTTGGTCATTAAAGAGTCAAACGCAATACAAACGGTATAAAGGCCCAGTACATAATTGCCCATTAACGCCATAATTAAGAATTTATCAAGGCTTGAGGTCGTTGCACCGAAGATTTGCAGTAAATTCTGTTTTGCCCAAGTTTTAAAAAAGAAAGTACGATCAATTTCACTGACCTGATTTTCTTTGCGAAAATGACGATCCATTTTTGCAAGATAGAGCAAACAAGCGACCGCTTGTATGCAACTAAAAGTACTTAATAAGTAAAAACCTGTTTCTAACGACTGCTCACCAAATCCGTAATAGGCCGTACCATAAATCAGCACCATTAGAACTGGCTGTTGCAACGTCAACAAGCGGTAAATTCGCATCGCTGGATCAATTTTGCTTTTTTCTAATGTCATCGTCAAAATCGCAGTAAAGACAACATTAAGCACAAATAAAAAGTGCGCCTGCGTGAAATCAAAGAACCAAACTGCTAAATTTGCGACTAAAATGGCAAAAATTAAAAAGAGAGAAAAATAGCGCCGCCAGTGTAAATACTGTTTTTTACGCATAGCTAATGCAATTGCAAAACCTACACCGCCAGTGCTGATAGTCACGACATAAGAAATGCTCGTGACAAAAAGTTGAAATCCGCCTCGGTCTGCGACCGAAAGCATATGGGCTAGAATAAAAGAACTGATCATCGTCAACCCCATACTCAATAAGGTGACGAAAATCAGTTTAATAAAGTTGCCATTAGAGTTGGTAGATTTTGGCATAGTCGATGTCTTTCGTCCATTGATGGTAATAACCCGTATTTTTTCCGTAGGAGTTATCGCAAACCTCATTTGGCAAGCCTAGTAAACAAGAGAAAATATGCCCATGTAAACGGCTGGTTACCACATTATCGTAGCTTAAGAAAACAGCCTGACAACGCTCAATGACTTGCATCGCATGCTGATACCACATCTCATTAATTTTATCTTTTAACCAACCAAAATGGAATCGATTTGCTAATTTAGATAAACGGCTACACCAAAGCTCAAATTTCATATCACTTGGCAATAAAATATCATCCCAGTCTTTAACATCTTCTAAATTTGAGAGCTTAGCTTGCACTTGCGCTTCAATATGGCTTTTTTCGATATCTTTACGCAAGAAATAAAGCGTTTTCCCATTCGATTTTGTACGATCTTTTTGTGCTAATGTTCCATAGAGTTCATGAGCCATATCTGCCGACAATGCAACATTCGATGAAAAATGTGCTTTCATTAAATCGAAGGTTTTAATATCACGGGCAAACAAATGCAAATCTGGATGCGCTGAGAAAATTTTTGCAGAACGTAACATAGCCGCTTCATTCGAGAAATGTGCTGTTTGCGGCAACAAAATAATCCGATTTTGAGGGAAATATTGCACAATATCCTCACGCATTTTTTGAATGCTTGGGTAAAGATCGCCAAAGTTGCCCCCACCATGACATAAAATAGTGGTATTCGGTGTAATGTATTTTTTTGCCTCATCAATATCAAAGGCTTGCAAACTGCGGCGTAAGCGAATACAAATATCGTAATCTTTAAAAAATTGTTCTGTGCCTGCGTAGATAAGCAAGTCACCTACATTTAAATGCAACGGATAGTCAAAATATACAACATCTTGTTTATCGATAATCAATTCAGCAATTTGTTTTAATTCTGCTTTACGTGCTAATAAGATTTCATTCATAAGTAATCAGATCCAATATCAAGTCAATTTCAGATTTTCGACCGCCAATCTTGTGCTAGGTTCAACCTAAAATTCCGAGTAAAATAGCGCAACATTTTAACAAAATCTATCTAAAAGCGCGAAAATTTTAAGGATAAATATGTTTTACCTCACTAAAATCATTACTGCAATCTTACTTCCTCCTTTTAACCTTGCAGTTATTTGGCTTGGCTCACTTTTATGTTACCGCCTGAACCATAAAAAAACAGCAAGAATATTAAGCTTTTTAGGAATCGGACTGCTTTATTTACTCAGCACGCCTTATTTGGCAACGAAATTAAGTGATTCTTTAGTCAAAAATGACAACCTCAGCTTAAAAGACTACCAAAGCGCTCAAGCAATTGTTGTGCTTGGAGGTGGTGTACGAGACAGCCAAGAAATATATGGTAAAACCACCGTTGGTACTTATGCACTTGAGCGTATGCGCTATGCTGCTTATTTACAAAAAGAAACTGGTTTACCCATGCTGATTACCGGCAGCAGCCCAAACGGAACTTCAGAAGCCGCATTGATGGCAAAAGAATTTGAATACTTTTTTAATGTACCGACCACATGGCAAGAACACCAAGCAAAAACCACCAAAGAAAATGCAAACTTTAGTCGCCCTATTTTAGAGCAAGCAGGTATTCACAAAATTATTTTAGTAACAAACCAATGGCATATGCAGCGAGCAAAAATGCTCTTTGAAAAACAAGGCTTTGAAGTTTTACCTGCCAGTATCGGGCATGGCGTTACGCCACCAGAATATATTGGTTGGACTTATTTTATTCCACAATCTGGCGCAATGGATAGCAGTATGGTCGCCCTTAAAGAATGGCTTGGTTATTGGAAAGAAAAATAATTTAACTAGAAGAGTCCTTAGAAAATAAGGTCTGAAAACGATTAAAACAGGTAGTCATTTGATCTGCACTCCAAAAGTTAGACTAACCTTCTAACTGATTAAGGTGCAGATTTTTTATGACTAAATACAATCAACTTTTCAAACAACAAGTCGTGAATTTCTATTTCGAACATCACGAAAAAAATTCTGTTACAAGCGGTTAAAAAATTGCCGAGAAATGCGAATTTGATATTACATTCAGACCAAGGAATCCATTATCAAATGCCTAGCCATCAACGCCTATTAGCGAAAAATAGGATTTCTCAAAGTATGTCGCGAAAAGGAAATTGTTTGGATAATGCGGCAATGGAAAACTTTTTTGGGCGAATGAAAACGGCGTGTTTTCACGGAAAATCGTTTACTAGCGTTGATGAACTGGAAAAGGTTATCAATGATTATGTACGGTACTATAATGAAAAACGAATCCAATTAAAATTAAAAGGACTGAGTCCGATACAATATCGAAAGCAGTCCTTTAAATAACAGTCTAACTTTTTGGGGCAGATCAATTTTTTTATAAATGACTCCCTTTTTTCTTTTTATTTCACAAAACTATCGTAAGTTAACTCATAATTATCGCCATCTCTGCTATACGAAATATAGCGCGGGAATTTCTCGCCCTGATATTTCTTCACTGTAATATCTTTATTATCACTGGTTTTAAATTTATAAGTAATTTCTTGGTACGTTTTCCCATCACTATCTTTTACAGAACGCTCAGTTTTCTTTAAATCTACATTTGGGGTTGGGTATAACTTTTTCCCATTAGTTGTTTGAAAACTACTCGGTAATTTATCGTAATAACTTAGCTGAAATGCAGTCGTAAACAAATCGAAAGTTGGCATACTGATCGGCTCTTTTTTCAGCGTTTCTTTTGCTTTACCATATTGAATCTGTTTTGAATCAATTTCAGCCAATGCATAAGTTTTACCATTACGAATATCACGATAACTCAACATATGAAATTGTTGATTTTTTTCTAAACCATTTGCTTTAAATACAATGTTATAAAGTGGCACATTGATTTTCGAAACAATCGAATATTGCTGCCCATTATTTGTAAAATGCACATAAGCCGGCATTAAATAGTTTGAGCTATATTTAATATTATAATCATCAGCCAACGCGCTTGAAACTGCACCCAAAGTAGCAATACCAGCAACAACTAATTTTTGAAAATGTTTCATTTATTTTTCCTCTAAAGGCATGTTTTCAAACAGTCTTAAAATCGCATGAGGATCTTTTAACTGTTCAGCTTTTTCCACTTCCATTTTCGTTAAATGAGGTGAAAAATATTGAATAAAATCATACATATAATTACGTAAGAAAGTGCTACGTTTAAAAGCAATTTGCGTCATACTTGGCGAAAATAAATGGCTTGCATCAATCGCAATTAAATCACTATCTGCTTCTGTATGCGCCATCGATGCCATAATCCCTACCCCTAAGCCTAAACGAACATAAGTTTTAATTACATCCGCATCAGTCGCAGTAAAGACAATATTCGGCAAAATGCCTACTTGATTAAATGCTTTGTCTAAATCCGATTGTCCGGTAAAACCAAAGGTATAAGTAATCAAGTCGTATTTACTGAGCTCTTCGACAGTTAAATCTGTTGAATGGTTCGCAAATTGTGCTAAAGGATGTTCCGGCTTAACAATCACTGAGCGATTCCAAGTATAACAAGGCAACAAGATTGTCTCTTCAAATAAATATTGCGCTTCTGTGGTAATCGCCAAATCAACCGTGCCATTCATCAGCGCTTCATAAATCTGAGTTGGCGAACCTTGATGCAAATGTAAACTGACATTTGGATATTTTGCTTTAAATTTTTCAATAACCGCAGGCAAAACATAGCGAGCTTGTGTATTCGGTGTGGCAATGCGTAATACTCCGCGATTCGGTCGAGTCTGTTCTTCAGCAACCGCACGAATACTTTGCACTTTTACCAATAATTCACGCGCAATTTGCGTAATTTTCTCACCCGCTGGGGTAAGCCCTTTAATGTGCTTACCGTTTCGTTCAAAAATATTGATGCCTAACTCACTTTCAAGCAATCTTACTTGCTTACTAATACCGGGTTGCGAGGTATAAAGCGCCTCAGCCGCTTCAGTAATATTTAAGTTTTGATTAACAATTTCAACAATATAACGTAACTGTTGCAATTTCATACGGTAAGTCCTGTTTGCCTTTTTTATTATGTCGCCGTATGGTATAAGAATTGGTGCGTAATTGCCAGTTCTTCGCCATTTTTTGCTAAGCAAGCGGTTGCTTTTCGCAATTTTTTTACAAAATTCGACCGCTTGTTATAGAAAATGATTGCCGTCTGTGTAAAAGCGCCGTATATTCCTTAACATCATATAAAAAACCATCATAAATTAGGAGTGAACCTGATGAAACACATAACAAAACTTTCGTTATTAAGCCTTGCACTTTGCTCTGCAAATGCATTCGCTGCACCAAAAACTTTCGTTTATTGTGCAGAAACTTCACCAACTTTCCTTAATCCGCAATTTGCGACCGATGGCATAACACTAGATGCTACAGGGCAAGCGATTTACGATAGACTAATTGGTTTTGAAGGCGGTACAACAAACGTTATTCCAGCATTAGCGGAAAAATGGGATGTATCAGAAGATGGTAAAACTTACATTTTCCACTTACGCAAAGGGGTAAAATTCCACAGTAATAAGAATTTTAAACCAACCCGTGATTTCAATGCTGATGACGTTTTGTTTTCATTTAATCGTCAATTAGATCCAAACCACCCTTACCACAAAGTATCTGGTGCTAACTATGAATATTTTATCGGTATGGATATGCCAAACATCATTGATAAAATAGAAAAACTAGATGACTATACCGTTAAAATAAGCTTAAAAGTGCCAAATGCACCATTCTTAGCTAACCTTGGTATGGATTTCACGTCTATTTTTTCTGCAGAATATGCCGATCAAATGATGAAAGCAGGCACGCCTGAAAAAGTGGATAATGACCCAATTGGTACTGGTCCATTCCAATTTGTGGATTACCAAAAAGATTCTAGCATTCGCTATAAAGCATTCCCAGAATACTGGAGAGGCAAAGCTAAAATCGATCGTTTAGTGTTTAGCATCACGCCAGATGCATCTGTACGTTTAGCAAAACTACAAAAAGGTGAATGCCACGCAGCGCCTTATCCAAATCCAGCAGATATTGAAACACTGAAAAAAGATCCGAACATCAACTTAATGACTAAACCAGGCTTAAACGTAGGTTACTTACATTTCAATACCGAAAAAGCACCGTTTAATAATCAAAAAGTTCGCCAAGCATTAAGCTATGCGATCAACAAAGACGCCATCATTGAATCGGTTTATCAAGGCTCAGGCGAAAAAGCGAAAAACCCAATTCCACCAACAATGTGGAGCTATAACGATGATGTGAAGGATTACGATTACGATCCTGAAAAAGCAAAAGCGTTATTAAAAGAAGCAGGTTTTGAGAACGGTTTTGAAACTGAAATTTGGGCGATGCCGGTTAGCCGTCCATATAATCCAAATGCGCGCCGTATGGCTGAACTTATTCAAGAAGACTGGAAAAAAGTAGGCGTGAATGCAAAAATCGTTAGCTATGAATGGGGCGAATACCTCAAACGCTTACGTAATGGTGAGCACACCACAGGCATGATGGGCTGGAACGGCGATAATGGCGACCCAGATAACTTCTTAAATACCTTATTAAGCTGCGCATCAGTTAAAGCAGGCGCTAACTACGCACGCTTCTGTAATGCAGATTTTGATAAATTGCTTGATGAGGCAGTACAAAGCAATGATCATGCAAAACGTACTGAGTTGTATAAGCAAGCGCAAGTGTTCTTTAAAGAACAAGCTCCATGGGTAACCATTGCGCACTCAACAACTTACTTCCCTGTACGTAAAGAAGTGAAAGGCTATATCGTAAGTCCATTTAGCTTACATGACTTCTACCCTGTAGATTTAGAGGAAAAATAAACATTTTCTTGTCACTCTCTCCCGCTATGGGAGAGAGTGTTTCCTCAAAGAAGCTTTCACAAGCGGTCAAAAAAACCAAAAATTTTACTAATTTAATTATGTTTTCATTTATTTTTAAACGTATTTTAATGGTTATCCCAACTTTCATTGCGATAACCTTAATTACTTTTGCTTTAGTGCATTTAATTCCTGGGGATCCAATTGAAATCCGAATGGGTGAGCGTGGGCTTGATCCTGCTATGCATGCGCAAATGATGGCGCAATTAGGGCTAGATCAACCATTACCAACCCAATATTTCAATTATATTAAAGGAGTATTATCTGGCGATTTAGGTAACTCATTTCGTAATAATGAGCCTGTCCTAAAAGAATTCTTTACTCTCTTTCCTGCAACGGTTGAATTAGCATTCTTTGCGCTGCTTTGGTCATTAGTCTTCGGCATTATTTTAGGTGTTATCGCCGCGGTAAAAAAAGATTCATGGATTTCACACATCGTTACCAGCCTTTCTCTTACAGGCTATTCGATGCCTATTTTCTGGTGGGGCTTAATTTTAATCCTTTATTTTTCAACGCCATTAGGGCTACCAGCATCTGGACGATTACCTTCTGAATATTGGATTGAAGCAAACACGGGATTTATGTTGATCGACACTTGGCAATCTGATGAGCCAGGTGCATTTTTAGCGGCAATTAAATCATTGATTTTACCGTCTATCGTATTAGGAACAATTCCGCTTGCTGTAGTCACTCGAATGACACGCTCATCTATGCTTGAAGTATTAGGCGAAGATTATATCCGCACAGCTCGCGCAAAAGGGTTAAGCACTACCCGCATTGTTATTGTACATGCGTTACGCAATGCGTTAATTCCAGTCGTGACTGTGGTGGGTTTAATTGTAGGGCAACTGTTATCTGGCG
Organism: Haemophilus sputorum CCUG 13788; assembly: GCF_000238795.1. Taxonomy (GTDB): domain Bacteria; phylum Pseudomonadota; class Gammaproteobacteria; order Enterobacterales; family Pasteurellaceae; genus Haemophilus_A; species Haemophilus_A sputorum. The sequence goes on along the minus strand of NZ_AFNK01000079.1, from coordinate 31,004 downwards.
CAGTATTAACTGAAAATATTTTCTCATGGCCTGGTATTGGTAAATGGATTATTGATGCGATTAACGCACGTGATTATCCTGTGTTACAAGGCTCTGTGCTCATTATTGCTTCTATTATTATTCTAGTGAACTTAACCGTAGATTTAATTTATGGTGTGGTGAATCCAAGAATTCGTCATACTTAATTCGGAGTGATTAACTTATGTCTTCAACTACGCTTTCAGCCCCTGTGCCGAAAACGCCTTTGCAAGAATTTTGGCACTATTTCTGCCAAAATCGCGGGGCGGTAATTGGGCTGACTTTTATTGCGATTGTCCTTTTTGCCGCTATCTTTGCTGGCTGGGTCGCGCCTTATGATCCTATTGAACAAAACCGTACCGCACTCCTTTTACCACCAGCTTGGTTAGAAGGTGGCAATGCCTCTTACTTACTTGGTACTGACGATATTGGGCGAGATATGCTCTCTCGTATTATTTATGGCGCACGTTTATCTGTCTTTATCGGACTGATTATTGTTCTACTCTCTTGTGTTTTAGGGGTAATCTTAGGGGTATTAGCGGGCTATTATGGTGGCATAATTGATATTTTAATTATGCGCTTTGTCGATATTATGCTTGCTATTCCAAGCCTATTATTAACCATTGGGGTGGTCACCATTCTTGGTCCATCACTAATGAATGCTGCGATTGCCATTGCAATTGTTTCTATTCCAAGCTATGTCCGCTTAACACGCGCTTCCGTAATGAGTGAAAAAAACCGCGATTATGTTGTCGCCAGCCGTGTTGCGGGCGCAGGCGTATTACGCTTAATGTTTATTGTTATCTTACCTAACTGTTTAGCACCACTTATCGTCCAAATGACGATGGGGATTTCTAACGCTATTTTAGAACTTGCCGCTTTAGGTTTCTTAGGTATTGGGGCACAACCGCCTACACCAGAACTTGGCACCATGTTGGCAGAATCTCGTGGTTTCATGCAGTCAGCAAACTGGTTGGTGACTATTCCAGGCTTAGCGATTTTATCCCTCGTACTTGCCTTCAACTTAATGGGTGATGGCTTACGCGATGCGCTTGATCCAAAACTAAAACAATAGGAGAGAAAGATGGCACTTTTAACTGTAAATCAGCTTTCTGTCCATTTTGGTGATGAGAAAGCACCATTTAAGGCGGTGGATAGAATCAGCTACACTGTCAACGAAGGCGAAGTCTTAGGCATTGTTGGTGAATCAGGTTCAGGTAAATCCGTCAGCTCATTAGCGATTATGGGGTTAATTGATTTCCCCGGCCGCGTAAGTGCGCAATCGTTAGAATTCAATCAACATGATCTGCTTGCATTAAAGCCAAAAGAGAAGCAAAAAATTATCGGGGCGGATGTGTCTATGATCTTCCAAGATGCGATGACTAGCCTCAATCCAAGTTATACCGTTGGCTTTCAAATTACCGAAGCACTGAAAGTGCATCAAGGTGGCAGCAAGGCTAGCCGTCGTGCTCGTGCAATTGAATTACTGACCATGGTAGGCATTCCCGATCCAGAATCTCGTTTAGAGGTTTACCCGCATCAACTTTCAGGTGGGATGAGCCAACGTGTCATGATTGCCATGGCAATTGCGTGTAATCCAAAACTATTGATTGCGGATGAACCGACAACCGCATTGGATGTAACCATTCAAGCACAAATTATCGACTTGTTACTTGAATTACAGCGCAAAGAAAATATGGCGCTTATTCTCATTACTCACGATTTAGCCTTAGTCGCTGAAGCTGCGCATCGCATTATTGTGATGTATGCAGGGCAAGTGGTGGAAGAAGGCCGCGCAGCAGAAATTTTCCGTACTCCGCTTCATCCATACACTCAAGCCTTATTGAAAGCCTTGCCGGAGTTTGCAGAAGAAAAATCTCGTCTGCAATCATTACCAGGTGTGGTGCCGGGCAAATATGATCGACCACAAGGCTGCTTGCTTAATCCGCGTTGCCCGTATGCAACGGATAAATGTCGAGAAAGTGAGCCATCATTACAGCAATGGGAAGGACGTCAAGTGAAATGCCATTTCCCATTAAATGAACAAGGCAAACCTAGTTATGCTTAAGCGAGGACAGTGATGAGTAATTTGCAAAAAAATGAACAAAACGCACCGCTTCTCGATGCGATTAATCTCAAAAAATATTACCCAGTAAAACAAGGCATGTTCAAAGCGCCCAAAATGGTTAAGGCAGTTGATGGCGTTTCATTTACCCTTGAGCGTGGTAAAACGCTTGCCGTGGTTGGCGAATCGGGTTGTGGTAAATCCACGCTTGGACGCATGCTAACCATGATTGAACATCCAACCGAAGGCGAGCTCTTTTACAATGGGCAGAATTTCTTGGTCAACGACAAGGCAACAAGTACTTTGCGTCGTCAAAAAATTCAGATTGTTTTCCAAAATCCATATAGCTCACTCAATCCACGTAAAAAAGTGGGCGAAATTCTAGAAGAGCCACTGATTATCAACACATCTATTTCTAGCAAAGAACGCAAAGAAAAAGTGTTAGCGATGATGGCAAAAGTGGGGCTGAAACCAGAATTCTACGACCGCTATCCACACATGTTTTCTGGCGGTCAACGCCAGCGAATTGCGATTGCGCGTGGGTTAATGCTTAATCCAGATATCGTGGTGGCTGATGAACCCGTTTCTGCGCTAGACGTCTCTGTTCGTGCGCAAGTATTGAACTTGATGATGGATTTACAAGAAGAGTTAGGGCTTTCTTATGTGTTTATTTCGCATGACCTTTCGGTAGTCAAACATATTGCTGATGAAGTGATGGTGATGTATTTAGGCCGCTGTGTAGAACAAGGCGATGTTAATCAGATTTTTGAAAATCCAAAACACCCTTACACACAAGCTTTGCTTTCAGCAACACCGAAACTGGATCAAACTGAAAAAGGCGAGCGCATTAAGCTTACTGGTGAGCTACCAAGCCCACTTAAGCCGCCAAAAGGTTGCGCTTTCCACGCACGTTGTTGGAAAGCAACAGAACGTTGTAAGGTTGAACAACCTGCGCTAACACCTTATGCAGACACACGAAAAATTGCCTGCTTTATGGTGGAATAATTCAACAAGCGGTCTGATTTGGTAAAAAATTTGCAAAATCAGACCACTTGCTATTGTTCATAAAAATAAAAAATCCGCTTAAGAGCTATCACTCAAAGCGGATTTTTTTAATTTATTTGCTAATTAGTGTGCGTTTTTTTCTTCAAAACGACGCGCTGCTTCGTCCCAGTTTACCACGTTCCAGAATGCTTTAATGTAGTCTGGACGACGGTTTTGGTAGTGAAGATAGTAAGCGTGTTCCCACACATCTAAACCAATAATTGGGAAACCTTCAGCACCTGCGATTTCTTTACCCATTAATGGAGAATCTTGGTTTGCGGTTGAAACCACAGATAATTTACCATCTTGGCCTAATACTAACCATGCCCAACCTGAACCAAAACGTGTTGCTGCTGCTTTTTCAAATTCTGCTTGGAAGGCTTCAACTGAACCGAAATCACGTTCGATAGCCGCTTTTAATGCACCTTGTAAAGTTGTACCCACTTTTAAACCTTTCCAGAATAAAGTGTGGTTAACATGCCCACCTACGTTATTACGTACAGCCACACGTTTTTCAGCTGGCACTTGGTTTAAATCTTGAATCAATCTAGCTGGGCATAACGCTAATAATTCAGTATGCGCTTCTAATGCTGCGTTTGCATTGTTGATGTATGCTTGGTGGTGTTTAGTATGGTGGATTTCCATTGTTTCTTTATCGAAGAATGGTTCTAATGCATCATAAGCATAACCTAATTCTGGTAATGTATAAGCCATATAAAAATTCCTTTGTAGTTATTAAATTTGGTTTAAATATAACAAAATTGACTAAAAAAAGCATTGTTTTTTGATCTAAATTAAGAAAAGTTACCATTATTTTACTAATTTGCATTTCCTTTCAAAAATCGCTGAAAAAGCATTGACAAAGCAACCGTTTTACTCCATTCTTCGAAACATTGTTCAAAACAGTAAATAGCCTATGCAGCACTTAATGACCATCATTACCCGCACCATGATTACCATTACGCAAATGCGTTATGCGGGTGAGTGTTGCTAATAGAAATGAATTCACAAGACCCGCGATATGCGGGTTTTTTTGTATCTTAATTTTGTATATTAAATTTATTCCACGGGAGAAACTATGCGCGTACTTAAATTTGGAGGCACTTCACTTGCCAATCCGGCTCGCTTTATGCAAGCAGCTGACATTATCGAAAAGGCTCATTTAAAAGATCAGGCAGCAGGTGTGCTGTCTGCACCCGCCAAAATTACCAACCACTTAATTGCGATTGTCGATAAAGCTATTGCAGGTGAATCCTTTGAAGCAAACTTAAAAGAAGCGACAGAGATTTTCCATAATATTATCAACGGCTTATACGAAGTAAATAACAACCTAAAACGCGATGAGTTACTCGCATTAGTAGAAGCTGAATTAACCCAAATTCAAGGTGTAGCAGCAGAAGCTGCAAAAAGTAAAACATTACCAGATGCTGTAGCTGCTACTATTCACTGCCGTGGCGAAAAACTCTCTATTGCAATGATGCAAGCATGGTTTGAAGCTAAAGGCTATGATGTAACCAACATCAATCCAGTTGAAAAATTATTAGCACACGGAAACTATTTAGAATCTTCTGTAGATATCAATGAATCAACCAAACGCGTTGATGCTGCCTCTATTCCAAAGAAAAATGTGGTGTTAATGGCTGGCTTTACTGCAGGTAATGAGGATGGCGAATTAGTATTATTAGGCCGTAACGGTTCTGACTACTCTGCCGCTTGCTTAGCTGCTTGTCTAAAAGCGGATTGCTGTGAAATTTGGACAGACGTAGATGGCGTTTATACTTGCGATCCACGTTTAGTACCAGATGCTATCTGCTTAGAATCAATGAGCTATCAAGAAGCAATGGAGCTTTCTTATTTCGGCGCAAAAGTGATTCATCCTCGCACCATTGGGCCACTTGTTCCATTAAATATTCCTTGCTTAATCAAAAATACAGGAAATCCAGAAGGCAAAGGCACCTTAATTGACGGAAATGCTGCAACAGATGGTTTAAAAGTAAAAGGTATCACCAACCTTGACAATGTTGCCATGTTTAACGTTTCAGGTTCTGGCATGCAAGGTATGGTAGGCATGGCATCTCGCGTATTCTCTACTATGTCAAAAGCAGGGATTTCCGTTATCTTAATTACCCAATCTTCTTCTGAATACAGTATCAGTTTCTGTGTGCCTGCAAAATCTGCAGACAAAGCACTCAATGCATTAAACAGTGAATTTGCACAAGAATTAGCAGAACACCAACTTGACCCAATCGACATTATTAAAGATTTATCTGTTGTTTCAGTAGTGGGCGATGGAATGCGTACCGCAAAAGGTATTGCGGCACGTTTCTTCTCTGCGCTTGCTCAAGCCAACATCAGCATTGTTGCGATTGCACAAGGTTCTTCTGAACGTTCAATTTCTGCTGTAGTGCCTTTAAACAAGGCCATTGAAGCGGTTAAAGCAACTCACCGCGCATTATTTAGCAATAAAAAAGTCGTTGATATGTTTCTTGTCGGTGTAGGTGGCGTAGGTGGAGCACTTATTGAGCAAGTAAAACAACAAAAGGAGTTCCTCGCAAAGAAGGACATTGAGATCCGCGTTTGTGCATTAGCAAATTCAGACAAGATGCTGCTTGATGAAAACGGCTTAAATTTAGAAAACTGGCAACAAGATTTAGCCAACGCAACACAACCCTCTGACTTTGATGTGCTGCTTTCATTTATTAAATTACACCACGTAATCAACCCAGTATTTGTCGATTGTACTTCAGCACAATCTGTGGCAAATCTCTATGCACGAGCCTTAAAAGAAGGTTTCCATGTGGTTACACCAAATAAGAAAGCAAATACTGGCAGCTATGCTTATTATCAAGAATTACGCGAAGCGGCTCGTCAAGGTCAGCATAAATTCTTATATGAAACCAATGTGGGCGCAGGATTACCTGTTATTGAAAACCTCCAAAACCTATTAGCTGCAGGCGATGGCGTTGAAAAATTTGAAGGGATCTTATCTGGCTCACTCTCTTTCATTTTTGGTAAATTAGATGAAGGCTTAACGCTTTCACAAGCCACCTTATTAGCAAAAGAGAAAGGCTTTACTGAACCAGACCCGCGAGATGATTTATCAGGCGCAGATGTTGCGCGCAAATTGCTCATCCTTGCGCGTGAAACAGGTTTAGCCTTAGAACTCGAAAATATTGAAGTGGAAGGCGTATTACCAAAAGGTTTTTCTGAAGGCATGAGTAAAGAAGAGTTCCTTAACGTATTACCAGAAATTGATGCTGAATTTGCTCAACGCGTACAAGCTGCAAAAGCTGAAGGTAAAGTATTACGTTATGTTGGCTCTATCAATGGTAACAAATGCCGTGTAGCGATTGAGGCTGTTGATGAAAACCATCCACTTTACAAAGTAAAAGATGGGGAAAACGCCTTAACCTTCTTAACACGTTATTACAACCCAATTCCATTGTTATTACGTGGTTACGGTGCTGGTAATAGCGTAACCGCAGCCGGTATTTTTGCGGATATTCTTCGCACCTTACAAGGGGGAGCAAACTAATGGCTTTACGAATTTATGCGCCAGCTTCTAGCGCGAATATCAGCGTTGGATTTGACTCTTTAGGTGCGGCAATTTCGCCTATTGATGGCTCATTATTGGGCGATGTTGTACAAATTGAAGAGTGTGATAGCCCATTTGAACTTGAAAGTATTGGCTATTTCGTACGCAAACTGCCAAAAGAACCGCAAAAAAACATTGTTTACCAAGCATATGTTTTATTTAGTGAGCGCCTAAAATTACGTGGAGGTGAGGTGAAAAAACTGCGCCTCACGCTTGAGAAAAATATGCCAATTGGTTCTGGTTTAGGTTCAAGCGCTTGTTCAATCGTAGCTGCGCTAGTAGCACTTAACCAATTCCATGATCAACCTTTTTCTAAGATGGAATTATTAGAAATGATGGGCGAATTGGAAGGCAGAATTTCAGGTTCTATTCACTACGATAACGTTGCACCATGCTATTTAGGCGGCTTACAGTTAATGACACAATCACTTGGCAATATTTGCCAACCACTACCGTTCTTTGACGAATGGTACTGGGTGCTAGCTTACCCTGGCATTGAAGTTTCAACGGCTGAAGCACGTGCAATTTTACCGAAAAACTACACACGCCAAGATATGATTCAACAAGCACGTTATTTAGGCTCCTTTGTGCATGCCTGCCACACGCATCAAGATGTCTTAGCCTCTGTGATGATGAAAGATTTAATTGCCGAACCTTATCGGGAAAATTTACTACCAAACTTCCCAACAGTTCGCCAAGGCTGTAAAGATTTAGGCGCCCTCGCTGTTGGAATTTCAGGCTCAGGCCCAACCATGTTTGCGATTGCCCCAGATTTAGAGCATGCGCAAAAATTAGTGGCTTATTTGGAAAAAGAGTACCTACAAAATAATGAAGGCTTTATTCATATTTGTCAGGTTGATAACCAAGGCGCTAGAGCGCTAGGCTAGAAATAATAAGCGGTCATATTTGCAAAATTTTTTACAAATATGACCGCTTACTTTTAAAAATAATTAAGCTATTTTCTTATTAAGCTGATTTTTTCTTCAAAATTGCATAAAGCTCATCTTTAATCGCGAGTTTCTCTTTTTTGAGTACTTCAATTTCTGAGCTTGTTGCAATTTCAATGCCAGATTCAAAATTTTTAATTTTTTGATCTAATTCATTATGTTTGTCAAATAGACGAGCAAAATGCGCATCTTCAGTTTTTAATTTTGAGATTAAGTCACGAAATTCCGGAAACATAAAGGACTCCTTATAGTTTAATGAATGGGTTCTTTTTCACTATTTATACTACGCTTTTTAAGGTAAATTACCTGTATTTTCTTTCTAAAATTTGAACTAGATCACAAAATTTTTTACAAAAAAGCATAGTTGAATCCGTTATTTATCAATTTAGCGGTTATAATGCGCACCAAATACTCACAGAGGCAAAAATAATGCGTTATAAAGTTCTCTTAGGCCTATCATTGGCATTGCTGAGCAACCCACTTTTCGCCCAATGGAAAAAAATCAATGACCTTGATTACACCTGGGGGCCATTTAAAATTTACAATATCAGCTTATTTACTGAAAACGGCGAATATACGCCAGAAAGCCGCCCGCTGATGCTTACTTTAAAATATGATAAACCCGTAGATGGCCGTGATTTTGCTATCTCAATTGCCCGCGCGTGGTCAAATCTTGGTATTTCTTTAAAAGATAAAGACAATGCGATTGAGCGCTTGCGTAAAACATTACCTGATCTGAAAGAAGAAGATTCTCTGAGCTATATTGCCCTACCAGATAAAGGTTATTTTGTCTTAAACGATCAAGTGATTCCAGAAGAGTTTTATGGTGAGGTTAATAATGCTATTGTGGCAATTTGGCTCGACCCTAAAGTAGATATTAGCCAAGCTTTAACAACGAAAAAACGCCCAAATGTGCAAGATGTCCATATTGCAGAATATAACAGACCAGAAAAAGAGAGCCACTTTGGTTTAATTCAATTACCGTCATTAGACCCAAGCAAAGAAGAGCTAAAAGATGAAGGGGCAAGTACTGAACAAGCGGTCGATTTTGAGCAAAGTTTGGAGAAAACAGACAAAATCACGCCGCCTGCACCAATCAAGGTAACACAGGAAAAACCAAAAGTAGGAAAACAAAATCAACCGAAATTAAATAGCACTGAAAAAGCGCCAGAAGAAGCTAAAAGTGAGGCAAAACCGCAAGATACTACGCCTGTACAATCTGCAGAACCAGAAAGCACTCCAAAACAGGAACCCGTAGATCCCAAAGAACCTGAAAAAGATATTCAACCTATTGCGGATCCTATTCCTGATAATATTCGAACCTCTTAAATAATAAAGGCTTTACTTCCAACGAAGTAAAGCCTTTTTGCTAGCCATCGAATTTCGATTTTAATAACGCTAAATCTGATTGCCAATGCTGATCAATTTCTGCCAGCCAATCTGCAATTTCTGCTTCCCAAGGCTTACTATTATCTGTTTGCGCCAATTCTGCTAATTGTTGCAATCTCAGTAAGCCAATAGAAGCAAAAGCCCCTTTTAATTTATGCGCCTGTTCAGTCAATAATTTTCGATGAATCGCATCTGGTGTGCCTTGCCAATCTTGATATGCTTGTTTGAGCGAAAGGATATAACTTGGTGCAAGAGATTCAAATAACACAATGCTCTTTTGCAGTCCTTCTTCACCTAGCACTGAACAGAGTTCTTGAATCAAAGTCCCATTTAGCCGCCCATCGACAATCACATCTTTTTCTGCAAGCGGTCTAATTTCCACCTCATTTTGCAAATCTGAAAATGGAGAATCTTCGCCAAAATGTAAGGCTAAACATTGCGCTAAGCATTCTAAAGAGAGCGGTTTACGCAACACATCATCCATGCCTTGCTGTTGATATTCACTTTTGGTTTGCATCATATTCGCAGTAAGCGCAACCAGAAGCGGTAAATAATCAATCTCGCCTTCATCATATTGCCCACGCCATTGTTGTGCCAGCTGGGTGCCTGTGGTATCGGGTAATTGAATATCCAATAAAATTAGATCAAAACTGTGCTGCTCAAATTTCTGCTGAGCTTGCTCGCCGGTCATTGCAACTTCAATTTCACACCCAAATTTTTCGAGCATTGAACGTGCCACTACCACATTCAGTTCCACATCTTCAACCAATAGCACTTTCAAGCCGTAATGTTTAATTTGTAACGCTTGTTTTGCTTTGCCCTGTTTTGCCTCAAAACTAAACGTAAAAGTCGCACCTTGATTTGGCTCACTTTCAACCTGTAAATCACCATTCATCAATAATGCAATCTGCTTAGAAATTGCTAATCCTATGCCGCTACCTTGCGCTTTTTTCGCTTTGGAATTTTCAGCTTGATAGAACATCTGGAAGATTTTATCTTGCTCTGCAAGAGGAATACCAATTCCTGAATCTTTCACAACAAATTGAAAGTGTTGTGCATCAGTTTGGTAAATTTTTAATGAAATCTGACCGCTTGGTGGTGTGAATTTAACGGCATTGCTAATCAAATTCCACAACACTTGGCTTAACCGTGCGTTGTCTACCTCAATAAATTCAGGGAGATTATCTGGATAATCTAGCAAGAACTGAATCGATTTCTTAGCCGCCAATAATTGCGCAAAATGGCTAATATCGTGAATGATTTGCGTGAATTCAACAGGTTGACGAAATAGCTCAATACGTTGGCTATCAATTTTTTCTAAATCGATAATATCGCTAAAAATATAGCCTAATGACACAGCACTAACGTTAATAGTTTGCAAGTATTCGCGTTGCTTTTGGCTAAGATCCTCTTCTAACAACATTCGACTTAATCCAATAATGCCATTTAAAGGTGTGCGTAATTCGTGGCTAATGGTTGCCATCAGCTGGGTTTTATCTACGCTATTTTGTTTTAACTTGGCAGAAAGATAGGCATCTTGTGCGCGCATGACATTTAATTCGTACACGCTACGTTCTAACTTTAATCGTGAACGTTCAAGTTGTTCCACAATCACATTGAAAAAATAAAGCACAAAAGGTGCAGAAAGCAAACCGAAAAGAATCGAACGGAAAATATCGCCAGCAACCACCGTGCCAAAGAAGACATAATTCAAAATCGATTGAATCAGGATGGCAAATATCCCTAACACAAAAATGCCTAAAATCGCCGAGCGAACCTTCCCGAGCCGAATAACCCAGTTCACATAATTTTCGCTACATTTTTTAAAGATACTTTTTCTCATAAGGCAGCACGTCTTTCTACAATAACCCCAACAGAACTCGCTTGTGCAACCGCTTTCGGTTTATGTAATTCTAAACGCAACGCCTTAATACCGAATTTTTGTTGTAAAAGATCAGCGACTCGATGAGCGAGCGTTTCCACCAATTTAAATGGCTGACTTTCGACAAAATCAATTACTGTTTGTGAAACCTCAGCGTAATTTAGACAATGTGCTACATCATCATTTTTAACTGCTTCGGTAAAATCCCATTCCATTTCTAAATTAAATACCAATCGCTGTTTAATGGTATGTTCCCAGTCATAAACCCCAATTGAGGCAAATGCGGTAAGTTCGTGAATAAAAACTTTATCTGTCATCGGATCTCCTTTTGAGATTTTTTTAAAAAGTTTGGGTAGAATAACGCAGTTTTGTCATCTCTCATAGAAGGAAAATATATGACATTCACAGGTTATGCGATGATTTTATTTGCCTACCTGCTCGGTTCATTCTCCAGCGCTATTACTTTTTGCAAATTAGCTGGCTTACCTGATCCTAGAGAACATGGCTCAAATAATCCAGGTGCAACCAACGTTTTACGCATTGGTGGAAAAACTGCCGCATTAGGGGTGCTGATGTGCGATATTTTAAAAGGAATGTTACCTGTAGCACTTGCACTACATTTAGCCCTACCGCCATCAACCGTAGGTTTTGTTGCATTAGCTGCCTGCCTTGGACATATTTTCCCTATTTTCTTTAGATTTAAAGGTGGAAAAGGCGTTGCGACTGCATTTGGCGCCTTATTGCCATTTGGATATGCCATCTCAGGCTTAACGGTGGCGACTTGGTTAGCCGTATTTTTAATTTCTGGCTATTCTTCATTAAGTGCCGTAATAGTAGCACTCATTCTGCCAGCATTTGTTTGGTGGTTTCAACCTGAATTTACCTTTCCGATTGCGCTGATTTGCTGTTTTATTTTATATCGTCACCATGAAAACATTCAGCGATTATGGCGAGGACAAGAAGAAAAAATTTGGGATAAATTCAAGACAAAAAAATAGTGCAGACTTGCTGCACTATTTAACCCTATCTTGCCATACTCACTTTCTTCGCAGAGCAATTATTTTCAATCACATCTTGCTCGGTCATATAAGCATAACGGCATTGACGCTTAAGATGCTGAATTTCATCTTTTGTCGGCGAACGCTGTGCTCCTAAACGCAACTCTTCCATTGAGAAACTACTTACCATCGCATTTTCATCTGATTCGGCTTCACTTTTAGCGGCGTCTTTAGAAGATGATTTGGCTGTTTTGCTACTCTCATTTTTCGCACTCGCTTTGGCATTCTTAGCGGGTTTTGCTTTATCTGCCAAGCGGGATTCCTCTTTTACTGGTTCAGCTTTCTCAGTTTCTACTTTGGTTGAAGCGAGCTTAGCAGACTCTGTTTTTCCAGAAACCATTTTCTCAGCTGTCGCTTTCGATTTATCCAAAGGTGCTTGAGATTTCGCTTCAACCACCTTCTTCTCTACCAGCTTCTCATCTGTTACTTTTGTTTCTACCGTTTTTAATTCGGTAGTTTTGGGTTCCACTGCTTTGGCTTCCAATGCTTTTGGTGCCGTAACTTTTGGTTCCGTAACATTCGTTTCTACAGATGTTTCAACGACCGCTTTTTCTGTTGTTGATGTTTCAGGCTCCTTCTTCACATCCTCTTTTTTATCTGCCACCTTTGCAAAATCTTCTGCTTTTTTGACCGCTTGTTTATCGGTTTCTTTTTCTTGTGTCACTTTAACTGATTGTTCTGACACTGTTGCAGGTTTTGATTCGTCTGGTACTGATTTAATTTCTGTATTTGCGGTTTTTTCTGCGTTTTGTTTAACGTCTTTTGTAATATTTTGATTAGTGTTATCGGCTTGATTAGAGATCGCATCATCACATCCTGCTAATAATGCGCAAAATCCAATCACGGTGAAGAGACTCTTCATAACCTACCCTTAAAGTAAACCTATAATAAAAGCGAGGTAAAATAAACTTACCTCGCTTTACATTATATTACAATAAAGTTGTATTGACAATTAACGCATTGTCACAAACTCTTCTGAACCTGTTGGGTGAATTGCAACGGTATTATCAAAATCTGCTTTCGTTGCGCCCATTTTGATTGCCACAGCGAAGCCTTGAATCATTTCATCCACACCATAACCAATACCATGTAAGCCCACGATTTTCTCTTCTTTGCCGACACACACTAATTTCATTCGGCAAGGTTGGCGATGTTCAGTGACAGCGGTGTACATTGCCGTGAAAGAAGATTTGTACACTTTCACATTTTCTTCGCCATATTGTTCAATCGCTTGTGGCTCTGTTAAACCGACTGTACCGATTGGTGGATGGCTAAACACAACGGTTGGCACAAGATTGTAATCTAAATGTTCATTCGGTTTATTATTAAATAAACGCTCAGACAAACGGCGACCTGCCGCCACGGCAACTGGTGTTAATTCAATACCGCCTTCAATAATATCACCCACTGCATAAATGCCAGGTACATTGGTATTTTGGAATTTATCAACAATAATTTGTCCGCGTGAATTGGTTTTTACACCAGTTACTTCAAGATTGATCACATCTGTTGCCGGTTCACGACCAATTGCCCAAATTAGGGTATCCACCGTAGTTTCACGACCATCTTGTAATTTTAAGGTGAGCGAACCATCAGCATTTTTCACCACTCCTTCAGGCAACGCTTTGGTATGTAATTGGATACCATCTTGCGCTAACACTTCAACTAAAGTTTCTACAATCAATGGATCTTGATTACGCAATGGCGCATGTTGGCGTACAAATAAATGTGTTTCGCTGCCTAAGCTATTTAAAACACCCGCTAATTCAACCGCAATATAACCAGCACCCACTACTGCAACACGTTTTGGTAATTCATTTAAATCAAATACACCATTTGAATCAATCCCGTATTCTGCACCTTTTACTGCAGGAATACTTGGGCGCCCACCCGTCGCAATTAAGATATGATCTGCGGTCACTAATTCTGTTGAACCATCTGCATAGCTCACTTCAATGGTTTTCGCATCTTTAAAACGGGCAAATCCATTTAAAACATCAACATTATTTTTCGCTAACACATTATTGTAAGAAGTATGAATTCGACCAATGTAAGCTTGACGACTCTCGACTAATTTCGCGTAATCAAACTTTTTCACTTCTACATCAAAACCATAAGCTGGCGCATAGCTATTAATGGCTTCTGCAATTTGTGCGCCATAGAACATCACTTTTTTCGGTACACAACCTACGTTTACGCAAGTGCCACCTAAATGTTTTGCTTCGATAATCGCACATTTTTTGCCATAGCTTGCCGCACGGTTAATTGAGGCAATCCCGCCAGAACCGCCACCAATTGCAATATAGTCGTAATGTTTAGTCATCATTTTATCCTTTCTTTAAAAAACAAAAACGAGGTATTTTACCCCGTTTTTCTCAAAAAGTTTTAAATTGTTGTAATAGCTTAATGCTTGGATTCTTTTGAATGATGCGCACTATTAAGCAAACGATCAATATGAGCCATCGCAATCGCTGAAATAATAAAGGAAAGATGAATAATCACTTCCCACATCATTGTTTTTTCCGATAATTTATATGCATTGATAAACGTTTGCAATAAATGAATCGAAGAAATGCTGATAATTGCCATCGAAAGTTTCACTTTTAAAATTGTCGCATTGACGTGATCAAGCCATTCAGGCTGATCAGGATGATCGTCTACATTCAGTTTAGAGACAAAGGTTTCATACCCCCCGACAATCACCATCACCAAAAGATTAGCAATCATCACAACATCAATTAAATTCAGCACCGCCAACATAATGGTGTCTGAATCCATTTCATTTAAGTTCACCAACAAGTGATAAAGTGATTTCGTGAATTTATAAGCATAAATGCCTTGTACAACAATAAGCCCAAGATAAATCGGCAACTGTAGCCAACGACTGGCAAAAATAATATTCCCGAGAATGTTCTCTCGTAGTTTCTTTTCTGATTGCATGTTTCCCCAAAAAACGTCTAAAAATAAGCGGGCGGATTTTACTGATTTTTTGCAAAAAATTGAAGAAATTTTACCGCTTGCATTCTCATTTACACCCATCTAAATGAGAATGCTTCTCAACTGTTGACTTTATAAAATAGAAATATTAATATTATTATGGTTTCAATAAATATATAAAAGGAGACAAAATGAAATCATATCGTTACTTACTTGCTGCATTATTAGGCTTAAGTCTAACGCAATGGGCAGAAGCAAAATTCAAGGTTGTGACCACTTTTACTGTTATTCAAGATATTGCTCAAAATGTCGGCGGTGATGCAGCAGAAGTCGAGTCAATTACAAAACCGGGGGCTGAGATTCATGAATATGAACCAACCCCGAAAGATATTGTAAAAGCCCAATCTGCAGATTTGATTTTATGGAACGGACTAAATTTAGAGCGTTGGTTTGAACGTTTTTTCCAAAACATTAGCAACAAACCTGCTGTTGTAGTGACAACAGGCATTGAACCGCTTTCGATTTATGAAGGCTCATACAAAGGCGCACCAAACCCGCATGCGTGGATGTCGCCATCTAATGCGTTAATTTATGTTGAAAACATTAAAAACGCATTTATCAAATACGACCCACAAAATGCGGCTGTTTATGAGAAAAATGCAGCTGCCTATGCAGAAAAAATTAAACAGCTAGATAAACCATTTAGAGAAAAATTATCTTCTATTCCAGAAGCGCAACGTTGGTTGGTAACTAGTGAAGGCGCATTTAGCTATCTTGCTAAAGACTATGGTTTAAAAGAAGGTTATTTATGGCCAATTAACGCTGAACAACAAGGTACGCCTCAACAAGTTCGTAAAGTGATTGATTTAGTTAAAAAAAATCACATTCCGGTAGTCTTTAGTGAAAGCACCATCTCACCAAAACCAGCACAACAAGTTGCTAAAGAGAGCGGTGCTAAATATGGTGGCGTGCTTTATGTTGACTCATTATCAACTAAAGATGGTCCAGTACCAACCTATATTGACTTACTGAACACGACTGTTTCTACTATTGTAAAAGGATTTGAATAATGACTACCACCCCGCTTGCCTCGATTCGAGTCGATAATATTACCGTGCGCTATAATAATGGCCATACGGCAATCTATGATATGTCTTTCCAACTAGAGGGCGGCACAATCTGCGGCTTAGTTGGCGTAAACGGGAGTGGTAAATCAACCCTTTTTAAAAGCCTGATGGGTTTAGTAAAACCACAAGAAGGTGAAGTTCGATTATGTGATTTACCAATCCAGCAGGCGCTTAAAAATAACTTAGTCGCTTATGTTCCGCAATCAGAAGAAGTAGACTGGCAATTTCCCGTTTCTGTTTACGATGTGGTGATGATGGGGCGCTATGGCTATATGAATTTTCTGCGTATTCCTAAAGCCGTTGATAAACAGAAAGTTCAAGAAGCAATGGCGCGTGTGAATATTACTCACCTAGCAGATCGCCAAATTGGTGAGCTTTCTGGCGGGCAAAAAAAGCGTGTTTTCCTCGCCCGTGCCCTTGCGCAACAAAGTCGTATCATTTTATTAGATGAGCCCTTTACTGGCGTTGATGTACAAACTGAAAACGCTATTGTAGATTTATTACAAGCCTTACGTGCAGAAGGTCATCTCATTTTAGTTTCAACGCATAATTTAGGTTCTGTGCCCGATTTCTGTGATCAAGTGGTGATGATAAATCGTACGGTCATTGCAGCTGGTAAAACCGAAACAACCTTTAATCAACATAATCTTGAAAAAGTATTTGGTGGTGTACTTCGCCATATTAAATTACTCGGGCAAGATTTACATGATGATGAAGATAGCCGCGCAGTTACCGTGTTAACGGATGACGAACGCCCCGCTGTGTTCTACGGCAACACTAAAGAAGATCCCCCTGCGCCAACCACGCAAAAATGCCATTTTCCTAAAGCCGATATGGCAAAAGAAGATAAGTAGGAGCAACTATGTGGGAGATCTTACTTGAGCCATTCGGCTATGAATATATGAATAAGGCAATAATTCTTAGCACCGCTATCGGCGCGATTTGTGCCTTTCTTTCCGCTTATTTAATGCTTAAAGGTTGGTCGCTTATCGGCGATGCGTTATCGCATGCTGTCGTGCCTGGTGTCGCTATCGCTTACGCCTTTTCCTTACCTTATGCGGTAGGCGCTTTCTTCTCTGGGATTTTAGCGGCTATTTCCATTCTTTGGATTAAATCTATCTCTAAAATCAAAGAAGATGCCGTTATCGGCTTTATTTTTAGTACCTTTTTTGCATTAGGCTTATTGATTATTTCGCTCAACCCGACTTCCGTCGATGTACAAAATATCATTTTGGGGAATATTCTCGGCATTGCAGATGAAGATATCACTCAAATTGCGATTATTATTGGCGTTTGTTTAGTGCTACTGCTTCTATTTTGGAAAGATTTACTCCTCATTTTCTTTGATGAAACTCAAGCGATTACAGTTGGACTTTCACCCATTTTCTACAAAGTATTGTTTTTTACCTTACTTAGTGCTTGTGTTGTAGCCGCATTACAAACCGTTGGAGCGATTTTAGTCATTGCAATGGTCATTACCCCTGGCGCAACCGCTTACCTATTAACGGATAAATTTAACCGCTTATTAATCATTGCCGTCTTACTTGGCGCTGGCACTTCTGCCGTAGGCGTTTATTTAAGCTATTATTTAGATGGTGCAACAGGAGGCGTTATTGTTTGCTTGCAAACCTTACTCTTCTTAATGGCATTTCTTTTTGCCCCGAAATATGGACTGGTTAATCGCAGAATGAAAAAGGCAGGCAAACATGAATGATTTATTGAATCTGATTACCGAGCCGTTGCAATATCCATTTATGCAAAATGCACTGATAACTTCGCTTATTGTGGCAATAATCTGTGCAATGCTCTCTTGTTATATTGTGCTAAAAGGTTGGTCTTTAATGGGCGATGCTATTTCACATGCGGTTTTACCAGGTGTGGTATTAGCATTTCTACTTGGCATTCCATTAGCAATCGGCGCATTTTTCTCAGGCATTTTCTGCGCTTTAGGTGTAGGGTATTTAAAAGAGAATAGCCGCATTAAAGAAGACACCGCAATGGGCATTGTTTTTTCAGGCATGTTTGCTGTTGGTTTAGTGATGTTTACCAAAATAGAAACTGAACAGCACCTCACTCATATTCTACTCGGGAGTATTTTGGGTGTAAGTAATGAACAGCTACAACAAACCGCTATCATTGCTGCCATTGTGTTTAGCATTCTCATGCTCAAACGCAAAGATTTATTGCTTTATTGCTTTGATGCCAGCCACGCCCGTGTTGCTGGGCTCTCACCAAAATGGTTGCATTATGGTTTACTTATCTTACTGGCTCTCACTATTGTCAGCAGTATGCAAGTCGTTGGTGTCATTTTGGTGGTCGCAATGCTTATCGCCCCTGGCATTATTGGGCTAACACTGACCCAATCCTTTGATAAAATGCTGCTTATTGCAACACTAAGTGCTTGCACGGCAAGTTTACTTGGTGTGATTCTCAGCTATCACTTTAATGCCTCAACCGGCGCTTCAATCATCTTAATACAAGCGGTCTTTTTTTTAGTGGCGCTTGCATATTCTCGATTAAAAGTGAGATATCAGAAATAAAAATAAAAAAATCCGCATCTTAGATGCGGATTTTACTTTACAATTATTTCACTTGTTCAGCACTAAAACTCGTTGCTAAATCATTAATTTCTTTTTTATCACTATCAAAGAAACGCGCTTTACCAGCAACTTCTTCAGCATTTGGTCCGAAGAATTTACCTTCATATTCGCCATCTCGAGTAGTAAAAATGCTATTTTCGCCAGCAACTGCTACTCCATTAAATCCATTTCCAATAATATCAGTTTCTTTTAATGAAATATTGCGACGAAGACCATCTAAAGCTAATTCACCTTTAATTTTCTTATCATCAAAGTTTGCTTTTAATTCTGATTTACCAACATTTTTTACAGAAGCAGTAAGATTATCATAACGGCTTGCATTACCTTTATAAGTTACAACACCTGTTTTCGGAATATTGGCTTCTGCAGTCTCTGCACCAAAATAGAAAATATCACGTTCTGGATTATGTGTTAAGTTATACATCGTTGTGACAGATTTAGATAACGCAAGCCCTTTTAATCCGCCAATTGCGCCTACTTTCTGAGCTAAACGTACAACCACATTATCTACAACCATAGAACCTAAAGTCGGATCTTTAGATTTTATTACTGCACCATTAAATGAATAAGCTCGGTTATAACCTGACAGTTGAGCAATTTCTTTTCCATCTTGATTTTCAATGACAAAACGATTTAATTCACCTTCTTCAAAACTTTCTTTAGAAATATCCAATCCTGTTTTATCCAAATGTTTTTCACTAGGTTGTATCACTTTTTCATTTGATGAAGGGGCAGATTGTTCTCCTGCTTTATTTTCTGTAGTTGAGGGAATAGATGGCTTAGATACTACTTGTTTAACTGTAGAATTATTGTTAGCAACATTATTCGCTGAATTTGTTTGTACTGGTTTTTCTGGATTATTTACAGTTGGAATTTGGACATTTGGTCCTTTACTTCCACCACCAGAACAAGCCGTTAATGCACAGAGTAAAGCTAATGCTAAAGTTGAATGAGTAAGTTTATTCATTTGTAGATTCCTTCTAGGTTAGATTTAAAAAAATCGGATAAATTATATACGATGGTAAAATTTAAAACTACTTAAAACCACAATATTTGTGCTTATACTTACAAATATTCTCACTTAAAGAAAAACGGCATAGCAAGAATGTTCTTACTATGCCGTTTTTGCATTTTTTATTTATTTTTCGACCGCTTACAACAGTGCTCTTAAAATACCCGTTGCGGCAATAGAAATAATCACCGTAGGGAGAAGAGAAAATCTCATCATCGCAAAAAAAGTGATAATAACCGCAATCGTATTTGCTGCGTTACCAGAAAGAATAACTGGTGCAATAATAGAAATTAATACACAGCCCGGAATCGCTTCCATAATGCGTTCGGTCGTTGGGCTAAGCTTACGATTCCGTAATACTAAAAAACCAACGATGCGCGTGAGATAAGTTGAAAAAGCCATGAGAAAAATGGTTAAGAAAATATGCGCATCCATTAACTACATCCCTCTTTTCTACCAAACCAGTAAGCAGCGAGAATGCCAGATAGCGCTCCTGCAGGCACATACCATGCCCCTTCAACTAAATGATAGGTTGCTCCAGCGACAATTAAGCTGACAAACCAAGGGCGTGCCGGGGAAAAGCCTTTCCACATGCCTTTTAACATCACCATAAAAATGGCAGTAAATGCCATATCAAAGCCATATTGTTCAATATCTCCTAAAATCGGGCCTAAATAAGCACCTAATGTGGTAAAAATAAGCCACATTAAATATAGGCTGATAGAAACCCCCATATAGTAGGCGACATTGATCTGTTTTTGTTTCGCTTTTTGCGCATCCGCCAAAGACATTGCCCACACTTCATCACACATAAAAAACAGCATACCAAGCGCTTTTAAGCGAGGAATATTTTTCATATAAAGAGAGAGTGTCGCGCCCATAATAATATGGCGACAATTGACTAACACCGACATTGCCACAATCAATGCGATGTTGGTTGGATTCGTCCACAAGCTGATGGCAGTAAATTCTGAACCGCCAGCAAAATTCAATCCTGTTAATGCCCCTAATTCATAATAGTGCATCCCTTTTTGTGCCCCTTGTGCGCCTAAAACCATCGCAAAAGGGATAAATCCAAGCATAATCGGTAAAGATTCCTTTATGCCGCGTTTAAAGTTGTGTTGCATTTTATTTCCTGTTTTATTGTTATTTTTCTTTTATATTAAGAAGCCCAAGCTTCTTCAGTCAATTTTTTTCCGAAATAACTTTCAATTAAACGCTCTGTAATTGCATGTTGGGGAGAAAGCAAAATCTGTTTTGTTTCGCCATACTCCACTACCTCGCCTTCATGCATCACTAGCAGCTTATCCGCCGTGTGTTTAATTAGACCAAGATTTTGTCCAACATAAATAAAGGCTAACCCAAGTTGCTGTTGCAGCTGTAACATTAAGTTAACTAATTGCGTTTTTACGGAGAAATCTAACGAGTTCGACGTATCATCAAAAATTAAGATCTCTGGATCTAAAATAAGCGCACGCGCTAAAGCTACTCGTTGTTTTTGACTACTAGAAGCTTCTGAAATTGGAATCAGCGCATGTTCTTTATATAAGCCAACCAATCGTAATGTTTGAAAAATTTTCACGTTACGATCTTCTTCAAGTAAATGGGTAGCCAATTTAAGCGGAGCATCTAAAATCTGTCCAATGTTATGGTTAGGGTCAAACGCTTCATTCAGATCTTGGAATACCATACGAATTCGTGTGGCTCGAAAGTGATAATCGCCATAATGCAGCTCTTGCCCTCGAAATACAATGCGACCTGAAGTCGGTTCTGTTAAACCAATTAGCATTTTTGCTAACGTAGATTTACCCGCGCCATTATCGCCAATAACCGCTAGCGTTTCGCGCTTGTTTAGGGTAAAAGAAGCGTCCTTTACCGCATAGAAATCCTGTTTACGGAAAAGTCCAACATGGTCGATAAACCGCTTACTTAACTGCTCAACTTCTAATAGTGCCATAATGAGAAAGGTTAAAAAATTCAAGAATCAAAAAGACCGCCTTTGCAAGCGGTCTTTATTTTAAGAAAATTTGCAAAAAGTTAGCAAATTATAATACGTTTACGCAGTTTAAATCTTCGAAAGATTGCTCTAAACGTTTAGACATTGACTCTTCCATTTTACGTAACCAAACGCGTGGATCGTAATATTTTTTGTTTGGTGAATCAGGGCCTTCAGGATTACCTAATTGACCTTGAAGATATGCTTCGTTCGCTTTATAGAACTCTAAAATACCGTTCCATGATGCCCATTGAGTATCAGTATCGATGTTCATTTTGATTGCACCGTAGCTGATTGCTTCACGGATTTCTTCACGAGATGAACCTGAGCCACCGTGGAATACGAAATCAATTGATTTTGCAGGTAAGTTACGCTCTTTAGAAACGAACTCTTGTGATGCACCTAAGATAGATGGTTTTAATTTCACATTACCTGGTTTGTAAACACCGTGTACGTTACCAAATGCTGCTGCAACAGTAAAACGTGGGCTTACTGGGTTTAATTGGTCGTAAACGTATAATACGTCTTGTGGTTGAGTATATAAGCGAGATTCATCTACATCTGAGTTATCTACGCCATCTTCTTCACCGCCAGTGATACCGATTTCGATTTCAAGGGTCATACCCATTTTATCCATACGAGCAAGGTATTCACGGCAGATTGCCATGTTTTCTTCCATTGGCTCTTCAGATAAGTCGATCATATGAGATGAGAATAATGGACGACCTGTTTCTGCAAAGTGTTTTTCACCAGCATCTAATAAACCGTCAATCCATGGAAGTAATTTTTTCGCTGCGTGGTCAGTGTGAAGAATAACTGGCACACCATATTCAGCTGCTAATGCGTGAACGTGTTTTGCACCTGCGATAGCACCTAGAACATCTGGGCGAGCGCCTGAAGCTGGTTTAATGCCTTTACCTGCATAGAATGCTGCACCGCCATTTGAGAATTGAACGATAACTGGTGCTTTAACACGCGCAGCTGTTTCTAATACTGCATTGACAGAGTCAGAACCCACACAGTTTACCGCTGGGATGGCGAAGTTATGTTCTTTTGCATATGCAAAGATTTTTTGAACATCATCACCTGTTACCACACCTGGTTTAACAATATCTAATAAACCCATTTTGTTGTTTCCTTTAAATGTTAAAAATTTGGTTTTTAATCCCCCTATTTAGAAAAGAGGGGTTAGGGGAGATTTGATAACGATGCCTATACTTTCATATGAGCTTCGTTTTCACTTCTGTGCTAAATCTCCCCGTCCCCTCTTTACAAAAGAGGGGAGTAGTAAGAGTTAAAAATTAACCTTTCGCACGTTGCTCTAGAATTTCAACTGCTGGTAATACTTTGCCTTCTACGAATTCTAAGAATGCGCCGCCACCAGTTGAGATATAAGAGATTTTATCTGCAATACCAAACATATCGATTGCCGCTAAAGTATCACCGCCACCTGCAATAGAGAATGCACCGTTTGCAGTTGCATCAACAATCGCTTGTGCCACGATTTCTGTACCTTTGCGGAAGTTAGGGAATTCAAATACGCCAACAGGGCCATTCCAAAGAATAGTTTTCGCACTGCGGATAATTGCTGCTAATTCTTCTGCTGATTTATCACCGATGTCGAAGATTGACTCATTTTCAGCAACTTCGTTTACCGCTTTTTCAACTGCTGGTGCAGTTTCAGAGAATTCTGTACCCACGCGAACATCTACTGGCACAGGAATGTTAGTTGCTTTTGATAAACGTTGTGCTTCAGGGATTAAATCTGCTTCATATAAAGATTTACCTACATTGTGACCTTCAGCCGCAATGAAAGTATTTGCAATACCGCCACCAACAATAAGTTGGTCAGCTACTTTTGAAAGGCTGTCTAAAACAGTTAATTTGGTAGAAACTTTTGAACCACCAACAATCGCTAACATTGGACGTTGTGGTGCTTTTAATGCTTTGCCTAATGCGTCTAATTCTGCTGCTAATAATGGGCCCGCACATGCAACTGGTGCAAATTGTGCCACACCGTGAGTTGAAGCTTGTGCACGGTGCGCAGTACCGAACGCATCCATTACAAATACGTCACAAAGTGCTGCGTATTTTCTAGATAATTCTTCTTCGTTTTTCTTTTCACCTTTGTTTACACGCACGTTTTCAAGAACAACGATTTCGCCTTCTTTTACTTCTACGCCATCTAAATAGTCACGTACTAAACGTACTGGAACCCCTAAATCAGAGGCGTTTAAGTAATCCACTACTGGTTGTAATGAATCAACTTCTTCAAATACGCCTTCAGTCGGACGACCTAGGTGAGA
The DNA here is from genome assembly GCF_000238795.1 of Haemophilus sputorum CCUG 13788. Lineage (GTDB taxonomy): Bacteria > Pseudomonadota > Gammaproteobacteria > Enterobacterales > Pasteurellaceae > Haemophilus_A > Haemophilus_A sputorum. The sequence goes on along the minus strand of NZ_AFNK01000079.1, from coordinate 7,028 downwards.
CGTTACCATTACTTTCGCACCTTTTTGGAGTGCTAATTTTAATGTTGGAATGGTTGCACGGATACGTGCATCTGAAGTAACTTTGCCATCTTTAACAGGGACATTTAGGTCTGCACGAATAAATACACGTTTACCTGCTAAATCAAGGTCTGCCATTTTGATAACTGACATAGTGAGTTCCTCTTTTTTAATCAAATTTAAAAATCTAATACGTTCTGATTATACCATTTTTTGTGTAGATTAGACTAACCTAGATCAAATTTTGTGAGTTTTTGTAAAAAAATCACCATAATCGACCGCTTGCTTTACACACATTTACTTCAAATGAAGCCTACCAATGAATCCAGAAGAAGTAAGATAGTGAACCTAAAATGATAATACAGAGTAAGTTCAACAATAGCCCTACTCTCACCATTTCACTTTGTTTAATATAACCTGTCGCAAATACAATCGCATTTGGTGGTGTTGCAATTGGCAACATGAAGGCAGCTGATGCACCGCAAGCAATAATTGCTGCTAGCGAAATTGGGGGTAAACCCAAAGAGTTTGCGACAGAAATAAAAATCGGCAACATCAACGCAGCACTAGCGGTATTCGAGGTAAATTCAGTTAAGAATACAATAAAAGTAGCCATGATACTGGTCATAATTAGCCAATGTTTATTGCCAACAAATGCCACAATACCATCTGCCAAAATTTTGCTTGCACCAGTGTCTTTTAACACAATACTTAAGGTTAAACCACCACCAAACAGCATTAACACGCCCCATTCAGTACGCTCCTGTACCTCTTTCCAAGTTGCCGTGTTGGTGATACATAGCCCTATCACGGCAATCATGGCAATTACCGCATCAAAACTTTTAATTGGCTCTTTTAAAGCTAATGCTTGACGCAACACTGGCTCAATTAAACTACTGAAAGTTAAACATAATGCAGTCAAAATAAAGATGAGTAATGTTGCGATACGTTTAGCATTAAGCGGAATATGCTCAATTTTAGCTTCAAATGGTACATTAAAATTAGGGCGTAAGACGACTAATAAAGAGAAGACCATAGCCACCATCAGTAATGCCGCAACGGGAATCCCATAAGCTAACCATTCAGAAAAACTCACTTTAATTTGAGCAGCTAATAAGGCATTAGGTGCTGAACCAACTAATGTCCCCATTCCGCCAATACTGGAACTAAATGCAATACCTAGTAGAACAAAAACATAAACTCGACGATGTTGGTTAAAATCTAATTGATGAAGAATGCCAAGCGTTAACGGCAACATGAGGGCTGCAACAGCAGTATTGTTGATGAAAAGGGAAAGACCAGCGGTAACAATGAAGAGATAAATAATGGTTAATTTCAGCCGACCTTTTGCCAAACGGATTATGTGGTTAGCAATCCACAGGTCGATTTTTTGCATATTTAACACAGCAGCAATAACAAATCCGCCAAAGAACATAAATATAATGGGTTCAGAGAATGGCGCAAAAGCGGCTTTGGTGGAGAGAACATTGAGCATAATGGCGAAAATTGGCACCATCAGGGAGGTTACGGTGATATTAAAAGCTTCAGTAAGCCAGAGTATCCCGACGAAAATCAACAATGCCAATCCTCTATTTTCTTGCGTTGAAAATGGCAAGGTATTGAGTAAAGTAAAAAACAGTATGAGATCGAGGGCAAGAATAATCACCCCTCTGAGTGGATTTTTAGTAGTTTTGGACATAATTGCCTCTTTTTTATTTGTTATGGTTGGTTTGCATATTCATCTCTTAACGAGATAAAGCGACAATATCCGATTTTATACAGAAAAAAAAGAGGGGAAGCGGTCAAAAAATCACTTATTTTGTAAAGAAGGTGTTAAAAATCCGCCATAATGGCGGATTAAATTTTAGTGAAGCTTCATAGATGGACGTAAGAAACGGTTGATTTGACCGACTAATAAAATCAATCCCGTTTTAAACCAACCATGTAATGCTACTTGATGCATACGATAAAGTGAAAGGTAAGCTAGTCGCGCAATTTTCCCTTCAATAAACATATCCCCTTTCATCAAGTTCCCCATTAGGTTACCTACGGTACCAAAATGAGAGAATGACAACAGAGAACCTTTATCACGGAATCTGAATGGCTTCATTTCCTTCCCTTCTGATAAAGCGACAATGTTTTTACCACATTGTGTTGCCATTTGGTGCGCAGCTTGCGCACGTAGTGGAATTGCCTTGCCATCTTGAATCAATGCAGCACAGTCACCAATCACAAAAACATTTGGATCGATTGTGGTTTGTAAGGTGTCTTTTATTTCAATTTGATTTAAGCGATTGGTTTCAAAACCGAGTTCTTTAGTAAAATCTGGCGCTTTAATTCCTGCTGCCCAAACCATTAAATCGGCTTCAATTTTCTCACCATCTTTAGTTATCAATGCGCCATCAACAGCTTCAGTGATCATCGTATTTAAACGGACATCAACCCCAGCTTTACGTAATTCAGAAAGTGCTGAATTAGACACTTTTTCTGTTAATGCCGGAATTAAACGAGGGCCTGCTTCAACTAAAGTTACTTTTAAACTAGCGCGATCTAATTTACCAAAGCCATATTCATTTAAATGCGCTACCGCATTATATAACTCTGCAGAAAGCTCAATACCCGTTGCACCACCACCTACGATAGCAATTTTTACATCTTTATCTTGGCTATGTGAGAATTTTAAGAATAACTCCAACATACGTTGTTGGAATTGTTTTGCTTGTTCAGAACCATCTAAGAAAATACAATGTTCTGCAACCCCTTTAGTGCCGAAGTCATTCGATTTACTGCCGATTGCAATGACCAATTTATCATAACTAATATGACGTTCTTTAACCAACTCTTCCCCTTGCTCATCCACAATCGGGGCTAAAATCACTTCACGCTGTTCGCGATTAACGCCAGTTAAGGTGCCTTGCTGGAATTGGAAGCCATGATTTGCTGCATGCGCACGATAACTTACTGCATCAGTGCCATCATCTAATGAACCGGTTGCCACCTCATGCAATAAAGGTTTCCATAAATGCGTTGGGTTGCGATCAATCAATAGAACTTTCGCACGCTTTCTTTTACCTAGTTTGTTTCCTAAATAAGTCGCAAGCTCCAGACCGCCAGCGCCACCGCCTACAATCACGATTGTTTCCATAAAAAATCTCCGAAAAATAAATAATAAAATCTCAAAACTGCCTTAAATTTTAAGGGCTTCACAAAGAATGTCTAGTAGGTTTTAACTTTTTTTAACTTTCCGACAAACTTTAAGAAACAAATCTTAATGGCTGGCGGCATTGCTTACAAAGGTAAGTTCGCTGACCTTTTAATATGGCATTATGCCGACGAATAGATAGCTGATGTATTTGACAGTCGCATTGGTAAGCAAATTGCTTTTCCACACTTGCGACATCAAAACAGTGATAGGTTTCAGCTGCCACACCTAACACCGTTTCCATCATTATCTTCCATTCTTTGCCATGTGGTTGAACACGCCCAAAAAGCTGAAAAACCAGCAAATGCGCTAATTCATGCGGCACAACCTGGCGAATAAATTGCTCGCCATTTTCTTGCAATAACACAGGGTTAAAACGAATTTGATTGGTCTGTAAATAAGCTACGCCCGCTTTTTTACCTTTTAGCGCATAACTAATTTCAGGCAAATCAAACGAGCGATTAAAATAATTTTCTGCTTTAGCCAGATCACGTTTTAACTGACGTAACACTTGCATTTTCAGCTCAGGAAAATTCATTATTTGGGACAATCCATTGGCTGCCATTTTTTATCGTAACAAATATAAAGCTCTGTCTTACTTGCGCCTAAATACAAGCGGTCTAATTGTGGATTATTTTTACGCATCCAACGAAATAGCTCATTTTTCGGCATATTTTTATTCGGCAGTTTCAAACTATAAAATAACTCGCGCTGCTTTTTAAAATAGCTTTCTGCATCATTAAAAGCACAAGCACCATGCTTTTCCCATTCTCCTTGTAATAAGGCTGCACCTGGGGCTTCAGGCAAATACTGTTGAATAATCTGACTTGGCACTGGTGGTAAATCCCCTTGGCAAAAGCGCGGATGATCTTCAATGCGTTTTGCATTTTTATTTTGTGGCCACAAACCGTGAATGACCCAACCAAAATTATCCCCAACACATTGATACTGTAAGCGTTGTGGCACATTGCCTTGGTTTGCTTCACGCGTGGATTCACAAAATGCCGGAGACCATGAAAGCGCCAACATATAATAATCAACTGGTGCATTGTGCTGACCAAATTTATCATTTGCCATATTGGTGTCATAATCCACTGACACGGCTGATTTTAACAATGTTTCTGGTGGCAGATTTGCCTGTGTTTGCACACTAACAATCGCTTGCTCATCCGTTTTATCGGCTTCTCTTGGGTAATGCTTTTCATTCTTCTCAACAAAATAATAAAGGACGACCAAACCAATTAACGTAATAAGCTGCCAAATAATTTTTTTTGTTTTCTGACTCATATTTTTCCTAATTAAATTTGATATTTTGTTTTATCACCAATGTCAAAATGTAACGGCATACGCCATTTTTGAATGCTTAGCACCGCTAATAATAGCCCACTAATGATAGAAATAATTTGAACGACAATCGTGACATCAAAAACAGATGTAATCCATAATCCAGCCATGAGAATAGGTTGAAAATTCAAACCAAAGACACGGAAGCAAAAATATTCTTTATAACTTAACCCACCAATGACAAACAGCATCGCGCCAAAGGCAAGTAACGGCAAACCAAAAATCTGACATAACAGCCCAATCCACACCGCAAATTGGAAAACATAGCGATACGGTTTAAGATAAAGATGCACAGAAGAGGCGAGCATCACGCCAGCTATTAACAAACCTTGCTGTGCGATTTCCGCTGCGTAAGGCAAAAGTAACATCATGACTGTTGCCAATACAAAGCCCGAACGATAAATACTGACCGTTAAATAATCCCAAAAATCCATGGGGGATTGAATATGCGGATCTGCCATAACGCCTCCAAATCCTGAATACAGTTGAAAAGAAAGCGGTCGAATTTTGCAAAAATTTTACAAAATCCAACCGCTTGTCAAAAGATAATGCTATCCAATTATGCCTTACGACTGTCTTGGTAAGCTTTTGCTGCTTTCACAAAACCTGCAAATAACGGATGACCATCACGCGGTGTTGAAGTAAATTCTGGGTGGAATTGTGCTGCAACAAACCATGGATGATTTGGCACTTCAATAATTTCCACCAATTTACGGTCTGCCGATAAACCTGTCACTTTTAAGCCTGCAGCTTCAATTTGTGGCAATAACACGTTATTAACTTCATAACGATGGCGGTGACGTTCTTCAATCGTTTCTTTACCGTATAATTCACGCGCTTTTGAACCTTCAACGAGATGACATTGTTGTGCACCTAAACGCATTGTTCCACCTAAATCAGAAGCATCTGAACGAGTTTCCATTTCACCTTCAGCATTTTGCCACTCAGTAATTAAACCAACGACCGGTTGTGGGCAATCTTTATCAAATTCTGAAGAGTTAGCTTGCGTTAAACCTGCCACATTACGTGCATATTCAATTAACGCAATTTGCATTCCTAAACAAATACCTAAATATGGAATTTTGTTCTCACGCGCATATTGTGCGGTACGAATCTTACCTTCTACCCCACGATAACCAAAACCACCCGGAACTAAAATAGCATCTAATCCTGCTAATAATTCAACGCCTTTGGTCTCAATATCTTGTGAATCAATATATTTAATGTTTACCGTTAAACGATTCGTTAAGCCAGCGTGTTTTAATGCTTCATTTACCGATTTATACGCATCTGGTAACTCAACATATTTACCCACCATACCAATAGTCACTTCGCCGGTTGGGTTAGCTTGGCGATAGAGCACTTGTTCCCACTCAGATAAGTCTGCTTCTGGGTAATCTAAACGGAAGCGCTCGCAGACAAAGCTATCTAAACCTTGAGATTTTAATAATTCAGGAATACGATAAATTGAATCAACATCTTTTAATGAAATTACCGCACGTTCTGGCACATTACAGAATAATGCGATTTTTTTCTTCTCATTTTCAGGAATTGCACGATCTGAACGGCAAATTAAAACATCTGGTTGAATACCAATAGACAATAATTCTTTAACCGAATGTTGAGTTGGCTTAGTTTTTACTTCACCTGCTGTTGGAATATAAGGCACCAACGTTAAGTGCATAAATAACGTTTTTTCACGACCAACATCTACAGCTAATTGACGTAATGCTTCTAAAAATGGAAGAGATTCAATGTCACCAACAGTGCCACCGACTTCTACAATCACAACATCACGACCTTGACCACCTTCAATCACACGTTCTTTGATTTCATTGGTAATATGTGGAATCACTTGAACTGTTGCGCCAAGATAATCTCCGCGACGTTCTTTACGTAATACCTCAGAATAGATTTTACCGCTAGTAAAGTTATTGGATTTACTCATTTTTGAGCGAATAAAACGCTCATAGTGCCCTAAATCTAAATCGGTTTCCGCCCCGTCTTGTGTGACAAATACTTCGCCATGTTGGGTTGGACTCATTGTACCTGGATCAACATTGATATAAGGGTCTAATTTCATGATAGTCACGTTTAAACCACGTGACTCAAGAATAGATGCAAGAGACGCAGCTGCAATTCCCTTACCTAAAGAAGAAACAACGCCGCCTGTTACAAAAATATAATTCGTTGCCATTTTATTTGCCTTAGAAATAATAAAAGAAATGGATAAAATGAATGGTAATAACCATCAGGACGGGAACACAGTTTACAGTAAAACGCTGCATTTCGCTAATAAAAATTAACAATTGAGAAAAATCTCACTTCACAAGCGGTATGATTTTTTAAATATCTTGCAAAAGATTACTTTCCATTCAGAGCTCATTACTAACTTAAAGGCTAGAGATTAGAGAGCCTTCCGTTCTACCTAAGACCATATCTTCTAAAAAAGCAAAAACCCCGC
>NZ_AFNK01000080.1 GCF_000238795.1 Haemophilus sputorum CCUG 13788 | reverse complement strand
CTGGAATGGCTAGACGATTATCTTGGAATGAACCATCTTTAACCTTAACTTGTGCACCAGCCCAAAAACAAACAGAACGTTGTCATCCTAGTGAAAATAGACCTTTAACAATTAGGGAATATGCACGAATTCAAACATTTCCGGATGATTGGTTTTTTAAAGGAACAACAACAGAAATTTATAAACAAATTGGGAATGCTGTTCCTGTAAATTTTGCAATGGCAATAGGAAAATCTATTGTAAAAATGCTAAATGATTTAGAGAGGTAGCAATAATCCAAATGGCTATGCCATTTGG
>NZ_AFNK01000081.1 GCF_000238795.1 Haemophilus sputorum CCUG 13788 | reverse complement strand
AAAAAATGCTCATCGATTTTTTTGTCTTTGTTCCTAAATTCAATCAGAATTACTTCCCCTGCGCCCGAAGTAAGATATTGAGTTATATTTACTTTCATTTTGAATTGCTTTCCCGACTATCTAAAATTCTTTTGCAAAGTTTATGGTATTCATCGCCAATACCTTTGTAGAATTTATGCAATAATTCAAGTTCGCTATCAGGTAATTTAGGCAAGATATCACGCCATTCTTCATTGTTATAAACGCTCTTCC
>NZ_AFNK01000082.1 GCF_000238795.1 Haemophilus sputorum CCUG 13788 | reverse complement strand
CAGATGCCATTTTAAACAACCCCGATTTTAAAAAATGGTGGGGTGAGATAAATCCCAAAGATAAGTTAAGTTATCACAGTGTGTTTTTCTATAAAGATAACTTAAATGCACAATGGTTTAACTATGGTTTTGGCAAGCGGTAAGATTTAATAAATATGGGCTAAAACACGAGGCCACAAGATTGTGAAGTTCGAACTCGTAAAACTATGACCTATGGCATAATTGGAACATAAAAAATCGATAGAATAGCGTTAGTCTTTCTATCGATTTTTTATGTTGAGCAACCGAAACGTAGTGAGGGCGGTAGAAATCTAAGCAC
>NZ_AFNK01000083.1 GCF_000238795.1 Haemophilus sputorum CCUG 13788 | reverse complement strand
TTTTCCTAAGATAATAAAAAGCCGCCTAAAAGGCGGCTCTATGGTAAAATCATTCCGTGCTATCGGCGACCTGAGCAGCGTGTTGCTTGTCCGTAGCACGTTGCCCGATTGCCTTAGTCCTATAGCGCTAAGGAGGTGATCTATGTGGTTACATTACGACACTTCGTAATAATATTACTGTGTATCGCAGTAATTGCGGTTCTAGGATTTCGATACCTAACCATTATCGACCTAGTTCTTAGTATTCTAAGTAGATTGTAACACAATCGGGAAGGGGTTAGTTGGTCGCTAGCCCCGACCTTTCTCCATTATATGGCCTACCTAGTATAAATTCAACAATCCATAAAACGCTCTAAAACGCATTCTAAGCGATTTTTTCACGCCTTCCCACTAAACCCTTGACTTAAAGGCTATCGCACTCGCTACG
>NZ_AFNK01000084.1 GCF_000238795.1 Haemophilus sputorum CCUG 13788 | reverse complement strand
AAAATTCAGCAACAGTAAAATCAAACCCACGCTTAGGATTAGTAGGATCAAATACACCTAACGTTAATGATAAAACCCGCATTTCATCAAGCGTCATTTGATAGCTAGCTTCAACAAAACTATTTGCCTTTGATATGGTTAGTTCATTTGACATAAATCCACCTAAAATAAACATTAACAAGACAAATGATAACACTCCAGGAAACAATGGACAACACATTTAAAATACTGTTGTCTATAACAATAAATCTGTTGTCGTTAAACAATAAATCTGTTGTCGTTAAACAATAAATCTGTTGTCGTTAAACAATAAATCTGTTGTCTTATAAATCTCGCAAG
>NZ_AFNK01000085.1 GCF_000238795.1 Haemophilus sputorum CCUG 13788 | reverse complement strand
ATTTGCAGTATTGTTTGCGATATTGCCTGCATTTTTCGAGATATTTGCAGTGTTGTTCGCGATATTGCCTGCATTTTTCGTAATATTTACTGTGTTATTTGCAATATTATCGCCGTTTTTTGAAACTTGCGAAGCAACAGCATATAACTGGCTACCATTAATGGCATCAGTCGAGGTTGCTGAAATATTACCAGCACCAACATTAACAATTTGGCGAGTAAAATCTTTTCCTACAGAAACTACAGCGGTACCATCTGTGCCAGCAAAACCTGAATAAGTAATATTACCAACAGTCGCTTGTGTTTCTTTAGTGGCATCTCTGGTAGTTGATGCACTGCCTAATGCTACGGCATTTTTATGAGAAGAGTCAGCTCGAGCACCAATTGCTACAGCATTTTGATTAGCAGCATTTGAGCGTTCGCCGATTGCAATGGCGTTTTCTTTTGAGCTGTTTGACTCTGTTCCGATTGCAAGACTAGATTCACCAGATGCTTTTGCATTAGTTGAAACAGCTACGCTGCGAGTACCTGATGCAGTAGATGAATCACCGATTGCAGTAGAGAATACGCCTGTTGCATTAGTCGATTCACCGATTGCAACAGAGGATTTACCAGTTGCGTTGGCATCATTACCAATAGAAACTGCAGAATCAGCAGTAGCGTTTGAGCCTGAACCTAATGCTAACGCACTTTCACCTGATGCGATTGCTTGTGAACCAAATGCATTGGCATTTTGTTTAGTGGCTTGCGCGCTTTCACCAATTGCTACGGTTTCAGCAGCTTGTGCTTTCGCTTTTGTACCAATAGCAAGAGGATTTGAAGGTTTATCAGAGTTAGCTTCAGCAGGTACAGCAATGGTTGCTTCAGATTCAACACCAATAGCGATAGCATTGCCTACGCTAGCTTTGTTATTGGTTCCCACAGCCGTTGCTCTTAGCCCAGAAACAATGTTGCCATCTCCAAAAACGACAGCAGAGTCACTGCTTACTTGGTTGGTTCCTTGAACGGTTTGTGCGGTAGTAATTGATGAGGTAATCGCTAATGAAATGGCGATAGAGAGGGTTTGTTTATTCACCTTAAAATTCCTTATTATTTAAAATCCTCTTCTAATGAGGTCAATATGTATAAATTAGGGTGAAAATTTTATGTTATGTAGATAGGACAGGGAGTCACGATTGATGACTGTTTCTGTCAACTATCATTATAACTATTTTTAAATGAAAATGAAGGTCTATTGATAGATTTTACAATTCAATTCACAAGTTGAGAATTGTTATCATCTATTGGATTTCCATAAGTTCAGAAAAGTAGAGTTTTACAAATGTTTTAACTTTTATTAGGTAACACATCTTGAAAGGCGTAGAATGGCTAATAACACATAATTTAAAGAGAACAATATGATTATAGATCCGAATTACCAACAAGAATCAGAAAAATATGAGAACCCTGTGCCTTCGCGAGAATTTATTTTACAAAAGATTCGTGAATTTGATGCCCCGATGAGTCGAGAGGCATTGTTAGAAGCTTTTCATATTTATGATGAAGAGCGTATAGAAGGCGTTCGTCGTCGTTTGCGGGCAATGGAAAATGATGGGCAGTTAGTGTTTACTAAACGCAATTGTTATGCCTTGCCGGAAAAAATGGATTTAGTTAAAGGAACCGTAACGGGGCATCGTGATGGATATGGCTTTTTGCAAGTGGAAGGTGCAGATAAAGGCGATGATTGGTTTATTCCCAATGTACAGATGAACCGTGTTATGCACGGTGATTTTGTGTTAGCTCAACCTAATGGTACAGATCGACGTGGTCGTAGAGAAGTGCGGATTGTACGAGTGTTAGAAGCACGCAAAAAACACATTGTTGGCCGCTTTTTCTTAGAAAGTGGGATTGGTTTTGTGGTGCCCGATGATAGCCGTATTCAGCAAGATATCCTGATTCCTGAAACTGAACGTTTAGGTGCAAGAATGGGGCAAGTGGTGGTCGTGGAATTACAACCACGTAAATCGGGTTCCCACCGTCCAATTGGCGTGATTACTGAAATCCTTGGGGATAATTTAGCGCCTGGAATGGAAATAGAAATTGCGTTGCGAAATCACGATATCCCGCATGTTTGGAGCGAAGGTGTTGAAAAACAGATTCGACAATTTCAAGAAGAGGTGCCTGAAGAGGCTAAGTTAGGTCGTGTAGATTTACGCCATTTGCCATTAGTGACTATTGATGGCGAAAGCGCTCGGGATTTTGATGATGCGGTATTTGCACAAAAAGAAAATGAGGGTTGGCGCTTATGGGTGGCTATTGCTGATGTCAGCTATTATGTACGCCCAAAAACGGCTTTAGATATTGAAGCAGCAAACCGCGGGAACTCGGTTTATTTCCCAAATCGAGTCATTCCGATGTTGCCAGAGATTCTTTCAAATGGGCTTTGTTCGTTAAATCCGCAAGTTGATCGGCTTTGTTTAGTTGCAGAAATGACGGTATCAGCAAGCGGTGAATTAACAGGTTATCGTTTTTATGAAGCTGTTATGAATTCACACGCCCGCTTAACTTATACGAAAGTGTGGAAAATTCTTCAAGGCGATGAGCAATTACGTGAACGTTATGCACCGCTAGTTCCGCATTTAGAAGAGCTTTATGCGATGTTTAATGTGTTAGTCGGCGCACGCCAAAAACGTGGTGCAATTGAGTTTGAAACAATCGAAAATCAATTTATTTTTAATCCACAAGGGCGCATTGAGCGTATTGAACCCGTTATTCGTAACGATGCACATAAATTGATTGAAGAGTGTATGATTCTCGCCAATATTGCAGCAGCACGTTTTGTTGAACAAGCAAATGAGCCAGCACTTTATCGAATTCATGATAAACCAAGCGAAGAAAAATTAACCAGCTTTAAATCTTTTATTAAAGAGTGCGGTATTACTTGGTCAGTTGGGTTAGATCCGACACCACAAGATTATGCACAATTATTAACACAAATTGCAGACCGCCCAGATCGCGAACTTATTCAAACAATGTTGCTTCGCTCGTTAAAACAAGCGGTTTATGCGGCAGATAACATTGGGCATTTCGGGTTAGCATTAACCGAATATGCGCATTTTACTTCACCGATTCGCCGTTATCCGGATCTTTTGTTGCATCGCGCGATCAAATATTTAATTGAAAAAGAGAAGGGAAATACCCGTAATTATACGGATGGCGGTGGCTATCATTATCGTTTAGATGATATGGATCAATTTGGCGATAAATGTTCTGCAACGGAGCGTCGCGCGGATGAAGCAACGCGTGAAGTAGCAGATTGGTTAAAATGCGAATTTATGCAAGATCACTTAGGCGAAGAATTTGATGGTGTAATTTCTTCAGTCACAGGATTTGGCTTATTTGTTAAACTCAATGAGTTATTGATTGATGGTTTAGTGCATATCTCAACACTAGAGAACGATTATTATCACTATGATGCAGATAGACAGCGCCTTGTGGGTGGAAGTGGCATTATTTATCGAATTGGTGATCCTGTTCGGGTAAAAGTGATTAACGTGAATTTAGATGAGAAAAAAATTGATTTCGCGTTGTTAAATAATTTTCGCAAAGGCATTCAAGTAGGAAAAACGGCAAAGAAAAAGGCAAAAGCGGCAGAAAAATTGCCTATTTTTAAAGAGCCGAAAACGGTGAAAAAGGCGAAGAAAAATAAAACGCAAGCGGTCAAAAAAGCAAAAAGATCTGCAAAAACCTCTCGGAAAAAGTAGCCAAAAAACCTAAATGAGAAAAGTTCTCATTTGTAAGTTTTTGTAAATTACCTTGCTTGAATTGTTGAGAATTATTATCATCTTATTACTTCAAAAATAATAGGTAATCACTCCAACTCTTTACGCTATATCCCCCCACAAGATGTAGCGTTTTTTTTGCTTCTCGCATATTTACTGTTTGAAAAACTACTGGTATTATTATCAATAAATTGGTTTTTTATTCAGGGATTTTCATTATGCTTACCCAACTTTCTGTCAATAATTTTGCCATTGTGCGCCATCTAGTTTTAGATCTAGAACAAGGAATGTCAGTCATTACTGGTGAAACTGGCGCGGGTAAATCTATTGCGATTGATGCGCTTGGGCTTTGTTTAGGTTATCGTTCAGAAAGTAGCATGATTCGCCATGGTGCAGATAAAGCAGATATTTCGGCAACTTTCTTTATGCAGCCTAATAGCCCTGCTTATCAGTGGCTTGCTGAGCGAGAGTTACTGGATGAAGAGAATCCTCAAGAGTGTATTTTGCGTCGAATGATTAACCTTGAAGGACGTTCTAAAGCTTTCGTGAATAATCACCCGATACCAGCTTCTCAACTGCGAGAACTTGGGCAGTATTTAATTCATCTTAATGGGCAGCATGCACCGCAACTTTTGCTGAAAAATGAATATCAATTGGAGCTTATCGATAATTATGCGAATTTACATGCTGATTTAGCAGAAATGCAGCAAAGTTATCAATACTGGCGCAAGCAATATCAATTACGTAAAAATTACTATCAACAATGTGCAGAAAATGAAGCGCGTAAGCAGCTTTTACAATATCAAGTGGAAGAGCTAGATGAGTTTGCGATTAAAGAAAATGAATTTGAAGAGATGGAAGAAACGCACGCTAGACTCTCGAATGCTGAATCGTTAACTGAGCTTTCTCAATCTGTACTAGAGGTATTAAGTGATGATAATGTCAATGCTGATATCTTGATTTATCAAGCTATTCGCGATTTAGAAGACTTAGCAGAGGTGGATACTCGCTATCAATCAGCCTTAGATATGCTAAATGAAGCGCTTATTCAAGTACAAGAAGCGAGCTCAGAAGTGCGAAATTTAGCGGATCATATCGAACAAGATCCAGAAATGTTGAAAGAATTAGATGAACGCATTGCCAAAACGATCTCACTTTCACGTAAGCATCATGTTTTGCCAAATCAACTATGGCAACATCATGCGAAGTTACAGCAAGAACTACAAGAATTATTAGATCATTCACAAAATGAACAAGCACTAATTGAACAAGAGCGAGCCGCACATCAACAGTGTTTGCAATTAGCTGAGCAAATTTCAGTGAAACGCAAGCAAGCTGGGGAAAAATTAGCGGAACAAGTTACCCAACAAATTAAGCAGCTTTCCATGGAAAATGGAGAATTTTTTGTAGATGTTAAATTTGATCCAAAAAAATTATCTCCACAAGGGGCTGATTTTGTCGAATTTAACTTACGCAGTAACCTTGGACAGTTAATGCAACCGTTAGCAAAAATTGCTTCAGGTGGTGAGTTATCACGTATTTCTCTTGCCGTACAGGTATTAACCGCAAATAAACTTTCTACGCCAACAATTATTTTTGATGAAGTGGATGTTGGCATTAGTGGTTCTGCTGCAACCACAGTTGGAAAATTATTAAGACAATTAGGCAAAAAATGCCAGGTTTTATGCGTGACTCACTTACCGCAAGTGGCGAGCTACGGGCATCATCATTTCAATGTACAGAAATATGTAGAAAACAATCAAACAGAAACACAGATGACTCATCTTAAAGAAGAGGAAAGAATTAGCGCATTAGCGCGCTTATTAGGAGGCAGCAAAATTACTGAAGCTGTCTTAGCCAATGCTAAAGAAATGCTGGCATTGGCAAAGCAAGAGTAAATACACTTTTAAAATATAAAGTAAAACTACATAATGGCAGCCCCAGTTTTTAGCATGATTTATTTTAGGAGCAAAGATGAATATTTTATTATTAGATGGTGGTAAAGATTTCGGACATTCACACGGTGAGTTAAACCATACACTTCACAAAAAAGCGAAAGAAGTTTTGACCGCACTTGGACACAATGTACAAGAAACCATGATTGATGCCGGCTATGATGTTGAAGCAGAAATCGAAAAATTCTTGTGGATGGATGTCGTGATTTGGCAGATGCCAGGTTGGTGGATGCACGAACCTTGGACAGTGAAAAAATACATAGACGAAGTATTAACCGCTGGACACGGCAAGCTTTACCACAGTGATGGCCGCCATCGTGTAAATCCAACCGAAGGCTACGGCACAGGTGGCTTGTTGCAAGGCAAAAAACACATGCTTTCGCTTACGTGGAATGCGCCGATTGAAGCGTTCACCCGTGAAGGCGATTTCTTCGAAGGCAAAGGCGTAGATGCTGTGTACATGCCTTTCCACAAACTCAACGAATTCATTGGCTTGACCCGTCTGCCGACATTCTTATGTAACGATGTGATTAAAAATCCACAAGTAGAACAATACTTAGCAGACTACCAAGCACATTTGGAAAAAGTGTTCGGCTAATTGCAAAATATGAGTTTAGAAGGTGAGCATTTTAGCTCACCTTTTTTATTTTTATCTAATCAAATTTCCTAACAGGGAGAGGAAGAGGAATAGACTGAGTTTAGATCACACAAGCGGTCTAATTTTGAATTGAATTTGCAAAAATACTTTGAAATCTGACCGCACTTTAAAATAAAAAGATCTAAACATCCTCAATTTGAAACTGCTTACGCCAGCGATTTGGTGAAATTTTATGTTTCTTCAAGAAATGCTGACGCAAGGCAGTATCGCTATGAAATCCACTTTGTTCTGAAATGTCAGTAATAGATAAATCTGTGCTTTCCAAAAGCTCTCTTGCTCGCTGTAGCCTTGCTTCAATTAACCATTGATTTAATGACATTCCGGTTGCTTTGCGAAAATGTCGGGTGAAAGTGCTACGGCTCATTGACAAACGTTCGGCAAGGCTATCAGTCGAATGAAGTGCGGTCAGATTTTCATTTAAATAAGCAAGCAACGCATTGATATTGTGATTAGGTGTGGAACGAGAAATAGGGCGTTCGATAAATTGTGCTTGTCCGCCTTCACGATGAGGGGGGATAACCAGTATTCGGGCAATATGATTGGCAATTTTCACACCATATAATTTACGGACAATAGAAAGGCAACAATCCATGGAAGCGGCCGTTCCTGCAGAGGTAATCAGTCGATCTTGTTCCAAATAAATGGGATTTAAATCCCATTTCACCTGCGGAAAACGATTAGTAAAATCACTATATCCCAGCCAATGTGTGGTTGCTTTTTTGCCGTTAAGTAGGCCACTGCACGCCAACACATAGGCGCCATAACATAAACCCACTACTGTCGCACCACGTTGATACGCTTGCCGTAATGCTGTTAATAAAGCCTCACTCGGCATCACTTGAGTATCATGCCATCCAGTCATCACAACAATATCGGCATTCTCCAACCATTCTAAACCTCCATCTAAATGTATGTGAAATAGCGAGTTTGTCAGGTTGTCCGAATCGTTAACGATTTTACAGTTAAATAACGGCTTGCCGTTTAAATCCGACATAGAAAAAACGGAATATGCCATCGCAAAATGAATGGGCATTATTTGTTCATACACAATCAAAGCAACTGTGGGTGTATTCATTTTATTTCTCCTACTTTGATATGAGCATAGCACAAAATGACCCGATTATTACGTTTATTGATTTTTTATCTATTTTTGCGCAATTTTGTTCTCACTATAATATGTTTATTCATTCAATAACGTACAGAAAAGGAAAAACAATGAACTTAAAAACCTTAATTAGCATTACAGCATTGGCTATTAGCGCAAATACTTTCGCTGTAGATCTTGCCTCTAAAAACACTGATAGCTACCAACATATCCGAAATGCCACGGGTCGCCTGAACTACGCAGGGAAAACTTTTTTAATTGATCCGATGCTTGCTGAAAAAGGACGTTATGCAGGCTTTGAAGGGACATTAAATAGCCATTTGCGTAATCCACTTGTAGAATTGCCGATGAAAGCAGAAGATACTTTCAAAGATGTTGATGCCATTATTTTGACTCATACACATGAAGATCATTGGGATGAGGTTGCACAAAAAATTTTACCTAAATCCATCAAAATTTTTGTGCAACATGAACGGGATGGCGACTTACTCAAAGTGCAAGGTTTTACTAACATAACCAGTTTATCGCTAGAAAAACCGGTGGAGTTCGAAGGTATTATTTTAAATAAAACCGGCGGTTCTCACGGCACAACGGAAATGTACGCTGTACCACAATTAGCTGAGATTTTAGATGAGGCGATGGGTGTAATATTCCAAGCGAAAGGTCATCCAACTGCTTACTTGGTTGGTGACACAATTTGGACTGCCGAAGTAAACAAAGCCATTAATCGTTATAAACCTGATGTAATGATTATGAACACCGGTGATGCGCGTACCTTAGCTTTTCCGAATGACGGCATTATTATGGGGTTACAAGATGTTGCCCATGCTCGCCAAATGCTACCAAATACAAAACTTATCACAGTGCACATGGATGCGGTAAACCATATGTCTGTTTACCGTAAGGATTTACGCCAATTTATCCAAGCAAACAAGCTTGAAAATGTAGTAATTCCAGAAGACGGTGAAACAGTGAAATTTTAAAATAAGCACTTGTTGCAAGGCAAAAAACACATGCTTTCGCTTACTTGGAATGCGCCGATTGAAGCATTCACCCGCAAAGGTGACTTCTTCGAAGGTAAAGGTGTGGATGCTTTATATATGCACTTCCACAAACTCAACGAGTTCATCGGTTTGAACCGTCTGCCGACATTTTTATGTAGCGACGTGATTAAAAATCCACAAGTAGAACAATACTTAACCGATTACCAAGCACATTTGGAAAAAGTATTTGGCTAATTGCAAACTATTAGTTTAGAAGGTGAGCATTTGGGCTCACCTTTTTTATTTTTCTATCATCAAATCTACAGGCAGGGAGAGAGAGGAATATCATTAAATATAATTTTTAACGTCTTGGAGGAGCTTTTTTTCAAAGGCAGTTAGATTATTTAAAAGCTCAAGGTCTAATTTAGATAAGTTATCTATTGCAATATCCAATTTCCCTTCTGGGTTTAATTTATTTTCTATTTTTTCAGCTAATGGCAATGGTAATCCATACTCATCTAATGCGATCAAGGCTGGATCTTTAAATAGGTTTTCAACTTGAGTACAAAAGAAAGAGTAATCTGATTTTTCTATTCCTAATCTCTCTGCTAATTCATTCTGAATACGAGAAACAGCCATTGCAAATCGAGGAAAGTGGAATTGAGCCCACTGTCTGATAAAGTTTAATGTATTTTCTACAGCATCATCAGCCTCAATACCTTGGCTTATTTCATTTAATATAATCTCTTTAAGTTGGTTATGCTTTAGCTGATTTAACTTAAATGCCAGTTGTTTTCCTGAATAAATATCAGAATAGCTTTTCGAATGAATAAAATGATCCCAAATTAAACAACATAATACTTCCAATTGTTCGTAACTAGGATTTGAGATAAAACTTAATCCTTCTAAAATATATTGATGTTCCAATAAATATTTTGCGAGCTCAATTTGATAATCTGGGTTTATTCCTGAATTACTACGCAATGTATCAATACTTAAAATAGATTGGTTATGATACTTCTGAATACGCTTCCAAGACTCCATTGTCATATCATCTTTATCAAGCTGAATTAAAAGAGAATCCGTGGTATTAGATTCATCTTGAGAAAAAATAGGAATATCAACTAGAGGAAGTTCTTCTTGGGGAGGGTTATTAAACAAATATACATTTCCAATAAAATGTTTAAACATTCGTCCTGAGCGACCTTTTATATTATTAAAAGTAAAGAAATCATACTTATTTCTGGCAATTTTGTTATCAAAAATAATTACATTTTTTGCTTTTGTATTTACTCCTTCAATTAACGTTGAAGTACAAACTAAAAATTGTATCTTTTCTTCATTGAAATTTTTAACACATAAATATGCTATGGCTCTAGGAATTTTTCCATGATGCATACCAATACCTTTTCTTAATCCTTTAACTAAAGTCCAGTCTGGGTGATAATTTTCTGCAATCCAGTTGGCTTCATTATTTAGATAATTATCTTTTAACTGCGAGCATTTTTCAGTAAGTAGTCTTGTAATCTTTCTTGCTTTATTAGGAGATGCACAAAAAATTAGTGTTGAACCTTTAATTGAATTACATAAATTTATCAATTCATCAAAATGATCTTTTTGAGGATGGATATGGATTACTTCAGTCACAACTGTCGAATAGTCTGTTTTAATAAATTTACACTGGAAGCGTTCGGGTAATCCATTAGGTATGTTGTTTATATTTGGACCTAATAAATAAAATTGTTTGGATTTCTTATACAATTTATAGAAAGCAAGATTTAAAGTCATCGCTCTTTCGGAATCCTCTCGAGGATCTAATTTGTAGAATTCATCCAATATAAAAAGATCGAAATTAGGAAGATCAGGAAAGTCAATTGCTCGTTCTTGTGTTAGTATAAAGATATTTTTCGATAATTTTTCCTGTGAAGCATGTGTAATAACTTTATGTTCTGTTTTTAGAGAGGATATCCTTCTTCTAGTTTCATCAATAAGTGCAATTGTTGGCACAATAATAATAATATTTTCAAATTTTTGACTTTCAATTAAAGAATCTATTAAAGTACTTTTTCCAAAACTAGTTGGCGCACTTAGTATAATATTTTCCCCATTTATTAGATGTTGGAAAATTTCAGATTGTACTTTGTGGAAGACTATCCCTTCATTACCTGAGTTATTTTCTGTCAATAGAGATGGTCTATGTAGCTCCCTTACAAAAGCATCTTTTATGGTAATATTATCAGTGTCTAAATAAGGATATAAGCCAAAATGACGAACAAGGCCATTTAAAGCATCACTAAAAGAGTTAAATTCCTCTTTTCTATCTAAAATTCTAAGAAGAAGCTGTTGAGTGCTGTTATCTTCTATATTATTAGTATTTGCTAGGTAATACATTGATTGAAGAATAATAAATGCAGTATCAACATTAATAGGATTACTATTTTTGAGAATCTTCTCTATATCATTTCTTGTAAACATTATTGTAACCTTTTTAATTCTTCATCTAATTTTTTAATTAACACTGATTTTTCTTGAAGAGGTAATAGAAAAACATGAAGTTTAATTGGTATAGTTAGATTTGATATTTTATTTTTAAAATCATCAAAAACTTTCATTACTTCATGTTCTAATTCAAGATTAAATTCTTTAGTTGTTTTTGTGTGTTTCTTTAAAGTTTTACTATCGTAAGTGATAAGAATTGGAATACAGGCACAATCAAATAATTCATCTAAAGATGTATTAGGAGCAAGTAATTTTGATAAGATAGGATAAAAAGGTGATTTTGGGTCGATATCAATTTTATTCAATAACAGCATCTTTTCATTTTTTAGATAATCTTGTTTAGTATGCTCCTGAATTTCACCTATTACATCATAAATAGCTTGTCTAGCATTGTTATAAAACTTAACTTCTCCTAGCCATAATTCAAATGTATCCTTTGTATCCTTTGTATCCTTTGTATCCTTTGTATCCTTTGTATCCTTTATATTAATGATATGGACTGCATCAAAACCTTTTACAGTATTATTAACTGCGTCTTTAAAATAAATCTTACTGATAGCAGGAATAGAACTATAAATCTGGCGTAATATTATATGTAAGAAAAGTTCACCAAACTCGCCACGGTTTTTATATTTATCTGTTTGGTACACTGATTGTGCAGCTTTTCTAATCATTTTTAAAGCATTACTAGAAGTGATACTTTTCAATTCGTTAGCAGTTAGGCAGAATTCAGGTAACCATTCCATAGCATGTTCAGCTAATTGAGAAGATCTCCACTCTCCACATTCATAGCCTGCACACAGAGCAGATATTGGCGGGGTTGAATCAAGATTATGAATTTTTAGTTCTAAAAAAGGTTCTGGATGTTTTGGATAATCCATAATAGGTTACTCCTTATCTATACGAATAATAAGTCAAATTATTACATAAATTGATATTACAATATTTCCATAAAAATAAAAGTTAAACTGTTGTTGATTCTATCATTTTATCAAAAGAACATATAGCCAATTATTGGTTGGATGATGATATAAGCAAACTAGATATTTTACTCATCGTATTGATAGCTATTTATTGGAGATATTACAAGGAAAATTAGCAGGGATGTTGAGTGATTTCTTGTGTGATCCTTATCTAAAATCAGGGCAGCTTGTTCGCTTGTTTCCTGAAGTGGAGATTCAAAAATGACAACTGTTTTTATACCGTCCATACGAAACCGTTACGCCACCAAGGGGCTTGAAAGACTTTGAAATACTGGAAGGAATTTTGAAAAAGGAATTTGAGAGATAGTCAAGCGGTCAGATCATAATGAGCGATATTCATCTTTTATTCTACGAGCTTGAGCAAGCGACAACTCAGGGTAAATACCTAAACTGATATTTTTACGTTTTTTAGTGAAAGGATGATAATAATTAAAGATCCATAGCTTAGAACCATTAGTTTTAACTCTTAAGGATAATCCATTGCCATCGGAAAGGTTGTATTCCTTTTCAGCCGGCTTTGCTCTGTCTATTTCGGTGTTTGTTAAAGATTTTGTTGTTCTTGGCATAGCAGAATCACCTGTCATTTAAGAAATATAAGAAGCGGTAAAAGCCTTGCAGCACAAGGTTCTTAATGCTTGTAGTAACATCGGTTTAAGTTATTTTATTATGGTGTTACTATCGGTGTTACTAAAATCGTTGGATTAGGTTGGAATGGATAGGATTAAATAGGACAATAAAAAAGCCTTGGGCTTTATATACCAAGGCTTTATCGGACTTTATAACACTTGTTTGGAATTCAATTTGGTGGAGCTGGCGGGAGTTGAACCCGCGTCCGAAATTACTCTACCTTCAGCACTACACGTTTAGTCTAGTCTTTAATTTCACCTACCGCCAGCGGACAGACACGCAAGTGATAGGCTAGTTTGATTTAATTTAGTGTTTCGATCCTCAAACGGCGGCGTCCACACGATCTCGTTTTGGGTGACTTATCGAACTCCTCGTCTTACGAGCGGAAGCTGAGGCGATAAGGCTTTAAGGCAGGTTATTAAGCTGCTAAAGCGTATTGTTCGTCGTTTGCGACTATTTTTTTGCGGTTTGTTTACGAGGCCTACCGCACCTCGACGTGCACCTTGGGCTTCGCTAATCCCGTCGAATCCAGAATCAGCCCCAAAAAGTTTGGAAATTTTAAAGGAAAGCGGTAAGATCTGCAAACATTTTTGCAAGTCTCCCGCCGAGACAAAATAAAGAGACGCTTATGAATAAATATGATGAAGATTTGATTGAAGATGCAGAAGTGATTGAATCGGAAGAGGCTGAGCCTATTCATCCTGATGAATTAGAAGCATTGGAAGCAGAGAAAGCCGTTCATCCAGCATTGCTTCAAGGCGGTATGCCTGTTCCGCAAGGAAATTTGGATAGCTATATTCGCATCGCTAATCAATATCCGATTCTAAGCGCCGAGCAAGAAAAAGAACTTGCGGAACGTTATTACTATGATGAAGATTTAGAAGCTGCAAAACAGCTGATTTTATCGCATATGCGTTTTGTCATACACATTGCCCGTGGGTATTTGGGCTATGGCTTACCGCTCGCGGATTTGATTCAAGAAGGGAATATTGGGTTAATGAAGGCAGTAAAGCGCTTTGACCCAAATGTTGGCGTGCGTTTGGTTTCTTTTGCCGTACACTGGGTAAAAGCAGAAATTCACGAATATGTGCTGAAAAATTGGCGTATTGTGAAAGTGGCAACCACGAAAGCACAACGTAAATTGTTCTTTAATTTGCGTAAAAATAAGCATCGTTTGGCATGGTTTAATGAGGACGAAATTCAGAAAGTTGCAGATGATTTAGGTGTTTCTCCGCAAGAAGTGCGAGAGATGGAATCTAGAATGACTGGGCAGGATTTAGGTTTTGATTTGCCAGTAGGCGAAGATGATAGTGAAGCCTACACTCCTTCCATGTATTTAGAAGACAACAGCTCAAATTTTGCAGACGAACTGGAAGATGAAGAGCAAATGGGGGAAGCAACCGCTCAACTTGCTTATGCGCTTTCGACGCTTGATGAACGTAGCCAAGATATTATCAAAACCCGCTGGTTAGATGAAAATAAAGCGACGCTTCAGGAACTTGCGGATAAATATAACATTTCTGCCGAGCGTGTGCGCCAGCTAGAAAATGCAGCACTGAAGAAAATTAAAGATGCCGTTACGCTAGACTAATCACAAGCGGTCTGATTTTGCAAAAGTTTATAAATTATGTGGCTTTGCACAAATTTTTTATCAGTTATATTTTACGTAGTTCTTATAGAGATGGGAGGATTTTTTTCAAATAAGATAATCGTATCTTATTTTGTGAGATCAAATATATGTTCAGAACTTTTTTAAGTTAAATTTACAGACTTTTTAAATTCTTTTTTATGAATCAACTTCGCAGTAATTTTTGCTAAAATAGTCTTGAATTCCTATTTTTTCGAGGCTATTTTTATGCAAGACAATCAAATCACCACTCAGGTACAACAAATCGACCAACTTTTCAAAAATCTTAAACAAGATGAAACTCAAAATGCATTGGCAGAAAAAGCAGAAAATGCACTTTTTGCCAATGATGAGGCGAAGAAAAACACTTTTCAAACCATCAATGCCTTTTTAGATGATTATTTGGCTAGCGGTCGCCATCAACCGATTGATCAGTGGCTGAAATTTCGTTTTGACCTATATCCTGATATTTGGGAAAGTGAGCAAGAGAAAATCGACACGGCAAATACCATTATTAGCACGATTGAAAACCTTGCAACCAATCAAGTAGCATTAGAAAAACATCTTGAGAAAAGAGGCAAAACTGTAGAAGGTTTTTACAAGAATAAGATCAATGAAATTGCACAAGAATATCAGCTTGATGCAACGGAATTAGCCCAAAAAATAGACAGTTCTTTGGCGGAGGCTAACCGTAATCAATTTGGTACGTTAACAGGGCAAGTGATTGATCTTCCTGTTGAAGAGACTACGATTGTAGAAAAAACTATTAAGAGGGCAAAATTAAACGCTCAATTAAACCTGATGGGGTGGGGTTTAAAAAGTGCTACTGCTCGTTTAGTGAATTCGTTTTTGGGTAAGGAAAATCTTTCGCACGAAGAAGAATTGCAGAAAATTATTCGTGGCGCGGTGGATAGTGCTGAAAATAAAGGTGTGCAAATTGCGGTTTCAGGTGGTGTGGTAATTTCTGCCAAAAAAGGTTGGATTAAAGATGCCTTTGCAGGATTAGATAAATTGGAAGAAGTTGCGGGTAAAGCAGGTGCGATTTTAAGTCGCGTGCAAGATCTTACCTTAAATGTGGCAAATGGTTGGGACGATATTCGCTTATTTGATAAAGTTGAGCAAGGTGTTATTTCTGCAACAGAGGCAGTCGCAGAAAAAGCAAAATTTGTGGCAGCTCAAACCATTACCAATTTGGAGCAAAAGGCGGATCTGTTTTTACGCCAAAATGGGACGAAATTAGGAACAAAATTAGGTGCGATGGCAGGTTCACTTTTTAGCCCAGCAGGTGCGGCAATTGGCGGCATAGTTGGTGGTTTTCTTGGAGAAAAAGCAGGTGGTTGGGTTAGTGGCAAGGTGGTTAAACCAATGGCAGAAACTGCAAAGAAAGTTGCGGATAAGGCAATTGATTCAGTAAAAGACGCTATAAAAACAACGATTTCTAAGGGAAAAGAGGTTTGGGATGCAGTAAAAGAAAGTAAATTAAATCCTCTTAATTGGTTTTAATAGGAAAAGTGTGTAGATTTGAGTAATCCACATACGTATTGCAAATATTCTTTAAAAATAAACCGCTTTCGTGCGTAAAATTTCATTTCATCCCCCACTATGAATAAATATGAAAGAACAAAATTTAACACAACAAATTATTGATTATATTCAAGCAGGTTACACGGCCTTTTATTTAAAAACGAGCGAATTAGCTCGTGCGGATAGATTAATTGGTGAGGTGGTTAATCAGCTTCGATTTAATGTGATCGAATATAATTTAGCTTACGGCAGAGTGAAATTTGAGAATAAAGAAAGTATTGATGACAGCCTAACCAGTTTTGAGAAGATATTTAATCATCTTCGCTACGAAGATTTAGAAAATAATCTCATTTTAATTAAAGATGTTAAATTAGGATTAGAAAATAATCCTGTGGCATTAGCCCGTTTAAAATATCTATTAGATACCTTGAATGATTATAAAGGCGAGAGTGCAGTAATTTTACAATCTGCCGATGTGTATTTGCCGAATGAAATTGAACCGCTTATTACGCTTTTAGAATTAACACTGCCTGATCAAAATCAAATACAAGCGGTGTTAAAACAAGAAAAAATTGCAAATGAATTAACGGTTCGTCTAAGCACCGCACTTTCTGGTTTGAATGAATTAGATATTCAGCAATTATTAAATTTACTCAAAAATAAACATGGAGAATTAAACGCAGAAAATGAAAAAGCCATTCTTGCCGAAATCCAACAACAAAAAGAGCAAATTATTGCCAAAAGTGGCGTGTTGGAAATGGTGAAGGTGAATGAAGAAATTGAGGATATTGGCGGTTTAGAAAAACTCAAAGCGTGGTTGCAAGATCAAAGCTATATTGTGAAAAATCTTCAAGCGGCAAAAGAGTTTGGCGTAAAAGCTCCAAAAGGCACGTTGATTGCGGGGATGCCTGGTTGTGGTAAATCGCTTACGGCAAAAGCAGCGGCAGCATTATTTCAACAACCGCTGTTGCGTTTAGATATTGGCTCGTTGCTGGGTAAATATGTGGGCGAAAGTGAAACCAATATGCGAAAAGCGTTAGCAATGGCGGAGAGCATCAGTCCGTGCGTGTTGTGGGTAGACGAACTGGAAAAAGCCTTTATAGGGATGACTGGTAACAACGCTTCTGAAGTTAGCTCGCGTCTGCTCGGCTATTTCTTAACGTGGCTACAAGAGAAAAGTGCTCCTGTGTTTATTATCGCTACTGCTAATGATATTACCGCATTGCCACCTGAATTATTACGCAAAGGGCGTTTTGATGAGATTTTCTATGTCGGCTTCCCAACCAAAAAAGAGCGTAAAAAAATCATTGAAATCCATCTTACCAAAGCGAAACAAAAGGCAAGCGAATTTGATATTGATGTCCTTGCCAGCGAATGTCGCGACTATGCGGGGGCTGATATTGAAAATGCGATTTTTGAAGCGGTGAAAAAAGCGTTTATTAGCAATAATAAAATCCTTACACAAGATTTATTATTAGAAGCCATCCGCAAAACCACGCCACTGCGTAAAACTTTAAAAGATAAAGTGGGCGAATATGAGAAAAAATTTGATGAACTCTATTTATCGCCAGCGTCTGAGAATGATGGATTGAGTATTGCTCAAATGGTAAAAATGGCAAAAGATCCGAACTATCTTGTGCGTGTTAAAGTAGCTCAAGATGAAAATGTTACCGAAGAAATTCTAGAGCAACTGGTTAAAGATGAGGACAGTGATGTCTATGAAGCCGCATTTAGAAATCCAAATTGCCCAACTAGATTATTAGATGAACAATTATCTTTAGATAAAGAGCACGATGATTATAATGAAGATTTATTAGATATTATTTATCAACATAAAAATATATCGTTTGCGTTAGCGTTATCTTATTGGGCTGATGGAGATAAGAAATCAAGAATTGATGACTTATTTAAGAATAATAAAATTGATCTGTTGGAGAACCAAGAAGTTATATTAGAATATGGGGCGAATTATCCTAAAATACTTCTTGCTAAAAATAAATGTATGTTTTCTGAAATAGTAAATAAATTAGTCCTAAGTGAAAATCGAGAAATAAAAGATGCTTTAATAAGAAATACGGAATTGAATAAAAAACTTATTTTTGTTGGTAGTGATGACGATAGAATTATAGAAACTAACTGGCTTAGTAAAAATGGGGAGTTTGTATCTAAAGGTGATTTAATATGTAGTGTTAGGAAAGCATTTAAGAAAAAACGACGAAACTCTTCGCTAGCGTGGGGAGTAGAATATACGCAAGAAGTGACGCAAGCTATTTTTGCTGAATACAGTGGGATTTTGCTTACTAGTTCAGGGGTAATGCATTCGGAAAGATTTTTAGGTGCAATTATTCAATAACCTAAAGTAACTAGATTATAGTATCTATAGTCCTTTTCCTTTGAAGGCGGTCGTTTTTCGCAAAATTTTTGCTGAATTTAATCGCTTGAGTTCACTAAATGGTAAACTAACCTTATATCTATACTTTACAAGCAAAAATAGGATTGCAGTATGTTATTAGATCAGCATATTGAATTTAAAAATGTAAAGGGAGTTGGCGATATTAAGTTACAGCTCTCTAATAAAAAAATGAATGTGATTATTGGTTCTAATGGAGTTGGTAAAACAAAAACGTTGGAATCTCTTTACACGCAACTATTATTCTCGAATAAATATGTGGCGAATAATTTTTATGTTGATTCTGCCAAAATTGTATTTGAAAAGGCATTGGTTAATAAGACTCAGGTTTCTGAATTTGTCCGCAAAGATTTATATATAACAATAGCTGATGCTATGAAAATTAAAGATTTTCATGATTTCCCCGTAATTTATTTAGCTGCACAAAATCGTGGGGAAATTCAACAAAAACAGGGTAATGTTGATGGGGCAATAGGTGAATTTAAGGCAAGAAAAGAAGCTTATATAAAATCTGTTATTAATAAAATGCAACATGGTTTTTCTACCTTAAATATGCAAGGGTCGATTGATGAATGGTTTATCCAAAGAGCAAATTCATCTAATCGGTATCAACTTCGTGAAAATAATCGTGAAGTGGAATTGTTAGCTGTATTGCGAATTTTAAATCAGATCGATGCTCGCATTAGTGCTGATCCTGAAGATTTTAAATCGCCAGATGGGGAACGTGTAACCATTAAATTAGATGGAAAAACGCATTATTTGAGTGAATTAAGTAGTGGGTTTGCTTCTTTAATTAAAATTGTTCAATCTATTGTTGCAGGCTATTCTTACTTTACGAATGCAGAAGATATTGAACAAGTAGAAGGTTATGTTTTGATTGATGAAATTGAAAGCCATCTACATATCGAATGGCAAACAAAGATATTGCCGTTGCTGACCAAAATTTTTCCTAATACCTATTTTGTGATTACCACTCACTCTTCCTTGGTATTAACTCAACTTGTTGATGGGGCAGCTTATCAATTAGTTCGAGAAAATGATGTTGTGGTCACTAAACCTATTCAAAATGCAGGGCAAGCCGCGTTAATTGATTTATTAGAAGAAGCATTTGGGGTAAACCTTAATAAATTACGACTTGAAAATACTACAGCAGAAAGCCAATCTGATATGAAGAAGGCGTTATTATATCTATTAGGAGCTTAATATGTCGGTAAGTCAAGCTTCTTCAAACAATAAAGTATTATTAGATGCGAATATCTTAATTGCGGCAATTAAAGATAATCAAAGCCTAGAAGCAGAGCTTTTACGTAAGTTGTTATCAGATTCGCAAAATGTTGTTTATATTACACCACTTATTTATTATGAGGTATTGCGTGGTGTTGATTGGGCGGATATTCCTAATTACGAAAAACATCTTGAGGTATTAAATAGCCTAAGCAATTTGAATATTGATAAGCCGATTGCAGATTTGGCGGCTGGACTATTTCGATATGAAAGACGTTTGCGCCAAGATAATGGACAAACGCCAAAGAAAATTAATAAGCATAATTTTGATATTATGCACTTTGCCACAGCTAAGCAGAATGGGCTTATGTTAGCTTCTGAAGATGAAGATATTGCTGCGTGGGAATCGCTTTATTCTGAATTTACGAATCAATAGCGCGATATTATATATCTTAACCAATTTTTTGACGAACGATAAAGTTCTTAGGTTTTTTCAACCTCATTTTAGAAAATTGGTATACCAGTTAATGTTCCAAATGATTAAATTTAGTAAAATTTTTACTGAATTTGACAGCGTTCTTTTTAGGTTTCTAGCAAAATATATGCTAACTTTTAAGTAACCTAGGCACATAGATTCAGTTTAACAGATATCTTAAGGTTTTTAATTGGTTTAGAACATTATAAAAAGGCATACATAATGCTGCAAAAGTTTGACAAAATCAGACCGCTTGTTTAGTGATTGTGGATAAAACTACTGCGCCATTTTTTGTGCAATAGTTAAGAAACCATCTGCAGTGCTAAAAATTTCTTCAAATCCTTGTGCTGCAAGGATTTTATCTGACACTTCTCGAAATGCGCCTTCACCACCTGCTTTTTCTAAAACCCAGTCCGCTTGTTGCTTCACATAATCGTGAGCATTGCGAGTAGCAATCGCTAAACCGCAAACTTCAAATGCAGGTAAATCAAGGGTATCATCGCCGATAAATGCGGTTTGTTCAGGGGTTACGCCTGCGGCTTCCATCAATTCAAAACATGCCGTGCGTTTTTCCATTTTGCCTAATTTGGCAAAATTCACTTTTAACACTTCAAGACGTTTGCGTAATAGTGGATGATCCCCACCTGAAATGACGCCGACTTGAATGCCACAAGTTTGGAGCATTTTCATGCCAAGTCCGTCATGTACATGAAAACGTTTCATGACTTCACCTTCTGCGGTGTAATATAAACCGCCATCAGTGAGTACGCCATCGACATCAGTGATGACTAATTTAATCTTGGTTAAATCCATTCTGTCAGTTCCTCAATATGATAAGATGACACTATTATAATTTTAGGAGGGTAAAATGTCGATTTCACAAAATTTAGCGCAAATTCAGCAACAAATTGAATCACTTTCCGCGCAGTTTCAACGTGAAAATGTGCGCTTATTGGCGGTATCAAAAACTAAGCCAGTCAGCGCTATTGAAGAGGCAATTCAAGCAGGGCAAAAAGCCTTTGGTGAGAATTATGTGCAAGAGAGCGTGGAGAAAATTGCTTATTTTAATCAGCAAACCGACCTAGAATGGCATTTTATTGGGCCACTTCAATCAAATAAAACCAAATTAGTGGCTGCTCATTTTGATTGGATTCAAACGGTGGATAGACTTAAAATTGCTCAACGTTTAAGTGAGCAACGCCCAGCTGATAAGGCGCCATTGAATGTGCTGATTCAAATCAATATTAGTGATGAAGCTTCTAAGTCTGGTATTGCGCCAGAAGAAATGCTGCCGTTAGCCAAAGAAATTGCGTTATTACCAAATTTAAAACTGCGTGGTTTAATGGCTATTCCAAAACCTGAACATGAACCAGCGCAGCAAAAAATCGCACTGAGTAAAATGCAGCAACTTTTTAACCGCTTGCAAACAGAATTTGAAGGAATAGACACGCTTTCAATGGGAATGAGTGATGATATGGCGGCTGCAATTGAATGTGGTTCAACGATGGTGCGTATTGGCACTGCCGTTTTTGGCGCCAGAGATTATGGCGTGAAAGCTGAATAAAGAAGCGTTATGCCAGATGGAATACAAAAGATTTTGATTCTGTAATGACTAAAATGCCCGCAAACAAGCGGGCATTTTTTATCGAGATTTTACAAATTATTGAATAAGTACATAGAAATTTGCGCCATCACGCACGATGTTAAGTGCAATTGCAGATGGTTTTGCATCAAGGGCTCTACGTAAATCACTGATGGTTTCAGTTTGGGTGCGGTTAATACCGATAATCACATCGCCTTTTTTCAAGCCACGTAACTCTGCAGGTGAACCTTTTTCTACTTTAGAAATTTCTACCCCTTTTAAGCCATCTTTACTGTAATTGCTATATTGTGCCCCAGTTAATGCAGGTAACAAGTCAGTTGCGCTTGCAGTTGGTGCATCGCCATCAGATTGTAATGTTACTTTCGCTTTTTCCACTTTTCCATCGCGTAAGTAGGTTAATTCAAACTCTTTACCTGCGCCTGCCGTAGCAATTTTGGCACGTAATTCAGCAAAGCTACGTAATTTTTGACCGTTTAATTCGGTAATGACATCGCCTGCTTTTAAGCCAGCTTTAGATGCTGCAGAGTTTGGTAAAACTTCGCTAATGAATGCGCCTTGTTGTGCATCAATATTGAATTCTTTCGCAAGATCGGCGTTAAGTTCGCCTCCTTTGATGCCAAGCATACCGCGTTTTACTTCACCAAATTCAATGATTTGTTGAATTAAGTTATTTGCCATGTTTGCAGGAATTGCAAATGCAATACCCGCATTGCCACCGCTTGGCGAAAGAATAGCAGTGTTAATACCGATCAATTCGCCTTTTAAGTTAATGAGTGGGCCACCTGAGTTACCTTGGTTAACCGCAGCATCTGTTTGAATATAGTTTTGGTAGCCATCATCAATATTGCCCGTTGAACGACCTAATGCAGAAACAATTCCCGAAGTCACGGTTTGTCCTAAGCCGAATGGGTTGCCGATAGCCACCGCAAAGTCACCCACGCGTAATTTGTCTGAATCTGCAAATTTAATTTCAGTTAAGTTTTTCGGAGATTGAATTTGAACTAATGCAACGTCTGATTGCGGATCTGCACCCACTAATTTTGCTTGGAATTCACGGCCATCTTCTAACTTAATGGTAATTTTATCCGCATCTTTAATCACGTGGTTATTGGTAATCACATAACCTTTTTCTGCATTGATAATTGCGCCAGAACCTAATCCTCTAAATTGACGTTGTGGAGCGCTACGTTCAGATGATCGGCTGCTTTGACCACCAAAAAATTCATTAAATAAATCTTCTAAATCTTCTGGAAGACCGTCTAAACTATCACGGCTAGAACTGCGGCTTTGGCTAGTTTTGGCTTTGCCTTCTACAGAAATTGCAACCACAGCTGGGCGGACTTTATCTAACATATCCGCTAAAGACGGTGCTTGTTCTTGTGGGTTGTTTGAGAAAAATGGAAGGCTGATTTCTGCTTGTGCTTGTATTGGTAAGCTAGCCATGCCAAGGCCTAAAATTGCTGCAGATAAAATAGATTTTTTAAATGTTTTCATTATGTTTCCTGTTTATGTTTGTGTTGTACAAAATCAAGCGATGCCACTTGGGGAACCAAGCGCGTTTGCTTGTGTCGATAAGACAGACTCATTTTGAGATTGGTTCATCAAAATGTAAATAAATGAATGAAAAATAGTCAATAAAAAATTTGCAAGCGGTTAAATTTTATGACTAGATTGCAAATGTCAACTTTTAAAAGCTCTTTGACATTAGAAACAAATTGATAGAGCATACACGCTTTATTATAAGGAAGAAGATTATCTGAATGCATAGTACAGAGAACTTGATTGAGGTAAAAAACCTCACCTTTAAGCGAGGTGAGCGAGTCATTTACGACAATCTGAATTTGCAAGTGCAGAAGGGAAAAGTCACCGCCATTATGGGGCCTTCAGGGATTGGGAAAACCACCTTGCTCCGCTTAATTGGCGGCCAGTTAATTCCTAATGCCGGCGAGATTTTATTCGATGGCGAAGATGTCGTGAAAGCCTCAAATAAACAGCTTTACCAAATTCGCCAGCGAATGGGCATGTTATTCCAATCGGGCGCATTGTTTACCGATTTATCTACTTTTGACAATGTGGCATTCCCGATTCGTGAACATACCAATTTACCTGAAGCAGTGATTAGAAAATTGGTGTTGATGAAATTAGAGTCAGTTGGATTAAGAGGCGCAGCAGATTTAATGCCCTCTGAGCTTTCTGGCGGGATGGCACGTCGTGCAGCATTAGCACGCGCGATTGCGTTAGATCCAGATTTAATTATGTACGATGAGCCTTTTGCGGGCCAAGACCCAATTAGTATGGGCGTTATCGTAGAATTGATTAAAAAATTAAACCAAGCGATGAACTTGACTTCTATTGTGGTTTCGCACGATGTAGCAGAGGTGTTAAGTATTGCCGATTACGCTTACATTGTGGCAGATAAGCATGTGATTGCAGAAGGTACACCACAAGCATTGTTAGCCAGCCAAGATGAGCAAGTCGTGCAGTTCTTGTCGGGTAAAGCAGATGGGCCGGTTCGATTCCATTATCCGGCGAAAGATTATACAGAGGAGCTATTTAATGATTGATTTTATTAGTCGAGTTGGCGCTTCTGTCATTCATTTTATTCGCGCCTTCGGACGTTCTGCTTTTATGCTTTGGGGCGCTTTGGTTGGCAAACCTAATTTCCGTAAGCACAGCCCGCTTTTAATTAAACAGCTATATTCAATAGGCGTACAATCTTTATTGATTATTATGCTTTCCGGCTTGTTTATCGGCATGGTATTAGGTTTACAAGGCTATGTGGTACTGGTTGATTTTGCCGCAGAAACAAGTTTAGGAACCTTAGTTTCACTTTCTTTATTGCGTGAGCTAGGGCCTGTGGTAACGGCATTATTGTTTGCAGGTCGAGCAGGTTCGGCATTAACGGCAGAAATTGGTTTGATGAAGGCAACAGAGCAGCTATCAAGCCTTGAAATGATGGCAGTTGACCCACTACGCCGAATTATTGCACCGCGTTTTTGGGCAGGTGTGATTTCAATGCCTGTATTAGCAGCAATTTTTACGGCTATTGGTATTTGGGGTGGCTCATTAGTTGGGGTCGATTGGAAAGGCGTTGATAGCGGTAGTTTCTGGTCGGTAATGCAAAACTCCGTTAATTTAAGCGACTTAACTAATGGCTTTATTAAAAGCATTATTTTTGCGTTCGCAGTAGTTTGGATTGCTTTATTTAACGGTTATGACTCAATGCCAACTTCAGAAGGTATTAGCCAAGCTACAACTAAAACGGTGGTAAACGCCTCGTTAGTGGTTTTAGGATTAGATTTTATTTTAACAGCCATTATGTTTGGCGGTTAATTCACAAAAGGAAAAGACAATGCGTCAATCAATTAAATATGAATTTTGGGTCGGCTTATTTGTACTATTAGGCTTAGCAGCTCTTGTATTTTTAGGCTTGCGTGTCGCGGGTGTGCAAGGATTTACTTCCGAGAAAACTTACACTCTTTACGCAACTTTCGATAACATCGGCGGACTAAAAGTGCGTGCACCGATAAAGGTCGGCGGGGTTGTGGTAGGGCGTGTTGAAGACATTCAATTAGATGCACAAACCTATACACCGAAAGTAGCATTAGCAGTGAATCAAGATTTTAATAAAATCCCAGACACTAGCTCACTTTCAATTAAAACCGCAGGTTTATTGGGTGAACAATATATTGCGTTAAACATCGGCTTTATGATGGAAGGCGAAACGGAATATATGAAAGAAGGCAGCAGCTTTACAGATACCAATTCAGCTATGGTATTAGAAGATTTAATCGGTCAGTTCCTATATGGCGACAAAAAGTCATCGAATAGTGAAACTGAAAAAACTGAGGCGTCGAAAGCTGAATAATACACGCTATTTTGCGTGCCTATTCCCCGAACTTCGGGTAAAATGAAACAATTTCCTGCATATGGCATTTTAACTGCCGTATGCAATTTTCTAAGACATATTGGAGTTTATTCAATGTTCAAACAAATTAAAAAAATTATCGCAACCGCAGTGGTTGCATTTTCAACTTTTGTTTCTGCACAAGCTTTCGCAGAAACTAGTCCTTATGTATTGACTCAACAAGCGTCAGACAAATTATTTGGCGATATTAAGGCTAACCAAAGTAAAATTAAATCAAATCCAGAATATTTACGTACTATTGTGCGCAACGATTTAATGCCACATGTGCATGTCAAATATGCAGGTCAATTAGTGTTAGGTAAAAACCTTTCATCTGCCACTGAAGCACAACGTGAAGCATTCTTCAACGCATTTGGTCAATTTGTTGAACAAGCTTACGCGCAAGTATTAACACAATACACAGACCAAAAAGTACAAATCGAAAGCGAAAAACCGGTTGATGGTAAAACTATCGTAAGCATTCGCGTGAATTTAGTACAAAATAATGGTGCACAGCCAATTAAATTAGATTTTAAATGGCGCAAAAACAGCAAAACTGGCGAATGGCAAGCTTATGATATGGCGGCTGAAGGCGTAAGTATGGTTGCAACGAAACAAAATGAATGGAGTGGTGTGTTACGCCAACAAGGTATTGATGCGTTAACAAACCAAGTTGCACAAGCAGCAAAACAACCTATCAAATTAAGCAAATAATCGTTTTATGCAATCGGAAAAAACATTACAATGGGCGGTCTCTCAAAACAATGAAAGTGTAGTGGTAACGCTCATTGGTGAATTAACCCGCAACACGTTGCTTCCTCTTTGGAAGCAACGTGCTTCTTTTTTATCGCCAAGCGGTAACCAACAGATTTATTGGGATTTAGCAGGGCTAACCCATCTAGACTCAGCAGGATTTACCTTACTTGCTGAAATGCTCAATCATTATGGCAAACAAACGGCCAATCACTTAATTCATACACCTAAAGTTATTTTTACTTTGGCAGAATTATATGATTTAGATGAGTGGTTAGCGCAATATACCCTCTAACGAATATTTTTAAGGATTGTTTCAATGGAACCTAAACAAATTGAAGAAATGCTCAAGCAAGCATTCCCTAACGCTTCAGAAGTTCACGCACAAGGCGAAAACTCGCATTATGGCGTGATTGTCGTCAGTGATGAATTAGCACAGTTGACTAAAGTTAAACAACAACAAGCAGTTTATGCGCCGTTAGCTGAGCTATTTTCGACCAACGCTATCCATGCATTAACCATTAAAGTGTTCTCGACCGAACAGTGGAAGAAAGAACGCTTATTAAATATCGTTGGCTAATCATTTCAAACAAGCGGTCTATTTTGCAAAATAATCTGCAAAATAGACCGCTTGCATCTTATAAAAAGAATTAAAGGTAGGATTTAGATGGAAAAATTCCGTGTGCAAGGGCCGGTTACTTTAAGTGGAACGGTTGATATTTCGGGCGCAAAAAATGCTGCGTTACCCATTTTATTTGCTGCAATTTTAGCGCAAGAACCCGTTACTTTAACTAATGTACCTGATTTAAAAGACGTTGATACTACATTCAAAATTTTACGCCAATTAGGTGTGGTTGTTGAACGTGATGAAAAAGGTGCGGTACAAATTGATGCAAGCAAAATCGATCACTATATTGCGCCATATGAGTTAGTGAAAACCATGCGTGCGTCTATTTGGGCGCTTGCGCCGTTAGTGGCGCGTTTCCACGAAGGACAAGTATCATTACCAGGCGGTTGTACTATCGGAGCTCGTCCTGTAGATATGCATATCTCTGGTTTAGAAAAAATGGGCGCTGCGATCGAATTAGATGAAGGTTATGTGAAAGCAACTTCAAATGGTCGTTTAAAAGGCGCGCGTATTTATATGGATAAAGTGAGCGTAGGCGCAACCTTATCTGTCATGATGGCGGGCACCTTAGCGGAAGGAACAACCGTAATTGAAAATGCAGCGCGTGAGCCGGAAATTGTCGATACTGCAGATTTCTTAAACGCCATGGGCGCAAAAATTTCAGGTGCGGGTACAGATACCATTACCATTGAAGGCGTTGAAGGATTAGGTGGTTGCTGTCATCGCGTCGTTGCAGACCGTATTGAAACGGGAACCTTCTTAGTTGCGGCAGCTATTTCAGGCGGCAAAATTACTTGTCGTGGTACAAAAGCAGATACTTTAGACGCAGTGATTGAAAAATTACGTGAAGCTGGTATGGAAGTGACCGTAACGGAAGACAGCATCACTTTAGATTCTAAAGGACAACGTCCGAAAGCAGTTAATATCCGTACAATGCCACATCCAGGTTTCCCAACGGATATGCAAGCGCAATTTACTTTATTGAACGTAGTGGCAGAAGGCACCAGTCGCATTACGGAAACCATTTTCGAAAATCGTTTCATGCACATTCCAGAGCTCAATCGTATGGGGGCAAAAGGCGAAATTGAAGGCAATACTGCTATTTGCCAAGGCGTGGAAAAATTAAAGTCTGCAGAAGTAATGGCGACTGACTTACGTGCATCAATCAGCTTAGTGTTAGCAGGTTGTATCGCAGAAGGGGAAACTATCGTAGATCGTATTTATCACATTGACCGCGGTTATGAGCATATTGAAGAGAAATTACGCGGTATTGGTGCAAACATCGAACGTTTTCGTGCCCCGTTTGAAGGGGAGTAATTTCCTAGTTTTGAAAATGGCCGCATTCGCGGTCATTTTTTATTCGGATAGATGATGAATAATTTTATTAACCTCGCAAATCAATTAGGAAAAGCACGCCAACCTTTTTTCTTTTTAATTGATTTTGAACAGGAAAAACCGCTGATTATGTCGGTTGAAGAGGCTACTGCAAGCGGTCTATTTTTTGAATTCGATTGCAAAAAAAATGCTGAGTTGCCTCAGCCGATAGCGCCTTTTCATTTTGAAATGAGACCGATGCCATTTGTGCATTACGAGCAAGGTTTTTCGTTAGTGCAACAAGCGATTCAGCTCGGCAATAGTTATTTACTGAATTTAACTTATCCAACACAAATTGAGATGAATTACAGCTTGGCGGATATTTTTGCGGCAACAAGTGCGAAATATAAGCTTTATTTGCCAGATCAGTTTGTCTGTTTCTCACCAGAAACCTTTGTTCGTACCCAAGCAAATAAAATTTATGCCTATCCAATGAAAGGCACCATAAATGCTGAACAGCCCAATGCACTGACAACGCTTATGGAATCTGATAAAGAACAAACCGAACATAATACGATTGTGGACTTAATCCGAAATGATTTGGCGTTGGTTTCTAAGCATATCGAAGTAACTAAATACCGCTATGCAGAATTAGTCCAAACCCATCGAGGCGCTATTTATCAAACCAGTTCGGAAATTTGTGGTGAATTAGCTGAGAATTGGCAAGCGGAAATTGGCACAATTTTAGCAAAACTACTGCCTGCCGGCTCAATTAGTGGCGCACCGAAAGTGAAAACGGTAGAGGTGATTCAGCAGGCAGAGCAAGGAAAGCGTGGCTATTATACAGGCGTGTTTGGCTATTTTGATGGAGAAAATCTCGATAGCGCCGTTGCCATTCGCTATATTGAGCAAATCAACGGTCAGTTCTGGTTTAGAAGTGGCGGCGGGATTACAGCTAAAAGCCAATTGAAAGAAGAGTATCAAGAGTTATTGGAGAAAGTCTATGTCCCTATTTCCGCTGTTTGAAACCATTGCGATTATAGATGGTAAGCCTCAAAATCTAGCTTATCATCAGGCTCGATTTGAACATGCTATGCGCAATTATTTTCAAATTGAGCCGAATCTTCAATTAGCCGAAGTGATTAAAGTTCCAGCTGAGCATCAGCAAGGGCTTGTTCGTTGCCGAATAGATTATTCGGCACATCATTTTGAATTAACGTTTTTTCCTTATCAGCCACGCCAGATTCAAACCTTGCAATGTGTTTATGTTGATGAGATCGACTACCGCTTTAAATATAGTGATCGTAGTCAACTAGAAGCGCTGAAAAATAGCCAAAGTGATGAAGTCGTGATTGTTCATCAAGGTTATGTGAGCGATTGCACGATTGGTAATTTATTGTTTTTTAAAGCAGGACGCTGGTATTGCAGTGAGGATTATTTACTTAAAGGCACGCAGTTAAGCAAATTGTTAGATGAGCAAAAAGTAGAGCTGATTAAGCTTCCAATATCGGATTTATTTCGTTACGAAAAAGTGATGATCATTAATGCACTAAATTTATTTGAAAATGGTCATATTTTACCCATTTCTAATATAAAATTATAAAAATTGATAAATATCCAATCATTTATTGACTAAAAATTAAACTTTTCATCCACTATTTTGGTGCTTAGATCAGCAAACGATCCTAAAAAGTCATTTTGTGCTCATAAAATAAGCATAAAATGCTTGAAACTGGATGGTAATACACTATACTAATGTCCAGTAAATGATGCACAAGCGGTCATTTTTTCCAAAGAATTTACTAAAATAAGGAGCCTAGCATGGCAGCAGAAAAGAAAAACCAAAAAAATAGTGTTGTAAAACAAACCGATCCTGAACAACGCGAGAAAGCACTTTCCGCTGCGCTTGCTCAAATTGAAAAACAATTTGGTAAAGGCTCAATTATGAAACTGGGGCAAACGCAAAGCTTAGATATTGAAGCAGTTTCAACAGGATCAATCGGTTTAGATATGGCTTTAGGCATCGGTGGTTTGCCAATGGGACGTATCGTTGAGATCTTTGGACCAGAATCTTCTGGTAAAACAACATTAACCCTGTCTGCGATTGCACAAGCACAAAAAGCCGGCAAAACATGTGCTTTTATTGATGCCGAGCACGCACTTGATCCAATTTATGCACGCAAATTAGGCGTAGATACTGATGAGTTATTGATTTCTCAGCCAGATAACGGTGAGCAAGCTTTAGAGATTTGTGATGCGTTAGTTCGTTCAGGTGCAGTAGATGTTATCGTGGTGGACTCGGTGGCGGCATTAACACCAAAAGCGGAAATTGAAGGCGATATGGGGGATTCTCATATGGGCTTACAAGCTCGATTAATGTCACAAGCACTACGTAAATTAACCGCTAACATTAAAGCAACCAATTGTTTGGTGATTTTTATCAACCAAATTCGTATGAAAATTGGTGTTATGTTTGGTAACCCAGAAACGACAACGGGTGGTAATGCACTGAAATTCTACTCTTCTGTACGTTTAGATATTCGTCGTACAGGCGTAGTAAAAGATGGTGATAACATTATCGGTAGCGAAACACGTGTTAAAGTGGTAAAAAACAAAGTTGCTCCACCATTCCGTGAAGTGAATTTCGATATTATGTATGGTGAAGGTATTGCGCGTACTAATGAATTATTGATTTTAGCTGAAGCGAATGATCTGATTAAGAAATCAGGCGCGTGGTTCTCCTATGAGGGTACCAAAATCGGGCAAGGTAAAAATAATGCCGTGAAATGGTTAAAAGAGAATGCGGATATTGCGCAAAAAATTGAACAAGAATTGCGTGAGAAATTTAGCAACAACACACCAACAGCATTAGTTTCAACTGATGAAGATGTGTTAGACGATGACAATTTCACAGAAGACGACGATTTTAACGACGAAGATCTATAAATAAAAAATGCGGTTTTCTAAACCGCATTTTCTTTATGAGAAATTTATGGACAAGCAGCCAACACAGAAATACAGCGCGACAAATTACTTGCTTTATTTACTTTCAAAACGAGATTATAGTGAGCAAGAATTACATCGGAAGCTGAAATTGAAAGAATATTCAGCTGAGGAGATCGAGCAAGCTATTGAAACTGCGAAAGCGCACAATTGGTTAAGTGATGAACGATTTTGTCAAACTTTTATCCGTTATCGCGCTCAACAAGGCATAGGGCCTCGCCGATTAAAGCAAGAATTAAAGATGAAAGGCATAGCAGATTGGCTGATTAGTCAATGCCTTGAAGTCGCAGAAGCTGAAGAAGGGTTAGATTGGTTTGAACTTGCCGAGCAGACTTTTGAAAAAAAACGTCCGCGAGTTTGGGATTTGAAGGCCAAACAAAAAATGTGGCGTTTTATGGTCAGCCGAGGTTTTTACCAAGATCATTTTAGCCATTTGCTCAATCAAGATTATGATGAAGATGAGTAACGCGGATGAGTTTATTTAAATCAACTAAACAAGCGGAGTTTTGCCCGCAATGTCAATCGCCGTTACAACTAAAGCGCGGTAAACAAGGGCTTTTTTTAGGTTGTAGCGCTTATCCTGCTTGCGATTATATTAAACCGCTGCACCAAGAAAGTCGTATTATTAAAGAGTTAACAGAAACTTGCCCAGAATGTGGGGCATTTTTGCAAGTCAAACAGGGGCATTTTGGTATTTTTATTGGATGTAGCCAATATCCAAATTGCCATTTTACCGTACATGAAAACACTCCTGCAGACAGTGAAGTTGAATTTGATTGTCCAGAATGTAAAACGTATAAATTAGTCGCGAGAACAGGCCGTGCAGGTAAGGTATTTTACGGATGTAGTGGCTTTCCTCAGTGCAAATTCACGTTAGCGAGTAAGCCAATTTTAGCGCATTGTCCGCAATGTGGCGGGGCAATTGCTTGTGAAAAAAAAGTGAAAGGAACGCAATATTTACAATGTGCGAATAAACATTGTCAGGCAATCTTTGAGGCAGAGATAGAAAATGAGTAATTTAGATGAAATTATTGCCCGCTTGCAAAACAATGAAGTGGTCGCTTATCCAACGGAAGCCGTCTTCGGTCTAGGTTGTAATCCGAATAGTGAAACTGCCGTTCAAGCATTATTAACTTTAAAACAACGGCCAGTAGAAAAAGGTTTAATTTTATTGGCTTCCGATTTGCGTTATTTACGCCCTTTTATTGATGAATCTCGTTTAACTGAAAAGGAGTGGCAAAGTCTAACGCAAGTTGGTGCACAGGCGATTACTTGGGTCGTTCCCGTGAAAAAGTCTGTGCCGCGCTATTTAACCGGGCAGTTTGACACTATCGCTGTACGGCTTTGTCATTTACCAGCAGTAGCAACACTTTGTGAAGCTGCTGGGTTTGCGCTGACTTCAACTAGTGCCAATTTAACCGGTTTACCTCCTTGTCGAACAGCGCAAGAAGTTTATGCCCAATTTGGCAACGATTTTCCTGTGTTAGAGCAGGCAACCGGTGGAGCAAAACAACCCTCTGAAATTCGAGATATTTTTACCCAACATATTTTTAGACAAGGATAAGCATGAATCAGTATGCTGTATGGGGCAATCCGATTGCTCAAAGCAAATCTCCTCGCATTCATCAGTTATTCGCTGAACAAACTGGTCGAAATTTACAATATGTAGCGAAACTAGGGGATGAAACTAATTTTGAAGCAGAATTAGCAGTATTTTTTACGCAAGCCAAAGGTGCCAACATTACGGCACCGTTTAAAAATCGTGCATTTGCGATAGCGAAACAATACAGTGAGCGCTGTTTGTTGGCAGAAGCCTGTAATACGTTGAGAAAATTAGCAGATGGGCAACTTTATGCAGATAATACAGATGGGGTCGGTTTATGTGCCGATCTTGCTCGTTTAGGTTGGTTAAAACCAAATCAGAAAATGTTAATTTTAGGGGCGGGGGGCGCAACGCAAGGCGTGCTATTTCCTTTGTTACAAGCTAAGCAGCAGATTACGCTCTACAATCGCACGCCAGAAAAAGCGGTCATGTTAGCGGAAAAATTTGCAAATTACGGACAAATTCAGACCGCTTTTTGGGAAGAATTAGTGAATCAATCATTTGATGTCATTATCAATGCAACATCTTTAGGGTTACAAGGGAAATATGTTCCACTTCCAGCAAGTTTATTCGCATCATCTGCGGTTTATGATATGCAATATGCTCCGCATCAAGATACGCCATTTTTGCGTTATGCCAAAAGCCAAGGCGCAAAACATTGTAGTGATGGTTTAGGGATGTTGGTTAATCAAGCGGCTTTTGCTTTTGAATTATGGGAAGGTGTGTTGCCAGATGTTGCGCCAGTAGTTGCCCAGCTTCAAGCGGAAATGGAAGCTGGCAGTTAATTTAGTACAAGAAAAAGCTATCGTTTTTTTAGCAAAATGTTGAATCTGTAAGCAAAAAGACAGAAAACAAGACTTTTTTGCAAAAAAGTATTTGACGAGGTTAGTCAAAATCAGCATAATACGCCTCGCAAAGCCGATATGGTGACGCAAAATGGCTACATAGCTCAGCTGGTTAGAGCACAACACTCATAATGTTGGGGTCGCAAGTTCGAATCTCGCTGTAGCCACCATTTGCGGGACTGGCGAAATTGGTAGACGCACCAGATTTAGGTTCTGGCGCCGCGAGGTGTGTGGGTTCAAGTCCCTCGTCCCGCACCATTTATCGATTTGCAAATCAGTAGTTGGGGTATCGCCAAGCGGTAAGGCACCGGGTTTTGATCTCGGCATCCCTAGGTTCGAATCCTAGTACCCCAGCCACTTCTTATCTTAGTAAGCTAACCAATGGTTAGTTTTTCTTTTGGGGTATCGCCAAGCGGTAAGGCACCGGGTTTTGATCTCGGCATCCCTAGGTTCGAATCCTAGTACCCCAGCCATCTTTCTTCTATTTTATTCATTTTCTTCAGTAAATCTATTCAATAGCCTATTTCTTCTTTAGATTTCTTTCAAAATTTATTAGAATTTACGCATTATGAGGGATTTTTCCCCCGTTACTAACGATTTCTAAGCACTGAAGGATATGTTATGAAAAAAATCAACCCGACCCAAACAGCGGCATGGCAGGCATTAACTGCGCATCAAGCTGAAAACCTAACTATTGCCAAATTATTTCAAGCAAACCCACAACGTTTTTCACAATATCATGTCAATTTCGAAGATCAAATTTTAGTCGATTTTTCTAAAAATGCAG
The DNA here is from genome assembly GCF_000238795.1 of Haemophilus sputorum CCUG 13788. GTDB lineage: Bacteria > Pseudomonadota > Gammaproteobacteria > Enterobacterales > Pasteurellaceae > Haemophilus_A > Haemophilus_A sputorum. The sequence goes on along the minus strand of NZ_AFNK01000085.1, from coordinate 41,143 downwards.
TGAATGAAACTACTTTAGCGTTATTACAACAATTAGCTGAAGAATGTGGTTTAGCGCAAGCGAAAGAAGCTATGTTTAGTGGAGAGAAAATTAACTATACTGAAAATCGCGCGGTATTACACACTGCATTGCGTAATCGTAGCAATACGCCAGTATTGGTTGATGGTAAAGATGTAATGCCTGAAGTCAATGCTGTTTTAGCTAAAATGAAAGCATTCTGCCAAAGAGTCATTTCTGGCGAATGGAAAGGTTATACGGGTAAGGCGATTACAGATGTTATCAATATTGGTATTGGTGGTTCTGATCTTGGTCCTTATATGGTGACAGAAGCATTACGCCCTTATAAAAATCATTTAAACGTGCATTTTGTGTCAAATGTGGATGGCACACATATTGCCGAAACGCTCAAAAAAGTAAACCCAGAAACAACGTTAGTATTAGTGGCTTCTAAAACCTTTACCACCCAAGAAACCATGACTAACGCGCATTCGGCTCGTGATTGGCTTTTAGCAGCAGCAAAAGATGAATCTGCGGTAGCTAAACATTTCGTAGCGCTTTCTACCAATGCGAAAGAAGTGGAAAAATTTGGTATTGATACGGCCAATATGTTTGAATTCTGGGATTGGGTTGGTGGCCGTTATTCTTTATGGTCAGCGATTGGATTATCTATTGCCCTTTCTATTGGTTTTGAGCAGTTTGAACAATTGTTATCTGGTGCGCATGCGATGGATAACCATTTCAGACACGCACCAGCTGAGAAAAATATTCCAACCATTTTAGCGCTTATCGGCATTTGGAATAGCAACTTCTTAGGTGCAGAAACAGAAGCATTATTGCCATATGATCAATATTTACATCGTTTTGCGGCGTACTTCCAACAAGGCAATATGGAGTCAAACGGAAAATATGTAGGGCGTGACGGTAAAGTTGTGAATTATCAAACTGGCCCAATTGTTTGGGGTGAGCCGGGTACTAATGGCCAACACGCATTTTATCAATTGATTCACCAAGGTACGAAAATCATTCCTTGTGATTTTATTGCGCCAGCGCAAACACACAATCCATTAAGTGATCATCATGAAAAATTGTTGTCTAACTTCTTTGCACAAACTGAAGCCCTTGCTTTTGGTAAATCTAAACAAGCGGTTGAAGAAGAATTTTTAGCAGCAGGAAAATCACTTGAATCAGTTAAAGAAATTGTGCCGTTTAAAGTATTTACGGGCAACAAACCAACTAACTCGATTTTATTGCAAAAAATTACGCCTTACAGCTTAGGTGCATTGATTGCCATGTATGAACATAAAATTTTCGTACAAGGTGTAATTTTCAACATTTACAGCTTTGACCAATGGGGTGTTGAACTTGGCAAACAACTTGCTAACCGCATTTTACCTGAGTTAAAAGGCAGTGAGTCAGTTGAAAGTCACGACAGCTCAACCAATGGTTTAATTAACCAATACAAAGCTTGGCGTTAAGTTTAGCTTTTTACAAGCGGTAGTTTTTCATCAGACTTTTGCAAAAATTACCGCTTAGTCTTACATTATGAAACCAATTTTCCTTGAAATCCGTCATTTACGTACGTTAGTGGCAATTAAAGAAAGCGGCAATTTATCATTAGCCGCGAAACGCTTGCATTTAACGCAATCGGCTCTTTCTCACCAAATTAATGTGTTAGAAAGCCAATATGATTTAACTTTGTTTGAGCGTAAAACTACCCCGATTCGTTTTACGCCGGCAGGGGAGCGTCTTTTAGCGCTTGCCTATGAGATTCTGCCTAAAATTCGTGATGTTGAACGGGACTTAGTGCGTGTGAAACAAGGCGAGCTCGGCAATCTTCGCATTTCAATTGAATGCCATACTTGCTTTGATTGGCTTATGCCTGCTATGGCGACTTTCCGTCAAAGCTGGCCGCTAGTGGAACTAGATATTGTTTCTGGTTTCCATACCGACCCAGTTGGCTTATTGCTGAGCGACCGTTCGGATTGGGCGGTGGTCTCTGAAATGGAAGATAATCCGAATGTGATTTATAAGCCGTTATTTTCTTATGAAATGGTCGGCATTTGTGCGAAAGATCATCCTTTGGCAACCAAACCAATTTGGGCGGCGGAAGATTTCAAAGAAGAAACTTGGATTACCTATCCTGTTCCGGATGATATGTTAGATTTACTGCGCCAAGTACTTAAACCTGCGGGGATTTCACCTAAACGCCGAACGACTGAACTCACCATTGCGATTATTCAATTAGTGGCAAGCAAGCGAGGTATCGCAACGCTACCTTATTGGGCGGTGAAACCTTATTTAGAGTTAGGTTATGTGGTTGCAAATAAAATTACTGAACAAGGTTTGTATAGTAATTTATATGGTGCGATCAGGGCGCACGATGCGCATAGTGCCTATTTAGAAGATTTCCACAATACAGTCAAAGCACAAAGCTTTGCCACTTTACCAGGGTTGATTGTATTGGATTAAGGAGATAAAGATGAAAATGCTCCGCTATGAAGATATTCTGCATAAACTGCCTAAACGACAAGCTGATTCGCATAAAGGGGATTATGGTAGAGTTTTATTGATTGGTGGTAATGCGAATATGGGCGGAGCGATGATGATGGCAGCGAAAGCTGCTGTGCATAGTGGTGCGGGTTTAACCACAGTGGCAACCGACGCTTCAAATCATACCGCATTACATTGCCATTTACCTGAAGCAATGGTAATTGACTGGGAAAATACCGAGTTATTGCTGGAAAAGCTTCATCAATCAGATGTAGTACTTATTGGCTGCGGTTTAGGGTTAAGTGAACAAGCTACGACATTATTAGACCTAGTGCTGAGCCATTTACAGCCGTCGCAAAAGCTGATTATTGATGGCGATGCCATTACCTTATTTGCCAAATATTCACAGAATCATTATGAATTTCCCATTTGGGCAACTCCGCATCAAAAAGAGTGGGAACGCCTTTCTGGTTTAGCGATTGATGCGCAAACGCCAGCCAACAATCTACACGCCGTCAGCCGATTACAACTTAATGTGATTCTCAAAAAACATGGTACAACGCTTTATTTGCTCAATCATGAGCCACTTTGTATTGATGTTGGAACGCCTGCAATGGCAACAGGGGGAATGGGAGATACGCTTGCTGGCATGATTACAGGGTTGCTTGCGCAATATCCAAAACAATCGGAACAAGCCGTTTGCACTGCCGTTTATCTACATAGCTATATTGCTGAGCAATTAGCTAAAACTCAGCATGTCGTCCTTCCTACTGAGATTATCGGTGAGATTTCTGCTTATCTTAAATTGGTGATTTAAGTTTTTCTAAAAGTAAGCGGTCGAATTTGCAAAAAATTTGCGAATTCGACCGCTTGTGTTATGAGTCATTAACGATTTGCTAATGCTTGTTCGATTTTTTGTTTGATACCTGCACTATCTAATCCAAGTGCTTCATAGGCTTCTTGTTGGGTAGATTGTGGGATAAATTCGTCTGGAATACCAAGCATGACAAGCGGTTTGATTTTGCCAATTTTTTGCAAATATTCATTTACTGCAGAGCCAGCACCACCTTGGATAGCATTTTCTTCTAGCGTTACTAGTAAATCATGGCTGTTTGCTAGTTCTTGGATTAAGGCTTCATCAAGTGGTTTGACAAAGCGCATATCGGCTAAGGTATAGTTGCCTGCTTCAGCCACTTTTTGAGCTTCAGTTAAGAACGTACCAAAGTTGAGAATAGCCACTTTTTCGCCTTGGCGGATAAGTTTGCCTTTACCAATTTCTAAAGATTCCATCGGCTCAAGCGCCACACCTTTAGCGTTACCTCTTGGATAGCGTACTGCAGTTGGCGTATTCATCTGATAAGCCGTATATAACATTTGACGCATTTCGTTTTCATCGCTTGGCGTCATAATAGTCATATTCGGAATACAACGCATAAAGCTTAAGTCAAACGCGCCTTGGTGGGTTTGACCGTCCGCTCCTACAATACCGGCACGGTCAATTGCAAAAATCACAGGTAGATTTTGAATAGCCACATCATGAATCAGCTGATCGTAAGCACGTTGTAAGAAACTAGAATAAATGGCAACGACCGGTTTGTAGCCAGCAATCGCTAACCCTGCCGCAAAGGTAACTGCATGTTGTTCGGCAATGGCAACATCAAAATATTGTTCAGGGAAGCGTTTAGAAAATTCCACCATGCCTGAGCCTTCACGCATAGCAGGGGTAATGCCGATGAGCTTAGTATCTTGTTCAGCCGTTTCGCATAACCATTGGCCGAAAATATCGGAATAGGTTGGAATGCTTTTCGCTTTTGGCAGTTGACCGCTAGCAGGATCAAATTTTGGTACGCCATGATAGCCGATAGGATCATTTTCTGCAGGTTGATAACCTTTCCCTTTTTTGGTGCGAACATGTAAGAATTGTGGGCCTTTGAGCTCACGCATATTTTTAAGTGTTTTCACCAATTCTTCGATGTTATGCCCATCTACAGGCCCGATATAATTAAACCCAAGCTCTTCAAAAAGCGTACTGACAGGAGAAATCACCCCTTTCATATGCTCTTCGGTTTTTTTCATGAAGTTTTTTATTGGAGAAGGGACTTTCTCTAACACCTTTTTACTGCCATCACGCACGGTGGTATAAAGTGAACCAGAGAAAATTTGCGCGAGATGGTTATTCAGTGCGCCAACGTTTTCAGAAATAGACATTTCGTTGTCGTTGAGAATAACCAACATATCTGTGTGCAATGCGCCTGCATGGTTTAGTGCTTCAAATGCCATTCCCGCAGTAATAGCGCCATCACCAATAACACAAACGGTTTGGCGACCGGCATTTTCTTTTTGAGCCGCGACCGCAATGCCTAATCCGGCACTGATAGAGGTTGAGGAATGTCCTACGCTTAACACATCATAAACGCTTTCTTCGCGCCATGGGAATGGATGGATACCGTCTTTTTGGCGAATGGTTTTAATTTGATCACGACGACCAGTTAGAATTTTATGTGGATAGGCTTGATGCCCGACGTCCCAAATAAGCTGGTCGAATGGGGTTTGATAAACATAATGCAAGGCGATAGTTAGCTCAACTACCCCTAAGCCAGAGGCAAGATGCCCACTACTTTGGCTGACGCATTCTAATAAGTAGGCGCGAAGCTCGTCAGCAAGCGTTTGTAATTGATCTTTATCGAGCAAACGGAGGGCTTCCGGCGAGTCAATTTGGCTTAATAGGGGATAATTTTTTTGCATAATGTTTATCTTTTATCAATAGAAACTCAACGCAAGGCGGTTAGGTCGGTCACTCTAACATTTTTGCAACAAAGTGGAAATAATTGACCGCTTGTAAATTCCTAACCGCGCTGATGCGTGATTAACCTTTAAGATCTTCAGTTAAAGTGGGTTGAAGTGCGTTTAAGATTTCTTTAACCACACGTGCTGGGCCTGCCACTACGTTACCAGATTTTAAGTAATCGGTGCCACCAACAAAGTTACATACGATCGCACCAGCTTCACGCGCGATTAAATCGCCTGCTGCGCAATCCCATGGTTTTAAACCAATTTCAAAGTAACCATCAATACGGTTTGCTGCAACATATGCTAAATCAAGCGCGGCTGAACCCGTACGGCGGAAATCTGCTACGCCTTGGTTCATTAAGCCTTCAAGCATATTTAAGTGCGCTGCACGATGTTTAGTGGCTTTAAATGGGAAACCGGTTGCTAATACAGTACCGCTTAGATCACGGCGGCTGCTATCCACGCGTAGACGGAACTCATTGAGTTTTGCGCCTTCGCCACGCACAGCAGTGAAAAGTTCATTACGGATAGGATCGTACACTACGCCGACAGTGGTGCGGCCATTTTCGCGAATAGCAATCGACACACAGAAATGCGGTAAGCGTTTAACGAAGTTGGTTGTGCCATCTAGTGGATCAATTACCCACTGCACGTTTTTATTTTCGCCATCTAAAATACCAGATTCTTCCGCTACGATAGCGTGGTCTGGGTAAGATTTACGAATGACTTCGATAATCGCCGCTTCTGCCGCTTTATCAATTTCAGTCACATAATCATTTGTACTTTTTTGAGCAACTTCAGTCTCGCTTGGCGCTTGCTCATAGCCTTTTGCAATAATATTGCCTGCTTTTCGTGCAGCACGAATAGCAATGTTTAACATTGGGTTCATATTTCCACCAGATTTTAAAGAACGAATAAGGGGTTTGATTATAATGAAATTAGCAAGATAAAGGAATAACTAAGCGTAAAAATGCAGTAGAATAGCGCCTATTGTTTTGATAAAACCTATTGCTATGCAAAAAAGTATTTACGACACCCCCATTTTTTTTGAGCGCTATCAGCAGCTACGCCAAAATCCGATAAGTATGAATGAAGTGGTCGAAAAACCGATGATGTTTTCACTTTTACCGAATCTATCTGGTAAACGGGTGCTGGATTTAGGCTGTGGCACGGGCGAACACTTAGCACATTATTTAGCAAAAGGGGCTCGGCAAGTCGTGGGTTTAGACCTTTCAGAACGTATGCTAGAAGCGGCTGAAGCACGTTTACGCGCGCAGACATCAACTGCAGAAATGGCTTTTTATGCTTTGCCAATGGAAAAGTTAGATGAGATTGCTGAAAACGAATTTGATGTAATTACTAGCTCATTTGCTTTTCACTACATTGAAGATTTTCCTGAGCTGTTAGCAAAAATTTCTGCAAAATTGACCGCTTGCGGCACGTTAATTTTCTCGCAAGAACACCCAATTGTGACGTGTTATCGACAAGGTTATCGTTGGGAAAAAAATGCAGAAAAGCAGCAAGTGGCTTATCGCTTAAATTATTATCGCGAAGAGGGTGTGCGTGAGCGGGCTTGGTTTCAACAATCGTTTAAAACCTATCATCGCACGATGGCGACGATTCTTAATCAACTTATTGCTGCAGGCTTTGAGATTGAGCAGGTTGAAGAGCCTATGTTAGCTAATCAAACGCAATGGCATCAGGAATTTAAAGATTTACAACACCGTCCGCCATTGCTATTTGTTAAAGCGAAAAAACGCTAGGCTAGCCCTTTTTTGACCCAATATTGATAAGGTAAGGTTTCAGTTTGACTAGCCAGCAGCTGGTGATCCATAAAGGCACAAAAGCTAGGGATATCGCGGGTTGTAGCAGGGTCGTCAGCTAAAATATAAAGTACATCGCCATCATTGAGGTGGCGAATTGCCTTACGGGTAAGCATCACGGGCTCTGGACAGCGAAGCCCAACGGTATCTAAAGTTTGACTAATTTCAATCTCTCTCATGGTTTTCCTATGCTAAAACAAAATGATTTATCACAACGGTTTTCCGAACATTTAGCGCAGCTACAACAGCACGTTAGACAAATTCTAGAAAGCCATTTTCTTCAAGGTATTTGGATTCATGCAGGGGTGAGTTATCGCTATTTTCAAGATGATTTAACTGCACCGTTTAAAATTAACCCGCATTTTAATTATTTTTTTCCGTATGCTAAAGCGGAAAATAGCTGGCTTTATTTAGATGGCGTGAATAAACCGAAAATTTATTTCTATGCGCCGCAAGATTATTGGCATTGTGCGCCTACACCACCCACGGAAGCATTTTTCAGTGAAGCATTTGATTGGGTGATTTTTCACGATGCCCAAGACATTGCAAAATGGATTGAAAATCCGACCGCTTGTTTATTTATTGGCGAAGATGAAGAACTCGCAAAATCTCTTGGTTTTGGTGCAATTAACTCACAAAAGGCGCTGAATATACTGCATTTTGCACGCTCAATCAAAACGGAATTTGAGATTGAACAACTCTATCAAGCGCAATTTCCCGCATTAAAAGGGCATCATGCCGTGAAACAGGCTTTTTTAGAAGGTCGCAGTGAGCGAGAGATTCATTTAGCTTATTTGCAAGCGAGTGGGCAACTTGAAAGTGAACTGCCATATGGCAATATTGTAGCATTAAACGCGCATGCGGCTATTTTGCATTACACCGAGCTTGAACTTTTCGCGCCAAGTTCTCGCCACAGTTTTTTAATTGATGCTGGTGCAACGCATCTCAATTATGCTTCAGACATTACGCGGACTTATGCAGCTGATCCGCAAAGTGAATTTGCGGCACTGATTAAAGCTGTTGACGGTTTTAAACATGAAATTATTCAGCAAATGCGCGTGGGCGTGAATTATCTACAATATCATACACAGATGCATCAATGGATGGCGAAATTGCTTCACGATTTTGATTTTGTGCGGTTAAGCCCGGAACAGATTTTTGAAGAGGGTATTTCAAGAGCATTTTTCCCACATGGGCTAGGGCATTTATTGGGCTTGCAAGTGCATGATGTTGGCGGTTTTATGCAAAATGCGCGGGGCACACAAAAACGTCCACCTGAAGCTTATCCAAGTTTGCGCTGTTTGCGAGATCTACAGCCAGGTATGGTGTTAACGGTTGAACCCGGTTTCTATTTTATTGAGATGTTATTAGCGCCATGGAAATCATCACATTTAGGCCATACATTTAATTGGCAGAAAATTGCGGATTTTTCGGCTTATGGTGGGATTCGTAGTGAAGATAACATTGTTATTCGCCCTGAAGGTGCGGAGAATTTAACTGAAAAAGCGTTGATAACACTCAACGCTTAAGGAGGAATTATGCCGGTTTTATGGGGATTATTAGGCATCATTTTTTACATTTATTGTGAGATTTCGCTATTAGTAGAAGTCGGTAGTGCATTAGGGGTATTGCCAACGCTATTATTACTCATTGTAATTTCCTTTGTTGGATTATGGTTTGTGAAATTACGCGGGGCTTATACCTTAATGGCTGTGCGTCAGCAGCTAGCAAAAGGCGAATTACCAACGGATGCAGTAATCAATGCCGTGCTATTCATTTTGGCGGGGATATTGCTCATTATTCCTGGGTTTCTCAGCGATATTTTAGCGGTGCTAATGGTACTGCCGATTACTCGGACACTGTTTAAATTATGGTTTTTCAAATTTTTCAAAAATCGTGTACGCTTTACCCGTTTTACACAATTCCGTTCGGAACAAGGCGCTGAGTCTGAAGTGTTTGAGGCAGAATTTACCCGCGAACAGGATAAAAACAAATGGATAAAATAAGCCCCAGTCACTCAAGATTTGGCACCAAGCAAGCGCGTTTTAAAAGCCCTACTGAGCAAAATCGTGTAGGTAAGCGTTGGCAAAAAAAAACAGAAAAACGACCGCTTGTTCCTCGCTTAAGCATTGAAGATACAGTGGTTATTCTGTTTAACAAGCCTTATAACGTGCTTACTCAATTTACTGATGAGCAAGGGCGACATACGTTGAAAGATTTTATCCATACGCCTGATGTTTATCCGGTTGGGCGTTTAGATCGAGATAGCGAAGGGCTGCTCTTGTTAACGAATAATGGCTGGTTACAACATCGTTTATCGCATCCGAAATTTGAGAAGCGTAAAACTTATTGGGTGCAAGTAGAAGGTGTACCTGATGAAGCGGCGTTAACAGCTTTACGAAAAGGGGTTCAACTTAAAGATGGACTTACATTACCTGCGACAGCGAACCAGATTGAACCACCTGATTTTAATTGGTCAACCGCACCGAAAATCCGTGAGCGAAAGACGATCCCAACAAGTTGGTTAGAAATCGGGTTACATGAAGGTAAAAACCGCCAAGTACGGCGCATGACTGCGCATGTTGGCTTTCCGACATTACGACTTATTCGAGTAGCACTGGGCGATTATCAACTGGGGGATTTAGCCAGTGGCGAGTCTAGAGAATTATCGCTTGCAGAAAAACAGCGACTCTTTAAATCATTAAAATAATAAGGCAAATATGAAACAGGCATATTGGATTATCACCAAAGATTTTGATGTGGCATTAGTGAATGGCGAAATACCGTTTGGTTGCGCAGATGAAGTGCAATTAAGCGGGCGAAATTTCTTAACGATTGGTGAATTAAATGGCTTTCCCGTGCATTTAGTGCAGGCTGACGCGCGTGATGAAATGCGAAATTTTGCTTTTCTACGCACGTTAATTGCTAAGCCTGAAGCGAATTTATTGCATCGTGCAGTTTCTTTGTCCCAATTTTTACAATCTCACCGTTTTTGTGGGCGTTGTGCTGCACCATTGCATTTAGCTGAATCTGAAATAGCTTTGGCGTGTGAGGCTTGTGGGCACCGAATTTATCCCACTATTTCTCCGTCTATTATTGTGGCGGTGCGGAAAGGGCGACAAATTCTTTTAGCCAATCATCAGCGCCATAAAGGCGGAATTTATACCACGCTGGCTGGATTTGTTGAAGCAGGCGAGCCGATTGAGCAAACCGTGCAGCGCGAAGTTTGGGAAGAAAGTGGATTGAAAATTCGGAATGTTCGTTATTTTGGTAGCCAGCCGTGGTCGTTCCCGCATTCGTTGATGTTAGGTTTTTTAGCTGATTATGATTCAGGCGAGATCAAGCTACAAGAGAGCGAACTTTGTGATGCAAGATGGTTTGATTGTGATGAGCCATTGCCAGAATTACCGCCTAAAGGTACGATTGCCTTAGCATTGATTGAAGCCACTCTTGCGCTGTGTCGTACAGAAAGCCCGCTATAAATTATGCCAAAATTACGCTATAATCTCCCAATTAACTGAATAACAGAGAACACTATGAAAAGTCGAATTTTAGCAACGGGCAGCTACTTGCCAAAGCAAGTGCGCACCAATGCAGACCTAGAAAAAATGGTCGAAACTAGCGATGAATGGATTTTCACCCGCTCTGGCATGAAAGAGCGTCGCATCGCCGCAGCAGATGAAACGGTGGCCACAATGGGTACCGAAGCTGCTAAAAAAGCCTTAGAAATGGCGAATATTGATCCAAATGATATTGAACTCATTGTGGTAGGAACCACGACTAATTCACATGCGTACCCAAGTGCTGCGTGCCAAATTCAGGGTGCATTAGGCATTCGTGATGCGATTGCTTTTGATGTTGCTGCGGCTTGTACAGGCTTTATTTATGCGTTGAGCGTCGCTGATCAATTTGTGCAATCAGGTAAAGTGAAAAAAGCGTTAGTGGTTGGTGCAGATCTAAACTCGCGTGCATTAGATGAAACCGATCGTAGTACAGTCGTTCTTTTTGGTGACGGTGCGGGCGCGGTGATTTTAGAGGCAAGCGAACAAGCAGGGATTTTATCGACCCATTTACACGCATCTGCAGATATGGATTATATGCTAGCCCTCCCAGCTCAAAAACGCGGTGAGGAAAAATCAGGGTTTATCCAAATGCAAGGTAATGCAACTTTCAAACTTGCAGTAGGCCAGCTTTCAAGTGTTGTAGAAGAAACTTTAGAAGCGAATCAATTAGACAAGTCTGATTTAGATTGGTTAGTGCCACATCAAGCTAATATTCGTATTATTGCAGCCACTGCAAAGAAACTCGAAATGGATATGTCACAAGTAGTATTAACGGTTGAAAAATACGGTAATAACAGTGCTGCAACTGTGCCAGTGGCATTAGATGAGGCGGTGCGAGATGGTCGTATTCAACGTGGGCAATTATTGCTATTAGAAGCCTTTGGTGGCGGTTGGACATGGGGTTCAGCTTTGGTGAGATTCTAAGGTAAACCGATGTCAGAAAAACAAACTTTTGCAGATAAAAAGCGTAAAACCGTAGAACAAGCCGAGTTTACCGAAGATGGTCGCTATTTGCGCAAAGTGCGTAGTTTCGTGTTGCGTACTGGTCGCTTAAGTGATTATCAGCGCGATATGATGAATAGTAACTGGGCAAATTTAGGGTTAGATTATCAGCCAACCCCATTCAATTTTCGTGAGATTTTCGGCAATGATAACCCAGTCGTATTGGAAATTGGTTTTGGGATGGGGCGTTCATTAGTTGAAATGGCAGCACAAAACCCAGATCGCAATTATATCGGCATTGAAGTTCATACCCCTGGTGTGGGCGCATGTATTGCTTATGCGTTAGAAAAACAGGTCAAGAATTTACGAGTGATTTGCCATGATGCGACTGAAATTCTACGTGATGCGATTGCAGATAATACGTTAGGTGGCTTACAGCTTTATTTCCCAGACCCGTGGCAGAAAGCGAAACACCACAAACGTCGTATTGTTCAACCAGCATTTATTACGCGCGTATTAAGCAAATTGAAGAGTGGTGGCTTTATCCATTTTGCCACAGACTGGGAAAATTATGCGGAGCATATGTTAGAAGTTTTACGTCAGTTTGATGCTGAATTGGAAAATACTTCCGCTACTAATGATTTTATTCTACGTCCAGATTTCCGCCCATTAACCAAATTTGAAGAGCGAGGGCATCGATTAGGGCATGGTGTGTGGGATCTCTATTTCATCAAGCGATAAAAATAAAGTCGTTTATCTTGGATAAACGACTTTTTCTTTCATTATACTTCAATACCAAATTTTGCTTTGACTAAGGCTTGGAAATCGGTGCAACCTCCAACATGCTGATTGTCCAAAAAGATTTGTGGCACGGTTGCGACAGGTTTTCCTACTCTTGGTTCCAAATCTTCTTTTGAAATGCCTTCTGCAATCATATCAATGAATTTAAAATCAAAATCAGCTAATTCGCCTTTCATTTTTTCTGCTAACGCTTTCGCTCTTACACAGTAAGGGCAAGTTAAGCGGCCATAAATTTCTACAAACATAATTGTTCCTTTTATTTTTCCGGCTTGCGCGGGAGAGGGTACAAGCGGTATTATTTTACCAAAAATTTACTAAACCATGACAGAAAAGCAGTACTTTTGAGCCAAGTTATTGCACAAACTTCATGTTTTTATTTTTTCCAACCTTTTAACGCATCAGCAAAGGCATTATTCGCAAATTGGTTGCGAGATGGTGCAGCTGATTTTTCTCGTCTAGGCTCAGTTGCCTTTTGTCCAACAGGTTTAGATTCCGCTTTATCTTCTAAGCGCATAGTGAGTGCAATGCGTTTACGAGCCACATCAACCTCTAACACTTTGACTTTCACTACATCACCCGCTTTAACCACTTTGTGTGGATCTTCAACAAATTGGTGGGAAAGCATGGAAATATGCACTAAACCGTCTTGGTGAACCCCAATATCGACGAAAGCACCAAAGTTAGCCACATTGGTGACGGTTCCTTCTAAAATCATTCCGACTTTGAGATCTTTGATATCTTCTACGCCATCCATAAAAACAGCGGTTTTGAACTCACCACGTGGGTCACGTCCTGGTTTTTCTAATTCTTTGAAGATATCCAGCACGGTTGGTAAACCAAACTGTTCATCTACGAAGTCTTTAGCTTGCAGTTGATGAATTTGACTACTATTGCCCATCAATTCCTGTAAGGTAGAGTGAGTAGCTTGTAAGATTTTCTCTACGACTGGATAAGCTTCTGGGTGAACACTTGAAGCATCAAGTGCATTTTTGCCCCCTAAAATACGCATAAAGCCAGCACATTGTTCAAAAGCTTTTGGCCCTAAACGAGGGACTTTTTTCAATTCAGAACGGCTAGCAAAACGTCCATTTTCATCGCGATAATCAACAATATTTTGCGCTAAAGTTTTACTCATACCTGCAACGCGAGCAAGTAGGGCTGCAGATGCGGTATTTAAATCTACCCCAACGGCATTTACACAATCTTCTACTACCGCATCCAGTTTGCGAGCTAATTGGCTTTGGTTAACATCATGTTGATATTGCCCAACCCCAATCGCTTTTGGTTCAATTTTCACTAATTCAGCAAGTGGATCTTGCAAACGACGGGCAATTGACACCGCACCACGCAAAGATACATCTAAATTTGGGAACTCATTCGCTGCAAATTCAGAGGCTGAATAAACTGATGCACCGGCTTCACTAACTACCACAGTTTGTGGAATGAGCATATCTGGTTTAGAGGCTTTAATTTGCTTAAGCACATCTTTCGCAAAACGTTCGGTTTCACGTGATGCCGTTCCGTTACCGATGGCAATCAATTCCACATTATGCTGTTTAATCAATTTATAAAGCGTGACTTCTGCAGCAGCTTTGCCGGTGGTATGCGGGTAAATGGTTTCGGTATCGAGCAATTTCCCCGTATTATCAACCACTGCCACTTTCACCCCTGTACGTAAACCTGGGTCAAGCCCCATAGTATTGCGTGCGCCGGCAGGTGCGGCCATTAACAGTGCTGAAAGGTTACGCGCAAAAACATCAATCGCTTCTTCTTCAGCTTTTTCACGTAAGCTTGCCATCAATTCTGTTTCAAGATGTAGTGCTGCTTTAATTTTCCACGTCCAGCTAATGACTTGCTCACGCCATTTATCGGCAGGTTGCTGATTGAAAATTACCCCTAAATGTTCACGAATGATCGTTTCACAGTGGTTTTGTTTGCTGCCTTCTTCAGCTTCTGGATCGGCATTTAAACTTAGCGCCAAAATACCTTCGTTTCGACCACGGAACATTGCTAAAGCACGATGAGAAGGAACTTGTTTGAACGGTTCGCTGTGCTCAAAATAATCACGGAATTTCTCACCTTCGCTTTCTTTTCCTTCAATAACGCGGCTTTCTAACGTTGCGCAAGCGGTCAAATATTGGCGAAGTTTTGCAAGTAATTCGGCATCTTCACTGAAGCGTTCCATTAAAATATAACGTGCGCCATCTAAGGCTGCTTTTTCATCTGCCACCCCTTTTTCCGCATTGACGAAGGCTCTTGCAGCTTCTTCTGGGGTTAAAGATGGATCTTGCCAAAGCATTTCAGCTAATGGTTCTAGCCCTGCTTCAATCGCGATTTGTCCGCGGGTGCGACGTTTTGGCTTATAAGGAAGATAAAGATCTTCTAATTCTGTTTTACTTTCACAAGAGAGAATTTTTTCTCGTAGTGGATCAGTCAATTTGCCTTGTTCTTCAATCGATTTAAGAATAGTTTGGCGGCGATCGTCTAATTCGCGAAGATAAATCAAGCGTGTTTCAAAATGACGCAGTTGCGTATCGTCTAACCCGCCAGTGACTTCTTTACGGTAACGTGCAATAAAAGGAATGGTGTTGCCTTCATCGAGTAATTGCATTGCGGCAAGGATTTGATGACTGCCGACATTCAGTTCGCCAGCAATAATTTGGCTGATTTGGAGATTAAGTTCTGACATGGGGTTCCTATGAATAAAATCTTATCGTTAAATCACTAACGAAGTGTTGCTGCGCGAGCTTGATCAAGTTTTTCTAATTGAGCTAATGCTTGTTGCATTTTTGCTTGATTCGGCTCAGCTTTAGCGCATAGCACGATGTTTTCTAAACTATCGGCTTGGTGATAATAAGGTTCAGGGCTTTTAACCGCTTGTTCAAATTGCTGATAAGCCTGTTGAAACTGACCTTGTTTACATAAAAAAGTGCCGTAATTATTTAGCACATCTGGGCGAGAATCACTTAAACGCAACGCTTGCTGATAGGCTTGTTCTGCTGAAGTTGGTTCGCCGATTTGCTGATAGTAATAAGCCATCACCGAATAAGGCAGATAATCATGAGTATCATGTTGATGGGCTTTATCGATATTCTCTTTGGCTTTTGGGTAATCTTGCTGTTCAAGATAGGCAAGCGCTAAGTTCAATCGAGCTTTGACTGCTTCTGAACGAGGTGCTTTTTGTGGCGGGGATGAAGTAGTACAGCCGACAAGCAGAATAATTAAACTACAAGCGGTCAGATTTTTCAGAAATTTTACAAATAACATAAAGCGCCTTGATAAGAGAGAGGTTACCAATGATTGCCTTGCTATCATACAAGCTTTATTACGAAGTGCAATGGCAAGAAAGCGGCAAACTGCCGCTCTCTTTATTCAATTTTTATGAGTAGGCAATTACTGATTTTTTACCGCAATGCCTTGCCCAAATTTTCGTTTTTCTAATGTACGTTTGGTTCGGTCAATAACTTCACCAGCAAGTTGTCCACAAGCCGCATCAATATCATCGCCACGTGTTTTACGAACAATAACAGTAAAACCATATTCCATTAACGTTTTTTGGAATCTGTCCACTCGGCTATTAGAACTTTTACCGTAAGGGGCTTCAGGGAACGGGTTCCATGGAATTAAGTTGATCTTACATGGCGTATTTTTTAACACTTCAGCTAATTGATGAGCGTGCTCAGTGCCATCATTAACATGATCAAGTAACACGTATTCTATGGTGACTTTACCGTGGTTCGCGTTAGACACTTCTAAATATTTATGCACTGAATCCATCAACATTTTAATGTTGTATTTTTTATTGATTGGCATGATTTCATCACGCAATTCATCATTCGGCGCATGCAGAGAGATTGCCAATGCTACGTCAATTTTCTCACGCATCATATCTAATGCCGGCACAACCCCAGAGGTTGAGAGTGTGACACGGCGTTTAGATAAGCCATAAGCAAAATCATCTAACATAATTTCCATCGCAGGAATTACGTTATTCATATTTAACAATGGCTCGCCCATGCCCATCATCACTACATTCGTAATTGGACGAACACCCGTGACACCAAAGTTACCGATGATTTTAGAAGCACGCCAAACTTGTCCGATAATTTCAGACACTGTTAAGTTACGGTTAAATCCTTGTTGCGCGGTTGAACAGAACGTACAAGCCAGCGCACAACCTACTTGCGAAGAGACACACAGCGTTGCGCGATCGGCTTCAGGAATATATACGGTTTCAATTTGTTGGTCGCCAACCTGCATTGCCCATTTAATTGTGCCATCGGCTGAACGTTGTTCTACTGCCACTTCTGGTGCTTTAATTTCCGCGACTTGTTTAAGTTTTTCACGCAATACCTTGTTGATATTGCTCATATTATCGAAATTATCTTCACCGAAATGGTAAATCCATTTCATTAGCTGATCCGCACGAAACGGTTTTTCGCCCATTTGTGCAAACAACTCGCGCATTTCTTGGCGGGTCAGATTCATTAAATTTATTTTTTCTGCTTTAGCAGGCTGTACAGATGCATCTTTCGCCTCTGCTTGAAGAGTTTGAGAAGTCATTAAAATAGCCTCGTTATTACACGCTCGTTAAAGAACGAATTATGGCAAAAGGATTAGTTTTGCAATGAATAAAAGAAGCGAATTTTACTGTTCTCCCTTAATTAAGGCTAGCGATTTTTCTAGAAAATCGGAAGTTTTTTCTCACGGATTTTCGAGCTAGATCGCAAAATTTGTAAAATCTTGGTCAAAATAGACCGCTTGTTGGCTTAATTTTTCAGCATTTTTGTTATACACTAACGGCTTTTAAATAGAGGACAAAAAATGACATTTCCAGCTTGCCCACAATGTAAAGGCGAAAATACTTATCACGATTCTATTCAATTTGTTTGCCCAGATTGCGCTTATGAATGGACTGGTGAAGAAGTTGCTGAAGCGGATGAAGATCAACTTATCGTAAAAGATAGCAATGGCAATTTATTAGCTGATGGCGATGATGTGCTGTTAATCAAAGATTTAAAACTAAAAGGCTCATCAGAAGTATTGAAAAAAGGGACAAAATTTAAAAATATTCGCTTAGTAAATGGTGATCATAACGTAGATTGTGGCAAAATTATGCTGAAATCAGAGTTCTTGAAAAAAGCGTAATCAATGATTTTTCGGGTAGATTGGCTACCCGATTTTTTTAGGAAATAGGGCGTTAATATATAAAATAACCGCGTATAACAAGCGGTCTTTTCTGATAAAAAATTTGCAATTTTGCCTAAATTGGCGTATTCTTCGCCACGTTTTTAAGGTATGAACCTTCTATATCATTTCTTAACGCATTCCTAATCTAACGAATTCATTTTTTATCAAGTAGTTTTATTCCTATGCATCTTACTCAACTTAAAAATCTTCCTGTTTCGGAATTAGTCGAAATGGGTGAAAACCAAATGGGTTTAGAGAATCTAGCCCGTCTGCGCAAACAAGATATTGTGTTTGCAATCCTTAAACAACACGCAAAAAGTGGCGAAGATATTTTCGGTCAAGGCGTGTTGGAAATCTTACCGGATGGTTTCGGTTTCTTACGTTCGGCAGACAGTTCTTATCTTGCAGGGCCGGATGATATTTATGTTTCGCCAAGTCAAATCCGCCGTTTTAACTTACAAACGGGTGATAAGATTGAAGGCAAAATCCGACCACCAAAAGAAGGCGAACGTTATTTTGCGTTACTAAAAGTCGATTTAGTAAATGATGACAAACCGGAAGTCTCCCGCAGTAAAATTCTCTTTGAAAACTTAACCCCATTACACGCCAATTCTCGCTTGCGTATGGAACGCGGCAACGGTTCAACCGAAGATTTAACCGCTCGTATTTTAGATTTAGCTGCTCCAATTGGTAAAGGCCAACGTGGTTTGATCGTAGCTCCACCAAAAGCAGGTAAAACGGTGTTACTACAAAATATTGCACAAAGCATTACCCATAATTATCCGGAATGTGAGTTGATTGTCTTGTTAATCGATGAGCGTCCGGAAGAGGTAACCGAAATGCAACGTACTGTGCGTGGTGAAGTTATTGCTTCCACATTTGATGAGCCAGCAACTCGCCATGTTCAAGTTGCAGAAATGGTAATTGAGAAAGCTAAGCGTGCGGTTGAACATAAAAAAGATGTTGTGATTTTATTAGACTCGATTACACGTTTGGCGCGTGCTTATAATACTGTAACGCCAGTTTCAGGCAAGATTTTATCTGGTGGTGTGGATGCAAACGCATTACATCGTCCTAAACGCTTCTTCGGTGCTGCACGTAACGTAGAAGAAGGCGGCAGCTTAACGATTATTGCAACGGCGTTAATTGATACCGGCTCGAAAATGGATGAGGTTATCTTTGAAGAGTTTAAAGGAACCGGTAACATGGAGCTCCATCTTTCTCGCAAAATTGCAGAGCGTCGCGTATTCCCAGCAATTGACTTTAATCGTTCTGGTACACGTAAAGATGACTTGTTAATGAGCCCAGAAGAGCATCAAAAAACGTGGATGTTACGTAAAGTAATTAACCCAATGGGTGAAGTAGAAGCGATGGAATGGTTAATTGATAAACTTGGTGTGGCAAAAACCAACGAAGAGTTTTTCGAAATCATGAAACGTGGTTAATCAATGCAAAAAAGGAAGTCAATCGACTTCCTTTTCTGTTTTTAAAGTATTAGCCTAAAATTTTTGCTAATTCAGCGCTCACTTCTTCAACAGGTTTAGTACCATCTAAACGCTCATAGCGAGTGTTACCTGCTTCTGCTTCTGCTGTGTAGTAAGCGATTAACGGTTTGGTTTGTTTGTGATAGATTGATAAACGTTCTAATACGGTTTCTGCTTTATCATCTGGACGAATGATTAAATCTTCACCGGTAACATCATCTTTTCCTTCCACTTTTGGTGGATTGTAAACTACGTGATAGGTTCTGCCTGAAGGTTGGTGAACACGGCGACCGCTCATACGTTCAACAATCACTTCGTCTGCCACATCAAATTCTAAAACGAGGTCAATTTTCACGCCAGATTCTTTTAATGCATCTGCTTGTGGAATAGTGCGTGGGAAGCCATCTAATAAGAAACCATTTGCACAGTCTGGTTGTGCAATACGATCTTTTACTAATGCAACGGTTAATTCATCCGGCACTAATTTACCTTCATCCATTAACGCTTTTGCTTGTTTGCCTAATTCAGTGCCTTCTTTAATCGCAGCACGGAACATATCGCCGGTTGAGATTTGTGGAATGCCAAATTTTTGCATGATAAATTGCGCTTGTGTGCCTTTACCTGCACCTGGTGCGCCAAGAAGAATGATTTTCATAAGAACCTCTTAAAAACGAGAATAAATAGGCATTAACCTTACCGATTACTGCCTGAAAATGCAAATTTTTTCGTGTTGCTTGGCGGAATTTGCAAATTTTTGCTTGAATTAGACCGCTTGTTTGCGGTTAAATGCAAGGCATTCTGCTAACAAGCGGTCATTTTTGACTAAAGATTTGCCAATTTTGAGAGAAGAGAGTTTGCAATGAAAGCCCAATCTGCTAATGAAAAATCCGGTGTGCGCTTAGATAAGTGGCTTTGGGCGGCACGTTTTTATAAAACGCGCTCTATCGCAAAAGCGATGATTGAAGGGGGTAAAGTTCATTATAATGGTCAGCGTGCTAAAACCAGTAAAGAGGTAGAAGTCGGCGCAACGATTAAGCTAAGACAAGGTAATGATGAAAAAGAAATTATCGTCACAGCATTAAGCGACCAACGCCGTGGTGCGCCAGAAGCTCAGCTACTTTATCAAGAAACGGAAAAAAGTGTGAAGCAGCGTGAAGCTATTGCATTGGCGCGTAAAGCGAATGCGCTTTCAATGCCACATCCAGATCGTCGCCCGAACAAAAAAGAGCGCCGCGAGTTAGTGAAATTTAAAGATCACATCTTGTAATTTAGGCACAATATCTCCATATTAAAGCCAACATTGATTCCCCCTCATTGAGGGGCTTTTTATTTGAGGAATTCCATGAGTTATCAACAAGACAACGACAAACTTTATCGTTATTTATTCCAAGACCGTGCTGTACGTGGTGAATGGGTTCGTTTAAACGAGACTTTTACTGAGACACTTAACACGCATAACTATCCAAAAGCCGTACAAAACCTATTAGGGGAAATGTTGGTAGCAACCAGCTTATTAACGGCAACCATGAAATTTGAAGGCACGATAACCGTGCAAATTCAAGGTGATGGGCCATTAAAATTAGCGGTTGTTAATGGTAATGATCAACAACAATTACGCGCTTTAGCTCGTGTTGGTGGAGAGATCTCTGAACAAGCGAGTTTAAATGAAATGATCGGCAATGGTGTGTTAGTGATCTCTATTATGCCAATTGATGGCGAACGCTACCAAGGCGTGATTAGCCTTGATAAGCCAACTATCCGTGAATGTTTGGAAGATTATTTTGCCCGTTCTGAACAGCTACAAACACACTTGGTGATTCGTACTGGCGAATATGAAGGTAAAGCTGTAGCAGGTGGAATGTTGTTGCAAATTATGCCAGATGGTACAGGAACACCAGAAGACTTCGAGCATTTAATGACATTAGCTGAAACGGTAAAAGATGAAGAGCTGTTTGGATTAACTGCTGAAGAGTTGCTATACCGCTTATTCCATGAAGAAAAAGTAGAGGTTTATCCTGCACAAGCCACAGCATTCCATTGTGGTTGCTCGCGTGAACGTTCAGGCAATGCGATTTTATTAGTTCCAGCAGAAGAAATTGAAGAAATGTTAGCGGAAAAAAATGGCGTAATTGATATGCAATGTGAATGTTGCGGCACGCAATATTTCTTCGATAAAAAAGCGATTGAGGACTTTAGAATCGAAGCAGAAAAATTAAGCCAGTTGAATTTACATTAAGTTAGAAAAAGTGCGTGCGATACGCACTTTTGCAAACTTTTTCCAAAAAAAGACCGCTTGTAGCAGCTGCTTACAAGCGGTTAAATTTTAGTGGCGAGTTACTGTTTCTTCATCAAAGTCGAAATCTTCATCGGTATCTTCATCAAAGAATTCGCCATCTTCACCATATTCGTCTTCTTCGCCGTTTGGATCTTCAAAGTATGTTCCCCAACCTTCGTATTCTCCACCGTTTTTCTCAATTAGTGGGAGTAACTCTTTTTGTTGTGCGCTGATGAGATCAGCATTTAGATGAATCTCACTGACGATATCGCAGACGAAAAAGACTTTTCCATCTTCTTCAACTTCTTCTGCTTCAGAAATTTCATAGCCAAGTTTGAAAGCATCGACCACTAATTTTTCTAATTTATCAAAATCATGGTGTGCGACATGATGCTCAATAATATAAAGTGAATCAGGATCAGAACCATCATCGAGTAAGTTTTGAATAATCTCATCGGTTTCTTGGCGTAGTGCATTGAAATCGGTCATGTTAAGCTCCTTGTAAGGACGTTGCAGGGGAGAACCAGGCATTTAGTTTGGCAGAAAGTTTATCAATGCCGATTTTTTTCAGCGCAGAATAAGCCTCTACTTGAATGTCGCCTTGGAAGGGAAGAATCGCTTCACGTACCATTTTCACGGTTTTACTACGTTCTGATTGGCTCAGTTTATCTGCTTTAGTCAGTAGTAATAACACAGGAAGATCGGCAGATACTGCCCATTCAATCATTTGTTGGTCTAAATCTTTAAGTGGGTGGCGAATATCCATCAAGATTACCACACCGCCTAAACATTCGCGTTTTTGTAAGTATTCACCCAAAGCTTTTTGCCATTGGATCTTCATTTGTTCAGGTACCGCAGCATAGCCATATCCTGGTAAGTCAACTAACTTACATTGAGGTTCTACTTCAAATAAATTAATCAGCTGCGTGCGCCCCGGTGTTTTAGAAGTGCGCGCTAAGTTTTTTTGGTTAGTTAATGCATTCAATGCAGTTGATTTTCCCGCATTAGAACGGCCAGCAAACGCAATTTCAATGCCGCTATCTTCTGGTAAGTGGCGGATATCCGGCGCTGAAGTTAAAAAATGGGTTTTATGATAATTAAGTTGAATTGTGTCAGTCATAATGTCTCTGTAAACAGCTGTATGCTGTTATTTTAAGCTCAGCGAAAGCCCTTTTTCGCCGTATAAATTAGCTTGGCTCTCGCCTTTAAAAAATCCCCATTCAATCGTAATGAGGGTAAATATGAGCATCGGCATAAGTAAGCCAATAAGCCAGTATTCTGTACTTTGTTGCGGTAGGTAACGTGCGGTGATTAAGCAAATGAACGGCACACTTAAAATGAGTGCATTTTTGCCTGAACGTCCACGGTCGTGTAATCTTTTAACACCAATAGTGAGTAAGCTATAACCGCAAATAAACAGTGGCAAGAAAAATAACGGCTGGAAAGCGGTCAGATTTTGGGAAAAATTTGCAATCAGAAATAAAATAATAAAATTAAATCCAACGCCAATCCAAAAGCCCTGTCGATTTAATCTGCCTTTTAAACTGAAGAGAAGATTATACCAAATCATAATAAATTACCCTAATGCTACATCTAAAATCATCATTACCACAAAGCCGAGCGTTAAACTTAATGTGGCAGTATCGGTGTTACTGAGGCTTATTTGCGATTTTAGATTATTATAAAAATTATCGTGCTGCAGCACAGCCTATTGCAATGTTGCTTAAAAACTTTCTTAAATGTGGCTGATTTTTACAAATTCTGTGTGAAATTTCTAGTTAAATTTAAGTGCTTGAACGGGTATAATCAAAACAGTTTATTGCATAAAAATAATTAAATGACAGGAGTTATTATGGCAATTTTAGTAACAGGCGGTGCAGGTTATATCGGTTCGCATACCGTTGTTGAGCTGTTAAATAACCAACAGGAAGTCGTAGTATTAGATAATTTATACAATTCTTCAGAGATTTCTTTAGCAAGAATTGAGCAAATTACTGGCAAAAAAGTAAATTTCTATAAAGGTGACATTCTTGACCGTGAAATTTTGCGTAAAGTGTTTGCAGAAAATCAGATTGAATCTGTCATTCACTTTGCGGGTTTAAAAGCAGTTGGTGAAAGTGTGCGTGAGCCGCTGCGTTACTATCAAAATAACGTAACGGGTTCTATTATTTTAGTTGAAGAAATGTTACGTGCGAATGTGAATACTATTGTATTTAGCTCATCTGCAACCGTTTATGGTGATCCAGAAAGTTGCCCGATTAAAGAAACTTTCCCAGTTGGTGGTACAACTAACCCTTATGGGACTTCAAAATACATGGTGGAACGTATTTTGGAAGATACAGCAAAAGCTTTTCCGCAATTTAGTGCAGTCGTGCTACGTTACTTTAACCCAGTTGGTGCGCATGAAAGTGGTTTAATTGGAGAAGATCCGAATGGTATTCCAAATAACTTATTGCCTTATATTAGCCAAGTGGCAGTAGGTAAATTAAAAGAGCTTTCTATTTTCGGTAGCGATTACGAAACCCACGATGGTACTGGCGTGCGTGACTACATTCATGTGGTAGATTTAGCGTTAGGTCATTTAAAAGCACTACAAAAACATACTAATGATGCTGGTTTCCACGTGTATAACTTAGGTACAGGCGTTGGTTATTCAGTGTTAGATATGGTAAAAGCCTTTGAAAAAGCAAATAATGTTCCAGTACCATATAAATTAGTTGATCGCCGTCCGGGAGATATCGCAGAATGTTATTCAAATCCGCATAAAGCTTTAGTGGAGTTGGGTTGGAAAACTGAGCGTGGTTTAGAGCAAATGATGAAAGATACTTGGAATTGGCAAAAGAAAAATCCGAATGGATATAAAGGCTAATTCACGGAGTATTCCACTATAAGAAAAGCGGTTGCTAAGCAGATGTTAGGGTAAGTTTTTTATTCTTGAATCTACTTATGCTTTGCTAGGCTTAGCAATCGTTCTTTCATCATTTCATTCTAGTTTTGCAAAACACGGGAGAAAAATGACCGCTTCCACTTCTCAGCCTTCCATTTGGCAACAGATTTTCTCTAAAAATATGTTGCTCTGTGTTTACACGGGCTTTTGTTCAGGCTTACCGTTTTTTGTGTTGATTCAGCTGATGCCAGCATGGTTTACTAAAGCAGGATTAGACATTAAAACCGTAGCAGCTTTTACGCTGACCTCTTTGCCTTATACTTGGAAATTTCTTTGGGCGGCATTATTAGACCGTTATTCTCCACCATTTTTAGGATTGCGTAGGAGTTGGATTTTTATTTCTCAGCTTGGGCTTTTGGCGATTTTGTTTAGCTTTGGCTATTTGAATCCAGCTGAAAATCTGAAAATTATCGTTTTATTATCTATTGCACTCGCCTTTCTTTCTGCCACCCAAGATATTGTCGTAGATGCTTTCAGACGTGAGATATTAACCGATAATGAACTGGGTTTAGGCAATTCCATCCATGTTAATGCTTACCGTGTTGCGGGCTTGATTCCGGGTGGGTTGTCACTCTATTTGTCCGATCATTATTCATGGCAAACAGTATTTGTGATAACAGCAAGTTTCATGTTGCCATGTTTGCTTATTACTTTGTTCACGAAAGAACCAAATCACCGCCCCGTTGATCGCACTCAACCGTTTTATATGGCATTTGTTTCCCCGTTCCAAGAATTTGTGACTCGTAAAGGGATGTGGGGAGCAATAGGGTTAATTTTATTTATTTTCCTCTATAAATTAGGCGATTCTTTAGCCACCTCTTTGCAAACTCGTTTTATTTTAGATATGGGGTTTACCACATCGCATATTGCAGCTGTCGTAAAAACGACATCGCTTTGGTGTAGCATCGGTGGTGGAATTTTAGGTGGAATTGCCATGTTGAAACTAGGGGTAAATCGTGCCTTATGGTTATTTGGCTTTGTTCAGTTGATTACTATTTTAGGTTTTGCTTATTTGGCGAGCTTTGGTAAGTTTGAAACGGCTTCAATTGGCATGCTTGAGCTCATTAGACTTGGCGTGGTGATGGCAGGTGAATATCTTGGCGTAGGGCTTGGCACCGCTGCTTTTGTGGCTTTTATGGCTCGCGAAACGAATCCAATGTACACGGCAATGCAATTAGCGATTTTTACCAGCTTGGCGGCAATACCAAGCAAACTGCTAGGGGCTTATGCAGGAAAAATGGTGGAAGCTGTGGGTTATTATGATTTCTTCTGGATCTGTTTCTTTTTAGCTATTCCTGGCATGCTTATGCTATTTAAAGTCGCCCCTTGGCAGGAAAAAACTAAGCAAGCTTAGGAGAAGAAATAGATGACAGAACGAACATTACCCACTATTCTAAAAGTTGAAACGGTCGCAAAAAGTCGTATTTTTGAGGTTCAAGCGGTTGATTTACGTTTTTCCAATGGCGAAGAGCGAACCTTTGAGCGTTTAACGCCGCAACGAGGCTCTTCTGTGTTGATTCTGCCCATTCATCAAAATGAGTTAATTCTTATCAAAGAATATGCCGTAGGATCGGAGCGCTATGAGCTAGGTTTTCCAAAAGGCATTGTCGATGCGGATGAATCGCCAGAAGTGGCAGCAAATCGTGAGTTGCAAGAAGAAATTGGTTTTGGTGCGAAAAAGTTACATTTTTTACGTTCACTTTATTCTTCGCCAAGCCATATGTATGGTTTAATGCATGTTTTTATTGCGCAAGATCTTTATCCTTCTCAATTAGAAGGCGATGAGCCAGAGCCGCTTGAAATTGTCCGTTTACCATTAAGTGAGATTGACCGTTTATTAGCAGATCCGAACTTTGCCGAATCTCGCTATTTATCTGCGCTATTTATGCTTAGGGAGTTTTTATGCAGCCATTAACCGATACTTTATTAAATACTGTCCGGGCTATCGCACAAGAAGCTGGCGAACATCTGAAAGCGTTCTATCAACAATCGCTTTCTCCGCACCTAAAAGCGGATAATACACCGGTGACTGAGGCAGATCTGTTTTTAAGTCGCTTTATTAGCGAGAAATTGCAAGCTTTGGCGCCGAATGTTCCAATTTTATCGGAAGAGCAATGTGATATTCCCTTAGCAGAACGCAGGCATTGGCAGGAATATTGGATTATTGACCCATTAGACGGTACGCAACAATTTTTAGATAAAACTGATCAATTTTCTGTGGTGATTGGCTTAGTACAAGCAAATCGTCCTGTCCTTGGTGTGATTCACGCCCCAATTCTCAATAAAACCTATTTTGCCAAACAAGATGGCGGTGCTTTTTTGCAAGAAAATCAGCAAATTCGGCCGCTTGTAGCCGCCTCTCAAAACTTACCTAAAACTTTAACGATTACAGTTGGCTCAACTATTTGTGAAGAACAAGTTTGCCGATTCCTCAATGAACCTTATCAAGCGCAATTTTTGACTTATGGTTCAAGCAGCTTAAAAGCGGGGTTGGTGGCAGAAGGCAAAGCGGACTGTTATATTCGCTTAGGCGATACGGGAGAGTGGGACACAGCGGTTGCTGAGGTACTATTACGGGAAGTTGGAGGGAAAATTTTTGATTTCCACTTCCAACCACTTACTTATAATCAGCGGGAAACGTGGATCAATCCCAATTTTGTTATGGTTGGTGCAAACTTTATATCAGAGCAAAAGGTTTTTTCATTTGAATAACCCTTTTCATCTGTCAATTTTATGTTATTCTCATTCGCCTTCATTCTTACACAAGAAAAACTAAAGGAAAGCTTATGAATGTAGAGAATTGCTGTATTGTTATTTTCGGTGCTTCAGGGGATTTAACTGCCCGTAAATTAGTGCCAGCACTGTATAACCTTTATAAAGTTGGTCGCTTAGGCAAGCATTTTTCTGTATTAGGGGTTGCTAGAACCGGACTTAGTGATGATGAATTTCGTCAAAAAATGCATGAAGCGTTAATTAAATTCGAGCAAGCAAGCGGTCCAGAATTAGAAGCATTTTGCGAACATCTTTACTATCAAGCGGTGAATACTTCTGATGCGCTTGATTATGCCAAATTATTACCTCGCTTAGATGAGCTGCATGATAAATATGGCAGCAGCGGTAACACACTTTATTACCTTTCAACGCCACCAAGTCTTTACGGCGTGATTCCAGAATGTTTAGCAGCACATGGTTTAAATACTGAAGAGTTTGGCTGGAAACGCATTATCGTTGAAAAACCTTTCGGTTATGACATCGAAACTGCCAAAGCTTTAGATATCCAAATCCACCGATTCTTTGAAGAGCATCAAATCTATCGTATCGACCACTATTTAGGCAAAGAAACCGTCCAAAACCTTTTAGTATTACGTTTTTCTAATGGGTTATTTGAGCCGCTTTGGAACCGTAACTTTATTGATTATGTAGAAATTACTGGTGCAGAATCCATTGGTGTGGAAGAGCGTGGTGGTTATTATGACGGTTCGGGCGCAATGCGTGATATGTTGCAAAACCACTTATTACAAGTGCTTGCAATGGTTGCGATGGAGCCACCAGCAATTATCAACGCAACATCTATGCGTGATGAAGTGGCAAAAGTGCTACATTGCTTACACCCATTAAGTGCAGAAAATGTAAAAAATGATGTGGTACTTGGGCAATATGTCGCTGGTACAGTAGATGGGGAACAAGTAGTCGGGTATTTAGAAGAAAAAGGTGTGCCGCCAGATTCTAGTACTGAAACTTTTATTGCACTGAAATGTGAAATTGATAACTGGCGCTGGGCAGGCGTACCATTTTATGTTCGCTCGGGCAAACGTTTGCCGACACGCGTGACAGAAATTGTTATTCACTTTAAAACGACACCACATCCCGTCTTTAGCCAAAATGCGCCAGAGAATAAATTGATTATTCGTATTCAACCGGATGAAAGTATTTCAATGCGTTTTGGTTTGAAAAAACCGGGTGCGGGCTTTGAGGCGAAAGAAGTTTCAATGGACTTCAGTTATTCTGATTTAGCTTCAACTAACTTGTTGACTGCTTATGAGCGTTTATTATTAGACGCGATGAAAGGCGACGCAACCTTATTTGCGCGTACTGATGCTGTTCACGCTTGTTGGCGCTTTGTTCAACCGATTTTGGATTACAAAGCGGCGCATGGTCGAGTTTATGAATATGAATCAGGCAGCTGGGGGCCGACTGAGGCTGATAAGCTGATTGCTAGACATGGCAAACTCTGGGGAAAACCTTCAGGGGCGAAGAAAAAAGCGAAATAGCATATATCACACAACAATAAGAAGAGCATAAAATGAATAAATTTATTTTTGAGACTGCGCAACAAGCGGTTGAAAAAATCGCACAAGAATTCAAAGCTTATAGTGAAAAAGGCACTCCTGTGCATATTTCACTTTCTGGCGGTTCAACCCCGAAATTGTTGTTTAAAGCTTTAGCCCAAGCGCCTTATGCTAATGAAATTCAATGGCAAAACTTGCATTTTTGGTGGGGTGACGATCGTATGGTGCCACCAACCGATGAGCAAAGTAATTATGGCGAAGTGCAGAAGCTATTGTTTGATCACATCAATATTCCGGCTGAGAATATTCATCGTATTCGTGGTGAAGAAAATGTAGAAACTGAACTTGCAAGATTTTCGCAGGAATTGACCGCTTGTATGCCAGATTTAGCATTCGATTGGATTATTTTAGGTATGGGCAATGATGGGCATACAGCTTCACTTTTTCCACATCAAACAAACTTTGATGATCCTAATGTGGCGGTCATTGCCAAACATCCAGAAAGTGGGCAAATCCGTATTTCAAAAACCGCAAAACTAATTGAGAAGGCAAAACGCATTACTTATTTAGTGACTGGGGCTGCGAAAGCAGAAATACTGAAAGAGATTGAAGAAACACCAGCAGAAAGCTTGCCTTATCCGGCAGCGAAAATTCAGGCACAAAACGGTGTGACTGAATGGTATTTAGATAAAGATGCGGCAAGGTTATTATAATTAAACAAAGGGCGTACCGAGGTACGCTCTTTTTTTTGCCTATGATTTTAAATGCTTAGCAGAAGGCATAAAGCTAGGTATCAAGCCATTTTTACAAAGTTTATTTAGTATTTTTTTATCACAAGTAAAAGTATTTACTATCACTTCACAAATTATGATTGTAATTTCAATTATTTCCAGTCATAATTGACTAAAAGCGATGGTTTTTGCCTGTATTTTCGAGTATTTATGGTTATCAGTATTGTCTGGAAATTTGCAGGGTCAAATAAGCGGTCAGATTTTACGAATTTTTTGCAAATCTTCTTTTAGGAATTTATAACATGAAAAAAATTATTCTTCTCTCACTATTACCACTCACTGCAATGGCTGCGCCATCGTTAAAAGGGTTTGAAAAGACTTATCAAGACTGGGATTTGATTTGTGATAATACTGGCACTTGCAATATGGCGGGTTATCAAGAAGGCGATGGTTCTGAACATCCTGTTTCAATTTTATTTACCCGAAGTGCGGGTGAGCAAGCACCTGTGACCGCACAGTTGGCATTATTACCTGAAGATGTTGGTAATAAAACGGCTGAAATTATCTTAAATGGTCAATCACTCGGTATTGTTCCAAATATCTCAGAAGAGGGGAACGCAAAATTAAGTGAAAAACAAACGACTGAATTACTCACGGCGCTAAAAGGTAATGCAGATATTGAAGTGGCTTTTGGTGAGTTTAAGGAAAAAGTATCTGATAAAGGTGCAGCCGCTGCGATGCTCAAAATGGATGAGTTTCAACAACGTTTAAATACGCCTTCTGCACTTATTCGTCAAGGTCAAGAAAAACATGCGGTATTAGCGCCACAGGCTGCACCCAAAATTGAGGCAGTAAGTGTGAATAACCGCCAAACCACGGAACTAAAACGCGGTGAAAAACAATTTGATGCAGTATTAGCTTTATTACGTAAAAGTAATAGGACGAATAAAAACTCAGAAAATTACTGTTATGCACTTCATAAAGATGATGTATGGAATGAACAAATTACACTTTACCCGCTAACGAAAGGAAAAGTACTAGCTGAAGCGATTTGTCTTGCTGGCGCCTATCAATCCACTTATTACTATGCCGTATTAGACGAAAAATTAACCAAAATTGAACAAGTGCTAGCAAACCAGTATAACTATGCTGATTATGATAAAAACACTCATGTTTTAAAAGTAGAAGGATCATTTAAAGGGCGTGGCATCGGTGATTGTTGGGCTGGACAAGAAGCTGTTTGGAATGGCAAAACCTTTATCCGTACTGAAGAACATACCTCTGGCTCTTGCAAAGGGTTTGCAGGTGGAGCTTGGGGCGGATTGCCGATTTTTGTGAGCGAGATGAACGTTAAATAAAAACCGCTGCCCACTTGTAAGCGGGCAGATTTCTTCTATTTTTTGCAAATCTTCTTTTAGGAATTTATAACATGAAAAAAGTTATTCTTCTCTCATTATTACCATTTACTGCAATGGCAGCTTCAACATCAATCAAAGGTATTGGAAACTACCAAGATTGGGATTTAGTATGTGATAACACGGGCACTTGTCGTATGGCAGGTTATCAGGATGAAAGTAGTGACCCAGTCTCTATTTTATTTACTCGTGCGGCAGGCGAAAATGTTGCAGTGGAAGGAAAGTTCACTATTTTACCATTCGGTGAAGCCGACCGTGATGTTCAAGTCGGTCAAGATATTGAAATTTGGTTAAACGGTAAATCATTAGGCAAAGTCAAGCATATTTCTGACGACGCGCCAGATAAGCTGACGGAAGAGCAAACCAAGGCATTACTTAGCGGATTGAAAAAAGAGAGCGAAATTCGTCTAACCTATGGGAAAACCACGCTTAAAGTGTCAGACAAAGGCGCAGCGGCAGCTATGCTCAAAATGGATGAATTCCAACAACGATTAAATACCCCTTCCGCACTTATTCGCCAAGGTCAAGAAAAACATACGGTATTAGCGCCACAGGCTGCACCCAAAATTGAGGCTGTAAGTGTGAATAACCACAAAACAATAGAATTAAAACGCGGTGAAAAACAATTTAAACATGTGCTAGCACTGTTACGTAAAGCTTACGATGGCTGCGTTGATGAAGACTTAGAAAGCCAAGATATAACACTTTATCCCTTAACACAAAATAAGGTATTAGCTGAAGCACTCTGTACCAGAGCCGCTTATCAATACACTAATTACTATGCTGTACTCGATGACAAACTGAGCAAAGTAGAACAAGTGTTGGCGGATCAGTACAACGAAGCAGGCTATGATGAAAAACAAGGTTATGCGTATGTAAGAGGTTCTTACAAAGGTCGGGCATTAGGTGATTGTTGGTCTGGGCAAGACGCAGTATGGGATGGCAAAATCTTTATCCGTACTTCAGAGTGGACAACAGGCTCTTGTAAAGGGCTTCCCGGAGGTACGTGGCAGTTACCTATTTTTGTTAGTAACATCATCGTCAAATAAACAAACAACACTTAATACAAGCGGTTAGATTTGACGAATTTTTTGCAAATCTTCTTTTAGGCATTTATAACATGAAAAAAGTTATTCTTCTCTCATTATTACCATTTACTGCAATGGCAGCTTCAACATCAATCAAAGGTATTGGAAACTACCAAGATTGGGATTTAGTATGTGATAACACGGGCACTTGTCGTATGGCAGGTTATCAAGAGAAAGGAGACGATCCAGTTTCTATTTTATTTACTCGCGCGGCAGGTGAAAATGCTACTGTCGAAGGAAAGTTCACTATTTTACCATTCGGTGAAGCCGACCGTGATGTTCAAGTCGGTCAAGACATTGAAATTTGGTTAAACGGTAAATCATTAGGCAAAGTCAAGCATATTTCTGACGACGCACCAGATAAGCTGACTGAAGAGCAAACCAAGGCATTACTTAGCGGATTGAAAAAAGAGAGCGAAATTCGTCTAACCTATGGGAAAACCATGCTTAAAGTGTCAGATAAAGGCGCAGCGGCAGCCATGCTCAAAATGGATGAATTCCAACAACGATTAAATACACCTTCCGCACTCATCAGCCAAGGTCAAGAGAAACATGCAGTATTAGCGCCAAAAGTTGAACCCAAAATTGATGCTGTTAGCGTGAAAAACCGCAAAACAACTGAACTAAAACTCGGTGAAAAACAATACGATAACGTGCTCGCACTATTACGTAAAGCTCACGATGGCTGCGTTGATGAAGACTTAGAAAGCCAAGATATAACGATTTATCCGTTAACGCATAATAAGGTATTAGCTGAAGCGCTTTGTTTTGAAGGCGCTTATCAAGGCACCAACTACTATGCTGTACTCGATGACAAACTGAGCAAAGTAGAACAAGTCTTAGCGGAGCAGTACAACGAAGCAGGCTATGATGAAAAACAAGGTTATGCGTTTGTAAGAGGTTCTTACAAAGGTCGAGCATTAGGTGATTGTTTGGCTGGGCAAGACGCAGTATGGAATGGAAAAATTTTTATCCGCACTTCGGACTGGATGACAGGCGGTTGTTATAAATGGTTTACCGGTGGCGCATGGCAGTTGCCGATTTTCATCAGTGACATTATCGTTAAATAAACCAACAACACATGCTTACAAGCGGTTAGATTTGACGAATTTTTTGCAAATCTTCTTTTAGGCATTTATAACATGAAAAAAATTATTCTTCTCTCACTATTACCACTCACTGCAATGGCTGCGCCATCGTTAAAAGGGTTTGAAAAGACTTATCAAGACTGGGATTTGATTTGTGATAATACCGGCACTTGCAATATGGCGGGTTATCAAGAAGAAAGAGATGGCTCTGAGCATTCTGTTTCGATTTTATTTACTCGAAGTGCGGGGGAGCAAGCACCTGTGACGGCGCAATTAGCATTATTACCCGATGAACTGGGTAATAAAACGGCTGAAATTATCTTGAATGGTCAATCACTCGGTACGATCCAAAATTTCTCAGAAGAGGGGAACGCAAAATTAAGTGAAAAACAAACAACAGAATTACTCACGGCGCTAAAAGGAAACGCAAGTATTGAAGTGGTGTTTGGTGAGTTTAAGGAGAAAGTATCTGATAAAGGTGCAGCTGCCGCGATGCTCAAAATGGATGAATTTCAACAACGTTTAAATACGCCTTCTGCACTCATTCGTCAAGGTCAAGAAAAACATGCGGTATTAGCGCCAAAAGCTGAATCCAAAATTGATGCTGTTAGCGTGAACAACCGCAAAACAATAGAATTAAAACGCGGTGAAAAACAATTTAATCATGTTCTAGCACTGTTACGTAAAGCCCACGATGGCTGCGTTGATGAAGACTTAGAAAGCCAAGATATAACGCTTTATCCCTTAACACAAAACAAGGTATTAGCTGAAGCACTCTGTGCCAGAGCCGCTTATCAATACACTAATTACTATGCTGTACTCGATGACAAACTGAGCAAAGTAGAACAAGTGTTGGCGGATCAGTACAACGAAGCAGGCTATGATGAAAAACAAGGTTATGCGTTTGTAAGAGGCATTTACAAGGGGCGAGTAATAGGTGATTGCTGGAACAGTGAAGATGCAGTATGGAATGGCAAAATTTTTATCCGCACTTCAGAGTGGACAACGGGATCTTGTAAAGGTTTTACTGGTGGCGCATGGCAGTTACCGATTTTCGTCAGCGATATCATCGTAAAATAAATCAACAACACGTGCTTACAAGCGCTTAGATTTGACGAACTTTTTGCAAATCTTCTTTTAGGAATTTATAACATGAAAAAAGTTATTCTTCTCTCACTATTACCACTTACTGCAATGGCTGCGCCATCGTTAAAAGGTATTGTGGAAACTTATCAAAACTGGGATTTGATTTGTGATAATACCGGTACTTGTAATATGGCGGGTTATCAAGAAGAAAGAGATGGCTCTGAGCATCCTGTTTCGATTTTATTTACTCGAAGTGCGGGTGAGAAAGCATCTGTGACCGCACAGTTGGCATTATTACGTGAAGATGTTGGTAATAAAACGGCTGAAATTATCTTAAATGGTCAATCACTCGGTACTGTTCCAAATATTTCAGAGGATGGGAACGCAAAATTAAGTGAAAAACAAACAACTGAATTACTCACTGCACTAAAAGGTAATGCAAGTATTGAAGTGATTTTTGGGGAGTTTAAGGAGAAAGTCTCTGATAAAGGTGCAGCTGCCGCGATGCTCAAAATGGATGAGTTTCAACAACGTTTAAACACACCTTCAGCACTTATTCGTCAAGGTCAAGAAAAACATGTGGTATTAGCGCCACAGGCAGCACCTAAAATTCAAGTTGCCTATATTAAAAAACCTAGCAAAACAGAATTAAAACGAGGCGAAAAACAATTTAATGCCGTATTAGCATTATTGCGTAAAAGCGCTAATAGTAGTGCAAGTGACTGTGCGTCTCTTCATGATGATTCTGAACAGAAGACAATTACACTTTATTCACTTACGCATGGAAAAGTTTTAGCTGAGGCAGCGTGTCTCAGTGATGGCGCATATTACACCGGCTATTATGCGGTTATGGACAATAAATTGAGCAAAGTAGAACAAGTATTGGAAAATCAATACACCTTTGCACGTTATGATGAGAAGCTTAATACTTTAATTGTAGAAGGATCATTTAAATCTGATGGCATTGGTTATAGCTGGTATGGCCACGAAGCAGCATGGAATGGCAAAACTTTCATCACTACAGCGGAATATACTTCTGGTTCTGGTAAAGGCTTTATGGGTGGTGCGTGGGGTGGATTGCCGACTTTTGTGACTGAGCTTAACGTCAAATAAAAATCACTGCCCGCTTGTAAGCGGGCAGATTTTTATGATTTTTTGCAAAACTTCTTTTAGGAATTGATAAAATGAAAAAATATATTCTTCTATCATTATTGCCACTTACTGCAATGGCAACTTCAATCAAAGGTATTGGAGAAAACTACCAAGATTGGGATTTAATTTGTGATAATCTTGGCACTTGTCGTATGGCAGGTTATCAAGAGGAAGGAGACGATCCAGTTTCTATTTTATTTACTCGCGCAGCAGGTGAAAATGCTGCTGTTGAAGGGAAACTCACTATTTCACCATTCGGTGAAGCCGACCGTGATGTTCAAGTCGGTCAAGACATTGAAATTTGGCTAAATGGCAAATCATTAGGCACAGTCAAACATATTTCTGATGAGAACCCAGATAAACTCACTGAGGCGCAAACTAAGGCACTACTTAGCGGATTGAAAAAAGAAAGCGAAATTCGTCTCACCTATGGAAAAACCACGCTCAAAGTGTCAGACAAAGGTGCAGCGGCAGCCATGCTCAAAATGGATGAATTCCAACAGCGGTTAAATACGCCTTCAGCACTTATTCGTCAAGGTCAAGAAAAACATGCGGTATTAGCACCACAAGCCGCACCCAAAATTCAAGTTGCCTATATTAAAAACCCTAGCAAAACAGAATTAAAACGAGGCGAAAAACAATTTGATGCTGTATTAGCATTATTGCGTAAAAGTGCTGATAGTAGTGCAATTGATTACTGTTTGTCTCTTCATGATGATTCTGAACAGAAGACAATTACACTTTATTCACTTACGCAGGGAAAAGTGTTAGCTGAGGCAGTGTGTATCAGTGGTAGTGCAGCTTACACCGGCTATTATGCGGTCATGGACAATAAATTGAGCAAAGTAGAACAAGTATTGGAAGATCAATACAACTTTGCATATTATGATGAGAAGCTTAATGCTTTAATTGTAGAAGGATCATATAAATCTAGTGGCCTTGCTGAGAGCTGGTATGGCTACGAAGCAGCATGGAATGGCAAAACTTTCATCACTACAGCGGAACATACTTCTGGTTCTAGTAAAGGCTTTATTGGTGGAGCATGGGGCGGATTGCCGACTTTTGTGAGCGAGTTTAAAGTAAAATAAAAATCACAGCCTGCTTGTAAGCGGGCAGATTTTCTCTATTTTTTGCAAATCTTCTTTTGGGTATTTATAACATGAAAAAAATTATTCTTCTCTCACTATTACCGTTCACAGCAATTGCAACACCCATTCAAGGTTTTTTTGAAAACTATCAAGATTGGGATTTGATTTGCGATAATACCGGTACTTGTAATATGGTAGGTTATCAAAATGGTTTGGTTTCACTTTTATTTAGGCGAGAAGCCGGTGAGAATGCGGCAGTAAAATCATCTTTAACAATATCGGTCAATAATGGGAGCGATAAGGGCAAGCCCGTAGAAATTAGGCTCAATGGGGAATTGCTCAGTATCGTGCCAAAGATGGAGGATATAGCGCTTGATAAACAAGTCGCAGCATTAGATGAGAAACAAACGGATGCATTATTAACTGCCTTAAAAAACAATGCAGATATTGAATTCATTTCTGGTCAATTTAGGGGCAAGTTATCGAATGAAGGAGCTAAAGCTGCGATGCTTAAAATGGATGAATTTCAACAGCGTTTAGACACGCCGTCAGCGCTAATTCGCCAAGGTCAAGAAAAGCATGCTGTATTAGCGCCACAAGATGTGCCGAAAATTCAACTTGCCTATATTAAAAATCCTAGAAAAACCAAATTAAAACGAGGCGAAAAACAATTTGATGCCGTATTAGCATTATTGCGTAAAAGTAATGAGACCATCTCAAGTAATTACTGCAATTCTCTTCATGATTATGAAATTACACTTTATTCGCTCACTGATGGAAAAATTTTAGCTGAGGTAGAATGTGACAATGGTGGTGCACCTTATAATAACTATTATGCGGTCATGGATAATGAATTGGGTAAAGTAGAACAAGTATTGGAAAATCAATATGACTTTGCGAGTTATTATGATAAAAAATTTGATGCTTTCATTGTAGGCGTATTAAAAACGGATGGTGTTGGAGATTGTTGGTATAGTCAAGAAGTTGGATGGAATGGTAAAACTTTTATTCTCACTAAAGCACAGACCTCTGGTTCTTGTAAAAGATTTATTGGTGGTGCGTGGGGTGCTTTCCCAACTTTTGTGAGTCAACAGGTGGTTAACAAGCCATAGAGGCTTATTTGCAAGCGGTCAGATTTAATGATTCGTTTGCAAATTTGTTTTTGTATGTTTATAGGGTGAAAAAGTCTCGTTAGTCTGGGCAAGATGCGGTATACAATGGTAAAATCTTTATTCCATTTTAGCGACATAGGACTATTAGGAGGTTCAAGTGATTCACTATAAAATTAACGAACCGATTTCAGTCAAACAATTTATTGAATTGCTAAATAAAACAACGCTGGGTTCTCGCCGTCCATTAGAAGATGAAGCGCGCGTGGCAATGATGTTGCATCATGCAGATTTGTTAGTCACCGCTTGGGATGGCGAGCAATTAGTGGGTGTAGCCCGTTCAGTAACAGATTTTGCTTATTGTTGTTATTTGTCTGATTTAGCGGTGGAGGAACAGTATCAAAAACAAGGGATTGGTCAACAGTTGATTAAATACACCAAGCAAGCCTTGCATCCACAAGCAAAAATCGTATTATTAGCAGCACCGCAAGCAGTGGAATATTATCCGCATATTGGATTTACGCAGCATATGAGTGCGTGGACGAAGAGTTAAAAAACGTTTGGGAAAGTGACCGCACTTTAGATTTAAATAGTCCCTTTCCTGGAATGTGTATAGGCATAAAAATGAAAAAATGGCTTTTTCTTGCATTAATAACATTACCTTTAGCAGGTTGTGGTACCTTGTCGACCTTAGATCAATCTAAGCCTTATAGTGGTATTCAACAGGATATGGAATTGATGGAACCTTGTAAGAACGTAGGTTGCGCAGGGCTTGTTATACTTACTCCACTTGCAATTATTGATTTTCCATTCAGTTTCGTTGGGGATACATTAATGTTACCCGTTAAGGGTATTCAAAATTTAGTTCAAGATTAGGCACTGCAGTGTTGTGAGCATGTTAGTGACGTCCTGTTAAAATGTATCAATAAGAGAGAGTAATTAGATAAACTAGAGGCATACTAATTTTATTAATTAGAGTGGGATTTCCCACCATTAACCATTTCAAAAATAACGGTGGGATAATCCCACCCTATAACAGGAGAAAACAATGTCAATCAAAGGCGACATCGGTGTTATCGGCTTAGCCGTAATGGGGCAAAACCTCATTTTAAATATGAATGATCATGGCTTTAAAGTCGTAGCATATAACCGTACCACTTCAAAAGTGGATGAATTTTTACAAGGTGCAGCAAAAGGCACCAATATTATCGGTGCATACTCTTTAGAAGATTTAGCTTCTAAATTAGAAAAACCACGTAAAGTGATGTTAATGGTGCGTGCAGGTGATGTAGTGGATCAATTCATTGAGGCATTACTGCCACATTTAGAAGAAGGCGATATCATTATTGATGGCGGTAACTCAAACTATCCAGACACCAACCGCCGCGTGGCAGCATTACGTGAGAAAGGTATTCGCTTTATCGGTACAGGTGTTTCTGGTGGTGAAGAAGGTGCGCGTCATGGGCCATCTATTATGCCAGGTGGTAATGAAGAAGCATGGCCATTTGTAAAACCTGTGTTACAAGCTATTTCAGCAAAAACTGACAAAGGCGAAGCTTGCTGTGATTGGGTGGGCAAAGATGGCGCAGGCCATTTCGTGAAAATGGTGCATAACGGCATCGAATACGGCGATATGCAGTTAATTTGTGAAGCTTACCAATTCTTAAAAGAAGGCGTAGGTTTATCTGATGATGAGTTAGAAGCAACGTTCAAAGCATGGCGTAATACTGAATTAGATAGCTACTTAATTGATATTACAGCGGATATTCTTGGCTATAAAGATGAAGATGGTAGCCGTTTAGTAGATAAGATCTTAGACACTGCAGGGCAGAAAGGTACGGGTAAATGGACGGGTATCAATGCGCTTGATTTTGGTATTCCATTAACGTTAATTACTGAATCTGTGTTTGCACGTTGTGTATCTGCATTCAAAGATCAACGTATTGCAGCAAGCCAATTATTTGGTAAAACTGTGGGTAAAGTGGAAGGTGATAAGAACGTTTGGATTGAAGCTGTTCGTAAAGCATTGTTAGCATCAAAAATTATTTCTTACGCACAAGGCTTTATGTTAATTCGTGAAGCATCAGAAAACTTTAACTGGAATATCAATTACGGCAATACCGCATTATTATGGCGTGAAGGTTGTATTATCCGTAGCCGTTTCTTAGGTAATATCCGTGATGCGTATGAGGCAAATCCAGATTTAATTTTCTTAGGTTCAGATAGCTACTTTAAAGGTATTTTAGAATCTGCAATGGGTGAATGGCGTAAAGTGGTAGCGAAGTCTATTGAAGTGGGTATTCCGATGCCTTGTATGGCATCAGCTATTACTTTCTTAGATGGCTATACTTCAGCACGTTTACCAGCAAACTTGTTGCAAGCACAACGTGACTACTTCGGCGCACATACTTATGAGCGCACCGACAAACCACGCGGTGAGTTCTTCCATACAAACTGGACTGGTCGTGGTGGTAATACTGCATCAACAAAATATGATGTGTAACTGACAATGAATGATTCTGCATCTTAGTTAAATTAGATAGCTAATGAAACTAGATGCAGATTTTTATAGCTAAAATAAAAGGCTGAGTTTCAAGTTTCCGAACTCAGCCTTTTAAATTGCTCAATGTAGCCTTATAGTTTTTCAGCTAACATCGCTTCTAATTTTTCTTGGTCAATCGCAAATTTACGGATACCTTCAGCTAATTTTTCAACTGCCATAGGATCTTGGTTATGCTCCCAGTAGAATTCTGCTTCGGTCAGTTTTTCTGGACGAGCTTTTACTTCACCTTTATATTCTAATTTACGTACAAGAGCAGTTTTGCTTTCTTGTAATGCTTTTAATAAAGGTGGTGCAATAGTAAGACGATCACAACCTGCAAGTTCAGTGATTTCGCCAACATTGCGGAAACTCGCACCCATTACAATAGTATTATAACCATATTGTTTATAGTAGTTATAAATGCTGGTTACAGAAATTACGCCCGGATCTTCATTTGCTGCATATTCTTTACCTTCGTGTGCTTTATACCAGTCTAAAATACGACCCACAAAAGGAGAAATTAAATAAACACCAGCTTCTGCGCAAGCGCGTGCTTGTGCTTGAGAGAATAATAATGTGAGATTACAGTTAATACCTTCTTTCTCTAACACTTCAGCGGCACGAATACCTTGCCATGTAGAGGCAATTTTAATCAAAATACGATCGTTAGAGATACCAGCTTCATTATATAAAGCCATTAATTTGCGCGCTTTAGCAATAGTTTTTTCTGTATCGTAAGAAAAACGAGCATCAACTTCTGTTGAAATACGCCCTGGGACAATTTTTAGGATTTCTAAACCGATGTTTACGGCTAATTTGTCTTCAGCATCAATTAGCTGTTGAGCCTTATCATTGCTTTTAGAT
Organism: Haemophilus sputorum CCUG 13788; assembly: GCF_000238795.1. Lineage (GTDB taxonomy): Bacteria > Pseudomonadota > Gammaproteobacteria > Enterobacterales > Pasteurellaceae > Haemophilus_A > Haemophilus_A sputorum. Next base: position 386 of record NZ_AFNK01000085.1, on the reverse strand, counting down.
TTTGCATAAGCCACAGCTTCATCAATTAATGGTGCATATTGTGGTAATGCAGAAGCACTTAAAATTAAAGAAGGGTTAGTTGTTGCATCTTGTGGTTGATATTGTTTAATTGCATCAATATCGCCAGTATCAGCAACAACAACAGTCATTTCGCGTAAAGCGTCTAATTGGTTCATAATAGTTCCTCTTCTGTTTTTTTCTTATTATGGCATATTAACCTAAATAGAAAAGCTTTTATGTAGTTTATATCAATTTTTTTCAGACTCCATTAAAAACAATCACAACATACAAACTATATATTATTAAGTAATTTGCAAAACTTGGAGAAAAATAGACCGCTTGTTGATGCGAATTTACACTTGTTGTCGTAATTTTCAACAAGCGGT
>NZ_AFNK01000086.1 GCF_000238795.1 Haemophilus sputorum CCUG 13788 | reverse complement strand
TGCTGATGAACCTGCTGCCGTTGCTGAAGATTCTGCTGCTGTTGCAGATGAGCCTGCTGCTGTTGCTGAACTTTCAGCTGCTGTTGCAGATGAGCCTGCTGCTGTTGCTGATGAACCTGCTGCAGTTGCAGATGAACCTGCTGCTGTCGCTGATGAACCTGCTGCGGTTGCTGAAGATTCTGCTGCAGTTGCTGAAGAACCTGCTGCTGTCGCTGAAGATGCTGCCGCTGTTGCTGAAGATTCTGCCGCGGTTGCAGATGAACCTGCTGCTGTTGCT
>NZ_AFNK01000087.1 GCF_000238795.1 Haemophilus sputorum CCUG 13788 | reverse complement strand
GCGGCAGGCTCATCTGCAACAGCAGCTGGTTCGTCTGCAACTGCAGCAGAATCTTCAGCAACAGCGGCAGCATCTTCAGCGACAGCAGCAGGTTCATCAGCGACAGCAGCAGAATCTTCAGCGACAGCGGCAGGCTCATCAGCAACAGCAGCAGGTTCATCTGCAACCGCAGCTGAAAGCTCAGCAACCGCAGCAGGTTCATCAGCGACAGCA